>NZ_KI973205.1:1360232-1361707 GCF_000534515.1 Enterobacter sp. MGH 37
CCGTCGATACCGGCCTGCCGTCGGTCGGCTTCAACACCCTCAGCGGCGACAACGTGCTGAACGCGGTGGAGAAAGGCCAGGACCTGAGCGTCAGCGGCACCAGCGCCAACCTGGCAGAAGGCACCGTGGTCACCGTGACCCTGAACGGCAAGCAGTACACCGCCACCACGGCGGCGGACGGCAACTGGAGCCTGACGGTTCCGGCGGCAGATCTGGCTGGTCTCGGTCAGGCCAACTACACCCTGAGCGCGACGGCGACCAACGGCGTGGGCAACAGCGTCAGCAACACCGCAAACCTGCTGGTGGATACTGCGCTGCCGACCGTCACCATCAACACCGTGGCGGGCGATAACGTTATTAACGCGGCGGAAGTGGCGGCCGGGCAAACCCTGAGCGGTACCGTGGCGAATGCCGAAGCGGGTAACACCGTGACCATCACCCTTGGCGGCAATACCTACACCGCGACGGTACAGAACGATCTGAGCTGGTCCGTAAACGTACCGTCTGACGTGCTGACCGGGCTGGGCAACGGCAGCCTGAGCGTGACGGCGACCGTGACCAACGGCCACGGCAACACCGGTTCCGGCGAACGCGAAATCGTTATAGACGCTAACCTGCCGGGCCTGCGCGTCGATACCGTCGCGGGCGACGACGTGGTCAACAGCATCGAACATGCGCAAAACCTGATCGTCACCGGATCCAGCGACGGACTGGCGGCGGGCACGGCGCTGACCGTCACCGTTAACGGCAAAGATTATGCGGCTACGGTGCTGGCGGACGGCACCTGGAGCGCGGCGATCCCGTCTGCCGACGTGAGCGCGTGGCCGGAAGGCAGCGTGAAAATCAGCGTCACCGGCGACAGCGCGGCGGGTAACACGATTAGCATCAGCCACGACGTGACGGTGGATCTGGCGACCGTTGCCATCAGCATCAACGCCATCGCCACCGACGACGTGATCAATGCGGCGGAGAAAGGGGCAGATCTGGTGCTGTCCGGTGCGACCACTAACGTGGAAGCCGGGCAGACCGTGACCATCAGCCTGAACGGCAAGATCTACACCACTACCGTTGATGACAGCGGTAACTGGACGTATACCATACCGTCCGCGGATCTGGCACACCTTAAGGACGGCGACGCCAGCGTGCAGGTGAGCGTCACTAACGTGAACGGCAACAGCGCCTCGGCGGGCCGCGAGTACAGCGTGGACGCCACCGCGCCGTCCGTGACCATCAACACGATCGCGGGTGACGACATTCTCAATGCGGCCGAAGCGAAGAGTGACCTGACCGTGTCCGGCACCAGCACCGCCGAAGCGGGCCAGACGGTCACCGTGTCGCTGAATGGTAAAGACTACACCGCAACCGTCAGCGCGGACGGGAGCTGGACGCTGAACGTTCCGGCGGCGGATGTTGCGGCGCTCGGCGACGGCAGCGTGACCGTGACCGCGTCCGTGAGCGACAAAGCGGGTAACCCT
>NZ_KI973205.1:1362271-2030392 GCF_000534515.1 Enterobacter sp. MGH 37
AACGCGGTGGAGAAAGGCCAGGACCTGAGCGTCAGCGGCACCAGCGCCAACCTGGCAGAAGGCACCGTGGTCACCGTGACCCTGAACGGCAAGCAGTACACCGCCACCACGGCGGCGGACGGCAGCTGGAGCCTGACGGTTCCGGCGGCAGATCTGGCGGGTCTCGGTCAGGCCAATTACACCCTGAGCGCGACGGCGACCAACGGCGTGGGCAACAGCGTCAGCAACACCGCGAACCTGCTGGTGGATACCGCGCAGCCGACCGTCACCATCAACACCGTGGCGGGCGATAACGTCATTAACGCGGCGGAAGTGGCTTCAGGCCAGACCATCAGCGGCAGCGTGACGAACGCGGAGGCGGGTAATATCGTCACCGTGACCCTTGGCGGTAACAGCTACACCGCGACGGTGCAGAACGATCTGACCTGGTCCGTGAGCGTGCCGGAGTCTGTTCTGACGGCGCTGGGCAACGGCGATTTGACGGTGTCAGCGACCGTGACCAACGGCCACGGCAATACCGGGGCGGGCGAGCGCGAAATCGCTATAGACGCCAGTCTGCCGGGCCTGCGCGTTGATACCGTCGCGGGTGACGACGTGATCAACAGCATCGAACACGGTCAGAACCTGATCGTCACCGGTTCCAGCGACGGGCTGGCGGTGGGAACCACGCTTACCGTGACCGTCAACGGCAAAACGTATGCCGCCTCCGTGCTGGCAGACGGTACCTGGAGCGCGGCAATCCCGGCGGCAGACGTGGGTGCGCTGGCAGCAGGCACGGTCACCGTTACCGTGGCAGGCCAAAGCACCGCGGGTAACCCGGTCTCCATCAGCCACGATGTGAACGTGGATCTGGCCGCGGTCGCCATCAGCATTGATGCGATTGCTACCGACGACGTGATTAACGCGGCGGAGAAAGGCGCGGATCTGGTGCTTTCAGGCAGCACGTCGAACGTTGAGGAAAACCAGACCGTTACCATCACCTTCGCCGGGAAGACGTACACCGCGAAAGTGGATGCCGACGGCAACTGGACGGCTACCGTGCCTTCCGCAGATCTGGCGGGCCTCAAAGACGGCGATGCCAGCGTGCAGGTGAGCGTGACTAACGTGAACGGCAACAGCGCCTCTGCGGGCCGCGAGTACAGTGTGGATGCCACCGCGCCAGCCGTCACCATTGATACGGTCGCGGGCGATAACGTGATCAACGCCAGCGAAGCGTCCGCAGGCGTGGCTATCTCCGGTACCACCACCGCGGAAGCCGGGCAGACGGTTACCGTGACGTTGGGCGGTAAGAGCTACACCGCGCAGGTGCAGCAGGGCGGTATCTGGAGCGTCAACGTGCCGGGCACCGATCTCTCCGCACTGGCGGATAACGGCTATACCGTGCAGGTCAGCGTGAGCGACGCGGCGGGTAACCCGGGCAGCGCGGGTAAAGCGATTACGCTTGATACCACGCCACCGACCGTCAGCGTTAACGTTGTGGCGGGCGATGACGTGATCAACAGCGTGGAACACGGACAGGCGCAGATCGTCAGCGGCACGGCAACCGGCGCGAACGTCGGGGATAAAGTGGTCATTACGCTGGGTTCGAACCAGTACACCACCACCGTTGACGCCAGCGGCAACTGGAGCGTGGGCGTGCCGGCCAGCGTGATTTCCGCGCTGAGCGACGGCACAGTGACGCTGAGCGCAACCATTACCGACAGCGCGGGCAACAGCAGCACCCAGACGCACGACGTGGTGGTCAACACCGCCTCCGTGGCGTTGACGGTAAATACCCTCAGCGGCGATGACGTTATCAACGCGGCAGAAGCGGGTAACGCGCTGGTGATTAATGGCTCCAGCGCCCAGTTTGCCAGCGGTACGCAGGTGACCGTGACCCTGAACGGCAAGACCTACACCGCCACGATTCAGAGCGACGGCACCTGGACGACTACCGTCCCGGCCGCCGACGTAGGCGCACTGGCCGATGGCGCGCGCTATCAGGTGTCTGTTTCGGCGCAGGACAGCGCGGGTAACAGCGCCTCGGCAACGCACGACATCAGCGTAGATACCACCGCGCCGGTGGTAAGCATTGCGACGTTGTCGGGTGACGATGTGCTGAACGCGGCAGAAGCGCAGCAGCCGCTGACGGTTCACGGTGCCTCCAGCGCCGAGGCCGGCCAGACCGTTACCGTGACGCTGGGCGGCAAAACCTATACCGCTACCGTGGCCAACGACGGCACCTGGACGCTGGACGTACCCGCGGCGGATCTGGCCGCGCTGAGCCAGGGGGCGCTGACGGTGACCGCCTCGGTCAACGACAAAGCCGGGAACAGCGGTCAGACGACGCACACCTTAACGGTGGATACCGTCGCGCCGACCGTGACCATCAGCACCGTGGCCGATGACGACATCGTTAACAATGCCGAGCAGCTGGCGGGCCAGACCATCAGCGGTACCACCACGGCGGAACAGGGCCAGACGGTGACCGTCTCCTTCAACGGGCACAGCTATCAGGCCACCGTCGGGGCAGACGGATCGTGGTCGGTCTTCGTGCCGGGCCGTGACTTCCTCGGCCTGAGTGACGGGCAGTACGCGATTACCGCCACGGTGAGTGATAAAGCAGGTAACCCTGGCAGCGCAACGCACGACGTAACGCTGAACGGTGATGTCCCAACTATCACCATCAACACCTTTGCGGAAGATGACATTGTCAGCGCCGCCGAACACGGCACGCCGCTGGTCATCAGCGGCACCACCGACGCGCCTGCGGGCCAGACGGTGACCATCACGCTGAACGGTAAAACCTACACGGCGACCGTTCAGAATGACGGTACCTGGCGCTATACGGTCGGAAGCGCAGACGTGACCGCGCTGGCGGACGGCGGTTCGTACGTCATTAACGCGCAGGTCAGCAACACCATCGGCAACAGCGGCAGCGATAACCACAGCGTCACCGTGGATCTCACCGCGCCGTCGATGGGCATCAGCATTGATTCTCTGCAAAACGACACTGGCCTGAGCGCGAGTGATTTCATCACCAACGACGCTCAGGTCGTGGTCAACGGCTCGCTGACCGCGCAGCTCGGCAATAACGAGAAGGCGCAGATCAGCCTCGACGGTGGGGCAACCTGGATTGACCTGACCGTGACCGGCACCACATGGCGTTATACGGACGGCCGCACCCTGACCGACGGGACCTATCAGTATCAGGTGCGGGTGATTGATAACGCGGGCAACGTGGGGTCAACGGACAGCCAGGACGTGGTCATTGATCTGACGAAACCGGCGGCAACGACCATTACCGTGGATTCCGTTTCCCAGGATACCGGCCTGTCCGACAGTGACTTCATCACCAGCGACAACCAGATCAGCCTGAAAGGGACGCTCGGCGCGGCGCTGGGCAGCGGTGACCACGCGCAGATCAGCCTCGACGGCGGTCTGACCTGGACCGACGTCAGCGTCAGCGGGCTGAGCTGGACGTATGTCGATGGCCGTACGCTGGCCGACGGAGATTACAACTACCAGCTGCGCGTGATTGACGACGCTGGGAATATCAGCGCCACCACCAGCCAGGTGGTGACCATTGATACCGTCGCGCCGGACGCCAGCAAAACCATCGCCATCGACCGCATCAGCGACGATACCGGCCTGAGCAGCAGCGACTTTATCACCAACGATACGTCCCTGACGCTGCACGGCTCGCTCGGCGCGACGCTGGCTGACGGCGAGTACGCCCAGATCAGCATCGACGGCGGCGTCACCTGGCAGAACGTGATTGTGACCGGCAACAGCTGGTACTACGTCGACAGCCGCACGCTCGGGAACCAGACCTATGACTACTACGTTCGCGTGGTGGATGCGGCGGGCAACGTGGGGGCCAGCGCTCATCAGCAGGTGACCGTTGATACGGTCGCCCCGGATGCGGCGATTACGGTGACCGTGGATAACATTACCGTCGACACCGGGTTTGACAACAATGACTTCCTGACCAGTTCGACCTCGTACACGCTGCACGGCACGCTTGGCGCAGAGCTGGGGGCGGGTGAGTTCGTTCAGGTGAGCATGGATGGCGGCACCACCTGGGTGTATGCCACCGTGAGCGGGACCCAGTGGAGCTACAGCGATACGCGTACCCTGACCGACGGTAGCCATAACTACCAGGTGCGGGTGATTGACCAGGCGGGTAACGTCGGGGCAACCACCTCGCAGGCGGTGACGGTGGATACTCAGGCGCCGCAGTATGGCATCACCATCGACAGCATCAGTGAAGATACCGGTCAGTCCGGGAGTGATTTCATCACGATGGACACCACGCTGACCATTAACGGCTCGCTGGGCAACGCGCTGGCAAACGACGAGCGCGTGCAGATAAGCCTTGACGGCGGGAATACCTGGTCTGACGCCACGGTCACCAACCAGCGCTGGAGCTACACCGATACCCGCGATCTGGCGGACGGCGATTACACCTACCAGGTGCGGATCATCGACCAGGCGGGCAACGTGGGCTCTACCGCGTCGCAGGTGGTGACGGTGGATACCACGCCGCCAGACACGGTGGGAACGGTCGTGAGCTATACCGACGTTGAAGGGGAACGTACGGGCACCTTTGGCAGCTCGGTCGCCACTGACGATAACTCACCGGTGATCAACGGGACGCTCAACCGCGCCCCGGACGACGGCGAGATCGTCCAGCTTTACCGCGATGGCGTCTTGCTCGGCCAGGTGACCATGAACGGCAGCGCAAGCTGGTCCTTCCAGGATAACGGCCTGAGCGATGGCAATCACACCTACATTGTGCGTGTCACCGACAAGGCCGGTAACTATACGGAATCGGACGGCTTTGTGCTGAGCGTGGATACCAGCATACCGACCACCACGGCGGCGATTACCGCGCAGACCACGTCGGATACCACGCCGATCGTCAGCGGGACCGTCTCTGCCGATCTGGTGAACGGTGAGTATCTGGTGGTGACGGTGAACGGGAAAACCTACACCTCCCAGACGGGCGGTGCGGTGGTGGTCGATCCGGATCACAACACCTGGTATCTGCAGATCCCGGACAGCGATGCGCTGAACGTCGCGAGCTACAGCGTGACGGCGCAGGTGAAGAGCAGCGCGGGTAACGGCAATACCACCGGGACGACCACCGGCAGCCTGGTGATTGACACCACCACGGTGAATACCGACTGGGCAACCACGGCGGGGAACAGCAACAACTCCACCATGACCCTTGGCATGAACAGCAGCGGTCTGTGGAATATCATTGCGAACGGCCAGTCTTACTCCAGCAGCGATAGCTCGACCTATGCCGGAAATACGCTGACCAACACCCGTAATTACTACGTGGTGAGCCAGACCGCCGCTGACTTTGACCGTAACGGCACGCAGGACATTTTCGCCACGGAGAACACCTACGCGGGATCCACGCAGGTGATGTGGACCTACGATGGTAGCACCTATAACGCCAGCCAGCTGGGAATGGGCACTACCATCTGGTACGGCGGCGTGATTGCGTACGACAAAACCGGTGATGGTTATCTGGATTTGGCCTACGGCGATGCGGGTGCAGACTCCATTACGTACCTGATCAACAACAACGGGGTACTGTCGCCGGACGGCACCAACGGCGGCGCAGGTTTCTGGGGACAATTCACCACCATGCGTGAAATCTCCGGTGTTGACCTGAACAACGACGGTACGGTGGATATTGTTCAGCACACCAACCGCAGCGGCGCGTACTCGTTAACCGTAATCAACAACAACGGCAACGGCACGCTCTCTATCGGCCAGAACCTGACCAACGTGTTTGTGGTCAACGCCGCGAACACCACCACGGCGGCGTCCATGACGTGGGCAGACTTCAACGGCGATGGCTACATGGATCTGTACCTGGGCAGCAGCTACAACAACAACGGCGGGGTGATCTACTACAACGACGGCACCGGGAAGCTCTCTACCACCAAGAGCGCGGTGGAAGCCTCTAACGCGTCGGCGGGGTATCTGTCGGTGGCGGTGGACTGGAACGGCGACGGGCAGATGGACATCATCAAGCTCAGCACCTACGGCGCGTCACAAACGGCAACCCTGTTCACCAACAACGGGTACGGTTCCACCTGGACCTCCAGCCAGCTGGCATCCGGTATCGCCTACGCTACCGGCGTGGCCGCGGTGGACTACAACTGGGACGGCGCGAAGGATCTGCTGGTTTCTCAGCAGAACGGCAAGGTGGTGCTGGTTCAGAACAGCAAAACCATTGCGGACGGCACCGCGATGCATCTGCACATTGTCGATAGCGAGGGTATCAACGCTTACTACGGCAACACGGTCAACCTGTATAACGCCGCAGGCGTGCTGGTGGCCTCGCAGATCATCAACGCCCAGTCCGGTATCGGGTCGAACGATACCTCTGCGCTGGTGAGCTTCTACGGTCTGGATCCGAATGAAACCTACTCGGCAGAGATTGTGAAGATCACCAACGGTGTGTCGGATAACGTCACCTGGAGCGGTCTGGATGCGGGCAACGGCAAAGAGGGCTACGTCCTGACGGCCGAAGCGGCGACCGGCGGCCACAGCGGGACAATCACCGGGACCGGGTATAACGACACCTTCATTGCAGAAGATGGCACCTATACCTACAACGGCTCCGGCGGCTGGAATACCCATTCCGACTACGACACCTGGAGCAACACCGGTGGGATGGACGTGGTGGATTACCGCAATGCGACCTCCGGCGTGACCGTTGACCTGCGCCTTTCAACCGCACAGGACACTGGCTTTGGTACCACACGGCTGTTGAATATTGAAGGCATTAACGGTTCGGACTTCGACGATGTTATCACCGGCAACAGCGCTGATAACCGGTTCGAAGGCCGCGGCGGGAATGACACCTTCAACATCGGCAGCGGCGGTCACGATACGTTGCTCTACAAGCTGATCAACGCGTCGGATGCCACGGGCGGTAACGGTCACGATGTGGTGAACGGCTTTACCGTCGGCACCTGGGAAGGGACGGCGGACACGGACCGTATTGACCTGCGCGATCTGCTCTCAGACAGCGGCTATACCGGCACGGGCTCAGCGAGCTATGTGAACGGCGTGGCGACGCTGGACAGTAGCGCGGGCAATATCACCGATTACATCCGCGTGGTGCAAAACGGCAGCAATACCGAGATCCAGGTTGACCTGGACGGTACCGGCGGCCAGTTCTCGCCAACCACTCTGGTGACGCTGAACGGCGTGCAGACGGATCTGGCGACGCTGCTGGCAAATCATCAACTGTTAATTGCGTAAAACCCTGCCGCGGGGAGCGATCCCCGCGGCCTTTTGGCATTTCTATACACGAATAGCGTTAACCCGGAGATTATGAAGACACATCCACAGTACGAACCCTGGCTGCAGGGCATGCTGATCATCGCGAAGCACTATCGGCTGGACTTTTCCGCGGAACATGTTCGGGTCACGATTAACCATGAAAGTCAGTCTCCGCGCCAGCTGGTGCTGGAGGAGATGGCGCGCCAGCTAGGGCTGGGGATGCGTGTAGTGGCGGCGGAAGCGGTCTCTCTCGATCCGTGGCGTTTACCGCTGCTGGCGGAATTCACCGGCGGACAAATCGCAGTGATTACCCGCATGGACAACGAAGGCAACGTCAGCCTGCAGTTTAGCGGAGACGGTGGCCTGGAGACGACGCTGACGCTGGAAGCGCTCGGGACACGGTTAAAAACCCTGCTGGTGCTGCGCCCGCTGGAGTCCACACCGGATGCCCGCGTGGACGATTACATTAAACCGTATGAGAAAAACTGGTTCTGGCAGCTGGCGCTGAAAGACTGGCGACGCTACAGCGACATTATGCTGGTGGCGCTGGTGGCTAACGTACTGGCTCTCTCTGGCATGGTCTTTTCCATGCAGGTGTACGACAGGGTCGTACCGTCGCAATCAGAAGCCACGCTGTGGGTGCTGTTTGGCGGCGTCATGATTGCCATTGTCTTCGAATTCGTCATGCGCATGCTGCGCGTGCATATATCTGACGTGGTGGGGAAACGCGCCGACCTGCGCATTTCAGAGCGTGTGTTTGCCCACGCGCTGCGGATTAAAAATGGCGCACGCTCCAAATCAACCGGTTCGTTTATTGCGCAGATCCGCGAGCTGGAGTCGGTGCGTGAACTCATCACCTCCACTACCATTGCGGCGATCTCCGATCTGCCGTTCTTCCTGCTGTTCGTCTTTATTCTGTGGATGATTGGCGGCCCGCTGGTGCTGGTGGTGCTTCTCGCCGTGCCGCTGTTGCTGATTCCGGGCCTGCTGGTGCAGCGTCCGCTGGGCAAACTCTCCAGCGAGGGGATGCGCGAATCTGCTATCCGTAACGCCACGCTGGTGGAGGCGGTGCAGGGCATTGAGGACATCAAGCTGATGCGCGCCGAGCAGCGTTTTCAGAACCAGTGGAATAACACCAACGATGTCGCCGCCAGCGTCGGCATGAAGCAGCGCTGGCTGACGGGCCTGCTGCTGACCTGGACCCAGGAAGTGCAGTCTATCGTCTATGCGGTAGTCCTGCTGGTGGGCTGTTATCTGGTGATCAGCGGGGATATGACCACCGGTGCGCTGGTAGGAACCTCGATTCTGGCGTCGCGCACCATCGCGCCGCTGTCGCAGATCTCAGGCGTGCTCTCCCGCTGGCAGTCGGCAAAAGTGGCCCGTAAGGGGCTGGACGACCTGATGCAGCGACCGATTGACGATCCGCAGCACGGGAAGAAGGTGCATAAAGCCCATCTGCGCGGCGACTACGTGCTGGAGGACGTCGGGTTTTACTACGATGAAGAAGAGAAACTCAGCGTGCTTAACATCAGCAAGCTGCAGATCCGTGCCGGGGAGCGCGTGGCGGTGCTTGGCCGAAATGGCTCCGGCAAAAGCACGCTGCTGCAACTTCTGGCGGGCATGCAGGAGCCGCAGCAGGGCAGCATCCTGCTGGACGATATCGCGCTTAACCATCTGGACCCGGCCGATCTGCGTCGCGACATGCAGTTGCTCAGCCAGCAGGCGCGGCTGTTCTTTGGCTCCGTGCGGGACAATATCCTGATGGGTAACCCACTGGCGACTGACGAAGAAATTCATCAGGCGCTGGTGAACAGCGGCGCGCTGGAGTTTGTGCGCAAGCAGAAAATGGGGCTGAACACCCTTATCAATGAAGGCGGCACGGGGCTGTCCGGCGGGCAGCGTCAGGCGCTGCTGCTGGCGCGCGCGCTGATCACTTCTCCGACGATTCTGCTGCTGGATGAGCCTACCGCCTGGCTGGATGAAGTGAGCGAGAAGCAGTTTATTCAGCATCTTCACCAGTGGCTGGGCAAGCGGCGGACGCTGGTGGTGGCCACCCACCGCCTGCCAATTCTGGACCTGGTTGACCGCATCATTGTGCTGGAAAACGGCAAGGTGGTGATGGACGGCCCGCGCGACGCGATCCTGCATCAGCACGGTATGGCGACGCCAAAAGCCGCGCAGCGCACCGTGACCATGAAAGCGGCGGCGGTTGCTGAGGAGGGTGTGGCATGAATGATTTAACCCGTTTTAATAGCCGTCTGAAAGAGCCACGCCTGCCGAGGTCGTCGCTGGTGGCATGGGCGCTGTTCGCCCTGCTGGCGGTATTTATCGCCTGGGCGAGCCTGTTCGAGCTTGATGAAGTCACAACCGGCAGCGGCAAGGTGATTCCGTCTTCGCATGAGCAGGTGATTCAGTCCCTGGAAGGGGGCATTATTCACAGCCTGATGGTGCGCGAAGGCGACATTGTCGAACGCGGTCAGCAGCTTGCGCAGTTAGACCGGACAAAAACCGAGTCCAGCGTGCTGGAGAGTGAGTCCCGTCTGAATGCCGCGCTGGCAACGGCGGCGCGCCTGAAGGCCGAGGTCAACGACACGGCGCTGATTTTTCCCGAAGAACTGGATGACGACGTTGAGCTGGTCAAACAAGAGACGGCGCTCTATCAGTCCCGTCGCGAAAGCCTGGAAAAAGGGCTGGCCGGCCTGCGTCAGGGGGCTGAACTGGTGCAACGAGAACTGTCGTTAACCCGTCCGCTGGTGACCCAGGGGGCGGCCAGCAAGGTGGAGGTGTTACGTCTTGAGCGTCAAAAAAATGAGCTTGAGAATAAAATCACCGAGATGAAAAACCAGTATTACGTTCGCGCCCGTGAAGAACTGGCAAAAGCCAACGCGGAAATTGAAGCTCAGCGTTCGGTGATGAAAGGACGTGAGGATTCCCTGACCCGGCTGACCTTCAATGCGCCGGTGCGTGGCATCGTGAAGGATATTGACGTGACGACCGTGGGCGGCGTTATTCCGCCGAATGGCAAACTGATGAGCCTGGTGCCGCTGGACGATCAGATGGTGGTTGAGGCAAAAATCTCCCCGCGCGACGTGGCATTTATCCATCCCGGCCAGAAAGCGCTGGTAAAAGTGACGGCCTATGACTACTCCATTTACGGTGGGCTGGAAGGGGAAGTGACCATGATTTCACCGGATACTTTGCAGGATGAGGTGAAAAGGGATGTTTACTACTACCGCGTTTATATCCGCACCGACAGTAACCATCTGACCAATAAGCAAGGTAAGGAATTTCCGGTCTTTCCGGGGATGATTGCGACGGTGGATATCAAAACCGGCAGTAAAACCATTCTTGATTATCTGTTGAAGCCGCTCAACAAAGCGAAAGAAGCGCTGCGGGAGAGATAAGGGCAGGGCGTTCGGGGAACCGAACGCCATTTTTATTATACCGTTAATGTGACGTTGTTGGGGTGGCGTCGTTCTTTCGGTACCACGTTAATGTAATGGGTGACATACGCGAAATAGAGTCCGGCATAGTTTTCGACCAGTTCGAGAAAAGCCGGATACACCGACAGGCGGCCGTCACCGCGATCTTTCAGATATCCTGCCTCTTGCGCTGTTTTGATAATCCGGTTGACGTGGATCCGCGAAACAAAGAATTCTTTCGCGAGCGTGCTGGCAGAATAATCAATAACTGCACCATGAGCAGATTTGTTTTTTATGGCCTGCAGATAAAGATAAAGCATAATCATGCGTCCGCCATCTTTATCGATAAATAATCCTACCTCGGGTAACACTTTCCTGAAGGTTAATCCCCGGAAGAGATATTCCGCTGCGCGGCGGAAAAAATTATTTCTCAATGTGTCATTATCCAGCAGGTTTACATCAATATTAAACGTCGGATAAAGAATGCTGACGGGCAAAAATGCACCGGACATATAGCGTTTAAGTTCACTCAATCCTTTTTCGGTCGGGGCTATTCGTGTTTTTCGACGGTCATCCGTACAGCGCCAGGTCCTGATGCGCCCCGTGGTTCTGAGAAGAGTAATGATCGCAATCACACTATTAGGGCTGGCTATTTTATAGCGGGAGCATAGCTCTTTAATCTCAGATACTGACTCGGCCTGATTGCCAAATATAAAACAACACATGGCGAGAATAATGTTGAACCGCGCTTCCTGAAGCATTGTCTTGTAGAACAAAGGTTGTTTTTTATAGATGGTGTCATTAATTGTGTAGTGCTCTAATATTGCCTCACCAAATCGTGGGTTGCTCTTTATAACATCCCGTCGATGTAGCAAGGCCCTGGATGAGATGTGATTATCCATAGCATTTTTCTCGTGTTTGATGAACCGATAGATGAAGTATCCAGTCTTCTTTTTCGGAATTTTCATTATACCTGAGAAACAGTGTTTTGCCGTCGTTATTTGAAAAGAAAGATATATTTACATTTGTCGACAGAAGAGAGAGTGATTAACGCAAAGATGTTCCGGTGCGGAACGTTGATAACAGTATCTTAACCTGATGGCGTACTGTAAAATTATTCTATACACCAGCTGTATTACATATTCCGTATTCATAATAAGAATGGCGATTTTGTGCCCAGGAGCAGGTTATGACCCACAAAATTTCTCACAGAAATGTTGCTCGCGACGATCGGCGGTTTGTCATCTCAACCTGCGGTTTTACCTTCCAGGGGTATGCTTTGCTCCTGAAAAAGTACGGCATAGACGCTTCGCATATCCACTTTGAGGGAGATGATGTCTGCCAACGGGATAGGGAAAATATCCTTAATAATCAACATGCTAATATTGTTGTGTTTCCGGGTAAAGGGATTGTCACTCTGCTGGAAAGTCTGACGCGGCTGGCATCCGTACTGAATGCATTGCCTGTTATCCGATGCGTGACCCTTTATAGTGATATACCTGACAGCTGGTTATATCGCACCCTGGGTAGCCTTTTACATAACAGCCATCAATTATCACTGATTCGGATCGCCAGCGTTTCTGATGTCATCAACTGCTTCCATACCCATAATAAGGGGTTTAAAGACCACTCGCGATTATTACGCGATCACTGTCTGGGGTATTCTCCGCAGGAAAATCTGAAATGGCTAACAAGAAGAGAAATTGACGTTTTATTGAATTTCTACCGCGGAATGTCCGTAAAAGATCTGTGCGAAAAGCTGGGGCTTTCAAATAAAACGGTTTATACCCATCGTAAGGAAGGTGTGCAGAAGTTACATTATATTAAACGATGGTTAAACGATCCGCATAACTTCAAAGCGGAAAGAAGTCACAAAAACAATCGTCTTAAAGCAGAATTGACGGATAAAGAAGCAGATATTTTTAATGCTCTGGTGAAAAGGGAGATCTTCCCGGCCTACCAGATCATTACCGATCGCGACAAAAAAGGGGTGGGCTTTGAGATACTGATCCGCTGGAATAAAAACGGCAAAATAGTCAAGCCAGCCTTTTTTCTTAATGACATTTCAAATCACGAGATATGGTTAAAAATAACGGCCCTGGTGATCCACGCTGCCGTGTCCGGGATTAATAAATATAATGGGAAATTCTATTTTTCAGTCAATATTACGCCTCGTCTCGCTTCCGGGAAAGCGTTGCCGGAGATGGCCCGGAAAGCCATCGGCATGTTGCTCAAACCCCAGTGGGCGGAAAAGCTTGTCTTTGAATTTGCAGAAGATATCGATGTGACCAAAGACAAGAAGATCCCTGAAACCATGCGGCATCTGCGTAATACCGGGTGCAGACTGTTTCTGGATGACTGCTTCTCTAACCATCACACCATGTTTCCTGTCAGGCAGGTGCATTTTGACGGGTTGAAACTGGACCGTGACATCGTCGAGCATTTTGTGGCGAACGACAACGATTATAATCTGATTAAAGCGATTCAGATATACAGCGACATGACCGGAACGGACTGCATTGCTGAAGGGGTGGACAGTGAAGAGAAATTTGAAAAATTAGTCGAACTGGGCGTGAAAAACTTTCAGGGATATTATCTCTCACGGGCTGTGAAGGAGGAGGAATTAGATCGCATGGTAAGACAGTTTAGCTAAAAATAAAGCCCCGAAGGGCCTTGATTATTTACGACCCAGTAGCAGGCCGAGAACAATACCGACGGCACCGGCGGCGATAAGGCCGGTTAGCGGGTTATTTCTGACCGCTTCTGTTACATCAGAAACCGCATCGCTGGCCTGCGCGGCATATTTTTTAGCCGCGCCTTTTACCTGGTGCTTTGGTGAATCGACGAATTCACCAAACTGCTGCTGTGCAGAACCTGCAATTTCATCGAGCTTATTTTTTGCTTTATCTTCAGCAAACTGGGTGTTTTTATCAGTACCGAAATCAGACATCTTTGCCTCCTTGTGTTGATAATTAAAGGATAGCCGCTCTTTGCAGATATGAGAGACGAAAGGTTAATTTCGGCACCTGGCAGGGCTGTTTTCGGATATATCTCTGTGCGAAAGGACTCGCACAGAGAGACGCTGTTATTCGGCAAAACTCAGCAGCGCGTCGCCATCAAGGCGATAGCGCACCCATTCAGACTGCGGCAGCGCGCCAATGCTCAGGTAAAAATCAATGGCGGGCTGGTTCCAGTCCAGAACGCTCCATTCCAGGCGACCACACTGCCGCTTTACCGCGAGTTGCGCGATATGTTTCAGTAACGCTCTTCCCGCGCCTTTACCGCGATACTCTGGGGAAACGTACAGGTCTTCCATATAGATCCCGTTGCGTCCGAGCCAGGTTGAATAGCTGGTGAAGAACACGGCATAGCCGATGATGTTGCCTTCATACTCAGCGATCAACGCTTCGGTGTTACTTCCCGCGCCAAAGAGCGTTTCACGGATCTCCTCTGGCGTGGTAACCACTTCTTCCGGCGCTTTTTCATAGACTGCCAGCTCGTAGATCATGGCGTAAATGGCCGCGGCATCTTCGGGACGGGCCTGACGAAGGATAATGCTCATTGTTATTCCTGCTTTTTGTCTGTTTCGCGATTGATGGCGTTAAGCATACGGAGTATTGTCCGAAGAATTAAGTGCAATGAAATCAACAAATGATGAATATTATGCATCCGACTTTACGACGTCTTGATTTAAACCTGTTGCCCGTTTTCGACGCGATTTACCGCCATCGTTCTGTTCGTCTGGCAGCCGATGAGCTGGCGATGAGCACATCGGCACTGAGCCATGCGCTTTCGCGTCTGCGCGCGACGCTGAACGATCCGCTCTTTTTCCGGGAAGGGCATCGTATGTCCCCCAGCGTGTATGCTTCTCAGCTCGCACCTTCCATCGCTTCCGCACTGTCATTCCTGAATCATGAGCTGACCCCGCAGCCGGAGTTTGACGCCCCCAGCAGTACCGAGAGCTTACACATTGCGATTACGGATTTTACCGCGCTTTGCGTTTTTCCGACCCTGATGCACTCCTTGCAGCATGCTGCCCCTGGTTTGCGTTTTGAATTGCGTTATTTGCCCCACAGCCCGGCGCTGACGGAGCTATTAGCCGGGGAAGTGGATCTGGCGCTCGGGTTCAGTACCTCGGAGGATATTCGTCATCCGGAACTGGAGGAGATAGGCTGGTTCGAAGATGAGTATGTGGTCATCAGTAACGCCAGCCGGACACGGCTGACGCTGGAGGATTATCTCGCGGCCCGACATCTGGTGGTCACGCCCTGGAATGAGAAACAAGGGGTTCTGGATCTGCGGCTTGAACAGTTGGGCTATACCCGGCACATAGCGATCAAAACGCCGTCGATGCTCAGCGCCCCGTTTATCGTTGCACAAAGCGATCTGCTGATGGCGATCCCGCGGTTTGCGGCTGAGAAGCTGGTCGCGGCTGCGGATCTCAGGATATTTGCTTTACCGTTTTCAATCCGCGCGTTTGAAGTGAAAATTTACTCGCATAAACGCAGCGGCCAGCGGGGGGCGACCCGCTGGCTTAAGGAGGAACTGCATAAACTGGCGCAGGCGGTAAGACGTTCAGCTGATGGCGGGGGAAGTCATCCGTCTTAATTTAACGGCAGATAGATATCCGTTTGCAGCGCATGTTCCGGCACCTCGTGGACAAAATTGAGGTAGTGGAAAAATACCGGTGCATCGCGCAGCGTTTCGCCGCTGTCTGGTAGCCAGTCGCGGAACATCGCCCATACCGTGTTGGAGATCGTATCCAGCGAGCCGGTGTGACGCCCGACAGCGTATCGTCCGCCTTTGATTTCACCATTGGCAACCCCGAACGCATTTTCTGGTACTGCCTCCGTAACGCTGCCACAGATATCGAAGCGAAAGGCATCGGCAGGTGTGGTTGCCGGGTCGTCCCAGGCGATGCCAAACGTGCTGCTTTCGCGTACTGGCGATAGCCCCGTGGCCTTACGCCAGGCGATAAATGTCGCCGCGCTGTCATTAACCCGATCCGGGCTGTCACGGTGTTGCAGCATGGCCACGTGAGTTTGGGGGAAATCAACAATTTTAACGTCCATCGATTTTTGCTCCTGAAAGGTCATTTTCGGTACGCGCTGGTGCCAGCTTAGCCAGTCCGGCTGCTGCCGGAACTGACGCGGGCTCTTTCCAAACGCGGTTTTGAAGGCGCGGCTGAACGATTCGGGGTTCTGGAAACCGGCATCGAGCGCAATATCAATCACCTTATCCTGCGGATTAAAGGCCAGTCGCCAGGAGGCTCGGCGCAGGCGTAGCCACTGGATATAGCGATACAGCGGCTGACCACTGAACGCCAGAAACTGACGATGAAAATGATAAGGTGAAGAGCTGGCTATCGCGCTGAGCTTTTCCAGCGTGAGCGGTTCATCCAGGTGGTGGGCAATATAGTCGCACACCCTGTATAAGCGCTCACGGTATGCCGATTTGGCTGCATCGTTCATGACATCCTCCTGATGATCTACTTTGCCCGAGCGTTAGGGCAGGATCCTGACCGATCTTGCGCAATGTTCCTCTCTCCGTGCAAGGTCACAGCGTGCCCGGCATCTGCGCCGCCTGTGAGCTCAGGATTTAAGCATATAAACACACGATTTTATTGTCTGCCCGCTAGAAGTCGTCACGTCTACCGGTACACGCTCATATTCAGCGCCTTCAAATTCATCGAGTACATCCCAGTGATTAGGCAAATTCACTGAAGTAAAAATAAAACCTTGAACACGATTACCTGAATCATCCAGCACGATCCCCGGATACCCCATCTCAGCACCCCAGCCTTTATTTATCAGAGAACCGCCAACGTGCCCTTTCTGCCAGGTACCACCGATACTCTCAAGAATATGAGCATTAGGCCGACCAGGGCCAAGCGTCCCTTATACGAACAAACTTTCCACTATCCCTCCGATTATCATTATGAAAATGAAATGGTTGTTTTTGCCGATTTTGATTTTGGGACGATGGCCTGACAAATCATTTGTTCTCACACTACGTGTGAATTATTATCACACGTATGATGTTAGATCGTCTCCCACCACTGCAAACTCTCCGGGCTTTTGAAGCCACTGCCAGGCTCTCCAGCATGACGCTGGCGGCAGCGGAGATGCACGTTACGCATGGCGCGATAAGCCGGCAAATCCGGAAGCTCGAAGAGCATCTGGGGATGAAGCTATTTCGAAGACTTACACGACAGATAATCCTGACGGAGGAGGGGGCTGAATTCCACCTTGCGGTTACCCGCCTTCTTAGTGATTTATTGAGGGAGTCCGAGCGTTTGCGCGGAAGAAATCCGGCAAAAAGTTTGCGTATCAGTACAACGGTATCCTTTGCCAGTAAGTGGCTGGCCCCGCGTCTTAGTCGTTTCAGGCAGCAATATCCTGAATTTGATATTGAGCTCGACGTCACTGACATTAATGTGGATCTCAACGACGGTCAGGTAGATGCTGCAATTCGTTACGGCCTGGGCAATTATCGCGACGTGACTTCTGAGCGTATCTTGAATGAAACCGTCACCCCTGTCTGTAGCCCGGGTTTTTTAAGGGAACATAACGGTCTGAAAGACATTAAGGAACTTTCAAACTGCGTTCTCCTTCATGAATACAGAATGCTGGCGAACTGGGAGGCATGGTTTGAAATGGCCGGAGAGAAAAATTTCAAATGCCCTCAGGGACCCGTATGGACCCTCGGCAGCATGGCGACTGAAGCCGCTATACG
This sequence comes from Enterobacter sp. MGH 37, assembly GCF_000534515.1. NCBI lineage: Bacteria > Pseudomonadati > Pseudomonadota > Gammaproteobacteria > Enterobacterales > Enterobacteriaceae > Enterobacter > Enterobacter sp. MGH 37. Next base: position 1,379,722 of record NZ_KI973205.1, read on the forward strand.
GGGTGAAGGTGTGGCTCTTGGTCGCAGTATTCTGATTGCCGATGATGTCGCTGCGGGAAGGCTTGTTGTGCCGTTTCCGCAATACATACTTCAGGCGGAGCGGGGATACGATCTCGTTTTCCGTTCAGATAATAAGGATTCATATAAAATACGAATTCTTAGACAGTGGCTGCTTGAAGAAATACGCGTGCTAAAAGAGTGAAAAGTGAACACAGCATAGTCCGCTATATACGCATTTTATAGCCCTGATTAAAGTCAGGGCCTTTTTATATTAATTCCTGGCCTGAATATTATTGCCTTACGTAATGTCCACCGATGGAATGTACGGTGATGTTGCAGCCGATTTTTGTATAAACAACGCGATGTTCCTGGGTCAGCCTGAACGAATAGGTATCCCCGTGCAGCTTCTCTGGATTTGCATCACAGACAGAATTAGCCGCCGTCTTCGGATCATGTCCAAAATCCCGGACCTTTCTCCGCCACTCGTAGTATTTGCGCATTGCAGCGTGTGGAACGGGAACGTGCTTATTTTTGCTAAAGCGACTTTGTTGTTCACAATCAGTAAAATTGTAATACGTCATACAACCTCCTTATTTCACGTTGAGAGATATTACCCACTCTCTTAGGGTGGTTATTCATAAAAGATGTGATTTCCCTTTGAAACTTACTGTTTACAGAAAGTTGGTTTCATTGATACCATACCCCCCTATAGTATCAGGAGGGCGTATGCCGCATTCACCCGAAGATAAAAAACGTATTCTTACTCGCGTCCGTCGCATTCGGGGCCAGGTCGATGCCCTTGAACGCGCACTGGAGTCGGGCGATCCCTGTCTGGCTATCCTGCAGCAAATTGCCGCCGTGCGCGGTGCTGCCAATGGCCTGATGGGCGAAATGGTAGAAATTCATCTCAAAGATGAGCTGGTGACGGGAGAGACAACGCCGGATCAGCGAGCCGTGCGCATGGCAGAAGTCGGCCATTTGCTGCGCTCTTATCTAAAATAAACCCACACACCTGACAAAAAGGGAAGACCTATGAAATCTCGCGCTGCTGTTGCATTTGGCCCCGGCCAGCCGCTGAAAATCGTTGAAATCGACGTCGCACCACCGAAAAAAGGCGAAGTGCTGATCAAAATTACCCATACCGGCGTGTGCCATACCGATGCGTTCACGCTGTCCGGCGACGATCCGGAAGGTGTTTTCCCGGCGGTATTGGGACACGAAGGCGGCGGGATCGTGGTGGAGGTGGGCGAGGGCGTGACCAGCCTGAAGCCTGGCGATCACGTTATCCCGCTGTACACGGCGGAATGCGGCGAGTGTAAGTTCTGTAAATCCGGCAAGACCAACCTCTGCCAGGCTGTTCGCGCCACGCAGGGCAAAGGGCTGATGCCTGACGGGACGACCCGTTTCTCTTATAACGGCGAGCCGATTTACCACTACATGGGCACCAGCACCTTCAGCGAGTATACCGTTTGCGCGGAGATCTCTCTGGCGAAGGTGAACCCGCAGGCGCCGCTGGATAAAGTCTGCCTGCTGGGCTGCGGCGTGACGACCGGCATTGGCGCGGTCCATAACACGGCAAAAGTCAAAGAGGGGGATACCGTGGCGGTGTTCGGTCTCGGCGGCATTGGTCTGGCGGTGATTCAGGGCGCGGTGCAGGCGAAGGCCGGGCGTATTATTGCGGTCGACACTAACCCGGAGAAATTCAAACTGGCGGGTGAAATGGGCGCGACCGATTTCGTTAACCCGAAAGATCACGAAAAACCGATTCAGGATGTCATTGTTGAGATGACCGACGGCGGCGTGGACTTCAGCTTTGAGTGTATCGGCAACGTTAACGTCATGCGTTCCGCGCTGGAATGCTGCCACAAAGGCTGGGGCGAGAGCATCATTATTGGTGTGGCCGGCGCGGGTCAGGAGATTAAAACCCGTCCATTCCAGCTGGTCACCGGACGCGTGTGGCGCGGTTCCGCGTTTGGCGGCGTGAAGGGCCGTACCCAGCTTCCGGGGATGGTTGAAGATGCTATGGTCGGTAAGATTCAGCTCGATCCGTTCATTACTCACCGTTTGCCGCTGGAGCAGATCAACGAAGCGTTTGATCTGATGCACGACGGAAAATCCATCCGTACCGTTATTCATTTCGGCGACAAGTAACTCTTCTGCCAGCGGTTTTTAGCCGCTGGCATTTCTTTAATAATCTTCTCTAAAGTGTGACCAGTGCGGCGTTTTTAGCCGTAATCTTAATCCCTGCCGTGCCGATGACTACTTAACAGGCGTGTTTTTACGCATCTTACCTATAAGAGAGTCGACGGTCATGGACAACACTACTTCGATGCAGGCGCAGCGTAAGCTGGGCTTCTTGCATCACATCAGGCTGGTTCCGCTGTTTTCCTCCATTCTCGGTGGCATTATTTTGCTGTTTGCCTTGAGCTCGGGTCTGGCGGGATATTTCCTGCTGCAGGCCGATAACGATCTGCAGGATGTCACATCAGAGATTCAGGTGCGTATGGGGCTGTCGAACAGCTCAAACCATCTGCGCACCGCGCGTATCAATCTGATCCACGCCGGCGCGGCAAGCCGTATCGCAGAGATGGATGCGATGAAGCAGAACATCAGCGAGGCGGAAACGCGTATCAAGCAGTCCCAGGATAGCTTTAACGCGTATATGAATCGCTCCGTGCGTACCGCTGAAGACGAAGCGCTGGATGCTGACCTGAAAGCGCGCTACGACGCCTATATCGCGGGCATGCAGCCGATGGTCAAATTTGCCAAAAACGGCATGTTCGAAGCGATCATCAACCACGAAAATGAAACCGCGCGCCCGCTGGATGACGCTTACAATGCCGTGCTGCTGAAGGCGATTAAGATCCGCACCGACCGTGCCAATGCGCTAACGGCGCAGGCGCACAGCCGCACGCAGCTGGGGCTGATGTTTATGGTGGGCGCGTTTGTGCTGGCGCTGGTATTGACCGCGATGACCTTCGTTGTGCTGCGCCGCACGGTCATTTATCCGCTACAGCGTGCTGCGAAACGTATCGAGAATATTGCAAAAGGTGACCTGACGATGCCGGACGATGTGGCCGGACGCAGCGAAATTGGCCGTCTGACGCGCGATCTGCAAACCATGCAGCACTCCCTCGAAACAACGGTTGGCACCGTGCGTCAGGGCGCGGAGGAGATCTATCGCGGAACCAGCGAGATTTCTGCCGGTAATACTGACCTCTCTTCGCGCACCGAGCAGCAGGCCGCGGCCATTGAGCAGACCGCCGCGAGCATGGAACAGTTAACCGCCACGGTGAAACAGAACGCTGATAACGCGCATCATGCCAGCAAGCTGGCGGAAGATGCCTCCGGAAAAGCCAGCCGTGGCGGCCAGATGGTCTCCGGCGTGGTCAAAACGATGGGCAACATCTCCAGCAGTTCGAAGAAGATCTCTGAGATTACCGCCGTGATTAACAGCATTGCTTTCCAGACCAATATTCTGGCACTGAACGCGGCGGTAGAAGCGGCGCGCGCGGGTGAACAGGGGCGTGGATTTGCGGTGGTAGCCAGTGAAGTGCGTACGCTGGCAAGCCGTAGCGCCAACGCGGCAAAAGAGATCGAAAGCCTGATCAATGAGTCGGTTTCCCTTATCGATCAGGGGTCGGGTGAGGTGGTGGCTGCGGGTAACACCATGAATGAAATCGTCGACGCGGTTAAGCGCGTGACCGACATCATGCTGGAAATTGCCGCCGCATCGGATGAGCAGAGCCGCGGTATTGTGCAGGTCAGCCAGGCGATTTCGGAGATGGATAAAGTGACCCAGCAGAACGCCTCGCTGGTGGAAGAAGCATCCGCAGCCGCGGCATCCCTGGAAGAACAGGGCGCACGTCTGACCGAGGCTGTGGGGGCATTTCGTTTAAGCGGCGCGAAGCCTGGCCGCGCGGTGACGTCTGTGCCAGTGGCGAAGAACGCGCCGTTGCGCCCGGCGGCGACGGTTTCCGGAGATAACTGGGAGACGTTCTGAGTCGCCAGCAGTGTCGGGTGGCGCTTCGCTTACCCGACCTACAAAATCGACCTACAAAAAAAGGGACCCTTCGGTCCCTTTTTCACAGCTTATTTCTTATCAGGTAACGCGTATGCGATAACGTAATCACCGCGATCCGGTGACTGGCGAGCGCCCCCGGCGTTAATGATGATGTACTGTTTACCGGTTTTCGGTGAGACGTAAGTCATCGGGCCGGACTGGCTGCCAACCGGCAGTCGGTCTTTCCAGATCTCTTTTCCGGTGGCGGTATCAAACGCACGCAGGTAGAAATCCTGAGTACCGGCGAAGAACAGCAGGCCGGACTGGGTTGAGAGCGACGCGCCCAGCGTTGGCATCCCGATTGGGATAGGCATGTGCATGCGAATGCCCAGAGGGCCGGTGTCTTCCACCGTACCGACAGGCACCTGCCACACCAGTTTGCCGGATTTCAGATCGACCGCGGACATGGTGCCGAACGGCGGTTTCTGGCACGGAATGCCAAGCGGTGACAGGAAACGTTCACGCATTGCGCCGAACGGCGTGCCGTCCATCGGGACGATGCCCATCTCAATGCCGCTGGCGTCTTTCGCCACGTTAGCGCGCGGCACCATGTAGTTTGCCAGTCCGAGGCGCATATCGTTGACGAACATCAGGCTGTTGTTCGGGTCAACCGAGACGCTGCCCCAGTTCATTCCGCCCAGCGAGCCAGGGAACTGCAGGGAACGGTCAAGACCCGGCGGGGTGAAGACGCCCTGATGACGCATCTCTTTAAACTGAATACGGCACAGCAGCAGGTCGACAGGCGTCGCGCCCCACATGTCGGATTCAGTCAGCGTCTGGTTGCCAATCATCGGCATGCCGACGGAATACGGCTGGGTGGGTGAGTAGCGTTCACCTTCAACGTTACCAGCCGGTACCGGACGCTCTTCTACCTTCGCGACAGGCTTACCGGTTTCGCGGTTGAGCATAAAGATCATGCCCTGCTTGCTGGTCTGCACCAGTACAGGCGTGGTGCCGCCTTTGCCGTCAGGCAGGTCGTACAGCAGCGGCTGGGAAGGCAGGTCGAAGTCCCACAGATCGTGGTGGGTGGTCTGGAAATGCCAGCGCACCTGGCCGGTGGTGGCATCAACGGCGACGATAGAAGAGCTGTATTTATCGTCCAGCGCGGTACGCTCACCCGCCCAGAAATCCGGGGTGGCGTTGCCGGTTGGCAGATAAATCAGGTTCAGTTTGGCGTCGTAAGACATGGCCGACCAGACATTTGGCGTACCGCGGGTGTAGGTCTGTCCTTCCGGCGGCAGGCCGGTCAGGTTCGGGTTACCCGGATCCCACGCCCAGGCCAGCTTACCGGTGTGAACGTCATACGCACGTACCACGCCCGGGGGTTCGCCGGTGGAGAAGTTATCCGCGACGCGACCGCCGACGACGACCACGTTCCCGGCGACCAGCGGCGTGGAGGTCTGCTGATAATATCCCGGCTTGATCTCACCCATACCGATGCTCAGATCCACGGTGCCGTGGTCGCCAAAATCTTCGCAGACCTTGCCGTTATCCGCATTGATGGCAATCAGGCGGGCATCGGTGGTCGGCAGGAACAGACGGCGAGGGCATGCGGCAGGCTGCGCGGTTTCCTGTGACGTTGTCACGTTCTGGTGGTCTTCAAAATAGCCCAGACCGCGGCAGCGCTGCCAGTTAGGCGCGCTGGCTTTAGAATCGTAGCGCCATTTTTCTTTCCCGGAGTCCACGTCCAGCGCCAGCACTTTACTGTACGGGGTACAAACGTACAGCGTATCGCCAATCTGTAAAGGCGTGTTCTGGTCTTCCGCGCCAGAGCCGTTGCTCTGTGGAATATCGCCGGTATGGGCAACCCAGGCGACTTTCAGTTCGCTGACGTTTTGCTTGTTAATTTGATCCAGTGCGGCGAAGCGGTCACCGTGTGTGGTGTTGCCCCAGTGCGCCCAGTTCTTTTGCTGCTCACCGGGTGCGACGGGTTTAACCGGAACGGGTTCATTCGCCGCCACGAGAGTCTGGGGCTTAAACATCCAGCCAAGGCTAACCAGCATCGCCACGGCCAGGACCGCCGCAACGCCAAAAGCAGGCGCCTTGTTGGGGGAATTGTGGTTTGCTCCACGCAGGTAAGGCCAGACGATGGCACAAAGGAAAGCCAGTATGGCGAAGGTAAACAGGCGGGAGAAGAGCGGCCAGAAATCCCAGCCCGCATCGCTTACCGCCCAGACCAGCGAGGCAATAAACGCGATGCTGTAAAGGACAATCCCGCTGGTGCGATTGAGGAAAATCAGGATCGCGGCAATCACCATTACCACGCCCATTATCAGGAAGTAACAACTTCCGCCCACGGTGGCGAGCTTAAACCCCAGCCCGCCGACGGCCAGACCGATGAGCAACATCAGTCCGGCAAGAAGCCACTGCAGGATACGCGGTATCCCACGTGGCGCGCTGCCAAATGCCATTTCTGTCTCCTTAGATCCCGCCGCTATGCCGGGTGTACCAGTTGGGTAATAAAATCGGCGGGAATAATGATTAATACGGGTGAATTCATCTTTATCAAAAGATTTATGAACCATTTGGTGAATTCGTGGCTATGATAAAACTGTTAAATTGTTTTACGCAATTGTTAATGAATCATTCCGCATTATTTGATTAGCGCACAGGACAGATCCCTCGCCCCGTTGGGGAGAGGGTTAGGGTGAAGGGAAGAATTCACACCGGCATGGATTTACGGATGGCGCTCAGCAGCGTCTGCGCACCCGTTGAGAGCGGCGTGTCTACGCGGGTTAAAATGCCGATAGGTTCACCGGCACCCGGGGCGGTCACCGGCAGAGCGGTCAGGGTTCCCTGACGCAAATCATCTTTTACCGCACCGGAGGGAACGAACCAGACGTAGTCATAATCGAGGGTGAGCTGGCGTGACAGCGATGCCGACAGCGTTTCGATACACCCTGAGGGTAGCGTACATCCCTGCATTTGCAGCAAGTTTTCGGCGGCCTGGCGCGGGACGGTGCCTTTCGGGCAGACCACCACGGGCCATTCCATGACGCGGCTTAACGTCACGGTATCCTGCAGTAAAGGATGGTCGGGACGCACCACCAGCTTCAGGGATTCCAGAAACAGCAGTTCGTAATTGAGACCGCCCATCAGTTCAGGGTCAGACATACGACCGATACCCAGATCCAGTTCCCCCGATTTGAGCCCCGCGAGCAGCATGGTGTTATTCATGGTGGCAACCTGAATCGTGGTATGCCGTTGCTGCTTGTGGAATTGACCAATCACGGGCGGCAAAATGCCCAGCGCCGCGGTAGGCAAGGCACCCACACGTACCACGTCACTGGTGTGCTCTTCTTTTCTGTGCAGGGACTGGCCTGCGGTGTTGAGCGCATCCAGCACCTTAACGGCGTGCGTCAGGAATTGTTCACCCACAAGGGTAAGCTGTGCGCCCAACCGACCGCGATCGAAAAGACGGGCGCCGGTGAGCTGTTCCAGCTCGTTAAGGGTTTTTGAGAGCGCAGGCTGGCTCAGATTAAGGGTTTCAGCCGCTCGCCCCAGCGTTCCCTGTTGAGCGACGGCCACAAATGTATGCAAATGGCGCAAGCGTATGCGCTGACTGAACAGACCATTTTTTTCCATAGGCGATGTTAAAAACAGAGCGATGCGGGTGACAAGTTAAGTTGTTTAATTTTGATAACCTGATAGCAAAATATTTTTAACATTTGATCTGTTTGAGTTACAACATGTTTTTCGGGAGGGGCTGCAGGCGAACGTCCTTGTTCATTTATTGCTCATTGCCGAGGGGTTACATCAGTAACCCATTAGATGACGCCATCCCCGCCGTCAGAACACCATACCTGACCGGACGTATAGGAACACGCATCCGAGGCCAGCGTGACGTACAGCGGAGCAATTTCTACCGGCTGACCCGGACGCCCCAGTGGCGTATCGCCGCCAAACTCCTTCACTTTTTCCATTGGCTGACCGCCGCTTGACTGCAGTACCGTCCAGTACGGTCCAGGCGCCACCGCGTTGACGCGAATGCCTTTTGGGCCCAGCTGTTTGGCTAAGGATTTAGTAAATACGGCCAGACAGGCTTTCGTCTGGGCGTAGTCCAGCAGCACGGGGCTGGGCTTCACTGCCTGAACCGAGGAGGTGTTAATGATAACGGACGACGCCTTCAGATGGCGCAGCGCCGCCTTGGTGATCCAGAAGGGGGCATAAACGTTGGTTTTAAACGTCGCGTCAAAGTCTTCGGTGGTGAGCTCTTCCAGAGACTCCCGGTACTGCTGACGGCCCGCGTTATTGATCAGAATATCCAGGCCACCCAGCTTCGAGACGGCTTCCTCGACCAGATTCTGACAGAAGGTTTCATCCCGGATATCCCCCGGCAGCGCGATGGCTTTGCGTCCTTCCGCTTTGATCAGCGCGATCACCTCTGCGGCGTCTTTTTCCTCTTCAGGCAAATAGTTGATGGCAACGTCAGCCCCTTCACGGGCATAGGCGATAGCCACCGCGCGACCTATCCCGGAGTCACCCCCGGTGATCAGCGCTTTTTTGCCGGTAAGGCGGCCATGCCCTTTGTAGCTTTTTTCCCCATGATCGGGTACAGGTTGCATCTCTGATGCCAGTCCCGGCGGCGTTTGCGGCTGTTCCGGGAACGGGGGTTGCGGGTAAGCGTTCGTACGTTGTGTAGTATCACTCATAGCTGACTCCTTAAGCCAAGGGGTGAGATTTGATGGATAGTTGCAGCGTTAACGCTTCGCTGAATTATTTCTGCAAACGATCAACACGGACGACGGCAGGAGATGATTTTTTATCAAGCGAACCGTTGATACTGATCATCTGGTCGGGTTTTACCGTTCTGCCGTCGAAGACTGCCTGGGGAATAATAACGTCGATTTTTCCGGTTTTATCCTGGAATACAAACTTATCGCCGCTACCGTCAATAAGATTACCGCGTAATGAAATTGTCGCACCGTCATGCATTTGTTTTGCCTGATCGATGGTCATAATACGCGCATCATCGGTTCCACGATATCCGCTATCCAGCGCGTGAGGCGGGGGCGGCGCGTCACCTTTTTGTAACCCGCCGTTATTATCTGCCCATGCTGATGGAACCAAAAATATCAAAAAAGCGGAAATAAGTGATAATTTCATCTGATATCCTTCATTTTTAGGTGTCTTGACTTATTAAGTATTGTTGCTATTCCTTTATGTGGCAAATGTGATAAGTCTTAAAAACAATCTCTTTTGAAATCAAAACACTCATAAAATAAGCGAAACGGTGACGACAACAATGAAGCGTGAAAATGAAAAGTTACCCGGGATAGATGAGAGTTATCGCTTGCTCAGGTTTGAATATGCATTTCGCCAGGTGGGTTTTGTGCTGCTTTTAGGTATTATCATCGCAGCGATGGCCGGTCTGTTTTCCAGCGGCATGGTGAGCGACACGTCCAGGACCAATTCTGCTAAATCTCTGACCATTCACTATGAACGCTTTGGCCGTCGGGAGACCGAGTCAAGGATGCAATTTACGTTTCCGGTGAAAACGGCGGGTCACTTCACGCTCAGCATCACCAGCGAGCGCAGCGACGTTTACGAACCCGGCAGCGTCTGGCCACAGCCGGACAGAATGTATAGCCGTGGGAAAACCCTCTATTTCGTCTATGACACGCTCCAGAATTCAGACAGGTTCTCCGTGTTGTACTTCACGACCCCGACCCGGGCCGGTAAGTGGAATACTGTCATCCGTGCAAACAACGAGCCGGAGATCACCGTCTGGCAATTTATTTACCCGTAGGAGGCTGATATGGATATGGTCTTTCGTGCGCTGGCGATTTATCTGTTTCTCGTGGTGGTATTTAAAGTGGCGGGGCGACGCGCGCTGCTACAGATGACCAGCTTTGATCTTATTCTACTGTTAATTATTAGTGAAGCCACGCAGCAGGCGCTTCTGGGGCAGGACTTTTCTGTCACCGGGGCGATGATAACGATTACCACGCTGGTGGTGGTGGATATTCTCTTTGGGTTGATGAAGAAATATTTTTCCCCGGTGGAAAATATTCTGGATGGTAATCCCGTCATTCTTGTCGAGAATGGCGTGCCGTTAGCGGATAAACTTAAAAAAGTCGACGTATCCTGTGATGATATTCTGGTGTCAGCGCGTCAGAATAATGGCATTACAAAAATGAGTGAAATCAAATATGCCATATTCGAACGTAATGGGCATATTTCAATCATTCCTTTTGAGAAAAAAGAGGCGGCAAAATGAGCAATCTGTTTCACGACGATCATTATACCGTAAGTGAATTAACGAAAAAGCTGGCGAGTAAATTAACCGATGCCGGGCTGCGCTTAACCACGGCGGAATCCTGTACGGGGGGAAAGCTCTCGGTCGCGTTGTGCGCAGAAGAGAACACCGCCGATTTTTATGATGTCGGGCTGGTGGTGTTCAGCGATGAAGCAAAAGCGCGGATCCTCGGCGTGCGTTCTGAAACGCTGGCGCGCTATACCGCCGTCAGCGAACCGACGGTGGGCGAGATGGCCGCCAGTATCCGCGATATGGCCCAGGCGGATATCAGCATTGCCATCAGCGGATACGCAGGCCCTGAAGGGGGCGACGATGGGACGGCGGCAGGGACGGTCTGCTTTGGCTGGAATATTTGCGGCGAGACGAAAACCCGGACCGTTCTTTTCTCCGGTGACTGTCAGGACGTGGTGGAAAAAGCGGTGCATTTTGCGCTGGCTGAACTGGTAACAACCTTGTCGGACGACAATATCGGGTAAATTCACGTGGAGGTTGTATGGCTGTCATAGTGATTACTGGCGGGACGGCGGGCGTGGGAAAAGCCACGGCACTGCACTTTGCAAAGGCGGGCTACGATGTGGGACTTATCGCCCGCGATGAAGCCAGCCTGCACTCCACTCAGGAGGAATTAAAGCGCTTTGGGGTCAATGCCCACGCGGTGCAGGCGGACGTCGCCGACAGTCAGGCGGTGGTGGATGCGGCTAACGAGATTGAGTATCGCCTTGGGGCGATTGACGTGTGGGTTAACAATGCCATGGGCGCCGTGCTGGCACCGTTTCGCACCCTTACGCCGGATGAGTTTCGTCGTGTGACTGACGTGACCTACCTCGGCTTTGTCAACGGCACTCGCGCCGCGCTGGAGCTGATGGTGCCCCGCGACAGAGGCGTGATTATCCAGGTGGGATCCGCGCTGGCCTACCGTTCCATTCCTTTGCAGTCCGCTTACTGTGGCGCCAAAGCGGCGATCCGCGGCTTCACCGATGCGGTGCGTACCGAACTGATGCATGAAAACAGCCGGGTTCAGCTTTCGATGGTTCAGATGCCGGGGCTTAACACGCCGCAGTTCGAATGGGCGAGGAATAAGTTCGCCTGGGCGATGCGCCCGGTGCCACCGGTTTTTGAGCCCGAAGTCGCCGCCCGCGCCATCTTTAAGGTTGCACAAAAACCGGTACGGGAACTGTGGGTGGGAAGCAGCACGATTCAGTCGATCGTCGGGCAATTTCTTTTCCCGGGTTTACTTGACCGGCTGATGGTTAAAAAAGCCTGGGAAGGTCAGATGACCGACGATCTGAACGCACCGGATCGCCGGGACTATCTTGACCAGCCGGTTAATGATCTGCACAAAATCCATGGCCGTTTTACAGACGAGGCGAAGAACCGAGCCCCGTCCGTCACCTCCGGTATGCCTGGCAAGGTGGCACTGGGCGCCCTCGCGGTGGCGGGGATTATGCTGACCCGCCTGATAATTCGAGGGAGAAGATAATCAGCGCAGCGCGCTACGGTGGGTCCAGAACCAGCGGTAACCGTAGCCGCCAAGAGTGAGCTCGACGGTTTTGCCGCACACCAGCGCGTCGTCGTAGCGTTTGTCCGCGAGACAGGCGGTCCAGGTGGCATTGCGGATCCCTTTTGCGGCGAACTTCACCGGCTGGTCGCTGAAGTTGACGAAGGTCAGGATGCTGCGTTCATCGGTCTCGTAATACAGCCCCAGTACCGCGTCGTGATCGAGGGTAATGAGACGAAAGGGCGCAACGGCAATTTCGGGGAACTCTGAGCGGGTATTGGCAATATCCATGATTCGATGCAGAAGCGAGTTGCGGTGAAGCAGCGAATCAGCGACGTTGATTTTCTGATAGCGATACGGGCCGCGATCGATGATGGGGGCAATAAATTTTTCCGGGTTGGCCGCGGAAAAACCGCCCCCCGCCGATCCGGCCCACTGCATGGGCGTACGAACGGCGTAACGCTCTTCCAGTTCCAGGTCGTCGCCCATGCCGATCTCATCCCCGTAGCGCATCACCGGGACACCCGGCAGGGAAAAGAGCACGGCGTGACAGAACGCCAGCTGCTTGTGATCGCCATTCAGCATCGGCGCCAGGCGGCGGCGGATCCCGCGCTGATAGACGTTCATCTCTTCGTCAGGGGCGAAGGTATCAAGGACAAACTGCTTATCTTTCTGACTAATGCCCTCCAGATCCAGCTCGTCATGATTGCGCAGCCAGTTGGCAAAACAGCATGAGTCGGGCGGGACGATCATCTTTTTCACCGCATTACGCAGCGGACGGGCGCTTTTCCTCGCCAGGCTGACGTAGAAATACTTATTGAGCCAGAAATTGAGCACCAGATTCAGGCGATCGTTATTGCCGAAGTAGTCTTTATACGTCTTGACGTCGACGTCGACTTCACCCAGCAGGATAGCGTCTGGATTACGTTGCTCAATAAGACGGCGCATATGCTCCAGGATCCACAGCCCCTTTTTTTCGTCACCGTTTCCTGCCTGTCTGGTGAGGTGGGTGGCGGCGTCCAGGCGAAAGCCCGACACCCCCAGCTTAAGCCAGAACAGAATGATGTTCTCAATCTCTTTAAGTACCGCAGGCGAGGTCAGGTTCAGATCCGGCTCATGGCGATAAAACATATGCCGGTAGTACTGTCCCGCCTCGTCGTCCCAGCTCCAGACGCTCTTTTCCACGCCGGGAAACATTGGGGGCGTGTCGTCATCGTCGTTGTCCGACCAGAGGTAGTAATCACGATAGGGGGATGCCGGGTTTCGGCGGGCCTGCTGGAACCACGGATGCGCGTCTGAGGTATGCTGGATCAGCAGCTCAATAATGACCTGCATGCCCAGCTCCCGGGCCTGTTCGATAAAGGCGATGATATCGGCCAGTTTACCGAAGCGCGGATCCACCTGCAGATGGTCGCTAACGTCGTAGCCTTCGTCCAGAAAGGGGGTGAGGTAAAATGGGGTGATCCAGATAACCGTCGCGCCCATGCGGCGGATATAACGCAGCTTGGCCGCAATTCCGGCGATGTCTCCACAACCATCGCCGTTCATATCATAAAACAGTGCGGTATCAATTTGATAAATAATGGCCCGTGTATGCCAGTCTGTCATAGCGTTCCTCAGTGATAGCCTTCAGTATCCGACACTTTGCCCCGGAAGACGTAGTAGCTCCAGGCGGTGTACACCAGAATCACCGGAATGATCAGCAGGGTGCCGACCAGCATAAATAGCTGGCTGGCGGGCGGTGCCGCGGCTTCCCACAGGGTGATATGGGGCGGAATAATGTTTGGCCACAGGCTGATACCCAGGCCGCTAAAACCGAGGAAGATCAGCCCCAGCGTGAGCAGGAACGGACGCGAATGGCTGGCCGGGTTGCGGGTCAGCCGCCAGATCAACACCGTAAACAGCCCTACCAGCAGGGGAACCGGCAGGAACCAGAAGAAGTTGGGCAAGGTAAACCAGCGGTCGGCCACGTACTGCCAGCCAAGCGGCGTCCAGACGCTGACCACCGCAATAACCACCACCAGTGCCAGCAGCACGTGGCGCGTCAGCTCGCGCATGCGGTTTTGCAGTGCGCCTTCACTTTTCATTATGAGCCAGGTGGTCCCCAGCAGCGTATAGGCAACGACCAGCCCGATGCCACAGAAAAGATTGAAGGGCGTCAGCCAGTCAAGCGCAGAGCCGACAAAGCGCCGGCCTTCCACGTCAAAGCCATTGATCACTGCCCCTACGACGATCCCCTGGCTGAAGGTGGCGAGCAAGGACCCGCCTGCGAAGGAGTAGTCCCAGAATTTGCGGTGTGAGGGCGTCGCTTTAAAACGGAACTCAAAGGCGACGCCGCGAAAGATGAGGCCGATGAGCATGGCGGTGAGGGGGATAGTCAACGCATCAATAATCACCGCGTAGGCCAGCGGAAACGCGCCGAACAATCCCGCGCCGCCGAGTACCAGCCAGGTTTCGTTACCGTCCCACACCGGGGCCACGCTATTAACCATCACATCGCGTTCCCTGGCATCGCCCACGAAGTTGAACAGCAGACCGATGCCCAAATCAAAGCCATCCATAATGATGTACATCAGCGTGGCAAAGACGATGATGGCAAACCAGATAACAGCGATATCAACGCCCATCAGATTCTCTCCTGTTCTGAAACGGACTCCGCGGCAGACAGCGGACGGGCGGGAGTCCCCGACGTGTTTGACGTCAGCGTATCGACGGGCTGCGGACCTTTCTTAATCAACCTGATGAGGTAAACATACCCCACACCGAACACCGACGAGTAGACAACGAAGAAGGCCAGCAAGCTGATGCTCATTTGCAGAGTACTGTGCAGGGAGACCGCATCAATCGTGCGCAGATAACCGTAGACCACCCACGGTTGACGGCCCACTTCGGTGGTCACCCAGCCGGCGAGCAGCGCCAGCAGACCCGCTGGCCCCATGCAGAGTGCAAACCAGTGGAACGGGCGCGAGTGGAAAAGCCGGTGACGGTAGCGTAGCCAGAGGCTGAGCAGACCGAGGGTAATCATCAGCAGCCCCATCCCGACCATGATGCGGAACGACCAGAAAACGATGGTCGAGTTTGGGCGATCTTTTTTCGGGAAATCTTTCAGGGCCGGAACCTGTTTATCCAGGCTATGCGTCAGGATCAGGCTGCCGAGCGCGGGGATCTCGAGGCCGTATTTGGTGCGTTCCTCCTCCATATCCGGCAGGCCAAACAGCAGCAGTGGGGTGGCCTCGCCGGGCGGATTTTCCCAGTGTCCCTCAATGGCGGCGATTTTGGCGGGCTGATGCTCAAGCGTGTTCAGGCCGTGCATATCGCCCACAACAGCCTGGATGGGGGCGACCAGTAGCGCCATCCACATGGCCATCGAGAACATGGTCCGGATGGCGGGCGTATCGTTACCGCGCAGCAGGTGCCAGGCACCCGACGCGCCGACAAACAGCGCGCTGCTCAGAAACGCGGCAATAGCCATATGAATCAGGCGATAAGGGAAGGAGGGGTTAAAGACGATTGCCAGCCAGTCTTGCGGAATGACCTGTCCGTTCTCGATGGTGAACCCCTGCGGCGTATGCATCCAGCTGTTGGAGGCGAGGATCCAGAAGGTCGACATTAAGGTGCCGAGCGCGACCATGCAGGTGGAAAAGAAGTGCAGGCCCGGGCCAACCTTATTCCAGCCGAACATCATTACACCCAGGAAACCGGCTTCCAGGAAGAAAGCGGTTAAGACTTCATAGGTGAGGAGTGGACCGGTGATACTGCCCGCGAACTGTGAGAATCCGCTCCAGTTGGTGCCAAACTGGTACGCCATGACCAATCCGGAAACGACCCCCATACCGAAGTTAACGGCAAATATCTTTAGCCAGAAGTGATACAGCGATCGCCAGACGTCGTTTTTGGTGCGCAGCCACATCCCCTCCAGCACGACCAGATAGCTGGCGAGTCCGATGGTGATCGCGGGAAAAAGGATATGGAACGAGACGGTAAAAGCGAACTGAATTCTGGCCAGATGAAATGCATCGAGTTCGAACATGGTCCGTACCTCTGAAACGATGGGGCACGAGAATTGCCGGGCAGTTTATGGCTGCCCGGCAAAACCGATTACGGTTTAGTCTTACCGGCACCCAGCTCGGCACCGGTCAGCGGGTCGGAATGTGGATCGGACTTCGTACGGGCAGACATCGCCTTGACCAGGGTTGCCTGTTCGGTTGTGAGCGTGACGCTTGCGCTGCCATCGCCGCCGTCAACCGCAGGCTGGGGGGACTCAACGTAATCGAAATGTTTATCGCTGTTCCAGCTTCCGCGAACCTCTCCACCTTCAGACATATTGTAGTACTTGTTGGTGAATTCCTCGATTGGCGGCAATTTTCCCGGCGGGAAATTATTACGGATAGACTGCAGCGCCTTCTCAAAGGAGAGCTGATGCGCCGCCTCGCGCGTCATCAGAAACGCCAGGGCATCCTTTACGCCGGGATCGTCGGTCACGTTGATCAGCCGTTCATAGATGATTTTCGCTCTGGCCTCTGCTGCCACGTTTGAGCGCAGGTCCGCCGTTGGCTCGCCGATGGTGTCCACGTAGGCCGCCGTCCAGGGCACGCCCGCAGAGTTAGTGAGCGGGGTGCCACCACCGTAGAGCAGGGAGGTAATATGGCTGTCATTGCCGTTTTCGGTCATGGACCGATACAGCTCGGCCTCGTTTTCCACCCCTTCCGCCAGCGCGCCTTTCGCGCCTTTATTCAGCATGCCCACCAGGGTACCGATGATTTCGAGGTGGCTTAACTCCTCGGTCGCGATATCCATCAGCATATCTTTACGGCCCGGATCGTCATCGCTCAATCCTTGCGTAAAGTACCGGCAGGCGGCAGCCAGTTCGCCCTGCGGCCCACCGAACTGTTCCAGTAAAAGATTGGCGAGGCCTGGGTTCGGTTCAGCAACGCGAACCGTATATTGCAGCTGTTTAACGTGTCGGAACATGGCGATTCTCCCTGATTATTTTTTTGCTTCGACGCCCGATGCGTCTGAACGCAGCAGGAACTGTTCCGTGGTCTGCGGAATATGACGAATCAACCAGTCGGCCATTTCGCGCTCTTCGGCGAGGATCGTTTCAATAGCGGGTATCGAGGCGGTATCGCCCGCTTTTTTCGCCGCCGCGAGCAGGGAGGTATAGCAGGCGATTTCAAACTGTTCGAAAACATAGCCGCTGATCGACCCCTTAACGATCTCATCAGACGGGAACATACCGCCGATGGACTGCCCCAGCGCCGCCATTTTGCTCATCGAGTCTTTTAAAACTGAACGAGAAATATCATTCCGGTCGAGGATTTCTTCCAGCAAGGTAATTTGCCGTTTTGTCTCATTAATATGCTGCTCAATTCTGGCGCGAACATCAGGATAATTATCAATACGGCTGGCCATGGATTCCAGCATAGATTCGGCTTGCTTTTCCATCGCATGGGCATCGCGTAGCCAGTCATGGTAGTGTTCTACGTGATTCATCATTGTATCCTCATTAGGGTTCGCTTATTTGGTCTCACTTTCAGCAGCCTGATCGGCACGCGCGGCACTGTAGCCAGACAAATGGCCGACAATATTAGCGTAGATGCTGATGATAATGACCCATAGTACGCTGCTCTTCCACCATATTACGGAAGGGATAGCGAGAATGAACCATATTATAGCTGCCGTTAAATGGCACCGTTTAATTGTCCTGGGACTGATGCTCATTTTATTTAACCTGTGTTATAGCGTCATTTTTGCGCTTTTTGGTTAATATTTCCTACGGCCAGATCGGTGAGTTTAAGGTCGGTCTCTTTTTCTTCTTCCAGTGTTTCTGCAAGAAGCTTAACGGCTTTTTTATAGCCAAGCTGCTCTGCCAGGGTGGCAAGGGTACCGTAGCTGGCTATTTCGTAATGCTCCACTTTTTGCGCAGCGGCAATTAATGCGGCATCACGGACTTCATTTTTTTCCGTGCTTTCGATGACTTCATTAGCTTCTTCAATTAAGCCTTCCATTGCGACGCATTTCATGCGCTTGAGCTTGATGCCGTCTTCCTGTTCCACGATCTGGTCGATACGTTCGATCTGACCTTGCGTCTCTTCAAGGTGTGCGGTAAAGGCGGCGCTCAGCTTCTCGCTGGAGGCGGCGCGGGCAAGTTTGCTTAACGCTCGGGTAAGCTGCTTTTCTGCGCTGTAGGTATCCGACAGAAGATGAATAAATACATCCTCTACACTTTTCATATTCATAATTATTACGCTCCGGTAAAATAAAGAAAGGGTACTGCGAGCTTTTCAGCCCGCAGCATGCTCTCTGGTTTTATTAAAAGAGTACTAAATAAGATCAGGAGTTATCAGATTTACGGCCTCCGCCGTGACTGTTCTGTCCCCCTTTCTTACCCGCTTCAGATGCGCGTTGCGGATCGTTTTTAAAATTACCACCGCTGTGCTGGCCACCTTTACGACCAGCTTCTGATGCTTTTTCACGGTCTTCAGCGAAATTACCGGAACCACCACGATGCTCTGCCATATTAAACCTCATAGTCATATATTGGTTATGTCAGTACGATACGAATATATTCCGTATCACTCGTCGTTCGAGTAATAACTCTAGTCGCTGTGCGGCATCCGTCAAATGCGTTTGGCTATTTGCGGTTGCGTTATTTTTAAATATTTGTAAATTTACGCTTCGCTTAAAAGGGAAATATGGATAGACAGGAAGGACTTGTAAACAACCATTCAGATTAATCCTAACTTCGAGCTAAAAATTTGAAAGCTGAGGATAAAAATAATGACGCCCTCAAATTGGTTGATTTGCAGTCAGGGAAAAATGAAAAATACTCCTTTATAGCTAGAAAGCGAAACCATAAATAATTATAAGGAAAATCCTGGATAAAAAGCGACAGGCGCGAAAGGGCGGTTTCGTTAAGGCTTGTTCAGAGGCCAGTCGCACACGGTTTGACCACTGTCGTCTTAAGATCACAAATCAGAAATCTTTCCCCCCGGAAGGAACGGGTTTCTCTACACTCCAGGTAATATTCACTGGAGGCATGACATCATGGCGAACACCATCACGGCTGATGACATTCGGGAACACTTTTCGCAGGCTATGTCGGCGATGTACCAGCAGGAAGTTCCGCAGTACGGCACGTTGCTCGAATTGGTCGCGGACGTAAACCTGGCGGTTCTGGAAAATAACCCACTATTACATGAACAACTGGCGAACGCCGATGAGCTTGCGCGTCTGAACGTGGAGCGCCACGGCGCGATCCGCGTCGGCACGGCGCAAGAGCTTTCCACCCTGCGTCGTATGTTTGCCATTATGGGCATGTATCCGGTCAGCTATTACGATCTCTCTCAGGCGGGGGTGCCGGTTCACTCAACGGCGTTTCGTCCGGTAGATGATGCGGCGCTGTGCCGGAATCCGTTTCGTATCTTTACCTCACTGCTGCGCCTTGAGCTGATTGAAAACGTCGCGCTGCGCGAACGTGCGGCGGAAATTCTGTCTCACCGAAACATCTTCACCCCGCGCTGTCTGGCGCTTCTTGATCTGTATGAATCGGAAGGGCAGTTTACCGTCGAGCAGGCGCAGGAGTTTGTGCAGGAAGCGCTGGAAACCTTCCGCTGGCACCGCCATGCGACGGTCGATCAGGAAACTTATCTGGCACTGCATAACGAACATCGCCTGATTGCGGATGTGGTCTGCTTCCCGGGGTGCCATATTAACCACCTCACGCCGCGCACGCTGGATATTGACCGGGTGCAGGAGCTGATGCCGAAGTATGGTATTGAGCCCAAAATTCTGATCGAAGGGCCGCCGCGTCGTGACGTGCCCGTTTTATTGCGTCAAACCAGCTTCAAGGCGCTTGAAGAGCCGGTGCTGTTTGCCGGTGAACATAAGGGCACCCACACCGCCCGCTTCGGTGAAATAGAACAGCGCGGCGTGGCGCTGACGCCGAAAGGCCGTGAACTGTACGATAGCCTGCTGGCTAAGGCCGGTACCGGCAAAGATAACCTGACGCACCAGCTTCATTTGCGTGAGATTTTCAGCGCCTTCCCGGACAGCGAGCTGTTAATGCGCCGCCAGGAACTGGCTTATTTCCGCTACCGTCTGACGCCCGCCGGGGAAGCCCATCGTCATGCGTTCCGTCCCGGCGACGATCCGCAGCCGCTGATTGAGCGCGGGTGGGTCGTTGCCCAGCCGATTACCTACGAAGATTTTCTTCCGGTCAGCGCCGCCGGGATTTTCCAGTCCAATCTCGGGAATGAAACTCAGGCGCGCAGTCACGGTAATGCCAGCCGCGACGCGTTTGAAGCCGCGCTCGGCTGCCCGGTGTATGACGAATTCTCCCTCTATGAGGAGGCTGAAACGCGCAGCAAACAGCGTTGCGGTTTGCTCTGAAACCGTTACTCTGCAGGGGTGTGATGGAAAAAATAAGGTCGTTATGCAAAATCCTTCCGCCCCTGTGGTTGAAACGCGCCAGGGCGCACTGACTGGTTTAACCGATGAAAATGTCCACCGCTGGTGCGGTATTCCCTATGCTGCACCGCCAGTGGGTGACTGGCGCTGGCGCTCACCGCGCCCACCAGAACGCTGGGATGGCGTTCGCGATGCCACTGCCTTTTCGGCCTCAAGCTGGCAAAGCAGTGAATATTGTCAGGAGCTGGGCGGGGGCGATCCCGGCCAGTTCTCTGAAGACTGTCTCTATCTGAATGTCTGGTCCCCCGTCGACCGCCCGGGATCGCTTCCGGTGATGGTCTGGCTGCACGGGGGCGGGTTTACGATTGGTGCCGGTGGCTTGCCTCCGTATCACGGCAAATCGCTGGCCGCGCGCGGTGTGGTTGTGGTCACGATTAACTACCGTCTCGGCCATCTCGGCTTTTTCGCCCATCCCGCGCTGGAGGGGGAAGAAGAGCGGGTAGTGCATAATTTTGCTCTGCTTGATCAGATTGCCGCGCTTGAATGGGTGCGGGAGAATATCACCGCGTTTGGGGGCGATCCGCATAACGTGACCCTGTTTGGTGAGTCCGCTGGCGCCCGCAGCGTACTGTCGTTGCTGGCCTCGCCGCTGGCGGAAGGGCTGTTCCACAAGGCGATAGTCCAGAGTGGATATACCTTGCCCGACACGCCGCGCCAGCAGGCGCTGCAAAAAGGGGAAGCACTGGCCGCCCATTTTGGGCTGGAAAACGCGACGGCAGAGCAGCTGCGCGCGATCCCGCCTGAGTCATTCTGGCCGCTGACCGCGCCACTCAACATCGCCCCGGCGCCGATCGTCGGGGATTGCGTCCTGCCGGAGGCCATGCTGGATGTCTTTTTCGCTGCCCGCCAGCACTCTGTGCCGGTGATGATAGGTTCTAACAGCGATGAAGCCAGCGTCATGGCGGTGTTTGGCATCGATCTCGCCGGGCAAATCCAGAAGCTTCGCCGGGAGCGTCGTTTTGGGCTGGGGCTCATCAAGCTGCTTTATCCGGGTGTGAAAGGCGACGAAGAGCTGGGCAGACAGGTGTGTCGCGATATGGCGTTTACCACCATGGGCTATGTCGTGATGCAGGCGCAGCAGCGTGTCGGCGGGCTTTGCTGGCGTTACTGGTTTGACTATGTCGCTGAAGCGGAGCATGCCACCTATATCAACGGCGCGTGGCATGGCAATGAAGTGCCCTACGTGTTCGATACCCTCGGCCAGGTGGAGCCTTCACGTCAGTATGTCAACGAACGGGATTTACAGTTTGCTGCCAGGGTAGCCGATTACTGGGTAAGCTTTGCGCGCGATGCCGGAACGCATGATAGCCTGTCGGGGCCGACGCACTGGCCCGCGTGCCGTAAAGGGCGGGACGTGCTGCTACGTATCGGTGTGAATAAACATGCAGGTTTCCGGCTTGAAAACCGCTTTATGCGCGCGCGCATGAGCCTCTTTAAACGGGTGATGAAGCACCACGTCAGCCTCGATTAAGTAAACAGGCGCGAAACGCCGCCAGACCATTTTCTTCGTCAGGCGTTTCGCGCAGCACCAGCCGGTAGCTCGCGCCGGTTTTTACGCTTGTCTCATAGGGCCGCATCAGCCTTCCGGCACCCACATCTTCTGCCACCAGCGTTTCGTCGGCAATGGCGACGCCCAGCCCCTGAATGGCGGCGGTAATGGCGAGATCCATCGTATCGAAGTGTTGATTTTTGTGCATAACAAACCCGGGACCTTCCTGCTTCGCCAGCCACAGTGACCAGTCGGTTTTATCCCGCGTCGGGTGAAGGAACGTTAGTGAACCCAGCGCTGTACCTGCCCGCACCGGGCTGATGACCGGCGTGAGCGCCTCTTCGAACAGCAGATCGCCTGCGCTCATATGCGTGCCAAACACAATGGCCGCGTCGTAAGATTCGGTTTTGAAATTGACGTTATGATCGGTGGTGGTCGTCAGCGCGATCTGCAGATCCGGATGCGCGTGCTCCACCTCCAGCAAGCGCGGTACCAGCCAGCGCATGGCGCAGGTGGGGGCCTTAAGCCGGATCACGGTATGCTGGCTACGTGCCTGGTCGGCCACGGTCAGCAGCTGTTCGAAAGTGGATTGCAGCTCCGGAAGCAGGGCGCTGCCCTGCGGTGAGAGGCGCAGCCCGCGGGCGTGGCGCTCAAACAGCGGAAAGCCAAACCACGCCTCAAGGGAGGCGATCTTACGGCTCACGGCCCCCTGGGTCAGACACAGCTCTGCGGCGGCATGGGTAAGATTCAGATGACGCGCGGTGACTAAAAATGCGTCGATGGCGTTAAGGGGGAGCGAACGGCGAGACATTGAAATACCTCAGCTATGCATTTTTCTCATGGCTATTATGACAACAATTCGATTGTCCCGGCAACGCACTTGTTGTTTGAATAGTTATGCAATGTCCATGAGAAGGGAAAGAGGATGACTTTACGAACGCCGGTACAAACGCGCTCCAAACTGCCAGATGTGGGGACCACCATTTTTACCGTTATCGGCCAGCTTTCGGCACAGCATAACGCCATTAACCTTTCTCAGGGCGCACCGAATTTTTCCTGTGACCCGAAACTGATTGCAGGCGTCACCCGAGCGATGGCGTCAGGGCATAACCAGTACGCGGCGATGACCGGCCTGCAGCCGCTGAAAGAACGCATTGCCGATAAAATTGCCACGCTCTACGGCACGCAGTATGACCCTGCCAGCGAGGTGCTGGTGACCGCCAGCGCCAGCGAAGGGCTCTATTCAGCGATAAGCGGTCTCGTGCACCCCGGTGATGAGGTGATCTACTTTGAACCGTCCTTTGACAGCTACGCGCCGATTGTCCGTCTGCAGGGGGCTACCCCGATTGCTATCAAACTCACGGTGCCGGATTTTGCCGTCAACTGGGATGAGGTGCGTGCCGCGATCACCCCGCGCACGCGCATGATCATCATTAACACGCCGCACAACCCGAGCGGTCAGGTCTTCTGTGCCAATGACCTGCAACAGCTGGCGGCGCTGACGCGCCAGACCGACATCATTATTTTGTCTGACGAAGTGTACGAACACGTGGTTTTTGACGGTGAACCGCATCATGGAATGGCCACGCACCCGCAGCTGGCGGAGCGCAGCGTGATTATTTCATCTTTCGGAAAAACCTATCACGTCACCGGCTGGCGCGTAGGGTATTGTGTCGCCCCGGCGGTACTGATGGATGAGATTTGTAAAGTCCATCAATTTTTAATGTTCTCTGCCGATACGCCAATGCAGCACGCCTTTGCGGAGCATATGGTCGATCCGCAAACCTGGCTCTCGCTGTCGGCGTTTTACCAGCGTAAGCGCGATCTGCTGCACGGTCTGCTGGCCGATTCGCCGTTTACCCTGCTACCGAGCGCCGGGTCGTTCTTCATGCTGGCGGATTACAGCGCGTTCAGCGATGAGCGCGACAGCGAGCTGGTGAAACGGCTGATCGTGGAGTACGGCGTTGCCACCATTCCGCTGTCGGCGTTTTATGCGGACGGTACGGATAATAAATTGATTCGTCTCTCTTTTGCGAAAGATGAGGCGACGTTACGGGCAGGTGCCCAGGCCCTGTGTCGGGTTAAATCACGCTGAGGAGTATAAGATGAAATTACGCGCGTTAGTCGTCGGCATGGGATTGCTGTGTACCTTTTCGTCCTTCGCGGCGACCGAGCTGCGTTATGGTCTGGAAGCGGAATATCCGCCGTTTGAAAGCCGTAATGCCTCAGGCGAACTGGAAGGGTTTGACGTTGAGCTGGGGAATGCCATTTGCAAAGCGGCAGCGCTGAAGTGCAGCTGGGTGGAAACCTCGTTTGACGCGCTGATCCCGGGCCTGGTGGCGAAGAAATTCGACGCCATTAATTCGGCGATGAATATCACCGAGCAGCGCCGCAAGAGCATTGATTTTACCCAGCCGATTTACCGCATTCCGTCGCAGCTGGTCGGCAAGGCCGGTACGGCGGTAGAAGCGACCCCAGAAGGGCTGAAGGGGAAAACCATTGGCGTGCTGCAGGGCTCAATTCAGGAAACCTATGCGAAAGAGCACTGGGAAAAGCAGGGTGTCACCGTGGTGTCTTATAAAGATCAGAATATGGCCTGGGGCGACCTGCTTAATGGCCGTATCGACGCCTCGCTGGTGATGTCCGCGGCCGGGCAGGCAGGTTTCCTCAGCAAGCCGCAGGGGAAAGGGTTTGGCTTCATCGGCAAACCGGTGTCTGACGACACTATCCTCGGGAGTGGGATCGGTTTTGGGTTGCGTAAAGGTGACGAGGCCACCAAAAAGCAGCTTGATGCCGCGATTGATAAAGTGCGTGCCGACGGCACGATCGCTAAACTCGCTGATAAGTACTTTCCAGGTATCGATGTCAGCGTAAAATAACCGCCTCATTTGCCCCGGCGATCGATGTCGCGTCGGGGCATTTTTCTACACATTTTCCAGGCTTTCTTTACACCACTTTCGGGCCGTTCTGGTCGACAGAAAATATTTCTCACTTTGTTCATATAATCACCGGCCAACAATTGGATTCTTAACCATTTTTGTTTAGGCTGTGCGTTCTTTCTTGCCGTCATTTCGCCGAGCGCGAAACACATTCACACGACCATAAGGACGTTTTTCCAGGCATGAATCGCAGACGTTTTCTAAAAGGCTCGCTGGCAGTGGCAGCCCTGAGCGGCACCTCTGGCCTTGCTTCCCTGTTTTCCAAAGCGGCATACGCTGCTGACTCTGACATCGCTGACGGTCAGAGCCGTCGTTTTGACTTCTCCGTACTGCAATCCATGGCGCATGACCTGGCGAAAACCCCTTGGGGTGGTGCGCCACGTCCGCTGCCGGACACGCTGGCCACCATGACGCCGCAGGCGTACAACGCCATCCGCTACGATGAGAAGCAGTCTCTGTGGAACAACATTGAAGGGCGTCAGCTGGACGTGCAGTTCTTCCATATGGGAATGGGGTTCCGCCGCCGCGTGCGGATGTTCTCGCTGGACCAGTCGACCTCTATGGCGCGTGAGATCCACTTCCGACCGGAGTTGTTCAGCTACGGTGAAACCGGTGTGGATACCAAACAGCTGGAAGGGCAAAGCGATCTTGGCTTTGCAGGCTTCCGCGCCTTTAAGGCGCCGGAACTGGCGCGTCGCGATATCGTCTCTTTCCTCGGCGCAAGCTATTTCCGTGCGGTTGACGATACCTACCAGTACGGCCTTTCCGCGCGCGGTCTGGCGGTAGACACCTTTACTGACACGCCGGAAGAGTTCCCGGACTTCACCTCCTTCTGGTTTGAAACCGTTAAGCCAGGTGACACCACGTTTACCGTCTATACGCTGCTGGACAGCCCGAGCATTACCGGTGCCTATAAGTTCGTGATCCACTGCGAGAAGAGCCAGGTGATCATGGAGGTGGAAAACCACCTCTATGCGCGTAAAGACATTAAACAGCTCGGCATCGCGCCGATGACCAGTATGTTCAGCTGCGGCAATAACGAACGACGCATGTGCGACACCATCCACCCGCAAATCCATGACTCAGACCGTCTGGCGATGTGGCGCGGCAACGGAGAGTGGATCTGCCGTCCGCTGAACAACCCGCAGAAGCTGCAGTTCAACGCCTATATGGACAAAAACCCAAAAGGGTTTGGTCTGCTGCAGCTGGATCGTGATTTCTCGCACTATCAGGACGTGATGGGCTGGTATAACAAGCGTCCAAGCCTGTGGGTAGAACCGCGCAACGACTGGGGTAAAGGCTCGGTTGGTCTGATGGAGATCCCGACCACCGGTGAAACGCTGGATAACGTGGTCTGCTTCTGGCAGCCGGAGAAAACGGTGAAAGCGGGCGACGAGCTGGACTTTAAATATCGCCTGTACTGGAGCGCAATGCCGCCGGTGCGTTCCCCGCTGGCTAATGTTTTCGCCACCCGCACCGGCATGGGCGGTTTCCCGGAAGGCTGGGCGCCAGGTGAAAATTACCCGAAAGTGTGGGCGCGCCGCTTTGCTATCGACTTTGTCGGTGGCGACCTGAAGGCCGCTGCTCCAAAAGGCATCGAGCCGGTGATTACTCTCTCCAGCGGTGAAGCGAAGCAGGTTGAGATCCTGTACGTAGAACCGTTTGACGGTTATCGCATTCTGTTTGACTGGTACCCAACCTCGGATTCGACCGAGCCGGTAGATATGCGCCTTTTCCTGCGCTGTCAGGGTGATGCCATCAGTGAAACCTGGCTGTATCAGTATTTCCCGCCAGCGCCGGATAAACGTCACTACGTTGATGACCGGATAATGCGTTAATCCTTGTGGGATTGTGCCGGGTAAGCGTTAGCGCCACCCGGCAATTGAGGGGCACCATGTCTGCAGAAATTATCCCCGTTACCCAGAATATCGAGCTTCGCGCCGTCGAAGAGCGCTATACCGCCGATTTCCATCACCTCGTCGTCAAAAACAAAACCTGGCTGCAAACCGCCTTTGACTGGGCGCAGCACGTGGGCGCGGAAGAGGATACCCGCCGCAATGTGCTAAGTAACCAGATGCTGCACCAGCGCGGCTACGCCAAAATGTTTTTGATCTTCCGGGATGATGCGCTGGTCGGCGTGCTGTCGTTTAATTCGATAGAGCCTGCCAACAAAGCGGGTTATATCGGTTACTGGCTGGACGAGGCGCATCAGGGGAAGGGAATCCTCTCTCAGTCATTGCAGGCGTTTATGCGCTATTACGCTGAGCGCGGCGAGATCCGCCGTTTTGTGATTAAGTGCCGGGTGGCGAATCAGAGCAGCAACAACGTTGCCCGGCGCAACGGTTTTACGCTGGAAGGGTGCCTGCGGGAAGCGGAATACCTGAATGGCCGCTTTGACGATGTGAACATCTACGGGAAGATTTTTACCCTATAGCGCCCCCAGCAGCGGTGTGCGGGTGATGCGCTGGTCGCCGTTAATCACCTTTTCGCCACGCAGGTGAATGCTCTCACCCGAAAAGGCTTCAATGACTGCATCGTCGGTGATTTCAACCCGATGCTCGATCAACACATCGCCGCTGATCCGGGCGCGTCCCTGAATCACCACTTTATCGTCAAGCATGATCGGCCCCCCGCGCAGCCATGCCTGACCGCCGATCAGGACGTGGTGCTTAATGACGCAGTTGCCTTCCACGACGGCATTTTCCGCCACCTGCGAACTGTAGCGCACGGTGGGGATGGCGTCGTCGTCGAAACCGGCAATCAGACGGGCGTGACCATATACCTTTGCGCAGTCGCACACCCAGACGTTATTGAGATCGTTCCCTTCGAGGATCGCACTGTCGAATACCTCAGCGCGGTGTTCAATAAACGCATTGTTCACCATCGCTTCGCCGTAGATCTGTGCCTGATGCACAACGCGCGACCGGCTTACCGTCGCTTTGTCATAGATTTGCAGGATCTGGTCGTGGTCCGGCGTCAGTCCTTTGGCGGCGATGATGACGCTGTTATGCAGGATGCGCGCGTCGCCGAAGATGTGGCACTCGCCCCGCACGCAGGAGTGCTGAATGGTGACGTTGTCACTTATCCGCGCGCCGTGACTGACTTCGGCGCTGTCCAGCCAGCAGTGACCGCTGATGCGGGCGTCATGGCTGACGGTACAGGGCAGGGTCAGGCGCGCGTGATCCGACACGGTAGCACCGGCGAACACCACGCTGTTCTCGTCATAGATCCAGCAATCCCCATTCTGTGACAGGGCGCGCGCGTCATCAATCCAGCCACCTTTCGTACCGGCCGTGACATCGTTAAAATCTGCCGTGGCGATGATCTGCCGTAAGGTTGTCGTGTGGGTTGTTTCGCCGCTTTTCCATTGCCAGAGGCGGGTTTCATCGCTGAGCCGATACTTTTTCATCGTGTGATCCCTGATAAGCGTCTTCACTAAACGTAGCAAACTTTTGGTTTTTCGTTGTGCTGGCATCCGTTGCGGAAACCCCTTAAAATGGCATTTAAAATACATTTTAAAAATTAAAATTAATGGATAAACTCAATCCCCCACAGAAAGTGCTTAACTTGCCCGCTGGGTATTTTGGCATGGTGCTTGGCATCATTGGCATGGGTTTCGCCTGGCGATACGCCAGCACGCTCTGGCCGGTGACACGGTGGCCGGGTGATGCGCTGGTGGCCCTTGCCGTTACGTGCTGGTTTTTGCTGACGGTGGCCTTTATCATCCGCGCGATCCGTTTCCCGCGCAGCGTGCTGGCAGAGATGAGGCATCCGGTGATGAGTAGCTTTGTCAGTCTTTTTCCGGCGACGACGATGCTGGTCGCCATCGGTTTTGTGCCCTGGTGCCGCCCGATTTCAGTCGTGCTTTTTGGCGTGGGGGTGGTGACACAGCTGTCTTATTCCGCCTGGCAAAGCGCGGGACTCTGGCGCGGCAACCATCCGCAAGAAGCCACGACGCCGGGTTTATATTTGCCAACCGTGGCGAATAATTTTATTAGCGCCATGGCGTGCGGCGCCCTGGGGTTTAACGACGCCGGTTTCGTGTTCCTGGGGGCGGGTGTCTTCTCCTGGCTCAGCCTGGAGCCGGTTATACTTCAGCGCCTTCGCAGTGCCGGAGAACTTCCGACCGCGCAGCGCACCTCTTTGGGGATTCAGCTTGCGCCCGCGCTGGTGGCCTGTAGCGCCTGGTTTAGCGTTAACGGTGGTGAAGCCGACACCTTTGCCAAAATGTTGTTCGGTTATGGCCTGTTGCAATTGCTGTTTATGCTGCGTCTGTTGCCCTGGTACGTATCCCAGCCGTTTAATGCCTCTTTCTGGAGTTTCTCCTTTGGTATATCCGCACTGGCAACCACCGGGCTGCATCTGGGGCACAGCAGCCCGTCGGGCTTTTTCCACGTGATTGCCGTACCGCTTTTTATCTTCACCAACGTCATCATTGGGATCCTGTTGGTCCGTACTTTTATTCTGCTGCTTCAGGGCAAACTTCTGCTGCGCACTGAAAAAGCACTGCTTATGCAATCTGAGGAAAAATAATGTCCGTCGATGAAAATTACTTCACAGAGAAATATGGTTTAACCCGTACACACTCAGAGGTGGTGTACAGCGCGGGGATCGTGAAACCGGGTAAAACCCTGGATCTGGGCTGTGGCAATGGCCGTAACAGCCTTTATCTGGCGGCCAACGGGTACGAGGTCACTGCCTGGGATAAAAATCCGATGAGCATCGATAATATCGAGCGCATCAAAGCGGCAGAAGGCATTGAGAATCTTCACTCGGCCATCAAGGATCTCAACAACCTGAGCATTGACGGCGAGTATGACTTTATTCTGTCTACCGTGGTGCTGATGTTCCTGGAGGCAAAAACCATTCCGGGTCTTATCGCCAATATGCAGCGTTGCACCAAACCTGGCGGTTATAACCTGATCGTTGCCGCGATGGACACGGCGGATTATCCGTGCACCGTCGGCTTCCCGTTTGCGTTTAAAAGCGGTGAACTGAGCAACTACTATGAAGGCTGGGAGTTGCTCAAATACAACGAAGAGGTTGGCGAACTGCACCGCACCGATGAACACGGCAA
Organism: Enterobacter sp. MGH 37; assembly: GCF_000534515.1. Lineage (NCBI taxonomy): Bacteria > Pseudomonadati > Pseudomonadota > Gammaproteobacteria > Enterobacterales > Enterobacteriaceae > Enterobacter > Enterobacter sp. MGH 37. The sequence continues at coordinate 1,409,516 of NZ_KI973205.1, forward strand.
CCGCATCAAGCTGCGCTTTGCTACGATGCTGGCGCGCAAGCCTGCTTAACGCGCGGCCAGCAGGCAGAGTTGCAGGGCAGTGTGGTAAGACGCCTCGAACGACGACAGCGGCAAGAATTCAAACTTCGAATGGAAGTTATGCGCGCCGGTGAAGAAGTTCGGGGTGAGCAACCCTTTTGCCGAGAGCGCTGCGCCGTCTGTACCGCCGCGCATCGGCGTCGGTTTTGGGGTGATACCCAGTGATTCCATCGCCGCAAACATCAGATCGATGGCACGCCTGTCTTCGCCAATCGCATTGCTGATATTGCTGTAAGTCTCTTCAATGCGATAGTCCACTTTTGCCGTCGGATACCGGGCGGCGATCCGTGCGGTGACATCAGCAATCTGCTGCTTGCGGGAAGCAAAGTTGTCCTTGTCAAAGTCCCGAATATTGGCCTTCAGAACGGCCTCGTTCTGCCCGGCCTGAATGCCGTTAAACCAGATGTAGCCTTCACGGCCCTCCGTGCACTCTGGCGTTTGCTGGCGGTCAAACTGGTTGATAAAGTCGGTCGCCATTAATAACGGGTTTACCAGCACCCCTTTAGCAGACATCGGGTGCGCCGTTACGCCGGTAAAGCGGATCTCAGCGGCTGCCGCATTAAAATTCTCATAGACAATCTCCCCCAGCTCGCAGCAGTCGATGGTCCAGGCAAAGTCGACGTCGAATCGTTTCAGATCTAACGCTTTTGCCCCCTTAAGGCCAGTCTCTTCGTCGGGTACAAACGCGACCACAATGTCGCCATGTTTATGCTCAGAGGTCAGGTTTTCCAGCACGGTCATGACCACGGTCACCGCTGCTTTATTATCTGCGCCTAATACGCTGGTACCGTCGCTGAAAATAATCTCTTCATTCGGGTAAGACAGAATTTCCGGATGCTCACTTACCCGTAGCCAGATCCCTTTCTCTTTATTCAGACAGAGATCTTCACCGGTAAACGTTAATATTTGCGGATGAATATCCGGCGATAATCCCACGTCCACGGTATCAATGTGAGTAATAAATCCAATGCGCGGTGCGCCGGGTACATTACCTTTTTTAACCGCCGTTACCGTGGCGAATTCGTCGATCACAATGTCGTCTAAACCCAGCTGTGCCAGCTCCTGCGCCAGCTCTCGTGCCATCTCGTGCTGCCCCGGTGTTGAGGGTAAGGTTTTGACGCTGGGATCGCTCTGACTGGTAATGGCGAGATAGCGGAAAAAACGATGTGTTAATTGTCTGGAAAGCGGCGTGCCCATAGTGTTTTCTTCCTTATTTATTTTTCGGGTGTTTGCCACATCACTTTAATGTTATTTATGAAATGGCAAAAGAATTAATTAGCCGTCGAATTAAAAAGACAGGAATAAATGATGACAAGCAAACGCACAACATTAATGCTGGCACTTGCTGCGCTTACGGTCAGTTCCTCCGTTGCCGCGAAAACGCTGGTGTATTGCTCCGAAGGGTCACCGGAAAATTTTAATCCTCAGTTATATACCTCAGGCACCAGCGTGGATGCCAGCGCCGTACCGGTCTATAACCGGCTGGTCGATTTCAAACCCGGCACCACAGAACTGGTGCCGAGCCTGGCAGAGCGCTGGGAGGTGAGCGATGACGGTAAGGTTTACACCTTCCATCTGCGCCAGGGCGTGAAATTTCAGAGCAATAAATCCTTCACGCCGACCCGGGATTTTAACGCCGATGACGTGATCTTCTCGTTTATGCGCCAGAAAGACGTCAATCATCCTTATCACAACGTCTCTAACGGCAGCTACTCCAACTTTGAAAGCCTGGAGTTTGGCAGCCTGATAACCGCCATTGATAAAGTCGATGACCACACCGTGCGCTTTACCCTGGCACACCCGGAAGCGCCGTTTGTCGCCGATCTGGCCTGGTATTTTGCCTCGATTCTCTCTGCCGAGTATGCCGATGCGATGCTGAAAGCAGGCACGCCGGAGAAGGTGGATATGGAGCCGATCGGCACCGGGCCGTTTAAGCTGGCGCAGTATCAAAAAGATTCCCGCATCCTGTTCACGGCGTTTGCCGACTACTGGCAGGGCAAATCAAAGCTGGACCGGCTGGTGTTTACCATCACGCCGGATGCCTCCGTACGTTTTGCCAAAATTGAAAAGAACGAGTGTCAGGTAATGCCGTTCCCGAACCCGGCGGACCTGCCGCGCATGAAAGCCAATAAAAATATTAACCTGATGAGCAAAGCCGGGTTGAATACCGGTTTCCTGGCGTTTAATACGCAAAAACCGCCGCTGGATAATGTGAACGTCCGCCGGGCGCTGGCGATGGCCATCAATAAGCCCGCCATTATCGACGCGGTGTTCCACGGCACCGGAACCGTCGCGAAAAATCTGTTACCGCCCGGCGTCTGGAGCGCCAACAGCGAGCTAAAGGATTACGCGTACGATCCTGAAAAAGCAAAAGCGTTGCTGAAAGAGGCGGGTCTTGCTAACGGCGTGAGTATTGACCTGTGGGCGATGCCGGTGCAGCGGCCCTATAACCCGAATGCGAAACGTATGGCCGAGATGATTCAGGCTGACTGGGCGAAAATCGGCGTACAAACCCACATTGTCACTTACGAATGGGGAGAATACCTCAAGCGGGTGAAGGGCGGGGAGCATCAGGCTGCGCTGATGGGCTGGACGACCGCAACGGGCGATCCTGACAACTTCTTTGGTCCGCTGTTTACCTGTACGTCGGCAAATGGCGGCTCCAATTCGGCGAAATGGTGCTATAAACCGTTTGATAACCTCATCGCCGAAGCAAAATCGATAACCGATCACGATAAACGTGTGGCGCTGTATCAAGAGGCCCAGCAGATGATGCATGACCAGATGCCGGCGGTCATGATTGCCCACTCAACGATTTTCGAGCCGGTGCGCAAGGAGGTGAAAGGCTACGAAATCGATCCGTTTGGCAAACATATCTTCTGGCAGGTGGATATCAATCCGTAATTTTTCGCTGCCCGGTATGAAGCTGGGCCTTCTTTTTGCAATTTGTGCTACTTACATCATTTTTTGTCACAACAAACCCGCCTGACTTTTGCTATAACTTCAAATGCATACTTGCAGATAACATGGAAAACTATCATGCGTACTCAAACTTTTTTTAAAGTTGCAGTGCTTACTGGTTTATTGGCCCTGGCAGGCTGTTCTTCAAAAGTCGCCGCCCCCGAACAATATTCAGGCTTTTTAAAAGATTACTCCGGCTTGCAACAGACGACATCTGCGACGGGCAAACCGACGCTGCGCTGGGTCGATCCTAATTATAACGAAGCGAATTACGACAGTATTATCTGGACGCCGATTACCTATTACCCTACGCCTAAACCGACCACTCAGATTGGGCAGAAAACCCTTGATGAGCTGTTGAACTACACCAATACCAAAATGAAAACGGCTATTGGTACTCGTAAGCCTATAGTGGCGACACCAGGTAAACATAGCCTGATTTTCCGGGGTGCCATTACAGGGGTGAGTTCGCAGAAAGAAGGCCTGCAGTTCTACGAAGTGGTGCCTGTCGCGCTGGTGGTGGCGGGGACGCAGATGGCAACCGGCCATCGCACCATGGATACCCATCTCTTCTTTGAAGGTGAGCTGATCGACGCAGCCACCAACAAACCGGTGATGAAGGTGGTTCGTAAGGGCGAAGGTAAAGAGCTGAGCAACGAAAGTACGCCAATGACCTTTGCGACGCTGAAGCAGGTTGTGGATGATATGGCGACAGATGCCACCATGTTTGATGTGCATAAAACAGCAAAATAAATCATGCACGGCCTGCAGATTGCAGGCCGTTTTTTTACGCCGTCCGTAAACGCCTGAACCAGGTTTCGGGTTTAGTGAACATCACCATATTCCCACCCAGAATCAGCAGTAAACCGACGATCCCGTTGAGATGCCAGACGTAGCCTTCATACACCGTTGAGATGGAGAGCGCTACCAGCGGGAAGAGTAGCGTGCTGTACGCCGCTTTCCCGGGGCCAATACGCCCGACCAGCGTGAAGTAAGCGCCGAAAGCAATCACCGAACCAAACAGAGCCAGATAGAGCAGTGCGCCGATGTAGCTCACCGTCCATTCCGGGGTAAAGCTGTCCCCTCTGAAGAGGGCAATGCAGCCCATCACCAGCGTACCGTAAAGCATCGCCCAGGCGTTGGTGGTCATGGTTTCCAGGCCTCTGCGCTGATGGCGCATGCTGATCATGTTGCCCAGCGAGAAACCATAGGTTCCGAGCGCAGAAAGGCCAATGCCCGTCAGAAGCGATACGCTCCAGCCGCTGGCAAGTAGATCGTCCCAGAAAAGGGTAATAATCCCGACCAGACCCAATGCCGCCGCCGTCCAGAAACGCGCGGGCGGGCGCTGCCCAAAGAAAATAAAGCTATTAATGGCGTTATAGAGCACCGCCATGGAGAAGATGACGGATTCCAGCCCGGTATTGATGTGCGCGGCCGCGGTATAAAAGCACCAGAAGTTAAAGCAGAAAACGCAGCATCCCTGAAGCATGCAAAAAAGGTGATCCCGTAGCGCCAGCTTACGCAGTCGACGCAGGGCAAGTAACACCACCATCATCGTGGCGCTGGCCACGGCGAAACGCCAGAAAATCGACACCGGGGCCGCCACGGGACCTTGCTGCAGGAAAATGGCAATCCAGGTGGTTCCCCAGATGACCACGACCAGTCCGTATAATAATGCGTTCATATCATTTCTCTTCTCAAACCACGAAAGCCCGCAGTATGGCGCTGAAAAGCGCCGTGGGCTTTCACCGGCTTGCGGCAGACTTGCAAAATCTTGCGCTTTTTTCTCTCCGGGGGACTGGCAACGGGGAACAACAATTCTTAGACTGACAGTTCGATCACTCACGCGCTAACGGTTATGTCTCACGCTTACGATACCTTTGAAACGCTTAGTCAGCAGAATGCCGTCCTGCGGGAGACGGTCTCGCTGAACTCGGGTATTCAACTGGCGGCGTGGTACAACAAGCACGATACGATAACGGTTAAAAGCAATCATCACACCCTGAGCCTGTACGTGGCCGACGGTTATGAGAGCTATCAAAAAACGCCGGGCGGCTGGAAGAACGGCGGGGGACCGGACCGTTTCTGCCTGATGCCGAAAGAGAGTGAATCGACGTGGGATATCCGTGATGACCTGTCGTTTGTCCATCTCTACTGCACCGATGAACACCTGCGCGACGTGGGCGAAAAAATCTGGGATAAGCGGCCGCTGTCGCTGACGCTGGACGAACGCATTTTTGGCAGTGACCCGAAGATCACCGCGCTGTATCGCCAGTTTTTACTTGGCTGCGACTGGCAGCAGCAGGCCAATCAGCTCACCCTGAGTACAGCATCCACGTTGCTGATGACCCATCTGCTGCAAAACTACTCCAACGTTCAGTGGAAGCTGCCGGTCGTCACCGGCGGCTTATCGCCTTTCGTTCTGCGCAACGTGCTGGCCTTCATAGAAGAGCATCTTGGCCAGCCGTTAACCCTGGCCGAGCTGGCGGCGCAGGCAGCCCTCAGCGAATACCATTTTGCCCGCATGTTCCGCCAGTCGACGGGGCTGGCACCGCATCAGTACGTGATGCAGCGACGCATGGAAAAAGCAAAAAACCTGGTGCAGCATAGCGCAATGCCACTAACGGACATCGCGCTGGCCTGCGGATTTAACTCCGCCAGCCACTTCAGTAACCGTTTCCGCAGCGTGATGGGTATGACGCCGTCCCAGCTGCGCGCGGCGAGCGCGTGAAAACAGGGCATAGCATATCCCGCCCAGCACCAGCCCCCAGAATGCCGAACCGATGCCCAGAAGGGTGACGCCGCTCGCGGTCATCAGAAACGTGACGATGGCTGCGTCACGTTCGGCTTCATGATTCAGGGCCTGAAATAAACTCCCGCTGAGGGTTCCAAGCAACGCCAGCCCCGCCAGGGTCTGGATCCAGCTCAGCGGCAGTGCAGCCATGATCCCGGTAATAGACCCGCCGAAAACCCCAGCCAGCAGATAAAACCCACCGGCTGCAATGGCCGCCAGCCAGCGTTTAGTCGTATCCGGGTGGGCATCAGCGCTTTGACAGATGGCGGCGGTAATGGCCGCGATGCAGATGGAGAAGACGCCAAAGGGGGAAAGCAGCAGCGCCAGGCCACCGGTAACGATGATGAGCGGTGAGACCGCCAGCGAGTAGCCGGAAGCTTTCATCGTGGCGAAGCCCGGCGCATTCTGCGAGGCCATGGTCACCAGGAAGAAGGGCAAACCGATACTCACCAGGCTGGTAAAAGTAAAGTCGGGGGCAATAAACTCAGGCATCACAACGGAGAGGCTGACTTTATCGGTGGCAACGTCACCACTTATCCATGCCACGAGACCACCTGCCAGCAGCGTAACCACGATGGCATAGCGCGGCGCCAGCGCTTTTGCCAGCAGCCACGCGGCAATCATGCTACCGCACAGCAGAAAGTGGCCGTCAAGATGCGCAAACGCGTGCAGGCCAAACTGCAGAAGCACGCCTGCCAGCATGGCGGCCGCGAGCGAATGGGGGATCAGCGTCATCAGACGGGCGAAAAGCCCCGTAATGCCGCAGAGTAAAATAAGCGCGTTAGCGAAGATAAATACACCGATAGTTTCAGACAGCGTCACCCCTTGCAGGCTGGTGGCGAGCAGGGCGGCCCCGGGGGTTGACCAGGCCGTCAGTACCGGCGCTTTAAACCACCAGGAGAGCGCCAGCGTGCTGACCCCCATCCCAATCCCCAGCGCGGTCATCCAGCCCGCGATTTGCTGCGCGCTGGCACCTGCCGCGGCGGCGGCTTGCCAGATAATGGCGGCCGAACTGGCATAACCCACCAGGACGGCGACAAATCCAGCCAGTGTGACTGGAATAAGATGAGAGGAAGGGCGCATGGCAACTCCGTTGTGCGTTATAACGTCCGTATTACGGTAGCACTGTGCGTTATAGCGTACAAGTGGTATGATCATCGGCACCAGGAGGGAACATGGACATCACACAACATCTTGCAGCAACACTGAAAACACTGCGTCAGGCCCGCGGCTGGAGCCTGTCAAAGCTGGCGGACGAGGCCGGCGTGTCGAAAGCGATGCTCGGCCAAATTGAGCGCAATGAATCCAGCCCGACGGTATCGACCCTGTGGAAAATCGCCACCGGGCTGAACGTTCCGTTTTCCGCGTTCATCACGCCAGAGGCAGACAGGCAGGCTGTGTTTGATCCGCAGCAGCAGGCGATGGTCGTCAAACCGCTCTTTCCGTGGGATGAGACCCTGAGGTTCGATCATTTCTCAATTACGCTGGCGGCGGGTGCCCTGAGCGAATCCACGCCCCATGAGGCGGGCGTGATTGAACATGTGGTGGTCATTAGCGGAGAGCTGGAGATGAAAATCGACGGCGAATGGCAGACGGTTTATGCCGACTCGGGCGTCCGTTTTGCCGGTGATAAACCGCATGCCTACCGCAACAGCAGCGACCAGCCGGTGCATTTTCACTCTCTGATCCATTATCCCCGCTGAGGCTACGCAAAACTGTTTCGCTGTCGTAGACTTCTGACTACAATAGCCGCCATTTTGACCATAACGGATAACGACGAAGTATGCGCCTGCAATCCCATCATCTTGAACTTTTAAGCCCGGCCCGTGACGCCGCCATTGCCCGTGAAGCGATCCTTCACGGCGCGGACGCCGTCTATATTGGCGGCCCTGGCTTTGGTGCCCGCCATAACGCCAGCAACAGCCTGCGCGATATTGCCGACCTGGTGCCGTTCGCCCACCGTTTCGGGGCGAAAGTGTTCGTGACCCTGAACACCATTCTTCATGATGATGAGCTGGAGCCTGCGCAACGACTGATCGCCGATCTCTATCAGACCGGCGTCGATGCCCTGATTGTTCAGGACATGGGGGTTCTGGAGCTGGATATTCCGCCGATTGAACTGCACGCCAGTACCCAGTGTGATATCCGCACGGTGGAGAAGGCGAAGTTCCTCTCCGACGTCGGCTTTTCGCAGATCGTTCTGGCCCGTGAGCTGAACCTGAATCAGATCCGTGATATCCACCAGGCGACAGACGCGACGATCGAGTTCTTTATCCACGGCGCGCTGTGCGTGGCCTATTCCGGTCAGTGCAACATTTCCCACGCCCAGACGGGCCGTAGCGCCAACCGTGGCGACTGTTCGCAGGCCTGCCGTCTGCCGTATACCCTGAAAGACGATCAGGGCCGCGTAGTGGCGTTCGAAAAACACCTCCTCTCCATGAAGGATAACGATCAGACCGCCAACCTGGGCGCGCTGATTGATGCGGGCGTCCGTTCCTTCAAGATTGAAGGGCGTTATAAAGATATGAGCTACGTGAAGAATATCACCGCGCACTACCGTCAGATGCTGGACGCCATCATCGAAGACCGCGGCGATCTGGCGCGCGCGTCGGCAGGTCGTACCGAGCATTTCTTTATTCCGTCGACGGACAAAACCTTCCACCGCGGCAGCACGGACTATTTCGTGAACGCCCGTAAAGGCGATATCGGCGCGTTCGACTCACCGAAGTTCATCGGTTTACCGGTCGGTGAAGTGCTGAAGGTGGCGAAAGATCATCTTGATGTTGAAGTGACGGAGCCGCTGGCGAATGGCGATGGCCTGAACGTGATGATTAAGCGTGAAGTGGTGGGCTTCAGGGCTAATACGGTCGAAAAAACCGGTGAAAATCGCTATCGCGTATGGCCGAATGAAATGCCTGCCGATCTCTACAAGGCGCGTCCGAACGCGCCACTTAACCGTAACCTCGATCATAACTGGCAGCAGGCGCTGCTGAAAACCTCCAGCGAGCGTCGTATCGCGGTGGATATCGAGCTTGGCGGCTGGGAAGAACAGCTGATTCTGACCATGACCTGTGAAGACGGTATCAGCGTGACGCATACGCTGGATGGCCTGTTCGAGGTGGCAAACAACGCGGAAAAAGCGCTTAACAGCCTGAAGGATGGCGTGGCGAAGCTGGGGCAGACGATTTACTACGCGCGCGCTATCGAGGTTAACCTGCCGGACGCGCTGTTTGTGCCGAACAGCCTGCTTAACCAGTTCCGCCGTGAAACGGCAGAGCTGCTGGATGAAGCGCGTCTGGCCCAGTATCCACGCGGTAGCCGTAAAGCGGAAGTTGTTCCGGCCCCGGTATACCCGGATACGCATTTATCTTTCCTGGCGAACGTCTACAACCATAAGGCGCGTGAATTCTATCATCGCCACGGTGTGCAGCTGATCGACGCGGCCTATGAAGCGCATGAAGAGAAGGGCGACGTGCCGGTGATGATCACCAAGCACTGTCTCCGCTTCGCCTTCAATCTGTGCCCGAAACAGGCAAAAGGCAATATTAAGAGCTGGAAAGCGACGCCCATGCAGCTGGTCAACGGTGATGAAGTCCTTACCCTGAAGTTTGACTGCCGTCCCTGCGAAATGCATGTTATTGGCAAGATGAAAAACCATATTTTCAAAATGCCGCAGCCGGGCAGCATTGTCGCTTCCGTCAGTCCTGACGATCTGATGAAAACCCTGCCAAAACGTAAGGGGAGCTAACTACCTTACGTGCGTCTCCGGTTTGCGCGATTTCTGCCACAGGTGGTGTTCGCGCAAACCCTCCGCTGACTCTTCCGCTGCGCTGCGTAATTCATCGCTGTCGGCCTCGTGCCGCAGCTGATGCCCCAAATTCTTTACCCATACATATTCATGCCCTTTGTGCCCGGCCATAAGCTGCCCTGAAAACAGCGCACAAATAAGCATGACGAGAGATAACCCTTTTTTAATCATGGTTTCACCGCTGAGTGACGTTGCGGGGATAATCATGGCGATTATTTCTTAGTGTTATTATTCAATAATTCAAAGTACGGCAAAGAAAATGTCAAATAGTGTTGGCTCAGAATTGTTTTTAAGAAATATCCTAAATGTGCGTAAGGCACTGTCAACTACCACTTCTGGACCATAAACAGGCGTTTGAATTAGGGATAATCCTATATAATAGGGATTCTCTGGCTAAGGAATGAGTCTTAATAAATGAAAAAAATAATCGCGTTTGCGCTCCTCGTGGCTGCCGTGGGTGCTACGGCAGGGGTTCGCTATATCGGGAATGACGAACCAGAATATATTCAGTCCGCAGAAACTCGTGTTGGTTCATATTTAACCAGCGATTACGGGCGTGTAGCCTGCAATAGCAAACAAGTAGACGATCAGCGCTGGGAATTAGATTGCCTGCATCAGGCAAGAGGAAAAGTATTCCAGTTTGCGGTGTATCCTTCTGAAAAAGCCCCCTATGGTGTTTCGCGTTCGTTTTATCTCGAAGCGATTAATGATGAAGCAAAACAGAGCGCCGAACAGGGTCTGATGCGTTATTTGCAAATCAACACGAAGGCGAGTTAATAGAGCTGTTTAGCTTTCGTTAAGTTAATCAGTGTTAGTTTGTAAGGGATCCGCAGCCCGACCATGGAGCGTCGGGGACGTAGAGACCAAAATACAAATCTATCCATGCAAGCATTTACCGCCAGATAATGGCGGTTTTTTTTTGCCATTTCGCGTATGTGCCCCTCATCCCAGCCCTCTCCCTCAGGGAGAGGGGCGTCTGTGTCGGTATTATGTTGTGGGGATCCCTCAGCGGGCAGGACCTGGACGCGAAAATTGCTTGCGGTACTGGGCCGGCGAAAGGGCAAATTGCTGACGAAAGTGGTGGCGCAACGTCGCCGCCTGTCCAAAACCGGTCTGTTCAGCGATGCTGTCGATGCTCATCCGACTGCTTTCCAGGTAATCTTTTGCTCTCAACAGACGCTCATTGATCAGCCAGCGCGACGGTGTCGTTCCCGTTGCCGCCTCGAAGCGACGAAGGAAGGTACGCTGGCTCATGCCCACCCGACGCGCCAGCGAGTCGACGCTGTGCGGTTCAACGAGATGGTTGTGCAGGAAATCAAACAGCTGCCCCAGACGCTGGCTCTCCCGTAGCTGTGCCACCGGGCGGCTCAGCTGTTGCGGCTGCGAACCATCCCGGTGGGGAGGAATAACTAGCCGACGCGCCACGCTGTTGGCGGTTTCCATGCCATAATCCCGGCGGACGACGTGCAGACAGAGATCGATGCCCGCCGCGCTACCAGCAGAAGTCAGAATATCCCCCTCGTCCTGATAGAGTACGTCTTCAACCACGTCGATGTCAGGGTAGCGGGCTTTAAGCGCCTCAATGTAGCGCCAGTGGGTTGTGGCTTTGCGCCCGTTCAACAGTCCCGTTGCGGCCAGCACAAACACACCCGAGCAGATGGACAGCAGCTGGCATCCACGAGCGCTGGCCTGGCGCAATGCGTCGCACAGGGCCCAGGGAACCGGCGCGTCCAGTCCCCGCCAGCCGGGAACCACGATCAGATCCGCAGACTCAAGCAGGCTCAAATCACCATCAGTCACCATGCGGATCCCGCCCGTCGCCCGCAATTCTCCGCTATCCACACCTGCCACAGCAAAGCGATACCAGGCGTCGCCCAGCTCAGGACGTGGCAGGCCAAAAATCTCAACCGCCACGCCAAACTCAAAGGTACAGAGGCCGTCATACGCCAGCACCACCACCTGAGGGCGGGAAACCTGTCTTAAGTTTGTCATCTTTTTGCTGTTTTCTGGCATAAGCAAGCGCATTCATGGGCTGAATTTGTGGATAGAGTAGTGTTAACACAAACGCCAAAGATGAGGAAGGATCATGAGCTATGTTACTGAATTTCCGGCTGCCGAGCCGCAGGAAGCCGTTACCCATTTTCTGCGTCGCCTGAGTGTCGAAACCGACTGTGCCGATGTGCATCATGCCATCGCCAGTCATGAGCAGGACTTCGTGCTGCTGCATGTGGTAGGGAGTGCGGAACAATTTGCCCGACGTCATGTCCCCGGCGCACTGCACATGCCGTGGAGCCAGATAACTGCTGAACGCATGGCCCGGTGGCCGGACGGCACGCTGTTTGTCGTTTACTGCGCGGGGCCGCACTGTAACGGCGCGGACAGGGCTGCGCTGAAGCTGGCGCGACTCGGGTTGCCGGTCAAAATCATGCTGGGCGGTATCACCGGCTGGGAAGATGAACGCTACGCGTTTGCCAGTCAGGGATCCGTTTCCGCCCTGTGAAGATGAATTTTTTTCAACACCCGTGAAATTTTCTCGTTTGCCGGAGCCGGTGAGGTATGACATCTTTTTTGGACATTTAGACATCCAGAAGTCTAAAGATTCAAATAATGAATTATCACTGCCGGCAATTATTACCGTCAGACAGAGGAGATTTCCATGCAACGACAGCACGCCCCATACCGCGCCGATGTAGTAGGCAGTTTTTTACGTCCAGATGCCATTAAACAGGCCCGCCTGAAGTTCGCCAGCGGTGAGATAGATGCTGCACAGCTTCGCGCGGTGGAGGACGATGCCATTCGCCACGTCGTCGAGCAGCAGTGTGCGTGCGGTCTGCATGTGGTGACCGACGGTGAATTTCGCCGTGCCTGGTGGCACTTCGATTTCTTCGATGGCCTGCAGGGGGTTGAGCGTTACGATTCGCAGCAGGGTATTCAGTTCAACGGTGTACAGACCAAAGCCCACGGCGTGCGCGTCACCGGCAAGCTGGGCTTTGGCGATCATCCGATGCTGGACGATTTCCGCTATCTGAAAAGCATCAGCGGTAATGCGCAGCCGAAGATGACCATTCCCAGCCCAAGCGTCCTTCATTTCCGCGGCGGCCGCAAAGATATCGACGCGACGGTTTACCCGGACCTGAACGTCTATTTTGACGATCTGGCGACCACCTGGCGCGACGCTATCCGGGCCTTCTATGATGCAGGCTGCCGTTACCTGCAACTTGACGACACCGTCTGGGCCTACCTCTGTTCTGACGATCAGCGTCGTCAGATCCGCGAGCGCGGCGATGATGCCGATGAACTGGCGCAGATCTACGCCCGCGTGCTGAACAAGGCGCTGGAAGGTAAACCGGACGATCTGACCATCGGGCTGCATGTCTGCCGCGGCAACTTCCGTTCAACCTGGATTTCGGAAGGGGGATACGAGCCGGTGGCGGAAGTGCTGTTCGGTACGGTGAACGTAGATGCCTTCTTCCTAGAATATGATAACGACCGCAGCGGTGATTTTGCGCCACTGCGCTTTATTCGCCCGGGCAAGCAGCAGGTGGTGCTGGGTCTGATAACCACCAAAAACGGAGAGCTGGAGAACCCGGAAGGGGTTAAAGCCCGTCTGGAAGAGGCGGCAAAATACGTGGCCAAAGAGCAGATCTGCCTCAGCCCGCAGTGCGGCTTTGCCTCGACCGAAGAGGGCAACAGCCTGAGTGAAACTCAGCAGTGGGACAAAGTCCGTCTGGTGACACAGATCGCCAGTGAAGTCTGGTAAAAACACCGCCCCAGCGCTGCATTATAAAAGTGCAGCGCTGTGCCATTCTGAGTCGTTCTCTTTACATCCCGCGTTCAATCTCCCGCCATAGCGCAATGTTCATTCTGGCATCCTTTTTGCTCCTGCTTCGCTGACACATTTTTTTCCGCGTCCATGCCGTAACGGACGTTTTTGCACAGCGTTCTTTTTCAGGAGTGAAAATATGCAGCGTCGTACCTTATTAAAAGCCTTTGCGTTATCCGCGTCCGTCGTGGCGATGGGAATGAGTTTTGGTTTGCAGGCGGCCGATACCATCAAAGTGGGGATCATGCATTCTTTGTCCGGCACGATGGCCATCTCCGAAACCCCTCTGAAAGATGTCGCGCTGATGACCATTGACGAGATCAACGCCAAAGGGGGCGTACTGGGGAAAAAACTGGAGCCGGTGGTGGTGGATCCCGCTTCAAACTGGCCGCTGTTTGCCGAGAAAGCGCGCCAGCTGCTGAGCCAGGATAAAGTTGCGGTGGTGTTTGGCTGCTGGACCTCCGTTTCGCGTAAATCGGTGCTGCCTGTTTTTGAGGAACTGAACGGCCTGCTGTTCTATCCGGTGCAGTATGAGGGTGAAGAAATGTCACCCAACGTCTTTTATACCGGTGCCGCACCGAACCAGCAGGCCATCCCGGCGGTGGAATACCTGATGAGCGAAGACGGCGGCGCGGCGAAGCGCTTCTTCCTCTTGGGCACCGACTACGTCTACCCGCGCACCACCAACAAGATCCTGCGCGCGTTCCTGCATTCGAAAGGCGTTGAGGATAAGGACATCGAAGAGGTTTACACCCCATTTGGTCATAGCGACTACCAGACGATTGTCGCCAACATCAAGAAATTCTCCGCAGGCGGCAAAACTGCCGTAGTCTCGACCATCAATGGCGATTCCAACGTGCCGTTCTATAAAGAGCTGGCAAACCAGGGGCTGAAAGCAACCGACGTGCCGGTAGTGGCGTTCTCCGTCGGTGAGGAAGAGCTGCGCGGTATCGACACCAAACCGCTGGTGGGTAACCTGGCGGCGTGGAACTATTTTGAGTCCGTGGACAACCCCACTAACCAGGCCTTCGTGGCGGATTACAAAGCCTATGCGAAAGCGCACAAACTGCCGAATGCCGACACTGTCGTCACCAACGACCCAATGGAAGCCACTTACGTAGGGATCCATATGTGGGCGCAGGCGGTGGAAAAAGCGGGCACGACCGACGTAGATAAAGTACGTGCCGCAATGGCCGGCCAATCGTTTAAAGCGCCTTCCGGCTTTACGCTCACCATGGATGCTACCAACCATCATCTGCATAAGCCGGTCATGATCGGTGAAATTGAAGGCAACGGCCAGTTCAACGTGGTGTGGCAGACGGAACAGCCGGTCCGCGCACAACCGTGGAGTCCGTTCATCGCCGGGAATGACAAAAAGCCCGACCAGCCGATGAAAACTGCCAGCAACTAAGCCATCACCTCAGGGAGACAAGCCATGAACGTCATGCGCACGATCGTCGCTCTTATATGGCTTACCGGACTGCTGCCAGGGATGGCGCAGGCATCGGATGCCGATCGTTTCGTTGCTGCCAGCCGCACCCAGCAGGCGGAATTACTGACGCAGTGGGCCGCCGCGCCGGATGCCGCCAGGCTGCCGCTGCTTCAGGCGTTGCAAAAGGAAAACCTGTATACCGACAGCCAAAAGCACGCTTTTGCGCAGCGTAATGGCGGAATGGTTCCCCTCGGTGAAGCAAAGGCGACTGAAGGGCAGACCAAAGCGGTACGGCTGACGAACCGACTGCGCGTACTTGCTGCCACGGCTATCGCTACGCATCAGCTGGTAAGTGACAGTGTCACGGAAAGGCGGGCGGCGGCCCGTCAACTGCAGCGAGATGCGCAACCTGCGATGCTCCCTTTTCTGGAAAATCGGGTAAACCGTGAAACGGATGCGGTAGCGCGTCAGACGCTGCTGCTGGCGGTGGCGAATCTCCAGCTGGCAAGCCCGCAGGCGGAGGTGCGTCGCCACGCTGCTGAACTGTTAGGCCAGTCCGACGATCCGGACGTGGTGTCCCGACTCACCCCGTATACCCAGGCGCAGACTGAGCCGGACGCCGGCGTTCGCGCCGCTGCCGAAGAGAGCCTTAATCAGATAACGCACCGCCTGATGTGGGGCGATCTGCTGGGTCAGGCGTTTATGGGGCTTTCCCTCGGTTCGGTGCTGCTGCTGGCCGCGCTGGGGCTGGCTATCACCTACGGCCTGCTGGGCGTCATCAATATGGCGCACGGTGAAATGCTGATGCTGGGCGCGTATGCCACCTGGATGGTGCAGCAGGCCATGACCAGCCTCGCGCCACAGTGGCTGGCGCTCTATCCGGTTATCGCCTTACCGGTCGCGTTCTGCCTGACGGCGGCAATCGGAATGGTGCTGGAGCGCACCGTGATCCGTCATCTGTACGGTCGTCCGCTGGAAACGCTGCTGGCAACGTGGGGCATCAGCCTGATGCTTATCCAGCTGGTGCGCATGACGTTTGGCGCCCAGAACCTGGAGGTGGCGAACCCGGCATGGCTTTCCGGCGGGGTACAGGTTTTCGCCAACCTGACGCTGCCGTGGAACCGTATTGTGGTGCTGGGTTTTGTGCTGCTGGTACTGTTCTTTACCTGGCTGATTCTGAATAAAACCCGTCTGGGGCTCAACGTGCGCGCGGTGACGCAAAACCGCAGCATGGCTGCCTGCTGTGGGGTGCCGACAGGGCGTGTCGATATGTTCGCATTCGGGCTGGGCTCCGGCATTGCCGGGTTAGGCGGCGTGGCATTATCCCAGCTGGGTAACGTCGGACCGGAGCTGGGCCAGGGATACATCATCGACTCGTTCCTGGTGGTGGTGCTCGGTGGCGTGGGCCAGCTGGCAGGGAGCGTGGCCGCGGCCTTTGGTCTGGGCATTTTCAATAAAATCCTTGAACCACAGATGGGCGCGGTGCTGGGCAAGATCGTGATTCTGGTGGCGATCGTGCTGTTTATTCAGAAGCGTCCTCAGGGGTTATTTGCGCTGAAAGGGAGGGTTATTGACTGATGAGCCAGCCGCTTACCTTAACGCTGGCGCGCAAAGCGCCACGCACAACGCAGATCGCAGGCAGCCTGCTGGTGGCGTGTCTGCTGATATTACCGTTTTTCGCCTTACTGCCTGCAACGCATCCGCTGGCGTTATCGACCTGGATGCTGACGCTGACGGGTAAGATCCTCTGCTATGCCATCGTTGCGGTGGCGCTCGATCTGGTGTGGGGCTATGCCGGTATGCTGTCTCTTGGGCACGGTATCTTTTTCGCACTCGGCGGTTATGCGATGGGCATGTATCTGATGCGCCAGGCGGCGGGTGACGGTCTGCCCGCGTTTATGTCATTTCTCTCCTGGAGTGAGCTGCCGTGGTTCTGGTGGGGCACCCAACACTTCGCCTGGGCGCTGGTGCTGATTGTCATGGTGCCGGGGCTGCTGGCGCTGGTGTTTGGTTGGTTTGCCTTCCGCTCGAAGATCAAAGGGGTCTATTTCTCGATTATGACCCAGGCGCTGACCTATGCCGGGATGTTGCTGTTCTTTCGCAACGAGACCGGTTTTGGCGGCAATAACGGTTTCACCGGCTTTACCACGCTGCTCGGATTTTCGGTGACGGAAACCTCCACGCGTATTGCACTGTTTCTGGCGACCGTACTGTTGCTGCTCCTGGCGTTGGGGACGGGATTTGCGCTGGCAAAAAGCAAATTTGGCCGAATCCTGACCGCCGTTCGTGACGCAGAAAACCGTCTGACGTTCTGTGGTTACGACCCGCGCGGGTTCAAACTGCTGGTCTGGACGCTCTCCGCGGTGCTGTGTGGCCTGGCGGGGGCGCTCTATGTTCCGCAGGTGGGCATTATCAACCCCGGTGAAATGTCACCGACGAACTCGATAGAAGCCGCCATTTGGGTGGCGCTGGGCGGGCGCGGCACGCTGGTGGGGCCGGTGATTGGCGCGGCGCTGGTGAACGGGGCGAAGAGCTTTTTCACCGTCGCCATGCCGGAGTACTGGCAGCTGTTCCTGGGGCTGATTTTTATCGCCGTCACGCTGTTCTTACCACGCGGTGTCTACGGTCTGTTTCGTAAGGGAGAGAAATAATGCAGCCAACGGAAGGATTATTTACCCGCCAGTTGCCCGGCGACCGCTACCGTGACCAGACGGATCCGGTGCTTCAGCTTGAGGCCATTAACGTCAATTTCGACGGTTTCCAGGCGCTGACCGATCTCTCGCTGAATATCGGCGTGGGCGAGTTGCGCTGCGTGATTGGCCCCAACGGAGCCGGTAAAACCACGTTGATGGATGTGATCACCGGCAAAACGCGACCAAAAAGCGGGAGGGCTATTTACGATCAATCGATCGACCTGACCGCGCTGGAGCCTGCGGCCATTGCCCGTCAGGGGATCGGGCGAAAGTTCCAGAAACCCACGGTCTTTGAGGCGCTGACGGTGTGGGAAAACCTTGAGATCGCCATGAAAACCGATAAATCCGTCTGGGCGAGCCTGCGGGCAAAACTCAACGGTGAGCAACGCGATCGCATCGATGAGATGCTGGTTTTACTGCGTCTTGGCAACGAACGCGATCGCCGCGCCGGGCTGCTGTCGCACGGGCAAAAGCAGTTTCTGGAGATAGGTATGCTGCTGGTCCAGGATCCGCATCTGTTGCTGCTGGACGAACCCGCCGCCGGGATGACCGACGCAGAGACGGAATACACCGCCGAGTTGTTCAAAACCCTGGCGGGTAAGCACTCCCTGATGGTGGTGGAGCACGACATGGGCTTTGTCGAAACCATTGCCGACCACGTGACGGTATTGCATCAGGGGCGCGTGCTGGCCGAAGGCTCGCTTCGCGAGGTGCAGGCCAACGAGCAGGTGATTGAGGTCTATCTGGGGCGCTAAGGAGAGAAGATGTTACAGGTTAACGAACTGAATCAGTATTACGGTGGAAGCCATATCCTGCGCGGCGTCAGTTTTGAGGCCGCCACCGGAGAAGTCACCTGCCTGCTGGGGCGCAACGGCGTCGGGAAAACGACGTTGCTGAAGTGTCTGATGGGGCTGATCCCGGCGAAAACCGGGGAGGTCATCTGGCAGGGTAAGACGATCACCCACAGCAAACCGCACCAGCGGGTCCAGTCTGGCGTGGCGTATGTCCCACAGGGACGCGAGATTTTTCCGCGCCTGACCGTGGAAGAAAATCTTCTGCTGGGGCTGTCGCGCTTTTCCGCCCGCGAGGCGAAGCAGGTACCGGAGGAGATCTGGCAGCTTTTCCCGGTGCTCAAAGAGATGAAGCACCGCCGCGGAGGCGATATCTCCGGCGGACAACAGCAGCAACTGGCGATTGGCCGTGCGCTGGCAAGCCGCCCGCAGCTGCTGATTCTGGATGAACCGACGGAAGGCATTCAGCCTTCGGTGATAAAAGAGATTGGCCAGGTGATCCGCACGCTGGCGAACAGAGGCGATATGGCGATCCTGCTGGTCGAGCAGTTTTACGACTTTGCCGCCGAGCTGGCCGACAGCTATCTCCTGATGTCGCGCGGCACCATTATCCAGCGTGGACGGGGGGAAAACATGGCGCAGGAGGGCGTTCGCGGGCTGGTTGCGATTTGATATGTTATAATATAACATTCTCATTCTTATAAAACGGAATGAGGGGGTTATTTTGGCTGCACATTTTGGTAAATGGATCATGACTCTGGGGGCGCTGCTGGTCAGCGGCCAGCTGTTAGCGCACTCGCACGGTCATCAGATGACCGAAGCGGAGCAGAAAGCGGCGAACGGCGTGTTTGAGGATAAAGACGTGAAGGACAGAGCGCTGTCTGACTGGGACGGTACCTGGCAGTCCGTTTATCCTTTCCTGCTGGATGGATCGCTGGATCCGGTCTTCAAACAGAAAGCGCAGAAGGATAAAAGCAAAACCTTCGACGAGGTGAAAGCCTATTATCGTAAAGGCTATGCGACGGACGTGGATGCCATTGGCATTGAAAATAACGTGATGGAGTTCCACAAGGGCAAAGCGGTTAGCCGTTGCCATTATAATTACAGCGGCTACAAAATTCTGACCTATGCGTCAGGCAAAAAAGGCGTTCGCTATCTGTTTGAGTGTCAGGATGCCAGCAGCACGGCGCCGAAGTTTGTGCAGTTCAGCGACCATACCATCGGGCCGAAAGCGTCCTCGCACTTCCATATTTTTATGGGCAACACCTCCCACGAGGCGCTGCTGAAAGAGATGGATAACTGGCCGACCTATTATCCGAATGAGATGTACAAAGAGCAGGTGGTAGAAGAAATGTTGCACCACTGATGCTTTATTGCCGGGTGGCGGCTACGCCTTACCCGGCCTACAAGTTGCTACGCTACCTTGGGTGACTCGCACCACGCCTTCACGCTCATCCCACGCAAAATCATCAGCCACGCAATGACGATGGCGACCATCATAATCACAAACAGCGACCAGTGCGGAAGGTTGGTCAGGATAATCCCGGTGATCATCGGGTTTGCGGCCGCGCCCAGCCAGCCCAGCGCCTGTGCGGAGAAATAGCTTGCCTTCATCCCCGGCGGGGCGATGTTGTCGATCAGCATGTATTCACCCGGCGCATAAATAATCTCACCCAGCGTAAAGATCGCGGCAGCGATACCCCAGTAAATCAGATTCTCCCCGGAGAGCATAAAGCCACCCAGCCCCAGGATAAAAAACAGCGTCGCGGCGGTCATCAGGGGGCGAATATTGCTGGCGGAAATCTTGCGCCCAAGCGCGTATTGCAGCGTCACCACCACGGCGGCGTTAACGGGCAGCACCACGGCGACGACCTTCTGCGCGAAATCGCTGTCGGCGTGGGCGGCCAGAACATACTGCGAAATGCAGCTGGCGAACGATCCGCCCACGTACGACGCGAGCAGGCCGGAGAGGGTGAACCAGAACAGGGCGCGGTCTTTCAGCAACACCGACGGCTGCCAGGGCATTTTTTCCTCGGCGGTATCCAGCGCGACGCTTTTTTGCACAAAGAAATGGATAAACGCGAGCGGCAGCGCGGCGCAAAAAGCGGCCAGCCAGAAGGGCAGCTGTAAGCTGTACATCACCAGCAGGGTGCCGATGGGCGGGCCGACCGTCCAGCCAATGTTCAGGAAGCTATAGTTGAGCGAGAAAACACGCGCTTTTTGGCTTGAGGTGAGCACGTCGGAGAACCAGGCTTTCAGCACCGTCGAAAATACGGAGTAGGCGCAGTTGATCAGGGAAAAGAACAGCACCACCAGCGTGACGTTATCCACCAGCGGGATCGCGACAAATCCGGCAATAAACGCCACGATCGCAATCAGCATGTAGCGTTTTTTATCAAACTTATCCGCCAGAATGCCAAATCCCAGGCTGAACACCACGCCGATGGTCAGCGCAATCGTCAGGGCATAACCAATATTCTCGACGCTCATGTTGTAGACGCGCGTGAGATAAATGGTCATGAACGGCAGCGTCGCTCCCCGACCGATGGTTAACAACAATGACGATGCCAGCAGCGCTGCGGTTGAGCGCCTGAGAGATGGTTTCATATTTCTGCCCGACAGTTGCTTATGCTTTTATTAGAGGTGTGTTAACAGGATTACCATGACATAAGGGGCTTGTATAGCACCTGGTTTATCCGTAAGTGCTTCAGCTGCCTGCCAGAATTAATGATCTTCTCGCAGCGTCCTTTTTTCTGTTACCTTGAAGTGTTAACAAATTATTAATAATTCAGGGGCAGGGTATGACGCGTAAAGACGGACTGCTGGCGTTGCTGGTGGTCGTAGTATGGGGGCTCAATTTTGTCGTCATTAAGCTGGGATTGCACAATATGCCCCCGCTTATGCTGGCCGGTTTGCGTTTCATGTTAGTGGCGTTCCCGGCGATCTTTTTTGTTGCGCGTCCAAAAATCCCGTTCAAATTACTGCTGGGCTATGGCCTGACCATCAGCTTTGGCCAGTTCGCGTTTCTCTTCTGCGCCATCAAGTTTGGTATGCCTGCCGGTCTTGCCTCGCTGGTTTTGCAGGCGCAGGCGTTCTTTACCATCATTCTCGGTGCGTTCGTATTTGGCGAACGTTTGCAGGGCAAACAGCTGGCGGGGATTACGCTGGCGGTGTTTGGCGTACTGGTGCTGATTGAAGCCAGCCTGAATGGTCAGGATGTGGCGCTGCTGGGCTTTATGCTTACGCTGGCGGCGGGGCTGAGCTGGGCGTGCGGGAATATCTTCAACAAGCTGATTATGCAGCACGCGGCGCGGCCGCAGGTGATGTCGCTGGTGGTCTGGAGCGCGTTAATTCCGGTCATCCCGTTTCTGGCGGCGTCGTTTATTCTGGATGGCCCGGATGTGATGCTGAGAAGCCTGGTCGATATCGATTTGACCACGATCCTTTCTCTGATTTATCTGGCCTTTGTCGCCACGATTGTGGGCTATGGGATCTGGGGTTCGCTGCTGGGGCGTTATGAAACCTGGCGCGTGGCGCCCCTGTCTCTGCTGGTGCCGGTGGTTGGGCTCGCCAGTGCGGCGCTATTGCTGGATGAAACGCTGAGCGCGCTGCAGTTGCTGGGGGCAGTGCTGATTATGGCGGGGCTGTATATCAACGTGTTTGGCTTGCGGGTACGGCGGGCGGCGCGCGTCAGAGGCTAGAGCATAAAAAAGCCCCGCAGTGGCGGGGCAAAAACGAATCAGAAGCCGTGCTGATTATAATAAGGCACGCCTAATTCGTCGGATTTGTCGCTACCAGTCCCCATGTGGTTGAAATCATAGGGTGACTGGTCATGTGCTGACGGCAAAATCATCGTGCCACGATTATTTTGCTGCGTTGCACCTGGGGTTTGCTCCGCAAAGGTCTGGCTGGAAAACAGCACCAGCAAGGCGAGGGCGGCGGAGGCGATAACTTTCATGATTTCCTCGATTACGTCTTTTACAGGCGATGATTAACTACAATGTTTTAACGGATACAGGTATCGGGGTTCTCCGGGTACGCTGGTGATTCGGTACTTATGAGGCGGCACGTCAAAATAGTTCTTAAACGTACGCGTCAGGGTTTGCTGTGATTCAAATCCGTAACGCTCTGCCAGATAAAGGATCGGCTCATTGCTTTCTTTCAGTTTCTGGGCAATTTCCGTCAGCTTGCGACTGCGAATATATTGACCTAGTGAATGGCCGGTCTCTTTTTTGAACATCCGTTGCAGGTGCCATTTGGAGTAACCTGAACGCTCTGACACTTTTTCAAGGGAGAGCGGCGATTCCAGGTTATCTTCGATCCAGTCCAAAATGCTATGAATGGTGATAGCGTCAGTATTGCGTCTGGACATCGTCATACCTCTTTTCTGTTTACGGCAGTATTTTCTTCAGCAAAAGCTCAAGGGTTGCCACTTCATCTGCCGTTAAGTTTTTTGTTAGTTCCTGATGCAGTGTTTGTCCTACTAATTGATGACATTGCTCGCACATGGCCGCGCCATCGCAGGTGAGCTTGACCAGCACGCCGCGTTTGTCATTCGGGTTAGGGCTTCGTTCTACCCATCCTTTGCAGACGAGACGATCCAGCATGCGGGTTAACGCACCCAGATCGACAGAGAGCACCTTTTTCAGCTCAACCGGCGTGATACACACTTCGCAGCGAATGGAACACAGCACTTTGAACTGTGTTGCGGTGATATCCAGCGGTGACAGATAGTCATTGAGCAGGCGATCTTTTTTCTGGTTAACCATATGAATAAGACGACCCAGCGGAACAACGTCGTTAAAGATATCACTGGTGCTTTTCACAATGGTTGCCCTGGCAAGTAGTTTAGTCACGGCAGATATTATTGCTCAGGCAAGTATAAGTCAACTGAATGAATCAGCCGATGCCACGAATTGCTAAAACGTTTCATGAACTTTTTTTGAACGCTTTCAAATCATATAGATAACTCAGGGTTATCCTTACTTACGGAAAATAATCGTTACGTTGCGCAGATGGCTTAACGTCACACTTTCCCCCTATACTTGCGGGGATGAATATGGATAAGGACGACGATGCATTATGTTGGATTTAATTAAAGCAGTGAGTCTTGGGCTGGTGGTGCTGCTGCCGTTGGCAAACCCGTTAACGACGGTGGCACTTTTCCTCGGGCTGGCAGGGAATATGAACAGCGTCGAGCGTAACCATCAGTCAATGATGGCTTCCGTCTATGTGTTTGCCATCATGATGGTGGCTTACTATGCGGGACAGGTGGTGATGAACACCTTCGGGATTTCCATCCCTGGCCTGCGCATCGCCGGGGGACTCATTGTCGCCTTTATCGGTTTCCGCATGCTGTTCCCGGCGCAGAAAGCGCATGAGTCGCCGGAGGCCAAAAGCAAATCCGAAGAGCTGGAAAGCGAACCGAGTGCAAATATTGCCTTTGTGCCGCTGGCTATGCCGAGCACGGCGGGGCCGGGTACCATCGCGATGATCATCAGTTCCGCCTCTACGGTCCGTGATAGCGCCACCTTCCCGGACTGGGTCCTGACGGTTGCGCCACCGCTGATTTTTGCGATTATCGGGATCATTGTGTGGGGGTCACTGCGCAGTTCCGGTGCGATTATGCGCTGGGTAGGCAAGGGCGGTATCGAAGCTATTTCACGTCTGATGGGCTTCTTACTGGTCTGTATGGGCGTGCAGTTTATTATTAACGGCGTGCTGGAGATTATTAAAACTTACCACTGAGGTGATTGCCGGGTGGCGGTTTCGCCTTACCCGGCCTGGGTTATTACAGGCTTGTAGGCCGGGTAAGCGCAGCGCCACCCGGCACAAACAAACGTCACCCGTGCTGACTCTGTTCCTCCAGCGCCACCGGCCATTTGCGGAAGATGAGCACTGACCAGATAAGCGCGACCAGGGCTGGAATAGCGCCCAGATACCCAATCGCCGACATCGAGACATGAAGGCTAATCTGATTTCCCACCAGCGCGCCCGCGCCGATGCCCAGATTAAATATCCCCGAGAACAGTGACATGGCAACGTCCGTCGCGTCCGGTGCCAGCGCCAGCACTTTTACCTGCATGCCAAGGCCGATGATCATGATCGCCACGCCCCAGAACAGGCTCAGGATCGCCAGATGGTTTTCGCTGCCCGCGGCGGGCATCAGCAACAGCAGGCCAATGGCGCCGCTCACAAGCAAGGAAGCATGCTGATTACCCAGCTTGCCAAACAGCACGCTGCCGATAATGCCCGCACCACCGAGGATGAGCAGTAACAGGGTGGCAAAATTGGCGCTAAACCCTGCCACCACCTGAACAAACGGTTCAATGTAGCTGTACGCCGTGTAATGCGCGGTCACCACGATTACGGTAAGCAGATAGATACTCAGCAGCGCAGGGCGACGCATCAACAGCGGCAGGCTTTTCAGCGAGCCAGAGTGTTCGCTCGGCAGCGCGGGCAGCAGCTTAATCAGACACACCAGCGTAACCAGTGCCCCCATGCCGATCGCGAAGAAGGTCGTACGCCAGCCGAAGTATTGCCCCACGATACGGCCAATCGGCAGACCCAGCACCATCGCCAGCGCGGTGCCGGTGGCAATCAGGCTCAGCGCCTGGGCGCGTTTACCCGCCGGGGCCAGGCGTATAGCCAGCGACGCGGTGATCGACCAGAACACCGCATGGGCGAATGCAATGCCAATCCTGCTCATGACCAGCACCGTAAAATTCCACGCCATAAACGACAGAACATGGCTGGCGATGAACAACACGAAGAGACCGATCAGCAGTTTGCGCCGCTCCATCTGGCTGGTCAGCAGCATAAACGGCAATGACATAAGCGCCACCACCCAGGCGTAGATGGTCAACATAATGCCCACCTGAGCCGTTTCCATCTGGAAACTGTCGGCAATGTCAGACAACAGCCCAACCGGAACAAACTCTGTGGTGTTGAAAATAAACGCGGCAATGGCCAGCGTGACCACGCGTAGCCACGCAACCCTGCGGGAAACTGTGTTCGTTGTCATAGGGATGTCGGAGATTCGTTGCTGGAAAGAAGAGGAGACGATCTTAAAACGTCAAACGGCGAAAACTCAACCATTATGTGACGCAGATCTCAATATTTACCTTGTGAAAGCGGTAGCCGGGGAGGGTGTTTTCATTGAATATAAAAGAACAACACAACAAAAACAGGCGGTAAGACAATGCAGGAGATTGATTTTTATCTGGTAGATGCGTTCAGCGATACTTCGTTTGGTGGCAATCCGGCGGCGGTTTGTCCGCTGAAAGAATGGTTACCCGATGAAACGCTACTGAAAATGGCGCAACAGCATAATCAATCGGAAACGGCCTTTTTCGTCTGCAGCAAAGGGGGCATTGAGCTACGCTGGTTTACAACGCTCACCGAAGTTAATCTCTGCGGGCATGCCACTTTGGCCGCCGCGTACGTCCTGTTTCATGAACTGGATTACCCCGACTCGCGGATCCACTTCGACACCGCATCTGGCCGCCTGACGGTCAGCCGGGAGGGAGAGTGGATGACGCTGGATTTCCCGGCGTGTCCGACACATAAAGAGACGCCACCGCCAGAGATGATCGCGGCGCTGGGTATCCGCCACTACGTTGACGCCCGTAAAGGGCGCGCGTGGGTGATCGTCCTGGAAAACCGCCAGCAGGTTGAAGCCCTTATGCCGAACCTGTCTGCGATGACACCGGGTGAGCACAAAGTTAGCGTGACGGCACCGGGCGAGGGGGAATATGACTTTGTCAGCCGCTTCTTCTCACCGGGCGTTTCCGTCCCGGAAGATCCGGTCACCGGGTCCGCGCACACGATGCTGATCCCCTACTGGAGTGAAACACTGGGCAAAACGACCCTGTTTGCCCGTCAGGTGTCGGCGCGGGGCGGTGAAGTGCGTTGTGAACTGAGAGGGGAACGGGTGCTGATGAGCGGTCAGGCGTCGTGCTACCTGAAAGGCACGGTGTATCTGCGCTAAAAACTGATAACAAGAGAGGGAGAGACAATGCAGGAAATTGATTTTTATCTGGTGGATGCCTTCAGCGACAGGGCGTTTGGCGGTAATGCGGCGGCGGTTTGCCCGCTGGAGGAGTGGCTGCCCGATGAGACGCTGCTTAAAATGGCGCAGCAGCATAATCAGTCTGAGACCGCCTTTTTTGTGCGAACCGACGACGGGTTTGAACTGCGCTGGTTTACCACGCTGCACGAAATTAACCTGTGCGGACACGCGACCCTCGCGGCGTCACACGTGATTTTTGAATATCTTGATTATCCGCATACCGAAATTCACTTTACCACGCGCTTCGTGGGCGAGCTGACGGTCAAGCGCAGCGGCGACTGGCTGACGCTGAATTTCCCTGCGTGGCCGACGGAGGCCGTCGATAATCCCCCGGCAGCGTTGTTCAGCGCGCTGGGCATCACAAAGGCGAAAGAGGTACGCGCCGGACGAGACTATATCGTGGTGCTGGAGAGCCAGCAGCAGGTGGAGGCGCTCACGCCGGATATCGCGGCAATGGTTCCGCTGGGGAAAATGGTCTGCGTAACGGCGCCTGGAGAAGACTATGACTTCGTCAGCCGCTTTTTCTGCCCGGGCGAAGGGGTGCCGGAAGATCCGGTTACCGGATCCACGCACAGCATGTTGATCCCCTACTGGAGCGAAAAGCTGGGTAAAACGTCACTGAACGCACGTCAGGTGTCGTATCGTGGCGGCGATCTGCGCTGTGAACTGAAGGGCGATCGCGTGTTGATCGCCGGTCAGGCCACGTTGTATCTGAAAGGCCGTATCTTTTTGCGCTAGCCGGGCAGCGCGATAAGTTAATACTATGAAGCACCATGGCAGAGCTGCGCTATTTTAAAATAAAAACAGCAAGGAGCCTGCCATGTATTCCATTACCTCTGAATCCGCTCGTCATCCGGACATCCTCACACTGATTGCAGCCCTTGACCGCTATCAGAGCGAACTCTATCCCGCAGAAAGCAATCATCTGCTCGATCTTTCAGCGCTGCCCGACGCATCGCTTATCCTGATGATCATTCGTGACCAGCAGCTTCAGGCCGTTGGCTGTGGAGCCATCGTGCTTAACGGGGATGGAACCGGTGAGATGAAACGGGTCTATATTGACCCGACCCACCGGGGACAGCATCTGGGAGAGAGGCTGCTGGCTGCCCTGGAAGATGAGGCCCTGAGCCGTCATTGCCACACGGTACGGCTGGAGACAGGGATAAAACAACACGCCGCGGTTCGTCTGTATGAACAGTGCGGGTACGAACTGCGCCCGGCATTTGCCCCCTATGTTGACGACCCGCTTAGCCTGTTTATGGAGAAGGCGCTGGTTGAAGACGTTCGTTTAGCAGCGCTATAAACGCTTCCAGCTGGCGGGTCATCGCCCCCCGTCGCCACACCAGCCAGGTGGTAAGCCAGCGCCAGTTTTCAGCCAGCGGCCAGGCCTCAATCTGATGATGTCCTGGCATACTTTCCAGCATGGAGCGCGGCATCAGCGCGATGCCCGCGCCCGCAATGACGCAGGCGAGCATGCCGTGATAGGACTCCATCTCGTGAATGCGGCCAGGCGTCGCGCCGTCTGCATGAAACCAGCTCTCAAGATGTCGGCGATATGAGCAGTTGGCGCGAAAGGCATAAACGTCGCTGCCGCTCACCTGCGTGGCGCGTGTGACCTCCGTATGCCCGGCAGGCGTGACCAGCATCATCTCTTCCCTGTAGACCGGCATCCCCTCCAGTTCCGGGTGTGACAGCGGCCCGTCAACAAAGGCGGCGCTCAGCGTTCCCTCCAGTACACCCTCTATCATCGTTCCGGAAGGGCCGGTAGAGAGGGCAAACTGGATGCGCGGATAACGCTGGTTAAACTGCGCCAGCGATTCAGGGATGCGCACGGCAGCGGTGCTTTCCAGCGCGCCAAGAGCAAATAACCCCTGTGGTTCATCCCCCGCGACGACCATGCGCGCTTCATCCACCAGCGCCAGAATCTGTCTGCTGTAGCGCAGGAAGTTATGCCCGGCGGGAGATAACCGCAAACGCTGGTTCTCACGAATAAACAGCTCAACGCCGAGATCGGCTTCCAGCTGGCGGATGCGTGTTGTCAGGTTCGAGGGAACGCGATGCACCTTCTGCGCCGCCTGGGTGATGCTCCCCGTCAGCGCGACGGCGTTAAACATTTCAAGCTGGGTTAAATCCATAGTATTCTCGTTTCGTGAATAAGGTGGTTAGTATTATTCATTTCTAAGAAATAGCAGAGTAAGCCACAATTAATCAACCGAAATGCGTGGAGAACATCATGACTTATTCATCTGCTACACATGCCCTGTCTGTTAACCCGGCTACGGGTGAAACGATCGCCGCGTACCCGTGGGCGACACAGGAAGAGGTTGAACAGGCTATCGCCCGGGCTGATGCCGGTTTTCGTCAGTGGCGGAGCGAAAGCGTCGCCCGGCGGGCGCAGAAGCTGCGCGATCTCGGTGCTGCGCTGCGTCATCGTGCGGAAGAGATGGCCCGGATGATGTCCCGGGAGATGGGCAAACCGGTTCTGCAGGCGCGGGCGGAAGTGGCAAAATCTGCGGGTCTGTGTGACTGGTATGCGGAACACGGCCCGGCCATGCTGAATGCAGAGCCAACCCAGGTGGAAAACCACAACGCGGTTATTGAATACCGCCCGCTGGGGCCGATTCTGGCGGTGATGCCGTGGAACTTCCCGCTCTGGCAGGTACTGCGCGGGGCGGTGCCGATCCTGCTGGCAGGTAACAGCTATCTGCTTAAGCACGCGCCAAACGTGCTTGGCTCGGCGGATCTTATCGCACAGATTTTTGCGGATGCCGGTTTCCCGGAAGGCGTTTTTGGCTGGGTTAATGCCACCAATGACGGCGTAAGCCAGGCGATTAACGACCGTCGCATTGCGGCGGTGACCGTTACCGGCAGCGTGCGTGCCGGGGCCGCAATTGGTGCCCAGGCAGGTGCTGCGCTGAAAAAATGCGTGCTTGAGCTGGGCGGCTCTGACCCGTTCATCGTGCTCAACGACGCTGACCTGGATCTCGCCGTGAAAGCGGCGGTGGCGGGTCGCTATCAGAATACCGGGCAGGTGTGCGCGGCCGCCAAACGCTTTATTGTTGAAGAGGGTATTGCGGATATCTTTACCCAACGCTTCGTCGCGGGCGTAGCCGCCCTGAAGATGGGCACACCCGATGAAGAAGAGAACTACATTGGCCCGATGGCGCGTTTTGACCTGCGCGATGAACTGCATCAGCAGGTTCAGGCCACCCTGGCTGAGGGGGCCACGCTGCTGCTGGGCGGAGAGAAAATCAGCGGCGAGGGGAATTATTACGCGCCTACCGTGCTGGCGAACGTCACGCCGTCGATGACGGCCTTCCGCCAGGAACTGTTTGGTCCGGTAGCGGCTATTACCGTCGCGAAAGATGCTGAGCACGCCCTGACGCTGGCAAACGACAGCGACTTTGGCCTCTCTGCTACGGTCTTCACCGCCGACGCCGCGCTTGCGGATAAATTCTCTCGCGAGCTGGAGTGCGGTGGGGTGTTTATCAATGGTTACAGCGCCAGCGATGCGCGCGTGGCCTTTGGCGGTGTGAAGAAGAGTGGTTTTGGCCGCGAGCTCTCCCATTTCGGCCTGCATGAATTCTGTAACGTGCAGACGGTGTGGAAGAACAGAGTGTAATTTGTTTGTAGTGGCCCTCAATTTGAGGGCCACTGTCATTTCTCTGCAATGGTTCTGTCATTTTCGTTTCGTAGACTCGCACGCGTATAACGTCTTGTTACTGAAGAAAATCATGAACCTAACGCAAATTTTTCGTCGTATTGCGCAGCGCTGTATCCCACGTCAATTTGGCCTGCTGACGGGTATCTTTTGTATTATTGGCCTTTTCTCCGCACTGCAACTCTCCTCATCTTTTCTGCTTAACGCCTCCCTGAAGGACGCTCAGCGCAACGAGCAGCAAAATCTGCTGGCGTATCAGCAACAGAGCAAGCTTGATCTGGCGCGTGTCTCCCTGCTGGCGGCAAGCGATCTGCTTAACCGCTCCGGCGTCTGGTTTATGCAGGATAAAGAGACCGGTTCAGAAGGAAGCTGGCACAGTCTGATGGATGAGGCGCAAGCGTCGCTGGCGGTTTCTCAGCAGGCGTGGCAAGCCTGGCGGGCACTCAGCCCGCCGGAAGATGAGGCCCTGGTGAACAGCTATCAGCTTTTCTACGGTGCCATTAAAGAGCAATCGGAAGCGCTTGTCAGAAACCACATCATTGATGCCTTTTTTGCTGTCCCTGCCCAGGCGTTTCAGAGCGACTTCAACGATAACTACGCCCGTTATCAGCAGGCCAGCGAGAAGCAGGCCATGCAGGGGCGTCAGGCTCTTATGACGCAGCTTTCAAGGCTGCAAACGTTGTTCCTGATTGCGCCGGTTTTACTGCTCGCCATCGCCGTTGCCGTCTGGTTCGGCATGTCCAGGTGGGTGATCACGCCGTTACGTCGACTGATTGCGCATATTAACCAGCTGGCAGCCGGAGATCTTTCCGGTACGCCGCCTGCCGTCAGGCGTTTTAATCGTGAGACGGGGCAGCTTAGCGACAGTATCGCCACCATGCAGCACGGTCTGCAGCAGCTGGTGACCCAGGTCAGCCATGCCACGACCGCAATGGTTGAAAATATCGGCTCCCTGGCGCAGGGGAATCAGAAGCTGTATCAGCAATCGGCGCGTCAGGCAAAAGAGCTGGAAGAGGTCACGACCCATATCGCGACGCTGGAAACGCATGTGGAAGGGAATACCGGCTACGCCAGACTCGCCAGCTCGCGCGCGGACGAAGCGCGTCAGGCCGCGGTAGGCGGTGACCAGATGATGTCGACCGTGAATGCGTCCATGCAGGCGATCGTCGAGCGATCTTCTGAAATGCGCGGGATCGTGGCGATGATCGACAGCGTGGCGTTTCAGACCAATATTCTGGCGTTAAACGCCGCCATTGAAGCCGCCCATGCCGGTAACCATGGACGCGGGTTTGCCGTTGTCGCCCGGGAAGTCGGCCTGCTTGCCAGAAAGAGTAGCCACTCAACGCAGACCATCCAGGAACTTATCAATCGCTCTTTGCAGGGCATTGAAGACGGATCCCGCGCGGTGAATTTGATGGAAGACAATTTGCAGCAGGTCACCGGTCTGGTCGGCAACTTAAGCAGTTTGCTGAATGAAATCTCAACCGCTACGCTCAGCCAGGGAGAGAGTATTCACCAGATGACGCGTCAGCTTCAGGCGCTGAATCAGGTTTCACGCCAGACGGATCTGCTGGTTTCTGATGCCTCAGAGGCCTCTGAGCGACTGCAAAAGCAATCCGATCTTTTATTGCAGGCCGTTTCGCGTTTTCGTCTTAGCGCCTGACGCAATACATAAGCCTCTGTTATACTCGCAGCCCGTTTTAGCCTGAGGGCAAGGAGCAAAGAGTGGCTGCGGTCATCCATAATGAGATGCTGGACGAGATTCTGGCGCAGGTTCGTCCGTTATTGGGAAAGGGTAAGGTTGCCGACTATATTCCGGCTCTTGCCTCGGTCAGCGGGAATAAGCTGGGGATTGCGATCTGTACCATCGACGGACAGCGATACCAGGCAGGGGATGCCACTGAACGTTTTTCGATTCAGTCAATTTCGAAAGTGCTGAGCCTGGTTGCGGCGATGCGCCAGTACGAGGAAGACGAGATCTGGCAGCGTGTCGGTAAAGATCCGTCCGGCCAGCCTTTCAACTCACTGCTTCAGCTTGAAATCGAGCAGGGTAAACCGCGTAACCCTTTTATCAATGCCGGGGCGCTGGTGGTCTGCGATATGCTGCAAAGCCGTCTCAGCGCACCGCGTCAGCGAATGCTGGAGATTGTTCGTCAGCTCTCGGGCGTTGACGATCTTGCCTATGATTCGGTAGTGGCCCGCTCGGAGTTTGAGCACTCCGCCCGTAACGCGGCCATCGCCTGGCTGATGAAATCCTTCGGCAACTTTCATAACGACGTGGCGACCGTACTGCAAAACTACTTCCACTACTGTGCGTTGAAAATGAGCTGCGTTGAGCTGGCCCAGACGTTCCTGTTTCTGGCGCACCAGGGGCACGCGCCGCATCTCGATCAGGACGTCGTTTCCCCACTGCAGGCGCGGCAGGTCAACGCCCTGATGGCGACCAGCGGCATGTATCAAAACGCGGGCGAGTTTGCCTGGCGGGTTGGGCTTCCGGCCAAATCCGGCGTTGGCGGCGGAGTCGTGGCGATTGTGCCGCATGAAATGGCGATTGCCGTCTGGAGCCCGGAGCTGGATGAAACGGGAAATTCACTTGCCGGTGTGGCGGTGCTGGAGAAACTGACCCAACGTCTGGGACGTTCCGTATACTGATGTCCGATCTGGATCCGCTTTTTTCCCGCCTGGCGCGATCGACGTTTCGCTCGCGCTTTCGTTTAGGCAATAAAGAACGGCAGTACTGCTGGGACAAAGGACCCGACACCATTGACCAGCATGCTGCGGATTTCGTTAAAAAACGCCTTGCACCGGCGCAACCTGCCAACGACGGTAAACAGACGCCCATGCGCGGTCACCCGGTATTTATCGCCCAGCATGCCACGGCGACCTGCTGCCGGGGCTGTCTGGCAAAATGGCATAATATTCCCCAGGGCGTGCAACTGACTGTGCAGCAACAACATTATATCGTCAGCGTGATCCACCACTGGCTGGTGATACAGATGAACAGCCAAATTTGACGAGTTATGATCCTGTTGTAATTGTGTTATAGATGCAGGTTAAGTTAGTCCCGATCATGCTGACGACCGCAATATTTGCCATAAGCATTCATATGGAATGATATTTAATGCGTTCTGCTCTCACCGCCTTCAGGTTGTTCCAACCCGACACGCCGCTGCGTAATGCCTCGGCGATATTTATTCTCACCACTCTCTTTTATTTTGTGGGCGCGGAATTGCGGCTGGTCGAGGCCTTATCCCTGTTCTGGCCGCTGAATGGCGTTATGGCAGGGATCTTTGCCCGTTATGTGTTTCTGCATCGCCTGCATTACTACGCGGTATGTTATGTCGCGATGCTGATGTACGACGCGGTGACGACTAACTGGGGAATGGCCTCGGTGGTCATAAACCTGTCTAATATGATCTTTATCGTCGTTGTCGCCGTGCTGGTTCAGCGTGACAGACGGTTGATGAAGAAAACCCCCGATCCGCTCAACGCATTACGGCTGTTTAACTACTGCCTGATTGCTGCGCTGCTGTGTGCCTTGCTCGGTGCGTTCGGGTCCGTGGGGATAGACAGTCATACCTTCTGGCCGCTGTTTGCCGACTGGTTTAGCGAACAATTCTCCACTGGCGTACTCGTTGTGCCGTGCATACTTACCCTCGGTTTGCCGGTGCGGGAACTCAGGGTAAATCTGGAGAAACTGTTACCGATCGTCGCGCTGGTTGTTTCGGTGGCTGCCTCGGTGGTGATTGGCGGAGCGGGAAGCCTCGCATTTCCGCTGCCTGCGCTTATCTGGTGTGCGGTACGCTACTCGCTGCCTGCGACCTGCCTGCTGACGTTTATTACAGGGGCGATTGAAATCATTCTGGTCGCCAACTCCATCATAAATATCGCCGTGGCGACGCCGCTCTCGACCCCGATGATGTTTTCTGCGCGGCTGGGTATTGCCACGATGGCGATCTGCCCGGTGATGGTCTCCGTCAGCATGGCGGCGATTAATTCCCTGATCCGTCAGGTATCCCTGCGGGCGGATTATGACTTTCTGACCCACGTCTACTCGCGTTCCGGGCTTTACGAGGCGCTAAAACGCGAAGAAACGCACCGTCATCCACGTTTTCTGACCGTCATGCTGCTCGATATTGATTACTTCAAAAGCATCAATGATAACTACGGTCATGAGTGCGGCGACCGCGTGCTGGCATCCTTTGCCCGCCAGGTTCAGCAGGTCGTTGGTGAAGACGGGATGGTGGCCCGCATGGGGGGAGAGGAGTTTGCTGTGGTCGTTAATTCGGGCGATGAACAACACGGCTATGCACTGGCGGAACGTATCAGGAGTACCGTGGCCAGCCATCCTTTCACCTGGCGTCAGCAGACGCTTTATCTGACGGTCAGTATTGGCCTTGGAAGCGGAAAGGCGGAGTCATGGCAGTTGACTGAGGTCTTCAACAAGCTGATGGCCGAGGCGGACGATCATCTTTATCGTTCAAAAAAGGCGGGTCGAAATCGTACCAGCGCCCGGCTGGCGGATGAGCAACTTGCCGCCAGTGCCGGGAGTGAAACTGAGCTGTGTTAATCGTTATAAGGCATTGACGTGAATTAGATAGCGGCTTAACAGGATATTCGCACACTGACAATGTCTCTGTTTAAGCTACGCTTTGAGTAACGCTTTACGTCAGGAGACATTATGAAAGCACCTGCAACACCTGAAAATGAAACAGACCGACTTCACTCGCTGCGCGAATCGGGTCTGCTTGAGATCGACAGTTCCCCGGCGTTTGACCGCTTAACGCGCCTGGCGAAACGCTTTTTCCAGGTGCCACTGGCGATGGTCAATCTTATTGATGAGCACTCGCTGATCGTGAAATCGGCGGATGGACAGGCACCCGGTTCCGTTCCGCGTAACATATCTTTCTGTGGCCATACGATCCTCACTGAAGCTCCGCTGGTGGTAGGGGATATGCGTCAGGATGACCGGTTCGCGGATAACCCGCTGGTGGCCGGTGAGCCCGGCGTGCGTTTTTACGCGGGCTTCCCGCTGCGCTTACGAGACGGCGCAAGCGTTGGCTCGCTTTGCCTGATTGATTACGCTCCTCGCGAGTTTTCAGCGGCCGATCTCGCCGTACTGGGTGACCTGGGCGCGCTGGCTGAGGATGAGTTTGCCGCCATCAGCGCGGCGACCACGGATGAGTTAACCGGGTTATTCAACCGACGCGGCTTTAATCAGCTTGTGCGGTTCACGCTTTCCATTGCCCGACGCCGTGCTGAGCCGTTGACGCTCGGATGGCTGGATCTGGATCGGTTCAAGGAGATTAACGATCGTTACGGGCATGAGGAGGGGGATAAGGCGCTTAAAGTCATGGCGCAACTGATGCGTACCTCTTTCCGTGAAGCGGATCTGCTGGTTCGTTTCGGTGGCGATGAGTTTGCGGTGCTGTTTGCCGACACGGATGAGCAGGGGGCGTGGATTGCCATGCAGTATCTCGCCGAGCAGGTCGAAAACTACAATGCGCGCAAGTTACACCCATGGTCGCTGAAGTTCTCCTGGGGGCTGAGTGAATTTGATCACAACAGTAACGACCTGCAAAAGTGGCTCAACGATGCCGATGCAAAAATGTATGCCATGAAGCAGCAGCGGCAGCGCGGGCGGTGATATAACAAAAGCGTATGACTGACCCGATTGCGTTAAGAAAATGTTAAATGCAAAGTGTGGGTATTCAACGTAAGGACAAACAATGAATACCTCACTGCATATCCAAAACTTCACCCGTGACGACATTCTCACTCATCTTGATGCGCTGGCCGGGATCCTCGAAAACTGCGTGAGCGGCGGCGCATCCGTCAGCTTCATGTTGCCGTTTAGCCTCGAGAAGGCCCGTTCATTCTGGCTCGGTATTGCTGAAAGCGTAGGGCGCCATGAGCGCGTTGTACTTGCCAGCGTTGATCCCCAGCTGGGGGTTATCGGAACGGTGCAACTGATTACCGACCAGCCAGAGAATCAACCTCATCGTGCCGATGTGGCAAAACTTCTGGTACATGAAAAAGCGCGTCGCAAAGGGGCCGCGATGGCGCTGATGGAAGCGCTTGAGGCTGAAGCCCGCGCCAGAAATATTTCGGTTCTGGTACTCGATACCTCCACCGGCAGCGGCGCTGAGACGTTTTATCAGCGTGCCGGCTGGCAAAAGGTCGGTGAGATCCCGCGCTACGCCCTGATGCCGGACGGTGCCATGACGGCGACGTCCGTGTTCTACAAATTCTTATAATTTTCGTCACAACCACGCCGTGAATTGATCGAAACAGGGTTCCTGGTCGGAAAGTTTTGATAAGTTATCGTACCAATCTTATCAGGCTGTATGACTAATCATAAAAGGAACCCATTGTGAACACGCTTAACCGTCGTGATTTTCCCGGTGCTCAATACCCTGAACGCATCATCCAGTTTGGTGAAGGCAACTTCCTGCGTGC
Source organism: Enterobacter sp. MGH 37 (assembly GCF_000534515.1). Taxonomy (NCBI): domain Bacteria; kingdom Pseudomonadati; phylum Pseudomonadota; class Gammaproteobacteria; order Enterobacterales; family Enterobacteriaceae; genus Enterobacter; species Enterobacter sp. MGH 37. The sequence goes on from NZ_KI973205.1 coordinate 1,446,087, forward strand.
GTTTGTCGACTGGCAAATTGACCTGCTAAATGAACATACCGATCTCAATGCCGGTGTGGTTATCGTTCGCCCCATTCAGAGTGCTTTCCCGCCCTCGCTGAGCACCCAGGATGGCCTCTATACCACCATCATTCGCGGCCTGAATGAGCAGGGCGAAACGGTAAGTGAGAGCCGTCTTATCCGCTCGGTTAACCGGGAGATCGACGTCTACAGCCAGTATGATGCGTTCCTGAAACTGGCCCACAACCCCGATATGCGTTTTGTCTTCTCGAACACCACCGAGGCCGGGATCGGCTATCACGCGGGTGACAAATTCGACGATGCGCCTGCCGTGAGCTATCCGGCGAAACTGACGCGCCTGCTGTTTGAGCGCTTCAGCCACTTCAATGGTGCGACCGATAAGGGCTGGATCATCATTCCGTGTGAGCTGATAGACTACAACGGAGACGCCTTGCGTGAACTGGTCTTGCGTTATGCGCAGGAGTGGGCGCTGCCTGCCGCTTTCATCCAGTGGCTAAATGAAGCAAACCATTTCTGCTCAACGCTGGTTGACCGTATCGTGACCGGTTACCCGCGCGATGAAGCGGCCGCGCTGGAAGCTGAGCTGGGATATCACGATGCGTTCCTGGATACCGCAGAACACTTCTACCTATTTGTTATTCAGGGGCCTGCATTCCTTGCCCGAGAACTGCGTCTGGATAAGTATCCGCTTAATGTGCTGATTGTGGATGACATCAAACCCTATAAAGAACGTAAAGTCGCCATCCTGAATGGTGCGCATACGGCACTGGTGCCGGTAGCGTTCCTGGCGGGGCTGGATACGGTCGGTGAGGCGATGAATGATGCCGATATCTGTGCCTTCGTCGAAAAAGCGATTTATCAGGAAATTATTCCGGTCCTCGATCTGCCACGTGATGAACTGGAATCGTTCGCCAGCGCGGTAACAGGGCGTTTTCGGAACCCTTACATCAGACACCAGTTGCTCTCGATTGCGCTCAACGGCATGACTAAATACCGCACCCGCATTCTGCCGCAATTGCTGGCCGGGCAGAAGGTCAGGGGGCAGTTACCATCCCGTCTGACGTTTGCGTTAGCGGCCCTGATTGCGTTTTATCGCGCGGAGCGTAACGGGGAGGGCTATCCGGTACAGGATGATGCGTACTGGCTGGAATGCTATCAGCAGTTATGGGCGCGGCACCGCGATAATCAGATAAGTACCCGTGAACTGGTGCAGGCTGTGTTGAGCGAGAGAGAGCACTGGGAGCTGGACCTGACGCAGGTGAACGGCCTGGTGGACCAGGTGACGCTGGATCTTGATGCCATTCTGCTGAAGGGAATGCGCGCAGCGGTGAAACCACTTTGCTAATCACGTCACCCGGCTGCGGCCGGGTTTAAATAGAATCTATTTTAGTTACAACATACTATTGACTCCGTTTTTAAAAAAGAGAATCAGCACCGTGCATGTTTCGCTTTGTAGATGGGAAAATGCAATGTCCCGTTAACATGCTTGCAACCGTGAGGGGGATCACGTTTAATAGCCACGCTCTTTTCTTGCCTGAAACTCACTATGATTGTTCGTCCTAAACAGCACTGGCTACAACTGATTTTTGTCTGGCACGGTTCGGTACTTCCCAAAATCTATACCCGACTGCTGCTCAACTTCCTGCTTTCTATCGCCGTGATCCTGATGCTGCCGTGGTACACCTCGCTGGGCATCAAATTTACCGTCGCGCCCTTCAGCATTCTCGGCGTGGCGATTGCTATCTTTCTGGGTTTCAGAAACAACGCCTGTTATTCACGTTACGTCGAGGCTCGACTGCTCTGGGGGCAGTTGATGATAGCGGCACGCTCGCTGTTTCGCGAGGTAAAAAACACCTTGCCTGACGATAAACATTTGGGTGAGTTTGTCCGCCTGCAGATTGCCTTTGCCAACTGCCTGCGTATGACCTTGCGCCGGGAACTGAACGCTAAAGAACTCGCTCGTTATCTGGCTGCGGATGATTTACGGCACGTGATGGCTGCCAACTCGTCGGCCAACCGTATTCTACTGATCATGGGGGAGTGGCTTGCCGTGCGGCGGCGTAACGGACAGCTTTCGGACATCCTTTTCCACAGTCTGAACAACCGCTTGAACGACATGTCCATCGTCCTTTCCGGCTGCGAGCGTATCGCGACGACGCCAGTGCCGTTTGCCTATACGCTGATTTTGCACCGCACGGTATATCTGTTCTGCATCATGCTGCCGTTCGCGCTGGTTGTGGACCTGCATTACATGACACCGTTTGTCTCCGCGCTGATCTCTTACACCTTTATCTCGCTGGATACCCTGGCAGAAGAGCTGGAAGATCCGTTTGGTACGGAAGATAACGACCTGCCGCTGGACGCCATCTGCAACAATATGGAACGCGATCTGCTGCAGATGAACGATGAAGAGAATATTCCTGAAAGGTTGATGCCAGATAAGCATTATCAGCTGACCTGACGGGCGTTCCACTCGTCGCGGGTGATCTCCCACAGTTCGGAGTCAAGCATACCGCTGACGTAGGCTTTCTTTTCCGTTCTGACAAGCCGCATGCCGCTGCTGTCTGAAATACGACGTGAGCGGCTGTTGGCGGCGGCCTTCGGCGCACGCAACACCGCTTTGTTCAGCGTATTGAACCAGTAATCCGTCGCCGCAATGCTCGCCTCCCGCATATAGCCTTTACCCTGAAACTCCAGTGCCAGCCAGAATCCGCGGTTGTTATCTTCAATATCGTACAGGCAGATAATACCCATGAGTTCATCCGGTACTTCGCGACGTCGGATGCTCCAGAACCAGGCAATCCCTTTTGCCATATCGGGCAGCGCCACGTTGTTAACATAATTTTCCGCACCGTTATCCGGGTAAGGCCAGGGCACCGAAGAGACCATATAACGCACGATCTCCCACCGCGGATATAGCTTCTGTATCTGGACAGCATCTTCGGCAACCAGCGGTTTTAACAGTAAGCGTTCAGTCGTGAGCGTAGGTATTGTCATCCGCGGATCTCCGTATTTAAGCGTTATGTTTTTGTTTGGGTTCTGGTATTTTTATCTCTATCACATTCCAGTGCGCTGCGCTGTGGTTATTGACCACCAAAATCGTTTCCTTTTATTTGATGGTGATATTTTTGATGAGATTGCTGCCACTTTTAAACGGACGCGTTTTCTGTGATCTCCTGCATCATGGCTGGGAGATTGAGAAGACTATCGCCCGAGGCGAGGCTCATCTATTGAACCATTTCACTCCCGAGCTTGAACGTTATTTTTCCCGGCCGCTCAATGAGCTTCCACGTCAAAACCCTTATCCGGTCGCGGTGCTGCTTCCTCTGTTTTTAGTGGCTTTTGCATTTAATCTTCTGCCTTTTCTCCATGCGTTTCCGGGCTTATCACCCTTACACCATGCACTGAGCTTTTTCTTACCGTCATTGGTCATGATTGGCGCGCTCATCATCACAAGCGTACTTCTGGCTCGGGGATTAACGTCAGGGTTAGCGGGATTTCTGGCGCTGTTCTTTATTTTGCTGATAATAACCGTCGTTCAGGCGGTATATCTCTTGCTTGCACATCACGGAAGTAGTTGGCCATTGGTCATTGCCTTCTTCGCGTTGGTACTTTGCAGATTGGTGATGAATGGAAAAGGGTTCGTGCTCTTTACGCTCTACTGCCGTACGCAGCGTCTTGCCCGTCTGGCCCGCAAAATGCGATTAAAAAGGTGATACGACCCTACGCTGTTTCACTATGGCAATTAACAGGTATTTCGAGGAACACATGGCAGTTACGGTAAGACCGCTACGCGAAGATGATTATTCTCAATGGCGACCGCTGTGGGATGGCTATACCCATTTCTATGAGTGCTATCTAGAGGAATCCGTTACCGCATCAACCTGGGAGAGGGCGCTCTCAGCGCAATCGTCGATGTTCTGCCGCGTGGTAGAGAAGGACGAAAAAGTGATCGGTTTCGCAATGTGTATTCTGCACGAAGGAACCTGGTCAACAGCGCCCATTTGCTACCTGGAAGATCTGTTTGTTGATGCTGCTGAACGCGGCGCGGGGGCGGGCAAAGCGCTTATAGATGCCCTGATTGCAGAAGGTAAGCGTGAAGGGTGGTCAAAACTGTACTGGGTCACCCGGGAGAATAACCCGGCGCGTAAACTCTACGATCAATACGGTGAGGCCGACGATTACGTTCGCTATCGCCTTTCCCTTTAAGGCTAAAACGCCTGTGTTTGTATCACACTGTATCTGTTTTCCTGATACATACACAGGCTTGCAATAAACCCGCTTTCGCACATATCCGCTATACATTGAGGTGTTGTTATATCCCCGTGAATTGAACTCAATCGGAGACACCAAATATGTTCAGCAAACTCGCTTACTCGACCCTTGCTCTGACCGTTTCTCTTGGCACCGTGATGTCCTGTCAGGCCGAAGTCACCGGCACCAGCTTCACGGCAGCCTTTGACCACCCGCAGCAAATTAACGCCGGCGACCTTAACGTCGGGTATGTCGACATCGGCCCGAAAGACGGTCAACCGGTCATTTTATTACACGGCTGGCCCTACGATATTCACAGCTATGCTGAAGTCGCTCCCGCACTCGCGGCAAAAGGTTACCGTGTCATTGTGCCTTCTCTGCGCGGCTACGGCACCACTCGCTTCCTGTCAGCTAAAACCCCGCGCAACGGCCAGCCGTCTGCGATGGCGAAAGATATTGTTAATCTGATGGACGCCCTGAATATTAAACAGGCCGTATTTGCAGGCTACGACTGGGGTGCCCGCACCGCGGACATCGTTGCGGCGCTGTGGCCAGAACGCGTTAAGTCACTCGTTTCGGTGAGTGGGTATCTCATCAGCAGCCAACAGATTGGCAAACAACCGTTGCCGCCAAAAGCAGAGCAGCAGTGGTGGTATCAGTTTTACTTCGCCACCGAGCGCGGTGCGGAAGGCTACGCTAAAAACACGCATGACTTCGCCCGTTTGATCTGGTCGCAGGCCTCACCGGACTGGAAATTTAGCGATGCAACCTTCAACGCCAGCGCCAAATCGCTCGATAATCCGGATCACGTCGCGGTGACGCTCAGCAATTACCGCTGGCGCTTAGGGCTGGAAAAAGGTGAGCGCAAATACGACAGCTACGAACAAAAACTGGCCGCGCTGCCGAATATCACCGTACCAACGATCACCATCGAAGGCGGAAATAACGGGGCACCGCATCCGGCACCACAGGCCTACGCGGGTAAATTTACCGGTAAGTATGAACACCGCACCTTTGGGGCGACAGTGGGTCACAATCCACCTCAGGAAGATCCGCAGGATTTCGTTAACGCTGTGGTCGACGCAGATAAACTCTGAAATGTGCTATTTTCAATACGTTACCCTTCAGTCTGGAGATTTCGGTGGAGCATATTGACCATATCCTTGTCGTCGATGACGACAGGGATATTCGTGAACTGATTGTCGACTATCTCGTTAAGTCCGGTTATCGCGCCTCCGGCGCGGCCAACGGCAAGGAGATGCGCGCCGTGCTGGATAAACAGCATATCGACCTGGTGGTGCTGGACGTCATGATGCCCGGCGATGACGGTCTTACGCTGTGTCGGCAACTGCGTGTCGGCAAACATAAAGATCTGCCTATCCTGATGCTGACGGCGCGTAATGAGGAGACGGACAGGATCCTGGGGCTGGAGATGGGCGCGGATGATTACGTTGTGAAGCCTTTTGTTGCGCGCGAATTGCTGGCGCGAATCAAAGCGATTTTACGCCGTTTTCGTACAATGCCGCCCAATTTACAGGTAACAGAAGCAGGGCGACTGGTGACGTTTGGTGAATGGGAGCTCGATACCGTTGCCCGCCACCTGATAGACCCGGAAGGGGTGATTGTGGCGCTCAGCGGGGCGGAGTATCGCCTGCTGCGCGTTTTCCTCGATCATCCTCAGCGCGTGTTGACTCGCGATCAACTGCTCAACCTGACGCAGGGGCGCGACGCCGAACTGTTTGAACGTTCTATCGATCTGCTGGTCAGCCGGGTACGTCAACGCCTGAATGAAGATGCGCGTACACCCGCCTATATTAAAACCGTGCGCAGCGAGGGCTATGTGTTTACCATGCCGGTCACGATCAAAGAGGCGAACGAATGAGGTTCTGGCCACGCTCACTGTTGGCCCGTTTGCTGATCATTGTGCTTCCCGGCCTGTTGCTGGCCAACGCCCTGAGCCTGACGCTGGTCATGATAGAACGAATGCACAGCGCCCGCACGGTGATGCTCGGTAACCTGGAATACGATGTCGCGACCAGCGTGGCCATTTTAGACCGCTTGCCGGCCACTGAACGGGCGGCCTGGCTGCCGCGCCTTGAGCGGGGTAACTATCGTTATATCCTCGGTCCGGGTGAGCCGGGCAACGCACCGACGGATATGCGTTCCCGGGATGCCATCCGTACCCTAAAAGCGACACTGGCAGCACAATACCCGCTCAGCTTTACGGCTGTTCCTGGCGCCATTTCACATATCCAGGCGCATCTTACGTTACACGACGGCGCGCCGTTGACCATTGATCTGATCCCGCGCATGCCACCGGTCGCCAGCTGGCTGCCCGTTGTTCTCATCCTGCAACTGTTGCTGCTCGCGGCCTGCTCCTGGTTTGCCGTGCGGCAGGTAGTGCGGCCTTTTTCACAGTTTACCCGCGCGGTTGACGCCCTGGATCCGGCGGCCAATACGCCAATGACCGAGAAAGGGCCGCTTGAGGTACAACGGGCTGCCCATGCCTTCAACGCCATGCAGGCACGTATTCAGTCTTATCTCCGGGAACGTGCGCAGATTCTGGCCTCCATTTCGCACGATCTCCAGACGCCGATTACCCGCATGAAGCTGCGGGTCGAAATGGCGGAACACCCTGAACTGCGCGACAAGCTCATGGATGACCTTGATAATATGTCGCGTCTGGTGCGCGAGGGAATTGCCTATGCCCGGTCATCAGAATCACTGGAAGAGACATCGCTGAAGCTGGAACTTAATGCCTGGATAAACAGCATCGCCTGTGATTATCAGGACATCGGTAAAAACGTGCAATTTCAGGCGGGCGAATCCCGTTTGCCGATTGTCACGCGTCCGCAGGCGCTTCGCCGGGTGATGACCAACCTGCTGGATAACGCCCTGAAATTTGGCGAGCGCGCCAACATTGTCATTGATGATTCATCCGCCAGTGAGGTGGTGATCCACATTATTGATGGCGGCCCGGGAATACCCGATGCCGAACTGGAGGCCGTATTGCAGCCGTTTTATCGGGTTGAAACATCGCGCAACCGTGATACCGGTGGAACCGGACTGGGTCTGGCAATTGCTGCGCAACTGACCGCACAGCTGGACGGCAAGCTGAAGCTGGTGAACCGCGCCGAGGGCGGGCTGGATGTCTCCGTTACGCTCCCACGACGTTAATTGTATGGCTTTGTATCTGCCTTCCGGGAAGATACAGAGCCAGACAAAACCCGCGCTTTTACACATATCCTGAACACATCCGCACGATGAAATAGCCTCACTGCAGCGTCGCAGGACTTGTATCGTGAGGTCTCTATGTTTTTGATAATTGCTTTTCTGGGCGGGATGATAAGCCTGCTCAGTCCATGTACGCTCCCGGTTATTCCCCTCCTGTTTGCCGGTTTTCAGGGGCAAAGACGACATATTATGGCACTGCTCGCGGGGATGATCGTGATGTTCACCCTGGTTGCGATGGTTGTCACCGTCGCCAGCGAGTGGATAGCTGAAGCCACCGTCGTTGGACGCTGGATCGCGCTTATCATTCTGGCTACGGCCGCGCTGGCGTTAATTTTTCCCTCCTTTGCCCAGCGAATTGCCGGGCCAGCAGTCAGCGCGGGAAACGTCCTGAACACCCGAAGCGGACAAACACGCGGCATGGCATCTGCTTTTCTGGCCGGGCTGGCGGTCGGGTTGCTCTGGTCCCCCTGCGCAGGTCCCATTCTGGGGGCGATATTCAGCCTTAATATTGCGGGACATTCAGCCATCGCGACAGGGGCGTTACTTGCCGCCTACGGCAGTGGATGCGCGTTAATGCTGGGTTTACTCGTTCTCGGAGGCCGCACGCTGATGGCACCACTGAGAGCAAAATCGGCGCTGATGGCGAAGCTTCGCCAGGGGGCTGGCGTGGTGATGTTAGCGGCTGTCGTCTTTAACGCGACCGGAATGACGTCTGTTCTGAAAGGCGCAAATGGGGTGGCGGACCGTCTTGAAACCACGCTGCTGAATCTGGCAAAACCCGCTACACAAGCGGTGAAGCTCCAGCCGGTGGTGATGACCGAGCCGAGTAGCCAGCTGCCGTCGTTGAGCGGTGGAACAGGGTGGATAAACGGTGACCCTGTCACGTCTGAATCGCTGCGCGGGAAGGTGGTCCTGATTGATTTCTGGACCTGGGACTGCATTAATTGCCAGCATACGCTTCCGCATGTGCGCGACTGGGCCACAAAGTATCAGTCGGAAGGTCTGGTCGTGATTGGGGTTCATACCCCGGAATATCCGTGGGAGAAACCGATTTCGTCGGTAAAAAATGCGGTGAATAAATGGCAGCTGCCGTATCGGGTTGTGACGGATAATAATTACCAAATCTGGAATGCTTTCGGCAACCAGTACTGGCCAGCGCATTATTACTTTGATGCTAAAGGGCAGCTGCGCTACACCTCCTTTGGGGAGGGAAATTACGATAAACAGGAACAGGTGATTCAACAGCTGCTGAAAGAAGCCCGTTCCTGATTACCGCCTCAGGGTTGACGCTGAGCAACCATAAACAACCGAGGAAAAGCCAGCAGTATCTGCCCGTTTTCCTGGAGCGGATACTGCTCTTCCAGTAGTTCATGGTAGCGTTTCAGGAAACGTTTCTGTTCGTGCTCGTTCAGTTCCTGGAGCCATGGGCGTAACCCGGTGGCGCTGACCCAGTCAATGATGGCCTGATGCGAGCGCATTTTATGGAAATAGGTCGTCCGCCAGATATCCACCTCACACCCGGCTTCGGACAAAATGTCATAGTAGGCATGGACCCCAGGCAGCGGTTCTCTACCGCGGTCAGGATAGTCTTGCTCCAGGGCCACTTCGCGCATGGCTACGTGAGTAGGCTCAAGCCAGTTGTCCGGCATCTGGATCGCCAGGACGCCATTAAGCGCGAGGAGAGAAACAAGGTGAGGCAGAAGATCGTAATGGTCTGGAACCCATTGCAATGAGGCATTGGCATAAATCAAATTCAGCGCCTGGTCCGGCTTATACTGGCGGATATCGGACTCAACAAAGCGGCAGCCCGGCAGCGCACTGCGCGCCTCTTCCAGCATGGCAGGCGAGTTATCGACCCCGGTAATCTGTGCGTTCGGCCAGCGATGGCGCAACAGCGCCGTGCTGTTTCCCGGACCACAGCCCAAATCGGCGAGGGTGGCGACGTCATCCAGTGGGATTCTGGCGAGTAGCTCAGCGGCAGGACGCGTGCGTTCAGCACCGTATTGCAGATAAAGAGAAGGGTTCCAGTCGGCCATCTTTAGATCTCCTTTTTGCGTGTACCAGCAAGGATAGCACAGGCCGGCACCTGCACCGGGACAGGTGCCGCAACAAGGTCAGATTACAGAATGCCTTTCAGTGCAACATGATAGAGCAGCATGATGGTTTTCCCGTCAACAATCATGCCCGTTTCAATGCCCCGCAAAGCGTCCTCAAAGGGGAGCTCCAGCACGTCGATATCCTCACCCTCCGCTTTGATACCGCCGCCTGCGCTGGTTTTATCCTTTGGCTGATATTCGGCAAGGTAGAAGTAGAGTTTCTCCGTAACGGAACCCGGGCTCATATAGGCTTCAAAGATTTTCTGCACGCTCGACACCTTAAACCCGGTCTCTTCTTCCGCTTCTGCCTTTATTCGGCTCTCTGGATCCATATTGTCGAGCAGGCCCGCAGCAGCCTCGATCAGATCACCCTGATGACCATTGATAAAGACCGGGAAACGGAACTGGCGAGTCAGAATCACCGTTTTTTTATCACGGTTGTAGAGCAGAATAGTCGCGCCATTCCCCCGGTCATAGACTTCACGTGTTTGTCGCTGCCATTCGCCATCGCGTCGTTGATGGTCAAAGGTATATTTTTTGAGTAAGTACCAGTTATCTGACAATATTTCATCGTTAATGATGCGCACATCTGCACGTTTCGATTGCACGTTTTGTCCTCCTTACGTAGAGTAACGATCAATAACAGCATTAACGTGCAGTTTCAAGATTTATCATGCAATATCAGGAATCCAGAATGCTCACCAGTCAGCGAAAACAATTGATACTAGAGAAGCTCGGCGCCGAAGGCCAGGTCCAGTCTAAAGCGCTCAGCATTCTCTTTGATGTCTCTGAGGACACCATCCGGCGTGATTTACGCGAGCTGGCGGCAGAAGGGCGTTTACAGCGTGTTCACGGCGGTGCGCTGCCGTCGTCTTCCGCTATTGTACCTTTTGCAGAGCGTCAGTCCGTTAAAATGGATGCCAAAAGAAAGGTAGCGCAGAAGGGCGCGCAGCTGATTTCTTCGGGCCAGGTAGTGATCATTGACGGTGGAACGACCACCTCTGAACTGATTACTTTCTTACCGCCTGATTTGCGTATTACCGTGGTGACGCACAGTCCGAGCATTGCTCTGGGGCTGGTTAATCATCCCGCTATTGAAGTGATTCTGATTGGCGGCCGTTTGTATAAACACTCGATTGTTGCAGTCGGCGCGGCGGCCATCGAAGGTATCGAAAACATTCATGCCGATCTGTTCTTTATGGGCGTGACCGGGATCCATCCGGAAGCAGGGTTGACCACGGGCGATTTCGAAGAGGCGTGCATCAAACGTGCATTTTCCGGCAGAGCGGCCGAGACGGTTGTTCTGGCTTCACCGGAAAAAATCAATACGGCGTCATCGTTTGTGATTGGGGACGTATCCTTAGCGAATACCCTTGTCGTCGAAGACGATACCGATCGTGGCTGGGTGCATACGCTATCCGAAAAAGGGGTATCGGTCGTACTGGCTTCCTCATGAGCCAGTCAGATGACTGACTGGCACGGTCATCGTTAAGCCTGAGGAATGCTCTCCAGCGTAGTATAAATCGTGAGGCCAAGTTCCCTGGCCACTTCAATGTCCATATCCGCCCCCTTAGACGCACCGGCAATCCGATAAATCGCATCGCATTTTGCGATGAGCCGGTGAGCTACGGGGTAAAGCATTGATTCTGCGATGTCATCTCCCAACGATGTCGAGCCCGCGGCCTTCGCCAGCGGCAGAGCCAGCCATTCGCCAATGACCGGAACGTGACCACGCTGGTATACGGCTAATGCGGCGTTTTCGAGACGCGCAAGATTCTCATCAATGCGCGCCTGAAGGCCATCGGTGCCGCTTCGATAGGGGCCGGCAATTAAAATGAGCTGTTGTGTCATAGATACCTCTGTCAGTGTGATTGCATGAAGTTGCACGTTTGCAGACAATATCTTACGAGATTACCGCCGCGTTATGAAATGTTTTCGTGCATTATCGTGCAAAATCATGCATGACAAAGCATGTAATCACTTAGGCAGAAGGGCTATTGCAACGAAGCCGAACGCCTCCGTCCAACGAACATCCAACGCAGGTAATCGTATAGCCAGTTAAACAGCATTGTGTATGGCAGGAAAAACAGCACCAGTCCAATCTCAACGAAAAATGCCTCAGTGAGGGGTAAATCCAGCATAACCATCGCAACGGGGATTAAGGTGATGATCAGTCCTGTTTCAAAACCCACCGCATGCATAGCACGAACAAGGAAGGTTCGTTGAAAGCGGTATTTTTTCTGCAGCGAGTCAAAGAGTTTATTAAAAACAAAATTCCATGCCGTCGCGGTCAGTGCAGATATCACGGACAGCGAGCCAGACTGAAGTATCGAAACGTTCATCAACCAGGCAAGCGACAGCGCGATGATAACGTTAGCTATGACTTCAAAAATGACAGCATGGAAGATTCGTTCTTTAACGCTTTTATTTAATTCAATTTCCATTTGCTCAGGGCTGCGTTTTCCAAAAGCCGAAGTATATCAGGCATCGTTCAACTTTTTCTAAACACGCAGGATTGAAACTCTGAGCAAAAGCGGAAGGCACTGTGAGATGGTCAACGGAGACGCTTTCAGAGACTATCAGCATTCAGGACAATGACAGCCACGAAACGCCAGATTTCGCCTTACCTAATGCAAGTGCGCATAATGTATATTATGTTAAATGCAATATTGAGACACTCCAGGTCTCCATACCTTCTGTGATATCTTCCTTAGTCCATAAAAATGCATCTCTCCTTATGCGCATCATCCCAGGCGCGCTATCCTCGCCCCCGCGTCGTCAATATGTGCGCGTAACGCCACCATGCATGGCGTAAAACTGGCAGAGAAACGGTCGCAATTGCTGGCCAAAGCATAAAAACGCTCAGCCAGTTCCAGCGCCTCGTGCCAGGTATCTCCCTCTATCACCTCAGGAAGCGATGCCGGACGAAGCGTATTCACCATTCCGCCACCTGACTTAGGTGCAAATCCCATGGGCAGCATGTCATAGGCTGGCGCAAGATGGTAAGGTCGGCCATGCGCGCTGATGAACGACAGATTACCGTGGTGCATGTCGGTATTGCCAATCAGCATGCCAAACGCCCAAAGCCGTGCCGTAGCGGCCACCGCATCAAGGTGAACGCAGCCCTGCTTTACCAGCTCATTAACCAGCACGGGCCATGTCTCTCTCGCCCGGCCGACAAATTCCGCTTCCAGCGCTCGTAAAGAAAAGAGACCATTGCGACCAAGCGCGCCTGTGCGATCGAAGCGCGGGATTTCGAGGAAGCGCTGTCCGCCAAAATCAAACACCTCTGTTTCGACGCCGAGCACCTTTAATGCAACGTGTTCCGCCAGCAACAGATCCCGCCAGCGTTCGCTAATAGGGTTATCGTCCGGCGCCGTGAATTTCACGATGACGTGACCTCGTTCTGTATAGGTGCAAAATTTGGGTTGTTCACCACCAGCGGAGGAACCCGGCACCTCTCCGGAGCTAACGGCCAGCGCCAGCGCCGGGTATGCCGTGGGCCGATCCACGGCTACAGGCGACGGCATCTCCACAAAATGGTTCCGCGCCTGTTCACCTATTAACAGATTCCCCACCGCATCGTGTCCGTGTGCCAGCAATGCCCTGATAACATCCGAATCACTCCAGCTCTCTGGATTTGCCGGCAGGCCCAGTTCGAATGAAAATCGGGAGGCATACGCGCGGCCAAGATATCCCTGGAGCCGCATGTCAAACAGCCACCACGGCAACCCGTCGCTATGGAGGCAAATACCGTCCGTTTGCTCCATTACAAATCCGTCTGGATAAACCGGAACGAGTCTGCCCAGCGGTTTAACCTGGCCCTCTTCCGTTATGCGGTAAATGGGGGCCGAACTGAACCCCCGACGCGTATCGCGTAGCACATAGTGAATAGATGGACCGGAGCCGATCCGAACAACCTCATCGCCAAGTGCTTTAATCGCCCTGGAGATGGTTGGCTGGCTAATACCCATAATATCAATTAGTTGTCTTACCGATATTGGGCCTTGCCTCAGCAGTTGTCGTAACGTTTCGGATCGGTTTATCATCGTAGTGAATCGCTTTATGAATAGCATATTGAATAGCTAACTTATCAGGTATTGGGCCCCCTGTCATCTTCGCGAACGATTGTCGCTGAGTTATGCCTGCGCAACCAAATCAACTTGTAAGCCGCAGGAATGATAAACAGCGATAACAGCGGCGCTGTGATCATCCCGCCGATCATGGGCGCCGCTATCCGGCTCATAACTTCCGAACCGGCACCAGTCCCCCAAAGTATTGGCAGCAGGCCCGCAATGATCACCGCGACGGTCATGGCCTTTGGCCGCACACGGAGCACGGCACCATGATATAGTGCTTCATCAAGCCCTTGTTCTGTGAACGTTTCCCGACGGGACAGTTCCGGTTGCGCTTCAATGGCATGACGTAAATACATCAGCATAACGACCCCAAATTCCGCTGCGACCCCGGCCAGGGCGATAAATCCGGTTCCGGTTGCGACTGACATATGGAAACCCTGCCAGTAGAGAAACCATATTCCACCGACCAGGGCGAACGGCAGACTCATCAGGATCAGCATTGCTTCATCCACGCGACGAAACGCCAGGTAAAGTAAAATGAAGATGATCATCACCGTCATCGGTACCATCAGTTTCAGCTTCTTATTGGCATGTTCGAGAAGCTCAAATTGTCCGGAGAAAGACACGCTGGTACCTGGCATCAGCTTCACGTTCTGACTGATGGCCGTCTTAATGTCGTTCACCACCGATACCATATCCCTGCCCCGTGCATCGATGTAAATCCAGCTGGCTGGCCGGGCATTCTCCGTTTTCAACATCGTGGGGCCGGAAACAACCTTAATATCAGCCACATCGCCCAGCGTGATCTGCTGTTTCATCGGCGTCAGGATAGGCATCTGTTTTAACGCATTCGGGCTGTTCCGGTAGTCCTTAGGATAACGAATATTGATCGGGTAGCGGGCGACGCCTTCCACCGTTTCACCTACCGTTGCGCCGCCAATGGCCGAAGAGACAAACAGCTGCACATCGCCCACCGTCATTCCGTAGCGGGCGGCTTTTTCCCGGTTAATATCCACATCAATGTAACGCCCGCCCTCCAGGCGTTCCGCCAGAGCAGACACCACGCCGGGCACCGTTTTGGCGACCGCCTCGATGCGCTGCGCCGTGGCGTCGATATCAGACAGAACGGTACCGGACACTTTGATACCTATCGGGCTTTTGATCCCGGTGGAGAGCATATCAATGCGGTTACGAATAGGCGGAACCCACAGGTTAGCCAGGCCTGGCAAACGAACGGTGTTATCCAGTTCGTCAATAATCTTGTCAATCGTCATGCCGGGCCGCCACTGATCCTCTGGTTTGAGCTGAATCGTGGTTTCCACCATTTCAAGCGGTGCGGCATCCGTTGCCGTTTCTGCCTTACCTGTCTTGCCGAAAACAGACGCCACTTCAGGCACCGTTTTGATGAGTTTGTCCGTGGTTTGCAGGAGCGCCGCCGCTTCTGCCGGAGACACACCGGGCAAGGTCGAGGGCATATACAGCAGGTCGCCTTCGTTGATCTTCGGTAAAAACTCACCGCCAACCTGGCTCAGCGGCCAGATAACCGTGAAGATAGATAAGGCTGCAACCAACAGGGTGGCTTTTGGCCAGTGGAGAACCCTGATCAGCAGCGGATGATAGGCGTTAATCAGCAGCCGGTTCAGCGGGTTACTGTTCTCTGCGGGGATTTTTCCGCGGATCCAGAAGCCCATCAGGATGGGGATAACGATGATGGCGAGCATGGCCGCCCCCGCCATGGAGTACGTTTTCGTGAAGGCCAGTGGACCAAACAGTCGCCCTTCCTGTCCCTCAAGGGTAAAGATGGGAATAAACGATAAGGTGATGATCAGCAGGCTGATAAACAGTGCGGGCCCCACTTCCACAGAGGCATTGGTGATCACCTTCCAGCGGGTGGCGTTGTCGATCTGCTCTTCCGGATGCAGATGATCCCACTCTTCCAGCCGTTTGTGCGCGTTTTCAATCATCACAATGGCCGCATCCACCATCGCACCGACGGCAATGGCAATGCCCCCCAGCGACATGATGTTGGCGTTCAGTCCCTGAAAATGCATCACAATAAAGGCAATACACAGGCCGAGCGGCAGAGAGACAATCGCCACCAGTGCAGAGCGGACATGCCAGAGGAACAGCGCACAGACGATGGCCACCACGATAAATTCTTCAATCAGCTTGCCGCTCAGGTTAGGTTATCGATAGCTCTGTCGATTAACTGGCTGCGATCGTAGGTCGTCACAATCTCGACGCCTTCCGGCAGGCTGGCCTTCAACGTTTCCAGCTTATCCTTCACCGCCGTAATGACTTCACGCGCATTTTTGCCCGAGCGCAGGATCACCACGCCACCCGCCACTTCCCCCTGCCCGTTCAGCTCAGCAATACCGCGGCGCATTTCCGGCCCCGTTTGTACGCGAGCAACATCGCGCAGGTAAATCGGGACACCGTTCTCACTGGTTTTCAGCACGATATTATTGAAATCGTCTATCGTCTGTAGGTAGCCGCTGGCCCGGACCATATACTCTGCTTCCGCCATTTCAACCGACGATCCCCCTGCTTCCTGGTTCGACGACGCAAGGGCCTGCTTAACCTCCGACAGGCTTATGCCGTACTGGGCCAGTTTTAACGGATTGACCTGGATCTGATACTGCTTAACCACACCGCCAACCGATGCCACTTCAGCCACGTTGGGGATGGTTTTTAACTCAAATTTCAGGAACCAGTCCTGCAATGAGCGCAATTCTGCGAGATCGTGCTTACCGGAACGATCGACCAGCGCATATTCAAATATCCAGCCCACCCCCGTGGCATCCGGGCCAATTTCTGAACTCACGCCAGCAGGCAGTTTGCCCTGAACCTGGTTCAGGTACTCCAGTACGCGCGACCGGGCCCAATACAAATCAGTACCGTCTTCAAAAATGACATACACATACGAATCACCAAACTGAGAAAAACCGCGCACGGTTTTGGCACCGGGTACCGACAGCATGGTGGTAGTGAGCGGATAGGTCACCTGATTTTCAACTATCTGCGGGGCCTGGCCAGGATAGCTGGTTTTGATAATCACCTGAACGTCAGACAGGTCGGGCAAGGCATCGACCGGTGTGTTGATGATGGTCCATGCGCCCCAGATGCTAAGAAACAGCGCCCCCATCATCACCAGGAAACGGTTGGCGACGGACCGCCGGATAATCCATTCAATCATCATCGTCCCCTTAATGACCTGAATGCGTGTTGTCTGCTGTTTCAGCGTGACGCATGCGCTCCAGCGCGCCGGTAATATTGGCCTCGGAGTCAATCAGGAACAGACCGCTAACTACCACCGTCTCCCCTTCGTTGAGGCCTGAACCAATACCGGACTGCTGCTGAGATTCATGCAGAACGTGGATCGGTTTCGGCACAAAATGCCCCTCTGCATCGACGGTAATCACGCGCTGTTCCTTTCCGGTATCAATAACGGCCTGGGACCGGATCAACAGCATCTCCGGACTTTGCGTATTCAGTTTGAGATACGCATTCATGCCCGGTTTCAGACGCTCGTCTTTGTTGGAGACCTGCAGGCGCACCTGCAGCGTACGGGTGCTGGGATCCACGCTCGGCAGAAGGTTCCATTTTTCAACCGGGAAGGATTTATCAGGGTAAGCGGGTACTGAAATCTCAAACTGCGACGTGTCTTTCAGCAGATAAGCAATAGACTCAGGAACCGCCGCGCCGATCCAGACCGGATCCATCCCCTGAATTTGAGCGACCACCTTATCTTTTGAAGTATTCATGCCGGTGCGCAGGTCAAACGCCGTGATCACCCCGTCAATGGGAGCCTTGATGGTAAATCGGGTCTGGATAGTTCGGGTCGCCCGTAGCTTCTGAATATCTTCATCCGGCATCCCGGCCAGCCGAAGACGTTCAAGTACGCCTTTGATTTGCACAGGCGTTCCACCGGTACCGGATAACAGCAAAAACTCACTCTGCGCCTCTACCCAGTCCGGAATGGTGATATCAATCAGCGGCGTGCCTTTCCTGACATGGTCGCCGATCGTCAACGGGTATACTTTCTCAACGAAACCTTCCGCGCGCGCCTGCACAATAACAAACTGATAGTCGTTATAACTGACATTGGCTGGGATCGTCTGGCTATAATTCAGCGTTCCGCGGGTGACTTTTTGCGTTTTTAACCCCAGGTTCTGGACCTGCGTGGGGTCAATGCGTATTCCGGCACCGCTTTTATCATCATTTTCATCCGCATATTTTGGCACCAGATCCATATCCATAAACGGCGATTTTCCAGGTTTATCGAATTTAACGTCTGGCTTCATCGGGTCATACCAGAAAAGTACCTTTCTTTCAGAAACCTGATTTTCTGGTTTTGCAGAGGCGTGAATATGCTGCCATGCCGTGACGGATATCATCCCTCCTGCAATAAGGCTGCTGACTATCATGGCAGCGTATTTTATTTTTAAAGATGCCATGCTACTTCTCGCTATTTAATGCTCTTCAGTAAAGAGATATTGCCCTGCTGGACAAACGAAAAATCAACGTGGCTACCGACTTTCAGGGCCGAAATACTCTCGTCAGCCTGAAGAAAGGTGAAACGCATCGTCATCGCGGGCCAGCCCACCGCCGGGATAGCATCATGGGCAATAGTGACTTTTTTACTCGTGAGATCAATATCCTTGATAATGCCGGTCCCCTTAATAATCTGCTCTGAGGTTCCTTCACTGGCAACATTCATTCCTGCGTGCTGATGAACCTCGGCCTGAAGGCTGGCAGAAAACATTACGGCGATCGCACCGAGGACAACGGTTTTAAGTGAATTACGCATTTTTACTTTCCTGTTTAATTAAATGAATTTATTCGACCCAACCGCCACCCAGTGCGGTGAAGAGCGTAATTTCATTCACCTGACGGGCATAAATAAGGTCGAGAAGAGTTTGCTGCGTGGAGAGCAGAGAACGTTCTGCATCAAGCACTTCGATATAGCTCACCGCACCGCTGGAATATAACCCTCTGGCACGTTGCAGGGTGATATTTAGCGAATCAAGATACCGCTGCTGGGCATTAATTTGCTGGTTAATGCTTTCCCGCAGCGCGAGCGCGTCAGCAACCTGTTTAAAGGCGGACTGAATTTTTTGTTCGTAATTCACAACCGACTGCTGCTGGCGAATTTCAGCCAGCTTCAGGTTGGCTTTATTTCTGCCTGCATTAAACAGGGGGATATCAATTTTAGGGATAAAATTCCACATCCCACTGCCCGTTGTGAAAAGGCTGGAGAGTTCCGTGCTGCCCGTTGAAAGTCCGCTGGTCAGTGAAATGGACGGGAAAAAGGCAGCACGTGCCGCACCGATATTCGCATCGGCCGCTTTAAGCTGATACTCCGCCTCCATAATATCCGGGCGCTGCAGCAGTATCGCTGATGAAAGATGAGGCGGCAGCCTGACCGGCGCAATATCGCTGGCGTTCATGCCGCTGTTGCCCGGCAGTGCGCGATACGTTCCGAGGACCAGCTGCAGGGCATTATTGGCCTGCGCCAGCTCACCCTCTCTTTTGGCTATCTCTGCCTGAGTGCTTTCAATCTGCCCCCGGGCCTGCTCCAGCGCCAGGACGTTTGTGCTGCCGGTTACCAGCTGTTGCTCAACGAACGCGTAAGACTGCTGGTAATTCTTCAGCGTCTCCTGCGCAATACGGCGTTGTTTATAGGCCAGCTGCTGGCTGAAATAGCTCTGCGACACGTTAGAGATGAGCAGAATATGCACCGCTCGACGAGCTTCTTCGCTGGCAAAAAAGTTTTGTCTGTCAGCCTCGCTCATGTTCCTGAGCTTGCCGAAGAAATCGAGTTCATAGCCTACTGCAAGACCTGCGTCGTACTGCTGCGAGGCAGGTTTGTCACTTTTCAGACCGCCGCTATAGGTGATAGCCGAGGAGGCATTCAGCTGAGGATAACGATCCGCATCCGTCACCGTGAACTGCGCCCGGGCTTCCTCAACCTTCAGGGTGGCCATTTTTAAATCGCGGTTATTTTCCAGGGCGTCGCTGATCAACCCAACGACCTGGGGGTCGACAAAAAAGTGACGCCAGCCGGTATCCTGATACCCCGCCACCGCAGGTGTCAGGCCATTTCGGGATAACGAAAACTGCTGGGGCACCGGTGACGCGGGTCGCTGGTACTCAGGCGCCAGCGAGACGCAGCCTGTCAGGAAAAATACCGTACTGATGCTAAGTCGTTTTAACAGGAACATAATGGTTCAAATGAAGTCCAGAGTATTTTTAGGGTCACTCTACTGAACGCATCCTGTTTGACGGGTGACAGGATAATGACAATGTTGTCATTTTTAACGTAAGTCATTGTTAACGGCCGCGAGCACAATAGAATGTCGTCAGCAGCCAGTCAGGGGAGCAAGATGAAAATACTGATCGTCGAAGACGAAATGAAAACCGGTGAATACCTCAGCAAGGGGCTGACTGAAGCGGGGTTTATCGTCGACCACGCTGACAATGGCCTCAACGGTTACCATCTCGCCATGACTGCGGAATACGATCTGCTGATTCTGGATATTATGCTTCCCGACGTGAACGGCTGGGATATTGTCCGCATGCTGCGTTCGGCCGGGAAAGGAATGCCCATACTGCTCCTCACGGCGCTCGGCACCATTGAACACCGGGTCAAAGGGCTTGAGCTGGGTGCGGATGATTATCTGATTAAGCCTTTTGCCTTTGCTGAACTTCTCGCCCGGGTAAGAACGCTGCTGAGGCGCGGAAATACGGTGATTGCGGAAAGCCAGCTTCAGGTGGCTGACCTGACGGTTGACCTCGTGTCGAGAAAAGTGAGCCGGGCGGGGAATCGCATCCTGTTAACCAGTAAGGAGTTCAGCCTGCTGGAGTTTTTCCTTCGTCATCAGGGAGAAGTGCTGCCCCGCTCCCTGATTGCCTCTCAGGTGTGGGACATGAACTTTGACAGCGATACGAACGCCATTGATGTGGCGGTAAAACGGCTTCGGGCAAAAATCGATAACGATTATGAACACAAGCTGATCCAGACGGTGCGCGGTGTGGGCTATATGCTGGAGGCGCCGGATGCGCATTAAGCCTTTCAGGCGCCCTTTTTCGCTGGCTCTTCGGCTGACCTTTTTTATCAGTCTCTCCACGATCCTGGCGTTTTTCGCCTTCACGTGGTTTATGGTGCATTCCGTTGAAAAGCATTTTGCTGAGCAGGACATCAGCGATCTGCAGCAAATCAGCACCGCGATGCACCGTATCCTCCAATCTCCTGCCGAACCCGAGCGGAAGAAAATCAGTAAACTCAACGAGTCGATCGCCAGTTACCGCAACGTTGCCGTTCTGCTTGTGGATCCGCAGGGAAATACCCTGTTCAGCTCGGCACACGGGGCAGCATTACGCCCTGCGATGAATACACCGGATTTTAACGTGCACCGTCGCACCCAGGATGTCTTTCTGTGGACGGTGGAGGACTCTTCTGCTTCCATGCACGCGGAGCCCGACATGAAAATGGACACGTACCGGATTATCGCCTCGTCAGGCACGGCGACATTGCAGGGCAAATCGCAGGACTACGTGATGCTGATTGGCCTCTCCATTAATTTTCATCTGCACTACCTGGATGCCCTGAAGAAGAATCTCTTCGCGATTGCCGCGGCAATCAGTCTGCTGATTATTGTTGTCATTCGTATTGCGGTACGCCAGGGCCATCTGCCTCTGCGTAACGTCAGCACCGCCATTAAAAATATCACCTCAGAGAATCTCGACGCGCGACTTGAACCGTCCCGCGTGCCCGTTGAGCTGGAACAGCTGGTGATCTCTTTCAACCATATGATTGAAAAAATAGAAGATGTCTTTACCCGCCAGGCCAATTTTTCCGCCGATATCGCGCATGAGATCAGAACGCCTGTTACCAATCTGGTGACGCAAACGGAAATTGCGCTGAGCCAGAACCGTTCTCAGAAGGAGTTGGAAGATGTGCTGTATTCCAGCCTTGAAGAGTACAACCGAATGACCCGGATGGTCAGCGACATGCTGTTCCTGGCGCAGGCGGATAATAATCAGCTCATCCCGGACCGGGCGATCTTTGATTTGCGCGCTGAAGTCATGAAAGTGTTCGATTTCTTCGAAGCCTGGGCGGAAGAACGTAACGTCACGCTGAAATTTAACGGAATGCCCTGCCTGACAGAAGGCGATCCGCAGATGTTCAGAAGGGCGATTAACAATCTGTTATCCAATGCCCTGCGCTATACGCCGGAAGGAAAAGCGGTGACCGTCTCACTCCGAGAGCAGGAAAACAATATTGAACTGGTGGTTGCCAACCCCGGCGCGCCGATCCCGGAAGAACATCTGCCAAGGCTGTTTGACCGCTTTTACCGGGTGGATCCATCAAGACAGCGTAAAGGCGAAGGCAGCGGCATCGGCCTTGCCATCGTGAAATCCATCGTCAGCGCCCATCACGGAAAAATCCGTGTGGAATCCGATGCGGTATCGACGCGCTTTATACTTTCCGTGCCGAAGAAAACCGTTTAAGCGGTCAGCGAACCGGCCGACACACTTCCAGCACCTTCTCCCTGAGCCACCGGTGCGCGGGATCCTTTTCCATGCGCGGATGCCACATCTGTGAGACGGTAATGCTCCGGGTTTTAAACGGCAGTTCAAAGACGTGTACGCGTTCTGACATGGGCTGATTGAGCAAATACAGCGCCGGGACCATGGCAATCAGATCGGAGGCCAACGCCACGGATAACGCCGTCGGGAAACCGGGCACAACGCTGGCGACGTTACGTTTCATCCCGCGTTCCGCCAGCGCGTCATCGACAAACCCGTGTAACGATCCGTCGGGCGAGGCCACCACATGCCCCCAGGAGATATAATCCTGCAGGCTAACTGACGGGCGCGAAGCCAGTGGATGCCCCTGGCGCACTGCGCCAACAAACCTGTCCTGAAACAGCCGTTGCAGACGTATTTCAGGCCCCATATTGCTCTGCACGCCGATTTCCAGATCGACAAGCCCCTCTCGCAGATAGCGCGATGTTTTTTCAGGTTTCGGGGAGAAACGGATACAAACGTCGGGGGCAACACTCGCGACTGCGGCAATAAGCAGTGGCCCAAACGCCACCACAAAACCGTCGTTGGCTCTGATGGTGAACAGGCGCGCCAGATTCTCGACCTTCAGCGTATCGCTGGAGGGCTGGAGCACCGCCCTCGCCTCGTGTACGGCGTTGCGGGCGCGATCCCGTGTGGCTTCCGCCCAGGGGGTCAGCACCATCTGACGACCCGCCCGAACCAGAATAGGATCGCCGGTGACCTCCCGCAGCCTGCTCAGGGTTCGGCTCATGGCGGAGGTGCTCAGGTTTAAGCGTCGCGCCGCGCCCGCCACGCTGGCTTCGGCCAGCAGGACATCGAGCGCGACAAGCAGATTAAAGTCAGGATCGGTCACGAGGAATCCTCAGATAAGGCGTTATATGCAACGATTAAGTGCAAATGCTGCGTCTTCCGCCCTGTATACCTGATGATTATAGTTTCGTCATTACTATTCTTTTTCTGGAGTAACGACGATGACGCTATTTTCAAACCTGCCCGGCGATGAAGGTTTATCCGGGCATGAGCGCGCCCGGGTCCTGGCCGCCGTGATGACCACCACGCTGATGGGGGTCTTTGACGGAACGATGATCAACATCGCGCTCCCCTCCATGGCAAGCGCAATGCAGGTTCCTGCCAATGTTGCTGTCTGGTTCGCCAACGGTTATTTGCTGTCAGCGGCCATGACCCTCGCCATCTTTGCCGCGCTGGCGGCGCGCGTGGGCTATCGCCCGGTGTTTCTGGCCGGGCTTGCTACCTTTACGCTTACCTCTCTCGGCTGCGCGCTGGCGAAGACCCCGGATGTGCTGATCGGAATGCGTATTCTGCAGGGCATCGGCGGCGCGGCCACCCTGAGCATCGCCCCGGCAATCCTGCGATCCGTTTTTCCCGGCAGACTGCTTGGCCGCGTTCTGGGGCTGCACGCCCTGCTTATCGCCTCCAGCACGGCGATAGCCCCGGTGCTGGGCGGAACGATACTGAACGCGCTGAGCTGGCAATGGCTGTTCGCCATTAACCTTATTCCAGGCTGCATCGCCCTGCTGCTGGCATGGCGCGCTTTACCGAAGGAATCAGCGGGTGATAAATCCTCCTTTGATGCGCCAGGCGCGGTGCTCTCCGCAACATTTCTGGGAGCCACGGTCATGACGGCTAACAGTCTTCAGCGCGTCACGCAGCACATTAATCACGAAGCCATCGGCTGGGGACTTCTCGCGCTGATGAGCGCCCTCGCCTTTATCTGGCGGATTCGGCGGGCAAGTCACCCTTTATTGCCGCCCGTCATATTCAAAAACGGACGCTTTACCCTCGCTGCGCTAACCTCGCTGGCCTCGTTTGTGAGCCAGGGCATCACCTTTGTCGCGCTGCCGTTCCTGTTTCAGAGCGTGTATGGCTACAGTCCCGTGGTTTCTGCGCTGCTCTTTACCCCGTGGCCGATAGGTATTGTGCTGATTGCGCCGCACGCGGGGCGTTGGGCAGATACGATTTCCGCGCCGCTGATTTCGACCCTCGGGCTTATGATATTTATCGGTGGGTTGGTTCTGCTGGCGACCCTGCCTGAAAGCCCATCCGTATGGAACATCTGCCTGCGCAGCCTGGTTTGCGGGATAGGGTTTGGCTGCTTCCAGAGCCCCAATAACCGGGAAATGCTCGCTAACGTGACGCGGGACTATGCCAGCTATGCCTCCGGCGTGTTGTCTATCGTCAGGACATTCGGCCAGTGTCTCGGCGCCGCTACGGTGGGCGTGCTGCTGGCGGCAACACCCGGCCAAACCCTTGATGACCGGATCGTGCATGTTGCGCTGTGGATCGCCGTCATAGCCTCGACGGGCGCCGTGTTGTTTAGCGCGAGCAGGCTGCGCCCGGCGGCGCTACGCTTGCACGGGCCTACAAGATAATATGCAATATATTGATTTTAATGAACAATGTAGGCCGGGTAAGCGCAGCGCCACCCGGCAAGAAAGGCGTATCGTTTATTTACTCCAGCGCCAGCAGCGCAAAGCTCGCCAGCCAGTGCCCGCCGCTGTAGTGGCTGCCGACAACATGCTCTACGCTTGCCATCAGGTGTTTCGCCACCGAATCACGCAGCGCCTGCTGCGCCGGATGGTTTGCGGGAAGCGCTTTTGCGATATGCTTCATACACCAGGCGCGGCTTAGGTTTAACCCGTCCAGATGGGCAATTTTCGGGTCGGTACGGTCACTCACTTGCGCCGGGCTCATCAGGGCTGCAACGGCGCCCACCTCCGGCAGAAACGCGTCGAACCAGGCCGGGAAGTCCTCTGCCACCTTGCTCATCAGCAACGCTTCTGTCAGCGCACCGGAAATATACTCATCACCGCCGGGCTCGTAGTGCGCCGGGTAGCGCGTGTCGGCGAGATAAAACCGTTCCGCTGATGCCAGAATAGCCTGCTCAAGCCCGCTGTCACTCACTGTACGCGCATAGTCGAGCGCCAGCGCCAGAGCAAACGCCGTGTTGTAATGCGTCCCGACGCGGATCGGATAGGTGAGCTTGCCGAGGTAATCCACCAGACGATTGCGAATATCCTGCGTTAACGGTTCAAGCGTCTGATACCAGCCTGCGGCCTGCGGCAGCGACGACTGTTTCAGTTCCTGGGCCAGCGCCAGCAGCCAGCCGTAGCCATACGGGCGCTCAAACGAGGCGCGGAACGGCGCAGTAAAATAGGCCAGTTCCTTAGCCACGTTCTCTTCGGTTAGGTGCTCGTCGAATAGCGCGACGATTTCTTCCCGGCACGGCAATTCTGGATAGAGACGCACGCAGCGCAGCAGCAGCCAGTAGCCGTGCACGGCCGAGTGCCAGTCAAAACAGCCGTAGAAAATCGGGTGCAGTTCGCGAGGCGGCAGAACATCCCCATCATCATTCAGCAGGTGCATGATGTGGTTCGGGTATTCCTGGCGCAAATAGGTTAAAGGCATTCGGGCAAACGCGTCAGCCTGTTGTTGCGTTAATTCCATAACCGCTCCTTAGCGAAAAACGAGGAAATACATTAAGAACACGTTCACCACCAGCAAGGTTAACGCGGTCGGGATCTGGATCTTGATTACCTGATATTTGTCCTTCAGCTCCAGCAGCGCGGCGGGCACGATATTGAAGTTCGCGGCCATCGGCGTCATCAGCGTGCCGCAATACCCTGCGTACATGCCAATCGCCAGCAGCGGTGCCGGGTTACCGTGATGCACGTTAATCAGGAACGGCAAGGCGATACCGGCACTCAATACCGGGAAAGCGGCAAAGGCGTTACCCATGATCATGGTAAACAGCGCCATCCCCACGCAGTAAATCACCACCAGCATAAAGCGGTTATCCGGGTTCACAAACAGGCTCACCACCTTTTGCACGGAGTCACCGGTATTGGCCGCCACGAATACCCCACCCAGCATGGCCAGCATCTGCGGCAGGATCACCGCCCAGCCGATGGTATCGACAAGACGGCGAGACTGGCGAATCGCGTGCAGCGGCGTGCCCTTCGTCAGCCACCAGCCGGTGAGGATCGCCGCGACGCAGGCCACGCACAGCGCCGCAAGGGTGAGCTGTTTCTGGTCGAGAAGATAAACGCCGCCAATCGACACGCCCTTCAGGAACAGCGTCCCGATCACCGTCACCACGGGGATCATCAGCGCAGGCAGGAACAGCCAGTTTTTGAGGCGGTTTGACGAGGCAACCCGTTCCTCATCGGAGGCCATTTTGTAGTGCCCCTTTCCGACAAGACCAAAGCCCGCCAGCAGCGCGATAACGATAACGCTGCCGCCGATGATCCGGTACGCCAGCGATTTGCCGAGCTCCTGAACCATCAGATCACCGAACAGGAAAATCCCGCCGAATAAAAACCAGAAAAGCGCCGTGGTGAAACGCTTCGGATTCGCACGATCGCGCAGGGTCATGACCACCAGCAACATCACGACGAAGCCAATCAGGTAGTACACGCGGTTAATGGTGATAAGCGTCATCATTGCGCGGCCCCCTGCGTTGCCTGCTCTGCACGCCAGGCCATCACGTCACGACGGATACTGGCATCCAGGCGCAGCAGGCGTGTCATATGAATAATCAATGCCGCAATGGCCGTCGGAATGGCCCACAGGCCGATATGGAGCGGTTCAATCCCCTGAATGCCGTTCTCTTTCAGGAACGCGTCAATCAGCAGCACTGCACCAAAGGCGATAAAAATGTCTTCCCCAAAGAAGACCGCGATATTGTCACACGCGGCGGCATGGGCTTTGATTTTGTCGCGGATATGCTGCGGCAGTTCACCATACTCGTTCAGAGCGGCCCCTTCAGCCATCGGCGCCAGCAGCGGGCGTACCGTCTGGGCATGCCCGCCCAGCGACATCAACCCCAGCGCGGCCGTGCCTTCACGGGCGACAAAGTAGAGCATCAAAATACGCGCCGAGGTGGCGCTGGCGATCTTCGCGACCCAGGCCTGGGCGCGCTCTTTTAGCCCGTAATATTCCAGCAGACCAATGACCGGCAGGATCAGAATGAAGGTCGCGAGCGATCGGCTATTGACGAACTTCTCGCCAAAGGTCTCAAGCAGCATGCCGAAATCCATACCGACCAGCAGACCCGTCGCCAGCCCCGCGACCACGACCACCAGTAGCGGGTTGAAGCGCAAAGCAAAACCAATAACCACGATCGGTATCCCGATCAGCGGCAACAGCGTAGAACCGTCCATAACGTTTACCCTATCGAAAGTGAGCGTTGCGCGCCGACGGCTATTTTTTTAATTTGCGGCGAGCGATGTTGTGTTTTCGTCAGGCTTTGCAAAACCTGCGCTAAAAAGCTATATCTGAACCTCAAAAACATGTAAACAATTTATCAATAAAATGTTCTTATTTTATCGATGAGTTTACATTTCTGACTAAGGAACGTTATGACCTCAGAAAAGCGTGCTTCACCCCATCACGACGACATCAACGATGGCCGGATCGTCTCGTCCCGCCATCTGGTGTCCGAGCGCTGCGCGGAACTGTCAGAGCTGGAATACGCGCTGATCATGACCAGCAACGCGTTCAACAAATGGATGGTGCGCTGCATGACGGCTGCCGGCGAGCCCGATATGGGCGCCTTTGATGTCTCACTTCTGCACCATGTGAACCACCGCGACCGCAAGAAAAAGCTGGCTGATATCTGTTTTGTTCTCAACGTGGAAGATACGCATGTGGTGACTTATGCCCTGAAAAAGCTGGTTAAAGCAGGCTACGTGACAAGTGAGAAAGCGGGTAAAGAGCTCTTTTTCTCCACCACGGAGGAAGGTAAAGCGTTATGTATGAAATACCGCGACGTGCGGGAGGCGTGTCTGATCGCGATACATGCGGAGAGCGGCATTGCCGGAAAATCCATTGGCGAAACCGCGCAGCTGTTACGCACGATTTCCTCCCTGTACGACACCGCCGCCAGGGCGGCGGCATCACTGTAAACTCAGGGCCGTCGGAAAAGAGTAATGCTGCGTCCGGCCAGCTCGAATTCTACCGCTTCGGTGATCGCCTTCCCGGTCACGGCGTCATCGGCTGTAGACAGCTCCAGCACCCATCCCCCTTCACCAAACTGTGGGATCTGGAATGCCACGCTGCCTTCAAACGGGTTGAACAGCATGAGCACATCGTGCCAGATCCCCTCTTCCTGTTTGAGATCGGGCCTGCTGATGGACACCCCGAGCGTCGAGCCCTCATCCCACTGCTCTGCCTGCTGCGGACCGCCGCCGGCGTTAAACCAGCGGATCTCCAGCCCGTCGCGCCAGCTTTCACGACGCAATAACGGTTGCGCGGCACGAAGCGCAATCAAACGTCGGGTAAACTCGCGCAGCGCAGCGTCGTTCTCGGAGAGTCCTTTCCAGTCGATCCACGAGATCTCACTGTCCTGGCAGTAGCCGTTGTTGTTGCCCTTCTGCGTGCGGCCAAACTCATCGCCGGCCAGCAGCATTGGCGTACCATGGGAAAACAGCAGCGTGGTCAGGAAATTACGCTTCTGCCTTTCGCGGGTAGCAATAATATCCGGGTTCTCCGTCGGCCCTTCTTCGCCATAGTTGTATGAACGGTTATCGTTATGGCCATCATTATTGTCTTCCCCGTTGTCGGCGTTATGCTTCTCGTTGTACGACACCAGGTCATTCAGCGTAAAGCCGTCATGGGCGGTGATGAAATTAACGCTGGCCCAGGGGCGACGCCCGCGCAGATCGTACAAGTCACCGGATCCCAGCAGACGGGCGGCAAAGTCGTTAGAGACGTTATCCCCCTTCCAGTACTCGCGTACGGTGTCGCGGTATTTGTCGTTCCATTCACCCCAGCCTGGCGGAAAACCGCCCACCTGATAGCCGCCGGGGCCGATATCCCAGGGTTCACCAATTAGCTTCAGTCGGGATAAAACCGGATCCTGGGTCATGGCGTCGAAAAAGCCGCCGCGCGGATCAAACCCTTCCGGCTCGCGGCCCAGTATCGTTCCCAGGTCGAAACGGAAACCGTCAATATGCATCGACTCCGCCCAGTAGCGCAGCGAATCCATCACCATCTGCAGCACACGCGGGTGAGAGGTATTGACCGTGTTCCCCGTTCCGGTGTCGTTGATGTAATACCGGTGCTGGTCAGGCAGTGTGCGATAATAGCTGTAGTTATCAATGCCTTTAAACGAGAGCGTGGGGCCAAGCTCATTGCCTTCCGCCGTGTGGTTATACACCACGTCGAGAATCACTTCGATGCCAGCATCATGATAAGCGCGCACCATATCGCGAAAGCCCTGGATCCCCGCCGGGCCGAAGTAGCGCGACGCCGGCGCAAAAAAGCCCAGCGTGTTATAGCCCCAGAAGTTTTTCAGACCGCGGTCGAGAAGATGTTGATCGTCCGGGAACCAGTGAACAGGGAGCAGCTCCACCGAGGTGATGCCGAGGCTTTTGATGTAGTCCACGGAGGCTTTATGCCCCATCCCCTCAAAGGTGCCCCGCAGTTCGGGAGGAATTGCCGGGTTCATCTGGGTAAACCCTTTTACGTGGCTTTCATACACCACGGTGTTCGGCCAGGGGATAGTGGGTCGGTTAGTGTCCTGCCAGTCACAGGCGTTCGGGTCGATAACCTTACATTTTGGCGTGAACGGCGCGCTGTCACGGGTATCAAAACTCAAGTCTAATTCGTCATGCCCCAGCGCATAGCCGAAATGGGCCTCGTTCCAGTCGATATCACCCACCAGTTCGCGGGCATAGGGGTCGATAAGCAGTTTATGCGGGTTGAAGCGATGACCGTTTTCCGGGTCATAGGGGCCGTAGACGCGATAGCCGTAAAGCGTACCGGGCTTCAGATCCGGCACATAGCCGTGCCAGACTTCGTGGGTATATTCAGGAAGCTCGAGCCGGGCGATTTCCGTTTTCCCGGAGGGGTCAAACAGACAGAGCTCCACCCGCTCAGCGTGAGCGGAGAACAGCGCGAAGTTGACCCCCTTCCCGTCATAATTTGCACCCAACTGCTGGCCATGACCGGCCCGAATTTCAAACGTTGTATCCTTTGCCATTTTCGTTCTCCACGATTATTCGCAGGTAAGCAGAACCAGTACACATCCCTTTTCCGACGTTAAATCCAGCGTCTCTTGCAGCATGCGGCTTTCACCGCTGAACAGATCCCGATAGCGTTTTCCTGCCAGCGCCTCGGGTATCGCCACCGTGGTATTGCCCCACAGCGTGCGGTTATCGGTGACGCCAAAAACCAGTCGCGGCACGGCAACAATCAGCACCTCGCCGTCTTTCACCCGCGCATAGACAATCAGATGCTCCTCCCGATCGCCGGACACTTTAAGCGGCAGCCAGTCGCCATAGCGAAACAGCCCGGGATAGTGTGGACGCAGACGCAGGAGCGTAGCGGTGACAAACTGCTTCACCCTTCCGTCCTGCCAGCACGCCGGGTTTTCAAACATACCGGCATTCGCCACGCTGAGGTTTTGCACCAGCGTCGGAAAGTCCGGCTCGCGGCGGTTATCCGGATCGACAAGGCTAACGTTAAGCGCCTCGCTGCCCTGATAGATATCCGGCACGCCGGGCGCCGTCAGCTTAATCACCGTCTGGCTGAGGCTGTTCATCAGTCCGGCGCGGATAAAGGGCCGCATGGACTCGCTGAAATCATGCAGAAACAGCGTGTTGTCAGGTGAAAGCAGGTGCCGGGCATAGCGCAGCACCACGCTCTCATAGCTCTCGTTGCTGTCGATCCAGTCTGTGCGCTGTTTCGCCTCGCGCAGCGCTTTTTCGAGGAAAGCGATAAAACGCGCCTCCAGCGAGGCAAGCCCGTCGGCGTCGTCCGGCGACAGCGTGGCCGGCCAGACGCCTGCCAGCGCCTGATAGATCATCCACGTGTCGGCGGCGTTTGGCGCGGTACCGTCATTGAGAAACCGCACCTGGGTCTGGTTCATCTGGCGCCAGCGGGCCAGATTTTCGCCCCACTGTTCCGGGGCCTCCGTCAGGGTGTAAAGCCGGGCCCGGGCATCTTCCCCGCGCTTGGTATCGTGCGTGGAGGTGCCCAGCAGCGCATCGGGCTGACGGGCCAGACGAATGCGCATCTCCTGATGAAAGCGGGATAGCGAGAACGCGCGCGGCGTCGGGTCGGCGCCCACTTCATTAAGCGCCAGCTCCAGGTTATGACGAAAGAACAGCGTGTCTTCAACGGACTTCGCCATCAGCGGCCCGGTCAACTGCTGAAAGCGGGTTCTGAAAAGCGCGGCGGACTCGCGGCACTCTTCCGGCAAGTCGCCGGTAAGAATGCGGACTACCAGGCTCAGGGCGGCTTCGGATGTCTCTACGCTGCCGACCACGCGGTTAAGCAGCGCGACATCTGGCGGGGTTAACCCCTCCCGGGTGCCGTAGGTGCGGTACACCGGAAAGGCGATAAGCAGCTCGCGTAACGCGTGGTGAATATCATCGCGTTGCAGCGCAACGTCATTGCGGCGGGCCAGATCGTCTGCAAGATTAAGCAGCGTGGTGAACTCGCCCTCAAAATTACGATCGGTCATCAGGCCTTTCGCATCGCGCAGTTCCGCGTGGCGATCGACCGTTACCCCCAGCGTCTCGTCGTGAATTTTTTCCAGACGCGACAGGTTATCGTCGTCGACCAGCACTTCCGCCAGCGAAGCGATAAATTCGTACCCGGTAGTACCGGAGACGGGCCACTCGGCGGGAAGCTGTTCTCCTTTAGCGAGAATTTTCTCGACCGTGATATAACAGTCCGGTCCGGTTGCCTGCCGCAGGCGCTGCAGATAGCCCAGCGGATCGGCCAGACCGTCGATATGGTCGATCCGCAGACCGTCCACCACACCCGCGTGAACCAGTTCAAGGATGAGGCGATGCGTATCGTCGAATACCGCGTCATCTTCAACCCGCACGCCCACCAGACCGGTAATCTCAAAGAAACGTCGCCACGAA
The DNA here is from genome assembly GCF_000534515.1 of Enterobacter sp. MGH 37. Lineage (NCBI taxonomy): Bacteria > Pseudomonadati > Pseudomonadota > Gammaproteobacteria > Enterobacterales > Enterobacteriaceae > Enterobacter > Enterobacter sp. MGH 37. The sequence goes on from NZ_KI973205.1 coordinate 1,478,238, forward strand.
AGCTGTTTCGGCGCTTCCCGCCAGGACATCAATCGCCAGCTTTGTGCTTCATGCAGTTCCGCAAGGCTCTTATCCTCGCTGAACGTGCCCGGGTTGAGCGGATATGCGGTGTCATAATAGATCAGAGCGGCTTTTTTTGTGACAGGGTCACGTTTTAAAGTAATGGCCCCCTTCTCCAGCTCCGCCTCAAAGGTGTCCCCGAGAAACGGCAGCGTCAGCGGGCGAGACCCGTCGATATCGAAATAGCGGAAATAGCGGCTCTGCTGTCCGTACTCAATCACGTCCCGCCACCAGGTGTTTTCCAGAGAGGTCGACATATGGTTAGGGACAATATCCAGTATCAGCCCCATGCCGGCCTGCTTAAGCGCCGCGGACAAGCGGTCGAAACCTTCGCGTCCGCCGATCGCAGGGTCTATTTCATTCGGGTTGGTGACGTCATAGCCGTGCGTGGAATCCGTTGTGGCAGTAAACACCGGGGAGGCATAAAGGTGGCTGATGCCGAGGTCTTTCAGATAGGGTACCAGCCCGACAACGCGATCGAAGGTCATGCCATTACGGAACTGTATACGGTACGTGGCGGAAGGGATCATAACGATGCTTCTCCATCAGCAAAGCGAACGACAATACTGTTCGGCGGCAAAATGTCGGTTACCTCCGGCCAGGCGAAGCGCGTCTCCCCCGGGAGAGCGGGCGGTTTGACAGATTTATTGCCGATATTAAGCGCCAGCGAAAGCGTTCCGGACGGGAAGCGCCAGCTTACGGCCACCATCCCGGGCGCCGTCCCGATCACCTTGCCCTCGACGCGACTTCCCTCATGCAGAAGCGGAACGATATAACGATGACGCAGCGTAAGCAGATGGCGCGTGAAGCGGAGCCACGTTTTGCCGTCGTCGGTGGCAATTTTATTCCAGTCAAGCTTTGAGCGGACAAAGGTGTTCACGTCATTCGGGTCCGGGACAGCGTCATCGTGCCCGGCATGGCCAGTAAACTCTTTTGCGCGCCCTTCCCGCACCGCGTCGGCCAGATCGCCGTGAAAATCGGTGAAGAACAGGAACGGATGTGATTCACCAAACTCCTCGCCCATAAACAGCAGCGGGATATGGGGGGAAAGCAGTAGTGCAGCAAGCAGCACACGGGTTTTATTGGCACCTGCGAGGGTGATAAGCCGCTCACCATGGGCGCGATTCCCGGTCTGATCGTGGTTCTGAATAAAATCAACGAAGAACTGCGGTGGCTGCGTGTGACACTCCACCCCGCGGGACTGGCCGGTTTGCAGCGAAACCTCGCCCTGGTAGACAAACCCTTCTGCCAGCGCCCGGGCGAATTTTTTCTCTGGTTCAAACGCAAAATCCTGGTAGTACGCGTGCGTCTCACCGGTGGCAAACACGTGAGCCGCGTTGTGGAAATCATCATTCCACTCAGCGGTAAACAGCGGCGTATTGCCGTGCTCATCACGCGGATGCAGGAAAATGACGTTGCGGCTGTCTTCCGTGGTCAGGTGAACATGACGGTTCGGGATCGCCTCACGGATCTTCTCTGCAATTTCCTGGAGAATATGCGTCTTCGAGCTGTCTTTAATCTGGTCGATGGCATCAAAACGCAGGCCGTCCAGGCGGTACTCGGTCAGCCAGTAGAGCGGCGCATCGGTAATGTAATGTCTTACCGGCTCGCGCTCGTAGGCGATTCCGTTGCCCCAGGGCGTCATCCGCTCTGCATCGAAAAAGGCAGGCGACAGCAACGGGAGATAGTTGCCTTCCGGGCCGAAGTGGTTGAGTACGATATCCAGCACCACGGAAAGCCCAAGACCGTGCGCGGCATCGATTAACGCGTGGAAATCCTCTGGCGTACCGTATGCGGCGTGCGGAGCATAAAGCAACACACCGTCGTATCCCCAGCCGCGGGATCCGCCAAACTGAGACACGGGCATAACTTCAAGCTGGGTAATACCCAGTTCTGCCAGGTAAGGGAGTTTTTCAATCGCGGCCCGGAAGGTCCCCTCCGGGGTAAACGTGCCAATGTGCAGTTCATAGATAACCGTCTCTTCCCACGGCCGCCCTGACCAGTCCCGGTTAACCGGCTGATAACGTCGGGGATCGATAACGATGGAGGGGCCGTTAACGTCTCTCGCCTGTGCGCGAGACGCGGGATCGGGCACCGTCATGCCGTCCTGCAGGACAAACTGATACTCTGTGCCGTGCGTAACGCCCGGAACGTCTGCCTGAAACCAACCGTTACCCACTGCCGTCATCGGCACGTCGGTGACGGCCAGACGTAGCGTCAGCGCTTTCTGTCCTTCTGCCCAGACGCGAAAACGTACAACGTCATCGGAAATAAACTCAGCACCCCACTGCTTTTGAAATGTCCTGAATTCCATTCATTGTCCTCGAATGACCCACATTTTACGCGGAACGAAGTACAAGCTTAGTTCAGGATTAAAAGTATGTTGGCTCAGCGGATTTAACCGCTTCGTCTATTCTTTATGAACTCACTCACTACCGGGAATACTATGCAGATTCGAAAAGGATTAAATACCGACCTCGTACGCCTCGAATGTTGTGACTTCTCTTTCACCGTTAACCACATTGCACGAGAGCCTTTTCTCCATTGTGATTTGCATATTGAAGCTATCGCCGAGCCCTGGATAAAAACCTACGAGCTCGATATCCAGACACTTGAAAATCATTGTGTTAACCCGGACGCCATATTTCTTGTTGCAGAAACGGACGAGGGTGAAATAGCCGGCTTTATTACTGCATCAATTGGCTGGAATAAGTTTATCTCGGTGGATTACATAGCCGTAGATCGTACAAAACGCAGAACCGGCGCAGCACAAAAACTGATGGCCGCCGCGCACGTGTGGGCGCGAAGCGTAAACGCGCCCGGACTGCGGCTGGAAACCCAAAATGTGAACGTCTCGGCCTGTCTGTTTTACCGAAACTACGGTTTCACCCTGGGCGGATACGACCGTTATCTGTACAACGCTTTACCGGAAAAAGACGAAGTTGCCCTGTTCTGGTATTACATGCTGGTGTAGAGGAAACTCGCTGCTCTACGGCCGCTATGAGTAAGATGAGCACTTTCAAAGGAGACGCGTATGCTTACCATGAAAAAACTTGCTCTTTCCACGCTGATGTCCAGTTCACTGCTTTTCTACCCTGTGCTGCAGGCTTCGGCAGAAACGCCCCAGCACGTCGTTAAACAACCGGCGGGCGGTTACCGCGTGCAGGTCGGCGATGTCATTGTCACGTCTTTTACCGACGGAACCGTCGCGCAGGATCTGCATAAGCTGCTGCGCCGGACAACGCCGCAAAAGATTGATGCGCTGCTCGCGAAAAATTTCCAGACCAACCCGGCCGAGGTCTCCATTAACGCGTTCCTGATTGCGATCCCCGGACATAAAATTCTGGTGGATACCGGCTCGGGCCAGCTCTTTGGTCCTGATGCGGGTGGACGCCTGGTTGAAAGCCTCGCCACGCAAGGGGTTAAACCCGAGGACATTACTGAAGTCCTGCTGACCCACGCCCACTCCGATCACGCGGGCGGTCTGGTCAAAGACGGCAAGGTGGTATTCAGCAACGCACGCGTTTTCGTTGGCAAACCCGACGTCGACTTTTTCTTTAACGACGATAATCAAAAGAAAACCGGCTACGGCAAGAACTACTTTGACGTCGCGCAGAAGACCTTAAAGCCCTATCTTGACGCCGGTAAAGTGGTGCCTTTTAGCGGCACGGCTGAGATTCTTCCGGGGCTGACCGGCACGGTTCATCCCGGCCATACGCCGGGTTCAGCCTTCTACACGCTGACAAGCAAAGGCGAGAAGATCACCTTTGTCGGCGACATCATTCATGCCGGGGCGGTCCAGTTCCCGCAGCCTGGTGTGACCATCACCTACGATGAAGATCAGAACAAAGCGGCAAGCGTGCGCGAACAGGCGTTTGCGGACTTTGTGAAAAACAGAGACCTGATTGCCGCGCCCCATCTGCCGTTCCCGGGTATCGGCTATGTCACCAAAGGTGAAAACGGTGGCTATGCCTGGGTTCCCGTTACCTATACCAACCGGGACGCCAGCAGCGTGAAATAAGCGGATGACGCCGTCAGGTGTGCTCGAGGGTCACCAGAAATTTTTTAAGCACTTCTGAGCGAATAATTCGGTGGCACACCAGCGTCAGTTCGCTTTCCCTGAGACGGTCGAGAATGTCCACGTAAACGACATTCTCGACACTCACTGCCTTTGCTGACGCAGGCAGCAACGCCAGACCAAATCCCGCGGAGACCAGGCTTATCACCGTGGGAACATCCGTCGCATTCTGCACTACGTCCGGCTGGAAACCCGCCCCGCTACAGACGTCATAAAAGTACTGCTCCAGCCCCATGCCCTCCGGATCGCGAAGCGAGATCCATTTTTCATCCTTCACTGACGCGAGCGTCAGAGCGGAAGAGTCGGCCAGAGGATGCTGGCGATACAGCGCCAGCACCGTTTTTTCTGAGGTGAACGGCCGGCTTTGCAGATCGTCAGGCAGCGATGGCAGCGGTGCCCGAATAATCGCCACATCCAGCTGGTTACTTTGCACGGCGGCATAGAGCGTCTGCACATTGCCCGTCATCAAAGACATGGTTATCGCCGGCCAGCGGCTGTGCATCTGGCGCAGTGCAGCGGGCAGCTTACCGTCGAACATCGCACTCGACACGCATCCCAGGTTTAACACCCCCTGCTCGCCTCTCGCCGTTTGCCTGGCGTCCAGTACCGCCTGCTCAGTCAGGGAGATGGCGAGCCTGGCCTTCACCAGAAACGCGTCGCCCGCGGGCGTCAGGGTTAAGCGACGGTTCGCCCGGCTAAAGAGCGTGACGCCTAAACGTTCTTCCAGCGCCTTTATCTGCTGGCTCAGCGCCGGTTGCGCCATGTTTAAACGCTCGGCGGCCCGGTGCATGTGGAGTTCTTCGGCAACGACAATGAAATGGCGCATCTGACGAAACTGCACGGGAGACTTCCTTTTTTGATAATAAATTTATTATCAATTTAGCAGTAATGATGCAATTGATGCTATGGGTCATTGTCGTAAAAATGGAGGTATTCAACCGAGGGAGGAAAATATGGAAAACTCAGTCAACGATCTCAGAAGTGCCATCGCCTTACTGCAGCGCCACGAAGGCCAGTATATTGAAACCGATCATCCCGTCGATCCTAATGCAGAGCTGGCAGGTGTGTATCGTCATATTGGCGCGGGCGGTACGGTAAAAAGCCCGACCCGCACGGGGCCGGCCATGATGTTCAACAGCGTGAAGGGCTATCCGGGCTCGCGCATTCTGGTGGGCATGCACGCCAGCCGTGAACGCGCGGCACTTTTGTTAGGCTGTGCGCCTTCTGAACTGGCAAAACATGTCGGTCAGGCGGTGAAAAAACCGGTCGCACCCGTTGTCGTCCCGGCCTCGCAGGCCCCTTGTCAGGAGCAGGTCTTCTACGCTGACGATCCGGACTTCGATCTGCGCAAACTGCTGCCAGCACCAACCAATACGCCGATTGATGCAGGCCCGTTCTTCTGCCTGGGACTGGTGCTGGCAAGCGATCCGGAGGACAGCTCGCTGACGGATGTCACCATCCACCGCCTTTGCGTGCAGGAGCGCGATGAGCTATCCATGTTCCTGGCCGCCGGTCGCCATATTGAAGTCTTTCGCAAAAAAGCGGAAGCGGCCGGAAAACCGCTGCCGGTGACGATCAACATGGGGCTCGATCCCGCTATCTATATCGGCGCGTGTTTTGAGGCCCCCACCACACCGTTTGGTTACAATGAGCTGGGCGTCGCCGGGGCGTTGCGCCAGCAGCCGGTCGAGCTGGTACAGGGCGTGGCGGTAAAAGAGAAAGCCATCGCGCGGGCGGAAATTATCATTGAAGGCGAACTGCTTCCCGGCGTGCGCGTAAGAGAAGATCAGCATACCAACACCGGCCACGCGATGCCGGAATTCCCGGGCTACTGCGGTGAGGCGAACCCGTCTCTGCCCGTGATCAAAGTAAAAGCGGTGACCATGCGCCATCAGGCTATCCTGCAAACGCTGGTGGGCCCCGGAGAAGAACATACCACCCTGGCCGGTTTGCCGACGGAGGCCAGCATCCGCAATGCGGTTGAGGAGGCGATTCCGGGCTTCCTGCAAAACGTCTATGCGCATACCGCGGGTGGCGGTAAATTCCTGGGTATTTTGCAGGTGAAAAAACGCCAGCCGTCAGATGAAGGACGCCAGGGCCAGGCAGCACTTATCGCGTTAGCCACCTATTCGGAGCTGAAAAACATTATCCTTGTCGATGAAGACGTGGATATTTTCGACAGCGACGACATCCTGTGGGCGATGACCACCCGTATGCAGGGCGATGTCAGCATCACGAATATTCCGGGGATCCGCGGTCACCAGCTGGATCCGTCTCAGTCGCCGGATTACAGCAACTCAATTCGCGGAAACGGCATCTCCTGCAAGACCATCTTTGATTGCACGGTGCCGTGGGCGCTGAAGGATCGCTTCGAGCGCGCGCCGTTTATGGAGGTTGATCCGACACCGTGGGCACCTGAACTGTTTAAAGACAAAAAGTAAACGAACGTTCCTCTTTCTTCACCCCTCGGGGGTGAAGAATTTCACGCTTAAATTGCCGCTTCCCCTGCTTTCTTGTACCCTTTCACCGGTAACTCCACCCCCACAAAAATTGAGACATCCGGACACCTATGACTGCACACATTTCTAACGATCCTTTGCATGGCGTCACGCTGGAGATGATGGTCAACGCCCTGGTGGCGAAATATGGCTGGAGCGAGTTGGGTGACCGCATCAAAATTAACTGTTTCAGAAAAGACCCCAGCGTTAAATCGAGCCTGAAATTTCTGCGCCGTACCCCGTGGGCACGCGCGGAGGTCGAAGCCCTGTATCTGGATTCCCTCCACGACGAGGGACATAAAGAACAGGAGGCACCCGCCTTTAATCCCTGGGCTAACAGTCGGATTATCAAGAGCTAATACGCAAATGACGCGACACGTAAAACGGATCGGTGCGCTGGCTGGCTGCGCACTTTTACTTGTAAGCTGCTCCTCAAAACCACCAAAATCATTAGTTACCCCGCTCCCCACCGTCAGCAAACCGACCCAACAGGCAAACGAGCCGATGCGCGGGATCTGGCTTGCGACCGTCTCTCGCCTCGACTGGCCACCGGTGGCCTCGGTGAATGGCACCAGCGCTGACCAGCGCATCGCAATGCAAAAGCAGGCGCTTATCGCCAAGCTCGATAACCTTAAACACCTTGGGATTAACACGGTGTTTTTCCAGGTAAAGCCGGACAGCACGGCACTCTGGTCATCAAAAATATTACCGTGGTCAGATATGCTGACGGGCAACATCGGCGAATATCCGGGATACGATCCGCTTCAGTTTATGCTGGATGAAGCGCACAAGCGCGGTATGAAAGTCCATGCCTGGTTCAACCCGTACCGCGTGTCGACCAACACGAAGCCGTCAACCATCGCTGCCCTGAACCGGACGGCGTATCAGACCCCGTCCAGCGTCTATGTCCAGCACCCGGAGTGGGTACGCGTCTCGGGCGATCGCTTCGTGCTCGATCCCGGCATTCCGGAAGTGCGCGACTGGATAACCCGTGTCGTCACGGAAGTCGTGGCGAACTACCCGATAGACGGCGTGCAGTTTGATGATTACTTTTATGCCGAATCACCGGGATCCGCGCTGAATGATTCTCAGACTTACCGGCAGTACGGACAGGGATTTGCCTCTAAGGCCGACTGGCGAAGACACAACACGCATCAGCTGATCGTTCAGGTTTCCCGCGCGATAAAACAAACCAAACCCGACGTTGAGTTTGGCGTCAGCCCGGCTGGCGTGTGGCGTAACCGCTCCTTTGACCCGGCAGGCTCCGACACCCGGGGTGCCGCCGCCTACGATGAATCCTACGCCGATACGCGTCAGTGGGTGCAGCAGGGCCTGCTGGACTACATCGCCCCGCAGATTTACTGGCCCTTCTCCCGGGATGCCGCGCGCTATGACGTACTGACCAAATGGTGGGCCGACGTCGTGAAGCCGACCCACACGCGTCTGTACATCGGCATCGCGTTCTACAAAGTGGGCGAACCGTCGAAAAATGAGCCGGACTGGACGGTTCAGGGCGGCGTGCCGGAACTGAAAAAACAGCTCGATCTCAATGATTCGCTGCCCAACGTCAACGGCACCATCCTGTTCCGGGAAGACTACCTGAACAAGCCGCAGACGCAGCAGGCGGTCAACTATCTCAAAGGACGCTGGGGTAGCTAACCGGAAGACCGGGCAGAAACGTCCTGTTTCTGCCTGCGTTCTTTACGGCTTCGGCCCGAACATCGCTTCAAGCTGCTGCGCGTCCGGCATCCCGACAACCTGCTGCAGCTCATTTTCCGCGTTCATATAGTATATGGCCGGGGTGGCGTTGGCCCCCAGACTGTCCATCAGCGCCTGGTGTTTCTGCAGGATCGCTACCGTTTCGCGAGACCCTTCCCCCTCAGGTTTCGGTAACTTTTTGCCACCGGAGAGCTCGTATTCGCGCCAGGCCGAGACCGGATCTTTCGCATTCAGGATCGCGGCAGCGTTACGTCCGCTGTTAGGGTTAAGAAACGCCACCAGCAGCGTATTCAGCTGGACCTTGCCCGCCTTGACCCACGGCTGCGCCTCTGACCAGAACTGCTTGCAGTACGGACAGAACGGATCGGCGAAGACGAAGACTTTGCGCGGCGCGTTATCCGCCCCTTCCTTCAGGGGATGCGCCGCGTTGAGCGTCTTCCACATTTCGCGTCCCATCGGGGCATAGATCTCTTTCTGGAAATACCCCTCGCTGAGGTTTTTCCCTTTGTCATCGTACAGATAGCCCGAAATCACGTGCTTGCCGTCCGGGGTTAAAAAGAGCGTCACCCCCATGTCCTGATATTGCCCCAGCCAGGCCGGCGCGCCGCCGGGAGCATCCAGCTTCTTGATGATTGTAATGTTCTGCTGCTCGCTGAAGTGCTTAACCACATCCGGTATAGCGTCAGCCGCCTGAACCAGCCCTGAGGTCGCCAGTGCCGAAAGTAACAGTAATTTTTTCATATCCCTCTCCGGTTTATCGGGGGCATCACGCCCCCTTCAGGTTAGCGGTTTTTCAGCGCGTCGCTGACGATTTCATCGAACTGTTCAAAAGGCACCCAGCCGGGCAGCAATCCCTCACCAATCAGCGTGGCGGGCGTACCCTGAATGCCCATTTTTTCCGCGACAAGCAGGCTGCGCTTGATCGTCATCAGACTCTCCTCATCAGGCGTGGTAACGCTGACCCCTGCCCGTTTCTGCGCTTCCTGAATGCTGGCGTCATCGTGGTACCCCTTTTTAGCCATCAGGGTATTGTTCAGTTTCATAAACGCCCCGGGATCCTGACGCCAGAGCGTGAGCGCATCGCGCGCCGCGGTCAGCGAACTTTCCGAGCGGTAAGGTAAAAACTTAAACACCACGGCGACATCGGGATGTTTTTCTACGATCTTCTCCAGATAGGGGTCGAATTTCTTGCAGTACGGGCAGTTGTAGTCGGTAAACACCACCAGGGTGAGCTTCGGATTTTTCGCGCCGATACGCGGGGAATTCGGATCGTTAAACAGAAAATCTGCGATCATCTTCTGCGCACGTTGCTCCTGATCTGGCGTCAGCGGCTGAGCGGCCATCGCCTGAGCCGAGGCCAGCAGGAGCATCAGCGTGATAAGGAATTTTTTCATAATACGTTTAGCCTTTTGCGTTGTTCAGGGTGGTGACCAGGGTGCGTTTATCCAGCAGCGGCGAGAGGATTTCGCCCTCCGGCAGACCAGGGCCATATACCGCATTAAACGGAATAGCGTAGCGGTTTCGCTTCGCCAGAAAATCCGCGATAAAGACGGACGGCTGGCTCCAGTCACTGCGCAGCGCCACTACGTCCGGCTGACTCAGCGCGGCAATGATGTCTGGCTGATTCAGGACCCGATGCTCGTTAACTTTGCAGGTCACACACCAGTCCGCCGAAATATCCACAAACACCCGTTTCCCCTGAGAAAGCGCCTGCTGGATGGCGTCTTCACTCAGTGGCTGCCACGGGATGGTCTCAGCGATATGTTGCGCCGGAGCGTCCGGCGGCGAGGTAAACACTCCGCGCAGCTGATACCCGCCAAACGCCGACAGCGCGATGACCACGATCCAGAACAACGGCGAGGAGGTTTGCCCCTTCAACGCGAACAGCACCAGCGCGACAACAATCAGCACCAGCACCACGATCTGACTCACCATTGCCCCCAGATGCAGGCTCAGCAGCGTCGCCAGCCAGAGGCTGGAGGCCAGCATCATCAGGCCCAGGATCGCTTTAAGCGTGTTCATCCAGCGGCCAGGCTTCGGCAGCAGCATGGCCGTTTTGGGCACCAGGGCGACAAACAGCCACGGCAGGCTCATGCCCACGCCGAGCATCAGGAAGATGAGCCACAGGGCGTGCAGCGGCGCGCCAAGGGCAAAGGCAACTGCGGTACCGAGGAACGGTGCGGAGCACGGCGTGGCTAGCAGCGTAGCAAACATCCCTTCGCAGAAACTGCCGCCAAGCCCCGCCCCGCCTGCCGTAGCCAGTCGCCCGGTAGCGGCAGAAGGCAGCAGCATCTCAAACGTTCCAAACAGGTTCAGCGCAAAGAGGAAGGTCACGGTAACCATCAGCCCGATAAACCACGGGTTCTGGAACTGAATGCCCCAGCCCAGGGACGCCCCGGCCAGCTTCAGCCCGGTCACCATGGCGGCCAGCAGCATAAAGGAGGTGAGGATCCCGGCGCTGGTTGCCAGGAAGCGCAGCCTGATGACGCGTCTGTCCGAACCCGCCTGCAGAATACTGTTAAGCTTCATTCCCATCACCGGCAGCACGCACGGCATCAGGTTGAGGATCAGCCCGCCCAGCAGGGCAAAGAGCACCATTTTGCCCGTCCCGCCTGGGGCGGAAGGCTCGGCGGGCGTAGCGCCAACGGTCATCGTGGTTTGCTGTGCGTCACTGCCATTGGTCAGCACAAATGACAGCCTCTTGCCTTCCAGCGACGTGGGCTTATCGCCCCATTCGTCGGTGACGGGCACCGTGACCCGAAGCGTATTGCCATCGTGCTTAATGGCCGGCTCGCCGGGCAGAATATCCCCCTCCAGCGGGTCAAAGTAGATCCCCGGATTATCCCATTTCCCGTCGGTCGTTCCCGTCACCACCAGGTTGCCGTCAGAGAGCCAGGCGGACAGATCGGCGGAAACGCCAGACGTGCCCGGCACGGCCTGCATCGCGCGGTCAAAGGCGTGATGGAAACCGTCATCCACCGGCTGCGTAAAATCGAGGTGCAGCGGGTAGTCCGTCAGCAGACAAACGTTACTGCACGTGGAGAGCGTGAGCGTGCCGTCGAGCGTATCGCCCTTCACGCCGTCGAGCACGATGGGGATCGTGACCTTATCGTGATAGCCCTGCGTGGTCATACCGGAGATATCGAATCGCGACGGTACCGGCCAGGACCAGCTATCCGTAACGCCCTGCGGCCAGGTGATTTTTGGCGCGACGCCACCCTCGCCCGGCGACCGCCAGTAGGTTTTCCAGCCGGGCTTTAGCTCAACGGTGAGCAGGCCTGTAATGTGCGTTTGTTCCCTTTCCGCCTGAAAGCGGATGCGGGCGTGATCGTTTTGTGGGGAGACCAGCCAGCCGGTGTCCGCCGCATGGACAATTCCGATGCAGGACAGCCACAGGAAGACGAATCCCCTGAAGAGGTTAACCATGTTTTACTCCGTGAACAGTGAAAAATTATCGTGTGATGACGATGATTTTCATTCACGGAAAACGCAGTTTTTAAGGTGTATTCGGGGAGGCGGTGCCTGAACGGGCTGTTCCACGGGCGCAAATGCCCGCCCTTGCGTAAACAGCTGCAGCAGCGCGAAGAAGATAATAATGGCCGGTAGCGCGCCGTCGAAGAACAGCGGCTGCGCGCAAAGCAGGGAGTGCGCGCCTAGCTGACAGGGTGAAGGCCCAGACTCCCCGGCGTTGCTTTGCGACGGGGCGTCTGCACTCAGGGCGATCTGCGGCTCCAGTCCCTGTAAAAAATGGTTGAGCATGACCGCACGCTGCACGAGGCAAAGCGCCATCGCGAGACAGGTAACGATCAAAAGCCATTTTCCGAGGAGCTGACGGTTGCGCATAACATTCCAGAGTAACAAGACGCCCCGATCATAAACGATAGTGATGAATCTACAAGTACCGGAAGTGTAAGGTTTTGTCTGAGGCCGCTATTCGCCCGTCAGGGCATCATAGATATCCCGCAACCGCGTGCGCAGAAACAGCACCGCCTTGTGCTTGCGGGATAACAGCGCCTGTTCGCTGGCCCCCGTCTCCTCTGCCAGCATTTTAATGCTGTAGCCGTGAAGCTCGGTCTTTTCAAACACCTCGCGCTGCGGCGGCGGCAGTTCAGACAGGGCCTGCCCCAGCTCTTCCCACAGCAGCGTTTTGAGATACTCCTCTTCCGGCGTCTGCGGGACACCGAACAGGGTTTCGGCCAGCTCGTCCTCCGGGAAGCCCTCCTCCTCTTCATCCGTAAAATAGCCGGAGAGCGACACCTCGCGTTTCTTACGCGCCCGGTCGGTCATCTCGTTACGCGCCGCGCGGAACAGCCAGGCGGCGACGTTTTCGACCGGCTGCTCCACCTTCATCAGCTGATAGGTCACTTCCTGCAAAATGTCGTCTGCGTCGTCGCGCACGGACGTTCGTCCGCGAATAAAGGCCTTCAGCCGGGCGCGGCAGGCGTTGAGCGCCGACATCAACAGGGATCCGCCCACCTCTCCGGCTTTCATCTCGCTCACTCTGCGTCCGGCGCTTTTGGCGTAGCGTCATCGCGCTTATCGTCACGATGACCGTGCCAGCCGCAGTGGCCACGCCCGTGGCGACCAAAGCCTTCGCGGCGCTGCTGAATAAACGCCTCGCGCTGTTCGGGCGTCATGTTCATCCAGCGCTCGTGCATCCGGCGGTGTGCGCCAAACATGCCTGGACGGAAACCTAACCCGCCAAACAGAATGCGGCTCAGCACCAGAATGCCCAGCGCCTGCCAGAAACCAATGGCTTTCACGCCAAGGATTGCCGGGAGCAAGGCGTTCCACAGGGACATCACCAGCAGGCCGAGCACGATGAAAACCACCGCGCCGATGACTAAGCCCTTGCCCATACGGTGACGACCGAATCCGCGCCCGTGACCTCTGCCGTGCAGTTCAAAATCTCTCATGGTGTTTACCTCGTTTATCGTAACTGATTATGGCTTGTGATGAGGTAGACGGATGAGGGAGGGAAATATTGCTGAGGGGAATGAAATAATTTTTACGGATGCGCAATCGCAACGAGTGCCCGGCGGCGCTAACGCTTGCACGGGCCTACAGATTTCGTAGGCCGGGTAAGCGTCAGCGCCACCCGGCAGATTCAAAGAATTACGCCTGCACCGGCAACCTAAAACTCGAAATACTCCGTGAAAGCTGCTGCGCCTGCTCTTCCAGCGAGGCAGCCGCCGCAGCGGACTGCTGCACCAGCGCGGCGTTCTGCTGGGTCACGCCGTCCATTTCGGTCACCGCCTGCCCGACCTGGCTGATCCCACGGCTCTGCTCTTCCGAAGCCACGGAGATCTGCTCCATCAGCGTATTCACTTTGTTCACCGATGAAATAATCGAGTCAATCACCTCGCCCGAGCGGTTGACCAGCTCCGCACCGTTTTTCACGCTGGAAACCGACTGCGCAATCAGACTTTCAATGTCTTTGGCTGCCACCGCGCTTTTCTGCGCGAGGGTGCGTACTTCACTGGCCACTACCGCAAAACCGCGGCCCTGCGTACCGGCGCGCGCCGCTTCCACCGCTGCGTTCAGCGCCAGAATGTTGGTCTGGAAGGCAATGCTGTTAATCACGCTGGTAATGTCTTCGATGCGCTTCGAATTCGCCGCGATGGTATTCATCGTGTCGATCACCTCGCGGGTCACCGCTTCGCCGGTATGGGCATTGTGCACCGCATCCTGCACCAGTTTTCCGGCCTGATACACGTTATCGGTATTGTTCGCCACCGTCGCGCTCAGCTCTTCCATGCTTGCCGCCGTCTGGGTCAACGCGGAAGCCTGCTGCTCGGTACGTGATGCGAGGTCGATATTGCCGGAGGCAATCTCCTGCGCCGCGTGCGTCACGGTGTGGCTCGCATCGCGCACCTGAGCAATAGTGGCCAGCAGTGCCTGACGCATCTGCTCCATCGAGCCCATCAGGTGGTCGATTTCATTATGCGAACTCCCCTTCACCGGCACCGGAATGTCGAGCTTGCCCGCGGCGATCTGGCTGCAGTGCTCGCGCGCCAGGTTGACCGGCGCAAAGACGAAGCGCTTCATGAAGAGGCTGACGGCAACAATTACCAGCACAAACAGGCAGGCGATAACGGCAATCATCACCAGGCCGGAGACGAAATTACTGTTCGCGTCTTCGTTCAGGCTTTTGGCGTATTTCTGGTGGACGGAAAGGACCTGGTCGAGAACGATTTCGTACTGGCGGTCGAGGCGGGAAACTTCCGGGATTAGCGCGTTAAATTTAGCAACATCGTGTGCCTCAGCGGCATCGATCAGCGGCGCCAGCCCCTGGTTACGGTAGTTTTGCCAGGCATCCTGATAGGCACTCACCAGCGGCGCTTCATCCGTGAGTCGCGGCGAAGCCATAAAGGCCGCAAAGGCGTGGTCCGCTTTGGTCAGCGCCTCTTTCACGGCGGCAAGCTTCGCCGCCCCGTCTGCCGAGTTGCCCGCTTCCACCATCTTCACATACTCCATCACGCGAACGCGCAGCGTACGGCTATGGTTGATGGGGTCAATAATCGACAGCACAACCTGGATCTCTTTGTTGACGTTATCCAGGGAATTATTACTTTTAATGATGAGGCCAACGCTGGTGACGGTGCTGACCACAAAGAACAAAAGCAGTGAGAACAGGACAATCAGGGATGACTTTTTCAACGACATAAACCAATACCTCAAGGAGAATTATTCCTTATGGTTATCGGCGCATCCAAAACTTAAATTAATTAAAGTTATTGATGTATCGAACGAGGCTATACCGCTGACTTATAGCGCCGCTGCAGGGTGGCATTGAGCTTGCGCTGCAACGGCTGCGGCGTCTCCCCTTCGATCAATTTGCCAATCAGATCAAAGCAATGCCACGCCAGCTGGCGATTGTCCTGGCGAATGGTATCCACCGGGATCGTCAGCGAATCGTAGAGATAGTGATCGTCAAAGCTGGCTAATCTGATATCACTTTGCATCAGGTTATGTTGACCCATATAGCGCAGTACCCCTTCCAGCAGCCCGCAGGCGGCGGTGAACAGGGCTTTCGGTGGGCGTCCCAGACGGGCGCAGAGTTCGGCGAACATTTCGTAGCCGGAGCTCGGGTGGTAGTTGCCGTGAATGATCCACTCGGGGCGCAATTCCACACCGGCCGCTCGCAGACCTTGCTTAAACCCTTCCAGACGGTCGCGAGTCGGAGAAAGGCGCGGCTGTCCGCCCAGAAAATAGAATTCATCCGGATGCTGGCGGGCAATATCCGCCACCAGTTCCGTCGTTGGGGTGATGGAATCGGTGATCACCAGCGGCAACGTGCTGTCGTTCATATGGCGATCAAAAAGCACCACGGGCAGTTGCTCGCTGAGTTTCAGGTAGTCCGCATCATTAAGCATGCTGGAGGCGACAATCAGTCCGTCGACCTGACGCGCCACCATGTTATTGACGACCACCGTCTCCTGCCCCGGATTTTCATCGCTACAGGAGATCAGCAGTTGGACACCCGCCTCGCGGCACAGCGTTTCCAGCTCGTGAGAAAAGACGGCAAAGCCGTAGTTGGTGATCTCCGGCACCACCAGACCAATGGTGTGGCTACGGTTATCGCGTAGTGACCGGGCGTGAATGCTGGGCTGATAGTGGTGCTCTTTCGCAATCGCCAGCACGCGTTCACGCGTCTCTTCCGCCACGCGAAGCTCTTTGCTGCGCCCGTTCAGGACCAGGCTGGCGGTGGCTTTTGACACACCCGCCAGCTCCGCGATGTCTTTAATGGTGACGCGTTTTGTTTTTCTCACAACGACTTAGATCCGGCTGCCAAAACCCTCATTCTATCATGCAGGCGCGCAGCGACCAGTAGCGTAATGTGATATCGGACGCACCTTCGAAGCGCACCCAGGCCGGATGGTCAGGAAAATAGCGGCTGCTCATCACCCCTTCGCCATGATTGATGAAAATTTCAACGCTGGAGCGGTCGCACAGGACGCGTAAATGGTGGACGTCCCCCTGCCAATAGCGGGTCAACGTCTCACCAGTTTTCAGGCTCGCGCGTTCCAGCCGCACGCCCTGCTCATCAACCGTGAGGCGCAGCGCGCCCGCAAAATCGACGTTCACCTGCGAGGCGCTTAACTCAAACTCCAGTCGCGCGGCATCCAGAACGGGCGCATCGCTGGCACGTCCCTGCCAGTGCTGCTCCTCTTCACGCAGCGCCGCCAGCTCACGCACCGGAGTCTGCCAGAGCTTGCCGTCGCGATACTGCAATTCGCGCGGGCAGGTCATCTGGTGCATCCAGCCGTGCGACCGCGTCGGCTGAAGCATCTCTTCCCCGTCCGGTACGCCCATCCAGCCAATCAGAATGCGTCGTCCATCTTCCGCCAGCGTCGTTTGCGGGGCGTAAAACTCAAAGCCCGCGTCAAGCTCGTGCAGCTCGCCGTGCGCAAACGTGCCGCGTTCATAGCTAAACGCCCCACTCATCCAGGCGGCCGGATAGGTGTTGAGATAGCGATACGGCTCGCGCGCCAGCCCCTGCGGACAGCAAATCAACACGTGCGTACCGTCGAGCGCGAACAGGTCCGGGCACTCCCACATATAACCTGCGTCCTTCAGGCCGTTGACCCCGTGACCAGCGATTTCACCGCAGGAAGCCCAGGCATGTAAATCAGCGGATTTAAACAGC
This sequence comes from Enterobacter sp. MGH 37, assembly GCF_000534515.1. NCBI lineage: Bacteria > Pseudomonadati > Pseudomonadota > Gammaproteobacteria > Enterobacterales > Enterobacteriaceae > Enterobacter > Enterobacter sp. MGH 37. The sequence continues at coordinate 1,495,243 of NZ_KI973205.1, forward strand.
AGCACTTTGCCGCGCTTTTGCAGATCCTGCGCGCCCAGCACCATGTACCACAGCCCGTCGTGTTGCCACACTTTCGGGTCACGCACGTGACCGGTGTAGCCCCCCGGCAGCGCCAGCACCGGCCCCTGCTTTTTAAAGGTGCCGTCCGGCTGTTCCTCGGCCAGGCACTGCCAGGCGGTACGGCTGCCGTCATCGAACTTCACGTTGCCGGTATAGCACAGCGTCAGCACGCCCTGGTTATCCACGGCGCTACCGGAGTAGCAGCCGTTGCGGTCATACTCTTCGTCGGGCATCAGCGCCAGCGGCTCATGCTGCCAGTGGACCAGGTCCGCAGAACTCCAGTGCCCCCAGCATTTAAAACGATGCTCACAGTCCAGCGGATTCCACTGATAGAACAGATGGTAGCGACCGGCAAACCAGATAAACCCGTTGGGATCGTTCATCAGCCCCGTCACCGGCGCGGCGTGCCATTGCGGATAATGGCTGTCAGCCTGCGCGCGCGGCTGCCCTTTCATAACGGCCTGCAGAATCGCAGGCCAGCGGGAAGGTAACGTCATTATTCAGAGTCCGTTTTATATTTCAGCAGCAGCGAGACGGTAAACGCCACGCCGAAGGCAATCACCATGCCGATAATATAGTTGAGCAGCGAGCTGGCCTGCACGATGGCCATACCCGGAATGGCGGTCAACCCGACGGCAGTCATGTAGACATGCACAGAGACCACCCAGGCGCCCCCCACCGCGCCACCAATCAACGCGGCAATAAACGGCTTAACGAAACGCAGGTTGATACCAAAAATGGCCGCCTCGGTGATGCCCAGCATCGCAGAGAACGCCGACGGTAACGTAATGGCTTTGATTTTGGCATCGTTGGTTTTGAACCACACCGCCAGACAGGCTCCGCCCTGCGCCACGTTCGCCATGGCCCAGATCGGCAGCAGGAAGTTCACGCCAATCGACGGGTTGCCCAGCAGCCCCGCTTCAATCGCATGGAAGCTGTGGTGAATACCGGTGATCACAATCACCGAATACAGTCCGCCAAACAGCAGCCCGGCCAGCCAGCCCGCGTGGGCGATAAGCGTGCTCAGGATAAAGGAGATACCATCCCCTAAGGCGCGTCCCGCCGGACCAATAATCAGCAAGGCGATAAAGCCAGAGATCACAACGGTGAGGAACGGCGTCAGGATCAGGTCCAGCGCATCCGGAATCACGCGGCGCAGGTTTTTCTCCACGATGCTCATAAACCAGACGGCCAGCAGCACCGGAAATACCGTGCCCTGGTAGCCAATCATCGCGATCTCCAGGCCGAAGAAGTTCATGGTGTGGAAACCGGACGCCACGCCCCAGGCGTTAGTCAGCGCCGGATGGGTCAGGATGCCGCCCAGCGTCGCGCCCAGGTACGGGTTACCTCCAAACTCCCTCGCGGCGGTAAAGCCGATCAGGATCGGCAGAATGATAAACGCCGCCGAACTGCACATGTCCAGCATGATATAGATAGCGTTGTCCGCATTGACCCAGCCGTAGGTTTTCACCATGCCGAGCAGGCCCATCAGCAGGCCGGACGCCACAATCGCGGGAATGATCGGCACAAAGATATTGGAGAGCAGACGCGCAATGCGCTGGAACGGGTTCAGCTTGCGCGCCGCCAGGTCCGCCGCCTCAGACTTGCTGGACTCGCTAATCCCCGCCGCCTGAATAAACGCGGCGTAGACTTTATTCACCACGCCCGTACCAAAAATCACCTGCATCTGCCCGGCGTTACGGAAACAGCCTTTAACGCCGTCGACCTTGCCGATCGCCTGCTGATCGGCCAGCGCGTCATCAACCAGCACCAGACGAAGACGCGTTGCGCAGTGCGCCGCGCTGGCGATATTTTCCTTGCCACCCAGCAGCGGAATAAGCTCGCGGGCGATTTGATTAAAATCCATAGATACCTCTGCCTGACTTCTTTTTTATGATGTGCGAAACGCCCCCGCCAGGCGGGAGCGTGATGGGTTAAAACCAGGTTTCCATCTGGACCCCAAAGTTCCATTCCCCGCCGGCGTTGAAACCGCTGCTGCCAAAGGCATCATCGGTGGCGTAATTATCCAGTTTGCTGCTCCAGTCCATCCAGGTGGCGAACAGGCGAAGCTCCGGGCGGCTGAAGAAATCGCCGATTTTGCTCGCTTTTAACGTCGGAGCAAAGGTCAGCTTGTAGAAACTGCCGTTGACGGCGTTTCGGTCTTTATAACCTTCCGGGTTTAAGTCCATGTACTGATAGCTTCCCTCAAACGCCAGCGCGAAATTCTGGGTCACCTCTTTAATCAGGCGGGTGTTGAGCGTGACCCACTCATAGCTGTCGCCTTTGACGTAGCGATCTTTACTGCTCTGCGCCAGGATGGCAGGCGCAATGCTCCAGCCACCGCCAATTGGCGTGACACCGTAACTTGCAAAGCGCCAGGTATCCGCCTCGGACAGCAGTGCGCCATCCGAGCCGATGCTTTTCACTTCCGCCCCCAGCCCGTGACCATACAGCAGCGCGGTTTTGGCCGTCCCCTCCCGCAGGCCGTAGAAGCTCTCGTTGTGCAAGCCCACCAGGGCATGAACGCCCGTGTTAGCGGCATCCGTTTTGATGAGATCGCCGTTCGCGTCTTTACGATCGTCATTATCTTTAGCCCGCAGGCCGCTCACCATCAGCTGGAGCGGCCCGGCGAAGTGGTTCATGCTGAGGATATAGTTCTGAACGTTATTGTCGGTTTGCTCCACGCTGCCGAAGTTGCGTCCATAGAGGGAGAAGTTACTGCGCAGCGAATCGTTCCATTTCACGTCGTAGACGCCACCACCGGTACCGGCCAGGAACACCACGTCGGAATCCAGCCAGTGAATATCAAAGTTATCGCGGTCGAAGCGTTTACCTGCCCAGAATGTACTGCCCTTCAGCGCGCCGGTGAAATCAGGGAGATTGCCCAGCTCCGCAAAGGCCTGACGAATATTGAGATCGCTGGTATCAGCTGACCAGTCGTTATAGGTTCTCTGGCCGTCGGCCAGCATCGCTTTAAAGCGCGTCGTCGCCCCGTTATCCAGGGTCTGTTTGTGCTCCAGGTTCAGCTCAACGTAGGTGTCGGCTTCATTACCCAGACGCCCTACTGCACCACCGGTTTCGCCGGCTGGGGTCAGATACGGACCGCTTTTGCTGCTGGAGGCCGCGTCATTCATCAGCAGGCCGGAACGAGCGTAGCCGTGGAACTCAAACCCGCTGCTTTGATCCGCTTTCTTCTCCAGCGCAGTGGTGCGCTGCGCCACCGCCTGGGTTGTCGACTGCGTCTGCTGCTGCGCGGCAACGAGCTGCTGCGTTTTTTGTTCTGCTTCCGTGGCGCGTTTCTCCGCCCTCTGCGCGCGCGTCTCTGCGTCCTGAAGGCGTTGTTCCATTGCGGCAAGCCGCGCTTCGATACTTGTCATATCCGTTTGGGCAAAAACAGAGGTACTTCCGGCCAGCATGCCTATCATCACGGCAAGTCTGCGTTTTTTATACATTTTGTCGCATCCCTCAAAGAAGTCATTAAACGTGCTAAATTGCTAAACCGGTTTAGGTTGCTGATACTAAACTGGTGAATTTTGGATCGGCAATCTTTTTTGCTAAACCGTTTTAGTAAGTGTGATCGGGGCGACAATTCAGGCCGTCGACCAACGGCCTGTAAAGGGAGCAATTACAGCTCGTGCTGCCAGGGCAAGGCGGTCATCGCCCCTTTCGCGGTGGTGGCTAGCGCGCCGCAGCGCTGGGCTAAGGTGATGGCGGGAACCAGTTCAAGACCGGCGGCCAGCCCGTAGAGCAGACCGGCGACGAAGGCATCCCCCGCGCCGGTGGTATCTACACACTTAACCGGGGTTGCCGGATAGTGGTTCACGGTGCCTTCATGCCAGGCAATAACGCCCTCTTTACCCTGCGTGACGAGCACCCGCCGCGCCGGACAGCGGCGCATGAGTGCAGCCAGACCGGCGTGCACCTGCTCCTCACCGGTTAAAAATGCCAGTTCCTCGACGGAGAGTTTCACCACATCAGCACGTTGCAGCGCCTCTTCAAGGCTGCGTCGAAGTGCGGTTTCATCCGGCCAGAGATCCGGGCGTATATTGGGGTCAAAACTGACGTAACCGCCCGCCTTCCTGATGGCATCCATCGCCTGAAAGGCCGCACTGCGGCTGGGTTCAGCGCTTAGCGCGATGGAGCAGACGTGCAGCCATTCACCCTGGCTGAAGGTAGGCAGATCGGCAGGTTCCAGAAACAGATCGGCGCTCGGGCGCACCATAAAGGTAAACGAACGTTCGCCCTGTTCGTCGAGATCGACCACCACCGTTGAGGTGCGGTGTGCCGGGTCAAGGCGCATCCACTGCACATCGACCCGCTCGTCAGCCAGTGTGTGAGCCATAAAGCGCCCGAAAGGATCGTCTCCAACTCTGCCGATAAACGCGCTACGCCCCCCCAGGCGGGCAATACCGACCGCAACGTTTGCCGGGGCGCCACCCGGACATTGCAGTAATCTCCCTTCTCCATCAGGCAGCAGATCCACCACCGCATCACCCAGTACCCAGATTTTTTCCATGTGAACCTCGAAGCTAAACTATGTTAAACCGTTTTAGCTATTTAAGCACAGGCAGGACGACGGGGAAATAACGCGAGTGGAAAATTGCCTTAACGCACCAGGTGCGGCCAGTGAATATCTCCGACGCCGTTAAGCAGCGGGCGGGCAAACAGGAAGCCCTGGAAGCGGCGGATCCCGGCAGATTCGAGCCAGCACCACTCCTCTATTTTCTCGATACCTTCCGCCACCAGGGTGATTTCGAGATCGGAGCAGCAGCTAATAATCGAGCGTACAATCGCCTGTTTCGGACCGCTCAGGTGAATATCGCTGATAATCTCCCGGTCAATCTTAATTTTATCCGGCTGGAAGCGCGTCAGCAGAGAGAGACCGGCATAGCCGGAACCAAAATCATCAATCGCCATGCCAACCCCCTCACCGCGAAGTTGTTTAATGGCGCTGTTGAACTGATTCAGTCCGGATATCATCTCGTTTTCAGTGATTTCCAGCACCACCTGCTCTGGCTGAAGCCCGTGTTTTTTAATCTCACCGACCAGAAATTCCACTGCGCCAGGGACATTCACCAGCGACATCGGCAACAGGTTGACCGCAATTTTGTGGCTGCCAATCCCCAGCTTTTCCGCCAGCGCAAAGGCATAGGCTTTCGTCTGGAGATCGACCTGATAGAGGGTGTCCGGGTCAAGGGCGCGGAAGAACTGGTCCGGACTGCCGCCGTCATTGCTGCGGATAAGAGCTTCAAGGGAGCTGATCTTGCCTTCCGAAGGCTCAACAATCGGTTGAAGCGCAAATTGACAGGTTTGCGCGGCAATCAGGCCCAGAGACTCGCCAAAGGGTAAGGTTTCGGGTTCGAGCGCCCACTTTGCCGGATCGTAACGTCCACCCGACGGGTTCGGACGCTTATCTGTAATAAACGTCTGAATAAATTTGAATACGCGGTCATCGGAGGCCAGGTAACTGTCGAGTTTGCTGTAACGCAGCACCGATTGCAGCACCTCTTTCGGCGACTGCGTCTGAAGATCGAACAGCAGCATCCCGACGTTTTCAAATCGTCTGCGCGGGCCATAATCCCGCATCAGTTCAACCACTCCGCTGTGCCGCTTGTCATCACGGATTTTATTGAACAGCCTGACCACGCCCTCTTCGGAACCTTCAAGAATTTGCAGTACGTCATCCCCTTTAGAGAGGAGCACACCGGTTATATTCAGCTTCGCGTTACGGCGTCTGGCGCGCTCCACCACCTCCCGGAGTTCGGTTGACGGGTGGGATAAATTCAACTGGCTTCGGTAAATGAGAGTCGTCAGCACAAAACGGGTTCCGATGAGAGAGGTGCCTTGAAGGTATTATTTAACATACTTAATCATTGCGACCTAACATATTCACACAACAGAAGAACGTTACTTTTTCTCATCCCCGATTCGGCTGTTGATCCTCTCCTCCATGTAGCCGTAGAACGGGTTTGAGGTGACCCGCATAAGCGCCTCTTTCCCGACGCTCAATACAGACGTTTCCCCCCAGAGCGCTATCGTCCCCAGGCTAATGCCGTAGCGGTTTTTCACGTCAGGCTCCCGGCCATAGAGATCGTCATCCTGCGGGAACGGCACCGCAACGTGCGACAGGGAATAGACATCCTGCGGCCAGGACTGCCCAAGCGGCACGACCGTCTCGTGAGTGCTTCCTGCCGGCGTGATTTTCGCTACCGTTGAGAAACTGTGTTCATTCGCATTGGTAATAACCGTGACAGTGTAACGTCGTTCAACAGTAGGCAGCAGCGCTGAGGTGGCCGTCCAGGACGAGGGCTTGAACAGCGGACGGAAGCTCGCCGCCTGGTTGATATCAAATACCACCAGCTCGCTGCCATTTGCCGGAAGCTGATCAAACAAGCCGCTCACCACCGCGCGGGTGCTGACGGTGGAATCCATCACCGACTGGAATGCCAGAACCGGCGGCAGCGTTGCCAACCTGTTTTCCCGCGCCTCCCGGCCAATCTGCTCCTGCAGCGCCTTCGTCAACAGCCACGACTGGCGGGCGGCGTTCACCGGGAACGAGTTGTATTTATACGGGTTATATTCCGGGGAAATATTCAGCCACGCCGCTTTGGCAAACGCCGGGAGCAGCGCCGGTAACCCGGCGAAACCGGCGAATCGCGCGAATGCCGTCACGCCGATCATCGGCGACAGCAGCACCAGCTGCTGCGGCTTACGCAGCGATGGCGCGTCAAGTGCATCGAGGGCATATTTCATCGCCAGCGCCCCGCCGTTGGAATAGCCCACCAGATGCAGGGGCACATTTTCTCCCGCCAGACGCGTCGCTTCCCGAACGGCAAGGCGCGTCGCCGCCAGCCACATCTCCCAGTCAACGTCCGTCAGCGCGCCAGGCGCGGTGCCGTGTCCGGGCAGGCGCGGAACCACGGCCACAAAGCCGTGGGCCTGATAATTCTGAGCAAGATGTCTGACGCTATAGGGTGAATCCGTCAGTCCATGAAGCAACACCACCGCGCCGCGCGGCTTTCCGGCTGGCATGAGTACAAAAGAGCGGTTGGCATCCGGTGAAAACTGACCCGGCCAGACCAGGCTCTGGCGGTAATAGCGGTTTAGCGGCGTTTGTTCCTCATGCTCTGTTTTTGCCGTCACCGCGGTATTAAGATCGGCGAAAATGGCATTTTCGCGGGCAACATACCCGGCAAAGTCGGCGCCATCGAGCTCGCGTACGGACATCTCATCTGCCCGCCAGGTATGCCAGAGATGCAGTTCAGGCCCCTGCTGCGAGAGATAGACCCGCACTGCCAGCAGGACGACCAGTACGATCCCCACCACCATCGCTATTTTCTTAACAAGCACCATCAGATGCTCGCTGACTCGCCAGGGCCAATTCGCCATGCCGGGATCCCTTTCATGTCTACTGTGTTTCTATCTTATCAAAAATGTGAACGGGCTGACGTATTCACCAAATTCATACGTGCAGATTCTGTCACTGCACCAAAAGTGAACTACGCTGCACAAATGTTGATCATCCGTTAACTAAATATTGCATGAAGTTTACAGCAGAGCAGGCATTCCCTCGCCTGTGTTCCTGGCACGCGTCATGCATTGTTAACGAGGTAACACAAGATCGGCTTTTGACAGCGTGTTAACAGCGAGGCGGTATGACGACAAAACCTGAGATGTTGAGCCGTATCGAAACGATGTTTAGCCAGTTCACGCCCAGCGAAAAACGGGTCGGAAGCTGGTTGCTTGCCCACGCCGCGCAGATACCGTTTGAAACGGCTGAAAGCGTCGGTCAGGCGAGCGGGACGAGCGGGATCACCGTGGGACGCTTCCTGCGCAAGCTGGGCTACCGCAACCTGGAGGATGTCAAAAAGAGCCTGCGCGATCCGTATCAGCCCTGGGGTATGAACGAACGTCTGGACTCCTGGCAACAGCAGCGCCCCCTGCCCAACCGCCTTCAGCACGCCCTGTCGCTGGAAGTGGATGCCATCACGCAGGTGTATCAGCTCGCGCAAACGGACGTCTTCCGCCAGGTCGTACACAACCTGGCCCATGCGGATGCGGTGTTTGTGCTGGGGATCCAGTCCACCCGCGGGATCGCCAACGCCTTCTTCAGCCACCTTGAGTACCTGCGCCCGCGCGTGAGCTATTCGGAGGGGGCATCCGGAAGCTGGGTGGAATCCCTCAACTCGGGGTTTTCGCACCCTTATGTCGTGCTGACCGATACGCGCGCCTACTCCGCGATGGCCCGCCAGTACTGCCGCGTCGCGAGCGAAAAAGGCATTCCGCTGGCCTTAATCACCGACATCTGGTGCCCGTGGGCGCGGGATTATCCGATGGACTTACTGCAGGTGAAAACCGATACCGGTCATTTCTGGGATTCACTTGCCCCCGTGAGCTGTTTGTTCAACCTGCTGCTGTCGGGCGTGGTGGAAGCGTTGGGTGATGCGCTCCCGGCACGTCTGGCGGTAAACCGGCAATTACAACAAGAGTTTGGTCAATTCGAACGCTAAAGGAGCGGAGCTATGCCCGAAGAGAGTGAACTGATTGATGTGGCGAAGACATTTCCCACGCTGCATATCGATCTGAAGTACGCCACTGCCGACAACATCACCGGTCGCCCGATCTACCAAGAGGCGCTGTGCCTGCTGCATACCGACGCCGCCACCGCGCTGGCAAAAGCCATCAGCATTGCCACGCTGGCCGGGCTGAAGCTGGTGGTGTACGACGCCTACCGACCGCAGCAGGCGCAGGCCCAGCTGTGGGATGCCTGCCCGAACCCGGAATATGTGGTCGACGTGGCGATTGGCTCCAATCATAGTCGCGGCACGGCCATCGACGTCACGCTGATGGACGAACACAATACCGTGCTGGATATGGGCGCCGGTTTTGACGAAATGCACGACCGCTCGCATCCGTATCACCCTTCCGTACCGCCGCACGCCCAGCGCAACCGTCTGCTGCTGAATGCCATCATGTTCGGTGGCGGTTTTGTCGGTATCAGCAGCGAATGGTGGCACTTTGAACTGCCGAACGCCGCCAGCTACCCGCTGCTTGATGACCGTTTTGCCTGTTTTCCCCTGACGCACACCCCTCTTTAAACCTGGAGCACTGCCATGAAAACATCGCTTCTCACGACCCTGATCGCCGCCACGCTGGTAATGAACGCTCCGCTGGCGCTGGCTGCCGTACCGAAAGACATGCTGGTGATTGGTAAAGCCGCCGACCCGCAAACGCTCGACCCTGCCATCACCATTGATAACAACGACTGGACCGTCACCTATCCGTCCTATCAGCGTCTGGTCAAGTACAAGCCAGGCTCTACCGAGGTGGAAGGCGATCTCTCGACAGGCTGGAAAGCATCCGACGACCAGAAAGAGTGGACCTTTACCCTGGCGGATAACGCGAAATTCTCCGACGGCACGCCGGTCACCGCCGAAGCGGTAAAACGCTCTTTTGAACGCCTGCTGAAGCTCGGCCAGGGGCCGTCTGAAGCCTTCCCGAAAGATCTGAAAATTGATGCGGTAGATGACCATACGGTGAAATTCACCCTCAGCCAGCCTTTTGCCCCCTTCCTTTACACGCTTGCAAATGACGGGGCATCCATCATTAACCCGGCAGTGCTGAAGGCAAATGCCGCGGACGATGCGCGCGGTTTCCTGGCGCAAAACACCTCCGGTTCCGGGCCGTTTATGCTCAAAAGCTGGCAGAAAGGCCAGCAGCTGGTGCTGGTGCCTAACCCACACTGGCAGGGTGAAAAACCGCACTTTAAGCGCGTATCGGTAAAAATTATCGGAGAGAGCGCCTCCCGCCGCCTGCAGCTTTCCCGCGGCGATCTGGACATTGCCGACTCCCTGCCGGTCGATCAGCTCTCGGCCCTGAAGCAGGAAGGAAAAGTCGCCGTCGCGGAATACCCGTCCCTGCGCGTGACCTATCTCTACCTCAACAACAGCAAAGCGCCGCTCAATCAGGTGGATTTACGTCGAGCCATTTCATGGGCGACGGACTACCAGGGCATGGTGAAGGGCATTCTGAGCGGCAACGGCAAGCAGATGCGCGGCCCGATCCCGGAAGGCATGTGGGGCTTTGACGCCACGGCAATGCAGTACAGCTATGATGAGGCCAAAGCGAAAGCGGCGCTGGAGAAGGTCAAAGACAAGCCCGCCAGCCTGACCTTCCTTTACTCGGATAACGATCCGAACTGGGAACCTATCGCCCTCTCAACCCAGGCCAGCCTCGGCAAGATCGGCATTAACGTCAAGCTGGAGAAACTGGCGAACGCCACCATGCGCGACCGCGTCGGTAAAGGCGATTACGACATTGCAATCGGTAACTGGAGCCCGGACTTTGCCGACCCCTATATGTTCATGAACTACTGGTTCGAATCAGACAAAAAAGGGCTGCCGGGCAACCGTTCATTCTATGAAAACAAAGAGGTCGACTCGCTGCTGCAGGCCGCGCTGAAAACCACCGATCAGGCAGAACGCACCAAAGATTACCAGCAGGCGCAAAAAGTGGTGATTGACGAGGCGGCCTACGTTTATCTGTTCCAGAAGAACTATCAGCTGGCGATGAACAAAGAGGTTAAAGGCTTCACCTTTAATCCGATGCTTGAGCAGGTGTTCAACATCGCCACCATGAGTAAATAACGAATTCGCCGGGGGAAAGTGTATGACGTTCTGGAGCATTGTGCGCCAGCGCTGCTGGGGATTACTCCTGGTGGTGGCCGGTGTCTGTATCATTACCTTTATTATTTCACACATGATCCCCGGCGATCCGGCCCGTCTGCTGGCCGGAGACCGTGCCAGCGACGACATCGTGCAAAACATCCGCCAGCAACTGGGGCTGGATCAGCCGCTGTATATCCAGTTTGGTCGCTACGTCGATGCTCTCGCCCATGGCGATCTCGGCACGTCCATTCGTACCGGACGTCCGGTTGCACAAGACCTGAAGGCCTTTTTCCCTGCCACGCTGGAGCTGGCCTTTTGCTCCCTGCTACTGGCGCTGGTCATCGGCGTGCCGTTGGGGATTTTGTCGGCGGTCTATCGCAACCGCTGGCTGGATCATCTGGTGCGATTAATGGCGATGACCGGCATTTCCACACCAGCCTTCTGGCTCGGTCTGGGCGTTATTGTGCTTTTCTACGGGCACCTGCAGATCCTGCCGGGCGGCGGCAGACTGGACGACTGGCTCGATCCGCCGACGCACGTCACCGGGTTTTACCTGCTGGATGCCCTGCTGGAGGGCAACGTCGAGGTCTTTCTCAATGCGCTTCAGCATCTGATTTTACCCTCGCTGACGCTGGCGTTTGTTCACCTGGGCATCGTGGCGCGTCAGGTGCGTTCTGCGATGCTGGAGCAGCTTAGCGAGGACTACATTCGCACGGCGCGCGCCAGCGGCCTGCCTGGCTGGTATATCGTCCTGCGTTACGCTCTGCCCAATGCGATGATCCCGTCGATTACCGTGCTCGGGCTGGCGCTGGGCGATTTGCTGTACGGTGCAGTACTGACCGAAACCGTCTTTGCCTGGCCGGGGATGGGTGCCTGGGTGGTGACGTCCATTCAGGCGCTCGATTTCCCTGCCGTGATGGGCTTCGCTGTCGTCGTCTCTCTGGCCTACGTATTGGTGAATCTGGTGGTCGATCTGCTTTATCTGTGGATTGACCCGCGAATTGGGCGCGGAGGTGCCGAATGATGTTAACGCAAGAAACGCCCGTCCCGGTTAAAACTGCAAGACAACGTATCAACTGGGCAAAACTGTTCTGGATGCTGCGTCAAAGCCCACTCACGATGGTGGGCGGCGTGATTATGATTGCGATGCTCCTGGTGATGGTGACCTCACCGTGGATTGTGCCGCACGACCCGAACGCGCTGGATCTGACCGCCCGTCTGCAGGCACCGTCCGCACAACACTGGTTTGGTACCGATGAAGTGGGACGCGATCTGTTCAGTCGCGTCCTGGCAGGCAGCCAGCAGTCGATCGCCGCCGGGCTGGCGGTGGTGGTGATTGCAGGCGGCATTGGCTCGCTGCTGGGCTGTTTGTCCGGCGTACTGGGTGGGCGCGGTGACGCCATCATCATGCGGGTGATGGACATCATGCTCTCTATACCCTCTCTGGTGCTGACCATGGCGCTGGCTGCCGCGCTCGGCCCGAGCCTGTTTAACGCCATGCTGGCGATCGCCATTGTCCGCATTCCGTTTTACGTCCGTCTGGCGCGCGGCCAGACGCTGGTGGTCCGCCAGTTTACCTACGTGCAGGCCGCCCGCACGTTTGGCGCATCGCGCTGGCATTTGATCCGCTGGCATATTCTGCGCAATGCCCTGCCGCCGCTGATTGTGCAGGCTTCGCTGGACATTGGTAGCGCTATTCTGATGGCCGCGACGCTGGGGTTTATTGGCCTGGGTGCACAGCAGCCGACCGCCGAATGGGGGGCGATGGTGGCCGTTGGCCGTAACTACGTTCTCGACCAGTGGTGGTATTGCGCCTTTCCCGGTGCGGCCATTTTGATTACCGCCGTGGGTTTTAACCTGTTCGGTGACGGTATCCGCGACCTGCTGGATCCAAAGTCAGGAGGGAAACAGTCATGACCGAATCGGTATTACGCATTGAAGACCTGCACCTGAGCTTCCCGATTTTTCGCGGTGAGGTCCACGCGCTGAATAACGTCTCGCTGGAGATCAAAAGGGGTGAGATCGTCGGCGTGGTGGGCGAATCGGGATCGGGGAAATCCGTGACCGCAATGCTCGCCATGCGGCTGCTGCCGGAAGGCAGCTACCGGATCCATCAGGGCCAGGTGATGCTACTGGGTGAAAATGTCCTCGCGGCATCTGAGAAACAGCTCCGCCAGTGGCGCGGCGCCAGAGTGGCGATGATTTTTCAGGAGCCGATGACCGCCCTCAATCCGACGCGACAGATTGGCAAACAGATGGTGGAGGTGATCCGCCAGCATCGACCACTTTCCCGGCGGGAGGCGCAACAAAAGGCGATTACCCTGCTGGAAGAGATGCAAATCCCGGACGCGCACCAGGTGATGGCGCGTTATCCGTTCGAACTCTCCGGCGGCATGCGCCAGCGGGTGATGATCGCCCTTGCCTTCTCCTGCGAGCCGGAGCTGATCATTGCCGACGAACCGACCACCGCACTGGACGTTACCGTCCAGCTGCAGGTGCTGCGCTTGCTGAAGCATAAGGCGCGGGCCAGCGGCACCTCTGTACTGTTTATCAGCCATGATATGGCCGTGGTATCCCAGCTCTGCGACAGAATGTATGTGATGTATGCCGGTAGCGTGATAGAGAGCGGCGCCACGCAAACGCTGATCCATGCCCCTGTTCATCCCTACTCCATTGGCCTGCTGAAGTGTGCGCCGGAGAACGGTCAGCCGCGCGATCTGCTTCCGGCCATCCCCGGCACCGTCCCCAACCTCAGCCAGCTTCCGCAGGGATGCGCATTCCGCGATCGCTGCTTTGCCGCCGGGGCGAAATGCAGCGAAACCCCGCGCTTACACCCCCATGGCGCAGTAGGCCAACAGGCCGCCTGCTGGTATCCGCAACAGGAGAAACCCCATGTCTGATGTGCTGCTGGAACTGGATAGCGTGCACGTAAACTTTGCGGCACGTAAAAACTGGCTGGGCCGCGTCACCGAGCAGGTGCATGCGCTCAACGGACTCGATCTGCAGATCCGCCGGGGAGAAACGCTGGGCATTGTCGGGGAATCCGGCTGCGGTAAAAGCACGCTGGCCCAGCTACTGATGGGCATGCTTAAGCCCAGCACCGGGGCATACCAGCGGGTAAACCACGCGGGCGGCATGCAGATGGTGTTTCAGGACCCGCTCTCGTCGCTCGATCCGCGCTTGCCGGTCTGGCGCATCATCACCGAGCCGGTGTGGGTGCAAAAACGCAGCCCCGAACGGGAACGCCGACAGATGGCGGAAAACCTGGCGTTGCAGGTTGGCATTCGTCCGGAATATCTCGACCGGCTACCGCACGCCTTTTCCGGCGGCCAGCGCCAGCGCATCGCCATCGCCCGGGCTCTCTCGTCCGATCCGGACATCATCGTGCTCGACGAACCGACCAGCGCGCTGGATATCTCCGTGCAGGCGCAAATCCTCAATCTGCTGGTGACCCTGCAACAGCAGCGTAATCTGACTTATGTGTTAATTTCGCATAACGTCTCGGTGGTCCGACACATGAGTGACCGCGTGGCGGTAATGTACCTCGGGCAGATTGTGGAGCTGGGCAGCGCCGCCCAGGTGCTGGGGGAACCGCACCATCCTTATACCCGTCTGTTGCTCGATTCGGTTCCCCGCACCGGTGAACCGCTGGACGAAACGCTGGCGTTACGCAAAACGGAGCTTCCCGGAAACCGTCACCTGCCCAAAGGCTGCTTTTTCCGCGACCGTTGCCCGCTGGCCACGCAGGGGTGTGAAGATCCCCAGGCTTTACAGCCCTCTCACGAGGGCCGTCACGTTCGCTGCTGGCGCAATCTGGGTTAGATTTGCGCCATCCCGCCGTCCACAAACAGCTCGGTGGCGTTAATAAAGCTGGCCGCATCGGAGGCCAGGAACGCCACCGCTTTCCCTACTTCACCCGGCGCGCCTAAACGTCCGAGCGGGACCTGCGCGGCCAGCGCATCGTACAGCCCCTGACGGTGTTCTTCCGGCACCAAATCACCGAGCCCCGGGGTTTTGATTGGGCCCGGACTCACCACGTTGACGCGGATCCCGCGGCCCTGCAAATCCAGCGCCCAGGAGCGGGCAAAGTTGCGAACGGCGGCCTTACTGGCGCTGTAGACGCTAAAGTTTGCCGTCCCCTTAATGGAGACCGTCGAGCCGGTCAGAATAATCGACGATCCGGCGGATAACAGCGGCAGCGCCTTCTGCACCGTAAAGAGCACGCCGCGGACATTAGTACCGAAAATACGGTCAAACTGCTCTTCGGTGATCGCGCCCAGCGGCAGCATATCGCCGCCCCCCGCATTGGCGAACAGGATATCCAGACGGCCTTCCTCTTTTGCAATCCGGGCATAAACCTCATCCAGATCGCCGAGTTTAGAGACATCCGCACGAATGCCCACTGCCGTTGAAGCAATTTCAGCCACCGCCGCGTCCAGCTCGGCCTGACGACGTCCGGTGATGTACACCTTCGCACCCTGAGCCGCCATCTCCTGCGCCGTGGCAAGACCAATACCGGTGCTGCCGCCGGTTACCAGTGCAATTTTTCCTGAAAGAGTCGTGTTCATGTCATTTACCTTTTGTTGGGTTTGATTTGCGCGCTTTCGCTCGCGTTGAACAAACTTTAGCCCTTGCAGCATTAATGAAAAATGGGCAAAAATGAAAATGACTATTCACATACAGAAATAATCAGAGGGCCTGATGGACCAGTTAATGGCAATGCGTGCCTTTACGCGGGTGGTGGAATCCGGCAGTTTTACGCGCGCGGCGGATTCGCTGAATATGCCGATAGCCACCCTGAGCAAACTGGTGAAATCTCTCGAAACGCATCTTGAGATCCGCCTCCTGCACCGCACCACCCGCAGGGTCGTCACCACGCCTGAGGGGGCGGAATACTATGAAAAAGCACTCAGGGTGCTGATTGATATCGAAGATATTGACACCTCTTTTCGCGTTTCTCGCGCGACGCCAAAGGGGCATCTGCGCGTCGACATCGGCGGCTCCACCGCCCGCGACGTGCTCATCCCCCTGCTACCAGATTTCATGCAGCGCTACCCGGATATCCGGATCGATCTTGGGGTGGCCGACCGGCCCGTAGACTTAATCAGCGGTAACGTAGACTGTGTTATTCGCGGCGGCCCGCTGAACGACTCAACACTTATTGCCCGACATCTCGGCAATGCTGAAATGGTTACCTGCGCGACGCCGGGTTATCTGAAGAATCATGGCGTCCCGGCCTATCCGCAGGAGCTGCGCAACGGCCACAAATTGATAAGCTATCTCTCTCCGGTCACCGGGCGGGCCTTTCCGTTTCGCTTCAGACAGGATGGCGAGGCGCTGGAAATCAGCATTCCACACTATCTCGGCGTCAATGAAAGCAATGCCCATCTCGCTGCTGCCGCGGCGGGACTTGGGATTGTTCAGACTTTTGAGTATTCGGCAAAGCACTATTTGCAGACGGGAACATTGACGGCAATCCTGAGCGACTGGCGCCCTGCTGCCTATCCGTTTCATGTGGTTTACCCCCAAAACCGGCATTTAACGCACCGCCTGAAGGTATTTATTGCCTGGCTGGCGGAGGTATTCCCCGCCGCGCTGAAGGGATAGCCGGGCGCGAACCCGGCTGGGGCTTAGTTGAGTTTGTAATCGAGCGTGATGTCGGCTTTCAGCAGCTGCGACACCGGGCAGCCTGCTTTCGCTTTCTGAATGATGCCGTCAAACTGCTGAGGCGCGATGCCGGGAACAGTCACCTTGCTTTTCAGCGCAACCTTTGTGATGGCAAAACCGCCGTCGGTTTTATCCAGCGAGACGTCTGCAGTGGTATCAATGGAATCGGCGGTATAGCCCGCCTCACCCAGCATCAGCGAAAGCGCCATCGAGAAACAGGCGGCGTGTGCCGCGCCAATCAGCTCCTCAGGGTTGGTCCCCTTTTCACCCTCAAAGCGGGTGTTAAAGCCATAAGGCTGCTGATTGAGAACGCCGCTCTCGGTAGAAACCGTTCCTTTCCCGCGTTTAATGTCGCCAGACCAGTGTGCTGAACCGTGCTTATGAATAGTCATTCTTGCTCTCCTTTTGGCTTACAAAGGGTTAAGTATAGAAGGCTACTCAGATTCTGCGGCGAAGACAGAAGAGTCTTAGCCACTGAACACATGTTGCGCCAGTGCATCAAGGAATGCGCGCAGTGCGGCAGGTTGATATTCCCGGGACTGGTAAATGCCATGGATGGCAAGCGGTTTCGGCTCCAGCACGCTCAGAACCGGCACCAGTAATCCCTGCGCCAGCGCGTCAGATGCTTCACGCTCCGGCAACATGGCGATACCGCAGTGGTTAATCGCGGCGTCCATCAACAGCGATGAGATGCTGGCGCTCAGGTTGCCGCTGACGGCCACGCTCAGGCTTTCACCTTCCGGTGTAAGAAAATGCCAGGACTGCCCGGCGAAAAAGCTGTAGTGCAGGCAATTATGCTGCGCTAAATCTTCTGGACTGACGGGCGTTCCGTGCTGAGCAAGATAGTCCGGCGAGGCGCAAAGGACTGAACGACACTCCCCGAGTCGGCGGGCGATCATGCCCGGTTCGGGGGTGTCGGTAATGCGTACGGCGACATCAATACGCTCCCCTACCAGGCTCACCGGGTGGTTGTTCACATCCAGCTCGATGCGCAGCTGCGGGTAGCGCGCGAGCAGCCCGGGGAGCACCGGCGCAATCAGGTGCATGGCGGTAAAGTGTGCACAGGCGACCCGCAGCGTGCCTGACGGCAAATCTTTCTCCGACTGGCCCTCAATCTCCTGCGAGAGCTGCGAAAGCGTCCGCGTTTTCTGCAACACTTTTTCGCCGGCTGCGGTCAGCGTCAGCTTGCGCGTGGAGCGGTTAACCAGCCGTGTTCCCGCCCACTTTTCCATTTGTTCCAGGTAGCGGCTCACCATCGGTCGCGAGATCCCCAATGCGCGGGCCGCCGCGCTCAAACTTCCCAGCTCGCATATCCGGTTGTAGACCTGAGCGGCAATAACGCGATCCATATACGCTCCATTTGCTCGATTTATGAAACTAAGCATGTCTTGTTTCAGGAATTCTGACAAATACAAATATCCGTACAATAGAGACTTTCCTGAACCACAGAGACATGATGATGAAGCTTACTCGCCTTGCACTGCTTTGCGCCCTTTTCACACCGGCTGTTTTTGCCGCGCCGTTGACGATTGACACTTATAACCCGCAGGAAAAAGGCATTTTCGCGGTCTCTTCCACGCTGGTCTCTGGCCCGAAAGAAGCCGTTCTGTTTGACGCTCAGTTCAGCGTGAAAGATGGCGAAGCGCTGGTGGAGAAAATTCGCCGCAGCGGTAAAACGCTGAACAAGATTGTGATCACTTCCGGCGATCCGGATTTCTATTTTGGTCTGCAACCGCTGGTAAAAGCCTTCCCGAATGCCAAAGTGGTGGCCACGCAGCAGGTGGTTGACCATATTAAGGCCACCAAAGACGCCAAACTCGCCTTCTGGGGCCCGCAGATGAAAGACGGCGCGCCAACGACGCTGGTCGTTCCGCAGGTGCTCGCCTCAACCACGTTTATGGTTGACGGGGAAAAGATCGACATTGAACAACCAGACAGTTACGCGGCTTACGTGTGGATCCCGTCTGCGAAAACGATCCTCGGTGGCACCGGTGTCTCCTGGGGTATTCACGTCTGGACGGCAGATACCCAGACGCCTGCTCGCCGCCAGCAGTGGCAGCAAACCCTGGACAATATGGCTGCGCACAAACCTGAACGCGTGATCCCGGGTCACTATCTTGGGACTCCGCCTGCCGGAACGGGCGCGATTGATTTTACGCGTGGCTACCTGCAGCATTTTGAACAGGCTTTATCCGCACACAAAGACTCCGCGGGCGTTATCGGCGCGATGAAAAAACAGTACCCGGATCTTGCCGAAGAGAGCTCCCTGGAATTAAGCGCCAAAGTAAATACCGGCGAAATGAAGTGGTAAGTTAAAAACGGCTCCTGCTATATTTCCCCCATAGCAGGAGCACCGCCCAAATATCCTCGTTGCCCAACGTCCATTTATCCCCACGTTTTAAAAGTGCATAAAAGCATGCACTTATGATATTTTCGTTTCTAAGATGAATCTTAGCCACAACGGGTAAAATATTTGCCATTCTGTTTATGAATTACATTTTTTGCGAGCCGTACCATTAAACAGACAACGACACGGAGGCAGCATGTTTACTTATTACCCGGCTAATACTACAGCAGCACAACCTGAGCTCGTTAACGCGATTGCGCAGGGTCTTCACGCCGAACACGGTGCTGTGACTGAAGATGACATTTTGATGGAACTGACCAGGTGGGTGGAATCCACGGATAATGACATCCTCAGTGACATCTACCAGCAGACCATTAACTACGTCGTCAGCGGGCGAAACGCACCTTTGTAAAAACCTGCTAAGCTGGATCTGCAACCTAAGGGGTTACATTTCGTTTGCGTAAGCAAACTGGTCCTTAAAACTATCAACAGGATTGAGGAGTTAACATGAAATCGAACCGTCAGGCACGCCACATTCTGGGACTGAACTACAAGCTTTCTAATCAGCGTAAAGTGGTGATTGAAGGCGACCACGAAACGCAAGTCACTCACGCCACCGGCAGAAAACGCCACGCGGGCAAGTAAGTTCCAGACTGAGACAGAGAACACCATCGGCAAAACCGATGGTGTTTTTGTTTATGTGTTGCGGTAATTAATATTCAGCTCCTTTATAATACCGCCCGACCGCACCCCATCGCACAGGCCAGAAAGATGACAAACAGCAGTGTCAGGGACGGATCTTCAAAAAAAGAGTGAGTGACATGGACAACAAACTGAAAAAACATCGTTCCTTATATATCCCTTATGCCGGACCGGTTTTACTCGAATTCCCCCTGCTCAACAAAGGTAGCGCCTTCAGCATGGAAGAGCGCAGCAGCTTCAACCTGCTGGGTTTACTGCCCGAAGTGGTTGAAACCATCGAAGAACAGGCAGAGCGCGCGTGGATCCAGTATCAGGGCTTCAAAACCGAAATCGACAAGCACATCTACCTGCGCAACATTCAGGACACCAATGAAACCCTCTTCTACCGCCTGGTGCAGAACCATCTGGAAGAGATGATGCCGGTGATCTATACCCCGACCGTGGGTGCTGCCTGCGAGCGTTTCTCTGAGATCTACCGTCGCTCCCGCGGGGTATTCATTTCTTACCAGAACCGTCACAACATGGACGATATTCTGCAGAACGTGCCTAACCACAACATCAAAGTCATTGTGGTGACTGACGGCGAGCGCATTTTGGGTCTGGGTGACCAGGGCATCGGCGGGATGGGTATTCCGATTGGTAAGCTGTCACTCTACACCGCCTGTGGCGGCATCAGCCCGGCGTATACCCTGCCGGTGGTGCTGGATGTGGGCACCAATAACCAGCAGCTGTTGAACGATCCCCTGTATATGGGCTGGCGTCATCCGCGTATTACCGACGAAGAGTACTACCAGTTTGTCGACGATTTCATCCAGGCCGTGAAACACCGCTGGCCGGACGTGCTGCTGCAGTTCGAAGACTTTGCGCAGAAGAACGCGATGCCGCTGCTGAACCGCTATCGCGATGAGATCTGCTCCTTTAACGACGATATCCAGGGCACCGCAGCCGTGACCGTGGGTACGCTTATCGCCGCCAGCCGCGCAGCCGGCAGCCAGCTGAGCTATCAGAAAATCGTCTTCCTCGGGGCAGGCTCCGCAGGATGCGGTATCGCCGAACAGATTATTGCCCAGACGCAGCGTGAAGGCCTGAGTGAAGAGCTGGCCCGCTCCCGCGTGTTTATGGTTGACCGTTTCGGCCTGCTGACCGACGGTATGCCGAACCTGCTGCCGTTCCAGACCAAACTGGTGCAGAAACGCGAGAACCTGAAAAACTGGGATACTGACAACGAAGTCCTCTCCCTGCTGGACGTGGTGCGCAACGTGAAGCCGGATATTCTGATCGGCGTTTCCGGACAAACCGGCCTCTTCACGGAAGAGATTATTCGTGAGATGCACAAGCACTGCGAGCGCCCTATCGTGATGCCGCTTTCCAACCCGACCTCCCGCGTGGAAGCGACGCCGCAGGACATCATCGCCTGGACCGAAGGTAACGCGCTGGTTGCGACCGGCAGCCCGTTCGATCCGGTGGTATGGAAGGATAAAACCTATCCGATTGCCCAGTGCAACAACTCCTATATCTTCCCGGGTATTGGTCTGGGCGTGATCGCCTCCGGCGCGTCTCGCATTACCGATGAGATGCTGATGTCCGCGAGCGAAACCCTCGCGGGCCACTCGCCGCTGGTCAATGATGGTGAAGGGCTGGTACTGCCTGAGCTGAAGGACATCCACAAGGTGTCGCGCGCTATCGCGTTTGCGGTAGGTAAAATGGCGCAGCAGCAGGGCGTGGCAGTGAAAACCTCTGCCGACGCGCTGCAGCAGGCTATTGACGATAACTTCTGGATGCCTGAATACCGCAGCTATCGCCGTACCTCGATTTAATTCGCTCCGACCGTTCCCTCTCCCCGTGGGAGAGGGTTAGGGTGAGGGCATCAGACCGCACCATCGAATCCCACTAGCCAAACCCCCTTTCCCCCGCTACACTCCTTTCATCCATTAACCTACTGAATATATAAGGAGGCCAATTATGCTGTACTGTGAAATTTTCAATGTTTCACATACATTTGGTGATCGCACCCGCTCAAGCGTTATCGGTATCGTGCTGCGATAACTTCTGCTTGAGCGAAGACACCAACCCCTGAAATCCCTTCTCTCGGGCTTACTGAGTTATCGTCAGCGATGTTTGACGAGGCATAAACATGCCTGTAACTCTTGGGTAAGCAACAATGAGCACTTTACTCACTGCACAATCTTTACGTGTTGATACGGCGTTTGGCACGCTCTTCGACTCCCTTTCTTTTACGCTGAAAAAAGGCGACCGCATTGGCCTGCTGGGCGATAACGGCTGCGGAAAAAGTACGCTTTTAAAGGTGCTGGACGGCACAGACTCCCCCGCCGCCGGTACGGTAGCGCTGGCCGGGCACTGCCTGATGGCGCGCGTTGAGCAACATCTTCCGGACGCTATTTTCCCGCTGACCATGCTGGATGCCGTACTCGCACAGCTGCCTTTAGCTGAGCGCGATAGCCTGCGCTGGAAAGCCGAAACGCTGCTGGCCGGCATGGGCTTTACCCCGCAGGATATGACGCTGCGCTCCGCCACGCTGAGCGGCGGGCAACACACCCGGCTGCTGCTGGCGCGGGCGTTGATTCACGAGCCGGATCTGCTCCTGCTGGATGAACCCAGTAACCACCTCGATTTGCCGACCATGCTCTGGCTGGAACATTTTTTACAGAACTGGTCAGGCAGCTTCGTGCTGGTCTCGCACGACCGACAGTTGCTGGATGCCGTCACAAACGGCAGCTGGATCCTGCGCGATAAAACGCTGCACTACTTTGCCCTTCCCTGCACGGCCGCACGCAAGGCGCTTGAAGCAAAAGATGAAAGCGACGCGCAGCGCCACAAGGCGGAGCAAAAGGAGATCGACCGCGTGACCGCCAGCGCGAAGCGGCTGGCGACCTGGGGCAAGGTTTACGATAACGAAGACCTGGCCCGGAAAGCCAAACAGATGGAAAAACAGGTCGAACGGCTGAAGGAGAGCCAGACGGCGCTTACGGCTGGCAGCCAGTGGACGTTAACCCTGCGCGGCGATGCGCTTCGCGCCGACCGACTGCTGGAGATAGAAAACCTCGGCGTGCCGCCTGCGCCGGGGCTTTCTGAGCTGTTTAACATCGACATCGCGCGTCTGAAAAGCGGCGATCGCGTGGCGATTGTGGGTCGTAACGGCTGCGGAAAATCGTCTCTGATGAAGCTTATCTGGCGCTGTTTTAGTGATGAGCAGAGCGATACGGGGCTGAAACTTCATCCACGCGTGTCAGCTGGCTATTACGATCAGACGCTGAACCAGCTGCCGGATGACGCCACGCTGTTTGACGCGCTGGAGCCGTTCGCGCCCGACCCGCAACACAGAAAAATGGCGCTCATCAGCGCCGGATTTCCGTGGGCGCGTCACGGACAAAACGTCAGTACGCTCAGCGGTGGCGAACGCTCTCGACTGCTGTTTGTCGGCCTGACGCTTGCCCGCTATAGCCTGCTGATGCTCGATGAGCCGACCAACCATCTCGACATGGATGGCAAAGAGGCGCTGGCGCAAACCCTGCAGCAGTTTGAGGGCGGCGTCCTGCTGGTCAGCCACGATCGTCAATTAATTAGCCAAAGCTGCAACCGTTTCTGGTTAATTGAAGAGGGAAAGCTGAGCGAATGGCATGATGCAGAATCGGTATTCGAGCGGCTGCGTGAAAGCGCGGGACTGGTAACATCCCCAGCTCCCGTCGACGCCACGACCATGCCTGTATCCCCCTCTGACGATCTGCTTGAACGGCTTGTCGCGCTGGAAACATTGCTGGAAGACGATCTCGCGCGGAAGCCAAAGCATCAAAAACCGCAGCTACAGGCACAATGGCGTAAAGAAATTAAGGAGATAGAAGCACAGCTGTAACGCTGCGCCCGGCGAGCCTCTCGTCGGGCCAGTATTTTCCCCCTTAATTATTAGAGGAACATCCTTTTCTTAATCTGAAATCACCTTAAATGATGACATTATGTTGCGGGCACCTTGCATTACAGCGCTTAAGCATTAATCCTTGAGGAGTATTACACCTGCTATGCAGATACTCATCATGAACAAGGAGATACACATGAAGGCTGCTGTTGTTACTCAGGATCATCAGGTTAACGTTACCGAAAAAACCTTGCGCCCGCTCAAGCACGGGGAAGCCCTGCTGAAGATGGAATGCTGTGGCGTATGCCATACCGATCTTCACGTAAAGAACGGTGACTTTGGCGATAAAACCGGGGTGATCCTGGGCCATGAAGGGATTGGCATCGTCAAAGAAATCGGCCCTGGCGTGACGTCGCTGAAGGTCGGCGATCGCGCAAGCGTAGCCTGGTTCTTTGAGGGCTGTGGTCACTGTGAATACTGTAATACCGGCAACGAAACCCTGTGCCGCGATGTAAAAAATGCCGGTTACTCCGTTGATGGCGGCATGGCGGAAGAGTGCATCGTCACCGCCGACTACGCGGTAAAAGTACCGGACGGCCTGGATTCTGCTGCCGCCAGCAGCATCACCTGCGCAGGTGTCACCACTTACAAAGCGGTGAAGATCTCAGGTATTAAACCGGGCCAGTGGATTGCCATTTATGGTCTGGGTGGGCTGGGCAACCTCGCGCTGCAGTATGCTAAAAACGTCTTTAACGCCAAAGTCATCGCGCTGGATGTTAATGACGAACAGCTGAAGCTTGCCGCCAGCATGGGTGCGGATTTGACCATCAACTCCCGCAGTGAAGATGCCGCTAAAATTGTGCAGGAAAAAACCGGCGGCGCACATGCTGCTGTCGTCACTGCCGTCGCAAAAGCGGCCTTCAACTCCGCGGTGGATGCCGTGCGCGCCGGTGGTCGTGTGGTCGCGGTTGGTCTGCCACCGGAAGCGATGAGCCTGGATATTCCGCGCCTGGTGCTGGACGGCATTCAGGTGGTGGGTTCACTGGTTGGTACCCGTCAGGATCTGCAGGAAGCGTTCCAGTTTGCGGCGGAAGGTAAAGTGGTACCGAAGGTGACAATGCGTCCAATCGAAGACATCAACGCTATCTTCAAAGAGATGGAACAGGGTCAGATCCGTGGCCGTATGGTGATTGATTTACGCTCATAAGCGCTCATCATTTATCACCGCTCCTGAAAGGGAGCGGTTTTCATACAGCCGTACGAGCCTTAACGTGTGACTGTCTTGTCCGCAGATATCCGTACAACAGCAATGCGCTCATGGCCGAGAACGAGAGTATTGCCGCTGGTAGCGTGACGTAACGCCAGCTAAAGCCAAGGGTAATCATCATCCCGCCAAAGTACGCGCCAATCGCACTGCCGAGATTAAATGCCATCTGCCCCCCTGCCGCCCCCAGCATCTCACCGCCCTTCGCATTTTGCAGAAGCAGGATTTGCAGCGGCGCAGAGAGCGCAAACAGCCCGGCACAGCAGATAAAGCCCATGACCAGCGAGGCCGTTTTCTGTTCGCCAGTGGCAAAAAGCAGCAGCAGTGAGGCGACAATCACCATATCGGTGGTGGCGGCAATGCGCAGCGGGCTAAAGCGACCAGAGAGTTTACCGCTTAACAGATTGCCCAACACCATCCCAAGACCCATCAGCATCATGATGGCGGTCATCACCCCTTCCGAAAAACCAGAGACGTTAACCATAAAGGGCTTAACGAAGCTGAACCACGCAAACACACCGGCGTTACCAAACATAGTGGCGGCAAAAATCAGCCACGGTTCTGGTCTTTTCAGAAACTGGAACTGCTCGGTCAATTTGATTTCTGATTTGTCATGGAGGTGTGGCACCCAAAGGATAACCGACAGGATCACCAGCGCATCGAACACGGCAATCAGGAAAAAGGTATAGCGCCAGCTAAATGCGTGCCCCAGCCAGGTACCCAGCGGGACACCGACCAGGTTAGCCACGGTCATACCGGCGATCATCCCGGCCACGGCAACCGTTACCTTCCCCGGTGGTGCTATTTTAGAGAGGATAATCGCCCCGACGCCAAAAATGGCCCCGTGCGGAAAACCAGAAATTAAACGCCCCAGCGCCAGCCAGAAATAGGACGTGGAGAAAGTAAACAGCGCATTGCCGACAGCGCACATTGCCACCAGGAACAACAGCGTGGTTTTTAACGAGAACTTGCCCGAAAAGAGCGCCACAATCGGGGCACCAATCACCACGCCGAAAGCATAAAACGAAATCATATTCCCGGCCGAGGGAATAGAAATGCCGGTGTCGTGCGCCAGTTCGGTGAGCACACCCATAATGCCAAATTCAGCCATCCCCAGGCCAAACGTGCCAAGCGCCAACGAAAAAATTGTCTTTTTCATACCACGACCACAGGTTAAAAACTCGCGACGGGCATTATTGAACAAACTTGTATGGTGAGCCAGTTCAAATCAGCTGGCTGACACGTTAATCCATTAATTCAGGTACTTTATCCAACTGCTACGCGGCGGGAATGAAAACAGATAGCCCCGGCAGGAGTCAGGGCTTGAAAGGGTTTAGGGTGTCGTCTTTACAGTGCGCTTTCTGCCGATGATTTAGCGCGAGTAATCGCGCCAGCATTGAAAATTGGGTGCTCGTGATGGTTTGTTATGTCACGAACGCGATAGATTTTCCATGCGTCGTCTTCACGACGAAGAAATACTTCAAGGTGTATGCTTCTTCCGCCAGCCGCTCCCTCCAAAACCTGAACTACTTCCCCATTTAAAAATGGCCTTGCGTTTTCTACTCGTAACGCAGGTATCCATTCGCGAGAATAATCCTGAGTATACGTAAAGTAGTCAGACTCTATTAATTCTTGTTCAGAGATGTCCTGAATGGCATCAATGCGAGCAATAGTATCAGCAGAAACATATTTACGCAGTTCGTCGGCAGGGTAAGGCCTGACGTCATCGCTACCGAATGCGGAAAGATAGGATTTATAAAATGCTTCGGTAGCGTCTTGCGCACTTTGATCTTGCTTGGCAGCCGAAGTACATCCCACCAGCAACATTGCGAATGATAAAAATATCCGGTTCATCAATGCATCCTGTAAATTTTAAAGGGAGGTTGCATTTTGCGGTACCCAGGCCCCGGATACATGCCTTTTTGAACAAAGTCAGAAATCCACTGCGTGCCGTCATACATCGTCATGTGACCTATGCCATTTCCGCCGGGGTATGGTTGTATCACTGCGACATCGCCAGAAATTAACGTTGAACCGGGCGGCAGCTCACTGAATCCAGCACGCAATAATTCCGCCCCATAATCTTTTGCATAAGCAGTGTTAGATACCTTAACACCTCCAGCCAGAATGGCCAGGCGGGTAAACTTAGCACATTCACTATGAGAGTGTCCCAGAGCATGTGAACGGAGATACGAAACTGCAGCTTCTTTATTCCAACTCATTCTTAGTCCCTTTAAGTAAATAAGAGTGAAATTATCTTACTAACCGCACTTAGAGCGAGGGATTAAAAGTGCTGTAAAATTAATTCCATAAAAAAATTACGTATAATATCAGGTGGATTACACTTCATAGTGCGGCCTCGCTTTTTCCCGCGCCGGACAACCTGAGGATGACAATCATGGGAAGCAAGAAGAAAACCAGTGTCGCTGTTGATGTCGAAAAAAATGCACCGCTGAAAACCAAAGAGTACGAAAAAGAGCTTCGCCGCCTCCACGTTGAACTGGTGAAGCTCCAGCAGTGGGTCGTCGCCAAAGGGTTAAAAGTGTGTATTGTTTTTGAAGGGCGCGATGGCGCCGGTAAAGGCGGCACCATAAAAGCGATCACCGAGCGCGTTAGCCCGCGCGTTTTCCGCGTTGTTGCCCTTCCCGCACCCACCGAGAAAGAGAAAACCCAGCTCTATTTTCAGCGTTATGTTCCCCATCTGCCCGCTGCCGGGGAGATCGTGATATTCGACCGAAGCTGGTACAACCGCGCGGGCGTCGAGCGGGTCATGGGGTTCTGCACGCCGGAACAGGTGGAGAAGTTTCTCGACGGTACGCCGGTGATGGAAAAAGCGATGGTTGATGCCGGGATTATTCTGCTGAAGTACTGGCTTGAGGTGACACCGAAAGAGCAGGAGCGCCGTTTACGTGACCGTATTAACGACGGTCGTAAAATATGGAAGCTCTCACCGATGGATATTAAATCGTTTAACCTGTGGGATGAATATACCGTAGCGCGCGATGCCATGTTTGCGGCAACCGATACCGCCTGGGCACCGTGGTATGTGGCCCGTTCGGAAGATAAAAAGCGCGTGCGGCTGAATATTATTTCGCATCTCCTGACGCAGATCCCGTATAAAGAAATTCACGTTGAAAAGGTGGAATTACCGAAACGTAAAATTGGCAAAGTGAAACCGACGAAATACCCGTTCCGTTATTTGGAAGAGCGGTTCTAAGATTACTGGAAGACGGCTCGCAGAATGTAGATTACCAGGGGAAAAGGTATTGTTTTTTGTTGGCTGCGGTTGATAATGGCCGCACCAACAAAGGAGATACGAATGAAACACACAGTTGACCACACCCTCTCGCGAAGCATTAAACCAACAGTACCGTCGAGCCATACCTCACCAGATTCCGTTGCGCCGTGTCAGTCATCAGATGCGGATCGTTCATTCATTCACTCAATGAATGAGTTTGTGGAAAAACATGGAACCATTACTGATGATGAGTTTTTCAGGGTGCTTTAATGCTGAGACAATTTAATGTTTACCGGAATACCTCTACAGCAACCAGGGATAAGCTGCCTTACTATATGCTCATTCAGGATGATTATTATGATGATCTTGCCACGCGCGTAATTGTGCCACTTGTGAGAGTGAATAAATTACCGTTATGGCAGAGTCAGCTGGCACCAGCCGTAAATATCGATTTTGAAACGTTTCTAATTTATTCACCCATGATAACCAACCTTAACAACAATAAAATTAATCCCAAAGACTTTGTTTGTAATTTACGTAACACACGTCATGATGTTATAGCCGCAATTGATCGTTTATTAACTAATACATGACGCCAGTCGGCCAGGCATTTGTCCTGCCCGCGCAAGCGCAGCGCCGCCGGGCAAAGCCGACGGCGCTGGTCTTACTTCATCCCTTCCGTACTTTCCTGTTTCGCTTCCAGTCGTTCCACATCGCGATACCAGCGCGGGTGATGTTTCTGCGCCCAGCGACGACTCACCTTCCCTTCAATCATCCCTTTAATCGACCCCTTCACCCAGAAC
Organism: Enterobacter sp. MGH 37; assembly: GCF_000534515.1. Taxonomy (NCBI): domain Bacteria; kingdom Pseudomonadati; phylum Pseudomonadota; class Gammaproteobacteria; order Enterobacterales; family Enterobacteriaceae; genus Enterobacter; species Enterobacter sp. MGH 37. The sequence goes on from NZ_KI973205.1 coordinate 1,523,862, forward strand.
GCCATATACATATGGATCAAAATGGCATGGATCAGAATAATGGCTGAGGTGGCGTGGATCAGCAGCGCGTAGCGCACCACCTGAATCGGGAAATACGAGGCAAAATACGGACGCCAGATAATGACGCCCGTCACCAGCAGCACAAAAATCATGCTCATGATGGTCCAGAACATCATCTTTTGTCCGGCATTATATTTGCCTACTTTCGCCACTTTATGCTCGTTGCCCTTCAGCACTTCGACAATCCCTTTTAGCCACGGAATGTCCTGCTTATCCGGGATATTGTGATGGACGAAGCGCACGAACATAAACATCAGCACCACGAAAATCAGCACGCCAAAGAACGGGTGCAGAATGCGTCCCATCTGCGGGGTGCCGAAAGTTTCCGTCAGCCACTGGAGCGTAGGGAAGAAAAACGAGATGCCGGATACCGCCACCAGGAAGAAGCAAATGACCACCGTCCAGTGACAGGCGCGGTCGACAAACTTCGTGCGCACGATCATTTTCGACTTACTCATGATGCTCCTCCTCGTCGTCATCCACCTCTTTATTTGGCCCGATACCAATGTAGTGATAAATCAGCCCGGCAAAGGTGGCGATAAAGCCCGCTGCAGAGAGCGGTTTGAGCGCCCCTTTCCACAGGTTGATTGAGGTGTCGATCGCCGGATCTTTCGGCAGATTGTGATACAGCTCCGGCTGGTCGTTATGGTGCAGCACGTACATAACGTGCGTACCGCCCACGCCCTGCGGGTTATAAATACCCGCCTTGTCGTAGCCGCGCGCTTTGAGTTTGTCCACCCGCGCCTGCGCCACATCAAGCATCTCTTTCTTGGTGCCGAAGTGAATCGCCCCGGTCGGACAGGTTTTCACACAGGCAGGCTCCTGCCCGACGCTCACGCGGTCCACGCACAGTGTGCATTTATAGACCCGGTTATCCTCTTTATTGAGGCGCGGAATATTAAACGGACAGCCCGCGATGCAGTACCCACAGCCGATGCAGTTGTCCTGCTGGAAGTCGACGATCCCATTGGCATACTGAATAATCGCCCCCGCGGACGGGCACGCCTTCAGACAGCCCGGATCCTCACAGTGCATGCATCCGTCTTTACGGATTAACCACTCCAGCTTGCCGTTCTGCTCGGTCTCGCTAAAGCGCATCACCGTCCAGGATTTGGCGCTCAGATCCGCCGGATTATCGTAGACCCCGACGCAGTGCCCCACCTCGTCGCGGATATCATTCCACTCCGAACAGGCCACCTGGCAGGCTTTACAGCCCACGCAGGAAGAGACATCGATAAGCTTAGCGACTTCTGCCTTATAGTCCCGCGCACGAGGCGCGGGGGTAATCGGGTTGGTCGCGGAGCGTTTAATAATGTCTTGTGTTTCCATCGCCATTTAATCGCTCCTTACGCTTTCTCGATGTTGACCAGAAACGCTTTGTACTCCGGCGTTTGCGAGTTGGAATCGCCAACGTTTGGCGTCAGGGTATTGGCGATGTAGCCTTTCTGCGCCACCCCTTCAAAGCCCCAGTGCAGCGGAATACCGACCGTCTCCACCTGCTGACCATGAACGTTCAGGCTCTGCAGACGACGGGTCACCACCGCCACCGCACGGATAAAGCCACGCTTGCTGCTCACCTTCACGCGGTCACCGTTGGCAATCTCCTTCGCTTTCGCCAGCGTTTCGCTTATCTCCACAAACTGTTCCGGCTGGGCGATGGCGTTAAGCCGCGCGTGCTTGGTCCAGGTGTGGAAATGCTCGGTCAGGCGATAGGTTGTACCCACATACGGGAATTTGTCCTTTTTGCCTAAGCGCAATACGTCGTCTTCATAGATCCGCACCACCGGGCTGGAGACCACGTTCGGGTGCAGCGGGTTAGTGCCGAGCGGCGTTTCCATCGGCTCGTAGTGTTCCGGGAATGGCCCTTCTGCCAGCTTGTTGAGCGCAAACAGGCGACCCAGCCCTTCCGGCTGCATGATAAACGGCCCGGTATTGCTGCCCGGCGCGGCGGTGTTGTAGTCCGGGATATCATTCCCTGCCCACTTTGAGCCGTTCCACTGGATCAGCATGCGTTTTGGATCCCACGGCTTGCCGTTCACGTCGGCGGAGGCGCGGTTATACAGCACGCGGCGGTTCAGCGGCCACGCCCAGGCCCAGCCCAGCGTATTGCCCAGCCCGGACGGGTCGGCGTTATCGCGGTTCGCCATCTGGTTACCCTGCTCCGTCCAGCTGCCGGTGTAGATCCAGCAGGAAGATGCCGTGGTACCGTCATCACGCAACAGCGCGAAGCTGTTCAGCAGCTGGCCTTTTTTCGCCACCAGGCTGCCGTTGGCATCATAAATATCCGCCAGCGCAACGCCGTTGTTCTCTTTTGCCACTTCTTCTGACTCTGGACGATCCGGCTGCTTATAGTTCCAGCGCATTTTCAGCAGCGGCTCAGCGCCTTTACCGCCCTCGGTGCGATACATTTCGCGCAGACGATGGTAAATCCCGGCCAGGATCTCACCGTCATTCCGCGCTTCACCCGGCGCCTCCTGGCCTTTCCAGTGCCACTGCAGCCAGCGACCGGAGTTCGCAATGGAGCCATCTTCTTCCGCAAAGCAGGTGGACGGCAGGCGGAACACCTCGGTCTGAATCGACGCCGGATCGACATCGTTCGCTTCACCGTGGTTCTGCCAGAAGGTCGAGGTTTCGGTCACCAGCGGGTCGATGACGACCATGTACTTCAGCTTGCTCAGGCTGCGAACGACTTTGTTCTTGTCCGGGAAGGACGCTACCGGGTTAAAGCCCTGGCAGATATACCCCGTGACGTTACCCTTATCCATCATGTTGAAATACTTAATGACGTCGTACGCCTGGTCCCACTTCGGCAGCCACTCGAAGCCCCAGTCGTTCTCTTTCTGCGCCGCGTCGCCGTAGAAGGATTTCATCAGGCTGACGTAGAACTTCGGATAGTTGCTCCAGTAGTTCACCTGATCCGGCAGCGTCGCTTTTGGCGTGTTGGCCTCAAGATACGTTTGCAGATTTGCCTGCTTTTCCGACGGCAGCGTCAGGTAACCCGGCAGGCTGGTGGAGAGCAGGCCGAGGTCGGTGAGTCCCTGAATATTGGAGTGACCGCGCAGCGCATTTACGCCGCCCCCTGCCATCCCCATGTTGCCGAGCAGCAGCTGGATCATCGCCATGGTGCGGATGTTCTGCGCACCCACGGTGTGCTGCGTCCAGCCCAGCGCATACAGGAAGGTCGTTGTTCTGTCTGCCGCGCTGGTGGAGGCCAGCACTTCGCACACTTTCAGGAAGTCCGCTTTCGGCGTACCGCAGATGTTCTCCACCACGTCCGGCGTATAGCGGGAAACATGCTGCTTCAGCAGGTTCCACACGCAGCGCGGGTGCGTCAGTGTTTCATCGCGCATCGCATAGCCGTTTTCGTCGAACTGATAGTTCCACGAGGACTTGTCGTACTGGCGTTTTTCCGCGTCATAGCCGCTGAACAGCCCGTCGTCGAAGGCAAAGTCATCCCGCACCAGCAGGTTTGCGTTGGTGTAGTGCTTAACGTATTCCGCGTTAATTTTGTTGTTTTCGATCAGGTACAGCAGTACGCCGGACAGGAACGTAATGTCTGTGCCGGAGCGGATCGGCGCATAGATATCGGCCACCGAAGCCGTGCGCGTAAAGCGCGGATCGACGACGATCAGCGTCGCATCGTTGTTGTTTTTCGCTTCCATCGCCCAGCGGAATCCCACTGGATGGGCTTCAGCGGCGTTACCGCCCATTACCACCACGACGTTAGCGTTTTTGATATCAACCCAGTGGTTGGTCATCGCACCGCGACCAAATGTTGGAGCAAGACTTGCTACCGTTGGTCCGTGTCAGACGCGCGCCTGGTTATCAACCGCCAGCATGCCGAGAGAGCGCACAAATTTTTGCGTCAGCATGCCGGTTTCATTACTGGCCGCAGAGGCACATAACATACCGGTGGAAAGCCAGCGGTTGACCGTCACCCCCTCTGCATTCTTTTCAACAAAGTTGGCGTCGCGGTCGGCTTTCATCAATTTTGCAATACGGGAGAAGGCCTCATCCCAGGAAATACGCTGCCATTTGTCCGAACCTGGCGCACGGTATTCCGGATAACGCAGGCGGTTTTCGCTGTGAACGTAGTCCAGCAGACCCGCGCCTTTCGGGCATAACGCCCCACGGCTCACCGGATGATCCGGGTCCCCTTCAATATGATAAATCGCTTCTCTGGCGTTCTTCGCGCCATCACCCAGGCTGTACATCAAAAGCCCACAACCCACGGAGCAGTATGTGCAGGTGTTACGGATCTCTTTCGCGCGCAGCAGTTTATAGTTGCGTGCCTGAGCCAGCGCCATTTTAGGAGTGAATCCCAGCATAGCGGCTGTTGTTCCGGCCATACCGCCCGCGCAGATTTTAAAAAATTGTCTGCGGCTGACGTCCATTGTTGTCCTCGTGTTCAAATAAGACTTCGCGCCGCAAACTAACAGCAAAACCCCTTTTTTTTTTGCGTCAAATCAAGGTCGCGTGACTTCGCCCTCTTAATGGTCACCGCTCGCGCCTTCAAATAATCCTTTAGGGTTAAACACATGCGAGAATAATTCGCAACAGCGTCAGGATTAATGCTATATCTTTTTCCTTTGATTTTTTTAGCGATGAAGACGTAATGGACAGAAAGAGAGCAACGCTTATCGGGCTGGCAGCGATTCTGTTGTGGAGCACAATGGTGGGCCTGATTCGTAGCGTGAGTGAGGGGCTGGGGCCCGTCGGCGGTGCGGCGATGATATACACCCTCAGCGGATTATTGTGTCTGGTAACGGTGGGATTTCCTGATATTAAACGCTTTTCACCCAGGTATCTTATTGCCGGCAGCGTACTTTTTGTCAGTTACGAAATTTGCCTTGCCCTGTCGTTAGGCTATGCCGCCACGCGAGCGCAGGCCATTGAAGTGGGGATGGTCAATTATCTCTGGCCGAGCCTGACGATCGTCTTTGCTATTTTGTTCAACGGACAAAAATCAACGCTGTGGGTTATCCCCGGCTTAATCCTTGCACTGCTCGGTGTATGTTGGGTATTAGGGGGTGAGCAAGGATTACACTCTGATGAAATAATGCGCAATATTGTATCGAATCCTCTCAGCTATACGCTGGCTTTTGCCGGGGCATTTATCTGGGCGGCCTACTGCACGGTAACCCGTAAATTTGCTAACGGGCAAAACGGCATTACGCTGTTTGTTTTGCTGACGGCACTGAGCCTGTGGGTGAAATATGCGCTGAGCGATCAGCCGGAAATGGTCTTCACTGTTCCGGTTGTCGTGAAACTCGTTATGTGTGGTGTGTCGCTAGGGTTAGGTTATGCCGCCTGGAATGTTGGCATTTTGCACGGTAACGTCACGGTGCTGGCCGCCGTATCCTATTTTACTCCCGTACTCTCTGCCGCGCTTGCCGCCGTGCTGCTGAGTTCCCCCCTCTCTTTCTCGTTCTGGCAAGGCGCGCTGATGGTCTGCGTCGGGTCATTGCTTTGCTGGTACGCCACTAAAAAATAATTCCGAATCAACTGTCGGGTAATATTCATCCCGACAGCAAAAAATTAACATAAATTTAATATTTGGACGCGCGTTACGCTATTCTCCAGTTCGGTAGAGCACGCGTTTAACTTCTGTTTATATTACCCACTTGTCGTAAATTTGCGTCTCTTGATATTGACATAAACTGACACCGCCATGTGATTAATTGCCGCCAAATACTCACAATATTAATAGCACAAAGTGCAATAGTATGTTTCTGTGTGTTTCTGTCTAATCAACGGAATTTTCGTGCAATTAAGGGCGCAAGGCCGCCTTTTTCGGTTAAATACACTCTACCACCTCAACCAAAAGAACGGCATTACCGATAATTAACATATTTTATAACAACCCAATGAAACTATATTGACGAAAATAAACCCCACCCAAAATTGATTAAATACTCATCATTTCAGGCTATTTTTAGGCCATTTATCCGATCTTGATCACACTAAATGAAATTATTATTAATATTTTGAAACTTATTATTGAAAGAGGACTACAAGATTTTTAAAAATAACGTGCCATTGACGAGCAGCCTCGTTTAAAACTCGTTCAAAGTGGCTCAGGAAATACCTAAGAAAATTATAAGGAATATTTAAGATGAAACTTAAATTAGTTGCAGTGGCAGTGACTTCCATGTTGGCAGCAGGCGTTGTAAACGCGGCTGAAGTTTATAACAAAGACGGTAACAAGCTGGATCTGTACGGTAAAGTAACAGGTCTGCACTATTTCTCTGATGACGCTGGCAACGACGGCGACAAAACTTACGTTCGTCTGGGCTTCAAAGGTGAAACTCAGATCAACGATCAGCTGACCGGTTACGGCCAGTGGGAATATGAGTTCAAAGGCAACCGTTCTGAATCCCAGGGCACTGACGGCAGCAAAACGCGTCTGGCCTTCGCAGGTCTGAAATTCAACGAATTCGGTTCTTTCGACTACGGTCGTAACTACGGTGTTGCTTACGACATCGGCGCATGGACTGACGTTCTGCCAGAGTTCGGTGGTGATACCTGGACGCAGACTGATGGCTTTATGACTGGCCGTACGACTGGCGTTGCAACCTACCGTAACACCGACTTCTTCGGTCTGGTTGACGGTCTGAACTTCGCTGCTCAGTACCAGGGTAAAAACGATGACCGTAACATCACCGAAGCGAACGGTGACGGCTGGGGTCTGTCTTCTACCTATGAAATGGACGGCTTCGCTGTCGGTGCCACCTACGCGAAATCTGACCGTACTGACCGTCAGGTTGCTGCAGGTCGCGTAGCCAATACCGTTAACGCTGGCGGTGAAAACGCAGAAGTTTGGGCTGCTGGTCTGAAATACGATGCGAACAACATCTACCTGGCAACCACCTACTCTGAAACCCGCAACATGACCAACTTCGGTGACGGTTATATCGCGAACAGAGCTCAGAACTTCGAAGTTGTTGCTCAGTATCAGTTCGACTTCGGTCTGCGTCCATCCATCGCTTACCTGAAATCCAAAGGTAAAGATCTGGGTTCATACGGCGACCAGGATCTGGTTGAATACGTTGACGTTGGCGCGAGCTACTACTTCAACAAAAACATGTCTACCTATGTTGATTACAAAATCAACCTGGTTGACGACAACAGCTTCACCAAAGCAACTGGCGTTGCTACCGACAACATCGTTGCTGTCGGCCTGACCTACCAGTTCTAAGATTTGTCACGCTAAAAAGCCAGCCCATGTGGCTGGCTTTTTTTATACGGATTTCTGGCGTCAAAAAGGAGAACGCCATGCACCTGTTTAAAGGACGCTGCTTATGCGGAATGAGTCAGTTCAGCGTGAGCCTCAACCATTTTGATGTATATGCCTGTCACTGTACGCAATGCCAGAAGTGGTCAGGCGGCATTGCCATGTATCTTGAGACGCAGGGCGAGCCGCTTGTGGAGCAAGATTCCATTGCTCCGTCTCATTTCGCCTCATCCGCACGCGGAGAACGCTGGTTTTGTCCAGGCTGCGGCTGCCCGCTGTGGTTCAAACTGACCGCAACGGCGCGCTATTTTATTCCCTGGACGCTGCTTGAGATGAGCGAAGATGAACGACGCCGGCTGGTACTTGCAGCAGAAATCTATACTGAAACCCAACCCGCGTTTTTTGGCCTGACCGGGCAATACGCACGCTATAGCGGTTCAGAAATAGAAGCACGAGATGAACACTGCCTGCTAACGCCGTAAACTGCTGCCCGGCCAGCCTGCGCACCAGGCTTGTTTACTGCTTTGGCACCTTCGCCAGGCTAAACCACATTCCTGCCGCCAGCAGCAACAGCATGCCCCCCGCACTCCCCAGCGCCACGCTGTGGGAGGTAATAAACGCACTTTTCGCCGCCTCCGTCACCGAAGCCGCCAGTGCTGGCGTGAGATCCTGCGCCACCTTCATCGCCTCGCCGATGGATGACGAGGCTTTGTCGACGAGAGACGCATTCAGCCCATGCGGCAAATCAATCGACGCAGAGAAACTGCGGGTCAGCAGCAGACCAAAAATAGCGATCCCAAGCCCGGCCCCCAGTTCATAAGACATGGTTTCGATCGCCCCGGCAGCGGCGGCCTTTTCTTTCGGCGCGGCGGCCATGATTGCAGAGGTCGAGGCCAGCAGCGCGCTGGCGGCACTGAAGCCCAACAGCACCATCAGGCTCCACGCCTGCCACTGCTGCGTGCTGAAATCGAGCATCGAGAGGCCGATGAAACTGACCGCGCTGAGCCCCATGCCACCCGCAGCGACAATGCGTAGCCCCAGACGCCCCACCAGTACTCCGGCGATCGGCCCGCTAAACCCGCTCGCCACCATGACCGGAAGCATAAACATGCCGGCTTCGAATGGCGTAAAGCCGTGAACGAATTGTAATTCCTGCGCCATCAGCAGCTCAAAGCCCACCAGCGCGATCATCGCCGTCATCGCCATCACCACACCGCTGAGAATGATGCGGTGACAAAACAGGCGCATGTCGATCATTGGCACGCGGGCGCGCAGTTGAATACGCACGAAAATCAACAGCATCACCGCCCCGGTAAGCAACGTACAGGCTACCAGCCACGGCGACAGCACGCCTTTCAACGCGGTTTTGGCGCTGTAGACCAGCAGCAGGATCGCCACAATCAACATGATGGCATGGCTGATATTCAGCGGCTGCTCAGGACGCCCCTGTTGACGGGGTACAAAACGCGCGGCCAGCGACACCACCACCAGCACGATCGGGACGTTGATTAAAAACACCGATCCCCAGTAGAAATGCTCAAGCAGGATACCGCCAATCAGCGGACCAAATGCCGCCCCACCTGAACCCACGGCCGCCCAGACGCCAAGCGCGATATTACGATCCCGCGCGTCGGTAAACAGCGTGCGGATCCCGGCCAGCGTGGCCGGAATGATCATTGCCGCACCGATTGCCAGCGAGGCGCGCGCCGCAATCAGCCACCCGGCTGACGGCGCAAAGGCTGCCGCCAGGGACGACACCCCAAACAGCATGCTGCCGATCATTAACAATCGTTTAAACCCCATGCGGTCACCGAGTGCGCCCATCGGCAGCACCATACCCGCCATCACCAGCGAGTAGATGTCGATAATCCACAGTAATTCGTTACCGCTGGCGCCCAGCGTCATGCTCAATGTCGGCGCCGCCACGTGCAGCACCGTCGCGTCGATCGCGACCGGGATATAAACCAGCACGATAATCACTAACGCTAACCACTGACGAAACATAAATTTCCTTTTCATTTTAAACATGGACACATGTCCAGAATGCGATCCTACGTAAAGTTGAACGAGTGTCCAGCTTTTTGTTACACTCGTTTCATTCCCATTGAGAGTGAGTAAACATGCGATATCTGAGCAAGGATGAACGGCGGGAAGCAATCTTACAGGCCGCCATGCGCGTGGCGCTCGCCGAGGGGCTGGCGGCGATGACGGTGCGGCGCATTGCGACTGAAGCGGGCGTCGCTACCGGGCAGGTGCATCACCACTTTGCCTCCGGCGGTGAGTTGAAATCGCTGGCATTCGTTCGCCTGATCCGCGAACTATTAGATGCCGACGTAGCGGATGAACGTGCCACCTGGCGGGAACGGTTGCACAGCATGCTCGGCAGCGACGACGGTAAGTTTGAGCCTTATATCCGCCTGTGGCGGGAAGCGCAAATTCTCGCCAGCCGGGATCCCGAGATCAAAGCGGCTTATGTCCTGACCATGGAGATGTGGCATCACGAGACGGTGGTTATTATCCGTGCCGGGGCGGAAGCAAGGGCATTCACACTCACCGATAGGGCGGAAAATATTGCCTGGCGTTTGATAGGGCTGGTTTGCGGCCTGGATGGGATCACCGTATTAAATATGCCGGAAACGGACGATGCGGCGCTAAATAAACATCTCGACAAACTTATCACGCTGGAATTGTTTTAATACTCCTTCCGGAGTATTAATTCCCGCAACACTTACAATTGGTAACATATTAAGCGCTCCGCAATTTCCATTCTCACCTCAGGGGCGCCCTTTTTTATCTATCCTTTCAGATGTATCCCAAAACATCCAATAAATCCAACAGCAAATTCTCACTCATCTTTTTGTTTTTACTTCTTTTTTCTTTCCATTAAGGTAAGCAAGAGGGCGCTATGTCGCAACAAAGTGAAAAGAATAATCCCCATCTGTTGAGTAACTGGAAACCTGAAAACGCGCAATTCTGGGAGAATAAAGGAAAACATATCGCACGAAGAAATCTATGGATTTCTGTGGCTTGCCTGCTATTAGCGTTTTGCGTCTGGATGTTATTTAGCGCCATCGCCGTCAACCTGAATAAAGTCGGATTTAATTTCACCACCGATCAGCTTTTTATGCTAACAGCATTACCTTCTCTCTCCGGTGCGATATTGCGCGTCCCCTACTCATTTATGGTACCGATATTCGGTGGGCGTTACTGGACGGTATTGAGTACCGTCATCCTGATTATCCCCTGCGTGTGGCTGGGAATTGCCATTCAAAACCCCGCGACGCCGTACTGGATCTTTATCATCATCGCCCTGCTCTGCGGTTTTGCTGGCGCTAACTTCGCATCGAGCATGGGCAACATCAGCTTTTTCTTCCCGAAATCCAGACAGGGCAGCGCGCTGGGCATCAACGGCGGGCTGGGCAACCTGGGCGTCAGCGTGATGCAGCTGGTTGCGCCGCTGGTCATTTTCCTCCCGATGTTCACCTTCCTCGGGGTGCACGGCGTGCCACAGGAGGATGGCTCGACGATGTGGCTGGCAAACGCGGCCTGGATCTGGGCCCCCCTCCTGCTGCTGGCAACCATTGCGGCGTTTTTTGGCATGAACGATATTGCCAGCTCAAAGGCCTCCATCGCCAGCCAGCTTCCGGTCCTGAAACGCTTTCACCTCTGGCTGCTAAGCCTGCTCTATCTGGCGACCTTCGGCTCGTTTATCGGTTTCTCGGCGGGCTTTGCCATGCTGTCGAAAACCCAGTTTCCGGACGTGAACATCCTGCACCTTGCCTTCTTTGGTCCCCTGATTGGCGCGCTGGCCCGCTCGGCGGGCGGGATGATCTCCGACAAACTGGGCGGCGTGCGGGTGACGCTGATCAACTTCGTCTTTATGGCGATTTTTAGCGCCCTGATTTTCCTGACGCTTCCGGGTTCCGGTTCAGGCAGTTTCTTCGCCTTCTATCTGGTGTTTATGGGGCTGTTCCTCACTGCCGGGCTGGGCAGCGGCTCCACCTTCCAGATGATTGCGATTATTTTCCGCCAAATTACCCTCGACCGCGTCAAAAAGCAGGGCGGCACGGACGAGCAGGCGCAGCATGAAGCGGTGACCGAAACAGCGGCCGCGCTGGGCTTTATCTCTGCCATCGGCGCCGTGGGCGGCTTCTTCATTCCCAAAGCGTTTGGCACCTCGCTGGCGATGACCGGATCGCCGGTCGGGGCCATGAAAGTGTTCCTCGTGTTTTACATCGTCTGTGTCCTTGTCACCTGGCTGGTGTACGGCCGCAAATCGTCACAAAAATAATAACGACCTCTTTGCCGGAGCGGGATGCAACCCCCTCCGGCCATGCTATCGAAGCAGGAGAAATGTCATGAGCAAACTGTTGGACCGCTTTCGTTACTTCAAAACTAAAGGCGACAGTTTCGCCGATGGGCACGGACAGGTGTATCACACCAACCGCGACTGGGAGGACAGCTATCGTCAGCGCTGGCAGTTCGACAAGATTGTGCGCTCCACCCACGGCGTGAACTGTACCGGCTCCTGTAGCTGGAAGATTTATGTCAAAAATGGCCTGGTGACCTGGGAAACCCAGCAAACCGACTATCCACGCACCCGCCCTGACCTGCCCAACCACGAACCGCGCGGCTGCCCGCGTGGCGCAAGCTATTCCTGGTATCTCTACAGCGCCAACCGACTCAAATATCCGCTGGTGCGCCGCAGGTTAATTGAACTCTGGCGAGAAGGGCTGGCGCAGCATACCGATCCGGTGCTGGCCTGGGATGCCATTCAGAACGATCCGCAGAAAGCGCAGAGCTACAGGAAAGCGCGCGGAAAAGGCGGTTTTATCCGCTCAAACTGGAAAGAGCTGAACCAGCTGATTGCCGCCGCCAACGTCTGGACCATCAAAAATTATGGCCCCGATCGCGTCGCCGGTTTTTCCCCTATCCCGGCGATGTCGATGGTCTCTTACGCCGCCGGGACCCGCTATCTCTCGCTGCTGGGCGGCACCTGCCTTAGCTTTTACGACTGGTACTGCGATCTGCCTCCGGCCTCCCCAATGACCTGGGGGGAGCAGACCGATGTGCCGGAGTCCGCAGACTGGTATAACTCCAGCTACATCATTGCCTGGGGCTCGAACGTGCCGCAGACGCGTACCCCGGACGCCCACTTTTTCACCGAGGTGCGCTACAAAGGCACCAAAACCGTCGCCATTACGCCGGACTTCTCGGAAGTCGCGAAGCTGAGCGACCAGTGGCTGGCGCCTAAACAGGGCACCGACAGCGCCCTCGCCATGGCAATGGGCCATGTGATCCTTAAAGAGTTCCACCTCGATAACCCGAGCGACTACTTCCTCAACTACTGCCGCCGCTACACCGACATGCCGATGCTGGTCCTGCTGGACGAACAGGCCGATGGTCGCGTCGTACCGGGGCGGATGCTGCGGGCCTCAGACCTTGTCGACGGGCTGGGTGAAGCCAATAATCCTGAATGGAAAACGGTCGCCTTTGATATTGCCGGGAATCTGGTGGTGCCAAACGGTTCCATCGGCTTCCGCTGGGGAGAAAAAGGCAAATGGAACCTGGAGCCCCGGGCGGCAGGCCATGAAAGCGAGCTGACCCTCTCCCTGCTGATTACGCACGATAGCGTCGCAGATGTCGCCTTCCCCTACTTTGGCGGTAATGAGAACCCGCATTTTCGCAGCGTGAAGCAGGAGCCGGTGCTGACGCGCCGCGTGCCGAGCAAAACCCTGACGCTCGCCGACGGTCGCGAGAAACGGGTAGTCAGCGTTTACGATCTGGTGCTGGCGAACTACGGCCTCGATCGTGGTCTGCAGGACAGTAACGCCGCAGACAGCTATGACCAGATCAAAGCCTACACTCCCGCATGGGGAGAGCAGATCACCGGCGTACCCGCGTATCTGATTGAAAAAATCGCCCGCGAGTTTGCCGACACGGCGCACAAAACGCACGGGCGGTCGATGATTATCCTCGGTGCCGGGGTGAATCACTGGTACCACATGGACATGAACTACCGCGGGATGATCAACATGCTGGTCTTCTGCGGCTGCGTCGGGCAGAGCGGTGGCGGCTGGTCGCACTATGTGGGCCAGGAGAAACTGCGTCCGCAAACCGGCTGGCTGCCGCTGGCCTTTGCGCTGGACTGGAACCGCCCGCCACGTCAGATGAACAGCACGTCATTCTTTTACAACCACGCCAGCCAGTGGCGCTATGAGAAGCTGACTGCGCAGGAGCTCCTCTCCCCGCTGGCGGATGCCACCCAATTCACCGGGCACCTGATCGACTTCAACGTTCGCGCCGAGCGCATGGGCTGGTTGCCCTCGGCGCCGCAGCTCAACCTGAACCCGTTGCACATTAAGGCACGTGCCGATGCGGCGGGCATGACGCCGCAGGACTACACCGTTCAGGGGCTAAAATCGGGTGACGTTCGCTTCGCCTGCGAGCAACCCGATAACGGCAAGAACCACCCGCGTAACCTGTTTGTCTGGCGCTCTAACCTGCTTGGCTCGTCCGGGAAAGGTCACGAGTACATGCTGAAATACCTGCTCGGCACCGAGAGCGGCATTCAGGGTGAAGATTTGGGTTCCACAGACGACGTGAAGCCTGAAGAGGTCGAATGGCAAACTGCTGCCATCGAGGGCAAGCTCGATCTGCTGGTGACGCTCGACTTCCGCATGTCCAGCACCTGTCTGTTCTCCGATATCGTCCTGCCGACTGCCACCTGGTACGAAAAAGACGATATGAATACCTCGGACATGCACCCGTTTATTCACCCGCTCTCCGCCGCCGTCGATCCGGCGTGGGAATCGCGCAGCGACTGGGAGATCTACAAAGGCATCGCCAGGGTCTTCTCCGAGGTGTGCGTCGGTCACCTGGGCAACGAAACCGACGTGGTTCTGCAACCGTTGCAGCACGACTCTCCGGCGGAACTCTCTCAGCCGTTTGATATCCAGGACTGGCGCAAAGGTGAATGCGATTTGATCCCCGGCAAAACCGCGCCAAACATTGCGGTCGTTGAGCGAAACTACCCGGAAACTTACGAGCGCTTTACGTCTCTTGGCCCTCTGATGGACAAGCTCGGTAACGGCGGAAAAGGCATATCGTGGAATACTCAGAACGAGGTCGATTTCCTCGGCAAGCTCAATTACGTCAAGCCCGACGGCCCGGCAAAAGGTCGTCCGCGGATTGAAACCGCCATTGACGCTTCAGAGGTGATCCTCGCCCTCGCGCCGGAAACCAACGGTCAGGTGGCGGTTAAGGCCTGGCAAGCGCTTGGGGAGTTGACCGGACGTGACCACACGCATCTGGCGCTGAACAAAGAAGACGAGAAAATTCGCTTCCGCGACATCCAGGCGCAGCCGCGCAAAATCATCTCCAGCCCTACCTGGTCCGGTCTTGAGAGCGAGCACGTCTCCTATAACGCGGGTTATACCAACGTTCATGAGCTCATCCCCTGGCGCACCCTTTCCGGTCGTCAGCAGCTGTATCAGGATCACCCGTGGATGCGTGCTTTCGGGGAGAGTCTGGTGGCCTACCGTCCGCCGATTGATACCCGTAGCGTGAGCCATATGCGCGAGATCCCGCCGAACGGCTTCCCGGAAAAAGCGCTTAACTTCCTGACGCCGCATCAGAAATGGGGCATTCACTCCACCTACAGCGAAAACCTCCTGATGCAGACCCTGTCGCGCGGCGGGCCGATTGTCTGGATAAGCGAGACCGACGCGCGTGAGCTGGGCATTGAGGACAACGACTGGATCGAAGCCTTTAACGCTAACGGCGCCCTCACCGCCCGCGCGGTAGTCAGCCAGCGCGTGCCGCCGGGCATGACCATGATGTACCACGCTCAGGAGCGCATTCTGAACATTCCGGGCTCTGAAGTGACCGGCCGTCGCGGGGGGATCCACAACTCCGTTACCCGCGTCTGCCCGAAACCGACGCACATGATCGGCGGCTATGCGCAGCTGGCGTACAGCTTTAACTATTACGGCACCGTCGGCTCGAACCGCGACGAATTCATCATGATCCGCAAAATGAAAAACATTAACTGGCTGGATGGCGAAGGTCGGGATCAGGTACAGGAGACGAAAAAATGAAAATACGCTCACAGGTTGGCATGGTTCTGAATCTCGATAAATGCATCGGCTGCCACACCTGCTCGGTCACCTGTAAGAACGTCTGGACCGGGCGTGAAGGCATGGAATATGCGTGGTTCAACAACGTCGAAACCAAGCCGGGCATTGGCTATCCAAAAAACTGGGAAGACCAGGATGAGTGGCAAGGCGGCTGGATCCGAGGGATCCACGGCAAACTGACCCCGCGTCTCGGCGGCAAAATGGGCGTTCTGTCGAAAATTTTCGCTAACCCTGTTCTGCCGCAAATTGACGATTACTATGAACCCTTCACCTTTGATTATCTGGACCTGCATCGCGCCCCGGAGGGGGATCATCTCCCTACCGCCCGCCCTCGCTCGCTGATTGACGGCAAGCGGATGGATAAAATCGTTTGGGGGCCTAACTGGGAGGAGCTGCTGGGCG
This sequence comes from Enterobacter sp. MGH 37, assembly GCF_000534515.1. Taxonomy (NCBI): domain Bacteria; kingdom Pseudomonadati; phylum Pseudomonadota; class Gammaproteobacteria; order Enterobacterales; family Enterobacteriaceae; genus Enterobacter; species Enterobacter sp. MGH 37. The sequence goes on from NZ_KI973205.1 coordinate 1,539,696, forward strand.
GTGAGTTCGAAAAGCGCGCCCGCGACCGCAACTTTCAGAAGATCCAGAAGGAGATGTACGGCCAGTTTGAAAATACCTTCATGATGTACCTGCCGCGCCTGTGCGAGCACTGTCTGAACCCGAGCTGCGTCGCCACCTGCCCGAGCGGTGCCATCTACAAGCGCGAAGAGGACGGCATTGTGCTGATTGACCAGGACAAGTGCCGCGGCTGGCGTCTGTGTATCAGCGGTTGCCCGTACAAGAAAATCTACTTCAACTGGAAGAGCGGTAAATCCGAGAAATGCATCTTCTGCTACCCGCGCATTGAGTCCGGCCAGCCGACCGTTTGCTCAGAAACCTGCGTCGGGCGCATTCGCTATCTCGGCGTGCTGCTGTACGACGCGGACCGCATTGAAAAAGCGGCCAGCACCGAGCACGAAACCGATCTGTACGAACGTCAGTGCGACGTGTTCCTGAATCCGCACGATCCGGCGGTCATCGAAGAAGCGCTGAAACAGGGTATTCCGGCGAACGTCATTGAGGCAGCGCAAAAATCGCCTGTTTATAAAATGGCGATGGACTGGAAGCTGGCTCTGCCGCTGCACCCGGAATACCGCACCCTGCCGATGGTCTGGTACGTGCCACCGCTGTCACCGATTCAGTCCTACGCGGATGCCGGCGGCCTGCCGCAGAGTGATGGCGTACTGCCTGCTGTCGAAAGCCTGCGCATCCCGGTGCAGTATCTGGCAAATATGCTTAGCGCAGGTGACCCAGGCCCGGTGCTGCGAGCTCTGAAACGCATGATGGCGATGCGCCACTACAAACGCTCCCAGACCGTGGAAGGCGTGACCGATACTCGCGCCATCGAAGAAGTCGGCCTGACCGAAGCGCAGGTTGAGGAGATGTACCGCTATCTGGCTATTGCGAATTACGAAGATCGCTTCGTGATCCCCACCAGCCACCGTGAAATGGCGCGCGACGCGTTCCCGGAGAAAAACGGCTGCGGCTTCACCTTTGGTGACGGTTGCCACGGCTCCGACACCAAATTCAACCTCTTCAACAGCAGCCGCATCGATGCCATCAACATTACCGAGGTGCGCGAACATGGGGAGGGAGAATAATGCAGATCCTCAAGATCGTCGCGCTGTTGATTGAGTATCCCGATGACACGCTGTGGGAGAACCGTGATGAAGCGCTCTCGTTGATTGCGCAGGACGCGCCCATGCTGCTGCCGTTTGCCCGACAGCACCTGAGCGCCCCGCTGCTGGATAAACAGGCCGAGTGGTGTGAAGTGTTCGAACGCGGGCGCGCGACTTCGCTGCTGCTGTTCGAGCACGTTCACGCCGAATCCCGCGATCGCGGCCAGGCGATGGTTGACCTGATGAGTCAGTATGAAAAAGCGGGCCTGGTGCTGGACTGCCGTGAACTACCGGATTACCTGCCGCTCTATCTGGAATATCTCAGCATCGTAACCGACGACGAAGCGCGTGAGGGATTGCAGAACGTCGCGCCAATCCTCGCCCTGGTTGGCGGTCGTCTGAAACAGCGCGGCGTGGCGCATTATCAGCTGTTTGACGCCCTGCTCGCCCTCGCCGGAAGCCGCCTTTCAAGTGACAGTGTCACTCAACAGGTGTCAGGCGAGAAACGCGACGACACCCGCCAGGCGCTGGATGCCGTGTGGGAAGAGGAACAGGTGAAGTTTATCGAAGACAACGCCACATCGTGCGACAGCTCGCCGATGCAGCACTATCAACGACGCTTTAGCCAGGACGTCGCGCCGCAGTACGTGGACGTCAGTGCCGGAGGCCCAAAATGACACATTACCTGAACGTGTTTTTCTATGACATTTACCCCTACATCTGCGCCACCGTTTTTTTCCTCGGCAGCTGGCTGCGTTACGACTACGGGCAGTACACCTGGCGCGCCTCGTCGAGCCAGATGCTCAGCAAACGCGGTATGAACTGGGCCTCTAACCTGTTTCACATCGGGATCCTGGGGATTTTCTTCGGCCACCTGTTCGGCATGTTAACCCCGCACTGGATGTATGCCTGGTTTTTGCCCGTCGCGGTTAAACAGCAGTTGGCTATGATTGCGGGCGGGATTTGCGGCGTGCTGACACTCATCGGTGGGTCAATGCTGCTGATCCGCCGCCTGTTCAACCAGCGCGTGCGTGCAACGTCCACCACGCCGGATATCATCATCATGAGTCTCCTGCTGATCCAGTGCATTCTTGGGCTGTCGACCATTCCGTTCTCCGCTCAGTATCCGGACGGAAGCGAGATGATGAAGCTGGTCGGCTGGGCACAGGGGATCGTGACGTTTAAGGGCGGCTCGTCGGAAATGTTAAGCGGCGTGGCTCCGATCTTCCGCGTACATCTGGTGCTGGGGATGACGATCTTCCTTATCTTCCCGTTCACCCGCCTGGTCCACGTCTGGAGTGCGCCGTTTGAGTATTTTACCCGGCGGTATCAGGTGGTGAGATCGCGCCGCTGAGTGTGTCGGGTGGCGAGGTAAACGTAAAACGGCAATCTTCATTGCCGTTTTTGAGGGCACCGCGAAGTGGCGATTGAGCCACCCTTGCACGTTCACCGGGCATGTCGTTACAGAGTAGCAAGGAACATAAAGTGAACGGAATGACCACCAGAGCCGTATGTTCCCCCTCACCCCAACCCTCTCCCTCAAGGGAGAGGGGGTGGTCTGTGCGGGTATTATTTTGTGGGGATCCCTCAGCCTTTGGTAGAGGGCCCCGCGTGCACGGTACGCTATCCCCTATTTTCCTGCCTGCGGATGCGTATCAAACCCCGCCATCACCGCCGTCAATTCTGCTAGTGTAAAGCCGTGCTTCGGATCGTCAACCCCAAGACCAAACCGCGACTGCATCAGCTGATACAGCGCCTCTGCATCCGGCAAATGGATCTGCTCCTCCACATGGCCATTCTGCCAGTGGGTGAAGTTGAAGTTGGTCAGCGTCAGCTTACCGCCGTCCGGCAGATGGCGGCACATCAACAGATGATGGCGGAAATGCGATTGCGGCCAGTGCGCCGACCAGAAGTTCCCCATCACATAATCACTGAAATATTGCGTCGTCAGGTCAAAGTGATACATCGACTGCCAGTGTTCATGATGGCGGAACTGCAGCACCCAGTCGTTCCCCTCGCTCAGCAGACGATACTGCCCGTGCGGCGTTTCCTGTTCTTCGTTAGCCAGCAGACGAATCGGCGCCGTCAGCGTCTGGCCGCCAAACCCAACGTCAGCAATCCAGCGTTCACCGTTAAGCTCGACCAGCAGCAGACGGTGCGTACGCGGCGGCATCTGCGACGGATTCGCCAGGACCACGCGCCCGAGCACGCTGCGCACCGTAAATCCGACGTCACGCAAGACTCGCTCAAACAGGCCGTTTTGCTCAAAGCAATATCCCCCACGGCGCGCGGTCACCAGTTTGTCCTCCAGGCATTGATCTTCAAGATGAATTTCGCGCGGCAGGACGACATCAATATTTTCGAATGGAATGGCGCAGTTGTGGTGTAAATGCAGCTCGCGCAGGGTATCGATATCTACCCGTGTGGGTTGCGTCCAGCCGATACGCGCGAAATAGCCAGTCAGAAATGGGGACATGCATCAGTTTCCTTTGAGGGTGATGTTCTGTTTATAAACTAATTTTGCGCATTCATTTTGATTTACGTGCTTTTTCGCCATACTCATCGTGTAGATGAGGAGATCCTATGAGCCACTTTCGCCCTGTTGAATTACGTCATGCCAGCCGCCTGCTGAACCACGGTCCTACCGTACTGATTACCAGTCGGGACGAATCTCTCGACAGACGCAACGTGATGGCCGCCGCATGGTCAATGCCCGTGGAGTTTGAACCGCCGCGCATCGCTATCGTGGTGGACAAAAGTACCTGGTCGCGCGAGCTGATTGAGCGCAGCGGAAAGTTTGGGATTGTCATTCCCGGCGTAGCGGCGGCCAACTGGACTTACGCGGTCGGCAGCGTCAGCGGGCGCGACGAGGACAAATTCAACTGCTACGGCATTCCGGTCGTAAACGGCCCTGAACTCGGCCTGCCGGTTATCGAAGAAAAATGTCTGGCGTGGATGGAGTGCCGGTTATTACCCGTTACCTCCGCAGCGGAAAAATATGACACATTGTTTGGCGAAGTGGTTTCGGCGGCAGCAGATGAGCGCGCGTTCGTCGCCGGACGCTGGCAGTTTGACGGGGATAAACTGAATACGCTGCATCATCTTGGGGCCGGGACGTTTGTGACGAGCGGGAAGATGGTGAAGGCTCTGGATTGAATTCATCAATGTCATTGCATTAAATTATAATAATTTTCTATGACATTTTATGTTTATCATAATCCTGTAAATCGGAGGATATTTCTGGAGTTGCTGCGGATGCAAACTCTTATTGAGGAAATATCAATGTCATGGAATAAAGAAGGCGCAATCTCCTATGCGAAATCACACGCACAACCGAAGAGCACGGGTTATTGCGCTCACTACGTCACCGAAGCAATCAGAATGGGTGGGAGATTAAAGATTCCCAATACGCGTCTGGCAAAAGATATGGGACGGACATTGGTCAATGCGGGTTTCCGCTTAGTGTATGATCAACCCCACGCCGGAGACGTAGCCGTTATTCAGAATATTGTTGGTCACGATAGCGGGCACGTTTGCATATACGATGGTCAGCAGTGGATTAGCGATTTCATACAACGCACCCTGTATCCAGGGCAAGCATACCGTACTATGCAACCCCATTATGAACTGTTCAGGCACGACTAATGAAAATACTCTTCTTTGTTCTTTTCGCCCTGTCTCCTTTCGCGGTCGCAGAGAGCATCTCTGCACCGGAACAGGCTGCGCTTAAATTCAATCAGTGGTATATCGCGCAGTTAAATCAGAATAAACCGCCAGTACTGAATCCCGACATCATGAATGATTACGTTACCTCAGGAACAATTGCAGCAATTAAAAAAATGTACTCAGGCGACAGCAACGAAAAAGATATGCCCGATGCGGATATGTTCATCAAGTCTCAGGATTGGGACGAAGACTGGAATCAGATCACCGTCTTGCATTCTGAGTTTGATGCGGTTTGCACAAACGTTTATATCGCGTTTGGTAAAAAACAAGATCACGTTGTGGCAGATTGTCTCGTTCAGGAGAAAGGTAAATGGAAAATCCGATCGGCAACGCTGATTAAGTAAAAGATGATACAAGGAAAAGACACATGGTAGCCCAGGGACTACCATGTGCACTTCATTAACTCTTCGCGCGCTTCGAAATAATCTCATCCGCAACATTCCGCGGTGCTTCCGCAAAATGATGGAACTCCATCGTATACGTCGCGCGTCCCTGGGACATCGAGCGTAATGTCGTGGCGTAGCCAAACATCTCGGCCAGCGGCACGTCAGCGCGGATAATCTGGCTGCCGTACTGCTCTTCCATGCCCTGCACCATGCCGCGTCGGGAGGAGAGATCGCCCATGATGTTACCGGCGTACTCTTCCGGTGTTTCCACCTCCACGTGCATGATCGGCTCAAGAATCACCGGATCCGCCCTGCGAGCGCCCTCTTTGAAACCAAGGATTGCCGCCATGCGGAACGCCATCTCAGACGAGTCGACATCGTGGTACGAGCCAAACGTCAGCGTCGCTTTAACATCGACAACCGGATAGCCCGCCAGCACACCGCTGTTCATGGCCTCCCGCAGCCCTTTCTCAACGGACGGGATATACTCGCGTGGCACCACGCCGCCCTTGGTCGCATCCTCAAACGTAAAGCCACTGCCAGGTTCTGTCGGCTCCAGGCTCAGAACAACATGGCCATACTGCCCTTTACCACCGGACTGACGGACAAACTTACCTTCGATATCCTTCACCGCCTTACGCAGGGTTTCACGGTAGGTCACCTGTGGACGACCAATGTTCGCCTCGACGCCAAACTCACGCTTCATACGGTCGACGATAATCTCCAGGTGTAACTCACCCATTCCGGAAATAATGGTCTGACCGGACTCTTCGTCAGTATGCAGACGGAACGATGGATCTTCCGCTGCCAGACGCTGCAGCGCAATCCCCATTTTCTCCTGATCGCCTTTGGTTTTCGGCTCGATTGCCAGCGAGATAACCGGATCCGGGAACTCCATGCGTTCAAGCGTGATAACGGCGTTCGGGTCGGTGAGCGTATCACCCGTGGTCACGTCTTTCAGCCCAACGCAGGCCGCGATGTCCCCGGCGCGCAGTTCATCCACCTCGTGACGGTCGTTGGCGTGCATCAGCACGATACGCCCGATGCGCTCTTTTTTTCCTTTCACCGGGTTATAGACCGCATCACCTTTACGCAGCACGCCAGAGTAAACGCGGATAAAGGTCAGTTGCCCGACATACGGGTCGCTCATCAGCTTGAATGCCAGGGCGGAGAACGGCTCATCATCGCTAGGATGACGCTCCGCGTGCTGCCCTTTTTCATCCACGCCATCAATGGCCGGCACGTCCAGCGGGGACGGCATCAGCTCAATCACCGCATCAAGCATGCGCTGCACGCCTTTGTTTTTGAACGCGCTGCCGCACAGCATCGGTTGGATTTCGCCAGAAATGGTGCGGATACGCAGGCCTTTAATCATGTCCGCTTCCGTCAGATCTCCCGTTTCAAGGTACTTATCCATCAGCTCATCGCTGGCTTCCGCCGCGGCTGAGACCATTTTTTCCCGCCATTCCTGGGCGGTACTGACGAGATCGTCCGGCACGGGTGCATAGGTAAACACCATGCCCTGAGTGGCATCGTCCCACAAAATGGTGCGCATCTTGATGAGATCCACCACGCCAGTGAAGTGCTCTTCCGCGCCAACCGGAATCACAATCGGCACCGGGTTGGCCTTCAGGCGTTCCTGCATCATCCGCACCACGCGGAAGAAATCGGCCCCCGGACGGTCCATTTTGTTAACAAACGCAATGCGAGGAACTTTGTATTTGTTCGCCTGACGCCAGACGGTTTCCGACTGTGGCTGCACGCCACCCACGGAGTCATACACCATGACCGCGCCGTCGAGCACGCGCATGGAACGTTCGACCTCAATGGTGAAATCCACGTGCCCCGGGGTGTCGATGATGTTGATCCGGTGCGGTTCAAACCCTCTGTCCATGCCTGGCCAGAAGCAGCTGACCGCCGCGGAGGTAATCGTGATCCCGCGCTCTTGCTCCTGCGCCATCCAGTCAGTGGTTGCCGCTCCATCGTGTACTTCACCCAGCTTATGGCTCATCCCGGTATAAAACAGGATGCGCTCAGTGGTGGTTGTTTTACCGGCATCGATATGCGCGGAGATACCGATGTTGCGATAACGTTCGAGAGGGATGGGTCGGGGCATACTATTTCCTTAAGTCTTTCTGACTTGTCTGTGACGACCGGGATGGTCGTGTATTCGTTCGTTTGCTATAATAGTCCTATTGTACGAGTATTATCGAACTATTTTTTACGGGTTGACCTATTGTTGATATAGCTCAATCTGACGCCATACGCAGGAAAACGATGATCCCAAACCACCCTGAAACAGAACAAATACTGCTGGAAAATGTGCTGTTTGCCCTCGGCAACCCGCTCCGGCTGTCAATTATCCGCCGACTTGCCGACGGCGGCGAGCTCAGCTGTAACGCGCTGCGCCCGGAAGATGTGGTGAAATCCACCATGACCCACCACTGGCGCGTATTGCGGGACAGCGGCGTCATCTGGCAGCGTCCGCAGGGACGAGAAAACATGATTTCTTTGCGAAGAGACGACCTGGATACCCGTTTTCCAGGGTTGATGGAGATACTTTTGCAGGCTAAATGATAAGAGTACGTCTGGTTTAATGCCCCTTAAAGTTTTTAAGGGGCACACGGACAGCGAAGGGATTTATCTTACGTGCATACGATATTCAATCATCCCGCTTTTTTTCGCAATCCAGTCGTACAATCGTTGCGCGCGATAATTGGCTTCATGCGTATGCCAGTAAAGATGGCTGGCGTGATGTTTTCTTGCTTCTCTCTGCACATATTCTATTAACTGTTTGCCCGTGTGTTTGCCCCTTGCTGCATCGCTGACATATAAATCTTCGAGGTAGCAATAATCGCTCTCAGCCCAGGTCGAACGGTGAAAAAGATAATGCGCAAACCCCACCACCTCTCCATTGCATCGTGCCACTACGCAGAATACTGGCTCAACGGGGCTGAAAAATCGTTGCCAGGTTCGTTCTGTCACTGCCCCGGATAGATCGACGTTGTAAAATTCCTGATATTTTCTCCATAGTGGCATCCAGCTTTCAAAATCACGTTCTTTAACTGCCTCAATGGTCACGCTCGTATTATTCATATTGCCTCTGTGCTTATCCCGTATTTGTTTCAGGAAGAGTGTATTCGCTGAATGGCCCGTTTTACCCCGCCAATTCTCATCATAAAGGCAGACCAATTTTTCATCCTGCTACATGCACTATTGCTTTAGAATCAAGGGATACAGAGGGAAAAGTGGACAACATAATGTTTAAGCACGCGCAGCTTGAAACGGTTAAGGCATGGATTTCCGACCCTGCAAACGGTTCACTACCGCTTCATGAAAGGATCCAGAGAGCGATACGCACATTGATACTTGAAGGGACCTTGTCGCACGGTAAGGCGCTTCCTGCTTCACGTGCGCTGGCTACCTCATTGAATGTTTCGCGGGATACGGTTGAAGCAGCCTATTCCAGCCTGCATGCAGAAGGTTTTATTGAGCGGCAAACAGGCAGAGGGAGCTTCGTCTCTTCCAGCGCCCGGTTTTTAAAACCACGTATCCGACAGCATCCGCCAACCGCGGAAACACGAAAAGCAAAACTTAGCGCCCGTGGAAAGGTCATCTATGAAAGTGGCGGGATCCGCGAGTTTTCTTCGCCACGTCCGCTGGCGCCCGGTATCCCCGAAACCCGCCTGTTCCCCATTCCAACCTGGGAGCGTCTTCAGCGGCAGGTCCTGAAGGAATATCAGCACAAAATACTGGAGCAAAGTCCACCGCAGGGCATGGAGCGCTTACGGCGGGCCATCGCGGAATATGTCAATCTTGAGCGCGGGACACGTGCGAGTGCAGAACAGGTGATCGTTCTGACAAGTTCTCAACAGGCGCTAGCGCTCTGTTCACACGTGCTGCTGGACAACGGGGAGAGTATTGTCATTGAAGATCCCACCTATCAAGGGGCACACAAAGCGTTTAAGGCTGCCGGACTGCACCCTGTCCCGGTTCCTCTTGATGAAAAAGGCATATCCGTTGACGCACTTAATTCGCTAACCGAACCTGCCAGAGCTATCTACCTTACGCCTTCTCATCAGTATCCAACCGGGGTGACGCTCTCTCTTGACCGACGACTGGCCGTCATTGACTGGGCAAACCGTCACGCCGCCTGGATCATTGAGGATGACTATGACAGTGAGTTTCACTATGAAGGAAAGCCTATGGCCTGCCTTCAGGGGCTGGATGCTTACAACCGGACAATTTATATCGGCACGTTCACCAAGTCGCTGTTCCCCGGGCTACGTATTGCGTACATGATCGTCCCCTCAGAACTGACCGAGCCCTTTACCATGGCCAGGACATTAATGGACGGCCATACCGCATCAATAACTCAACTGACGCTGGCTAAATTTTTGGAGGGTGGCCATTTTGGTGCCTATATTCGCAAGATGAGGAACGTTTATGTTGCTCGTCGCGACAAACTGGCCAGCCTGATGGACGAGTATCTTTCTGATTATGTTGTGTACGCAACGCCAGCGGGTGGCATGCAGATGCCTTGCCACCTGAGGCACGGGCTATCCGAGAAGGACATTGCCGCCGCGGCCCGTCGCGCTGATATTGATATATTAGGACTTACCGGCTTATATGCAGGCAGCCCGGTATCCACCGGTTTTTTAATGGGATTTGCCGCTTACACCGAAAGGGAAATAGAAGACGCGGTAAAAAAGCTGGCCGCTATTTTCCTGTCATGTTGTTATCTCTCGCCACTGTAGATACTCGACAGCAGCCCTGGTGGCAGGCGGACTATGCGCCGTACCGCAGGCCCTCACCGCATGGTGAGGGCAGGATGCTCCCTTAGTGCTGGACGCCCGAGCGGTCAGTAAGCTCGTCGGCGGAGAGAATATCCGCTCGCGATGCCACGCTCTTGCGGCGGGCGTACCTGTCCGGCTGGCCTTCCGGGCGCGTTTTGAAGCGTCGGTGGAGCCACATATACTGCTCCGGTGCCATCAGCACGGCTCGCTCGATAGCCCTGTTCATCTGCGTTGCAACCGTCTCTTTGTCAGCACCCTGCAACGACGCGCTGATATCCTCAAGAATAATCAGTTCGTAACCGGTTCCGTCCGCCCTGCGACGCGGCACGAAAGGAATCACGGCGGGCTGAGCGCTTTTTACCAGCATATAGCTTCCTGCCGTAGTTGCGGCATCCGGGACAGCAAAGAAGGGGGCAAACACGCTGTTAGTCTTGCCATAGTCGTGATCCGGGGCGTACCACAGAATCTCATTCTGCTTCAGGGCGCGGATCATGCCTTTTAAATCATGACGGTCCAGCATGGTTTTATTAGAACGCAGACGCCCGCGCGTCTGAAGCCAGTCCAGCAACGCATTATTATTCGGACGATAAACCCCAATCCCCGGGTTGAGCATGCCAAAAATCCGCGCGCCCAGTTCAAGGGTGAGAAAATGCATGCCAACCAGCACCACGCCCTTTCCTTGCGCCCTGGCCTGCTCCATATGCTCATACCCGCGCACGGTAAAGCATTTACGCACCCGCCATTCGGGCCAGAACCACGCCATGCCGGTTTCAATTACCCCCATCCCCACGGATTCAAAGTTACGCTGCAGCAAGGCTTCACGCTCCTCTGCTTTCATCTGCGGGAAGCATAGCTCAAGGTTGCGGCGGGCAATCGCCACGCGGCGAGGGAGAAGGCGCATAGCCAGCCGCCCGAGGCGATGTCCAATTCTGAATAACAGCGGATAAGGCAGTAGCATAATGAGCCATAGCGCGGCGATGCCTGTCCAGCTTAGCCAGTATCGAGGATGGAAAAAGGCAGGTGAAAACCGGGGTAATTTTGTCATGAGAAAATTATCCTTTAACGTTGCTGTCCTTAATTGATTCTGTTGTCGATCTTTCCTAAGGATTTATAAAATGTCAGTCAGGAACGTAAAGTGTACCGGATAAGATTAAACTTATTTTTATCGTTTTTTGCGGAAAGAAGGCTGGAGAGGCAGACAAAGCCGGGTAAGACGAAGCGGCCACCCGGCATAAAACTTACATTGAATATCCCGGTTTCTTAATCAGGTCATCCATCTTCGGGGCGATCTCGGTATCCCAGACCTGGGCTTTCCAGTCTGCTTCCTGAACTTCATTCAGCGCTACCGAAATGGAACGGTCTTTACTGTTAAGATGGCGCGTAATTACTTCGGCAATATCGGCCGCCAGCGCGGTTTTTTGTTCGTCGTTGAGATCGCGGGGAAAGTATTTGATATCTACGTGTGGCATATGCAGGTTTCCTGTTGTGGTTGAGCGCTTCACGTTATCAGATAATAGTATTTGCCTTTAACACCTTGTGCAGTTCTGGCAGCTGACAGACGGTATCGGCGATCGCCGTAAATTTCGGGGTATTGGCAGCAAACCAGTCGTGACGAGGCCCCCAGGTGCGCGCCACGGCAATATACACATCCAGCAGCGTCAGTCGTTCCCCCAATGCAAACGGCGCGGCTTTAAGCTGACTTTCGAACCATAAATAGAGGGATTTCCGGTACGCAATGCAGTTTTTCTGCAACTGTTCCGGTGCGTCGGGCGCCCAGCGTTCGGGATAATCTGCAAACGTAAAAGTGGGATAGACGTTAGCCACAAACCAGATAAGCAAACGCTGAAACTGCTGGCGTTCGGCCTGCCCCACGGGCGGCGCAAGATCGGGACAGCGGTCGAGTACCATCAGGGCAATCGCCGCCGTTTCGGTCATGATGGCGCCATTTTCCAGCGCCAGCGTGGGCACCTGACACAGCGGATTGAGCTTTTGCAGCAACTCACGCTGCGGACCAGGCTGGTCAAACCCGTCCACGTTCACAAACTGATAAGGGATATCGGCCAGGGTCAGCATCACTTCACTGATTGTCGAGCCCCAGCCGGGTACGCCATAAAGTTTCATCATGTTGCCCCCTCAGGGATGAAAACCCTAAGTGTAGAGCACCATTAGTAGGTTATCCCAGGCGGGTTGACCTCCGACTGCGTGACCGCTTCGCCCTGTTCACCCCAGCGCGCCAGCACCTTCTGGTACTCACCCCGCGCAATCGCCCCGTCCAGCGCGGCCTGCAGGGCGTACACCAGCCCATTCCCCTTTTTCGTGGTCGTGGCGACAAAGGCTTTCTTTGGGCCTAACCCCACGACGCGCGTTTTTCCGGTGAGTGCCGCTTTCCAGGACGAAACCGACTGCGGACCAAAGAACACATCCGCCCGGCCAGACTGAATATAGAGATTGCCCGAGGCATCGTCGTGGAGATAGACCGGCAGCGCAGGTTCGCGTCCCGCCTTTTTGTTCTCCTCGTTCCAGCCCAGCAGGATGCGCTCCTGATTGGTCCCCGAGCCGACAATCACCTTTTTCCCGGCCAGATCTTCCGGGCTTTTGATCGACTGAATCTCGCTGGTGGATTTCACCGAGAACGCCAGCGAATCGACGCGGTAGGTCGCAAAATCAAACTTCTCTTTACGCTGTTCGGTCACCGCAATGTTCACCAGCGCCACGTCGTAGCGTCCGGAGGCGATCCCCAGCGGCCAGTCTTCCCACGCCGTCGGTATCAGCTTCAGTTTGAGCCCCAGGCTACCCGCCAGCAGGCGGGCGATATCCGGATCGCTGCCGATGCGCGTGCGATTGTCGCTGGCCAGCAGCGCCAGCGGTGGAGAGTTCAGCATGGAAACGGCAACCGTAAGCGTTCCCGGCTCAACAAACCTGTAGTTTGCGGGGATCTTCGCCACCGCCTGCCGATCCACCGTCACCGGCAGCGGCTGCTCGTTGGCCTGCACATCAATCCCGGCGTGGCTCACCGTCGTGAAGAACAACCCAACCAGACATCCATATTTCATCTGCGCTCCTTACAGCACTTTAGAGAGGAACTGGCGCGTTCGCGGGTGCGACGGACGGTTTAAAACGTCGTCGCTGTTGCCCTGCTCCACAATTTTCCCGTCGACCATAAATACCACCTGATCCGCCACTTCCCGGGCAAATCCGATCTCATGCGTGACCACCACCAGCGTGGTGCCAGAGCGGGCCAGCTTTTTGATGACGTCCAGGACTTCCCCCACCAGCTCCGGATCCAGCGCCGAGGTAGGCTCGTCAAACAGCATTACGCGCGGACGCAGCGCCAGCGCACGGGCAATGGCAATGCGCTGCTGCTGGCCGCCGGAGAGATGGCGGGACCAGGCGTCCGCTTTATCCCTCAGCCCCACCACATCCAGCAGGCTATATGCCCTTTCCACCGCCTCTTTCCTGCTGAGCTTTTTATGCGCGATGGGCGCCTCAATCAGATTTTCCAGCACCGTGAGATGCGGAAAGAGATTGAAGTTCTGAAACACATAGCCCACGTTGACGCGCTGCCTGAGGATCTCGTTCTCTTTCAGTTCGTAAAGCCTGTCACCCTGACGACGGTAGCCAATGTAGTCCCCGTCGATCTGGATGAAGCCTTCGTCGACGCGCTCCAGGTGGTTAATGGTGCGTAGCAGCGTCGATTTACCCGAGCCGGACGGCCCGAGGATCACCGTTACGGAGCCCGGCGGGATCTCAAGCGTGACGTTGTCGAGCGCTTTATGGCGGCCAAAATATTTGCTGACGCCGGTAATTGAAATATGTCCTTCAGGAGAGGCTTGCATGGACGGGCTCCTGTGCAGGCGTGGTGGTGACAGCGCGGCTACGACGGGTGGCGCTATTCTGGTTCACGGCGGAGCGGCGTTCGCTGCGGGCGAGCCCGCGCTCAACACCATACTGGATAGCGGACAGAACGGTGGTGATCGCCAGGTACCACGCGGCACCGACCATCAGCAGCGGGATCACCTCCTGCGTGCGGTTGTAGATCATCTGGATGGTATAGAACAGCTCCGGCATCGCCAGGACATACACCATCGCGGTACCCTTGGCGAGACTGATAATTTCATTGAACCCCGCGGGCAATATGGTACGCAGCGCCTGGGGCAGAATGATCCGCACCGTGCGACGCCATGCGGGCAGGCCGAGCGCGGCGGCAGCCTCATACTGGCCGTGATCGACCCCGAGGAATCCGCCACGAATGATCTCGGCAGTATAGGCACTCTGAACGAGGGTTAACCCCACCACCGCGGTAGAAAATTGCCCGAGCACGTTGATGGTTTCAAAACTGCCCCAGGTGATGCGGGTGAACGGTACGCCGAGCGAGAGCGTGTCGTAGAGATAGGAGAAGTTGTAGAGGATGATCAGCACGACTATGAGCGGCAGCGAGCGGAACAACCAGATGTATCCCCACGCCAGGCTGCTTAACAGCCAGGAGGAAGAGAGTCTCGCCAGGGCCAGCAGGCCGCCAATCACCACGCTCAGCGCAGTGCCGATCAGGGTCAGCAGCAGGGTCTGCCCGACACCTGCGAGGATCACCGGGTCAAAGAACCAGCGGGCAAACACCGCCCACTCCCAGCGCGGGTTAAAGGCCACGGACTGGATCACAACGGCCAGGATAAACAGGGCCACCACGGCGCCGACAGTCCGCAGCGGATAACGCGCCGGGACCACCTTAATGGTTTCAACGTTGCTCATCGTCGTTCCTCATGCGGTTTTACTGAACGCTTCACGTACCAGCGTTTTGGTGAAACGCAGCCGACCGTCAAACGGCGGCTGGCTGTACTCTTCCGGGTCACGGGTGAGATCGAACTGCGGCTGGTATCCCTGGCTGAGATAGAGCCGCACCGCTTCCGGTTGACGAAAACCGGTCGTCAGGTAGATCTGGCTGTAACCCGCCAGCACCGCCCTGCGCTCCAGTTCCTGCACCACGCGGGCAGCAAGCCCCTGCTGACGCAGGGATTTGTCCGTCCAGATGCGTTTAATTTCGGCGGTCCGTTCATCAAAGGGTTTGTACGCACCGGTGGCGATAATCTTCTCGTCACGTTCCAGCACGATAAACAGCCCCTGTGGCGCTAAATACCACGCCGTGAGCTCAACTTCCGCGTCCTTAGAGAAGTAGTCGCCGTAGCGGGCGGCATATTCACCGAACAGTCCCTCGATAATCGGCTGCAGTTCGGCATCTTCCGGCGAAACATCACGAAATTGTTCACGCATAGCGCCTCCTTAATCTCCCAGACCTGCCGGGTTCACCTCGGAATGAGCAATGCGCTCAACCCCTTCTCCCCAGCGGTTTAGAACTTTGTCGTAATCGCCGTTTTTGATTACGCCATTAAGCGCGGTTTGCACCGGCTCGACCAGGCCGCTGCCTTTTCTCAGCGTGACCGCGATGTGCGCCGCTTTCGGCCAGCCGCCGTCCACGCTGCCGACGAGTTTGGTTTTGCCGTTGAGCGCCGCTTTCCACGCGCCTATCACGTTCGGGCCAAAGTAGGCATCCGCGCGCCCGGACTGCAGCGCCAGCGTTTGCGCCGCATCGTCTTTGGTGTAGATTGGAGTAAAGGGTTTCAGCCCTTTCCTGAGGTTCTCGGCATTCCATGCCAGCAGAATGGCTTCCTGGTTGGTACCGGAGCCCACAATAATCCTGAGCCCGGCGATGTCCTCTGCTTTTTTAAGCGAGGTAATCGGGCTGGTCGATTTCACGTAGAAACCGAGGGAGTCCTTACGGTAGGAGGCGAAATCAAACTTCTCTTTGCGCGCTTTGGTGACGGTAATATTACTGATGGCGGCATCGTATTTTCCGGACGCCACGCCCAGCGGCCAGTCTTCCCACGAGGTCGGCACCACGTTCAGCTCCAGCCCGAGGCTGTCAGCCACCAGGCGAGCGACGTCGACCTCGCTTCCCAACAGCGTTTTGTTGTCATCGGAGAAAACCGTGAGCGGCGGTTGATTCAGCCCCGCCACCGCCACGGTAAATTTCCCGGGTACGGCAAAGCGATAATCCTTCGGTAGCTGCGCGACCGCCTCGCCGTTTTTGACGGTGTTGATCGGCGTTTTATTGGCCTCAATACTCACGCCAGTGCCGTTAATCGTGACATTCTCTGCCCGGACGACAGGGGTAAAGGCCAGCGCGAGCGCCAGAATAAGCGATGTTTTCTGCATAGCGGTGTTCTCTTTTATTGTTGTGTGAACGTGTTTTTCGGTTGATCCAGACCTAAGCTGTCGCGCAACGTGGTGCCGGGATAGTCGGTACGGAACAGGCCGCGGGCCTGCAAAACGGGCACTACCTGGTCAACAAAGCGCGGGAAGGTATCCGGCGTGCCGCCCTGAATGATGAAGCCGTCTGCGGCATAGCCTTCAAACCAGGCCTGAAGGCCGTCTGCAACCTCTTCCGGCGTGCCGGAAAAACGCGGGCGCGGCGACGCGGCTTCCAGCGCCACCTGGCGCAGGGTTAAGTTGCGTTCGCGGGCGTGACGCTTAATTTCATCGGTGGTGCTGCGGAAGCTGTTTTTGCCTAGATCGCCGATATCCGGGAACGGCTCGTCGAGCGGATACTGACTAAAGTCGTGATGCTCAAAATAACGTCCGAGGTAATTAAGGGCATCGTGAATCGACACCAGCGCCGCCGTAGTCTGGTACTGGTTTTCCACGTCTTCTGCATCGTTGCCAACGATGACGCTGACGCCCTGGAAAATCTGTAAGTCAGACGCGCGCCGACCGTTCGTTTCCAGTTGCTGTTTCACGTCACGATAAAACGCTTTTGCTTCTTCGAAGGTGTCATGGTGGGTAAAAATGGCGTCGGCATGTTTTGCCGCCAGTTTTTTCCCGTCATCCGACGCACCGGCCTGAAAGACAACCGGACGTCCTTGCGGCGTGCGACCAATATTGAGCGGCCCGGCGACCTGGAAGAAATCCCCGTGATGATTCAGGGAGTGCAGTTTAGCCGGGTCAAAAAACTGACCGCTCTCTTTATTACGGATAAAGGCATCCTCTTCCCAGGAGTCCCATAGTCCTTTCACCACGTCCAGATACTCATCGGCAATGCGATAGCGCAGCGCATGTTCCGGGTGTTTTTCGCGGGAAAAGTTCTTCGCTGAACCTTCCAGCGGCGAAGTCACCACGTTCCAGCCAGCGCGTCCGTTGCTCAGGTGGTCGAGGCTGGCGAACTGCCGCGCCGTGGTAAAGGGCTCGCTGTAGGAGGTGGATAAGGTTCCCACCAGCCCCAGTCGCGAGGTAATACTTGCCAGCGCAGATAACACCGTTAAGGGCTCAAAACGGTTTAAAAAATGCGGGATCGATTTTTCGTTAATATAAAGACCGTCGGCAACGAATAAGAAATCGAGTTTGCCCTCTTCCGCTTTTAATGCCGTCTCTTTAACGAAATCAAAATTGATACTGGCATCCGCGACGGCCGCCGGATGACGCCAGGCGGACATATTTCCGGATGCGCCATGCAAAATGGTCCCGAGCCGCAGTTGACGATGTGCAGACATATTTACCTCATGATTAATCAGACGTGTTGCAGGGCGTGTTCCGCAAGCTGGGCAAAATAGCGGGCAGCGGGTTCAATTAAGGCTTCATCCGGATTAAATGCCGGGTGGTGTAAACCAAACGGACTGTTGCTGCCGATGCTGACAAACGCGCCGGGAACAGACTGGAGATAGACTGCGAAATCTTCTCCGCCCATATGTAGCTCGGCGTGATGGGTTTCATACCCCGCTTCACGGGCGACCGAGGTGGCGAAATCGGCCCAGCGTTGGTCATTGACCAGCGCAGTGGGCCCGGCAAACCAGGTGATATCAATCTGCGCGCTAAAGGCACTGGCAAAACCGGCCGCAATTTCCCCCACGCGGGCTTTCACGTTTTGCTGCACTTCCGTGCGGTGAGTGCGTAGCGTACCTTCCAGCTCAACGTTTTCCGGCAGCACGTTCCAGGTGTTGCCCCCGGCGATGCGCGTCACGCTCAACACTACCGAATCCAGCGTATTCACATTGCGGCTGGCGACGCTTTGCAGCACGGTCACCAGCTGGCTGGCCAGGAGAATAGCGTCGTTGCCTTCATGCGGGCGCGCGGCGTGCGCGCCTTTTCCGGTAATGCGGATCGCGAAGCGGTCGACGTTGGCATAGAACGGCCCGCCACGGGTCGCGAACTTCCCCACCGGCAGGCCGGGCTCGTTGTGCATCCCAAAAATCGCGCTGACATCCCGCAGGGCACCGGCCCGCACCATGCTCTTCGCCCCCCCAAAGTTCTCTTCGGCTGGCTGAAACAGGATCCGCACCCGCCCCTTAAGCGAGGCTTCCCGCGCTTTCAGTTTTAACGCTGCACCGAGGATCACGCTGGTATGGATATCGTGTCCGCAGGCATGCATCACGCCGGGCTGTTGCGAGCTAAACGGCACGCCGCTGCGCTCCTCAATGGGCAGGGCATCAATGTCTGCCCGCAGCGCGATCAGTTTGTTACCGGTCCCGATCTCCGCCACCACACCGGTCGGCAGGTCGTAAGGCAGCGGCGTGATGCCCGCGGCTGACAGCCACCGGCGCAGGCGCGCCGTCGTTTCCACTTCCTGGCCGGACAGCTCCGGGTTCTGATGCAGCTCGCGACGCCAGGCAATCAGTTGTTCACCAAAGCTCATACGGTAACCTCCCTGTTCAGACGCGCCTCGGCCAGCAAACGCAGGGACTGCACGCGCGTTGCCCCCTCCGCAACCGGCGTGTCGATGATAAATTCGTCGATCCCCCACTGCGCGTGTAGCGCGTTCAGCTGTTCCAGCACCGACTCCGCCGTCCCCGCCAGCAGCGACTGGGCGCGACGGGCGATGCGCACCGGCTCACTCCCGGCCTGACGCGCAAAGGCATAGGCCTGATCCTCGCTGGCGACGGTCACGCGCTGGCCGTTTGCCAGCTCAACACCCCACACTTCGACCTTCTGCGCCAGGGCTTCGGCCTCAACCTGGGTCGGTGCGATAATCGCCTGCACCGCCACTATCACCTCCCGCGCGCTGTTCTTACGCCAGGTCGAAACCACCTCGCGTAACAGTTCCGGGTCTCCGTTCAGATGCGCGGCAAAGACAAAGTGCCAGTCGAGTGATGCGGCGAGCAGCGCGCTTTCCGTGCTGGCGCCCAGCAGAAAACCCTGTGCAGGTACCGGTGGCTGCGGCGTGGCGCGAACGGCTTCCTCCGCTGAGTGGTTTTCAGGGCGGATCCAGCGATCGAGCTGGGCCAGCTGTTCGGCAAAGCTGCCCTTTTCCTGCTGATCCAGCCCCTGCTGCAGCGCGCGGGTCGAGAGCGGTAATCCGCCAGGCGCTTTTCCGACGCCAAGATCCACGCGGCCGGGCGCCAGCGCGGCCAGCACGTTGAAATTCTCGGCGACTTTATACGGACTGTAGTGCTGGAGCATGACGCCCCCGGAACCGACCCGGATGCGCGTTGTTTGCCCGAGGATCCAGGCAATCAGCAGCTCCGGCGAGGGACTTGCAAGCTGAGGGGTATTGTGGTGTTCGGCAATCCAGAAGCGGTGATAGCCCAGATTTTCTGCCTGCTGCGCCAGCGCTAACGTACGCGCCAGTGCATCGGCAGCCGTTTCGTTTTCAGCGATGGGGCTTTTGTCCAGAATGCTGATTCGCCATGACATGTTGCGTTCTCGTTTGACTTAACATGTCGACATTATTAAAGGCGTATTTCACCACTGAGAAACAATTAATTTACATTTAGTTTTCTGGAAATCAGATATACAGCGCCCTGCTAGGGATGAGTTTTCAGCGAAGCAATCAGCGCATCCGCCTCCTGGCGATGGGTGATGCGAACAAACTGAATGTGGGCGTATTGCGGGTTTTTCATATCAGCGTCGTAACGCTCGCGGTTAATGCGCCAGGTTTTAAGGGTCCAGATGATGATGGATTCCCGGCTGAAAAATGAGCGGCGGAAGCTTTCGCAGTTTCCTGTGCCAGGCCACAGTTCCTGTTGGTGCCATGCGCGTTTAAACGCGCGCGTCACCGCCTGCCAGAGCGTACGGACAAAACCGCAGTCCACCCACACGACCAGATCAACCTCACGCCATTTCACCGGGCGCGTGCGGTTGTAGTTGCCATCAAGCACCCAGCCGGGTGTGGCAGCGAGCGTATTTTCCAGCGTCTCCAGTAGCTCCTCACCGGGCGTTCCCTTCCACTCAGAACGCCAGTAGAGCCTGTCCATCTCAATATAAGGGAGCGACAGTTCCGTCGCGATGCGCCGGGCAAGCGTACTCTTTCCGCTCCCGCTGGTACCGATAATATTGATTTTCACCGTTCCGCCTGGCCATGCTGAAGAAAACATTTCGGATCATATCGTTTTATTTTTGTTAATGAAATGCCCGTGACGCGCTGCCTCATTGCGCGCTACCTCAACGTAATTATTAAGGATTTCTGATGATTAAAGCAGCACTTCACTATTAGTTCTGTCTAAAAACTCGCCACGATTCAGCGTGTTGTAATCCTCATCTGCTCTGACCACACGATTTCCTTCGACCTGCATCACTTTCGACACGGTTATATTTTGCGTCGCTTATGAATTGCAGGTAGGATGCCTCGCCATGTTTCGCCTTATCCATACGCAGAATGACTGGGAAGGCGACATGTGTTTGCGCAGAAGCAATCGTTTGTATCGCTCTCTGCCAGGCAGGACTATCACGATAATGGTTCAGACAGGCAAACAGGTAACTCAATGAAAACAAGCAATAAAAGCGCAGCCGATCATCACGCTGCTAAACGTCGCTGGTTGAACTCCCACGAAGAGGGCTACCACAAAGCGATGGGCAACCGTCAGGTGCAAATGATCGCCATCGGCGGCGCTATCGGAACAGGTCTGTTTTTAGGTGCTGGTGCGCGTCTGCAAATGGCTGGCCCGGCTCTCGCCCTGGTGTATCTGGTGTGCGGGATCTTCTCTTTCTTCATTCTTCGCGCACTGGGTGAACTGGTGCTGCATCGTCCGTCCAGTGGGAGTTTTGTTTCCTACGCCCGTGAATTCCTCGGTGAAAAAGCGGCCTACGTGGCAGGCTGGATGTACTTCGTCAACTGGGCGATGACCGGTATCGTCGATATCACCGCCGTTGCGCTCTACATGCACTACTGGGGCGCGTTTGGCGATGTGCCGCAGTGGGTCTTTGCCCTTGGTGCGCTGGCGATTGTCGGCACCATGAACATGATCGGCGTGAAGTGGTTCGCCGAAATGGAGTTCTGGTTTGCGCTGGTAAAAGTGCTGGCGATTGTGATTTTCCTGGTCGTCGGGACCGTGTTCCTCGGCAGCGGTAAGCCGCTGGATGGCAATGCCACCGGCTTCCACCTGATAACCGATAACGGCGGTTTCTTCCCGCACGGTCTGCTGCCTGCGCTGGTTCTGGTTCAGGGCGTCGTGTTTGCCTTTGCCTCTATCGAACTGGTCGGTACCGCAGCGGGTGAATGTAAAGATCCGCAGACCATGGTGCCGAAAGCCAT
The DNA here is from genome assembly GCF_000534515.1 of Enterobacter sp. MGH 37. NCBI lineage: Bacteria > Pseudomonadati > Pseudomonadota > Gammaproteobacteria > Enterobacterales > Enterobacteriaceae > Enterobacter > Enterobacter sp. MGH 37. The sequence continues at coordinate 1,561,234 of NZ_KI973205.1, forward strand.
TAACAGCGTGATCTGGCGTATCGGTCTGTTCTACGTTGGCTCCGTGGTGCTGCTGGTTCTGCTGCTGCCGTGGAATGCCTATCAGGCTGGTCAGAGCCCGTTTGTCACCTTCTTCTCTAAGCTCGGCGTGCCTTACGTTGGCAGCATCATGAACATCGTGGTACTGACGGCGGCACTCTCCAGCCTCAACTCCGGCCTTTACTCTACCGGTCGTATCCTGCGCTCTATGTCGATGGGCGGTTCTGCGCCGAAGTTCATGTCGAAGATGAGCAAGCAGCACGTACCGTATGCCGGTATTCTGGCGACCCTGGTGGTGTATGTCTTCGGTGTATTCCTGAACTATCTGGTGCCGTCTCAGGTTTTCGAGATCGTTCTGAACGTGGCCGCACTTGGGATTATCGCCTCCTGGGCCTTTATCGTGGTTTGCCAGATGCGCCTGCGTAAAGCCATTAAAGAAGGCAAAGCCGCAGACGTCAGCTTTAAGCTGCCGGGCGCACCGGTGACCTCATGGCTCACCCTGCTCTTCCTGTTTAGCGTGCTGGTACTGATGGCGTTCGACTACCCGAACGGTACCTATACCATCGCCACCATTCCGCTGCTGGCCGTATTGCTGATCGCAGGCTGGTTCGGCGTACGTAAACGCGTTCACGAAATTCACAGCACCGCGCCGGTTCATCCTGATGATGAAAAACACGACGCACCGCTGGTGGAAGAGACCTCGCGTTAATAAAAAAGCCGGGTGGCGGCTTCGCCTTACCCGGCCTACATCTTATCGTTTTTGCAGGCCCGGTAAGCGCAGCGCCACCGGGCAATTCCCACATTAGAGTGCAATACGAATCACATCGTCAGGCTGAGTGGCTTCCTGCTGGCGAGTGGATTTTTGTTTCACCGTCACGTACAGGATTTTGCCATCGGCAGACAGCGCCAGGCTATTCGGGTAGACAGGCGTGTCGAAGGTTTTTGTCACCTTATAAGACTTCGCGTCAATCACGCTCACTTTACCGGCTTCACGGTGCGTCACGTAGGCTTCATTGCGAGCCGGGTTAAACAGAACCGCCAGTGATTCAGGCGCCGCAATTTTCTCCATCACGCTGCCGTCTTTCAGGCTCACCACCAGCACTTCCGGTTGTTTTGAGTCGGTCAGGAAGGCACGCTGACCGGCGGTGTCCAGGCTCAAATTCAGGTAGAAGTGTTCTTTGCCGTCGTCCTGCACTTTTTTGCGGCTGAGGATGGTGTTGGTGGCGGTATCAATGGTGACCAGCTCGCCGTCCGCATTCGTTGTATAAAGGCGTTTCGCCCCGGCATCAAGTGCCAGCCCGGTGCTGTAGGTACCCGTATTTGCGATGGTTCCTTTCAGCTTCAGCGTGGCGCCATCCACCACCCAAATCACGCTCTCTTTGCCCACACCGGTGATGTAAATCGTGTTGCTCGCGTCATCCGCCACCAGCTGTCGCGGCTGCAGCGGTTTCACCGTTTCGCTGCGCTGGCGACTATCCAGCACCAGACGCCCTTTCACGTCGCCCGTTTTCGCATCAATGGCCGTCACCGCGCCGTTGATCGTGTTACCCAACCACAGGGTTTGCGTCGCGCCGTCGAGGGTTGCACCAAAAGGTTTGAGATCGCTATGAATGGCCTGCGTGACCTCCAGCGTGGCAGGATCAAGGCGATAGATAATCCCACCCTTGTCAGTTTTACGGCTTTGCGACGTCGCAACCCACAGCGCATTCTCCTGCTGGCTGACCGCCATTTCATAGGCACCTTTACCCACTGCTTTACGCAGCATCTCTTCGGCGGCATGCACCTGGAAGGTTCCGGCAAACAGTAAAGCGGCAGACAGCAGAGAGGTGCTCAGTCGCGGTGAGCACAGATGGCGTAAAGACATAACAATTCCTTTTTTGAAAAATGGGAGTACGGCTGACATCGCTTCCGGCTGGCAACGTCATGGCGTCGCCGTTATGATAATGAGAATAGTAATCATTAATGAGTTAAAAGTGGAGTTTTTCTTTCCCTTCTCGTCTTTCATTAACGCAATGTGCGGTTATAGTTTTCAAAACATTTACAAAACCTTTAACATGTATGGACATGTTCCATTTGGTTCGTTTACACACCACAACCGGTTTTACTCATGAAAATCATTTCTGCCCGTAAGGCATCTCTCCCGCTGCTGCTGGTCCCCGTTGTTTTTGTGCCGCTTAGTGCGATCGGCGCAGAGGAACAAACCATGATCGTCAGCGCCACGCCGCAAACCGTATCAGAGCTTGATACCCCGGCGGCGGTCAGCGTCGTGAATGGCGATGATATGCGTCATGCCACGCCACGCATTAACCTCTCTGAATCGCTTGGCAGCGTTCCAGGGCTGCAAATCCAGAACCGGCAGAACTATGCCCAGGATCTCCAGCTTTCAGTGCGTGGGTTTGGTGCCCGATCAACGTTTGGCGTGCGCGGCATTCGCATGTATGTCGACGGTATCCCTGCCACCATGCCGGACGGACAGGGCCAGACGTCTAACATCGATCTCTCCAGCATTGACAGCGTTGAAGTGCTGCGTGGCCCCTTCTCTGCCCTGTACGGTAACGCCTCTGGCGGCGTGATTAACATGACTACCCAGACCGGGCAGCAGCCACCGACCCTTGAGGCGAGCAGCTATTACGGCAGTTACGGTACATGGCGCTATGGAATGAAAGCCACCGGCGCCATGGGTGACGGAACGCATGCGGGAGACGTGGATTACACGGTTTCGACTACCCGCTTCACCACCAAAGGCTTCCGCGACCACAGCGGCGCGCGGAAGAATCTGGCTAACGCCAAACTGGGTGTACGCATTGACGACGCCAGCAAGCTGACGCTGATTTTCAACAGCGTGGACATGAAAGCCAACGATCCGGGCGGGCTGAGCTATCAGGAGTGGCAAAACAACCCGCGTCAGTCTCCGCGCGGCGATCAGTACAACACGCGCAAGACCATCAAGCAGACCCAGGCCGGTCTGCGCTATGACCGCCAGCTTAGCGCTCAGGACGATCTGAGCGTGATGATGTATGCCGGTGAGCGTGAAATGACGCAGTATCAGTCGATTCCTTATCAGCCGCAGCTGCGACCTTCTCACTCCGGCGGCGTGATTGATATGCAGCGCCACTATCAGGGCGTTGATACCCGCTGGACGCACCGTGGTGAGCTGCTGGTGCCGGTCACCTTCACCACCGGTCTGAACTATGAAAACATGAGTGAAGATCGTCGCGGGTACGAAAACTTCGTGATGAACAACGGCGTGCCGGATTACGGCGTTAAAGGCGATAAGCGTCGTGATGAACGCAATCTGATGTGGAACGTCGATCCTTATCTGCAAACCAGCTGGCAGTTAACGCAGAAACTTTCCGTCGACGCGGGCGTGCGCTACAGCTCGGTCTGGTTCGATTCCAACGACCACTATGTTACGCCGGGGAACGGCGATGACAGCGGTGACGCGAGCTATCACAAATGGCTCCCGGCAGGCTCGGTGAAATATGCGGTGACGGACGCGTGGAACCTCTATGCGGCCGCAGGACGTGGCTTCGAAACGCCGACCATCAACGAACTTTCTTATCGCGCCGATAATCAGGGCGGCCTGAACATCGGCCTGAAACCTTCCACGAACAACACCTATGAAGTGGGCAGCAAAACCCGCATCGGTAATGGTCTGCTGACGGCAGCGCTGTTCCGCACAGACACAGATGATGAGATCGTGGTCGATGCCAGCGCTGGCGGTCGTACAAGCTATAAAAATGCCGGGAAAACCCGCCGTCAGGGGGTAGAAGTCTCTCTCGATCAGCAGTTTGCTGAGAACTGGAAGCTGAAAATGGCGTGGACATACCTGGACGCCACCTACCGCACCAACGTCTGCGGCGATGCTGACTGTAATGGCAACCGTATGCCGGGCATAGCCCGCAATATGGGCTTCGCGTCGTTTGGCTGGCAGCCAGAAGAAGGCTGGTACGCGGGTTCTGACGTGCGCTATATGAGCGACATCATGGCTGATGACGAAAACACGGCGAAAGCGCCGTCGTACACGGTGGTTGGGCTCAATACCGGGTATAAATTTAACTATGGCAACTGGGGGATGGACGTCTTTGGCCGCGTAGATAACCTGTTCGACAAAGAGTATGTCGGCTCCGTTATTGTTAACGAATCGAACGGGCGTTATTACGAGCCCGCACCTGGCCGTAACTACGGTGTTGGTCTGTCGGTCTCTTATCGCTTCGAGTGAGAAAAAAAGTAAAGTTTATTTTATAAATGAAATAATGCTCCTGATGGCAATAAGCCATCAGGAGTTATTCACCAGATAAATAATTAGGTGCGGGATATAGTCGCTCTGCTAAATAATCTCTTAGTTAAAATATTGTCGCTGTAAAAGCGTATTCGCTTCATCAATCAACTTATCAATGGCCTTCTGGCTGGCATCAACATCTCTTCTCTCAAGGGCTGAAAGCAGCTCGTCATAGTGATAAGTCGACACTTTGATGTCATCAAGCTCACGGTGAAGATAGTTAATACACGGGCCGATGCGCACCCATAGCTGTTCAATCAACGCATTCAGCGTCGGCATTTCGGCATACTGATAAAGCGTAAACCGGAAGACACGATTCGCATGGAGCGCCTGCTGGACGTTCCCGTTGCGCATGGCCTCATGAAATACGTCCGACAATTTGCGCAACGTCTCCAGCTTTTGCTCAGACATATTCTGACAGGCCGCGGCGACTGCCATGGGCTCAAGCTGTTTGCGAATGGCGTTAATTTCGTTATAACGATCCAGCGTGACCTCTGGCACCAGAAAGGCCTGCGCGGGCGTAGCGTGTAACGCCCCTGCCGACACCAGACGCAGCAGCGCTTCGCGGACCGGCGTAATACTGGTTCCCAATTTATCGGCAATCTCTTTCGTAATCAGCCGTGCGCCAGGTTTGAGGGAGCCTGTAATTAATGCTCCTTTCAAACTGAGTTCAACTTGCATGGTAAGACTGATCCTTTGGGCTTTTTCTAAGTGATCCAAATCAAGCATGTTCAATTCCTGTAGCTAAAACTTAATGCTATTTTTAAGCGTCGGTTTAATAAAACGACGCTGCTTCGATATATCCTGTATCGTCATGCCTGGTGGTGGGAAGTACGTAAAAACAGCAAAAAAAGCAAACTGTGATTTTTTATCGGCTTCGGGCGCATCCGGGATGATGGCGCGAAAAACCATGTCCGTTAATTAAAGACAATATATCGTATCTTCACAAATAAATATGGCGGGAAACCCCGCCATCATGCTTTTTATTTATTGTCACCCGCGACGCGAATCACGACTTTGCCGAAATTTCGACCTTCCAGCAGGCCAATCAGCGCCTCGGGCGCGTTCTCCAGCCCATCCGTGACCTGTTCACGATAGTGAATTTTACCTTCCTGCACCCAGCGCCCCATCTCGTCCTGGAACGCCTTAATGTGGTGGCCATAGTCCTGAGCGATAATGAACCCCTGCATCCGAATACGTTTCTTCAGAATTGTGCCCATCAGCAGCGGCAAGCGATCCGGTCCTTCAGGCAAGCCCGTCGCATTGTAGCCACTCACCAGGCCGCAAACCGGCACGCGCGCAGAGGTATTCAGTAGCGGCAGTACGGCGTCAAAGACTTTCCCCCCGACGTTTTCATAATAGACATCAATCCCTTTCGGGCAGGCGTGCTTCAGCTGGTCGGCAAAATCCGCCGCGTGGTGATCGAGACACTGATCAAACCCAAGAACATCAACGGCATGACGGCACTTTTCTGCCCCACCGGCAACGCCCACTACCCGGCAACCTTTGATTTTGCCAATCTGCCCAACGGTGGCGCCAACCGGACCTGTCGCCGCAGCGACCACCAGCGTTTCACCCGCTTTCGGTTGTCCGATATCCAGTAACCCCATATAGGCGGTAAAACCAGGCATACCCAGAATACCCAGCGACCAGGAAGGATGAGACGGATTGTCGCCCAGCTTGACCAGGCCGCTGCCGTCCGAAAGTTCATATTCCTGCCAGCCGCTGTAGCCCAGCACCCATTCACCGGGTTTGAAATCGGGATGGTTTGACTGCTCAACGCGGCTGACCGTTCCCCCGACCATCACGGCACCCACCTCTACCGGAGGGGAATAGGATGGCGCATCGCTCATGCGACCCCGCATATACGGATCCAGCGACAGCCAGACGGTACGAAGCAACAGCTGCCCCTCAACGGGCGTGGGAACAGGTTGTGTTTCCAGACGAAAATTTTCCGCGACCGGCGCGCCCTGTGGACGAGAAGCCAGCACCCAGCGGCGATTTTGCGAAACAGCGTGATTCATCAGGATCTCCTTCTGCTACAAATGTCATTACAGCCTGGCTCATGAACGGCGTTATCGCTTCCTTTACGAGCCCGACTGGTTAAGCCGTACAACCAGATAGACACAGCTTTCATTCGTTTCGTTGATGAAACGGCAGTCATTTGGCGGCCCAAGTTCAAGACAGTCACCGGCCTGCATCTCGTGGCGTGTGTCGCCTTCCTGAAACACCAGCTCGCCGGACTGCAGCCAGATGAGCTGACGAGCCAGCGCGTAAGACGATGCGGGCATCGGCACATCGCTCCCGGCAGGCAGTTCTACCTGAACAAGGTCGATGGGCAGATCGGTACGGGGAGAAACATGACGGCGGAGATAGTGCGTTTGCGGGTCGCGCCAGACAGGCTGATTGGCAAGGCGCAGGAGTTTACCTTCCTGCATCTCCGCGCGTGCAATCAGCGTGGACATGCTGATGCCAAACGCGCCGGACAGGCGGGCAAGAAGAGTCGCTGTCGGGCTGCTGTCTCCGCGCTCAATTTTGTGGATCATCGCGCGCGAGACCCCTGCCCGGTCAGCCAGCTCGCTCAGGGACCATCCGCGGGACTCGCGTTCAAGACGAATTCTTGCACTAATTCGTTGATTCATTGTGTCTGTTATTGTGTTCATGACGTCATACTATAGTGTATGAATGGCATTTCAATGGGGTTCTGATAACAAAAAATAAGGCTTATGGCGTAGCGCCCGGACGATGCAGTTGTGTAATATCGTATCTACAACGTAATACTATAGTGAACAACACACAGAGGGAACATCATGATCGTTCGTCATGCCTGCAAAGAAGACTGCGCTGCGATAGGAGAGATCTATAACCACGCGGTGCTGCACACTGCCGCGATCTGGAACGATAAAACCGTCGATACCAATAACCGTATCGCGTGGTTTGAGGCTCGTACACTTGCAGGCTATCCGGTTCTGGTGAGCGAGGAAAACGGTGTTGTTACCGGATACGCCTCTTTCGGTGACTGGCGAGCCTTTGATGGTTTCCGCCATACGGTAGAACATTCGGTCTATGTCCATCCGGATCATCAGGGCAAGGGGATTGGCCGCACGTTGATGAAAGCGCTGATTAACGAGGCCCGCACCCTCGGTAAACATGTGATGGTGGCCGGTATTGAAGCGCAAAATCAGGCCTCCATTCACCTTCATGAAACCCTCGGTTTCGTGACTACCGGACAAATGCCGCAGGTGGGAACCAAGTTTGGCCGGTGGCTGGACTTAATATTTATGCAGCTGCAGCTTGACGAGCGCAGCGACCCGGACGCTATTCCATGAATCAATCACTGACGCTGGCATTTCTGGTGGCGGCGGGAATCGGTCTGGTGGTACAGAATACCTTGATGGTGCGCATCACCCAATCCTCCTCCACCATTCTGATCGCGATGCTGCTCAACTCGCTGGTCGGCATCGTGCTGTTTGTCAGCATTCTGCTGCTGAAACAGGGCGTCGCCGGGTTTAGCGAGCTGGCCGCAACGGTGCGCTGGTGGACGCTTATTCCGGGGCTGCTGGGTTCGTTTTTCGTCTTTGCCAGTATCAGCGGATATCAGAACGTTGGCGCAGCGACCACCATCGCCGTACTGGTGGCCAGCCAGCTGATCGGTGGGCTGGTGATGGACGTTCTGAGAAGCCATGGCGTTCCACTCCGCGCCCTGGCAGGCCCGGTGTGCGGTGCGGTGATGCTGGTTGTCGGGGCCTGGCTGGTCGCACGACGCCAGTTTTGAGGCTACAGAATCGTGCCGCCTTTGGTCAGCTGTTCCTGCCGCGCGTCCATTTCTTCTTTATGCTGCTTACCGTGATGCGAAATCGCGGTACGCAGACGCTGCTGCTGGGTATAGCGTTCTTCCCGGCTGAGCTCGGCATCATCGCTCAGTTCAATCAGCAGTTCGTTCATATGGGCAATCACGCTCTCGTCGATGGCGGCATCCACGCGGGCGATCACGTCGTTTAAATGTGACATTGTCACTCCTCCTCACGTGCCCGGTGGCGCTACGCTTACCGGGCCTACGGGTGCAAAATGTAGGCCCGATAAGGCGTAGCCGCCACCCGGCAATAAAATGCTTAGTTCAGCTTCGCTTTTGAAAAATCACTGCCCATCAGGCTCACGCTGTACCCGGTCACGTTGCTGCGGGTCGCATAGAACGTTTTGCCGTTTGCCAGTGCGATCCACGGAGCCTGCTGGTAGAAAATCTCCTGCGCCTGGCCATAGAGCTTCGCACGCTCAGCCGGATTGCTGGTCAGCTTCGCTTTTTGTACCAGGGAATCATAATCTTTATCGCACCAACGTGCGGCATTTGACCCGGTTTTAATGCTGTTGCAGCCCAGCAGCACATCGGCAAAATTGTCCGGGTCACCGTTATCGGACATCCAGCCAAACAGTGCGGAATCATGTTCGCCTTTACGCATTCCGGAGAGATATTCGCCCCACTCGTAAGAGACGATTTTTGCCTTTACGCCCACCTTCGCCCAGTCGCTCTGGATCATCTCCGCAATGCGACGCGAGTTTGGGTTATACGGACGCTGAACCGGCATTGACCATAGCGTAACGTCTGCGCCCTTCTCCAGCCCGGCCTGCTTCAGCAGCGCTTTCGCTTTTTCCGGATCGTAGCTGTAATCCTTCAGATCGTTATTAAAGCCCATCATATTGGGTGGGATCGGCGATTTTGCCACCGTCCCCGACCCCATAAAGACCGCGTTAACGATAGCCTTTTTGTCGGTCGCGTAGTTTAGCGCCTGGCGCACCAGCACGTTATCAAACGGTTTTTTCTCGGTGTTAAACGCCAGATAGCCGACGTTCAGCGCATCAACCGAGTGCAGCGTCAGGTCTTTGTTCTTCTTAATCACCTCAAACTGCACCGGAGACGGCGCGGGTATAATCTGGCATTCGTTGGTCTGCAGTTTCGCCAGACGCGTCTCCACATTTGGCGTGATGGAGAAGATCAGATGTTTGGTCGGCACCTCGCCATCCCAGTAGTTCGGATTAGCGACGTAGCGGATCAGTGAATCCACTTTGTACTGCTGCAGCACATAAGGACCGGTACCGATCGGCCAGGTGTCCACGTTTTCAGGCGTACCTTTTTTCAGCATCGCATCGGCGTATTCTGCGGAGAGAATCGAGGCAAAATCCATCCCCCAGTCGGCCAGGAACGCGGCGTTGGGTTCACTCAATGTGAACTGAACGTGGTAATCGTCGACTTTTTTGACGTCCTGAATCAGCTTATCAAGACCCACGTCGTTAAAGTATTCATAGTTACCCTGGGACACGTTGTGGTACGGATGCTTAGGGTCTTTCTGACGCATAACCGAGAAAATAACGTCATCGGCGTTAAAGTCGCGGGTCGGCTTGAAGTATTTGTTGCTGTTGAACTTCACCCCTTTGCGCAGGGTAAAGGTATAGGTCTTACCGTCCGGTGAAATCGTCCAGGATTCCGCCAGCGACGGAACCGGCGTGTTTTTCACCGGGTCGAAATTGATCAGGCGGTTGTACAGTACCTGAGAACTGGCGACAAAAGAGGGGCCGGAACTGGCGATTTGCGGGTTGAACGACTCGGGTGATGCTTCAGAACAGTAAATTAAGGTGTCGTTGTTTGCCGCCCACGCGGCACCGGCTGGTAAAAGCGCGCTCAGCGCAAGGGCGAGCAGTGTTTTCCCTGTAGACATGGTTATAACCCTGACAGTTTTATTATATAGGACAGTAATAACAGCACAGCCGTTATGACCTGGCAAATAACGAAACACTATCAGGTTATTCTAAAGCCGCGTTTTTTGCTGGTTTTACGGTCAGCATCCGAAAAGATGATTTGCCTTAAGTGCCATTATCCGTCAAGCACAACCGTCACTTTCTATGCCGCAAGAAATCGGCCCTTTTAGCGTCTCTTCCTCCGTTTGTTTTCTTCCTCGTTTCGTTAAAGTAACGGCGTGAAGAAGTATATGGGATCAAATCGTGGCTAAAACTCTTTTACGCAGCGGTAACCTGGATGATTTTCAGGCCGTGGGCGGCGGCGGACAAGCCGTTTTCGAATCAGCGTTACAAATCCGGGAAGCGCTCCGGTTGCGCAAACAACAGGCTATCGTTGACTGTCTGGCGATTCCGCAGGTCAACGACAGCGGCGACCGCGTGGACTGGTATTCCCCGGTGGAGGGAAACGTCACAAGCTGGAAAGCGGCTGATGAGGACGACCGCTATCGCGCCCTGCGCTATCTGGAAAACACCCTTGCAAGCGTAGAGTCGTTAAGCAAGAAATGTCTTCAGTCGCCGAAAACAGCGCAACAGCTCTTCGGCTCGCTGCTGTCGAAAGCATTTCAGTTCCCTGGGGAAAATTTCGTTTTTCTCGTCGACGGAAAACCGATCCTGTGCTTCTGGGGTTTTGTGAACCTGAATGAAAATGCGCGTGACGATGTCCTCGACTGCCTGCGTGAATCGCTGATCCCTGAGCCCGCCCCTATTGTGATTGAAGATCCTGAACCTGAGCCCGAGCTAGTGCCCGAACCGGCCATCACCTTTGAAAAAGCTGACGAGCCGCTGATTGCCCCGGTCGCCGCGATACGGATTACGCCGGAAGACCTGTATGCGCCCGAGCCCGCACCGGTTGTTGCGCAACCTGCGCCTGAACCCGCACCTGTCGTCATCACGAAGAAGCGTCGCGTTCCCCTTTGGACGCTGCCGGTCGCGGCGGTGATCGTTGCCGCTATTGCCGCCCCGCTGATGTGGCCAAAACCGGCCCCTTCTGCAGAGCCCGCGCCTGCGCCGGTCCCTGAGCCCGTGGCTATCGCCCCAAAACCGATCAAAGCCGTTGAGCCACTGGCGATGAATTTACCCCTGCATCAGGCTGAGGTGGTGGCGAGCAAAGAAAAAGAGCCTGAACCCGCTCCCGTGGTGATTGTCGCGATCCCGAAAGATGCCATGGTAATGGAGGCCGGTCAGGTGAAAGCCGGATCGACACGCTTCCTGAACGGTACCTGGCGCGCGATTCTCGACGTGAAAGACCCGGTCACCGGCAAGCCACCGTCAATGCGCTATCAAATCCAGAACAATAAAGGTTTCGTCCGCATAGTCCATGGCGACAATATTGTCTGCCGCGCGGAGATCTTCTCCGGGCTACACAGCAATGGTGAGCTGATGATCAAGAGTCGCGGCACGGCCCGCTGCACCGACGGTTCCCGCTACCCGATGCCGGAAGTCGCCTGTAAAGCCGGCACCAGCGATATCGCAGAATGTCGCGCCCGTTATGATGCCAACACCGTCGTCCCCCTGACGTTCAAGAAAGCAGGTGCCTGATCCTATGCTGGTAAATCTTTGCGACTATAAACAAAGCGTTACGCTTATTGCCAACAGCGGCGTGCAATTCCTCGATTTCGGGCTGACGCCGCAGGACACCGCCAGCCACGGGCGCTTCGTACGTAAGACCGCCAACGGCCCTCTTTTACGCCTCGATTTCGATCTGGTTAACGGGCGCTATACCGTGCCGGGAACGCACGGCGGCCAGCCTGAAGTGGTTAAACCGGAAACGACTATCCCGCTGCAGCAGTCCCTTGCGGTGCTGGACGGCGTCTGGCTTCCCGTCCCGTTTCTGCGTTTCAACCCGCCGCGCACCTTTGTGGAGGGGCCGGATAACTGGGCCCGCGTGCAGGTCCGCAAGCTCGACACCCCCGACACCGCAGGCAATACGCACCGCGTGACCCTCGCCCTCGACAGCCAGATTGCGGAACATGCCACCTCCGCGCTATCGCCGGTTGAAAACGATATCCTGAACGGCACCCGTTTCGCACTGGCCTGGCGCGATAGCGAGGTTGAAAGCTTCCTCGACCAGACCTGGATTGACGGCTGGCTGCGTGAAGCATTTACCCAGTATGCTGACGGCGTTGAAAATCGTTCTGAACGTGACCTGCATCAGGCGATGCGCAGCTTTGAATATCAGGCCCACTGGCTTAACCTGCTGACCATGCTCGGTGAACAGCTCACCGTGCCGGAAGTGAAATTTGTTACCCATACCCTCAGTACGCCAGCGATTCCGGTCGACCTGATCCTCGACGTCGGTAACACTCACACCTGCGGCGTCATTATTGAAGACCACGGCGATGCGAACGATGGACTGCGGCAGACCGCCGAGTTGCAGGTTCGTTCATTGAGCGAGCCGCAATTCCTCAATGAGCCTCTGTTTACCAGCCGTCTCGAGTTTTCCGAAGCACGCTTTGGCAAACAGCACTTCTCGGTTGAAAGTGGCCGCGAAGATGCGTTTGTCTGGCCGTCGATCGTTCGCGTGGGTGATGAAGCCCGCAAGCTGGCGATGCAGCGTCTGGGAACCGAAGGGAACAGCGGCATCTCCAGCCCGCGTCGCTATTTGTGGGATGAAACACCGGTGGTGCAGGACTGGCGCTTTAGTCAGATGAACGGCAAAACCCAGCGTGAGCCGCTTGCCACGGCGTTCCCGCTGATGAACCTGATGAACGATGACGGTGAACCGCTGTTTACATTACCGCAGGACGAGCGACTGCCGGTCTTCTCGCCGCAGTACAGCCGCAGCACCCTGATGACGCATATGCTGTGCGAGCTGCTGGCGCAGGCGCTGGGTCAGATCAACAGCGTCGCCACCCGCCTGCGTCTGGGCTTCCCTGCCTCGCCACGCCAGCTGCGCACCCTGATCCTGACCCTGCCCTCGGCAATGCCAAAGCAGGAGCGCGAGATTTTCCGTCGCCGCATGTTCGAAGCCATCGCCATCGTCTGGAAAGCGATGGGCTGGCACCCGCAGGATGAGGATTTTGCCACCCGCAAACAGCAGGAAAAAAGCGTGGTGCCGGTCCCTGAAATCCAGATGGAGTGGGATGAGGCCAGCTGTGGTCAACTGGTCTGGCTGTATAACGAAGCGATCTCCCATTTTGGCGGCCAGACGGAAGCCTTCTTTGCCTCCCTCGCTCGCACGGATCGTGAGCCTGAGCCGGGTGTGCAGCCCGGCCGCGCATTGCGCGTCGCGTCTATCGACATCGGTGGCGGCACTACGGATATGGCGATCACCCATTATCAACTGGATGACGGCTCCGGTAATAACGTCAAAATCACGCCGCAGCTGCTGTTCCGCGAAGGGTTTAAAGTGGCGGGCGATGATACCCTTCTGGACGTGATTCAGCGCTACGTGCTGCCCGCCCTGCAAACGCAGCTGCAGAAATCCGGGATTGCGGACGCCTCGCTGCTCATGGCGTCGCTGTTCGGCGACTCCGGGCGTATTGATACCCAGGCCGTGCTGCGCCAGCAAACGGCGCTACAGCTCTTTATGCCGATTGGCCACGCCATTCTTGCCGCGTGGGAATCCAGTGACGTTGACGATCCGCTGGCTGGCCTGCATGCCACCTTTGGCGATCTTCTGCCGCAGAAACCAACCCGCAACGTCATGAATTATCTGCAGCAGGCGATTGATCATGCCCTGCCTGCGGGCTCAGAAGCGTTCGACCTGTTCGCCGTACCGCTGCACGTCAATTTCCGCGAGATGCAGGATGCGATGCTGGCCGGTCAGTTTACGCTGACCTCTCCGCTTCACGCAGTTTGTGAAGCGATTTCCCACTACAGCTGCGATATTCTGCTGATTACCGGTCGCCCTGGCTGCCTGCCAGGCGTTCAGGCGCTGATCCGTCACCTGCAGCCGGTGCCGGTCAATCGCATCGTCTGGCTGGATAAATACCAGGTACATGAGTGGTATCCGTTCAGTCAGCAGGGGCGCATTGGTAACCCTAAATCAACCGCCGCCGTGGGTGCCATGCTGTGCAGCCTGGCGCTCGACCTGCGTCTGCCGCGCTTCAACTTTAAAGCCGCGGACATTGGCGCGTATTCTACCGTGCGTTATCTCGGCGTGCTGGATAACACCGTTAATACCCTGCGTGAGGAAAACGTCTGGTATCAGGATATCGACCTCGATAAGCCGGGCGCAAAACTCGACGCACGCCTGCACTTCCCGCTACGCGGCAACGTCACCCTCGGCTTCCGCCAGCTGGCGAACGCACGCTGGCCTGCCACGCCGCTTTATACGCTCAGCATCAATTCGGCTGAACTGGCGAAAGCGATTGCCGGTGACGGCGTGCTGAACGTGCGGCTTAAGCTCTGCGGCGGCAGCAAGCAGGAAGGTCCTGAGTCCTTTGAACTGAGCGATGCCTGGCTACAGGACGGCACACCGGTAGCGCCTGACGCCTTAACCTTCAAACTGAATACTCTGGCCGATCGCCGACACAGCGGTAGCCACTACTGGATCGACAGCGGGAGCGTATACCTGAAATGACAGCGACGACCACCACCACTCAGGCGTTAATCGGGTGGATTAATGAGACGCGCATGAATGCCCCTGTGCTGGACAACGATGCTGACGCCCTGCTTGCCCGCATCAACGCGGCGCAGGCGCGAGAGCAGGCTATTGAACGTGCCCTGACCCGCCAGAGCAGCATTGGACTTTACGGTCATTCGCAGAGCGCAAAAGCACACCTGCTGCTGTCGCTGTGCGGCAGCGGTAATGGACGGCTAAACGTTACGCCAGGCCAGCGCACCTTTGACTATTTTTCGCATATCAATCCGGGTCATGCCCTGACCAACATGGCCGTCCGCTTTACCCGGGAAAACCGGGAGGTGGTTGATGAGGCGTTTCCGCTACGTCTGAGTCTGATCACCGAGGCCGAGCTGGTACAGCTGTTTATTGCCCGCACGACGCTGCATCCGCAGATGCGCGCAGTGGATAAGGCGGTCATTGAGACACGTCTTGAGAAATGGCGTGGCCTGCGTCAGCCGCAGGGCGTACCGGGTATCACGGCGCAGGAAGTGGGTGCCATCGCCCGCTTCTGGCAGTGCACAATACCCACTGCGAAACAGCAAATTGATGATGCCCTGTGGTATGAGCTTGCCCAACTGGTGCCTTCACTTGATCTCAGCACCCGGGCAAGCGTCTGGTCGCTGCTGTGGGGTGAGCAACAGGAATTCACCCAACAGTGGCTGAAGCTCGCCCATGTTCTGCATCAGACCAGCCATGCCAGCGAGCTTGCTGCTCCGCTGAGTCTGCTGGTAGATAGCTTTGGCTTGCCGGGTGAAGGGTTCCTGACGCATGGCACCTTAACCCAGCAGGACGCACAGGAGACGCTACTGCATCCGCTGAATAACGGCGACATGCTCAACGCCATCAGCCTCCCGGTTGACGTGCTGGCCTTCCTGACCCGCGAGCTGGTCCTGCCGGTTGAGAGCGGTGCGCTGGATAACGTTGATATCATTGATATTCCGGTCTTTGAAGACAGCAGTGCCGATCCGTTAGCGCAGGCAAAATGTCAGTGGCTGCTCGACCATTACCGCCAGCAGCTACAGCCTGACGTGCTGGTTATCTGCAATGCGACAGCGCAGCACGAGCAGACGGCCAAAAAAGCAAAAGTGTTAATGAACTGGGTCAAAGAGACGCAGCCTGCTGAAGAGTCTGCCCTGCCGGGGCTGGTGTGGGCGATTACCCCGCATGACGCCCGCTTTACCACCCGCCAGAATCTTGATGAAGCCGTACAGCATCTGCTCGGTAAACCGGGTTTACGCTGGGGCACGCTGCAGGCGCTGGATAGCCACAGCATGCAGCGCGTCATTGAGTGGTTGTCTCAGGCCACGCTCCCTGCGCAGCGGCAGAAGCGCCTTGGAACGCTGAAAAGCTTGCTTCGCCAGGAGCTTTCGGCGCTAATGCGCAGCTATCTCGCCCCGCTGGTTGAGGAACCGGCTACCCGACGCGCACAGGCCGAAAACATGGTGCGCACCCTGCAAAGCAGTGCCGCCCGTCACGGCGAGCTTCTTGAAGGATTGATGCCGCCGATGAAAGCGTTTGAAACGCTGCTCGCCGTCCAGCAACCGCGCGAGGAGCAGGTCAATGGGCTGTTTACGGATACCATTGATCTGTTTACCGATAACGCCCAGGAAAGTGCTGGTCAGTTCCAGACGAAGGACAAGGCGCGTCTGGCGCACAGAGTATGGATAAATCATCTGCGTCAGTGGAGCCGTAATGAGGCCACGGCCGCCCGTCTCGGTCTGGAACCCGCAGTATTACAGCAAATCGCGGATGTTCTGGTGGTCACCAGCTACCGGCTTAAACTGGCGCAACAGCTTCAGCGTATTGTCGAAGCGGATAAGAGCAGCGCCGCGCAACTGCACGCCGTGATGGGCAATTTCGTTGGCTGGCTGGGGTATGACCAAACGCCTTCAGCAGAGCGTCCGGCAAGCCGCATCCGCAAGGGACAGGCTATCTTCGTTACGCCCGTCGTCAGCAGCGCCGCGCCACGTCTGACGCGTCTGGCGGAACAGCCAGTCCATGCGGCCACCGCGTACGTTTACGACTGGCTGGTTGCCCTCTATAGCCGGGCGATAGAGAACATTGATTACCAGCATCCGCATGATATTCAACCTGACGCACGTCAGGCATTACGGGCTTTAATCATGTAGTTGCCATTCTTGCCGGGTGGCGCTGCGCTTACCCGGCCTACATTCCGCCATAATATCAATACCTTGCAAAATTCATCGTAGGCCCGTGCAAGCGTCGCGCCGCCGGGCGAAACTTTTGCGCACATCACTCCGTCATACACCCGGCTAACGTCTGAGCCAGTGCTGACGGATTTTCCCACGACATAGAATGCCCCGCCGCAGGGATAATTTTTACCTCAACGCCTTTCTGCTTCAGATTATCAACATCGTCGTCAGGCAGAGAATGTTCGCCGAAGATCAGCGTCACCGGGCACGAGAGCGACAGGAATTGCGTTTCCCATACCGGCATTACACCCTCAACCAGGCTCTTTGCTCCGCGCCAGACTGCATACGGCGCATTGCTTTGCAGACACCCCGCCCACGCTGAGGTTTCTGCGCTGAGCATGGCGTCATAACCCTGTTCCAGAAACTGCTGTTCGGTTTGCGCCGCAATCGAGCGGCTGAACATCCCACCACCCGCGTGAAAATTAGGTTCCGACACCATCAGTCCTTTAACACGCGTTCCCAGCATTGCCGCCGTTTCAATCGCGATACTGCCGCCCATGCTGTGGCCGTATAACCAGAAGGTATCCAATTCAAGGTGGTCAATCAGCTCTGCCACCACGCGGGCCTGGTCAGTGGTGTGATAGCTGTAATGCTCGGGTTTATCGCTGTAACCGCTGCCGGGCAAATCAATGAGAATGGCCCGGCGTGCGCCAAACTGAAGGTCACGGACAACGCGGGGATATTCATAGGAAGAGGCACACCCCAGCCCGTGGATGAAGACCACGGGCTCGCCTGAGCCGGGCAAATCATGCCAGCGCACGGTGCAACCCGCCTGCTGCGAGTAAAAACTGTTCATAAGCACTCCTTTTACGATGTACTGTGTATTTATACAGTTATCGAATCAGGAATGCCATGTTCATCTGGAAAAAGTGGAAGCGTGCTTCAGAAAAGCGAGATCAGGAGCGCAACGGGGAAGCTCATCGGCCAGGTCGACCCCACCAGAAACGCGCTGAGCAGGCGGATGCGTTTGCGATCTTTTGAAAGGAACCAGGTAATTAATGCACAGATGGAAGCCATCACTGCGTAAAAAACCAACATCTTTTGATACAACGTCATTCTGTATACCAGAGCCGAAAAAATAACCGCACGCAATATGCGTCATATGTTGATACAGATCAAGTTTTTTCGTTACAGAATAACCACTTAAATATTATGGCTAATAACAATGAAGTAGCTTGCTTAACACCCAGGGCGAAGAAGGAGAATGCCCGGCCGCGCAAGCGGCCAGGCAGGATGGCTTAGTGTTTGATCATCACATGCCGGACGACCGTATAATCCTCAAGCCCGTACACCGACATATCTTTGCCGTAGCCGGATAACTTCATGCCGCCGTGCGGCATTTCGCTCACCAGCATAAAGTGGGTATTCACCCAGGTACAGCCGTACTGCAACCGCGCACTCAGACGATGAGCACGGCCCACGTCTTTGGTCCAGACCGATGACGCCAGGCCATACTGTGAATCATTCGCCCAGGCCAGCACCTGCGCTTCATCGTCAAATTCAGTGACGCTCACCACCGGCCCAAACACTTCGCGCTGAACAATGGCATCGTCCTGTTTTGCCCCCGCCAGCAGGGTCGGCTGGAAGTAGTAGCCAGCCCCCTCCTTTTTGCTTCCGCCCGTCACAACGCTGATATGACCGAGCGCTTTCGCCTGATCGACAGCCTGACAGACGCGTGAAAGGTGAGCGGCCGAGCTGAGCGGCCCCAGTTCAGTAGCGGCATCTTCCGGCGCCCCCATTTTGAGGCTGGCGACCGCAGCACCCAGCTTTTCAACCAGCGCAGGATATATGCCTTTTTGGGCATAAATGCGGCAGGCCGCCGTACAGTCCTGCCCGGCATTGTAGAAACCAAACGTTCGCACCCCTTCGACAACCGCGTCCAGGTCAGCATCATCAAAAACGATCACCGGAGCCTTACCGCCCAGCTCCATGTGGGTGCGCTTAATGGAGGACGCCGTATGGCCGATGATATGCTCGCCGGTGGCAATTGAACCGGTCAGCGACACCATGCGGACTTTGTCATGCCCGGTGAGCGGATCGCCAACCGTCTTACCGCGACCAAATAACACGTTCACAACGCCTGCCGGGAAGATATCTTTCGCCAGTTCTCCCAGTTTTAACGCCGTCAGCGGCGTGATTTCAGAGGGTTTTATCACCACGCAGTTACCGGCAGCCAGCGCGGGTGCCAGCTTCCATGCTGCCATCATCAGCGGGTAGTTCCACGGCGCAATCGATGCAACTACCCCCACCGGATCACGGCGGATCATCGAGGTGTGCCCCTCAAGGTATTCACCTGCGGCCAGACCGTTCAGGCAGCGGGCCGCCCCGGCGAAGAAACGAAACACGTCGACCACCGCCGGAATTTCATCCCCCAGAGCACAGTGGAGCGGCTTCCCGCAGTTGAGCGATTCAAGCCTGGCAAATTCTTCACCCTGCGCCTCAATGGCGTCAGCCAGTTTCAGCAGACATTCCGCACGCGCTTTGGGCGTGGTCTGCCCCCAGTCGATAAAAGCCCGATCGGCGGCCTGAACAGCCGCGTCAACTTGCGCGACAGAGGCTTCAGCAATCTCCAGCAGTACTTCTCCGGTGGCCGGGTTGTATACCGGCTGTTTTTCGCCTTGTCCGGCGACCAGTTCACCCTTTATCAGCAGATGTGTTTGCATAGCATTGTCCTGTTCAAATCAATGTTATTTCCCGCTGCCGGCGATGTTCTCGCCATCGCGGGTTAGCCACCAGGCACCCAGAATGGGGAAAGTTGTCACCAGCATGACCAACAGTGCAACAACGTTGGTGACCGGCACGTCGCGAGGACGGCCGAGCTGATTGAGCAACCACAGCGGTAACGTGCGCTCGTGTCCCGCCGTAAAGGTTGTGACGATGATTTCGTCAAACGACAGGGCAAAGGCCAGCATTCCGCCCGCCAGAAGTGCTGAACCCAGATTGGGCAACACCACATAGCGGAAGGTTTGCCACCCGTCAGCCCCGAGATCCATTGACGCCTCCACCAGACTCCAGGAGGTGCGTCTGAACCGGGCAATGACGTTGTTGAACACCACCACCACGCAGAATGTGGCGTGCCCGACAACGATGGTGAAAAAACCCGGTTCAAGGTTGAGCGTTTTAAATGCGGTCAGCAGCGCCAGACCGGTAATGATTCCCGGTAAGGCAATGGGCAACAGCAGCAATAGTGAAATGGCGTTTTTGCCAAAAAAGTCGCTTCGCCACAGTGCCGCTGCAGCAAGCGTGCCAAGCACCAGGGCAATGGCGGTGGAGAGTGCGGCAATTTGAAGTGACAACGTCACGGATTCAATGATATCGCCACGCCCCGCCGCCACGCTAAACCACTTGAGCGTCAGCCCCTGCGGCGGGAAGCTGAAGGCAGCATCTTCAGTGTTAAAGGCGTAGATCGCGATAATCAGCAACGGGAAGTGCAGGAAGATGACGCCTCCCCATGCGGCCACTTTCAGGAACAACGGTGCGCGTTCAGAGTGCATCGAATGCTCCCAGACGTTTCACGAACGCCAGATAAAGCGAAATCAGCACAATGGGAACCAGCGTAAACGCAGCCGCCATGGGCATATTGCCGATAGCGCCCTGCTGAGCGTAGACCATGTTACCGATGAAATAGCCCGGCGGCCCCACCAGCTGCGGGACGATGAAATCCCCCAGCGTCAGGGAAAAGGTAAATATTGAACCCGCGGCAATTCCCGGGATCGCCAGCGGCAATACAACATAGCGAAAGGTCTGGCGGGGGCGCGCGCCGAGGTCGGCTGAAGCCTGCAGTAACGACGCTGGCAGACGTTCCAGCGCGGCCTGCACAGGCAGGATCATAAACGGCAGCCAGATATAGACAAAGACCAGAAAGCGCCCCAGCCCGGAGGTGGATAACGTGTTACCGCCTATCGCCGGGAGCGTAAGAAGTGAGGTGAGGATCGGTTCCAGCCCCATATGACTGAGAAACCATTGCGCCACACCATCCTTCGCCAGCAGCAACGTCCAGGCGTAGGCTTTGACAATGTAGCTCGCCCACATCGGCAGCATCACGGCGATATAGAAGAACGCTTTCCACTTGCCGCGGGTGTAACGCGCCATATACCAGGCCATCGGGAATGCCAGAATGGCGCTGGCCAAAGTGACCGCGATCGCCATCGTTAAGGTGCGCAGGATGATGTCGTAATTTGCCGGATTGAAGAGCGCCTGAATATTCGCCAGCGTCAGGTCCGGCGTGACCGCCATGGTGAAGTCGTCAAAGGTGTAAAACCCCTGCCACAGCAGGGTCAGCAGCGATCCGAGATAGACGATGCCAAACCACATCAGCGGGGCAAGCAGCAGCAGGAACAGGCCGAGCGACGGCTTACGCCAGAACAGTGCCGTCATGCGGCTCAAGCGGCCGTGCGGTGCGGGAGGATGAGCGACACTCATATCCATTTCACCTTTCCTCATGCAGGCGAATCATCGCCTCGCGTGACCACGAGGCCATCACCGCCTGCCCCGGCGCAATGCCGCTCAGCAGCGAGACATCGCTGAGGTTGGCCTGGCTGACCAGCAGTTTGGCCCCCTCGGCAAGCTTCAGCTCCAGGCGCGTGGCGGCTCCCTGATACTGAACGGCCTGCACGATACCCTGAACCTGAACCTCACCGCCCTCGTTCAGGCGAATATGTTCCGGGCGCAGGGAATAGATGCCTTCCATGCCGCAAATTTTCTGCGCAAGCGCTGCATCAAAGACGTTGGACGTGCCCACAAAACCGGCGACAAACGGCGTGCGCGGACGCATATAGAGATCGCGCGGGGTATCCACCTGCTCGATGCGGCCGTTATTGAATACCGCCACCCGGTCCGACATGGAGAGCGCTTCGCCCTGATCGTGGGTGACGAAAATAAAGGTAATGCCGAGTTCCTGCTGAAGTTTCTTCAGCTCGAATTGCATCTGTTCGCGCAGTTTGAGATCGAGCGCGCCCAGCGGTTCGTCCAGCAGCAGGACGCGCGGTTCATTGACCAGCGCCCGGGCGATGGCTACACGCTGGCGCTGGCCGCCGGAAAGTTGCGAAGGTTTGCGGGCGATGGCAAAGCTCAGCCCCACTTTTTCCAGGGCATCACGCGCCTGGGCATGGCGTTTCTTCTTGTCGACGCCTTTCACCATCAGTCCGTAGGCGACGTTATCGAGGATCGACATATGCGGGAACAGCGCATAATCCTGAAAGACGGTATTTACATCCCGCTCCCATGGCGGTAGCGCACTCGCCTCTTTGCCGAAAATAGAAATCGTGCCGCCTGACAGCTGTTCAAAACCCGCTATCAGGCGCAGGCAGGTGGTTTTGCCGGAGCCCGAAGGCCCCAGCATGGAGAAAAACTCCCCGTCGCGAATGGCAATGGTCACCCCGTCCACCGCCCGCACATCGCCATACAGCCGGGAAACATTGTTAAATTCTACTGCGTACGTCATGTTCTGCTCCCGGGCGATTATCGTCCACCCATGATGGCGATGTAATCCTGCGTCCAGCGGCTGTACGGCACGAACTTGCCACCTTGAGCAGTCGGGGTTTTCCAGAACAGGATTTTGTCGAACTCGTTATAACCGTTTGTTTCACAACCTTTATCACCCAGCAGCGTACTGGCTTTACACCCTTCAGGCACGACGGGCAGTGAGCCAAACCATGCCGCCAGATCGCCCTGCACTTTTGGCGTCAGCGACCAGTTCATCCATTTGTAGGCGCACATCGGATGTTTTGCCTGGGCGTGGAGCATGGTGGTATCCGCCCAGCCGGTTACCCCTTCTTTCGGGAAGACGGTGGCGATGGGCTGGTTCTCAGCCTTCAGCGCATTTGCCTGATATGGCCAGGCGCTGGAAGCCACAACGCCTTCATTTTTGAAGTCGCTCATCTGGACGGTAGTGTCATGCCAGTAGCGGTGGATCAGGGCATGCTGGTCGCGAAGCACTTTCAGCACCGCGGCATATTGTTCTTCGGTGAGCTGGTAGGGATCGCTGATGCCCAGCTGTGGCTGGGTGGCTTTGACGAACAGCGCCGCATCGGCGATATAAATTGGCCCGTCATATGCCTGCACGCGACCCTGATTGGTTTTACCGTCCGGCAGATCCTGTTTGGTAAAGACCACACTCCAGCTGTCCGGTGGCGTCGGGAAGGTTTTGGTGTTGTACATCAGCAGGTTTGGCCCCCACTGATAGGGTGTACCGTAGACCTTGCCGCCCACGTTAAACCATTCCCCTTTCACAATGCGCGTGTCGAGGGTTTTCCAGTTCGGGATGAGTTCGGGATTTATCGGCTGAACGCGTTTGCCCATGATCAGACGAAGCGATGCATCGCCTGACGCGGTGACCAGATCGTATCCCCCTTTCGCCATCAGGCTGACCATTTCATCTGACGTGGCCGCCGTTTTCACGTTAACGGCACAACCGGTCTCTTTTTCAAACTGGGTGACCCAGTCATAGTTTTTATCGGTCTGCCCACGCTCGATATAGCCCGGCCAGGCAATAATATCCAGACGACCTTCCCCGTCACCCATCGCCTTAGGTGGTTCTGCGGCGTGCGCTGTCATGATAGTCATGCCGAGCGCGCACAGGCTGCTGCGGGCAAATTTTTTGCTCATAAGAATTACTCCTGTCGCAATGAAATTTAGCGGCAGCCGTGCCGTAAAAATATCTCCCTTATTAAACGTAGACCGCGCAATTGCGCCGCACCGTTTGGCTTCAGGAAATTTCATCAAGGTGTGACCGAGGGCGCATTCCCCGTTAACTGGATTATAGACAAGGGGTTAGCGGCGCGAGGCAGTATGCAGATTTCCTATGACCGGGCACTGCGAAATATTCGTAGCGCCGTCATCAGGATAAGAAATGTTTATTTAAATAAGGGGAAAAAGATTATTTCAACATCGTGCTAATTAATTTTCCTAACTGAATCACCGCCTGCTCTTCTCGCTCTCCCCACGCCCAGGAGGTATTAAAACGGAAGAACGGTGTCCATGCGTCAGAGGTGGAAAACATTTTTCCTGGCGCAATGCTGATATGGTGCGTTAAGGCCTTTTCACTCAGCAGCCCGGCATCCAGCTGTGCCGGAAGCTCCAGCCATAAAAAGTAGCCGCTGTCGTTATGGTGAATTTTGACCCCGACGGGCATATGGCGCAGCAGTGACTGCCAGGCTTGCTGTTTTCGCTCAGCGAGCGTTCGTCGCAGGCGGCGAAGATGGGCGTCGTAGCGTTTAGTCGCCAGGTAGTCCACCAGTGCCAGCTGCATAGGGGAGCTGGTCGATAACGTGCTCATCAGTTGCAACTGCTGAATGCGTCGCGCATGTTTTCCGGCCGCCACCCAGCCGATACGGAATCCTGCCACCAGACATTTTGAAAAAGAGGAGCAGTGAAGCGTCATGTCGTCCCGATCCCAGGCTTTTGCCGGAAGCGGTTTTTCGCGGCCGAAATAGAGCTCGCTGTATACATCGTCCTCAATCAGGGTGACGTTATGCTTTGTCAGGAGGGCGACCAGACGGGCTTTTTTCTCTGCACTTAGCGTAAAACCAAGTGGATTCTGGCCGTTGGTCATCAGCCAGCAGGCTTTTACGGGATAGTCATTCAGCGCCTGTTCAAGGGCGTTCAGGTCTATCCCCTCCCGGACGTCCGTGGCGACCGACAACGCTTTGAGCTTCAGGCGTTCCAGCGCCTGCAGCGCGCCATAAAAGCAGGGGTTTTCGACAATCACCCAGTCGCCAGGCTCCGTCACCGCCTGCAAACTCAGGTTCAGCGCTTCGAGCGCGCCTGCGGTAATGACAATTTCGTCCGGCGAGATGTTCATCCCCTGCTGCGCATAGCGGCGCGCAATGGCGTGGCGGAGTTCAGCGTTACCCGGCGGCAGGTTTTCAATCACGCTCATCGCAGTCGCCGTTTTGCTGACGTTAGCCAGCGAGCGGTTGAGCTGCTGAAGCGGGAAAAGCCGGGGATCGGGAAAGGCGGATGCGAAAGGAACGACAGACGGATCGCGGCTGGCCTGAAGGACATCGAAGATATAGGTGTTGATATCCACCGCTTCGTCACGCATCACCTGGGCAGGTGGCACAGGCTGGTGCGTGGTCGGGCGCGAGGCAACGTAATAGCCCGATTGTGGCCTGGCGACAATGCGTCCCTGACTTTCCAGCATCTGATACGCGTGGCCAACAGTCATGAAACTCATGCCGCTGCTCGCCACCTGCTCTCGCAGGGAAGGCAGCTTATCGCCCGGCAGCCATACGCCAAGCTCAATTTGCGAAATAATTTGTTGCGCCAGACGCTGGTATTTTTTCATCAGATTCTCCTTATTGCCGACAGTGTATATCAGCAGGAGAAAAAGAGAAGATTTTGCTAACTGTTATGAAAAACCGGGCAGATTACTTACGGTACTCTGTGGTGTGATTCATCGCGGAACGCGCAGCAGCGAGGTGGTCGAGCGTGATCATCGACGATTTGCAAAAAATGCATTTTGCGCCGAATGGGTTTTTCTCAGACACATCAAAGACTGAAGTGCGGTACTGCGAGCCATGACAGCATGGGCAGCGGAAATGGATATAAGAAGTCATAGGATTCTCCTGTTAACGTAAAAACGTAAATTACTAATGGGCCGATTGGGCAATATTGGTTTTAAACAAAACGAATCGGAATGTAGATAAAGACCCAAGAGAGGCTGCGGAGAGGCACAACGTGATGAGAACTGCTTTATAAAACTACGTCAGATATTTTTTTGGACTCAAAACCAGAAATCCATTAACGCATGTTGCTGACGGCAAAGCAAGCGGATTGATGCGTAAAATTCATAAAAATAATTTTTTTATTCCGTAACGGTAATCTATATCAGTTTGTAAAAGCGGGAGTCTGAATCAAACTGTTATGGTTAAAATTCGCTGTTCTGCGTCTGATAGTCCGATCTCTGCGCCTATACCATAACAACACACCGTTTGACATTGAGGCTGTGCATGTTTGGTTTGGATGCTTTTCACCTTGCGCGGATACAGTTTGCCTTTACCGTATCCTTTCACATTATTTTCCCGGCAATCACCATCGGCCTGGCAAGCTATCTTGCCGTGCTCGAAGGATTATGGCTGAAAACAAAAAATCCGGTCTGGCGCTCGCTTTACCATTTCTGGTCGAAGATTTTTGCCGTTAACTTTGGCATGGGCGTAGTCTCCGGCCTGGTCATGGCCTACCAGTTTGGCACCAACTGGAGCGGCTTTTCACAGTTTGCGGGCAGTATTACCGGCCCACTCCTGACCTACGAAGTGCTTACCGCCTTCTTCCTTGAGGCCGGTTTCCTCGGCGTGATGCTGTTCGGCTGGAAGAAAGTCGGACCGGGACTGCACTTCTTCTCCACCTGCATGGTGGCGCTGGGGACTATTATCTCCACCTTCTGGATCCTCTCTTCGAATAGCTGGATGCAGACCCCGCAGGGCTATGAGATTGTCAACGGCCAGGTGGTGCCGGTGGACTGGTTCGCTGTGGTGTTCAACCCCTCCTTCCCTTACCGCCTGCTGCATATGTCGATCGCCGCGTTCCTCAGTAGCGCCCTGTTTGTTGGTGCATCCGCAGCATGGCATTTGCTGCGCGGGAATAATAATCCTGCCATACGGGCAATGTTTTCAATGGCACTGTGGATGACGCTGATTGTCGCTCCCCTCCAGGCTATGGTTGGTGATATGCATGGGTTGAATACTTTAAAGCATCAACCCGCCAAAATTGCCGCCATTGAGGGCCACTGGGAAAACCCACCGGGTGAGCCGACCCCGTTGCTGCTGTTTGGCTGGCCTGACATGGAGCAAGAGCGCACCCGCTTTGGTCTGGAGATCCCGGCGCTGGGAAGTCTTATCCTGACGCACAGCCTGGATAAACAGGTCCCAGCCCTTAAGGAGTTCCCGAAAGAAGATCGCCCTAACTCGACCATCGTCTTCTGGTCATTCCGCATCATGGCGGGCTTAGGCATGCTGATGTTGCTGCTTGGGGTGATGGCGCTCTGGTTGCGCTACAAAAAACGCGTTTATTCATCCCGCCCGTTCCTGTGGTTTGCCCTGTTAATGGGCCCATCCGGGCTGATTGCGATTCTGGCAGGCTGGGTCACCACCGAAGTGGGCCGCCAGCCGTGGGTGGTCTATGGACTCCAGCGAACGAAGGATGCGGTATCAGCCCACGGCGATCTGCATATGAGCGTGAGTTTGCTGGCCTTCTTCGTCGTCTACACCTCGGTGTTTGGCGTCGGCTACAGCTATATGGTTCGCCTCATCAAAAAAGGCCCGCAGCCACACGAATCTTTCGCCACCGCGTCCGATGGACGTCCTGCACGCCCGCTTTCAGCAGTCACTACTGAACATAAGGAGCAGCCGTAATGGGTATCGATCTTTCCATTATCTGGTTTGTGATCATCGTCTTTGCCACGCTGATGTATATCGTCATGGACGGCTTTGATCTGGGGATCGGGATGTTGTTCCCCGCAACGCCAAACGCTGACGATCGTGATGTGATGGTCAACAGCGTCGCGCCGGTATGGGACGGCAATGAGACCTGGCTGGTGCTTGGCGGCGCCGCCCTGTTCGGCGCATTCCCGCTGGCGTATGCGGTGATCGTTGATGCCCTCACCATTCCGCTGACATTAATGCTGATCGGACTTATTTTCCGCGGGGTGGCATTCGAGTTTCGTTTTAAAGCCACGCCCGCCCACCGCCCCTTCTGGGATAAAGCGTTTATTGGCGGTTCCATTCTGGCAACGTTTACCCAGGGCGTGACGGTGGGCGCCGTCATTAACGGTTTTACCGTGACAGGCCGAACGTATACGGGTGGTCCGTTTGACTGGTTTACCGCATTTAACCTGTTCTGCGGTGCGGGTCTGATGGTGGCCTACGCGTTGCTGGGATCGACATGGCTGGTAATGAAAAGCGAAAATGCGCTGCAGCAAAGGATGCGGGCGTTATCCAAAACGTTACTGATTATCCTGCTGGCATTTATTGCGGCGATCAGCCTCTGGACGCCGCTTGCCCACCCGGCCATTGCCGCACGCTGGTTTACGCTGCCGAATCTGTTTTATCTGCTGCCGG
The DNA here is from genome assembly GCF_000534515.1 of Enterobacter sp. MGH 37. Classification (NCBI taxonomy): domain Bacteria; kingdom Pseudomonadati; phylum Pseudomonadota; class Gammaproteobacteria; order Enterobacterales; family Enterobacteriaceae; genus Enterobacter; species Enterobacter sp. MGH 37. The sequence goes on from NZ_KI973205.1 coordinate 1,589,161, forward strand.
TTCCTGCGCTGGTCGTGATTTTTAGCCTGTATCAGTGGCGCTGCCTGAATAATCCTGACAGCCATAACCGTCCGTTTATCCTGACGTTAGGGCTAATATTCCTTGGTTTTAGCGGGCTTGGGATCAGCATCTGGCCGCATATTATTCCGCCATCCATCACCTTGTGGCAGGCCGCTGCACCAACGCAAAGCCAGGGCTTTATGCTGGTGGGTGCACTGTTGATCATCCCCGTCATTCTGGTCTACACCTTCTGGAGTTACTACGTATTTCGCGGCAAAGTTCAGCATGGGGAGGGTTATCACTGATGCAACAACCGGTCTGGAAAAGAGTGTTGTGGCTGGCCATTATCTGGGGCGGCAGCGTACTGGCGCTGGCTGCGGTCAGTATGCTCTTTCGCATATTGATGACCGCAGCCGGGTTTAAATCTCATTAATCGTCATTCCGGGCAACCGCTGCGTTGCCCGGCTCTCCCCGCACTTTCAGATAAACCCCATTAACGCACGTCAGCGTATCGTTACACTGGTAAAAGATTCACAGTATTTATTATTTGAGAACAAAAATGAAAAAGCTCATTGCGTTAAGTGTTATCAGTCTTGTCCTGACCGGCTGCGTTAATCCGGGCAAAGCGTCCGTTCAGCCAGAGCAGCTGAAGAACCATCGTTTTGTACTGGAAAATGTGGATGGCAAAGCCGTGAAGGGCATGACAACACCACCTGAGATCAGTTTTAACGCGCTGCCCGCTTTGAACCTGGTAGATAACATCAGCGTGTCTGGCACGATGTGTAACCGCTTCAACGGACAGGGGAAATTGTCCGAAGGTGAGCTGACAGTGAAAACGCTGGCAATGACGCGCAAACTCTGTACTGAACCGCAGCTTAACGAACTGGATCACACCCTCGGCGACATGCTGCGCAAAGGGGCGCAGGTCGACCTGACGGAAGACCAGTTAACGCTGGCGACCGCCGACAAAACGCTGATGTTTAAACGTGTTGACTGATCAGTAATTACCGCAGCTGCCAACGGCAAGCGACTGTTCACTGCAGCGTTTGCCGTTTGGCAACGCGCACATCCCAATAGCTGAACCATCAAGCTGGCGGGCAACCGACAGCGAGCCGCCAATCATGGCACAGTTGGCTTGTCCTGAGCTGGACATTGACGCTCTCATTCCCGGCGCTACGTGAGCCGCCGTCGCCTGCTGAACAGGCTCACTGCTACATGCCGACAATAATAATGCGGCACACCCAATCAAAAATGCTGAACGCATGCTCTCTCCCCCGTAAATAATGCGAAACCTATGCATAATAGGCATCACCTCCCGTGTCGTCGAGAGCGGATGTGCGTATTTATGCGCTACTGAAACAATTTCTCGCAATTTTTTTACCCTTTAGTTGATCTACTCATTGATGACGAGAATATCGAGGACACAAAAGCGAAAATCGTAAAACCCCCTGTTTGCTAGACTAAAGAGATAATATTCAAGGCTTGTCGTCTTATGACAGGCCCTCTTTTTTGCGCAATGTAAGGGTGTCGTCCTATGCAAACTATTGACGGTAATGGTGCAGTTGCCTCAGTCGCGTTTCGCACCAGCGAAGTTATCGCCATCTACCCGATTACGCCAAGCTCGACCATGGCGGAACAGGCGGATGCCTGGGCGGGAAACGGGGTAAAAAACGTCTGGGGTGATGTCCCGAGAGTGGTTGAAATGCAGTCTGAAGCGGGAGCGATCGCTACGGTTCATGGTGCGCTGCAGACAGGCGCGCTCTCCACGTCGTTTACCTCCTCACAGGGATTGTTGTTGATGATCCCGACGCTGTACAAACTCGCCGGCCAGCTGACCCCCTTCGTCCTGCACGTCGCCGCACGTACCGTTGCGACCCATGCGCTCTCCATCTTTGGCGATCACTCCGACGTGATGGCCGTGCGTCAGACAGGCTGCGCCATGCTCTGCGCCAGCAGCGTTCAGGAAGCACAAGATTTTGCGTTGATTTCGCATATCGCCACGCTTAAAAGCCGCGTGCCGTTTATCCACTTCTTTGATGGTTTCCGCACGTCTCACGAAATCAACAAAATCGTCCCGCTGGCGGACGATACTATCCTGAATCTTTTGCCGCAGGCGGAAATCGACGCGCATCGCGCCCGTGCCCTTAACCCGGAACACCCGGTAATTCGCGGGACATCAGCCAATCCGGACACCTATTTCCAGTCCCGTGAAGCCACGAATCCGTGGTACAACGCGGTTTATGACCACGTCGAGCAGGCAATGAATGATTTTGCCGCCGCGACCGGGCGCACGTACAAGCCGTTCGAATACTACGGCCATCCGCAGGCTGAACGCGTGATTGTGCTAATGGGTTCCGCCATCGGCACCTGTGAAGAGGTGGTTGACGAGCTGCTGACCCGTGGAGAAAAGGTCGGCGTACTTAAAGTGCGTCTGTATCGCCCGTTCTCGGCCAAACATCTGCTCTCTGCTCTGCCGGAAAGCGCGCGTACGGTGGCGGTGCTCGACCGAACCAAAGAGCCTGGGGCACACGCTGAACCGCTTTACCTGGACGTCATGACCGCTCTGGCAGAAGCCTTTAACCAGGGCGAGCGTGAAACCCTTCCGCGGGTGATCGGCGGTCGCTATGGCTTATCCTCCAAAGAGTTCGGGCCGGAGTGCGTGCTGGCGGTATTTAATGAACTGCGGGAAGCAAAACCCAAACCGCGCTTCACGGTGGGTATCTATGATGATGTCACGAACCTGTCCCTGCCGTTGCCGGAAAATACGCTGCCTTCAACCGCCAAACTTGAGGCACTGTTTTACGGCCTGGGCAGCGATGGCAGCGTCTCGGCGACCAAAAATAACATCAAGATCATCGGTAACTCGACCCCGTGGTACGCACAAGGCTACTTCGTTTACGACTCCAAAAAAGCGGGTGGCCTGACCGTTTCCCACCTGCGCGTCAGCGAGCACCCTATCCGCTCGGCCTACCTGATTTCTCAGGCCGACTTTGTTGGCTGCCACCAGCTGCAGTTTATCGACAAATACCAGATGGCGGAGCGCCTGAAGCCAGGCGGTATTTTCCTCCTCAATACGCCGTATAGCGCGGATGAGGTCTGGGCGCGTCTGCCGCAGGAAGTGCAGACGGTCCTGAACCAGAAAAAAGCCCGATTCTATGTGGTCAACGCGGCAAAAATTGCCCGCGAATGTGGCCTGGCTGCACGTATCAATACCGTGATGCAGATGGCCTTCTTCCATCTGACCCAAATCCTGCCGGGCGACAGCGCACTGGTAGAGTTGCAGGGCGCGATCGCCAAAAGCTACAGCAGCAAGGGACAGGAGCTGGTAGAGCGTAACTGGCAGGCGCTGGCGCTGGCGCGCGAGTCGCTGTCCGAGGTGCCGCTGCAGCCGGTGAATGACGCCAGTCCGAACCGTCCTCCGGTGGTCTCTGATGCGGCGCCTGATTTCGTTAAGACCGTAACGGCAGCCATGCTGGCCGGGCTGGGTGACGCCCTGCCCGTCTCCGCGCTGCCGCCTGATGGAACCTGGCCGATGGGTACCACGCGCTGGGAAAAGCGCAATATCGCCGAAGAAATCCCGATCTGGAAAGAAGAGCTATGCACGCAATGCAACCACTGCGTCGCGGCCTGCCCGCACTCAGCCATTCGTGCCAAGGTCGTGTCACCGGAAGCGATGGAAGACGCACCGGCCAGCCTGCACTCGCTGGATGTAAAATCCCGCGATATGCGCGGACAGAAATACGTTCTGCAGGTCGCGCCGGAGGATTGCACCGGCTGTAACCTCTGCGTTGAGGTCTGCCCGGCGAAAGACAGGCAGAACCCGGACATTAAAGCAATCAACATGATGTCGCGCCTGGAGCACGTTGAAGAAGAGAAAGAGAACTATGACTTCTTCCTGAATCTGCCGGAAATCGATCGCAGCAAACTGGAACGGATTGATATTCGGACTTCGCAGCTCATCACGCCGCTGTTCGAATACTCTGGTGCCTGTTCCGGCTGCGGTGAAACGCCGTATATCAAGCTGCTTACTCAGTTGTATGGCGACCGGATGTTGATTGCTAACGCCACCGGCTGCTCGTCCATCTACGGCGGTAATTTGCCCTCTACGCCTTATACCACCGATGAAAAGGGTCGCGGTCCGGCCTGGGCAAACTCACTATTTGAGGATAACGCCGAGTTTGGCCTGGGCTTCCGCCTCACCGTTGATCAACACCGCGCGCGAGTGATGCGCTTGCTGGAGCAGTTCGCCGGGCAAATTCCTGCCGAACTGAATGCCGCGCTTCACGCCGAAGCGACACCCAACGTGCGTCGCGAGCAGGTGGCAGCGTTGCGTCACGCCCTTCAGGGGGTCGCGGGTGCAGAGCAGTTGCTGACCGACGCTGACGCGCTGGTCGAAAAATCCATCTGGTTGATTGGCGGCGACGGCTGGGCTTACGACATCGGCTTTGGCGGGCTGGATCACGTCCTGAGCCTCACCGAAAACGTCAACATCCTGGTTCTGGATACGCAGTGTTATTCCAATACGGGTGGGCAGGCGTCGAAAGCCACACCGCTGGGCGCCGTCACGAAATTTGGTGAACACGGTAAGCGCAAAGCACGCAAGGATCTCGGCGTGAGTATGATGATGTACGGCCACGTTTACGTCGCGCAAATCTCGCTCGGCGCGCAGCTTAACCAGACGGTGAAAGCGATTCAGGAAGCAGAAGCCTATCCCGGCCCATCGCTGATCATTGCCTACAGCCCGTGCGAAGAGCATGGCTACGATCTGGCGCTCAGCCACGATCAGATGCGTCAACTGACGGCGACCGGCTTCTGGCCGCTGTACCGGTTCGATCCACGCCGTGCGGACGAGGGTAAATTACCGCTGGCGCTGGATTCGCGTCCGCCGTCAGATGCGCTGGCAGAGACGCTGATGCAGGAGCAGCGCTTCCGTCGCCTCAATGCGCAACAGCCTGAGGTGGCGGAACAACTCTGGAAAGACGCCGCCGCCGATCTGCAAAAACGGTATGACTTCCTGGCACAGCTGGCCGGGAAGGCCGAAAAATCAGCCAGCGACTAACGCCACTGCCCGGCTCGTCCGGGCTTTTTTTTGTCATAAAAAAAGCCCGATGCTTTCACATCGGGCTAATCCAGATAATCAATGAATATCTTTTAGCTACCTAAATAACATTCATGTGAATTATGGATAAATAATCTTAAAGGCATATAACGACGCAAAGACTACCTGAACTGGCGACTCATTAAAAATTTTTATTTGTTATGGTATAACCTTAATTATTCACCAAACAAATGATCATTACCGTGGTTTAATTCAGTTTAGATTTAACTCAATTCGTAACAATTATATTTTATTACTCTTCTGCGGAGTGTTTTAGCATGAGACCACTTTCTTATTTGGAAAGTTCAACAGGTAATTAAATAAAAACAACCGCAAAGGAATACCAAAATGCAAAGAAAAGTACTGGCTCTGATGATTCCGGCTCTGTTAATGGCTGGCGCAGCACATGCGGCAGAAATTTATAATAAAGATGGCAACAAATTAGACCTGTACGGAAAAGTAGACGGCCTGCACTACTTCTCTGATGACGCCTCTAAAGATGGCGACCAAACCTACATGCGTCTGGGTTTCAAGGGTGAGACGCAGATCAACGACATGATGACCGGCTACGCCCAGTGGGAGTACAACATTCAGGCTAATAACACTGAAGGGTCTGATAACCAGTCCTGGACGCGTCTGGCCTTCGCCGGTGTAAAAGTGGGTGACTACGGCTCGTTCGATTATGGCCGTAACTATGGCGTGCTGTACGACGTGGAAGGCTGGACAGATATGCTCCCTGAATTCGGCGGCGACTCTTACACCAATGCGGATAATTTTATGACTGGCCGTGCGAACGGCGTCGCAACCTATCGTAACACCGACTTCTACGGTCTGGTGCCGGGTCTGAACTTTGCGCTGCAGTATCAGGGCAAAAATGAAGATGCCAGCAACAACCAGGAAGGCACCAATAATGGCCGCGACACGCGTCATGAGAACGGTGACGGCTTCGGTATTTCGACCACCTACGACCTTGGCATGGGCATCAGCGCCGGTGCTGCGTACACCTCTTCTGACCGTACCAACGACCAGGTGACGAATACCACTGCGGGCGGTGATAAAGCAGATGCCTGGACGGCAGGCCTGAAATATGACGCCAATAATATCTATCTGGCGGCGATGTATTCTGAAACCCGCAACATGACCCCGTATGGTGATAATACCGACGCCGTGGCGAACAAAACCCAGAACTTTGAAGTGACCGCGCAGTACCAGTTCGATTTCGGTCTGCGTCCGGCCATTTCTTATTTGCAGTCTAAAGGTAAAGACCTGGCCAACGGTCAGGGCGATCAGGACCTGGTTAAATATGCGGATGTAGGCGCTACCTACTATTTCAACAAGAACATGTCCACCTACGTTGATTACAAAATCAACCTGCTGGATGAAGATGATAACTTCTACAAAGACAACGGCATCAGCACCGATGATGTCGTCGCGTTAGGTCTGGTTTACCAGTTCTGATGATCAGAGCCCGCGAAATGCGGGCTTTTTTTTGAATGCCATCACAAATGGTAGCTTCAGAAAGGTTTTGGTTGAAGCTAAGTTGAGAGAAAGCAGGTTAGACTGCGCAGATAGCCCTTTCTTCATTAAGGACAACTGCGTTGTTTGCTCGTCTATCCTTAACCGTACTGACTCTTTTAGCCTGTTTGTGGATGGCGTTGATTTTTGATTTCCGCGATATTGTCGGACATCTCGGTGCGTTGTTGACCCGACTGGAAGGCGGTTAATCCTGCCCATGCAGTAATTAGCTTTTATGGGTCTCTCTTTTGCGAAACGAGAGATAGCCAAACACCCCACTTTCGCCGTCCTTCGGATGGTTGACGCCGTCCATTACCGTCACTTCGGGGAAATCAAACGGCGAGACATTTTCAATACAGGACACATTCACGCCGTATTCATTAGGGTTAGAGCGACGCTGATGGAACGTATATATTCCGCAGACTGAGCAAAAGAAATGCCGCGCCGTCCCGGTGTGAAAACGGTACTCCGTCAGCTTGTCCTCGCCTTTAGTTACGGTAATTCCCGATAACGGAGCAGAAACCGCGACTGCGCCCCGCATACGACAAAAAGAGCAGCTGCAGCGCCGCGCGGTGTTAAAGCCATCAGAGAGTTCGACCGTAAAGGCTACCGCGCCACAATGGCACTGCGCATGACGTACTTCAGCCATCGTTATACCCCTTTTCTCACCAGCTGAGCGGCTTTAACGAAAACCTCATCTTCGACACCATCGCCTTTCTGCCTGCCCAGCCTGACCAGCTCATCCACTATGCTGTCGCGATCGATCGGTCTCTGTGCGGAAACCAGTCCAATAACAGCGGCGCCGATCGCCAGCCCCACTAATCCTGTTTGTTCGTCTTTGTTCTTCATCTTCATGCTCCTGATACAACAAACAAGCGTAGCAGGATTTTAAAAACGCGGCGTCAGACCGTATTTGGGCGTTTTGATATTTGCCGCCCAAATCTTGATATCATTTTGCAGGAGTAGCGTGAAATCGGATTTTAGATAGGTCACCAGGCTATTGACGCTGTTCGCATCCACCACGGAGAAATGGTCTATTCTGTTCTGTCCAACCTGAACACAGCGATATTTTGCGGCCAGCACTTTGCCATTCACATTAAGCTGCTGGTTATTATCATCGCAACGGCCTTCAGTGATGTACGACACCACCAGATTTGCGGATTTACGCTCAGGCTGGAATATGCTCACCAAGACAGGAAAACCGTCCGAGGTCTGCGTCATGTCATAGAGAACGGCATTTTTTATATACCAGGTATTATATTCCCGCTCCTGAAACGCTGACCAGCCAGGCGCAGAGAAAAACACCAGTGCTGCCAGTGCAATAGATTTTCTATTCATGGGATGCTGTCGTCCGTGTTGTTGCACGTATTATTCAGATTGTGCAAAAAACAGCAACCCACCAGGAATTGGCCTACTACTTTTGGCAGTAGGCCCGTTTCACGTTATTCAGATGCATTCTCACCCGTCGCCGTCAGCCCGACACGCTGACCATATGAGAGCTCTAAGGTATTTCCGTCAGGATCGGCAAAGAATACGTAATACCCGACGGGGTCACCCAGATCTTCCGGTGCTTTCCGTAATATCCCTTCCTCAGTGGCCATCGCCGTTTTTCTGTCAATTTCTTCACGCGTGGCGCAGGCAATCCCAAGGTGGCCAAAATTCCCCAGCGGCGTATCGGTCACGTTGTCTGCCTGCACCAGAACCAGCGCAAAAGGACGGGTGTGGTCAGTCAACCATGCCACTTTTCGGGCATCAGGAAGACCGGGTTCACGCGAATGAATAACGTCCATCCCGGCGTATCGGCGATAGAACGTGATGCTTTTTTCCAGGTCCCTGACCATAAACGCAACATGCGTGAAGCCTACATCGATGTCTTTCATTTTAAGTTGTTACTCCTGTATCAACATGTCGAAGACATCTTAAAAGCTCAAGTTAACTTGAGGTCAACGGGAATGTGTGCGGTCCTGACAACGTTCAATAAGGGGTAAAAGGAGAGAAATAATACAGCGCCATCATGGCTGAGAGACTCACCACAACACTGATCCAAAACCAGGTTTTGAACGGCTGCTTTTGCGTTTTATGGCGAAAGAGTTGTTGACCCAAAATCGCGCCAGGCCACCCTCCCACAACACCGTACAGGAGTAACGTGGTTTCCGGCACCCTGCGCATCCCTTTCCGTGCTGCCGTTTTATCGGTGCCATAAATGACCACCGTCAGCACATTGATCAGCAGGAACCACACGGCAAAGGAAGACGAGGAGAAAAAGCTGCCGATCGCAGCGACAAGCAGGAGCAAAAAACAAAAACGATTGAGCGTCATAGGAACGGCCACTGAACTGTCAGGCGGATTGAGAAAGGCATTATACGCCAGCGACAGACAACCGTGAAAAAACATCCCTGCGAGAAAAAGGACTCGCAGGGAAAGCGGTTACGGCGTGACGATATTAAACCAGAAATCAAATTTATCCATATACCCGAGCATCGCGTCGAGTTTCGCACCATCACCTGAAATCTTCACATCGCCGTTCTCCTCAGCCTGCTTGAGGGTGACCTCTTGCAGAATGATTTTGTTCAGCGTATCTCGATTAAGGGTCACAGTGGCATCGGCGTCTTTCGCCTCGGCGTTAGCCGTGTGGTTGAGTACCCCATTTTCAAGCTCAAGCTTATATTTACCGCCGTCGCTACCCAGATCGATATTAAACACCGATTTGGCATCACCGGCTTTCTGGCCGTTGATATGTACAGCCAGGTAATCGAAGAACATCTCTGGCGTCATAGCACGCACGGTATCCGGGCTGGCGGTATTTGGCGTTGGTCCCTTCACTACGCCGTTACGCAGCTCCTGCGCGCCTGTCAGGTAGAAGTTACGCCATGGCCCCGATTCAGCCTGGTAACCGAGCTGCTCCAGCGCATCCGCTTCAAGGTTACGCGCGGCCTGGTTATTCGGGTCAGCAAAAACGACTTTACTCACGACCTGTGCAACCCAACGGTAGTTCCCCTGGTCAAAGTCGGTTTTCGCTTTACTTAAAATGGCATCCGCACCGCCCATATACTCGACGAATTTCTTCGCGCCTTCTTCAGGCGGCAGTTCATCCAGGGTCGCCGGATTGCCATCGAACCAGCCAAGATAAAGTACATAGGTGGCTTTCACATCATGACTGACCGAGCCGTAGTAACCGCGGTTAGCCCACGTGTGTGCCAGTGAATCCGGCAGCTTGAAGTTTGCGGCTATTTCATCCCGCGTCAGCCCCTCGTTGGCCATCCGAAGTGTCTGGTCGTTGATGTAACGATAGAGGTCACGCTGGCTTTTCAGCAGTTTGACCACGTTTTCGTTGCCCCAGGTCGGCCAGTGGTGTTGCGCCATAATAATTTCAGCTTTATCACCCCAGCGCACAATTGCCTGGTTGATGTATTTCGACCACGGCAACGGTTCACGTATTTTCGCGCCGCGGAGCGAATAGGTATTGTGCAGGGTATGAGTGACATCCTCAGCTGACTCGATAAGTTTCTTCTCTTCGATATACCAGAGCATTTCCGAGGGTGCTTCAGAACCGGGCGCGAGCATAAAGTCATAGGTCAGCCCATCGATGACCTCTTTCTGACCATCTTTCTCAACGATATTCGTCGGCGCAATCAGCGTAACCGTGCCTGCAGAAGTCGTGGTTCCAAGCCCTGCCCCTACCTGTCCTTTGGCGTCTGGCTTCAGCAGGTTGCCGTACATGTAGCTGGCACGGCGGCTCATGACATTACCCGCCATGATGTTTTCCGCAACGGCGGCTTCCATAAACCCTGAAGGCGCATAAACTTTGACCTTGCCGGCTTTCACATCCGCTTCATCAACCACCCCTCGCACGCCGCCGTAGTGGTCAACATGGCTGTGGGTATAAATGACGGCAACGACCGGTTTCTTGCCGCGATTTTTGAAGTAAAGATCCATACCGACTTTTGCTGTTTCTGCCGAAACCAGCGGATCGACCACGGTAATACCTTCTTTACCTTCAATAATGGTCATATTTGACAGGTCAAGATTTCGAATCTGATAAACGCCTTCAGTGACTTCAAATAGACCACTAATATTGATCAGCTGAGATTGACGCCATAAACTCGGGTTAACCGTATCAGGAGCTTTATCACCTTCTTTAATAAAAGAATATTGTTGCGGATTCCAGATGGTATTTCCTTGCTCCCCCTTGATAATCTCCTGAGGAAGTGGAGCGATGAATCCTTTATGAGCATTGGTGAAATCGGTGTTGTCAGAGAAAGGAAGTTGATTATACAAGGCATTGTTAGCTTGTTGCGTCGGTGCCGTAGCATCTTTCGGTGCCTCAACAGCTCTGAGGGGAAGGCTGATTGAGCCGAGAATGCCCGCTAAAGCAAGGCTTCTTACTATCATGTTGAATTTCATCAAAACCTCTCGATGTTCTGCTAAATCACAGGTAGGGGTAGGGATGTATTAATAAGAGCTTAATGAAAGGAAACATGAATAAATATAATGGGTGTTTGATAATCAGCAAGCGGAGTGCTGGAAATTAACGCACTGTATTTACTCTGAAATGAACCAGATAAAACTGTCAATACCGTAAATAACTCGCAAAGGACTGTTAATAATTTATAACAACTCGAAAAAAATGAGCGGAAGCCTGAATATCCACATTTCATATATGGCTTTAATCATCAGGCTCCACCCTCACCTCAAATTCACTCTTTTGGCTTCCACATAATCACTGAATCTTGCTTCAAGTCGTTTTGTGGGTCCCTGTCGAGAACGCCTACGCCAGCATCCCTTTTCTTCTTGTCGGGTTAATTCTGACAACGCATTTCCTAAGCATATTGAATTCGTCGCAGTAATCCGTACCATACGCGGCATGCCTGTGCCTGCTGGCTATGATCTGCCAGCGCTAACCCGTCTTTCATTGTCAGTCAGAGGGGCTTGAAAACGCGCAAAGGGTTTACGAAATTTACGGAGCAGGATAGTGGAAATGAGCCAGAATCAGATCGTCATGCCGAATACACGACTGCCGATTTGGAAAGAGGTTTGCCCCTATGGTGCCCCTGACGCCTCCCGAGACAAATAAAAATGCAAGAAATTCAATCGAATACTAAGAAAGAGCAATACAACCTGAACAAACTGCAAAAGCGTCTGCGCCGTAACGTGGGCGAAGCCATTGCAGACTTCAACATGATTGAAGAAGGCGACCGCATCATGGTTTGCCTGTCAGGCGGTAAAGACAGCTACACCATGCTGGAGATCCTGCGCAATCTTCAGCAAAGCGCGCCGGTTAATTTTTCGCTGGTAGCGGTCAACCTTGACCAGAAACAGCCGGGTTTTCCGGAACACATCCTGCCGGAATACCTGGAAAATCTGGGCGTTGAGTACAAGATCGTCGAAGAAAATACCTACGGCATTGTGAAAGAGAAGATCCCGGAAGGGAAAACGACCTGCTCGCTTTGCTCCCGTCTGCGCCGTGGCATTCTCTATCGTACCGCGACGGAACTGGGTGCGACCAAAATTGCGCTGGGCCATCACCGCGATGATATCCTGCAGACGCTGTTCCTGAATATGTTCTACGGTGGCAAGATGAAAGGCATGCCGCCTAAGCTGATGAGCGATGACGGCAAGCACATTGTGATCCGCCCTCTTGCCTACTGCCGCGAAAAAGACATTGAGCGTTTTTCACAGGCGAAAGGGTTCCCGATCATTCCATGTAACCTGTGCGGCTCTCAGCCAAACCTGCAGCGTCAGGTGATTGGCGACATGCTGCGCGACTGGGACAAACGTTACCCGGGTCGCATCGAAACCATGTTCAGCGCGATGCAAAACGTGGTCCCTTCACACCTCGCTGACGTTGAGCTCTTCGACTTCAAAGGCATCAACCATGATTCAGAAGTGGTGAATGGCGGTGACCTGGCATTTGACCGGGAAGAGATCCCCATGCAGCCTGCGGGCTGGCAGCCGGAAGACGATGATAACCAACTGGACGAACTGCGTCTGAACGTGCTGGAAGTGAAGTAATCGGTTAGCGTCTCAGAAAGAACTTCTGAGACGCTTTATGCCTTATTTCAGTAGACGAACGCGGCAGGTTTTACCTTTAATTTTGCCATTTTGCAGCTGCTTCCATGCCTTATGGGCAACTGCCTGACGCACGGCCACATAAACATGCGCCGGATGAACCGCAATCTTACCGATATCCGCCCCTTCCAGACCGATATCGCCAGTTAATGCCCCTAACACATCACCCGGACGCATCTTGGCTTTTTTGCCGCCATCAATACACAGCGTCGCCATTTCGGCCTCCAGCGGCACGAGTTTAACGCTGCCCGGTGCATTCACCCAGTTCAGCGTGATCTGCAGCATTTCAGCGAGAATATTGGCGCGCTGCGCCTCTTCCGGCGCACAGAAGCTGATGGCAAGACCGCTGTTTCCTGCACGTGCGGTACGGCCAATACGGTGGACGTGGACTTCGGGATCCCATGCCAGCTCAAAGTTCACTACCAGCTCAAGGGATTTGATATCCAGACCGCGCGCCGCCACGTCGGTCGCCACCAGTACACGGGCGCTACCGTTGGCGAAACGCACCAGGGTCTGATCGCGATCGCGCTGTTCCAGATCGCCATGCAAAGATAAGGCGCTCTGCCCCGCCGCATTCAGCGCATCACACACCGCCTGACAGTCTTTTTTAGTATTACAAAACACCACGCACGACGCAGGCTGATGCTGGCTCAGCAATTTCTGCAGGAGCGGGATTTTTCCCTGCTGTGAGGTTTCAAAGAACTGCTGTTCGATGGCCGGGAGCGCGTCGACGCTGTCTATCTCGATAGTGAGCGGATTTTTCTGCACGCGACCGCTGATTGCGGCGATGGCTTCAGGCCAGGTCGCAGAGAATAGCAACGTCTGGCGATCGTCCGGCGCGAAGCGGATCACTTCATCAATGGCATCACTGAAGCCCATATCCAGCATTCTGTCCGCCTCATCCATCACCAGCGTGCTTAATGCATCCAGCGAAACGGTGCCTTTTTGCAGGTGATCAAGCAGGCGGCCAGGCGTCGCGACAATAATGTGTGGCGCATGCTGGAGCGAATCACGCTGTGCGCCGAACGGCTGTCCACCACAGAGCGTCAGGATCTTGGTATTGGGCATAAAGCGCGCCAGGCGACGCAGTTCACCCGCGACCTGGTCTGCCAGCTCGCGGGTCGGGCACAATATCAGCGACTGAGTCTGGAACAGCGACGCGTCAATATGCTGCAGCAGACCAAGACCGAATGCGGCCGTTTTCCCACTGCCGGTTTTCGCCTGCACGCGTACGTCGCGGCCCTCAAGGATAGCGGGCAGCGCGGCCGCCTGAACAGGCGTCATCGTGAGATATCCCAACTCGTTGAGGTTGTCGAGTTGGGCGGCAGGCAGAACATTCAGGGTAGAAAAAGCGGTCACAGTAGTCTCTCGTGGTGATCTTTACGGTCAGATGGCGCGTATCCTCGCAGATCTCAGGGTTCGATGCGACAATTTAATCGGTTCTTCATCCGGCGGCGGATCGGGCATCGGCTGCGGACGCGGTATGGGATCGGGCATCGGCACGGGATCGGTGGGAACAGGGTCGGACTGACGCGATTGTTGCACGAGCAGAGCGAGTAAAATGCTCATCTTTCCCTCCAGGCTTGGTTGTCGTCCCTTTTAGGGTAGACGCTGAGAAACAGGAGGCAAAAAAAAGCCGACTATTAAAGTCGGCGTCGTACGAATCAATTGTGCTATGCAGTAATTCAAAAAAAGGAAGTAAGACAATATGGAGCGCAACGCCCATCGCTTGACGTTGCATTCACCTGCGGGAGTAATATTGCACCTTGCCGGGCTGATGTTTATTGACTTCGCTCAATTAAAAGAGCGTTTTAATCTCTGCAAAAGGGCAAAAAAACGTAAATTTACAGCCATTTACTACGATGCAACCACCATGCAACACCACCAATCAAAACAACTAACATGACGCAAAACGCGGTGAAGCCGTAATGGTAAGCACCACCGGGGATCCCCCCAAGATTGACGCCAAACAGCCCTGTCAGGAAGGTACTGGGTAAGAAGACCATCGCCATCAGAGACATCGTATAGGTTCTTCTCGCCAGTGACTCCTGCATCACCTGAGCAATTTCATCCGCCATCACCGCCGTTCGCGCGATACAGGAGTCGATCTCATCGAGTCCCCTGCCGAGTCTGTCAGCTATGTCCTGCATTCTGCGGCGCTGATCGTCATTCATCCAGTTGAGTCTTTCGCTGGCCAGACGGGCATACACATCCCGCTGCGGTGTCATATAGCGACGCATCACGATCAATTGCTTACGCAATAACGCCAGAAAGCCGCGCGGTGGGATCTGTTGATCGAGCAGGTTATCTTCCAGGTCGATGATTTTATCGTGCAGCTCTTCAATAAACTCGCTCGCATGATCGGTCAGGGCGTCACAGACGTCCACCAGCCAGCTTCCGCAGTCGACCGGTCCGGTTCCCTCTTTGAGATCGTTCACAATGTCGTCCAGCGCCAGGACCTTCCGCTGGCGGGTGGACACAATCAGCCCGTCGTCCATATAGACGCGCATCGCCACCAGTTGATCGGGACGTTCATCCGTACTGCCGTTTATGCAGCGCAGGGTGATAAGCGTTCCGTCACCCATTCTGCTCACACGTGGGCGCAGGCTTTCTCCTGCCAGGGCGTCGCGCACGTTGTTGGGCAACAACGGGGTCGTGGCCAGCCAGTCAGCACTTTCCGGATGGGTATAGTTGAGATGTAGCCAGCAGGGATGCTCTTTATCAATGACATCATTATCTTCCAGCGGCCGGGCACCGCCGCGACCGTCCAGCACCCACGCAAAAACTGCGTCAGGAACGTTAAGTTCTGATCCTTTAATGCTCTCCACTGCGCCTCCCCCCTGTTTAGCTCTTTCGATGTCAGTCTAGCTTCCGTCGGGGGTTAAGCAACAACTATGTCTCGCATGGCGCTGAAATCGCTCAGGAATTGTACATACTGTGTTTCAGGAGAAGAAAAGCCTGGCATGCCAGGCTTTGAAGTGCTGTCAGAGCGAGTGCTCGGGCCGCTGGAGGAAAGGTGCAGGGCCGGTCAACGATGACGGCGAGTATCCCTGCTCAAGCCTGAAATTGCGTGTCCGCGTTTGCAGTTCAATCACCTGATTACGCAGGACATCAGAGGAACCATTGAGTTCCTCCGCCATCGCGACGTTACTTTGCGTGACCCGCTCCAGTTCAGACAGCGCCAGGGTGATCTGGTAAATGCCTTTCTCCTGCTCAGCGGTCGAGGTAGAAATCTCATCCATCAACCGGCTGACATTGCCGGAACCGGTCACGATTTCATGCATATTCTTTTCCGCTTCCGACACGACGCTGGCACCCTGGGTAACATTACTGCTGGTGACGTCAATCAGCGTCTTGATGTTTTTCGCGGCCTCCGCACTGCGGTGTGCCAGGTTTCTCACCTCTTCCGCGACGACGGAGAACCCTTTGCCGTGATCGCCCGCCCGCGCCGCCTCAACCGCCGCGTTAAGCGCCAGGATATTTGTCTGGAATGCAATCCCGTCGATTAGGGAGATAATTTCCGTCATCTGCTGCGCGCACTCGGTTATGGATTGCATATTGCTGGCAACCTGCTCCATCAGCTCTCCTCCCTTACGCGCCTGCAATGTCGCGACGTTTGCCTGCTCGCTCGCCAGACGGGTGTTATCGGCATTGTTTCGGGTGCTTGCCGCCATCTGCTCCATACTGGCAGCGGTTTGCACCAGAGAGGTAGACTGCTGCTCGGTTTTCACCGAGAGCTGAGCGCTACGGGCAGAGAGTTGATCCGACAAGGTCATGGCGTTTTGAGATGACGCCCTGATCTCACGCACCAGCGTCGCAATGTTGCTGGAAAGACTATTAATTCCGGGGATTAATCGTCCCGCGCAGTTATTGCCAAACTCAGGGATTGAGACACCAAGATTACCTGCGGTCACTTCTTCAATACTTTTTTTCACAGTATTGATCGGCGTCACAAGAAACTTCGTCATATAACTCCAGAGCAAAAACAGCGCAACGAAATTAACCAGATTAATCGAAATGAAGAGAGAGAAATTGCTGGAAAATAGAGCAACGATACCTGCATTTACCAAAAAAAGGCATAACAGGAACCAGGCAATGAAGGTCCTGACACTAATATTTCTTAGCATGATTTTACCCACAACTTATATTTTGGTCGGCATTAAGACTTATAGCATTCACTTTTGCGTTTGTCCTCACCTAACGCGCTGGTTTCTCGTTTCGCCGTTACGCACCCGATATTTAGCTTAAGTCAGGTAAAAAAAGCGTATTAGTAAAAATGTGCTGCGCCGAATGCTGTGATACTGGTTCACAACCACGTTAAGCGATACCATCACCTGCGACGAGACGATTCGTTCGTCCTCGTATTTAAGGCGCTTTGCTAGTGATAGTGGTCTATGTTTAGCAATGCTTAATAAGTTAAAAACGAGAATATATTTTATATTCCCGGTGAGTATAGAGTTGTTATATGACTGGTCATTTTTCACGATAAATAACTAATATGGTTTGAATGCGCATTTTCGTTGCCCGATAAAAATGTGCCGGCAGGCGAAATCGGTAACCCTCTCAGGCGTGGGATTGCATAATGCTCAATATATCGTGGGACCCTGTGTTGATTGCTGTCTCTTATCTGGTGGCGTTTATCGCCTCCTTTGTAGCTCTGGACAGCGCCGGGAAAATTCCCCTTTCCAGCCGAAAAGCGGCTTTGTTCTGGCGGATTGCCGGAGGCGTAACGCTGGGCATTGGGATCTGGTCAATGCATTTCATCGGCATGCTGTCGATGCAAATGCCCATGATGATGAGCTACGACCTCTGGATAACCCTGGCCTCACTTGGTGCGGCGGTTATAGCCTCCACAACGGCCATTAATATTGCCGTTACGGGCAAACACCTCTCCCTGTTTAGACTGACAGTCGCCACGATCATTCTCAGCGCTGGCGTGGTCTCGATGCACTATATCGGTATGGCCGCATTGATGCTGGAGGGAAGCATCCTCTGGGATCAGCGGATTGTCGGTTTGTCCGTGGTAATTGCGGTTGTCGCCTCCGGTGTGGCGTTGTGGCTGGCTTTTCGTCTCCGGGATAAGCACAAAGGGGTCTTTGTAAATCGCATTCTCGCGGCCTTAGTGATGGGTGCCGCCATCTGCGCAATGCATTATACGGGCATGAGTGCCGCGCATTTCCATGAGATGGCACGCACGCTTCCCGGCGGGATCGGCGAGCTGGGATTATCCATATGGGTTTCCGTCACCACACTCTCACTTCTTGGCGTGATGTTAATTATTTCGCTAATCGATTCGCACTGGCGCACCACCCGGCTGACGGACAATTTGCGACAACTCAATCGCCAGCTGGAGCTTCAGGCTCGCTTCGATGCCCTCACCGGGCTCGCAAACCATCATCAGATGGATATCCGAATGCAGGACTGTCTTCGCAGCGCCTTGCTGAGCAAGAGACAGTTTGCCGTGATCTTCCTGAATGTCGATCACTTCAAACGCGTGAATGATACCTGGGGCCACAGCGTGGGTGATGAGTTACTAATCACTATTGCCCAGCGCATTACGTCCCGGCTTACCCGTGAGATGACACTGGCCAGACTGGGCGGGGATGCTTTTATCCTGCTGGTTCCCGAATGTGATGATGAAAAGCTTAATACCCTGCTCACCACCCTCCTCGCGGATATGCGCCGCCCGCTTTCACTCTGCGGTCACACGCTAAACACCACCATCAGCGCGGGGGTCAGCCTCTATCCGAAAGATGGCGAAACGCTACATGAACTGAAGTTTAAGGCTGATGCAGCCTTACAACATATTAAAGAGGATGGACGTAACGGCTGGGCAATTTACCGTCCGGAGATGTCAACAACAATGCCGGCGCAACCGGGTTTTCTTCAGGCGCTTTCTCAGGCCCTGGAACGCGATCAGTTTGAGCTCTGGTATCAGCCAACCTGGCACGCGGAAGATAAGACGATCCACGGTTTTGAAGCACTTCTCCGCTGGCGTCATCCGGAGCAAGGCGTTTTGCTGCCGGGACTGTTTTTACCCACGCTGGAACAAACGGGTTTGATTATTCCGGTTGGCAACTGGGCGATTGAGGCCGCGTGTCGGCAGCTTCATTTCTGGACGGAACAGGGTTTCAGTCAGTGGACATTGTCGCTCAATTTATCCCCCGTTCAGTTCGAACAGCCGGATATCTTTCACATCGTCTCGTCGATGCTGGAAAAATATAATCTTTCTCCCTCCCGGCTGATTCTGGAGGTAACAGAGAGTACTGCGCTTAAAAACCTCGACCGCAGTATCGAGCTCCTGAACGCCTTTAACCATGCGGGTGTCACCGTCTCTATTGATGATTTTGGTACTGGCTATTCTAACCTGCTGATGTTAAGCGTTCTCCCGGCAAAAGAGCTAAAAATTGATAAGAGTTTTGTCACCTCTATGCTGGAAAACGAGAAAAGCCGTAAGCTGGTGGAAACCATTATTAATATCGCCCGGACCATGGAGATGAATGTCGTTGCTGAGGGCATTGAAACGGACGAACAGCAGGCGATACTGACCAGCCTTGGCTGTGACTATCTGCAGGGGTTCCTTTTCTCCCGCCCATTGCCTGCGGAACAGGTTCCGTGGCTGCTGCTACAGAAAAATTCAGATAAACAAATTATACCCATGAGTAAAATTCATACGGATCCCGCATTTATTTCACAAAAAAATCATGCCTGACAGGATTGAATAGCGTATGTTTGAGAGGAGTGGACGCGAGTTAATCTGACGTGATTGTCAGGCATAACATGCCGATGAACAGGAAATGCCTATGTCGCAAAATGGTTTTGATGCGCTGAATGCAATTAAAACGCCCGTGTGGCTCATATCTCCTGTTTCAGAACAGATCATTTTTGCCAATGTGGCCGCAACACAGCTGATGGGTAATAAAACACTCGATGGCTTGCGTAAAGGCACCTGTTCCGCAAGCGCGCAAAGCGTGTTGTCGATGTATGTTCCTGAACTGAAAAACGATCACGATATTGTCGAGATCTGGACGATTAGCCGTGCCGGGCAAGATACACCGTTAAGCTGCCGCCTCTCTCTCTCCCACTTCACGCCTTATGGCGATGTTATCGTTTTTGAAGGGATTTCTTCTCAGGCCCCATCAGGCCTGAAAGCCAGCCGTTCCACAACCTATCAGCGTAAAAAACAGGGTTTCTACGCCCGTTTTTTCCTGACCAACAGTGCGCCAATGCTGTTAATCGACCCTGCCCGCGACGGGCAAATTGTCGATGCAAACCTGGCCGCGCTCAGCTTTTATGGCTATTCGCATGATGAAATGTGCAATAAACACACCTGGGAGATAAATACCCTGGGGAGAGGTGTCATGCCCATTATGACGGAGATTGCCGCACTGCCCGGCGGACATAAGCCGTTTAATTTTGTTCACCGTCTTGCCGATGGCACCACCCGCCATGTCCAGACCTACGCGGGGCCCATTGAGATTTACGGTGACAAACTGATGCTGTGCATCATCCATGATATCACCGAACAAAAAAGGCTCGAGCTGGAGCTGGAAAATGCGGCGTTACGTGACTCAATGACAGGCTTACTTAACCGACGCCAGTTCTACAATATTATCGATCAAACCAACCTGAGCCACCTTTCCGCGCAACAGCAATTTAGCCTGCTGCTGGTGGATACCGATCATTTTAAAAACATCAACGACCTCTTCGGCCATCTGAAAGGTGATGAGGTGCTTATCGCCCTTTCCCGCACGCTGGAAGCCTGCAGCAGGCAAGATGACCTCGTGTTTCGCTGGGGAGGGGAAGAGTTTGTCATCCTGCTGCCGCGCACCTCTCTCGACACTGCCATGAAGATTGCCGAATCCGTCCGCGCGGCGGTAACCCGTATCACCATACCCGGATTACCCCGTTTTACCGTCAGCATTGGTGTGGCAAGGCATGAACCGGAAGAGAGTATTGATGAGCTGTTTAAACGCGTAGACGACGCGCTCTATCGCGCCAAAAACGATGGACGTAATAAAGTCCTTGCGGCATGAGACTGGAGTATACGGGAAAGCGTCGTTACAATGCCCCACTTATGTAAATCACTGACAGGTGGGTAGTCGCTACAATGGGAAAGACTGAAATAATACTCACCTTAATCATTTTCATCCTTATTATATTTGGCTTGTGGTTTATTTTTAGCGGTGAGATCTGGTATTTCGTTGAATATCTGGAAAATACCCTGTACCCGACCTTCGATGCGCTGTAGTGCAATAATTCATTTGCTTATTTCGCCTGTGCTCTGACGGGCTTTTTTATTTCCGGCAATTGAGCCATACCAGGCTATATCTTAATCATCTCTAAAAATAAAGGTGAGGAAAGATGAGCAAGAAAATCCTGATGTTGGTTGGCGATTACGCCGAAGATTATGAAACCATGGTCCCGTTTCAGGCATTACAGATGATTGGTCATCAGGTGGATGCCGTTTGCCCCGACAAACCGAAGGGGGACTACATCATGACGGCAATCCATGACTTCGACGGTGCCCAGACCTACAGCGAAAAGCCCGGCCACCGTTTTGTCCTCAATGCTGACTTTTCCGCCGCACGGGAGCAGGATTATGACGCACTGCTTATCCCGGGCGGCAGAGCGCCAGAATATTTGCGGTTAAATGACGATGTGCTCAAGCTGGTGCAGGCATTTGACGCGGCACGTAAGCCAATCGCCGCCGTGTGCCATGGTCCGCAACTGCTTGCTGCTGCCGGCATACTAAAAGGCCGAACCTGCAGCGCCTACCCGGCGTGTGCGCCTGAAGTGCGTCTTAGCGGTGGTCACTACGCCAGTATCGGCATCGACCAGGCACATGTAGACGGTAATCTGGTCACCGCCCCCGCCTGGCCCGCTCATCCACAGTGGCTGGCGAAGTTTAGCGCTTTGCTGGAGTAACAGTGGTGCTGCCCATCAGCGGCACGCGCGGGCATAAGTAAAAACTGGCGCCAGAATGCGCCAGTTTTCAGTGCGACAAGGTCATTCTCTCCCGTCAGTGCTTCTCAATGTACATCGTCCGGCTATACGCCACGTCTTCCGGGTTATTAATAGGATAGCCTTTCACCCAGGGCTTAATCAGGCGGCCATTGGTGTACTGATAAATCGGCGCGACAGGCGCTTTCTCCGTGAGGATTTTTTCCGCCATGTTGTAGTCCGTATTGCGCGCTTTCGCCGTGGTTTCCAGCGTCGCCTGGTGGATAATTTTATCGTAGGCCGGGTCGTTGAAACGCGAGATGTTACCGCTGTGGGTTGAGGTTAGCAGTGAAAGGAAGGTCGATGGCTCGTTGTAATCGCCCACCCAGGAGGCGCGGATCACGTCAAAGTTACCGGTATTACGGCTGTCAATATACGTTTTCCACTCCTGGTTTTGCAGTTTGACATCCACACCGAGATTTTTCTTCCACATGGACGCCACCGCGATGGCAATCTTCTGATGATTTTCTGAAGTATTGTACAGCAGGGTCAGCTTCAGCGGACGCTGAGGGCCATACCCTGCAGCCTGCAGCAAGGTTTTCGCCTGGGCGTTCAGCTCCTGCTGCGACATCTGTTCAAATGGCGAGGCCTCCGGGGTGAACCCGGCCGTCACGTCAGGCGTGAAGTGCCATGCGGGCTTCTCTCCCGTGCCTAACACTTTTTCCGCCATAATGCGGCGATCGATGGTCATACTCAGCGCCAGGCGAACGCGGGAGTCGGCCGTTGGGCCCTTTTGCGTATTGAACGCATAGTAATACGTGCCCAGCTGAGGCGGTGTGTAAACCTGTCCCGGAATATCCTTCAGGAGCTTCTGATACATGTTTTTTGGGAACGATTCGGTAATATCAATATCACCTGCCAGATAACGTTTGGTGGCCGATGATTCCTGGTTAATCGGTACGAAGGTGACCTTTTGCAGGACGGTTTTTGCATTGTCCCAGTAGTGGGTATTGGGGACGACAACCAGTTTTTCATTCACCACGCGGTCATTCAGGACATAGGCACCATTGCCGACCAGAGATCCCGGACGGGTCCACTCTTTACCACTTTCTACGTTGGCTTTTTGCACCGGGTAGAAGGCAAAGTTAGCCGTCAGATTACTGAACCACGGCAGCGGTTTGTCCAACTGGACGCGTAATGTTCTGGCATCGACCGCCGTTACGCCAAGCGTATCGGGTGCAGCTTTACCATCAATAATGGCCTGCGCGTTGTTGATACCCGCCAGGGCAGCAAACCAGGCAAACGGAGAGGTCGTTTTCGGATCAACCAGACGCTGCCAGCTGTAGACAAAATCCTGGGCGGTGACAGGCGAACCGTCGGACCACTTCGCGTTATCGCGTAGGGTAAATGTCCAGATGCGGTTATCGTTGCTCTGCCAGCGCGTTGCCACTCCCGGCGTCAACTCCCCTTTCTCATTCTGATTCACCAGACCTTCGAAGAGATCGCGAATCACCTGAATCTCTGGCAGCCCCACCGCTTTTGCCGGATCGAGTGAAGCCGGTTCGTCTTTAATGTGTCTGACCAGCTCCTGTTTTTGCGCCAGTGCCGTACCCTGTGGCACATCCGCAGCGAAAGAGAGTGAAGAGAGTCCGCACAGGCACAGTGCGGCAAAAAGACGCGAAACAGGATGCTTCATAAGATCCCCTTTAATGAATTCAGGTAACAAGCAGATGCGTAATTATTTGTTTCGACAAAAAGAAATGCAAATAACTTACTCCCGAATAGTGATTTAAGGCAATTCTCAACCATTTCGGAAACTATTTGATTAACCGCGTGTTTTGCACAACACTGCGAGTAGTGATCTTTTTATCAGGATTTCGTATGACAACCACCCGACCGAGAGCGGAACGCGGCGCCTTTCCGCCGGGCGCTGAGCAATATGGCCGCTCATTTTTAGGCGCATCGTTGATCTGGTTCCCCGCCCCCGATGCCGACCGCGACAGCGGCTTGATTCTTGCCGGCACGCACGGTGACGAAAACTCCTCCATCGTGACGCTTTCATGCGCGCTGCGGACACTAACGCCCTCATTACGGCGTCATCACGTGATTCTGGCGGTTAACCCGGACGGCTGTCAGCTCGGTCTACGCGCCAATGCGAGAGGCGTGGACTTAAATCGTAATTTCCCGGCAGCAAACTGGCGCGCCGGAGAAACCGTTTATCGCTGGAACAGCTCCGCCGAGGAGCGTGATGTGGTTCTGCTGACGGGAGATAAACCGGGCTCGGAGCCTGAAACCCAGGCGCTGTGCCAGCTCATCCATAAGATCCACCCTGCATGGATTGTCTCTTTCCACGATCCGCTGGCGTGTATTGAAGATCCGCGTCACTCCGAGCTGGGCGCCTGGCTGGCGGAAGCATTTGCCCTGCCACTCGTTACCAGCGTCGGCTATGAAACGCCAGGATCATTCGGTAGCTGGTGCGCTGATTTGAGCCTGCCCTGCATTACCGCTGAATTCCCGGCGATCTCGTCCGACGAAGCCAGCGAAAAGTACTTAAAAGCCATGATGGAGCTTTTACGCTGGCAGCCTCAGAGATGAAGCACGCCGCTGGTAAAATCAAGCGCGGGTGACACATCAACCGCCAGCCACGTCGGGCCATCCAGATCCGCGAAACGGACCTGATTAACCAGCGGTAGCGCCGCACCGATCGCCCGGGACGTGCAGAGCATGCAGCCCAGCATCAGCGCAAATCCCTGCGCCCGGGCCTCTTCCGCCAGGGCCAGCGCCTCTGTCAGGCCGCCGGTCTTGTCGAGCTTAATATTGACCATCTCATAGCGCCCCTGAAGGTCGCTCAAACGTTCCCGGGTATGGCAGCTTTCATCCGCGCAGACGGGCAATGGATGGATAAAATTATTCAGCGCCACATCATCTTCTGCTGGCAGAGGCTGCTCCAGCATGGCGACACCCAGGTCGGCCAGCAGCTGACATCGTGCGGCCAGCCCTTCCGGGTGCCAGGATTCGTTGGCGTCAACAATGAGCGTGGCGGCGGGAACCGCTGAGCGAATAGCGACCATTCGCTCGCTGATCAGGCGATCGTCGAGCTTCACTTTCAATAGCGTTGCCCCGGCGTCATAGAGCGCTTTTGCGCTGGCGGCCATCTGTTCCGGCTCACCGATTACCACCGTTTGCGCGGTAACCACCGATTCCGGCAGCACCACGCCCAGCAATGACGTCAGCGATGTTTGCTGTTTCGCCGCTTCCAGGTTCCAGAGCGCACAATCAATGGCGTTGCGCGCGGCCCCGGCGGGTAAACGGTGCTGGAGCGCCTCGCGAGAGAGTCCGGTTTGCAGGTCCGGAACCAGCGTCATGATATGCGCCATGACCGACGCGAGGCTTTCCCCATAGCGTGGATAAGGCGTGCATTCACCCACGCCTTTAAAACCGTCCTCTTCGATTTCAACGACCACCACGCAGGCTTCGCTTCGGCTGCCGCGAGAGATCACAAACGGGGTATGCAATGGCCAGGCTTCTTCATAGACCTTAACGCTTCTCATCACTGACTCCTTGCGGCCCGGAAAGGCGAAAAAATTGGTTTGCCGTGTTATCTGCTGATGGCATACACTAGCCCCGACGTTAACTATATGTAAACAGGAAGATATCTATGTCACAACTCGTTCATTTCCAGGGCAACCCGGTTGCTGTTGCAGGTTCCATTCCGCAGGCTGGCAGCAAAGCGCAGGCTTTTACTCTGGTGGCTAAAGATCTGTCTGACGTCACACTGGCTCAGTTTGCGGGTAAACGCAAAGTGCTGAACATTTTCCCAAGCATTGATACCGGCGTTTGCGCTGCCTCCGTGCGTAAATTCAACCAGCTGGCCACCGAAATGGACAACACCGTGGTGCTGTGCATTTCCGCTGACCTGCCGTTCGCCCAGTCCCGCTTCTGCGGCGCTGAAGGCCTGAGCAACGTTATCACCCTCTCCACCCTGCGTAGCCCGGATTTCCTCGAAAAATACGGTGTTAGCATCGCGGAAGGTCCACTGAAAGGTCTGGCTGCACGCGCTGTACTGGTTATTGATGAAAACGACACTGTCCTTTTCAGCGAACTGGTTAACGAAATTACGACCGAGCCGGATTACACCGCCGCACTGGATAAGCTTAAAGCATAACAGTGACTTAGCAATTTATACTGCGTTTTCAAAACCTCGCGATGGCGGGGTTTTTTATTACCCACACGCTGAATCGTTAAAGCATAAATATGATAACTTCACAGTATTTATGCAATTCAATATCAGAAACTCAACAATAACGCGATCTTACCCACATAATATTGGTTAATATTTATCATCTTCGCCCTCAGTGAAGCCCATCACATTTCCCTTTACGGCAAAACATTAGATTTGCTTACGAAATCAAATAATCGTTTCAGCAAAAAGGGATCAAAATGAAAATAAAACTGGCTTTAACGTTCCTTGCGGTACTGGTTTCGGGTCACGCCGCAGCAAAAACGTGGGTGCTGACCAGCGCTGAAAGCAGCGTAGAAAAAGGAAACTGGAAGATTTCCAGCGATGAGCTGAAAATTAACGACCAAACGTTCAGCATTGAGCAGAAAGTGTTGCACGGCGGAAAGCAGGAAGGCAGTAAAGTTATCATTATCAGCAGTAAAAACGGTCTGACAATTACCCTGAGCCCGACGCGCGGAATGAATCTTCTGCATGTGGAAGGTTTTGGTACCCGACTGGGGTGGAATTCTCCCGTTAAAGAGGTCGTTAACCCGGCGTATATAAATCTGGAAAGCCGAAACGGCCTCGGCTGGCTGGAAGGATTCAATGAGATGATGGTCCGCTGTGGTTATGAATGGACGGGACATCCGGTCACGGCTGACGGCCAGATTTATACGCTTCACGGCAAGGCCGGTAATACCCCGGCTTCTCAGGTCGAAGTTGACGTTGCGGATACCGCCCCGTATGAAATTCGTATTCGCGGGTTAATCAAAGAGAGCACGTTTAAAAAAGCGGATCTGCAAACCATGACCGAACTGCGTTACGTTCCAGGCACTAACCAGTTCAGCCTGCATGATGTCCTGACAAACCATGCCGATTACCCTCATGACTATCAAATCATCTATCACAGTAACTTCGGGACGCCGATCCTCGAAGAAGGCGCACGCTTCCTTGCTCCGGCGGTAAGCGTGAGCCCCTTCAACGATTACGCTAAAGCGGGCGTAGACAACTGGCAAACCTATGCCGGGCCGACAAAAGGCTTTGATGAGATGGTCTTTAACATCAAACCGCTTGCGGACAACAACCACGAAACCCTCG
Organism: Enterobacter sp. MGH 37; assembly: GCF_000534515.1. Taxonomy (NCBI): domain Bacteria; kingdom Pseudomonadati; phylum Pseudomonadota; class Gammaproteobacteria; order Enterobacterales; family Enterobacteriaceae; genus Enterobacter; species Enterobacter sp. MGH 37. The sequence continues at coordinate 1,616,103 of NZ_KI973205.1, forward strand.
CGGCGGTGGTCAACAAAGCCGGCGATAAAGGCGCGTCAATTCAGTTTGATACACGCCAGCTACCCGTGCTGACCTTATGGAAAAATACCGATACGCCAAAACAGGGGTACGTTACGGGGATTGAGCCGGGTACGAGCTACGCCTACCCCGTGACCATAGAACGTGAGCAGAAACGGGTTAAGCAATTACAGCCTGGAGCCAGCGCGCAGTTTGATCTCACCTATACCCTGCTTCATAGCCCACAACAGGTGAAAGAGGTTGAAAACAGGATTGCGGCCATTCAGGGAGAGACAAAAACAGAAATCGTGACCACACCGCTGGCGAAGGAATAAACATTAAAAAAGCCTCTTTACAGAGGCTTTTTGCTATTCGTCACCTTTCTTATGATTCAAACCATACTCACGCAGCTTATTCGCAATCGCGGTATGCGATACGCCAAGCCGTTTTGCCAGTTTGCGAGTACTTGGATAGCTGCGATAAAGCTGCGTCAGGACGGAGCGTTCAAAGCGACTGGTAATATCATCCAGCGACCCTTCCATCGCCTCTTCACCTACCGATACCGTTCCGGCGTCGTAATCAGGCAGCAGAATATCCTGCGGACGCAGTTCATACCCTTCAAGCTGGGTAAGTGCACGATAAACGGCATTTTTAAGCTGACGGATGTTGCCCGGCCAACCGTAGCGCATTAACACCGTGCCGAGATCGGCAGAAAGCTTCGGACGCGGGACGCCCTGCTCGTCGGCAAAGCGGGCGACAAACAGTTCCGTTAACGGCATGATGTCCTGCGGACAATCGCGCAGCGGTGGAATGTTCAGCGTAAGGACGTTAAGGCGGTAATAGAGATCCTCGCGGAATATCCCCTTTTGCACCAGTTCCACCAGGTTTTTCTGGGTGGCACAGATGACGCGCACGTCCACATGCACCTCATGATCTTCACCAACGCGGCGGAAGGTTCCGTCGTTCAGGAAACGCAGCAGCTTGGCCTGCATGCGCGGCGACATTTCGCCGATCTCATCCAGCAGCACGGAGCCGCCGTTAGCCTGCTCGAAGAACCCTTTCTTGCCTTCCGGCGCGTGTCCAAACAGTTCGCTTTCGACAGCATCTTCCGGGATAGAGGCGCAATTAAGTGCCAGATACGGTTTTGCCGCACGCGGGCTTGCCAGATGCACAGCGTGAGCCAGCAGATCTTTCCCGGTACCGGTATCACCAGTAATCAGCAGCGGCGCGGTCAGGCTGGCGAGCTTGCGCGCCTGGTCAACCACATGACGCATTTTCGGGCTGACGGCAATAATCTGGCTGAATGCACCGACATCCTGGCTGGAGAGGTTTTGCAGCTGGCGGCCCATACGTAACGTCGAGCGCAGCATGATCACGGCACCGGTCAGTACGCGAGTGTCGCTTTCCCCTTTCAGATAAACCGGTGTGATCTCCATCAGGAAATTCTGTCCGTTTATCACTACATGCTCGCTGTGGGTATTCTGCGGGTTGCTGTCCAGCCAGCGCTGGAAGTTAAAACCCGGGACCAGCTGTGCGGCATGTTGATTGCTGAGCTTCTCCTGGCTCTGTGCGAATAGCTGACAGCTTGCGTGGTTAACGCGTTCGACTTTACTTTTCAGATCCAAGGAGAGGAACGGTTCAGGCATGGCTTCCAGCAGCGCGCTCAGTGCCAGGTGCTCTCGCTCGGAGGGCATCCAGGGGATAGTGCGCACATCCGTAACGCCAGCGATACGGCGGATTTCCGCCATCAGACTGCTAAAGGTATTGAATTCAATTTCGGCAAAATTGAGGTAAATTCGCCCGACAGGATCGATCTCAATGCCACGTAAATCAATGCTACGTAAAACAAGAAGATCGAGTAACTCGCGGGTCAGACCGAGACGGTCTTCACAGAAGACTTCAAGACGCATGGGAAATTCACCGTTTTAAGCCAGTAACGTTAAAATGATATGTCAGAACACGGTGAACCGGAAGATGGCTGTCAACAAATATTGACAGCCAGCACGATAAGTGAACAAAACCTCACGGAGCAGGTTTTTTATTGAGCGTCTCTTTAAGCTGGCCGATCAGTTCGCGCCGGAAATCCCCCAGCCGTGGCTTATCGCCATCGATCCATGGCAGTGGTCGGCACACTTCCATCGCCTTGATACCCAGACGCGCCGTCAGTAAGCCCGTGCCAATACCCTGCGCAGCGCGGGCCGAAAGACGCGCAGCCAGATCCTGCGACATCCAGTCCATGCCCACTTCACGCACCAGTTCGCTTGCACCAGCAAAGGCGATATTGAGTAACACCAGCTTGAACAGTCTGAGTCGACTGTAGTAACCCAGCTCGATACCGTAGAGATGAGCGATACGGTTAATCAAACGCAGGTTACGCCAGGCGATAAACGCCATATCCACCAGCGCCAGCGGGCTGACGGCAATCATCAGCGTGGACTCTGCCGCAGAACGGCTAATCTCGCGTCGCGCCTGGGCATCCAGTACCGGCTGAACCATATGGGAATAGAGCGTTACCACTTCCCGGTCATTCTGCGTTTCATGAATGGCGGCATACCAGCGCTGAAGCGCCGGATGCGACTGATCGATACCGGCCTGGCTGGCCAGTTTCTCACAAAACGCGCGGCCTTTGCCGGTTCCGTGGCTGTGGAGGAGATCCCGGGCTTCATCACGCTCATGCGCGCGCTGTCGCAGACGCCAGAGACGTCGCCACTCCGTCGCAACAGACCCCACGCCCGCGCCAACAATCAGCGCACCTGCGGCACATCCGCCCAGTGCGACCCAGTCCTGCGTTTGCCAGGCGTTCATCGCCCACTGGACGCCCTGCCCGACCACGCTGACGCCGAACAGTGCCAGACCGGCGGTGACCATTCTGCGCCACACACTGCGTTTTGGACGCAAAGCGGCCTCCACGACCGCCTCCGCTGGCCCCTCCTCAACCGCGGGATCGTCCGGCAGTGCCGGGGCAAAGTTCTCTGCCTGCGTACCGCTGAACGTCTGCGCCGTTTTAAACGCTTCGCGATCCGCATGCTCAAGCGTTCCGGTAAAATCTATGCGTGGTTTTAACGGTTCCGTCATCGCAATTTATCTCCAATCAAAAACTCCAGCGCCGCATCCAGACGGATGTGTGGTAACGGCCGATCGACGCTCATGGCCTGAGGGCGGAAGGCTTCAAACTGGAAACCCTGGCTCTGCCAGAAGGCCTGGCCCGGCAGCCTGGCAGGCACTTCGCCCGGGTAGACCGTAAGCGGCTCACCGTCGCTGAGGCGGTTCCCGCACAATGCCGGTATTTTCTCGCCGTTGAGATCAATCAGCCCGCTCTGCGTCGCCTGCACGGAGGCCAGCCCAAGACAATCCATGCTAATCCCTTCAAACGCGGCATTTTGCCACGCATCCTGCACCAGCTGCTGCAGCAGAGAAACCATGTTGGCATGCTGATCGACCGTCACGTGATCGGCTTTCGTGGCCGCGAACAGCAGCTTGTCGATCACCGGCGAGAAAAGACGACGGAACAGCGTCCGCTGCCCGTAGTGAAAACTCTGCATCAGCTGGGTCAGCGCGAGGCGCATATCGTTAAATGCCTGCGGCCCGCTGTTAAGCGGCTGCAGGCAATCTACCAGCACAATCTGGCGGTCGAAACGCAAGAAGTGGTTTTTATAAAATCCTTTGACCACTTTTTCGCAGTAGTAATTGTACCGCTCGCGCAGCATCCCGGCGTTCGTGTGTTTACCGGCCTGGGCCAGCTTCGATTCTCCGGCGCCGTCCACATCTGGCCAGGGGAAGAACTGCAGCGCGGGCGCTCCGGCTAAGTCCCCCGGCAAGACAAAACGCCCCGGCTGGATGAAGTGCAGCCCTTCCTGTTTGCACTGATGAAGATAGTCCGTCCAGGCCCCGGCAATCGCCGCCAGACGGTTTTCATCCGCTGGTGCCAGCGGATCCAGACCTTCACACAGCGCTCGCCATTTCGTTGACCACGCAGCGCGTTGTCCCTGCAGCAACCCTGTCATCTGACGGGACCAGCTAAGGTAGTCCTGCGCCAGCATCGGCAAATCGAGCAGCCATTCGCCCGGGTAATCGACGATTTCCAGATACAGGGTGGAGGTATCCTTGAAGTGGCGCATCAGGGATTCATTTGAGCGGAAACGCAGCGCAAGGCGAATTTCACTCACCCCTCGCGTCGGCGTCGGCCACGCGGGCGGCTCCCCGTAAAGTTGTGCCAGCCCTTCGTCATAGGTAAAACGAGGAATACCAAAATCGCGCTGAGGGACGCGCTTAACGCCCAGCAGACGCTCTTCTCTCACGGCGCTGAGCAACGGCAGGCGCGCTCCGGCGTGCAGGTTCAGGAGCTGGTTTACCATCGCCGTTATGAATGCCGTCTTGCCGCTGCGGCTTAGCCCGGTGACGGCCAGGCGCAGATGTCGGTCAACGCCACGGTTCACCAGTGAATTGAGTTCGTTCTTAAGTCGCTTCATCGCCATCCTTCATTGCCCGGAAGCCTGGAATGCATGGCTTCAGAATACAATAAATGGGGGCAGATCGTTGATTATCAATTCTTATTTATTGCTATTGCCGTTTTCTCTCCAGTAAGATGAGCGGCATTGCTGTCAGTCCGGAGTGAGTAAGGTGTATGTCACCCACCATCTATGATATCGCACGGGTTGCGGGCGTATCGAAATCAACCGTATCCCGCGTTCTGAATAAACAAACGAATATATCCCCCGAAGCACGTGACAAAGTGCTGAAGGCGATAGACGAATTAAATTATCAGCCCAACAAACTGGCCCGCGCACTGACCTCTTCTGGCTTCGATGCCATTATGGTTATATCGACCCGCTCGACCAAAACCACAGCCGGTAACCCTTTTTTCTCTGATGTTCTTCATGCGATTACAACAAAAGCGGAAGAAGAAGGTTTTGACGTTATTTTGCAAACATCCAAAAGCAGCGAAGACGATCTGCTGAAATGTGTGAGCAAAATAAAGCAGAAAATGATCAAAGGCGTCATCATGCTGAGTTCACCGGCAAATGAATCTTTTTTCAGCACGCTGGATGCGTATGGCGTACCCGTCGTCGTCATTGGCAAAGTGGAAGGTGATTATCAGAATATCTATTCCGTCGATACGGATAATTTTAATGACAGCGCCACGCTGACGGATAACTTCATTAAAAATGGGCGACGGAAAATTGCCTGTCTGCATGCACCGCTTGATTACCACGTTTCAATTGATCGTCTCGCGGGCTATAAAGCCAGTCTGGCAAAACATAATATTGCTATTCATTCCGACTGGATCATGGATGGTGGTTATACCCACGAGAGTGCACTCGCTGCGGCGATTACATTATTATCCTCGCCAGTTCCTCCTGATGCGGTATTCGCCACCGACAGCATGAAGTTGCTAAGCCTCTATCGTGCTGCGGATGAGTTAAATCTGATGATCCCTGAGCAGGTCGTGATAGCCGGATACAGCGATCCGATGCTCTCTCTCATTCTTACGCCAGCGCCAGGTGGGTTTGACATCCCCACTCGCAAGCTGGGTGAAGAGAGTTGCGATCTGCTCTTCAGGCGCATTGGTGGTCAACCTGCCCCGCAAAAAGTGCTTGTCGACACCCACTTTGTGTTAGCGGCTTCTCTGCGCTAACACCAGGGGCGAATAGCCCCTGGTGAGTGATGTATCAGAACGCGTAATTCACACCCACGCCCGCATAGTGGAAGCGGTCGTTCTCGCCCTCGTCGTGGTTTTCCCATTCATACGCATATTCCAGCGTCATGGATAAACCGTTGTTGAAGTCGTAGGCATACAGCATGCCCAGGCGGTTGAAATCATGCCCTTCACGCTCAGGATCGTCCTGCCAGTCCCAGTTTGACCAGCGATCGAGCCCCAGGCGGGTGTAAGGCGTTAAGGTTGTCTGGCCCAACGAAACAGGCAGATAGGCGCGAATTTCCTGCGTGGAAAACTCGCCGTTATTACGTGAGCTGTCCATATTGAAACCGCGCTCTAAATAGTAATTTACTTTTGCGGAGACGGTTTCATTGATAGTCCAGGTAAAGCCCGTTTCGGTCTCAACACGGCTGTCAGCATAACCGGTTTTTTCCAGATCGTTAGCAAACTGATACATGGCAAGCCAGCCACTAAAGCGCCAGTCATCGGTTAATTTAATATCCCAGTCTGGCTGGACTTTGTAGCGCTGCATATTTGCGCTGCCGTCTTTGGCACCGTGCTCATCTTTAAAGTGATAACCATAATTACGGAAGCCGCCGGTCAGACCAAAAGTAAAATCATCGGTTCCAATAAAGCGATAGCGTAATTCAAATTCCGGACGGTCAAAATAGGTTCCGCGCGTCATGCTGCTGTAATCAACGGGCCCTTCCTGATACATCGCCAGAGAAATTGTCCAGGCATCCCAGGTCGCATTAAACCACACGGAAGGTTCATATAATCCATCTTTATCGTCGCCCTGACCTTCGACGTTTTCAATTTCATACATGGCCCCGATATTAAATTCCCACTGTTTCGCAGTTTCTGCCGCTTGCGCACAGCTAACCCCTGCGCACAGAACGAGCGCAGCACTTTTTAGTAGAGTACTCATGAGATATTCCCTTTCTAATTAACCAACAAAAAAACCGGAAATTTGCATTTCCGGCAAACATCTTTCTTATCTAATAGCCGCTTCTGTATCAGCGTCGAAGAAATGGCACTTATTCATATCGAACTGGATGCCAATATTATCTCCGGCGACGTAGTCATTCGCTGCACCTGCACGGACAACCAGTTCATGCCCCCCTACGGTGGCATAAAGCATAAATTCAGCGCCGGTCAGTTCAGCCACGCTGACTTTCGCCGTGATGTCTTCTCCGCTGCTCTGCAGGGTAAGAATGTCTTCCGGACGGATACCGAAGACGACCGCTTTACGCTGGTAACCTTGCGCATTCAGTTCGGCCAGCTTGTCTTCAGGGATCTCCAGACGCAACGTTTCCGTTACGAAATAACGATCGTCGATAGCACCCCGAATGAAGTTCATCGCCGGTGAGCCAATGAACCCTGCGACAAACATATTGGCCGGCTCGTTGTACACCTGCTTCGGCGCCCCGACCTGCTGAATAATGCCGTCTTTTAAGATCACGATGCGGGTGGCCATCGTCATGGCTTCCGTCTGGTCGTGGGTAACATAAATCATGGTGGTATTAAGCTTCTGGTGCAGCTTGCTGATTTCAGCACGCATCTGCACGCGAAGCTTGGCATCAAGGTTGGACAGCGGTTCATCCATCAGGAAGACACCGGCTTCACGCACGATCGCACGGCCTAACGCCACGCGCTGGCGCTGGCCACCGGACAGTGCGCCTGGCTTACGCTTGAGATAATCACGTAACCCCAAAATCTGCGCCGCCCAGTTAACACGCTCCTCAATCACCGCAGGCGCTATTTTTTGCATTTTCAGGCCAAACGCCATGTTGTCGTAGACCGTCATATGCGGGTAAAGCGCGTAGTTCTGGAAGACCATCGCAATATCGCGAGATTTAGCGGGGACATCATTCATGCAGACCCCGTCAATGATCAGCTCACCGGCGCTGATCTCCTCCAGCCCGGCAATCATGCGCAGGGTCGTGGATTTACCACATCCCGATGGACCAACGAACACAATGAATTCTTTGTCTTCTATTTCGAGGTTGAAATCTTTAACCACATGGACCTGGTTATCGTAGATTTTCTGAATATGTTTTAGAGACAGTTGAGCCATAATTTATTCCTTATCAATACGCCGGGTTGCCCAGAATTCTGTCAGGCATGTCCAGGTCAGTTCCTGCGTTGAATGAAGTTGTAATCCTGCATGGTTAAGGCCAGGCCCAATCCCTACCGACAACATCCCTGCGGCGTTGATTGCCTGAACGCCCGCAGCGGCATCTTCAATGCCGATACCCTCTTCAGGACGTACATCCAGACCGGCACAGGCGGCGAGAAAAATCTCCGGGTCTGGCTTTGAGCGGTGAATGCGGGAAGCATCCGCGCAAAAATCGAATGCCTGATGAATGCCCAGCGCGTGCAAAATCCCCGGGGCATTGAGCGATACGGACGCCAGCCCAATTTTGACTTTCGCTGCACGGATCTCCGCCAGCACGTCTCGAATCCCCGGAAGCAGCGAATCCTGCGTCAGCGATGCCAGCGACTGGACATAACGCGCGTTTTTTTTCGTCGCAAGCGCAAGGCACTGCTCTTCGCTAAACATCCCCTCTTTTCCGCCGTGCTTCAGAATGCGCAGAAGAGAATCCATACGGCTTATTCCCTTCAGCTGTTCGTTAAAGACTTCGTCGAAGGTGATGCCTATTTCCTCCGCCACGGCTCGCCAGGCCAGAAAGTGGAGGTGTGCGGTATCGGTGATCACACCGTCCAGATCGAATACAACAGCCTTAAGCACCATGGTGCCCCTCCGTGGTAGCGGTCCCATCTTTAGATGCAAGAAAGTCCTTACAGGTGATAACTTGTCGCGCCGACACATGTAGCGTTTTGCCCCACAGCGTTAGCGTGGCAGGTGCCGTCGTTTCGATGGTTAACACCTCGTTTTCATAGGTGAAATACAGGGTTGCGTTGCGCCACCGCAGCGGGAATGCCAGTTTCTGCCAGTGAGCAGGCAGTTTCGGCGCAAGATGCAGTTCCCCTTCGATAATTTGCAGGCCAGCAAACCCCTGAACCGCGCCAGACCAGATCGCTCCGGTGGCGGCAGCGTGTATCCCTTCATCACTGCTGTGCGGATCGTCACCCAAATCAATGCCGATGCCATCACGCCAGAAGGCATAGGCCCCCTGCGTGTCACCGCAGCGCGCGAGAACAATCCCGTGAATGGCTTTGCTCAATGACGAATCATGGATCGTGCGTGGCTCATAAAACGCCAGATTGGCGGCACACTGCTGCGGCGTAAACCGTTCCGGCAGCAGGTAGTTAAGCATCACCACATCGGCCTGCTTCAGGATCTGCATCTCGTTCACTTCCGCACGGGAATAATCGAGCAGAATCGTCTGCTTACCCGCTTTGGCTTTATAGCGGGTCAGATCAATGGCAGGTTTTGACATGAAGGAGTCATCCTGCGGGATCACACCCTCTGCATCGGCCTCTGGCAGCCATAAGCGCGCCAGGAACTGCGTGGCATTCTCCGTAAAACGCGCATCTTCACGCCCAAACATCGCCATAAACTGACGGGCACAGGCAACGTTGTGCCAGGCCAGATAGTTGGTGTAGGCATTGTTATTCACATGCTCGGTGTATTCATCCGGCCCTATTACGTCATGGATTTCGAGACGACCATTGATTTCCGTTGCGCGTCCCATCCAGAACGAGGCGGTTTCCATCAGCAGCGTCAGACCCTCATTACGCATAAAGGCATCATCATGTGTCGCCTGCCAGTAAGCGACGACGGCCCAGGCGATATCTGCCACGATGTGATGCTCAGCAAGCGCGGAGGCCACCTTCTGGCGTATCCCGGTACGGATGTTGATCGCCGCGAACTCTGGCGTTTCTTCCTCCCCACTCGCCGCGCTTTCCCATGGGAACAACGCGCCGGGCCAGCCGTTACGACGGGCTTTCTCCCGGGCGCCAGCGAGATTAAGCCAGCGATAACGCAGCAGGCTGCGGGCAATCTGCGGGCGGGTAAACAGATGGAAAGGCAGCAGGAATATTTCGGTATCCCAGAATACGTGGCCTTTGTACCCCTCTCCCGTCAGCCCTTTCGCGGCGATACTGCTTCGCTCGTCATGGGCAGGCGTCATCGTGGTCAGGTGCCAGACTGCATAATCCAGCGCCATCTGATCCTGAGGTTCCGCAGACGTCACTTCCACACGAGCGTCACGCCAGACGGCTTTCCAGGCATACGCTGAACTTTCCAGCAAGGCGTCGTAGCCTCTTGCTGCGCAGACTTTGAGATCGGCCAGCGCGTTGCGAGCGAAAGACTCCTGCGAAAGCGCTTTATCACTGCGGTGGGTTACCCAGACAATTTTTTCAAGCGTGACAGTGTCACCCTGCGCAATCGTCAGGGAATGGTGCACGTTGAGACGCCGATTTTTGGCGGTAAAACAGCTGTCGCTCTTCGTTGAGAGCTGACAAAACGCCGAAACGACGACGTCTGACGCCCGGTCCTGCGTTTCATACACGCCCTGCATGTAGTGCTGGTCAAAGACTCTGACCGAGATTTCATCCAGATGCTGTCTGCCGCTGTTCGTTTGCGTTGCATCAATACCGGTTTTCAGCACGGCCTGCGAAGCAGCATCAAGAGGCGTGATCGAAAGCTGCATGGCCACCAGAGGCAACTGGTCCAGCGACACAAAACGACGGCTTTCCAGCCGATAACGATTTCCGTCGGGCGAACGCCAGACAACGCGACGATGCAGCTCGCCGTTGGCAAAGGCCAGCTCGCGCTGCCACGCCAGAATCTCCCCTGCAAGGAGGGTGAAATTGACGCCATCCAGCTCAACATCAATGCCGGTGATATCGGGCAGATTGACGAGCTCGGTGGTTTCGTTGCGTCCCGCACGATGATACAGACCCGCAAGGTACATGCCTCTGGTTTGCAGGGTGTAATTTTCTTCATGCGCAGCGCGAATGCCCATGTAGCCATTGCCGCAGGCCATAACAGAGGCGTATTTATTCAGGCTGTGAGGACAAAAGCCCGGATCGGTTAAGACAGACACGTTCAGCATAATGTCACGCATTCCCCTGTTTCTGCTGATTCATAAAGCGCGGCGACAAGCTGCTGAATAACCAGGCCCTGTTCTGCATCCGCGATCATGACGGGTTCTCCCTGCACATGGCGTACGAAGGCATCCATACTGCGTAAATGTCGCTGGTCATCAGCCTCTTCACGCTGCGCGAGGGTGACTAACGCCCCGGCTTCGTCGTTATAGATGTGCGCCGGGAACAGCGTTGCTCCCGCTTTTTCGCCGCAGAAAGCGACATTCATGATGGACTGCTCGCGGATGTTAAGCGCAAAGGAGGTGTCCAGACGCAGAATGCCGCCGTTACAGAATTCAATCGTGCCAAACAGGGCATCCTCAACGGTGTATTGCGTAGGATCCCACTCGCCAAACTGGCCGGTGCTTTTGCGGTTTCCCAGCCTCTGAAAGCTGTGCGCGGTCACACGCTTTACCGCAGGGAAACCCAGGACATACATGGCGGCATCAAGCATATGAATGCCGATATCAATCAGCGGTCCGCCACCCTGTAATGATTTGTTGGTAAACACGCCCCACCCCGGCACACCGCACCGCCTCACAGCTTGCGCCGATGTGAAGTAAACTTCACCGAGCGTGCCATTCATTACCGCCTCTCGCAGTTGCTGGGTATCCAGGGCAAAGCGGTGGTGAAAATCATAGGCCAGCACTTTGCCTGCTTTACGCGCCGCGATGCGCATCTGGTCGGCCTGTTGCGGCGTCATCGCCGGGGGTTTTTCACACATCACATGACACCCCGCTTCGAGGGCAGCCATGACATGTTCAAAATGGAACCGGTTAGGCGAGCAGACGCTCACCACGTCCGGCTTCACCGTTTGCAACATCTCGTGAGCGTCCTGCCATGCCGATGGAATAGCATAACGTTCCGCGAACGCCTGTGCCTGCTCAAGGCGGCTGTCCATGACAGCCACCATGTGAACATCACTGCGCGTGGCGTAATACGAGGCATGCACTTTGTCCGCGACCTGCCCGGCGCCAATAATGGCGACGCGCAGAGGCGAAGGTGTAGAAGCACTCATCACGCTCGTCATCCTTAGCATTCACGCAAATAAGTGAGTGAGTCCTGATAAGCCTGAGCCGGATTGTCGGCGCGAACACGGCACTCATACACCACATAACCCTGGTAGTTATCGGCACGCAGCTGATCGAACAGGCTGGCGAAATCGAGGCTGCCGCTGCCCGGTTGATAGCGGTGGTTATCAGCAATATGCACATGCCCCAGCAGATCGCGGTTCTGATGCAGCGCATCCGTCAGCGAGTCTTCTTCAATGTTCATATGATAGAAATCACCGATGATCTGCACGTGCTTGAGATCGTTCTCTTCGATATAACGACGCGCGTCTGCCAGCGTATTGATCATATGATCCTGGTAGCGGTTCAGCGGTTCCAGGTAGACGGTTGTACCGGTGCGTGCAGCAACCTCATCCAGCCAGCGCAGCGACGCGCTTACCGCTTTGCGGTCGCCGTCCAGGCTGCGTGGGGAGGTCATTGGCGGCAAACGGAAGGTAAACATTCCCCAGGCCGCAGGCACGATAATGCCCTTCCCCCCCACTTCCGCCAGGGCTTGCAGAATGCGTTCAATCTGCTGTAGCCCGTTGAGACGACGTTCTTCGATAAAATCACCGATCCAGCCATCGTATCCGCCACATGCCGTCGTCACCGGCAGACCCGTGGCTTTGATAGCCGCTTTCACTTCGTCGAGGTTTTCGACCAGCAGTTTGCCGTCAATTTCGTAGCCATCAAAGCCCATCGCTTTGATGTACTCGAATTTTTCCATGATCTTGGCTGGGAAAAAGGCCTGGTTTTGCGTTGCGATTTTCATGATTTGCTGTCCTTAGCTTAAAAAGTGACGCCCATTTTGATACTGAGTTCCGGATGCCGATCGACATACTTCATGTAGCTTTCCGGGCTGGAGGTGAAGGTCACGACCGGGTCAATCAGATCGTCACAGTTGAGATAACCGTTCATCAGCAATTCCCAGCAGGTCTCCTCGATACGCTTGCGGCTCCAGCGCGGGTAGTCCGGGTTGGGTTCGCTGCAGGCGCGGGAGAAAACAATCTTCGCGTTATTGAAGTGTGCTTCGCGACCGAGGTTGAAACCCGCGGCAAATGGTTTAGCGAACGCAACGTAGGAGATGGTGCCGCCGTAGGCAAGTCCACGCAGCGCAGACTGCAGTGCATCCGCAAAACCGCTGGTCTCGATGATCACGTCCGCGCCCTGCTTGCCGGTCAGCTTTTTAATTTCCAGACCCACATCGGTACCGATTGGGTTCAGACAGTGATCTGCGCCATGACGACGAGCGATCTCACAGCGGTGCTCGATAGGATCGACACCGATGACCACTGACGCACCGGCTTTTTTTGCCAGCTGAATGGCAATCTGTCCGATGGCGCCCAGACCGACCACCACCACAAAGTCACCTACACGGACATTGGCATCACGCACGCCGCTCATGGCGAACTGCGCCGGATCGTAGCAAACAGCGTTTTTCCAGGATGCGCCCTGCGGCATTTTGCGCAGCTTGTAGTTGTTAACCGCATTGACAATGACCGTCTCCTGCAGTGGACCATAGCAACAGACGCTGTCGCCTGGCTGGTATTCCGTTACTTCAGCACCACATTCAATAATGTCGCCGACGATCATGTTCCCCAGCTGGAATTTACCGAATTCGATACCGCGCGCAGCGCCCTCTTCACGCGGCGTAAACATCTGCCACTCCGCGTTGAACTCTTCATCAATAAACGGGCTTGCTGCACGGAAATCCACAACTTCGGTACCGTGTTTTGGTGCACCAAAACGGGCACGAATTTTCACTTCATGTGCTTCCACAGCACGATCTTCATATTCCACGAGCGCCGCCACGCGAGGCGCTGTCGCAACTAACTTTTTCATAACTTGCTCCTGATAAAAAATTGGCCGCCTCAGCCCTTAACGCCACCGGCGGTCAAACCACTTTTAATAAAACGTTCAGAAAGTGCGTACATGATGACCACCGGAAGCGCCGTCACCAGCGATGCCGCCATCATGCGACCCCAGATATAATCTGGTGTGCTAAAGAGCGTGTTCAGCCCGACCGGCAGCGTAAAGTTGCTGGCGCTGGACAGGAAAATGGAGGCAAACAGGTAGTCGTTCCATGCCACCATGAAGCAGTAAACAAACACCGACACGAGACCGGAAATCGCCAGCGGCACGGTAATGCGGAAGATGATTTGCAGGCGGTTCAGGCCATCCATCATTGCGGCCTCTTCTATTTCGTCCGGGATGGTGTCGAAATAGCTGCGCAGCATGAATACCGCCGTAGGTAATGTCTGGGTCACCATGGTGATGATCAGCGCCAGTTCCGTGTCATAAATACCGAGCGCGGTGATGATCTTGAACAGCGGCACCACCAGCAAAATCCCGGAGAACATATAGACGGTGTAGAAGCTCGCATTGATCGTCGTGCGTCCTTTAAAGCGCAGTTTGGACAAGGCGTAAGCCCCCAGCGTGCCAAGGAACACCGCAATCACCGACGAGGTCAGCGATACCACCATGCTGTTGCGGAAGTAATCCACAAACGGGAAGATCAGCGGGTTAAAGATGTCGACATAATGCTGAAGCGTCCACGCCTGCGGCAAAATGGTCGGGTGCAGCGATATAGCCTCTTTCGCGCTCTTAAACGACGTCATCAGCATCACGAAGAACGGGAACAGCGTGATGATCAGAAATACCGCCAGCCCCAGATAAAAACCAATACGGCTAAGTACGCGTTTATTTGTTGCCATTGAGGTTTACCCTTTTTCTGGTCAGCAGAATCACAGCGAAGATGATCACAAACAGCACCACAGAAATCGCTGCTGCTTTACCCAAGTCGTTGAATGCGAATGCAGTTTTATAGAGATAGACGCCTAAAATATCGACCTTCGTGGTCAGCAGGTAGACATCCGCAAACATGTAAAACATCCAGATGGTTCGCAGCGTCACCACCGTAGCCAGCACTGGCATGATGGCGGGCAACGTCACGATACGAAAACGCTGCCAGGCGTTAGCCCCGTCCATCTCTGCGGCTTCGTACAACGATTTGTCGATGGTCTGCAAAATCGCCAGGAATGAAATGAAGGCGTACGGGAAGTAGCGCCAGATGGCGAACAGCACGACCAACACAAAGCTACTGCCGGGGTTGTCGAACCACAGCGGTGCCTGGTCATAAAGATGCAGCAGATCAACGCCCAGATAGTTCACAATGCCGTAGCCGTTGTTGAACATATATTTCCAGGCAAACACCAGGGAAATAGACGGCGTCACGTAGGATAAAATCACCAGTGAACGTGCCGTTTTGCGCATCCGAAATTCGCGATTAAAGAAGATCGCCACGGCCAGCCCCAGCCCGGTGCTGCCCATCACCACCAGCGCCGTGTACCAGAACGTCATCCACAGCGAGTGCCAGAATGCCGCATCACTGAGGATGCGAATATAATTGTCCAGCCCAACAAACACAGCGCTAATGCGCGGGTTAAGCGGCAGTCGTAAGAAACTGATTTCAATATTGGAAATCATTGGCCAGGCCACCAGGCCCCCCAGCAAAATCAGGCTGGGGGCCAACAGCAGCATGGCGAAAGGCATATCTGATCGACCAGAAAACAACGTCTTCATAATTTCCTTCCGCAAAGCGCTCCTATCGTTGTGAAATCAGGTCAGCCAGTCGCTTCTGGCTATTGCTGAGCGTGGCGCTGAGATCTTGTTTACCCACCGTGACGTTATGCACCATGGAACTGATAATGCCGGACCCGGTGACATCGCCCATGCGAGTGAAGTTTTTGTCGCCCACAGCGCCAAACACCTGCACATTCGGGAACTGAGCAATCAGCTCGTAAGGCAGTTTCCCAAACGCTTTAATCACATCGTTGTTTTTCCAGGTATCCGTACCCACCACCAGCTTGTTCACCGGCAACGCCGCACCAGGCGACATCATGACCCAGTCGGTTGCGTTTTGAGCCTGCTCCATCCACGTCACAAACTTTTCAGCCGCCTGCGTTTCACCTTCAGATTGCCCCGTGGTGATCGTCAGCGATGTGATCATGCCGTAGACTGCAGAGGTCTTTTCGGTAGGGACCACGAAGCCAAGATTGGCAGGGTTTCCATCATGGAATACCGCAGGCAGGATGTAGGTGGAATAAACCGCCATCGGTGCGGAACCGTTCATGAAGGCATCTTTGATCTCCATGACGTCGTTCGAGCCCGGCATGGTGGTCGCGGCCAGCGCTTTATAAAAAGAGAGCGCTTTCGCCATCTCAGGGGTATCGATTTCGACGTTCCCGTTGGCATCAAAAACGTTCGCGCCGCCGGAAAGTGCAAACTGGGAGAATGCCTGCTCGGTCATGACGCTTTCCGCGGTAGGCAGCGCAATGCCGTAATGTTTTTTGGCCGGGTCGTTAAGTTTCTCACTGGCCTTCAGCAGTTGTTCCCAGTTGTGGGGCTCTTCAATACCCGCTGCAGCCAGCACATCTTTGTGGTACCAGACGCCGGACAGCCAGGCACTCATTGGCACGCCCGTCCAGGCGCTACCGTCTTCGGTACGGACTACGCGCAGGATCCCGTCATAGAAGGTGTTTTCGCCTACCGCTTTAATGGCTTCGCCAATCGCCTTGCGATCCAGCAGCTGTTCCTTATCCATGACTTTCGCGTAATCATGGCTGACTTCAATCACCTCCGGCAGCGCCCCGGTTCTCGCGAGCGTAATCACCTTGGTGTTGTAGGCGTCTTCTTCCACCGGCACCTGTTTCACCGTGATGCCAGGGTTCTCTTTTTCAAATTTCTCGATCAGTTTCGTAATAACCGCCTGACGCTCCTGCTCTACTGAAGAGTGCATAAACTCAATGGTCACAGCAGATGCTTTATCATCCTTACAGCCTGATAACAGGGCGCACGAAACCAGTGCTGATAACAGCACAATTTTGGGCATTTTCATTTAAGGGTCCTTTTTTAGTTTTCTTTAATCCACATAACCTGCCATGGATTGAGGGTCAGTTCCGTACCGTCAATAGCCTGTCCTGATAGCAATTCCACACCGGAAAGCACTTTCTCGTAAACGGTATGAACATTATGACTAAAATTAAATAGCGCGGTAATTTTTTCACCATTATCAGCCACGCGAACAATTTTAAGAATCTGTTCATCAAGTGATTCAAACATTGCCTGAGCATCAGGATGAAATGCGCGTTCCCCACGACGAATAGCAATAAACTCGCTTAAACGGGAATAGATTTTATGGCGAATGCTTTGTTTATTATTGAGCTCAAGGTCAACCTGACCGGCGGTGTATTTCTTGCGGTTTATCGCGCGGTTATAGCCGAGGCGTTCAACGCCTTCATAATCGTTACGCGAGCCAAGAATGCTTTGAATATATACGGCAGGTACGCCCGGGAAACTCAGCAGTACAGCATGCGCCAGAATAAACCGCGCAATACGTTCATCATCCGGGCTGTCTTGCGAGCTTAATGCGTCCAGATAGGTCACATTGATTTCGTAAGGACTGCGCGTTCCGTCAGGATTATTTTTCCAGTTAACCAGCGCCCCTTCCTGCTGAAGTTTTTCAACCAGTGACAGTATTTCTGACTCCGGGAGAATGCCGCGTAACGGGTTCAGGCCGATACCGTCATGAGACGCCAGGAAGTTGAACCAGGTCGTTTTTGTTGAAGGCAGCGCCAGCGACCCCGCCCACTGGCAAAGCGCTTTTACATCCTGACGATGAACAGCATGCAGCACCAGCGGTGGCAAGGAGAACTGATAGACCATCTGGGCTTCATTTTCACCATCACCGAAGTACGAGATATTGTCTTTATGCGGGACGTTTGTCTCGGTAATGATCACCGTGCCGGGTGCCACAGCGTCGGTAATCGCACGGAAAAGCTGGATAAGGCAGTGTGTCTGCTCAAGATGGATGCAGCTGGTTCCTGGAATCTTCCACATAAACCCAACGGCGTCGAGGCGAATGTAACGCGCCCCTTCCGCCAGGTAATGGAGCAGTACGTCAACCATCGCAATCAGTACCTGAGGCGAGGCGAAGTTGAGATCGATCTGGTCATCACTGAACGTGGTCCAAAGATGACGCACGCTTCCATCATGCAGCTTAAATGGCGTCAGCAGCGGTAATGCACGAGGCCGCGTCACGGCAGATAAATCAGTTTCAGGATCGACAGAAATAAAGAAATCGTCAAAGCCCGGCTTCTGCGCAAGATAATTAGCAAACCATTCACTTTTTGCTGACATATGGTTGCACACGAAGTCAAACATTAAGCTGGCAGACTGTTTTAATTCAGCAACATCCTGCCAGCTTCCGGTTTCAGGCGCGACGCTGTGGTAATCAATAACGGAAAATCCGTCATCAGAGGACCACGGATAAAAAGGTAAAAGATGGACATGGGAAAACGTGCGGGCAAGCCATTCATTATAAAAGCGGGTAAACACCGGCAACGCTTTCTCCCCTTTCGCGGAGAACTGATCGGCGTAAGTAATCAGGACAACATCTTTTTCATCCCAGCCTGATTTGCGCTTTTCTGTAATATCAATAGCGGCTTGCTCAAGCTTTGATAATAACACATCTAAATGTGCGTCAGAAAATGATTCACCGTAGATATGATTGATAAGTTTTTTAATTTTTGCGTTCACTTTATTTTCCATGGTAGCGGTCCCACGAAGGGCAATCTACTCCCATGAAAAATATCTGTCAACGAAGCGGGAGGCTGAAAAACGCAATTCCAAAGCGGCTCTGCTCAGTATTGTGAGCTGCCGCAAAGAAAGCACATTAAAGGGAGGGAAATGTTTGAGACGGCGCCAGCCCTTCTCTGGGAAAGTAGGGGCTGACGCGCGTGTGAATTAGCGGGATAAGTAACGGCGCGATAGCCGTTTTGCCACTTTTTGCAGCATTGGTTCGAGCGCTACGGCCAGCAACATTCTGACCGGCTTACGGGCAACAGATTTGATCGCCCAACCCGCCACACCTGCCGGGCCGTAACGTAATGCCGTCATCAGAACCAGCTTACCTGCGATTTTCAGGCCGGGTTTTACCTTATGACCGGCCTGTTGCCAGTTTTGCTTCATATAAATTCTCTCTTAAAGCTGACGAAAACGACTTCTCAGCGTAAAGGTATCCGACGTGACATAACGTTCCATTTCACGTAACCGCTTCTCCCCTGCGGCCAGTTGCTCGTCAACCGCGTTCAGAAGATCGTTACTGGTTGGCGCACTTTCTGCGGCCAGTTCTCCGTCGGGCATGGGATCAAGGACAAATGACAGAACGATGTATGCCACGAACGTGATAAACGCCAGACCGAAGAAAATAGACAGTACCGTCACCACACGAACCAGTTTTACCGGAACGTCAAGATAATGTGCCAGCCCGGCACAAACGCCGCGCACCATGCCCTGCTGTGGGATTCGCCACAACTTTTTGTTCAGATTCAGTCCGGTCATTAACGATCCCTCCAGTTTGGATGTTCTGCATCCAGGATCGCTTCCAGCGCCTGAATGCGGTCACGCATCTTATTTGCCTGTTCGGTAAGCTGCGCAAGACGTTGCTGTTCACTCTGGGAAAGATCGCCTTGTGAAGAACGGTTGCTGTAGTGCAGCCATAGCCAAATCGGCAAAACAAACAGCACGAAAATCGTCAGGGGAATGGCCAGAAAAAGCGCGCTCATGTGTACTCCTTGTCTTAGGATGCATAGCGGCACGCTCAGGTGCCGCAACAGTATTATTGGTTATCTTGCTTCATTTTGGCTTTCAATGCCGCCAGCTGCTCGCTGATTTCATCGTCCGCTTTCAGGTCGGCAAACTGTTGATCCAGTGACTTTTGCTTCCCGATGCTGTGGCTTTCTGCTTCCGCTTCCATCTGATCGATGCGACGCTCAAAAGACTCAAATCGCGCCATGGCCTCATCCAGCTTGCCGCTGTCCAGCTGACGGCGTACATCGAGGGAAGAGCTGGCCGCCTGATGACGCAGCGACAGCGCCTGCTGACGTGCGCGGGTTTCGCTCAGTTTATTTTCGAGCTCACCAATCTCTTTTTTCATGCGGGTGAGCGTGTCATCCACCAGCGTCACTTCATGCTCAAGCGTCGCGACCATGTCCGTCAGCTTCTGTTTTTCAATCAGCGCCGCACGAGCCAGATCTTCTTTATCTTTACGCAGGGCGAGTTCCGCTTTTTCCTGCCATTCATTGAGCTGGGCGGTGGCCTGCTCAATCCGGCGCGTTAACTGTTTTTTCTCAGCAAGCGCGCGAGCAGAGGTAGAACGCACTTCAACCAGCGTGTCTTCCATCTCCTGAATCATCAGACGCACCAGCTTTTGCGGGTCTTCCGCCTTTTCCAGCAGTGAGTTGATGTTGGCGTTCACGATGTCGGCAAAACGAGAAAAAATACCCATAATAAAAATCCTCTTATTTCTGTGGTCGGGCAATGCCCTGCTGTTGAGATAATACAATTCCCGTGCCATTTTTTTATCCTATTGATTTTGCTTGATGTGTTTGATTTATACGCAATGAAGAACTATGCTGACCTGGTGAATATCGCTAAGGAGTGGTTAATTTCATCATGGCTGGATACAAAGACAATTTACTCGGGGAAGCAAACAGTTTTCTGGAGGTGCTGGAACAGGTGTCTCGTCTTGCACCGCTCAACAAGCCGGTGCTGATTATCGGCGAGCGCGGCACGGGTAAGGAACTGATTGCCAACCGCCTGCACTATTTATCCGGACGCTGGGACGGCCCCTTTATCTCGTTAAACTGCGCGGCGCTGAATGAAAACCTGCTCGATACCGAACTGTTCGGCCACGAAGCAGGCGCCTTTACCGGCGCCCAGAAGCGCCATCCGGGACGGTTTGAACGCGCCGACGGCGGTACGCTGTTTCTTGATGAACTCGCCACCGCTCCCATGCTGGTGCAGGAAAAACTGCTGCGCGTCATTGAGTATGGCGAACTGGAGCGCGTTGGCGGTAGCCAGCCGCTGCAGGTTAACGTGCGTCTGGTGTGCGCCACCAATGCCAATCTGCCGGAGAGGGTCGCGGAGGAGAAATTCAGGGCCGATCTGCTTGACCGCCTGGCCTTTGACGTTGTTCAGCTTCCTCCCCTGCGCGAGCGAAGAAGTGACATTATGCTGCTCGCAGACCAGTTTGCGATTCAGATGTGCCGCGAGCTCGGCCTGCCTCTGTTCCCCGGCTTCAGCGATTATGCAAAGGAGACGCTACTGGCCTATCACTGGCCGGGAAATATTCGCGAACTGAAAAACGTCGTGGAGCGCTCTGTCTACCGCCACGGCAGCAGCGAGGCGGAACTGGATAACATCATTATCGATCCTTTTCAGCGTCATGCGCCGCCGGTCACCGCCCCCTCATCGTCTGACCACGCCCCCGCCCTCCCTCTTGATTTACGTCAGTTCCAGCACGACCAGGAACAACAATTGCTGGAGCAAAGCCTGAAGACGGCGAAATATAACCAGAAACGGGCGGCTGAACTCCTGGGTCTGACCTACCATCAGTTACGGGCATTGCTCAAAAAGCATCAAATGCGCTGACAATATCGGCACTTACCCGCAGACATTTTTACGAAGCAGGCGTAAGTGCGATACACTTTGCAGATCGAACCTAAAAACCTTAAAAATTATGCGTCTGGTTTTATCGTCCTTTTTTGCACTCGGTCTGTTCAGCAGCATGGCTTTTGCCGCGCCGGGGCAGACTTCGCAGCCTGACATCCGTGACAGTGGTTTCGTCTATTGCGTGAGCGGCCAGGTGGATACCTTCAACCCGCAAAAAGCGGGCAGCGGCCTGATTGTCGATACGCTTGCCGCGCAATTGTATGACCGTCTGCTTGATGTCGACCCGTACACCTACCGTCTGGTCCCTGAGCTTGCGGAAAGCTGGGAAGTGCTGGACAACGGTGCAACCTACCGCTTCCACCTGCGCAATGATGTCGCGTTTCAGCGCACGCCGTGGTTTACCCCCACGCGCAAGCTGAATGCGGACGATGTGGTCTTTACCTTCCAGCGGATCTTTAATCGCAATCATCCGTGGCATAACGTCAATGGAGATCATTTCCCTTACTTCGACAGTCTGCAGTTTGCCGACACGGTTAAGAGCGTGCGTAAGCTGGATAACCGAACGGTTGAATTTACGCTAACGCGCCCGGATGCCTCCTTCCTCTGGCATCTGGCGACCCACTATGCGTCCGTCATGTCTGCTGAATATGCGTCGCAGCTTGCGAAAAAAGATCGCCAGGAGTTGCTCGATCGCCAGCCGGTGGGCACCGGTCCGTTCCAGCTGGCGGAATACCGCGCGGGGCAATATATACGCCTGCAGCGTCATGAACATTTCTGGCGCGGCACGCCGCTGATGCCGCAGGTGGTGGTTGACCTCGGCTCTGGCGGAACGGGACGTCTCTCAAAACTGCTCACCGGGGAATGTGACGTGCTCGCCTGGCCTGCCGCCAGCCAGCTCACGATTTTGCGCGACGATCCGCGTCTGCGTCTGACGCTACGCCCGGGAATGAACATCGCTTATCTGGCCTTTAACACGGATAAGCCGCCGTTGAACAACCCTGCCGTCCGTCATGCCCTGGCGCTGGCGATTAACAACCAGCGTCTGATGCAGTCGATCTACTACGGCACGGCGGAAACCGCGGCCTCTATTTTACCGCGCGCCTCGTGGGCCTACGACGGTGAAGCTAAAATTACGGAATACAATCCGGCAAAAGCACGCGAACAACTGAAAGCGCTGGGCGCGGAAAACCTCACCCTCCAGCTTTGGGTGCCGACCAGTTCCCAGGCGTGGAACCCGAGCCCGCTGAAAACGGCCGAACTGTTGCAGGCAGATATGGCACAGGTGGGCGTCAAGGTGATCATCGTGCCGGTTGAAGGCCGTTTCCAGGAGGCGCGCCTGATGGATATGAATCACGATCTCACGCTGACCGGCTGGGCTACCGACAGTAACGACCCGGACAGTTTTTTCCGGCCGCTGCTGAGCTGTGCGGCGATCAACTCGCAGACCAACTACGCTCACTGGTGTAACCGGGAGTTTGACGCCGTGCTGCAAAAAGCGCTCTCTTCCCAACAGTTGGCCTCACGCATCGATGCTTATGATGAAGCGCAGAAAATCCTCGCCGAGGAGTTGCCCGTGCTGCCGCTGGCCTCTTCCCTGCGTCTCCAGGCCTATCGCTATGATATTAAAGGTCTGGTGCTGAGTCCGTTCGGCAATGCCTCGTTCGCGGGCGTCTCGCGCGAAAAAGAACAAGAGGTGAAAAAACCATGATTATTTTTACCTTGCGCCGACTCCTGCTGCTGCTGGTGACGCTCTTTCTGCTGACCTTTGTCGGTTTCAGCCTGAGCTATTTTACGCCGCACGCCCCGCTTCAGGGCTCATCGTTGTGGGATGCCTGGCTGTTCTGGTTTAACGGTCTGCTGCACTGGGATTTCGGGGTGTCCAGCATCAACGGGCAGCTTATCTCCGACCAGTTGAAAGAGGTTTTTCCGGCCACGATGGAGCTGTGCATTCTGGCCTTCGGTTTTGCCCTGATGGTGGGGATCCCCGTGGGTATGCTGGCCGGGATCTATCGCAACAAATGGCAGGATAAGTTCATCAGCGCCCTCGCCCTGTTAGGCTTCTCCATCCCGGTATTCTGGCTGGCGCTGCTGTTAACGCTCTTCTTCTCGCTGACGATGGGCTGGCTACCGGTCTCGGGCCGCTTCGACCTGCTCTATACGGTGAAATCGGTGACGGGTTTTGCCATTATTGACGCCTGGCTGTCCGATTCAGTGTGGCGTCATGAGATGATCGTCAGCGCCGTGCGCCATATGGTGTTGCCGGTGCTGACGCTGGCGGTTGCTCCGACCACCGAAGTGATCCGCCTGATGCGCCTGAGCACCATCGAGGTGTTTGACCAGAACTATGTCAAAGCCGCCGCAACGCGGGGTTTGTCACGCCTGACCATCCTGCGCCGCAACGTTCTCCATAACGCCCTGCCGCCGGTGATTCCGCGTCTGGGGCTGCAGTTCTCCACCATGCTCACTCTGGCGATGATCACCGAGATGGTCTTTAGCTGGCCAGGGCTGGGACGATGGATGATCAACGCGATTCGCCAGCAGGACTACGCCGCGATTTCCGCGGGTGTGATGGTGATTGGTTCGCTGGTGATTATTGTTAACGTGTTGTCCGATATTTTGGGTGCGATGGCTAACCCGTTGAAGCATAAGGAATGGTATGCCTTACGATAACGTATACAGTGAAAAGCGCACACCCGGTGCGCTGCGTACCGTGTGGCGTAAGTTCTATGGTGACACCACGGCGATGATCGGCCTTTATGGCTGCGCCGGGCTGGTATTACTCTGCCTCTTTGGCTCGTGGTTTGCCCCGTATGGCATTGACCAGCAGTTCCTCGGCTATCAGCTTCTGCCGCCTTCCTGGTCACGCTACGGCGAAGTCTCTTTCTTCCTCGGCACTGACGACCTCGGACGTGACGTATTGAGCCGCCTGTTAAGCGGCGCTGCCCCGACGGTGGGTGGCGCATTTGTGGTCACGCTTGCGGCGACAGTCTGTGGACTGGCGCTCGGTATTTTTGCGGGATCCACGCATGGCCTGCGTTCGGCGGTACTGAACCACATTCTGGACACCCTGCTGTCGATTCCGTCTCTGCTGCTGGCGATCATTGTGGTTGCTTTTGCCGGACCGCATCTGTCGCATGCGATGTTTGCCGTCTGGCTGGCAATCCTGCCCCGCATCGTGCGTTCGGTTTACAGCATGGTGCATGACGAGCTGGAAAAAGAGTATGTCGTCGCCGCCCGTCTGGACGGCGCGACCACCTTCAACATCCTGTGGTTTGCCGTTCTGCCGAATATCGCCGCCGGGCTGGTCACTGAAATCACCCGTGCGCTGTCGATGGCGATTCTCGATATTGCTGCGCTCGGCTTCCTCGACCTTGGCGCCCAGTTGCCGTCACCTGAATGGGGCGCAATGCTCGGTGACGCGCTGGAGTTAATCTACGTGGCGCCGTGGACAGTTATGCTGCCGGGGGCGGCGATTATGGTGAGCGTGTTGCTGATCAACCTGCTGGGCGACGGTATTCGCCGTGCAATTAACGCGGGGGTGCAATAATGCCACTTCTTGATATCCGCAACCTCACCATCGAATTCAAAACCGGTGAAGGCTGGGTTAAGGCCGTCGACCGCATCAGTATCACGCTTGCTGAGGGTGAAATTCGCGGGCTGGTGGGTGAATCTGGCTCAGGAAAAAGCCTGATCGCCAAAGCTATCTGCGGCGTGGCGAAAGACAACTGGCGCGTGACCGCCGATCGTATGCGCTTCGACGACATTGACCTGCTGCGCCTCTCCCCGCGCGAGCGGCGTAAGCTGGTTGGTCACAACGTCTCGATGATCTTCCAGGAGCCGCAATCCTGTCTCGATCCGTCCGAGCGCGTGGGTAAACAGCTCATGCAGAACATCCCCGGCTGGACCTATAAAGGCCGCTGGTGGCAGCGTTTCGGCTGGCGTAAACGTCGCGCCATCGAACTGTTGCACCGCGTCGGGATCAAAGATCATAAAGACGCGATGCGCAGCTTCCCGTATGAGCTTACCGACGGTGAATGTCAGAAAGTGATGATTGCTATCGCGCTGGCTAATCAGCCGCGCTTGCTGATTGCGGATGAACCCACCAACGCGATGGAGCCAACCACCCAGGCGCAAATTTTCCGCCTGCTGTCACGTCTGAACCAGAACAACAACACCACCATTTTGCTGATCAGCCATGACCTGCAGATGTTAAGCAAATGGGCGGACAAAATTGATGTGATGTACTGCGGGCAAACGGTCGAAACCGCCCCCAGCGAAGACCTGATCAACGCTCCGCATCATCCGTATACGCAGGCGCTTATCCGGGCTATTCCTGATTTTGGCAGTGCCATGCCGCACAAGAGTCGCCTGAATACCTTGCCAGGGGCGATTCCGCTGCTGGAATCCTTGCCGATAGGCTGCCGTCTTGGGCCTCGTTGCCCGTATGCTCAGCGTAAATGTATTGAGACACCACGCCTGACCGGCGCCAAAAATCATCTTTACGCCTGTCATTTCCCGCTGAACATGGAGAGAGAGTGAAATGGTCGAAACCTTACTGGAAGTCCGCAACCTGAGTAAGACCTTTCGCTATCGTACGGGGCTGTTTCATCGTCAGACTGTCGAGGCGGTAAAGCCGCTAAGTTTTACCCTGCGTGAAAAACAGACGCTGGCGATTATTGGCGAAAACGGTTCCGGGAAATCGACGCTGGCGAAGATGCTTGCTGGCATGGTAGAGCCTACCGCTGGAGAAGTGTTGATTGACGATCATCCTCTGGCGTTTGGGGATTACTCTTTCC
Organism: Enterobacter sp. MGH 37; assembly: GCF_000534515.1. Classification (NCBI taxonomy): domain Bacteria; kingdom Pseudomonadati; phylum Pseudomonadota; class Gammaproteobacteria; order Enterobacterales; family Enterobacteriaceae; genus Enterobacter; species Enterobacter sp. MGH 37. The sequence goes on from NZ_KI973205.1 coordinate 1,642,169, forward strand.
GCAGCCAGCGTATCCGCATGATCTTCCAGGATCCGTCAACCTCGCTCAATCCTCGCCAGCGTATTTCGCAGATTCTGGATTTTCCTCTGCGTTTGAACACCGAGCTGGAGCCCGAGGCGCGACGAAAGCGCGTCTTTGAAACCCTGCGCATGGTGGGACTGTTACCGGATCACGAAAGCTACTATCCGCATATGCTGGCCCCCGGCCAAAAACAGCGCCTGGGTCTGGCGCGCGCATTGATTTTGCGCCCGAAGGTAATCATTGCCGACGAAGCGCTTGCCTCGCTGGATATGTCGATGCGTTCGCAACTGATTAACCTGATGCTGGAGTTGCAGGAAAAACAAGGTATCTCCTATATCTACGTTACCCAACATCTCGGAATGATGAAGCACATCAGCGACCAGGTGATGGTGATGCACCAGGGGGAAGTTGTCGAACGTGGCAGCACGGCGGATGTCATGGCCTCTCCGCTTCATGAGCTGACGAAACGACTGATTGCCGGTCATTTCGGTGAAGCGCTGACCGCCGATGCGTGGAGAAAGGACCGCTAAGCACAACGGTAACCCCCCCGCTAAATCAAGGATTAAATAACCTGCGTACGTTATTTAATCCTTTTAATTTTCGTCTCCATCCTTGCTCCATATTTTTCGCAATATCCATCAACAGTTCTTCTCCAGAATATCAGGACATTACGGAGGAGAAAAAATGATCACCGCCACTTATGTTCTAAAATACACAGAGTATCTCATCAGAAAATGTCGTTCATTTTTAATGACGGACCTGCACTTCCATACTGTGAGGCTCAGGAGAACAACCGGGAAAACCCCTGACATTAAATCACCCTCGACGTTGAGTGAAAAAATATGCCATCGTCTGGTCTATGACCATAATAACGTCTATACAATGCTTGCCGATAAACTCGCCGTTCGGGAATACGTTTCTTCCAGAACTACGCGCGTGAAAACGGTGCCATTACTTGGTGTTTATACCAGGGCGTCGCAAATTGATTTTTCAGTACTTCCTGACAAATTCGTCCTTAAGTGCAACCATGACAGTGGTAGCACAATAATATGTACCGACAAAGCGCACTTTAATGACAGGGAAGCCTGTAAAAAACTGAGCCTCGCGTTAAAGAAAAATCTGTACTACACCACACGCGAATGGCAGTACAAAAACATTACGCCGAGTATACTTTGCGAGCCATTTGTCGATCTCTTCGACGATGCTGACAGGAATACAACGCCCGAAATGTTGAGGATCCATTGCTTTCATGGCGTTGCCCACTATGTTGAAGCGGATTTTACGGATGATAACGGGAAAGGGTTTATCAACGTTTATGACAGGCACTGGAACTTACAACCTTTCCAGATGGAATATCCGAATACTTCAGCAGATCCTGGCGAACCGCTTTTATTCCGAGAAGCATTGTTGGCCTCCCAGGAGCTGGCGCAGGGAATTGATTACTGCCGCGTTGATCTTATGCTAAAAAAAGATGAAATCTATTTCAGTGAAATAACCCTAAGCCCGAGACGCGGTAAACTGACGATTACCCCACAGGAATGGGATGCTAAGCTAGGACAAATATGGCATTTATCGCCAGCAAGCACATTTAATCTGCCGCTGAAACTCACGGGTCGGGCCAGGTGAGTTTAAATATTGAGTGGTTTTGCTTTGATAAGGTATAAGTGACATCGCCACCATGGGCCAGCATGATGGCTTTTACCACCGATAAGCCTAAACCACACCCTTCGGGATTCAATGCCCTGGCGCCATTATCCCGCTGAAAAGGCTGAAATAAAAAATCGTGGAAGGCCTCAGGGATGCCCGGTCCGCCATCCTGAATAAGAATATAATTGCCTTTATCAGACACGCCATTTTTGACAATGAGCGTCCGCGAGGTTGAATAGTGTAATGCGTTGTCAAACAGAACGGCCAGACACTGGTTGATACGCAACGGATCGAACACACAACGCTGCTCCCTCAACGCTGTCTTTATCGTAAACTGATTACGTTTAAATTCGGGCATGAACGTATCAAGCGCGTCCTGTATTGTCCCGTTGAGATCCGTTCTGGATTTAGACAACGTATAACCCGCCCCACCGTCAGAGCTGACAACCCGTAGATCTTCAATCAGGCGGGTTAACCCTTCGGTCTGCCTGAGAAGATTATTAAAAAGCACCGGATCCGGTTCAAAAACGCCGTCTACCAGACCCTGAAGTCGTCCGCGTAAAATCGTGACCGGGGTTCTGAGTTCATGGGCAATGGCGGCATTCCAGGATTTACGCTGCATATCCAGCGTCTGCAGTTTTTCCGCCATTTCATTGAAATCCATGACCAGGTGATTGATCTCTCCCAGCCTGGAACTGGCACAATAAGCCCGGGCATCCAGTTGGCCCTGCGAAATTTTTTTCAGGCTGGACGCGACCGCGTTTAGCGGGGTGAGTATCCGCGAGGAAAGTTTGATCGTTAAAAAAACCGCGAATATCAGACTGATTGTTGTTGCTGTCCCGATCCACACCCAGTCCCACAGGGTCATCTGCTCGTCTTCCCCCGCCGCAGCGCCGCCGGGGAGGTGATCCAGAATAAAGGAGTAAAAAAACCAGGAACCCAGTATTGAAATGGCAATGATCGTAAACGTCAGCAACATCATGTACGTTAAGATCTGACGACTCAGGACAGACTCTCTGTTCATTTTTTTTCTCCAAGCCGGTAACCCATGCCCCTGATGCTCTCAGGGACGCCGTAAAGCCCCGCGAGCTCAAGTTTTTTACGCAGCTTGCTCATATGGCTATCTACTGTTCTGTCGAGGGTATCACCTTCCGGAAGACATGCGTTGAGTAACTCTTCGCGGGAGCAGACCTTTCGCGGATATCTGACCAGATACTTAAGAAGCTTAAATTCCGTCGTCGTTAACACCGGGGAGATCACCTCAGGTCCCACGGTAACCTCAACGTAGAAATCATCCGGATAGACCGTAATAAAAGGCGTCCTGAGAGGCGCGGCCCCCGCCTGCTGAATAGCGGGTTTGGTTCTGCGCAGCACCGCTTCAACCCGCGCGACAACTTCAGAAGGGTTAAAAGGCTTGATAACGTAATCATCCGCGCCAAGCCTCAGCCCCATGAGTTTATCTACATCCTGATCGAGGGCAGAAACCATAATGACGGGCACGGAACTTTCCTGACGAAGCGTCGTGAGGACGCTCCAGCCGTCGCATACGGGCAGATGAATGTCCAGCAAGATGAGATCCGGTTTATGAAGGCGATTAAGCGCTATCGCCTGCTCGCCCTGTCTGGCCCTCAGCGTTTTCATCCCTGAACGCTCTAAGTAACTCATCAGTATTTCAGCAATGTCGTCTTCATCTTCAACAACAAGGATTAGAGTATTTTTGTTCATTTTATCTCCGCGGGTGAAATCCCTTTGAGCACGCTATCAGATATCTTTAGCACAATAAGACACAGCCTCCGGGAAAAAGTGCCGTAGCCATGAAAATTTCCAGCACTAATTTAAATGTCCGGCCATGCCTCCACACAGCCTACACATTCAGTCAATAAAGACTCGACAATGCCTGGCCAGAATAGCTATTCGGGCAGAACCCTTCTTTCATAGAACGGTGAGAATTAACCCTGTCTCTTTAAGGCTTTATGAATCTGGCTGAGATAATGAACATGGAATTTTCGAAATATTTCTCTACTAAGAAAATCGGTATATATACGCTGTTCCTGCTGCTGTCGTGGGGATTACTTTATACCTGGCTGGTGTTGATGCATAAAATGGATGAAAAAGTTGCCGCGACGCTGCCCTCCTCTCCCATTATTTATGGTTGCATCGCTTTGTCGGTTGTCTCTCTGATAATACAAAACAAAGCAGGTGCATTCACTGAATTACTTGTCATCGCCTTCTGGCTAATGGTGATTTTTATATATCTCATAATTACGTTCACTGTGCTGCTGAACGCTACGCCAGATTTCGACGATTTGGTGTTTTACTACGAGTGTTATTTAATTCTTTTTTTCTGCGGTTCGCCGTTGTACCTCATTATGAGAATGATTTGAACAACCGCACGGTTGCGCTCCACACTCTCTCCATAAAACTGCCATTTCCGCTAAACAGGCGAGTTGTAGACTTCCTGCCAACCCTTATTGCTCAAAATACACTCACTTAAAGAGTCTGAAACCTGTTACCCAGAATGAATAACCTTAATAACAATCGTCGTTCTCCAGATACAGCTGGCGTTATGTACTCACTTAAAAAACTCGCGGTACGTCACCGGAAAAAACTGGTTGTGACTTTTTTCCTTGTCGTGGCTGAAAACGTGATGTTTTTACTGTATCCCGTTCTGGCAGGCATCGCGATTAATGCCATTCTTGCGGGTAAGACACTTAACGCCGCACTGTACGGACTGATGGTGCTCTGTATGTGGATCATAGGTGCGACAAGACGGAGTGTTGATACACGAACGTTTGCTCGTATTTATGCCGGGCTTGCGGTCTCCGTTGTGCTTTCACAGCGGAAATACCAGCTTAACCATTCGGCTATCGCCGCCAGGGTCACACTCTCGCGCGAGTATGTGGATTTCTTTGAAATGCACTTGCCCCTGCTTATTACCTCGCTGAGTTCTCTCTTTGGTGCGGCAATCATGCTGTTATTTATCGAATTCTGGGCCGGCATCATGTGCTGTGCAATCGTCATCATTCTGATGGGATTTGTCTCGGAATATGCCCGTAAAAATGAATGGTTATTCATGCGCCTGAATAATCGTCTTGAGAAAGAAGTTGATTATGTTCATAAGGCAGGCACCGCCACCCTTCACCGCCATTACGTCACGCTTGCACGTTTACGCATTGCGTTATCGGACCGGGAGGCGTGGGGCTATTTATGGGTGGGTATACTCGTTGCCCTGCTTTTTACACTGACCATTATCTGGATGACGCAATCGGCTGGCATCACCGCCGGACATATTTATTCCGTGATGACATACATGTGGATGTTCGCGACAAGTCTCGATGACGCCCCGCAGCTTCTTGAGAAATTTTCTCAGCTCAGGGATATCGGTAAACGCGTATCAGCCGATGACGAAATTCACGTATCTGGACGTTAATTTAATGCCTCATTTTTTTATTGAACGCCCCGTATTCGCCTGGGTAGTGGCGCTTTTTATTGTCCTGACGGGTGTCCTGTCTATACCCCGGTTGCCGGTTGCGCAGTATCCGGCGGTGGCACCGCCGGGGATCATTATTTCTGTCACTTATCCGGGGGCCAGCCCCGATATCATGAATACGTCCGTGGTGTCGCTCATCGAGCGTGAAATATCGGGCGTGGATAATTTGCTCTATTTCGAATCATCCAGCGACACAACCGGTTCTGCATCTATTACCGTGACCTTTAAGCCCGGCACAGACATTAAGCTGGCACAGATGGATCTTCAGAACCAGATCAAGATTGTAGAGCCACGTTTGCCGCAGGCGGTCAGGCAAAATGGCATCAACGTCGAGGCGGCCAATTCCGGATTTTTAATGATGGTGGGGTTGAAGTCCACAACCGGCAAATTTGAAGAGGCGGATTTAAGCGATTATTTTGCCCGCAACGTCAGCGACGAACTACGCCGTGTGCCGGGAGTCGGAAAAGTCCAGCTGTTTGGTGGCGAAAAAGCGCTGCGCATCTGGCTGGATCCCATGCAGCTGCACAGTTACGGGCTTTCGGTGAGCGATGTTCTTACCGCTGTAGGTCAGCAAAATGCCCTTGTTTCGCCGGGGAAGACGGGAGACGAACCGGCAACTGCAGGACAAGGCGTAACCTATCCCATCACAGTGAAAGGGCAACTCACTTCTGTAGAGGCTTTCAGAAACATTACCCTTAAAGCAGATGCGTCTGGCGCAAGGCTGAAACTGTCCGACGTTGCGCGGATTGAGTCTGGCCTGCAAAGTTACGCTTTCGGTATCCGCGAAAATGGGGTGCCGGCAACGGCTGCGGCAATCCAGTTGTCGCCAGGCGCCAATGCGATGAGCACGGCGTCAGGCGTACGTGCACGTATCGACGAACTTTCTCAGGTGTTGCCGGAAGGAATGGGGTTTACGGTTCCCTTCGATACCGCACCGTTTGTAAAGCTGTCCATCATAAAGGTAGTGCAAACATTTGTGGAAGCGATGGTCCTTGTCTTCCTCGTTATGTTGCTGTTTTTGCAAAAAATACGTTGTACGCTTATCCCCGCGATTGTGGCCCCCGTCGCGCTACTGGGCACCTTCACAGTGATGCTATTGAGTGGATACTCGATCAATATTCTGACCATGTTCGGCATGGTGCTGGCGATAGGGATTATCGTGGATGACGCCATTGTGGTCGTGGAGAACGTTGAACGGCTGATGGAAGAAAAAAACCTTTCTCCGCGCGACGCTACCCGGGAGGCCATGGCCGAAATCACCCCGGCAATTATCGGGATCACGCTGGTACTTACCGCTGTCTTTATACCCATGGGTTTTGCTGAAGGGTCCGTAGGCATTATTTATCGACAATTTTGTATTTCCATGGCGGTATCCATACTGTTGTCGGCATTTCTTGCCCTCACGCTGACTCCCGCGCTTTGTGCGACGTTGCTTAAGCCCCACAGCGCGCAAAAACACGGTGGCGGCAGGTTCGCGGTAGGCTTTAACGCCCGTTTTCATACCCTGACGACATGGTACGAATCCGGCCTGGGCGCGGTTCTGAAACGAACCGGCCGAATGCTGCTTCTGTATGTTGCGCTTTGTGCTGCGCTATTTTTTGGATTGTCTTCGCTGCCCTCATCCTTTCTGCCGGACGAAGATCAGGGCTATTTTATGTCCTCTATTCAGCTTCCCTCTGATGCCACAATGCAGCGCACCCTGAAAGTAGTAAAAACATTTGAACAGGAAATTGCGACCCGACCGGATATTGAAAGCAACATTATGATCCTGGGTTTTGGGTTTTCAGGATCAGGACCGAATTCGGCCATGGCGTTCACCACGCTGAAGGACTGGAAAGAAAGGCACGGCTCTACAGCCGAGGATGAAGCCGACCATATGCAGGCCAGTATGGCAAACGTCTCTGATGCCGTAACGATGAGCCTGCTCCCGCCTGCCATTTCGGATATGGGCACCTCGTCGGGCTTCACCTGGTACGTGCAGGACAGAGCGGGACTGGGCTACGAGGCGTTAAAGCAGGCGGCCGATGCGCTGGTGCTGAAAGCGAATCAACGCCCTGAACTGAGTGGCGTGTATATCGACGGCCTGCCGGAAGGCACTAGCCTGGCGCTTCAGATTGACCGGGAAAAAGCGGAAGCTCTGGGCGTCTCATTTGATGAAATCAACCAGACGCTCTCCGTCACCATAGGTTCAAACTACGTTAATGACTACACGAACAATGGGCGTGTTCAGCAGGTGATTATCCAGGCCGATGCGCCTTACCGAATGCAACCTGAGCAGATCCTGAAATTATCCGTTAAAAACCACCAGGGGCAGAGGGTGCCAGTGTCAACGTTTGCGACGCTCTCCTGGAACGTTGCACCGCAGCAACTAACGCGTTATCAGGGGTATTCTGCTATCCGCATTACCGGCAGTGCGGCCACAGGTGAATCCAGCGGTACCGCAATGAAAGTTATGGAGAATTTGTCCAGGGATTTACCTCAGGGCTTGGCGGGAGAATGGGCCGGGAGCTCATTGCAGGAAATAAAATCCCAGTCGCAGCTCCCGGGTCTGATCGTCCTGTCGATTCTGGTGGTGTTTATGGTGCTCGCTGCCCTGTATGAGAGCTGGTCAATACCTTTTGCCGTCATGCTGGTGGTGCCATTGGGACTGATCGGTGCAGTCATGGCCGTGTCTGTTGCCGGCATGACGAATGATGTTTTCTTCAAGGTCGGCCTTATCACCCTGATAGGCCTGTCTGCCAAGAACGCCATATTGATTGTGGAGTTTGCCAGACAATTGCATCGTGAAGGGAACCCTCTGGTGGCGGCAACGATACAGGCCGCAAGCCAGCGCCTGCGCCCTATTCTGATGACATCGTTAGCCTTTACGTTGGGAGTGGTTCCCTTAATGCTGGCCAGTGGCGCAAGTGACAGCACACAACACGCCATCGGCACCGGTGTCTTTGGCGGCATGATTAGCGGTACGCTTCTCGCGATCTTCTTCGTCCCGGTTTTCTTTATTGTCATCGCGCGTTTCATAGAAAGCGCCAGGAAAGGGTCACTATCGTGAGGGATCGCGCATCCACGCTGGTTGGATGAGGCGAAGCTGCTGCCGGGTGATATACTGGACGAATGCTGAAATTTTGAACCCACGCCTCACCTTCTGGGGCATTCGTCTTTGGCGATCGGCGAGAAATATCGTGACACAAGGGGCTGTGAGTGGGCTATAATTTCGAGCTAATTTCGAATGATTTTGAAATACTGCCTGTAACGCTATGAATTACAAGGCAAAATAAGCAATGAATATAAGGATTAAAGCTATGGGTTTTCTTTCCGGTAAGCGCATTCTGGTGACTGGCGTTGCCAGCAAACTGTCCATCGCATACGGCATCGCACAGGCAATGCATCGCGAAGGCGCTGAGCTGGCGTTCACCTACCAGAACGACAAGCTGAAAGGCCGTGTTGAAGAGTTTGCCGCGCAGCTGGGTTCCAGCATCGTTCTGGAATGTGACGTTGCACAAGATGAAAGCATCGATGGCATGTTTGCTGAGCTGGCAAAAGCATGGCCGAAATTCGACGGTTTCGTTCACTCCATCGGCTTCGCGCCTGGCGACCAGCTGGACGGTGACTATGTGAACGCGGTTACCCGTGATGGCTTTAAAATCGCTCACGACATCAGCTCCTACAGCTTCGTTGCGATGGCTAAATCTTGCCGCGCGATGCTGAACCCGGGCGCAGCGCTGCTGACCCTGTCCTACCTGGGCGCGGAACGTGCTATCCCTAACTACAACGTGATGGGTCTGGCTAAAGCGTCTCTGGAAGCCAACGTACGCTATATGGCGAACGCAATGGGTCCTGAAGGTGTGCGTGTTAACGCCATCTCCGCGGGTCCTATCCGCACCCTGGCGGCGTCCGGCATCAAAGATTTCCGTAAAATGCTGGCGCACTGCGAAGCGGTTACCCCGATTCGTCGTACTGTTACCATTGAAGATGTGGGTAACTCTGCTGCATTCCTGTGCTCTGACCTGTCCGCGGGTATCTCCGGCGAAGTGGTTCACGTTGACGGCGGCTTCAACATCGCTGCAATGAACGAGCTGGAAATTAAATAAGCTCAGACTCTCTTCCCGCACGGGAAGAGAGTTTTCCCCCGCACCATCCCCTCGTTATTCCGTTCTGATATTTGTTATCACCTAACAATATTTTTCCCTTTATCTGCGTTACGCCAGGATATTGATCGCCATTTTGAGATCAAGGAACGCCCATGGAACAACGCCGTTTTTCCGGCAAAGGCCACTGGTATCACGAAACCCAGTCAAACCACGCGCAGTCGGATGCGCTGCCCCTGGTGCCCGAAGCCGCTAACGTCGACGATCGTTTTTTGCTCGATTTAGCCCTGCCCGATGAGATTGTCGCCGCCTGTACCGGCTGGCTTGCCCCTGCCAGAGCCTTATGCCATCAGCTGTTTCCCCTCTCACTTCCCGTCAATCGTCTGCGAACGCTCAGCGCCTATGACCGGTTAAGTACCGCGTTGACGGTTGCGCAGGCCTGTGGCGTTCAGCGGCTATGCAACCATTATGCCGCCCTTCTTGCTCCGCTGCCGGGTCCTGACTCCTCCCGCGAAAGTAACCGGCGGCTGGCGCAAATCACGCAGTATGCCCGTCAGCTCGCCAGCTCACCGGATGTCATTGATGACAAGGCGCGAAACCAGCTTGATGAGGTGGGTCTCTCTACCTATGACATTGTGGTGATTAACCAGATCATCGGCTTTATCGGTTTTCAGGCGCGCGTGGTTGCGGTCTTTCAGGCTCTGCTTGGCCATCCCGTTCGCTGGTTGCCGGGCCATCATATTCAGCCGCACACCCTGCCAGCGTGCGCCGGTAGGTGGATAGCGCTTCTTCCCGTGGTCGAGCTTCGCTATGCGAGTGCGCATCAGCTTGAGTCCCTCTCCCGCTGGCAGGCAGAACCTGCGCTTGAGGCGCTGACACCCGTCCTGTGCCATGAACCGACCTTGCTCGACCTGACGGGAGAGATCCTGATAAACAGCCGGGAAGAGAGTGCGCTTTCCCCGCCGTCGCTTTTGGCAGCAGTCGACTTGCTGACACGCTCGCCGGACCGCTTTAGTGCCGCGCAGTTTACCCCACTCATGGAAGAAGGACTGACTGTCGCCCAGGCGATCAACCGCCTGTCTCAAAGCGCGTTTGAGGGTTGGCTTAATCGACTAAAACTCGCGGCTGGCAAAGCGGAATAACCACACGCATTCCCCAAAGACCGCTTGCTGTAGAAGTGAGAATCGCGTAAAACTGTCAGCCGCTCAATGGCTACGAAAATAGAACATTATGTTTCAGGACAACCCGCTGCTAGCGCAGCTTAAACAGCAACTGCATTCCCAGACGCCGCGTGCAGAAGGGGTCGTGAAAGCCACGGAAAAGGGCTTTGGCTTCCTTGAAGTTGACGCGCAGAAAAGCTACTTCATTCCGCCACCGCAGATGAAGAAAGTGATGCATGGCGATCGCGTCATGGCCGTCATTCATACAGAGAAGGAACGTGAATCCGCTGAGCCGGAAGAACTGATTGAACCGTTCCTGACCCGCTTTGTCGGTAAGGTACAGCGAAAAGACGATCGTCTTTCTATCGTGCCGGATCATCCCCTGTTGAAAGATGCCATTCCCTGCCGGGCCGCCCGCGGCGTTGAGCATGATTTTAAAGAAGGTGACTGGGCCGTAGCAGAAATGCGCCGTCATCCTCTGAAAGGCGACCGTGGTTTCTATGCAGAACTGACGCAGTTCATCACCTTTGGCGATGACCATTTCGTCCCGTGGTGGGTCACGCTGGCACGCCATAATCTTGAAAAAGAAGCGCCGAACGGCGTAGCGACTGAAATGCAGGACGAAGGTTTGACGCGCCGCGATCTCACTGCGCTGGAATTTGTCACCATCGACAGCGCCAGCACAGAAGATATGGACGATGCGCTCTACGCTGAAGAGAGCGCCGATGGCAAACTGCATCTGACCGTCGCCATTGCCGATCCTACCGCCTGGATTGCACAAGGCAGTAAACTGGACGAAACGGCCAAAATCCGTGCGTTTACCAACTACCTGCCAGGCTTTAACATCCCGATGCTGCCGCGCGAACTGTCAGACGATCTCTGCTCGCTGCGCCCAAATGAAGTGCGCCCGGCTCTCGCCTGCCGCATGACCATCGCCGCGGATGGGACGATTGAAGACGACATCGAATTCTTTGCCGCCACCATCGAATCCAAAGCCAAGCTGGCCTATGACAATGTCTCTGACTGGCTGGAAAACACCGGCAGCTGGAAACCTGAATCCGATGCCATTGCGGCGCAGATTCGTCTGCTGCACCGTATTTGCCTGAAGCGTGGCGAATGGCGTACAACCCACGCCCTGGTGTTTAAAGATCGTCCGGACTACCGTTTTGTTCTCGGTGAGAAAGGCGAAGTGCTGGATATCGTGGCCGAGCCGCGACGCATTGCTAACCGCATCGTCGAAGAAGCGATGATTTCCGCCAACATTTGCGCCGCACGCGTGCTGCGCGACAAGCTGGGCTTTGGTATTTACAACGTTCACACCGGATTCGATCCGGCCAATACCGAAGCGCTGGCGGCCCTGCTGAAGAATCACGATGTGCATGTTGATCCGGAAGAAGTCCTGACGCTGCCAGGATTCTGCAAGCTTCGCCGCGAGCTGGACGCACAGCCATCCGGTTTCCTAGATAGCCGCATTCGCCGCTTCCAGTCCTTCGCTGAAATCAGCACCGAACCAGGCCCGCACTTCGGCCTCGGTCTGGAAGCTTACGCCACCTGGACATCCCCAATTCGTAAATATGGCGACATGGTTAACCACCGTCTGCTGAAAGCGATTATCAAAGGCGAAACGATTGCACGCCCTCAGGACGACACGACCATGCAGATGGCAGAGCGTCGCCGTCTGAACCGCATGGCGGAACGTGACGTTGGAGACTGGCTGTACGCGCGTTTCCTGCAGGATAAAGCCGGAACCGACACCCGCTTCGCTGCGGAGATTATTGATATCAGCCGCGGCGGGATGCGTGTCCGTCTGGTGGATAACGGTGCTGTCGCCTTTATCCCTGCCCCATTCCTGCATGCCGTTCGTGACGAACTGGTCTGTAGCCAGGAAAGTGGCACCGTGCAGATTAAAGGTGAAACAGTTTACAAAGTCACTGAGGTGATTGACGTAACTATCGCTGAAGTCCGCATGGAAACCCGCAGTATTATCGCGCGACCAGCTGTCTGATAACCCGCTAAATTGTCGGCCATTTCCGTTCGGGAAGGCCGACAATTTTTCTTTTTAACCCGCCCCACAAATTCATCATTTTTTCTGACTATTTTCCGATTCCCCCCGCCCAAAATGGCCATAATTATCTACAGTAAAAGAGTGCCGTCATATTCGGTCACCTGAATAGCTGGATGCTCAGTATTCTTTTTTGGCAGACTCGTTTTATTATAAGAAAGCAGGGAAAAACAATACGTTCACTTCGGTTTTACCGCTGTTTCACAACGGAAAAGTCGACTGCAAATGAATAATTTGTGCGCTAATGAGTAGCAGCGGGAGAAATCATGATCGACGATCTTGAGCAGAATTTGCTGTTTCGTTACATGGGTACTCACAGTCCGTGGTGGCGATTGTCGGCAGACAGCAACGCTCTGCACCTTGCCGCCAGCGAAAATGCCGATGCGACTCAGGTGGTGACGCTGGACGATGAACAAGCCACGTTGATCCGCCAGTTAACGGTAATTACCTCCAGCATTTCAATGAACCTCTCCCTGTATGGCGAAGAGGTTCCCGTGCATCTTGTCGGCCGCAAAATCACCCGAAACGAGTGGGCCGGCACGGCATCGGCATGGAACGATACCCCCTCCGTAGCACGCGATCTCGCTCAAGGACTCTCCTTCGCGGAACAGGTGGTTTCGGAAGCGAATTCCGTCATTGTAATTCTCGATCAGCACGGCAATATTCAGCGTTTTAATCGCCTGAGCGAAGAGTATACCGGTCTGAAAGAGCAGGAAGTGATCGGTCAGAACGTGTTCAAATTGTTTATGAGTCGCAGCGAGGCGGCAGCCTCGAAGCGAAATATCACCGGTTTCTTCCGTAACGGCAGCTCCTACGAAGTCGAACGCTGGATCAAGACGCGGAAAGGACAACGCTTGTTTCTGTTCAGAAACAAATTCGTTCACAGCGGCAGCGGTAAAAACGAAATATTTCTTATTTGCTCCGGCACCGACATTACCGAGGAACGTCGGGCGCAGGAGCGCCTGCGCGTGCTGGCCAATACCGATACCATCACCGGTTTACCCAACCGCAATGCCATCCACGAACAGATCTCAGACGCCATCAACCATCGGGGCGAAACGCAGGTTGGCGTGGTGTATCTTGACCTGGATAACTTCAAAAAGGTCAACGATGCCTACGGGCATATGTTTGGCGATCAGCTCTTACAGGCGGTTGCACTCGCCATTCTGAGTTGCCTTGACGAGGGGCAGGTTCTGGCCCGGCTCGGCGGCGATGAGTTTATCGTGATGGCCACGAATACGTCTCAGGGCTCGCTGGAAGCGATGGCGTCGCGCATTCTGACCCGCCTGCGCCAGCCGTTCAGAATCGGGCTGATTGAGATATATACCGGCTGTTCTTTGGGGATCGCCCTCGCGCCGCAGCACGGGAACGATCGGGAAAGTGTGATTCGCAATGCCGATACGGCCATGTACACCGCCAAGGAAAATGGCAGGGGTAAGTTCTGCGTCTTCTCCCCTGAAATGAACCAGCGCGTATTTGAGTATCTTTGGCTGGACACCAATCTGCGTAAAGCGCTGGATAACGATCAGCTTCTGATTCACTACCAGCCTAAAATGACCTGGCGCGGTGAGGTCAGAAGTCTTGAGGCGCTGGTCCGCTGGCAGTCGCCGGAGCGCGGCTTGATCCCACCGCTGGAATTTATCTCTTATGCCGAAGAGTCCGGTTTGATTGTGCCGCTGGGGCGCTGGGTGATGCTCGACGTGGTTCGTCAGGTGGCGAAATGGCGTGACAAGGGGATTAACCTGCGCGTGGCCGTGAACGTCTCTGCACGTCAGCTTGCCGACCAGACGATTTTCAGCGATTTAAAGCAGGCGCTTAAGGATCTGCATTTTGAGTACTGCCCTATCGACGTCGAGTTAACAGAGAGCTGTCTCATCGAAAACGAAGAGCTGGCGCTTTCGGTGATCCAGCAATTCAGCCGACTCGGGGCACAAATACATCTGGATGACTTTGGTACGGGCTACTCTTCCCTTTCCCAGCTGGCGCGTTTTCCTATTGACGCCATTAAACTCGATCAATCTTTTGTCAGAGATATTCATAAACAGTCCATCTCCCAGTCTCTGGTACGCGCCATTGTCGCAGTGGCACAGGCCCTGAATCTGCAGGTGATCGCCGAGGGGGTGGAGAATGCAAAAGAAGACGCCTTTCTGACTAAGAATGGCGTCAACGAACGGCAGGGTTTCCTTTTTGCTAAGCCGATGCCCGCTGCCGCATTCGAGCGATGGCTAAAACGCTATCAGGCGCGACAACAGCGCTAGCTGGCCTTGCGTAAGCCCGCCGCATGATGGCGGTTTTGCAGCATCACCAGACGCTCCATGTAGGCGATATCTTTCGGCTCAAGGCAAAATGCGGCATCGACCCAGTCTTCGGTAATGTCCATCAGCTCACTGCGTGGCAACTGCAGAACGCGCGTACGAGCACGCAGCATGGCTCTTACGCCGTTCAGTTTTGGCCGCAATGTGTCGATGAAGGTCCTGACCGAGACGTAGCTTTGCCCGGGTTCATACAGCACATCCACCAGCCCGTGCTGCTCGTACCATTCTGCCGTGTGGGACTCCCCTTTGTAGATGAGCTCCTCCGCCAGCTTCATGCCTGAACGTCGTGCGACCAGCGAATACCCCCCCATCCCCGGGAACAGATTAAAGGCAATTTCCGGGAAACCTAACCGGGCATCACGCTGAGCCAGGACAAAATGGTGCGCCAGCGCTGCCTCAAATCCGCCGCCTAATGCGCTGCCTTCGACCATTGCCAGCGTGATGGCCCCCGTATCAAACCCTCTTGATGCCGCATGGACGCAATCAACACAGGCGCGGGCATAGGCCCGTAACGCTTCACGCCGCCCGTTCTGAATGCACTCGACGAAGAACTGCAAGTCCCCTCCCACGTTGTACATTTCAGGAACAAGCGAGCCGGTAACCCAAAAATCGACCGCAAAACCCGACTGACGGACCAGCCAGGAAAGGTTCATGATCTCCTCAATTAAGGCATGGTTGAAGCAAGGACGCGGCTGAGCCCGCAGCATCATCCAGACGGTGCGTCGCTCCGCCTCGTAATACCCTGAGAGCTGCGTGAAACGTTCAGGTTCGGTAAACAGTGTACAGGTAGGCTGATTGATAACTGTCATAGTCCAATTCCTCATATAAAAAAGCGCCTTGCGCGCAGTTTTAGACTAATCCACCGATTAAGCCTGCTATATGAGGGGGAATAAATTTATCACTTTCATTTATGTAATTTCGTTATCGCATTTTTTCCCTTCTCTTTTGACCCCATTTTCTGCATCATTGAAATTATTCACTTTTCGCTCCCGGGGAGAGATTATGTCTACTATTGATCCACAAGCTGTAGCACAACGTATTGATACCGTGCTGGATATTCTGGTAGCGGGTGATTATCACTCTGCGATCCGTAATCTCGAGATCCTGAAGTCTGAACTTCTTGCTCAGAATGGCGCTGACAACGCCCCCGAAAACAAACAGCCAAAAGCGCCGTGGGAAGTGTAATCCCACCGTTTCCGACCTCGTTTCGCTTTATTAAATGGATGCTATGAATTCCCGACAACAACTCATTTTGCAGATGGTCATCGATCAGGGGCGTGTAAGCGTGGTCGATCTCGCTAAAACCACCGGCGTCTCCGAAGTCACCATTCGTCAGGATCTTAATCTGCTGGAAAAACAGAGTTACCTGCGCCGTGCGCATGGTTATGCCGTGCCGCTGGACAGCGACGACGTTGAGACGCGCATGATGAATAACTACGCGCTTAAACGTGAACTGGCAGAGTTTGCCGCATCACTGGTAAACCCTGGCGAGACGGTCTTTATTGAAAACGGCAGCAGCAACGCCCTTCTGGCACGGACGCTCGCGGAACAAAAAGACGTGACTATCATCACTGTCAGCAGCTATATCGCCCATTTACTCAAAGAGACGCGCTGTGAAGTCATTTTGCTGGGTGGCATTTACCAAAAGAAAAGTGAAAGCATGGTGGGCCCGCTGACCCGGCAATATGTTCAGCAGGTGCATTTCAGTAAGGCCTTTATCGGAATTGATGGCTGGCAGCCGGAAACAGGTTTCACCGGCCGGGATATGATGCGCACTGACGTGGTGAATGCCGTACTGGAAAAAGAGTGTGAAGCCATTGTGCTCACTGACAGTTCCAAATTTGGCGCCGTCCATCCTTACACAATGGGTCCCGTCTCACGCTTCAGTCGCGTCATTACCGACGAACGGTTAAGTGACGAGCATCGTAATAAGCTGGAAGAAGACGGTCTGATTGTCGATATTATTAAAACGTCCGCCTGAGTTCATTCCGCGCCCGTCATTCGGGCGCCTGCATATCCCTTCGTCTGAGACGATTCCTAACCCCCCTTTAAGAGTTTTTACCTGTTTAACCCGCATTAAAGTCGTAAAATTAATGTTAGCGATATAACAGGAAGTGACTATCACTTGCGTGATTACGTAACGCCTGCGCGACCAGCTTTCACGGAAAAAAGAATTAGGTATGCGTTTTGTCTATACTTAACGTGTACCTCTTTCCGTGAATCGATAATTCAGGAGAAAGTATTATGACCTTAACCAGCAAAAAATTAGCCGCCGCTGTTCTGGCAATCACTGTAGCAATGTCCCTGAGCGCATGCTCTAACTGGTCTAAACGTGACCGTAACACCGCCATTGGTGCCGGTGCAGGTGCACTCGGTGGTGCAGTCTTAACAGATGGTAGCACGCTGGGTACATTGGGTGGCGCTGCTGTCGGTGGTATTATCGGTCACCAGGTTGGCAAATAATTATTCTATAAGCCTTCCCGACATCGCGATTTAGCGTCGCATTTCAGGTCTGACTTACGCACGTATATATCACGAGCCACGGCATTTGCCGTGGCTCATTTATTTTAACCGCCTGCCAGTTTGACTTTCATGCCCTTTGCTTCAAGCAGCGATTTAATTAAATCGCGTTTATCACCCTGAATTTCAATAATGCCGTCTTTCACGGCACCACCGCAGCCACATTTCTTTTTCAACTCAGCCGCCAGTTTTGTTAGCTCAGCATCATCCTGGTCAATTCCTGAGATAAGGCAAACCCCTTTCCCTTTTCGTCCACTGGTTTGACGCTGGATACGCACAATACCGTCGCCCTTCGGACGTTCCACTTTGGTTTTCGGCTCATCTATGCGCCCACTCTCCGTTGAGTAGACCAGACGACTGTTGGAATCGGTCATTACGCCCCCTTTTTCAGTGATGCGTTGATTGCCTTGAGCGTCTCTGCCGGGTTAGCAGACTGCGTTACTGGCCGCCCGATAACCATATAATCCACACCAGCAGCCAGCGCCTGCTCAGGCGTCATAATACGGCGCTGATCGCCCACGTCGCTGCCAGCCGGACGAATACCCGGCGTGACCAGTTTAAAATCTTTGCCCAGTTCTGATTTGAAGCGGACCGCTTCCTGTGCGGAGCAGACGACGCCATCCAGCCCGCAGTTCTGCGTCAGACGCGCAAGACGCTCGGCATGTTCGGCAGGTGACAATGTCACGCCAAGATCGCGTAAATCACTTTCGTCCATACTGGTCAATACGGTCACCGCAATCAGCAATGGCGCATCTTTCCCGAACGGCAGGAGGGCTTCACGGGCGGCAGTCATCATTCTCGCCCCGCCCGACGCATGGACGTTGACCATCCATACACCCAGCTCTGCGGCGGCGGCAACGGCGTGCGCCGTGGTATTCGGGATGTCATGGAACTTGAGATCGAGGAAGACATCGAAACCACGCTGCTGCAGATCGCGGACGATTTGCGGTCCAAACAGCGTGAACATCTCTTTACCAACTTTCAGGCGGCAATCGCGAGGATCGATACCGTCGACAAAGGCCAGTGCAGCGTCACGCTTATTGTAATCAAGCGCAACAACAACAGGAGAATCCGTAATAACGCGGGAAGTGGAGGAAGTAACAGACGTCATGACCAGCCCTTTTCGTCTATGGGCGCG
This sequence comes from Enterobacter sp. MGH 37, assembly GCF_000534515.1. Lineage (NCBI taxonomy): Bacteria > Pseudomonadati > Pseudomonadota > Gammaproteobacteria > Enterobacterales > Enterobacteriaceae > Enterobacter > Enterobacter sp. MGH 37. The sequence continues at coordinate 1,660,607 of NZ_KI973205.1, forward strand.
CAGCGGCGCGGAACAGATAAACGGCCAGCATTCTACCTGCCGCCGCCGCAAATTGACAGAATCCATTTGCGCCCCTGCCAGGCTGGCACACCGCACGGTGTTAAGGAAGAGGTAAAAACCATCAGTATGTTGTAACTAAAATGGGGTGTTTTAAAAAATTACTGGCCGTCAAGACCACGGATTGGCTTGATGGTGGACCAGGCCCGGCAGGAAGGACAATGCCAGTAAAGCGTATACGCGGTAAAACCACACTTCTGGCAACGGTAGCGTGGTTTACTCCGCACCTGCTCGCCGACCATGTCGCGCAACACCATCAGGCTCTCTTTGGCTCGCCCTTCTTCTGCGTCGTTCAGGTGGTAATCCATCAGCTTATGGAATACCCGCATCGTCGGATGACGCTGTAGCTGACGGGTAATATACACCTGTGCGGTGTCGGTCCCTTCGTACTGCTCAACCACGTCTGAGAGCATCAGCTCTGCGGTTGCGCCGGTATTCTCTTCCACGCAACGGCGCAGGAATGCTACCCACTCTTCCTGCTTACCCAGCTGTTGATAGCAGGTTTGCAGCATCTCCAGCGTTTCACTGACCAGCTCTTTGTCCTGGTCAATCACCCGAAGCAGGCTTTCAACGGCTTTGGCGTAATCGCCACTCGCCATAAAAACGCGTCCCATCATGATAGAGATACGCGCGCTATTGCGATCTGCTGCTGCACCTTTCTTCAGCAACGCCATGGCTTTGTCCATGTCGTCGTTGCCCATCTGCTGAAGGGCAAGTTCACAGTAGAAATGGGCTATCTCAACACGCTGCTTATCTTTACCCAGCTTCACCAGCCGCTCGGCAGTATCAATGGCTTTTTGCCATTCGCTGGTGGCCTGATAAATTTGCAGTAATTGCTGCAACGCACCGATACGGAAATCCGTTTCATCAATCAGCTGCGAGAACATATCTTCAGCGCGGTCGTACAGCCCGGCAGCCATGTAATCGCGCCCCAGCTGCTGGACCGCGAGGAGACGTTGTTCGTAGGTCAGCGAGGCGCTTTCCATAAGGGTCTGGTGGATACGGATGGCACGGTCAACCTCGCCACGCGAGCGGAACAGGTTACCGAGCGTGAGATGGGCTTCGACGGTCCCCGTATCCTCTTTCAGCATATCGAGGAACAGGTCTACCGCTTTGTCCTGCTGATTGCTCAGGAGGAAGTTTACCCCCGCAACGTAGTCGCGAGAGAGACGGTTAGCCTCATCCTGCTTTGTTTGTTGCGCACTTCTGCGGCCCATATACCAGCCATAGGCAGCGGCTACAGGCAAAAGCAGAAACAACAACTCCAGCATCGTCGATTATTCCTTTACGACCGGCACACCAGAGCTTTCCGGAATGTCGGACGCAGGCGCAATGTTATGCTCAAGTCGTTTAATTTTACGTTCAGCGCGTGCAAGAGAAACACGGACTTTCAGCCAGAACAGACCACAAACCAGCCAGCCAATGGCAAAGCCTGCGGCAAACAAGACCGCAAGCAGACTTGATACGCGATACTCGCCCTGCGCCAGCAGATAGTTAAACGTCACCTGTTGATCGTTTTGTGCACCCAATGTGACTGAAATGACAAAAATCGCCAATACCAGTAAGAAAATGAGTAAATATTTCACATTACTTCCCGTTATGTGGTTCAAGCGAATAAAGTGTGTTCAACTTACCGCAATCAGCCTTATAAACTACCATTTTAGCGACGGGCGCGAAACGGAAAAAGTGACGCACACGTCATGGATTTATGGGCGAAATGCGCAATATCAACCGTCAGGCGTCGCTTTGCTCCCTTTCGGCGATTTCTTCTTTCTCTTCAGGCGGTGGCGTAAGCGGGCCACAGAGTCGTTCTGCAAGCCAGGTTGCCAGCGTCACCAGCAGCCATGAGATCAGCGTAGCGACCACCAGGTCCCGTGGCCAATGCATCCCCAGCAGCAAGCGGCTGCCCATCACTCCCGTTGCCCAGATCAGTAATATCCCGATGGTAACCGTTCGACGTCGTGGCCAAAGCAGCCCAACAGCCAACAGCGCCCAGCTGGCCGCAAACATCGTGTGGCCGGAAGGAAACGCGAAGCCCGTCTCTTTTTGCCAATGTTTACGCAAGAACTTCGGAATATCCTGCTGTTCCGTAAGCTGTTCTTTCACCAGCGCACCGCGATCTTTACGCTTTAAATTGTAGAACTCATCTACCGGAATATGGTGTGTTTTTTCCAGCCAGACGACAAACGGTCGTGGCTCCTGAACATGGTCTTTCACCCAGGACTTAACGCCCTGACCAATAACAATCGCGCCACCCAGGATAGCAAAGAGCATCAGCGCCGCGCGCAGACGAAAACGCAGGCACCACAGGAACCAGCCACAGAGAATGATATGGGTGATAATTCCCCACGGTTGCGTGACCGTCTCCGTTACCCAGTACAACGTTTTCAGCCACGTGGCATTCTGCCCGGGCTGCCACATCCAGCCGGAGACCCATACGGTCAAAGGCATAATCAGTAAAATGGCCGCGCCTGCTGCCGTACGTCTGGCGATTGAAAGCATGTCTTCTCCTTTTACGCTAAGCCTCACAATCATAACTGAAATTCATCCGATGGGTGGAGATGTCGGATCGTGCGTTTAACGTTCATATAGCATGGTGCCCATTAGGCGAACCTGCTGAGCTTGTGGCAAAATGAACAGATACAGAAAGTAAAACAGGCGCAAGACACGAAACGTGTCAGCCTACTCTGGAGAATCACATGCAGCTTAAACGTGTGGCAGAAGCCAAACTGCCAACCCCATGGGGCGATTTCCTGATGGTGGGGTTTGAAGAACTGGCAACCGGACAGGATCATGTTGCGCTGGTCTACGGCGATATTTCAGGGCAGACGCCGGTGCTGTCCCGCGTCCATTCGGAGTGTCTGACCGGCGATGCGTTGTTCAGCCTGCGCTGTGATTGCGGTTTCCAGCTGGAAGCTGCCCTTTCTCATATTGCCGAAGAAGGCCGCGGTGTGTTGCTCTATCACCGTCAGGAAGGTCGTAATATTGGCCTGCTGAATAAAATCCGCGCATACGCGCTGCAGGACCAGGGCTACGATACGGTAGAAGCCAACCATCAGCTCGGTTTTGCCGCCGATGAACGTGACTTCACCCTGTGTGCGGACATGTTCAAGCTGCTGGGCGTCGACGAGGTTCGTCTGCTGACGAACAACCCGAAAAAAGTGGAAATCCTCACCGAAGCGGGAATCAACATTGTCGAACGTGTGCCGCTGATTGTTGGCCGCAACCCGAAAAACGCCCATTATCTTGATACTAAAGCCGCCAAGATGGGCCATCTGCTGAAAGAGTGAAAGTAAAAAGCCCGGCATAAGCGCCGGGCTTTTTTATCAATCGAGCATCTTACGAATCACATAGTGTAAAATGCCGTCGTTCTGGTAGTAGGTCAATTCGGTTGCCGTATCAATACGGCACCGGCAGTCCAGTACCTCCGTCTTCCCGTCAGCTCGCGTCAGCTTCACCGGCACCGTTTTACCCGGCTGCAGGTTTTGCAGACCACTAATATCAATCTGCTCTTCTCCGGTCAGCCCCAGCGTTTTACGGGTTACGCCCTGCGGGAACTCAAGCGGCAGAATCCCCATGCCGATGAGGTTCGAGCGGTGAATACGTTCAAACGACTCGGCGATCACCACACGAACGCCTAGCAGGCGCGGTCCTTTCGCCGCCCAGTCACGGCTGGAACCGGAACCGTACTCTTTCCCGGCAATCACCGCCAGCGGCGTACCTTCCTGTTGATATTTCACGGCTGCATCGTAAATCGACACGACGTCCGTCCCCGGCAGATGGCGCGTCATCCCCCCTTCCACCCCCGGAACCATTTCATTACGAATGCGAATGTTGGCAAACGTGCCCCGCATCATGACTTCATGGTTACCGCGGCGCGAACCGTAGGAGTTAAAATCGCGGCGCTCCACTCCCCGGCTTTGCAAATAACGGCCCGCCGGGCTATCGGCTTTGATACTCCCCGCCGGAGAGATATGGTCAGTGGTGACAGAATCCCCCAGCATGGCCAGGATGCGCGCCCCATGAATATCTTTAAGCGGCGCAGGCTCGGCGAGCATCTCATCAAAGAACGGAGACAGACGAATATAGGTCGAGTCATCCTGCCAGTCATAGGTGTCCGACCCCACGACATTGATGGTTTTCCATTCCGGCGTGCCTTCGAAGACCTCCGCATACTCTTTGCGGAACATCTCTGTAGAGACCTTTTCAACGGCCATCGCAATTTCACGCGAGGACGGCCAGATATCTTTCAGGTAGACGGGATCGTTCTTGCGGTCGTGACCAATCGGATCGGTCACCAGGTTAATGTTCATGTTCCCGGCCAGCGCATAGGCCACCACCAGGGGCGGCGAAGCAAGCCAGTTGGTTTTCACCAGTGGATGAATACGCCCTTCAAAGTTACGGTTGCCGGAAAGAACGGCGCCTACCGTCAAATCGCCCTGCTTGATCGCCGTTTCAATGGGCTCAGGCAGCGGACCGGAGTTACCAATGCAGGTCGTACAGCCATACCCCACGAGGTTAAAGCCCAGCTCATCAAGATAAGGCGTCAGCTTAGCCTGCGCCAGGTAATCCGAAACCACTTTGGAGCCCGGCGCCAGCGAGGCTTTGACCCACGGTTGAGGTTTCAGACCCAGTTCAACCGCTTTTTTCGCCAGCAGACCGGCCGCCATTAAAACACTGGGGTTTGAGGTGTTGGTACAGGATGTGATGGCGGCAATCACAACCGCCCCGTCCGGAAGTTGATATTGATGGCCGTTCAACACATAGTCGATGGGACGATGGTCTTTCTTCGCCACGTTGACTTCCAGCTCATTGCTGGCCGCAAAGGCTTTCGGCACGTCTGTCAACGCGACGCGATCCTGCGGACGTTTTGGCCCGGCGAGGCTTGCCTCAACGCTGCCCATATCAAGCTCAAGCGTACTGGTAAATACCGGTTCATCGCCCGGATTGCGCCACATACCCTGCGCTTTGGTATAGGCCTCTACCAGCGCCACCTGCTCTTCGCTGCGTCCGCTCAGACGCATGTACTCCAGCGTGACGTCATCAATTGGGAAAAAGCCACAGGTTGCGCCATATTCTGGTGCCATGTTGGCAATGGTCGCGCGGTCAGCCAGGGGCAGCGAATCCAGCCCGTCCCCGTAGAACTCAACAAATTTGCCCACCACCCCATGCTTGCGCAGCATTTGCGTAACGGTAAGTACCAAATCGGTCGCGGTAATGCCTTCTGACAGTTTTCCTGTCAGCTTAAAGCCCACGACATCCGGAATCAGCATGGAGATCGGCTGACCGAGCATGGCGGCTTCCGCTTCGATTCCGCCGACACCCCAGCCCAGCACGCCGAGGCCGTTAATCATGGTGGTGTGGGAATCTGTACCCACCAGCGTATCCGGATAAGCCACCCACTCTTTGTCCTGTAATTCGCTCCAGACGGCTTTACCGAGATACTCAAGGTTAACCTGGTGGCAAATACCGGTGCCTGGTGGAACCACGCTAAAGCGGCTGAATGCCTGCTGGCCCCACTTCAGGAAAACATAACGTTCGTGGTTACGCTCCATTTCCAGACGGACGTTCTCGCCAAAGGCATCGTCATCACCGAAATGGTCAACGGTCACGGAGTGGTCAATCACGAGGTCAACGGGGGAAAGCGGGTTCACTTTGGCCGTATCGCCGCCGAGGCGTTTAACCGCCTCGCGCATCGCGGCGAGATCCACCACGGCAGGTACACCGGTAAAGTCCTGCATCAGGACCCTTGCCGGGCGGTAGGCGATTTCTCTGTCGGCATGGGCATGCTTCAGCCACCCCGCCAGCGCCTGGATATCATCGAGCGTGACGGAATCACCGTCCTGCCAGCGCAAGAGGTTTTCCATCAGAACTTTCAAGGACTTGGGTAAACGCGAAATGTCCCCAAGCGTTCTGGCAGCCAGCGGCAGGCTATAGTAATGCCAGGTTTTATTTTCTGCCTGTAATGTGTCCTTACTGGCTTCGCGTAGGGTTAACGACATAAGCTCCTCCTTAATTACAGAGATGTCCTGACAATCATCAGGGCCGTAATTAAAGATAACACAAAGATGTCGTAACGTTTTGATAACAACCCGAATTGATAAATTTAGGAATGGTCCAGAGGACGTCAAAACAAAAAACCCCGCCGCAGCGAGGTTTTATCATTTAGCGGATGGCCAGCCAGATGAGCTGACTCCAGAACAGGATCGACAGGGTAAACACGCCAATCCATGACCAGTATTTGTGAGACGTCATGTTATTCATCATAGGGACACCAGGCATTATTTATTAAACATTCCGAGGCAGGTCCTCAGTGCGATATTGCTGATGTGTATTTATTAAAGAGTACAAAGGTGCATAGTCGTTATTCAGACCCAATGCATCATTACGCAAAAAACTAAATTATTGTTTTTTGGGTTCGTCTTCCGCGAACACATCAATAAAGGCTTGCTGCTGCGGCGTCAGTTTCCAGGAAGCAGGCACAACTGTCGCAGGAGCCTTACGTCCTTTGTGGACAGTGTCATGACGCTGACACATCTGTTTTACCGTTTCTGTACGTACCGTCACTGCCATATTCAACCCCAATATTTCCAGGCTAGGAGAGCAACCATCAGCCAGAACAGGGCGGAGACGAGAAAGACCGCCAGCCAGGCTTTACGCTTGAGCGCAGGATCCCTTTGCGGTTCTTCACTTCCTGAAGGCATTGCTAACCTCATACAATCGATATCGCTTATCATTTAGGACCAAACAATTGGTACAATTAATCATCTGTTGAGATAAATCCTAAAGAAACTTTAGCCGAAAAGCCAGTGAATTTACGCATCCGGAGGTATGAAATATTCATTCTTTTGACCACAAATAAATATTTGAAAAGAAAAATTTGCGTAGCCGTTAATTAGTTTCTATTTTTGTCGCCAATTCACGACATTAAAACCATACAAAATAAAAGGATAATGACAATATATGGCAGGGAGAGCGCAGATGATGATAATTCTAATTTAGCTTTAAGGCGGTATTTCGGTATCTTTCCGTTAGGGAAAGATACCGGGTGTGATTATTTTGCGGGGAGTTTGATGTCTTTAAACATCTCTTCAATATCTTCATTTGAGCGTAATGCAACGGCGGTATCCACCACGTCACGCGTTAAATGCGGGGCAAAGCGCTGAATAAAATCATACATATAGCTACGCAGGAAGGTACTGCGACGGAAGCCAATTTTTGTGGTGCTGTGGCTAAAAATATCGTGTGCATCAAGACGTACCAGATCAGGGTCTGACACCGGGTCGACCGCCATGCTGGCAATAACGCCCACGCCCAGACCAAGCCGTACGTAAGTCTTGATGACGTCGGCATCGGTAGCGGTAAAGACAATGCGTGGGGTTAACCCGGCACGGTTAAAGGCGGTATCAAGCTCGGAACGTCCGGTAAAGCCAAACGTATAGGTGACTAACGGATATTGCGCCAGCTCTTCAATCGTTACCGACCCTTTCCCCGCCAGCGGGTGATCGGGAGTCACTACGATCGATCGGTTCCAGTGATAGCACGGAAGCATTACCAGATCGTCATACAGGTGGAGCGCTTCCGTCGCGATGGCAAAATCGGCATTCCCCTTCGACACCGCTTCAGCGATTTGCGTCGGTGACCCCTGATGCATATGCAAAGAGACGCGCGGATAACGCTCGATAAAGCCCTTAATGACGCCAGGTAATGCATAGCGCGCCTGGGTGTGCGTGGTGGCAATATACAGCGAGCCTTTATCTGGCCAGGTATGTTCTCCTGCAACAGATTTAATCGCATCGACTTTGGAGAGGACTTCACGCGCAATGCGAATAATTTCCTGCCCCGCTGGCGTCACCTGCGTAAGGTGCTTACCGCTACGGGCGAAAATCTGAATACCTAATTCATCCTCCAGCATGCGAACCTGCTTGCTGATGCCCGGTTGCGAGGTATATAGCCCCTCGGCAGTAGAAGAGACATTAAGGTTGTGATTCACCACCTCAACGATATAACGAAGCTGCTGTAATTTCATGCCAGACCATCCGATTTAGCGCACGCGGTCAATCGCTTAAGACGATTTGATAATAAGAAATGGGTTAACTATAACCACTATATCATTTATAGCCTGACTGTATAGTACGGAACAAAAAATAATAATAAGGTAATAAAAAAGGGCCGGAAGTCCGGCCCTTTCACAGGTAAGTGACGGTCAGGCAAGCTTATTTCTTGCCTTCAACCCATTTGCCATCGACAAAGAAGGCGGACCAGCCGGTCGCTTTGCCCTCTTTCTCTGCCGCCACGTACTGCTGCTTCGTTTTACGGCTAAAGCGAACCACCGTCTTATTGCCTTCAGGATCCTGCTGTGGCGCATCGGCCAGGTAACGCAGTTTTTCTGGCAGACGGTCACGGAAGCGGTGCAGTTCTTCAACCAGCGGCGCACGTGTTTCACGCGATTTCGGGAAGGTGTTGGCCGCCAGGAAGACACCCGCAGCACCATCACGCAGCACGAAGTACGCGTCGGATTTTTCACACGGCAGCTCTGGCAACGGAACCGGATCTTCCTTCGGCGGAGCCACTTCACCGTTGCGCAGAATTTTGCGCGTGTTTTTACACTCGTCGTTGGTGCACGCCATGTACTTCCCGAAACGCCCCATTTTCAGGTGCATTTCAGAGCCACACTTCTCGCACTCCACAATCGGGCCGTCATAGCCTTTAATGCGGAATTCACCTTCCTCAATCTCATACCCGTCACACGTTGGGTTATTACCGCAGACGTGCAGCTTACGTTTAGGATCGATCAGGTAGCTGTCCATCGCCGTGCCGCATTTTTTGCAGCGGCGTTTAGCACGCAGAGCGTTGGTTTCCGCATCCTCACCTTCCAGCACGTTGAGAACTTCGTTCTCTGGCACCAGGTTGATGGTGGTTTTGCAGCGCTCTTTTGGCGACAGCGCATAGCCGGAACAGCCAAGGAAGACGCCCGTGGTTGCCGTACGAATACCCATCTTGCGGCCGCAGGTTGGGCAGTCGATGCTGGTCAGAACCATCTGGTTAGGCAGCATGCCGCCCTCTTCAGGATCTTTCTCCGCTTTTTCAAGCTGGTTGGTAAAGTCGCTGAAGAAGCTGTCGAGAACCTTCTTCCACTCCGCCTTATGGCTGGCAACCTCGTCGAGGCTGTCTTCCATTTGCGCGGTGAAATCGTAGTTCATCAACTCGCGGAAATTAGCTTCCAGACGGTCGGTGACGATCTCACCCATTTTTTCCGCATAGAAACGACGGTTTTCAACTCGAACGTAGCCGCGATCCTGGATCGTCGAGATGATTGACGCGTAGGTCGATGGACGACCAATACCGCGTTTTTCCAGCTCTTTCACCAGCGACGCTTCACTAAAGCGCGCAGGCGGCTTGGTGAAGTGCTGAGCAGGAACGAGATCAACCAGAGAGAGCTCATCTCCCTTGTTCACCGCTGGCAGCGTACGGTCTTCATCACCTTTACGCAGCGCAGGCATGACTTTTGTCCAGCCGTCGAAACGCAGGATACGACCGCGCGCTTTGAGACGGAAGTCGCCCGCACCGACGGTCAGCGTCGTGGAGTCATACTTCGCAGGCGTCATCTGACAGGCGACAAACTGACGCCAGATCAGCTGATACAGTTTCTGGGCGTCGGCTTCCATATCTTTCAGCGACTCGGCTAACACAGAGACATCAGAAGGACGAATCGCTTCGTGCGCTTCCTGAGAGTTCTCTTTGCTGGCGAATTGATTGGCGCTTTCCGGCAGGTATTTTTTACCGAAGTTATCACTGATATAACCGCGTACCATGTTTACCGCATCCTGGCTCAGATTCGTTGAGTCAGTACGCATGTAGGTGATGTAACCCGCTTCATACAAGCGCTGGGCCATCATCATGGTTTTCTTCACGCCATAGCCAAGGCGCGTACTCGCCGCCTGTTGCAGGGTAGACGTGATAAACGGCGCGCCAGGTTTACTGCTGGTCGGTTTATCTTCACGTTCCAGCACCTGATAGCGTGCTTTTTCCAGCAACGCGACGGCAGCCATGGTCTGGTCACGGTTTTCAGGACGGAAAGGCTTATCGTTCTGATGGCTCACCTGCAGTGGCAGAGCGTCACCGCCCGGCGTGGTCACATTGGCGTCAATTTCCCAGAATTCTTCCGGCACGAAGGCTTTAATTTCGCGTTCACGCTCAACGACAAGACGCACGGCGACGGATTGCACACGTCCTGCGGACAGGCCACGGGCAATCTTTTTCCACAGCAGTGGAGAGACCATATAGCCTACAACGCGGTCCATAAAGCGACGCGCCTGCTGGGCGTTGACACGGTCGATGTTCAGCTCGCCAGGCTTCTCAAACGCCTGACGAATCGCATTTTTTGTAATTTCGTTAAACACTACGCGACTGTAGCGTTTGTCATCACCCCCGATCACTTCCCGCAGGTGCCATGCAATGGCTTCCCCTTCGCGGTCAAGGTCGGTTGCGAGATAAATGTGGTCTGCTTTTTCAGCCAGCTGCTTCAGCTCGTTAACGACTTTCTCTTTTCCGGGCAGCACTTCGTATTGTGCATCCCAGTTGTGCCATGGGTTAACACCCATGCGGTTGACAAGCGCGCTACGTTCATCCTTTTTAGGCTTTTTAGCCCCTTTGGTGGAGGTAGAGTCTGCGCTCTTTTTGCTGGCTGAGCCACTGGTCGGCAAATCGCGGATATGACCCACGCTGGACTTAACCACGTAGTCATTACCCAGATACTTATTGATCGTTTTGGCTTTTGCCGGGGACTCAACGATGACGAGAGCTTTACCCATATTCACCTTTACCTAATTTAATTCTTCCAGGAATACGCCGCACGTTGATTTCCCTTCCGCTGACGACGAGCCAATGATATTGCGGCTGCGTCAGGAGATATCAACCCCTTTGTCCTACCGGGTGTCTGAGGAAAGACGCCCAGGTGATTGAGTTATCGGGTATTTTTCTCACACCTCGTATAATTCGTGACGAGTTCCCGGTCGAATGTCAAGCAATTCTGTTGCCAGAATGACGAAAGCGCACACTCTACCTGATAAAATTCGTTACGCAACTTTATTAGCATGCAAAAGCAAATCCCGCCAACCTGCCCCCTGTATCTTATCCCCTCACAAAACAGGGAAAATTTGCCCCCAAAGCGGCCCCGGCGTAGACTATTGTCACTGTTTAAGGAGTGGATTATGCAGAATACGACCCAACCTATTGACCGAGCCTCTCTGCTTATCGAAGCAAATAAGCTTATCCGTGACCATGAAGATACCCTGGCGGGCATCGAAGCCACCGGTGTAGAGCAGCGTAATGGCGTGCTGGTTTTCAGCGGCGAATACTTCCTTGACGAACAGGGATTACCCACCCCAAAAAGCACCGCTGTGTTTAATATGTTTAAATACCTGGCGCATACGCTTTCTGAAAAATATCACCTGGTCGATTAATGCAAAACGCGAGGCATATGCCTCGCGTTTTTGCTTACAGCAGCGGTTTTTGTCCGCGCTGTAGCCAGCGAAGCAGCAGGCGATCTGCGCTTTCCGCTGCACTGTTGGTAAAGCGGTCCATCAGGCGCTTACGCTGGGTGAACCGCACGCCTATCAGCTCCCTTCCGTCCATCAGGTTGAGTAGCAGATCGTCGCTAGTCCCCACTTCATCTACCAGCCCTTTTTCCTGCGCCTGAATACCGTACCAGTGTTCGCCTGTCGCGACCTGCTCAATATCGAGCGTTGGGCGCATACGGTGTACGAAATCTTTAAACAGGTGGTGCGTTTCGTTGAGATCCTCACGGAATTTTTGGCGCCCTTCTTCCGTATTTTCCCCCAGCAGCGTCAGGGTACGTTTGTACTGACCCGCCGTGTGCAGTTCGATATCAATCTCTTTATTCTTCAGAAAACGGTTAAAGTTTGGGATCTGTGCGACCACGCCGATAGAGCCAATGATGGAGAACGGTGCCGCAACAATTTTGTCCGCCACGCAGGCCATCATATAGCCACCACTTGCCGCGACTTTATCTACCGCCACGGTAAGCGGGATCTGCTTTTCTCGCAGACGCTGTAGCTGAGAAGCGGCCAGTCCGTAGCCGTGCACAACCCCGCCTGGGCTTTCAAGACGCACCACCACTTGATCCTGCGGAGTGGCCACGGCCAGAACGGCAGTCACCTCTTCCCGTAGCGAAGCGACTTCATGCGCATCCATACTGCCTTTAAAATCGAGTACATAGACACGAGGCTTCGCGTCAGACTGTGGCGTTGCAAGCTTAGCTTTCGCCTTTGCGGCTTTGACTTCCTGCTTGTGCTTTTTCTTCTGGGCCTTCAGCCATGCCTTCTGTTGATGGCTATCAAGCAGTGAGAGGGACATGTCTTCCTGCATCTCTTTGTACTGCTCGCTCAGACGGGTAATGCGTAACTCCCCACGCTGACGTTTGCGCTGCGTGAGATTGACAATCAGAACGGCAACGACCGCAATGGCAATCACCACCGTCGCGATTTTAGCCAAAAACAACCCATATTGAGAAAGTAATTCCACGCGTTCCACCTTGATTTAACCACGAATCTTTCACGGCAGTGTACAACAGCCCTGCCTTTGCGTCTCGCCCGTGACATTACCTGTGCGAGCCATCTTCAGGAATCCCCGCCCGGCGGTTTAAATATTTGCAAATTGTTAATTTTACAGTAATACGTCCTGTAGACTGATTGAATTCTCACGCTAATTCGGGCATAAAGCCGAAAAGTCATTATGAAGGCGCCATTGAGTCACCGTGCGCCTGAGGAGTCACCGTGCACTATCAACCGCAAAAAAACCTGCTGCAGAACCGGATCATTCTTGTCACCGGTGCCAGCGCGGGTATTGGTCGCGAAGCGGCCCTGACCTATGCTGAATATGGCGCGAGCGTTATTCTGATCGGTCGCAACGAAGAAAAACTCAAAGGTGTCGCTCAGGAAATTGAAGCGGCAGGTGGCATACCGGCCCCCTGGTATACTCTTGATTTACTGACCTGTACGCCAGCGGTATGTCAGGAATTAGCCCAACGTATCAGCACCCATTATCCACGTCTGGACGGTGTGCTGCATAACGCCGGGTTGTTAGGCGAAGTTCGTCCAATGGATGAGCAGGATTCTGATATCTGGCAGCAGGTCATGCAGGTTAACGTCAACGGCACCTTTTTCCTCACCCAGGCCTTGCTTCCTTTATTACTCAAATCTGAGTCAGGCTCTCTGGTCTTTACCTCTTCCAGCGTAGGCCGTGAGGGGCGCGCAAACTGGGGGGCATATGCTGTCTCTAAATTTGCGACCGAAGGTATGATGCAGGTGCTGGCGGAGGAATATCAGAGCCGCCATCTGCGCGTAAACTGCATTAATCCGGGCGGAACACGCACCAAAATGCGCGCCAGCGCGTTCCCGACAGAAGATCCGCAGAAGCTGAAAACCCCGGCCGATATTATGCCACTCTATCTCTGGCTAATGGGCGACGACAGCCGTCGCAAAACCGGAATGACTTTTGATGCCCAACCGGGCCGTAAACCGGGGATTTCGCAATGAGTGAAGAACGTCACCAGCAGCGCCAGCAGCGTCTGAAAGAACAGGTTGATGCGCGCATTGCGTCAGCCCAGGACGAGCGAGGGATCGTCATCGTATTTACCGGCAACGGCAAAGGCAAAACCACCGCCGCGTTCGGCACCGCCACCCGCGCCGTCGGACACGGGCAAAAAGTGGGCGTAATCCAGTTTATCAAAGGCGAATGGCCCAATGGGGAGCGCAATTTGCTGGAACCTCACGGCGTTGAGTTTCAAGTGATGGCAACCGGTTTTACGTGGGACACGCAGAACCGGGAAACCGACACCGCAGCCTGCCTTGCTGTCTGGGAGCACGCCAAAAGAATGCTGTCCGATCCGACGCTCAATATGGTGCTACTGGACGAGATCACCTATATGGTCGCCTACGACTACCTGCCGCTGAATGCCGTGCTGGATGCACTGAAAAACCGCCCTGCACATCAGACGGTAATCGTCACGGGTCGTGGGTGTCATCGGGATATTCTGGAACTGGCAGATACCGTCAGCGAGCTGCGTCCGGTCAAGCATGCATTTGATGCAGGTATCAAAGCGCAGCCTGGGATTGATTACTAAAGAAAAAAGCCCGGTGCATTCACCGGGCTTTAAGATTAACCGTTGTTATTCCGGCTGCCAGAGCGACGGTTGCTGCTGTTCACCTGGCTATGGCGTTTCACCGCACGACGGATCTGGTTCGCCTTCATACGACGACGATCTTTCTCCACCGCCACTTTTGAGGTGGTTTCCGGCGTTAGCCCCACCAGCTCGCGCAGGTAGTTGGTCTGGGTCAGATCCAGTTCGGTATAGCCGCCACGCGGCAGACCTTTTGGCAGCAGAATGTCACCGTAACGAACGCGAATCAGGCGGCTAACCTGAACCCCTACCGCTTCCCACAGACGACGCACCTCGCGGTTACGCCCCTCTGTCAGGGTGACGTTGTACCACTGGTTAATCCCTTCACCACCGGTAAATTTGATGGTTTTGAATGCTGCAGGACCGTCTTCCAGCTGAACGCCACGCGACAGGTCGCGCAGTTTATTTTCATCAACCTGGCCGAAGACACGCACGGCATATTCACGTTCCACTTCACGGCTTGGGTGCATCAGACGGTTTGCCAGCTCACCGTCGGTGGTAAATAGCAGCAGGCCGCAGGTGTTAACGTCCAGACGACCCACGGCAATCCAGCGCGCACCTCGCAGTTTAGGCAGACGGTCAAACACCGTCGGGCGACCTTCCGGGTCGTTGCGGGTACACAGCTCGCCTTCCGGCTTATAGTAAGCCAGCACGCGGCAAATCTGTTCAGCAGACTCTTTCACGGAGATAAGATGACCGTCGATGCGGATCTTAAGCCCCGGTACGATTTCTACGCGGTCACCCAGCGTGGCGATTTTACCGTCCACACTCACGCGGCCCGCTTCAATAATGGCTTCGATTTCACGGCGCGAACCGTGGCCGGCGCGCGCCAGCACTTTCTGTAACTTCTCGCTCATTGAGCTTCCTCAGGTGTCGCCTTCACAGGCGTCGAATCAGGTCAAAAGAGGGCCTGGCCCTGCTTTGATGGCCGCGTAGTATATCTGCTTACACCTCTACAAGAAAGGCTTAACATCGCCCACGCCTTCACGAATCACTTCTGGCGCATCTTCGGTTAAGTCGACCACGGTGGTCGGTTGCTGACCGAGATAGCCGCCGTGAATAATCAGCTCAACCACCTTCTCCAGACGATCTTTGATCTCTTCCGGGTCGGACTCGGTAAACTCACTTCCCGGCAGCATCAGCGAAGTCGAGAGCATTGGTTCGCCGAGGGTTTCCAGCAGCGCCTGCGCGATCGGGTTCGACGGTACGCGCATCCCGATGGTTTTACGTTTTTCCTGCAACAGGCGGCGCGGAACCTCTTTCGTCCCTTTCAGGATGAAGGTGTAGTTACCCGGCGTGTTGTTTTTAATCAGGCGAAACGCCACGTTATCAACATACGCATAGGTCGACAGCTCAGAGAGATCGCGACACATCAGCGTAAAGTTATGGCCGTCCGGAAGCTGGCGAATACGGCAGATACGCTCCATCGCCCCTTTGTCTTCAATTTTGCAGCCCAGCGCGTAGCCAGAATCGGTCGGGTAAACAATCACGCCGCCTTTGCGGACGATCTCCACGGCCTGATTGATCAGACGTGGCTGCGGGTTATCCGGATGAATATAGAAAAACTGACTCATACTTCCCTCTCTTCAATTTGCTGCGGCTGTTCCCAGAGCTGCCAGACCGGCTCAACGCCTGCCGGTAACCAAAGCTTGCGCCCCAGTTCAATCCATGCGCAGGGCTGATGGAAATCAGAGCCCTGCGACCCTGACAGGCCGAACTGGCGAGCATAAGTCGCAAGCTGCGCACGCTCATTGGGTGCCTGCTGACACTGGGCGACTTCCATCGCCTCGCCACCGCATTCAGCAAAGTGTGCCAGCAGTCTTTTCAGCCATTTAGCAGAAAGATTATACCGCCCCGGATGGGCCAGCACGGCCTTACCGCCAGAATGATGAATCACATCAATAGCTTGTTTTATTGTACACCACTGTGGCGGAACGTATCCGGTTTTCCCGCGCGCCAGATACTTTTTAAAAACATCCGCCATGGTCGTTGCCTTGCCCGCTTCAACCAGAAAACGGGCGAAATGACCGCGCGTGACTGCCCCACCGTTCGCGAGCGCTTGTGCCCCTTCCAGCGCGCCCGGAATATGCGCCTTTTCCAGACGCTCGCCGATCATCTCCGCTCGCTGGTTGCGGCGCGTTTTTTGTTCTTGCAAAAACGTTACAAGTGCCGGATGTTCTATATCGATGTTTAGACCAACGATATGAATTTCATGGTTTTCCCAGACGGTTGAGATCTCGACCCCGGTGACCAGATTCAGCGCCAGCCCGCTGCGGGCAATCTCAGCGCGCGCTGCCGGAATGGCATCAGTGGTATCGTGATCGGTTATCGCCAGCGTGCCGACGCGCATCTCAACCGCGCGATGAACCAGGGCTTCGGGTGTCAGCAGACCATCAGAAGCCTGCGTATGGCTGTGTAAATCATAAATAATGGCGTAGGTGGTATCGCTCAAAGCACTTCCCATAACAGGTTGGAGACATCCGAAACCGCCATGATACCGACTTAACGCGAAATTCTGAAATCAAGGGTTGACAACTCGCCACCGAACCAGTTAACTAGTACGCAAGTTCACACGAGAAAGGTATCTGAAAATGACAGCACATTTCACTCTGCACGGTTGGTGGCGCACTTCCTGATTTTCGGGCAGTGTCACGCGTCTGCGAAATGCAAACAGATACCCAGCCCGCTACCCAGCGGGCTTTTTTTTGAACAGAATAAATGAGAACAACAACATGCAAACAGCCAAACCCCATCTCGACCTGCTGACCTGCGAGGCGGCCTATCGCCACAACCCGACCGCGCTGTTTCATCAGGTGTGCGGCGCACGTCCGGCAACGCTGCTGCTGGAGTCTGCAGATATCGACAGCAAGGACGATCTTAAAAGCCTGTTGCTGGTCGACAGCGCGCTGCGCATTACCGCGTTAGGTGACACTGTCACCATCAAGGCACTCTCTGACAATGGCGCATCGCTGCTGCCGCTGCTTGATGCTGCCCTGCCTGCGGGCATCGAGAATAAACGTCACCCGGACCAGCGAATTCTGCATTTTCCTCCGGTAAGCCAGCTGCTGGACGAAGATGCCCGCCTCTGCTCGCTGTCCGTTTTCGACGCTTTCCGCCTGCTGCAAAATCTGGTCACCGTGCCGGAAGATGAGCGTGAAGCGATGTTCTTCGGCGGGCTGTTTGCATATGACCTGGTCGCCGGGTTTGAAGATTTGCCGGAAACCGAGCAGGGTAACCGCTGCCCGGATTACTGCTTCTATCTGGCCGAGACCCTGCTGGTGATCGACCATCAGAAAAAATACACCCGCATCCAGGCCAGCCTGTTCACGCCGTCCGCGGCTGAGAAAGAGCGCCTCGAAAATCGCATCGCTCAACTCCAGCAGCAAATGACGGAGGCACCCCCTGCGCTGCCGGTACAGCGCGTCGAGCAGATGACGTGTGAGGTTAACCAGACCGACGATCAGTACGGGGCCGTGGTTCGCCAGATGCAAAAAGCGATTCGCGCCGGGGAAATTTTCCAGGTAGTGCCTTCCCGTCGTTTCTCTCTCCCCTGCCCGTCGCCGCTGGCAGCGTACGATGTGCTGAAAAAGAGTAACCCGAGCCCTTACATGTTCTTTATGCAGGACAATGATTTCACTCTGTTTGGTGCGTCACCGGAAAGCTCCCTGAAATACGACGCTACCAGCCGCCAGATTGAGATCTACCCAATTGCGGGCACCCGCCCCCGCGGCCGTCGTGCCGACGGTTCACTGGATCGCGATCTCGACAGCCGCATAGAACTGGAAATGCGTACTGACCACAAAGAGCTCTCCGAGCATCTGATGCTGGTTGACCTGGCGCGTAACGACCTTGCGCGTATTTGCACGCCGGGTAGCCGTTACGTGGCTGATCTGACCAAAGTCGACCGTTATTCCTTCGTCATGCATCTGGTCTCCCGCGTGGTGGGTGAACTGCGCAGCGACCTCGATGTGCTGCACGCCTACCGGGCCTGCATGAACATGGGCACCCTGAGCGGCGCGCCGAAAGTGCGTGCGATGCAGTTGATTGCCGCTGCCGAAGGTCGTCGTCGCGGCAGCTACGGCGGCGCGGTGGGTTACTTCACCGCCCACGGCGATCTCGATACCTGCATCGTGATCCGCTCTGCCTACGTTGAAGACGGAATTGCCACCGTCCAGGCCGGCGCCGGGATTGTTCTCGACTCTGTTCCGCAGTCTGAAGCTGACGAAACCCGCAGTAAGGCTCGCGCGGTATTGCGCGCCATTGCTACCGCACATCATGCACAGGAGATTTTCTGATGGCTGACATTCTGCTGCTCGATAATATCGACTCTTTTACCTATAACCTGGCAGATCAGCTGCGTGCGAATGGCCATAACGTCGTTATTTACCGCAACCACGTACCGGCGCAGACCCTGATTGACCGTCTGGCGACCATGCAAAACCCGGTGCTGATGCTCTCCCCGGGTCCGGGCGCGCCAAGTGAAGCTGGCTGTATGCCGGAGCTGCTGACCCGCATGCGCGGCAAGCTACCGATTATCGGCATCTGCCTCGGTCACCAGGCGATCGTTGAAGCCTACGGCGGCTATGTCGGCCAGGCGGGCGAGATCCTGCACGGTAAAGCCTCCAGCATTGAACATGACGGCCAGGCGATGTTTGCCGGGTTACCGAATCCACTTCCGGTTGCGCGCTATCACTCGCTGGTCGGGAGTAATATTCCCGCCGGGCTGACGATTAATGCCTCGTTTGAAGGGATGGTGATGGCGGTACGTCACGACGCAGATCGCGTCTGCGGCATGCAGTTCCACCCGGAATCGATCCTGACGTCACACGGTGCCCGTCTGCTGGAGCAGACCCTCGACTGGGCGCTACAGAAGCTGGAGCAGACCAATACCCTGCAACCGATTCTGGAGAAACTGTACCAGGCGCAGACCCTTAGCCAGCAGGAGAGCCACCAGCTCTTCTCCGCCGTAGTGCGCGGCGAGCTGAAGCCTGAACAGCTGGCCGCGGCGCTGGTGAGTATGAAAGTGCGCGGCGAAAGCCCGCAGGAGATCGCCGGTGCCGCCACGGCCCTGCTGGAAAATGCCGCCCCGTTCCCGCGCCCGGACTATCCGTTTGCCGATATCGTGGGTACCGGTGGCGACGGCAGCAACAGTATCAATATTTCGACTGCCAGCGCCTTTGTGGCGGCGGCATGCGGGATGAAGGTGGCGAAACACGGTAATCGCAGCGTTTCCAGTCGGTCTGGCTCCTCCGATCTGCTGGCCGCGTTCGGTATTAACCTCGACATGAATGCCGAACGTTCCCGAGAAGCGCTGGATGACCTGGGCGTCTGCTTCCTGTTCGCGCCGAAGTACCACACCGGTTTCCGCCATGCGATGCCGGTGCGCCAGCAGCTTAAAACCCGCACGCTCTTTAACGTGCTCGGTCCGCTGATTAACCCGGCCCATCCGCCGCTGGCATTGATTGGCGTATACAGCCCTGAACTGGTCCTGCCGATTGCCGAGACGCTGCGCGTCCTGGGTTACCAGCGTGCCGCCGTGGTACACAGCGGCGGTATGGATGAAGTTTCTCTCCACGCACCGACGCTTGTGGCCGAGCTGAACAACGGCGAAGTGCTTAGCTATCAGCTGGAGGCGTCTGATTTCGGCTTAACACCCTATCATCAGGACGCGCTGGCGGGCGGCACGCCGGAAGAAAACCGTGACATTCTGACGCGCTTACTACAAGGTAAAGGTGAGGCCGCGCATGAGGCCGCCGTGGCAGCCAACGTCGCCATGCTGATGCGTTTGCACGGTGAGGAAGACCTGAAGGCTAACGCCCAAAAAGTTCTGGATGTACTGCACTCCGGTGCAGCTTACGATCGCGTTACCGCACTTGCGGCAAGAGGGTAAAGAATGCAGACCGTTTTAGCGAAAATCGTTGCCGATAAGGCCATCTGGGTGGAAGCCCGCAAAGCAGAGCAGCCGCTTGCCAGTTTCCAGAATGATGTTGTTCCCAGCAGCCGTCGTTTCTATGACGCCCTGCAGGGCGCACGCACCGCCTTTATTCTGGAGTGCAAAAAGGCCTCTCCGTCAAAAGGCGTTATTCGTGACGATTTCGACCCGGCGCGTATCGCCGGTATTTATAAGCATCATGCGTCCGCCATCTCCGTGCTGACGGATGAGAAATATTTCCAGGGCAGCTTCGATTTTCTGCCCATCGTCAGCGGCATCGCGCCGCAGCCGATCCTGTGCAAAGACTTTATTATCGACCCGTATCAGATCTGGCTTGCGCGTTTTTACCAGGCTGACGCCTGCCTGCTAATGCTCTCGGTACTCGACGACGAGCAGTATCGCCAGCTGTCTGCCGTAGCGCACAGTCTAAACATGGGCGTGCTGACCGAAGTAAGTAATGAAGAAGAACTGGAGCGCGCCATCGCGCTGGAAGCCAAAGTGGTCGGCATTAACAACCGCGATCTTCGTGACCTGTCGATTGACCTGAACCGTACGCGCCAGCTTGCGCCGCGTCTGGGTTCTGGCGTCACGGTAATCAGCGAATCCGGCATTAACAGCTACGCTCAGGTGCGCGAGCTGAGCCACTTCGCCAACGGTTTCCTGATTGGTTCCGCCATGATGGAACATGACGACCTTAACGCCGCGGTGCGTCGCGTCCTGCTCGGTGAAAACAAAGTGTGTGGCTTAACTCGCGAACAGGATGCCCTGGCCGCGTATGACGCGGGGGCCATTTACGGCGGCCTGATCTTTGTTGACGCCTCGCCTCGTGCCGTCAGTGAGGAACAGGCGCGCAATGTGATCGCGGCAGCGCCGCTTAGCTATGTGGGCGTGTTCCGTAATGCGGATATCGCAGACGTCGTGGCAAAAGCCGAAACGTTATCCCTGAGTGCGGTGCAACTGCATGGCGATGAGGATCAAGCCTACATCGATAAGCTGCGTGCAGACCTCGCCCCTCAGGTGCAGATCTGGAAAGCACAAAGCGTGGGTACCACCCTGCCCGCACGTAACCTGAATCATGTTGATAAATATGTGCTCGACAACGGCCAGGGCGGTACGGGTCAGCGTTTTGACTGGTCACTGCTAAATGGCGAAAAGCTGGACAACGTCCTGCTGGCGGGTGGATTAAGCCCGGATAACTGCGTGGAAGCCGCCAAAGCGGGCTGCGCAGGCCTCGATTTCAATTCAGGCGTAGAGTCACAACCGGGTATTAAAGATGCCAGCAAACTGGCCTCGGTTTTTAACACTCTGCGTGCATATTAAGGAAGAGAAGATGACGACATTACTTAACCCGTATTTTGGTGAGTTCGGCGGGATGTACGTCCCGCAAATCCTGATGCCCGCCCTGCGCCAGCTGGAAGAGGCGTTCGTCAGTGCGCAGAAAGATCCGGCATTTCAGGCGGAATTTACCGACCTGCTGAAAAACTATGCGGGCCGTCCGACAGCACTGACGAAATGTCGCAACCTGACCGAAGGCACAAACACGACGTTGTATCTCAAGCGTGAGGATCTGCTGCACGGTGGCGCACATAAAACTAACCAGGTTCTCGGCCAGGCGCTGCTCGCGAAGCGTATGGGGAAAACCGAAATTATTGCTGAAACCGGTGCAGGCCAGCACGGCGTAGCCTCTGCGCTCGCCAGCGCCCTGCTCGGCCTGAAATGTCGCATTTACATGGGTGCGAAAGACGTTGAGCGTCAGTCTCCGAACGTGTTCCGTATGCGCCTGATGGGGGCGGAAGTGATTCCGGTGCACAGCGGTTCCGCGACGCTGAAAGATGCCTGTAACGAAGCGCTGCGCGACTGGTCTGGCAGCTACGAAACCGCGCACTACATGCTCGGTACCGCGGCGGGTCCGCACCCGTTCCCGACCATCGTGCGCGAATTCCAGCGCATGATCGGTGAAGAGACCAAAGCGCAAATCCTTGAAAAAGAAGGTCGTCTGCCGGATGCGGTGATCGCCTGCGTCGGCGGCGGGTCTAACGCCATCGGCATGTTTGCTGATTTCATCGACGACACCCGCGTGGGTTTGATTGGCGTCGAGCCTGCCGGTCACGGTATTGAATCGGGTGAGCATGGCGCACCGTTGAAGCATGGCCGCGTGGGGATCTACTTCGGTATGAAATCGCCAATGATGCAAACCGAGGAAGGCCAGATTGAAGAGTCCTACTCTATCTCTGCGGGCCTGGATTTTCCGTCAGTTGGACCCCAGCATGCGTATCTGAACAGCACGGGTCGCGCGGATTATGTTTCTATTACCGATGACGAAGCGCTGGAAGCCTTCAAAACGCTGTGCCGCAGCGAAGGGATTATCCCGGCGCTGGAGTCTTCCCACGCCCTGGCGCACGCGCTGAAAATGATGAAAGAGAACCCGGAAAAAGAGCAACTGCTGGTCGTTAACCTGTCCGGTCGCGGTGACAAAGACATCTTCACCGTTCACGATATTCTGAAAGCACGAGGGGAAATCTGATGGAACGCTATGATAATGCATTTGCCGAACTGAAATCCCGCCAGGAAGGCGCGTTCGTTCCCTTCGTTACGCTGGGCGACCCTGGCCCGGAGCAGTCGCTGAAGATTATCGATGCCCTGATTGAAGCGGGTGCCGACGCGCTGGAGTTGGGTATTCCGTTCTCTGACCCGCTGGCGGATGGCCCGACCATCCAGAACGCCACCCTGCGCGCGTTTGCCGCAGGCGTGACGCCCACTCAGTGCTTCGAGATGCTGGCGGCGATCCGCCAGAAGCATCCGACGATCCCGATTGGCCTGCTGATGTACGCCAACCTGGTGTTTAACCGTGGTATTGATGAGTTTTACGCCGAGTGCGCGCGCGTGGGTGTCGACTCCGTTCTGGTGGCAGACGTACCGGTAGAAGAGTCTGCGCCGTTCCGTCAGGCGGCGATGCGACATAACGTGGCACCTATTTTCATCTGCCCGCCAAACGCCGATGATGAACTGCTGCGCCAGATTGCCTCCTATGGTCGCGGGTATACCTACCTGCTCTCCCGTGCGGGTGTAACCGGCGCGGAGAACAAAGCGGCGCTGCCTCTGCATCATCTGGTCGAAAAGCTGGCTGAATACCACGCGGCCCCTCCGCTGCAGGGCTTTGGGATTTCATCTCCCGACCAGGTCACCGCGGCGATTGACGCTAACGCAGCCGGTGCAATCTCAGGCTCCGCTATCGTTAAAATCATTGAGAAGAACGTGGACAAGCCAGAGCAAATGCTGGCTGAGCTGAAAACCTTTGTCAGCGCAATGAAAGCGGCAACGCGCAAAGCGTAACCTCTCCACCGTCTGGCTTCGCCGCCAGACGGTGTTTCTTTAGCGCCGCCATTCTGGGCACTGCCACGCACATTCGCCTGCTTTTATCGCCTGGAACGAATTTGAAAATAAAGTTACTGACCGCAACAAAATAGCTCGGTGCGGCTTAGGATTCAGGTCGTGGACTTGCCTGTACCGGATATGCCATTATATGATTTGGTTAAATCTTTGTATTTATCTCCTGAATGAGGTTAATACAAAATGGCATACGATTCAGGCGATAAGCGGTGGTGTACTTGGATTATTTATTAACATTCATAGAAAGCAATCCGGCTCTGGCCATTGGATTTAATCTTATTCTGCTGGTCATCTCTGGTTTCTTTGCGCACCTGATGTGCAAATTCCTGCTCATAAAAATCGTTCGTAAGGTCTTCTTTTCCAGCCACAAACAGGATGTCCCGCTGGAAAAAGATCGTCGTATTGCCGAGAAGCTGTCAAATTTCATTCCGGTTATTATCGTTTATTACGTCCTGCAGTTTATGCCCAATATGCCGGCATCGCTGGTGACGGCAATAAATACCATCTGTGGGATTTTATTCTTTATTTTTCTGTCGGTTTTCTTCAATGAGATGCTGGATATTGTCAACAGCTCTTATTTACGCAAGACGAAGCGTAAAAATCACTCTATCAAAGGCTATATTCAGATAGGGAAAATATTTATCCACATCATCGCTGCGATCATGATCCTTGCCGTCATGTCGAATAAATCCCCCGCGATCATTATTTCCAGCCTCGGGGCCGTAGCAGCCGTACTGATGTTAGTCTTTCAGCACACCCTGCTTTCGCTCGTGGCCAATATCCAGCTTTCGTCAAATGATGTCCTGCAGTTGGGGGACTGGATTGAAATGCCCGATAAGAACCTGAGTGGCGAAGTGACCGACATAGCGCTGCACACTATTACCATCCGTAACTGGGATAACACAATCTCGCGTATCCCGACCAAAAACTTCCTGACCGAAACGTATACCAACTGGCAGGCCATGTTTTCGTCAGGGGCGCGCCGGATTATGCGCAGCACCACTATCGATCAGCACTCCGTTAAATTCCTCACTCAGGAAACGCTGGCCCCGATGCTGGCCCTGCGCGGCACGAATGAACCGCTGGCAAAGCTCATCGACGGGCGTGATCCCATGGGCGTACCGGACAGTTGGTTTATGGATAATGGCCTGACAAATTTAACGCTTTTTCGGCACTACCTGATGGCATGGCTCGCCGATCGGCCTGATATTATCAAAGATATGTATATTGTCGTGCGAACGCTAAAGCCTACGCCGTCGGGTATTCCCCTGGAAATTTATTGTTTTACCTCATCCGTACTGTGGATGGAGTATGAAAATACCCAGTCAGCGATATTTGAATACATCACCGCTGTCGCCGGTCAATTCTCGCTCCGCTTATATCAGCATCCGGCTGGTCATGATTTCTGGCGTTTATCACAGGAATACAGCCTTCGGGACCGCATCCCGCCTCCGGGTGAAGGATAATTGTCTCTGAAAACAGGTCGGCAAAACAGAATAACAATTTTCCTGGAGCCATAAAAAAACCCGCACTCGGCGGGTTTTTTTGTTATCAGTGAAGCTTAACTGCTCAGACTCGCGTCTTCATCGCTATCGTAAGGGTCATTGATAACAGGCGCGACTTACAGCGGAGAAACATTACCCGCTGCCGGGCCTTTAGCGCCATTTTCAATGGTGAAGGACACTTTCTGGCCTTCATCAAGCGATTTGAAGCTGTCGCTCTGAATAGCAGAGAAATGTACGAATACATCTTTGCTGCCGTCGTCAGGCGTGATAAAGCCAAAACCTTTATCAGCGTTAAACCATTTTACTAAACCAGTCATTTTATTAGACATAGATAATTCCTTATTTTTTGAGCCACTAAGCGCGGCGATGATGGCCTGTATTTAGAGAGTAACTTATTTGGCACTTAGGAGGAGGCTCACGAAGAAGAGTATCTATTGATAACACCTGAACTGAGGACTGCTTTACTAAACTGCTTTTATAAGGTCTGTATTCCAAACCGATGACGCTATTTAGGCACAGAAAATTTTTTTAAGCAAAGTTTTTATTTTTTATTATAACCGCTTAAACACCCGGACGGCTGAATGGCTATGAAAACTAAAGCCGCTGGGGCCATGTATTCGCATCCTGTGATAGCCAAAGCATATTGCCTCTTTAGTGACGGAGAGCTCCCTGAAAGGGGGGATCTTATCGGCACAGAGTGAACGCACCCTCGCTAAGTAGCTCAATATGCTTAAAATTCATGCCTATAGCGCACAAAGTGAAATAGATTTTCGTTCGAAGCCACTTATCATAGGTGTTTTGAATGAAAGTGGTGGTGTTAATGTCTGTGCTCAAAAGCTTTTTCTTCTTTCTTTTCGCGTCAGCAGCCTGCTCCTTGCCCGTACTTTGTCTGTGGGCGGATATCTCTTTATTTAATCTGGATATACCGGAGATATCGCTGACCGAAATTGTGCAGGAATCGGTTTTAGTGAGCATCGTATTTATTCACTTCCTCCTGGCGAAGAAATGGGAATTCATGCGCTATTGCAACATCCTGATCGGCGGCTTTTTCCTCTCCATGCTGATTCGCGAACTGGATGCATTTTTTGATCTTCTGGCTCATGGAAGTTGGGTGTGGTTTGCACTACTTTCCGCTATTTGCGCTTTGCTTTATCCCGTTATCCATTTCCGACTTACTCTTACGCAACTGACCCACTATACCCGTACCCCGTGGTACGGCATGATGCTCAGTGGTCTGCTGGCAGTCCTGGTTTTCTCCCGGCTGTTTGGAATGCACGAATTATGGTACGCGATACTCGATCAAAGCTACGTCAGGGTGGTCAAGAATGTCGTGGAGGAAGGCAGCGAATCATTCGGGTATATGCTCTGCCTTATCGCATCTGCAGGGTACTACTGCTCTTTCCGTTCCCTCTCCCGCCAGAAATGATTCGGGCATTCGAACAGGTGATAAACGAAGCTCCGGTGTGTAAAACCGGAAGCCTCGTTTTGGCTACGCAAGCTTTGCCAGCGCCTCGCCGATGCTTTTTGCTCCACCGTAGAGATCGTGGCCGCTGATAATGTGCTCAGTGCTGTCAACCGTAACCAACAGCAGCGGAACCCCCCTGAAACCTTTTTGATTCATAAGACGCTTTACGTCAGCGATCCTGTCGTCCGTCAGGCTGCGAAGCGCGTTATCGGCATCAAGCCGGCCGGCAAAGTCATTAGGGTTGAGGTCAACGTTATTTTCCCGAGCCCAGGCGATGCCGATCTCTTCCACCACATCACTTTGCGCGGTATTACGCCCCAGTACATAGCGGGCATGTTGCAGTGCACGAAGCAGCCCTGCCTCTGCCGCCGGGCTGATTTCATGAAAAGCCGTAAGTGCCCGGTTCATAAACGTCGAATCAAAGCGCGCACCTGAGTTCAGGAGCTGGTGATAGCTCTCACTGAATGGCTGACCGGTCAGCGAAGCGATACGCCGATCGTTTGTCCACGCATATTCTGCCCATTGGGCGGTGATGTGCCGGGCACCCTCATCACAAAAAAGACCGCTGGGCATTAACGTGAGCTTTTCGATGTAATGTTGTGCCAGATAATTCAGGGCGGGCGAGCTGGCATAACACCAGCCGCAAAGTGGGTCAAAAAAATACTGTAGATTGTCAATGCGCATGTGGTATCCCCTGGGAATCATTAGCCCTCATCATAATGAGATTCCTCAATTCGAAAAACAGCCCTCCAGTAAATTCAGTGTTTCATAGAGCGTACGAATGGACAGTATGTCTCTGCCCGAATGACCCCATCAGGCCAGGTCATTGGCGTCCGGTTTCTGCGCACGGTGGATCTTGTCACGGATCTTATCGACTGATGCTTTGATGTCAGCAATGATGTCGGCGTCCATCCCCAGGGTATCCACAATACAGCGCGTGATAGTGCTGGTCTCGCTTTTCAGCGCCTCCCCCTTCTCCGTCAGGTGGATAAGCACTTCGCGCTCATCCTTCGGATTACGTGTCCGGGTGATCAACCCAGCAGTCTCCAGCCGCTTCAGTAAAGGGGTCAACGTGCTTGACTCAAGAAAAAGAATTCCACTCAGTTCCTTCACTGTTCGCCCATCCTGATTCCACAAGGTAACCATCACCAGATACTGGGGATAGGTCAGGCCAAGCTTATCAAGCATGGGACGATAGAGCTGAGTAAAAGCATGTCCCGCAGAGTAAAGAGAGAAACAGAGCATACCGTGCACATCTGGCAGGGAATCCTCGGAATTAGTGTGTTTAGTCATATGTCCTCCAGTTCCCTTAAAATAATTTGCATACGATTTAATTGCAAGCGATTGACAAAGGCAAAAAGGGCTGCCATATTCATTTGCACACAAACAAATCGCACAAAAACAAATAACGCAACACATAACAGGAGTACAAAATGACAACTTTCATCACCAAAGACGGAACAGGCATTTTTTACAAAGACTGGGGTTCAGGTCAGCCTATCCTCTTCGCTCACGGATGGCCGTTATCGTCTGATGCCTGGGATCAGCAAATGCTGTTTTTCAGCCAGAATGGTTTCCGGGTCATCGCGCATGACCGTCGCAGCCATGGGCGTTCAGACCAGACTTTCCACGGCAACAATATGGATCAGTATGCGGACGATCTCGCTGAGCTGATTGAGTCGCTGGATCTGAAGGATCTGATTTTAGTGGGTCACTCCACAGGGGGCGGCGAAGTTGCACATTATATCGGCCGTCATGGTACCTCACGCGTGGCTAAAGTCGTTCTGGTCGGCGCAGTCCCTCCTCTTATGCTCCGGACGGATGCCAATCCAGACGGTACTTCGATTGAGGTGTTTGATGCTATCCGCGAAGGCACGGCCAAAAACCGCTCACAGTTTTACTTTGACCTGACAATTCCGTTCTATGGCTTTAACCGTGACCATGTCCCCACCAATGACGGGTTACGGGAAAACTTCCGCAGAATTGGCCTACAGGGCGGCATTAAAGGGCAATATGACTGCATCCATGAGTTCTCTGAAGTCGATTACACACGCGACCTGCAGCAGATTGATCGCCCTACGCTGATTATTCATGGCGACGATGACCAGATTGTACCCATTAAGGCATCCGCACACCGCGCCGCTGAGATCGTTGCGAATGCGACGCTGACGATATATGCCGGCGGTTCACATGGACTGGCGGAGACAGAGGCCGATCGCTTTAACGCTGACGTACTGGCCTTTATTCGCGGCTAGCCAGGTGGCCTGTTTCAGACAGGCCACAATCCCCCCTACGCATACCCTTTAAACTGTATTGAAAAGAGGAATGATCATGTCCAAATTTGCTGCCTCCCTTGCCGTTGCCGCCGTTCTGCTGTCTGCCAGCGCAATCGCCGAAACCGCTAAGCCGACCGTTGTCCTGGTTCATGGTGCCTTTGCCGACTCTTCTAGCTGGAATGGCGTTACCCGGATCCTGCAAAAGGATGGATACAATGTCGTTGCTGCGGCGAATCCGCTGCGCAGTGTTTCGGGTGATGCGGCTTACGTCTCTTCTGTGGTGAACAACATTAAGGGGCCGGTCGTCCTTGTCGGGCATTCCTATGGTGGCCAGGTTATTACGAACGCGGCCCGTGATACAAACAATGTCAAATCGCTGGTTTATGTCGCCGCATTTGCTCCGGACGCGGGTGAAGCCGCGGCCGACCTGGCAGGGAAATTCCCTGGCGGCACGCTTGGCCAGGCGCTTGCCACACCGGTGAAGCTGGCTGATGGTAGCGTCGATCTCTCCATCGATCGGGCGAAGTTCCACCAGCAATTCGCGCATGACGTTTCAGCTGAAGAGGCGGCGCTGATGGCCGCAGGGCAAAGACCGATTACCGAAGCGGCTTTAACTGAAAAATCGGGTGCACCAGCCTGGAAAAAACTGCCCTCTTACTTCATTTACGGTGACGGCGACAAGGATATCCCCGCCCAGGGTTTGCGATTCATGGCCGAACGCGCGGGATCAAAACACACCGTTGTGATTAAAGGTGCATCCCATGTCGTGATGGTTTCACATCCCCAGGATGTCGCCATACTTATCGAGGAAGCAGCGAAGTAAACATCACTCTCCCGCCCCGAAAGCCACCCTTCGCCTGAGGGGTGGCCATATCCGTAATGCCCAGGTTTTAATCCCGCGCAGCGTACAACGTATATTGGGTTCATCCTTCCCCCGACTCATCAAAACGTAGCGAAATATCCACGCCTTCAGTGACAAGGTCCGGCAGCATAAGGGGCGGCAATGTGCAGGGTTCAACTCAGCGCATCACCATTATCTGCGGTCCGCCGCTGCAACGGCGCTCAAGCCTTCGTAGCTATCACCCATGAACTTTAACGACGACTTTCCCCTTTGCATGCCCGCGAGCCAGATAGGTGAAGGCGTCGCTCGTTTCGGCAAAGGGGTAAACCTTGTCGATTACGGGCTTGATGAGTTCAGCGTCCATGAGTTCACCGATTTGGCTGAGCTGGCTGCCATCAGGGCGAACAAAGAGAAACGAATAGGTCAAACCTCGCTTTTTTGACAGCCGCATGATTTTGCGGCTCATCAGCCCTAATACGAAACGCAGGAAAACATTAAGGTGTCGTTCCCGCGCGAAAGCAGCATCTAACGGCCCGATCAGGGAAATAATTTTCCCCCCCGGCTTAAGGATTTGCGTGGATTTCTCAATCGCGTCACCTCTGACAGTACTGAGGACAATATCGTAGCCGCTCAGCACTTTTTCGAATTCCTG
This sequence comes from Enterobacter sp. MGH 37, assembly GCF_000534515.1. Taxonomy (NCBI): domain Bacteria; kingdom Pseudomonadati; phylum Pseudomonadota; class Gammaproteobacteria; order Enterobacterales; family Enterobacteriaceae; genus Enterobacter; species Enterobacter sp. MGH 37. Next base: position 1,690,928 of record NZ_KI973205.1, read on the forward strand.
CTTTCTATAGTCAACGACGTCATCTGCACCAAGGCGGCTCACCCAGTCAATGTTGGCTGCGCTGGTGGTCGTCCCAACCGTTGCACCAAAGTGTTTCGCCAGCTGGATAGCAAAACTGCCGATTCCACCGGATCCGGCAGGGATAAATACTTTCTGCCCCGCTCGCAGCATCGCGCGTTCTGTCAGCGCTTGCCAGGAGGTGAGACTGACCATAGGAAGTGACGCGGCCTGTACGAAATCCAGACTGGCGGGTTTTAACGCCGCGAGACTTTCTGGCACCCGGACAAATTCGGCCAGCGACCCCGTTCCCCTGTCAAAAATACTGGCGAAAATCTCGTCGCCTGCCTTGAATCGCGTCACGCGACGTCCTGTGGCAACGACAACGCCGGACACATCACTGCCCAAGGTCGCGGGGAGACTGAAATGCAGAACGCGTTTGAACATGCCGGTCGGGATCATGTTATCGATTGGGTTCAGACCTACTGCATACACTTTGACCAGAATTTCATCATCACCGGGGGACGGAAAATCGACGTCATCGATCCCCATTCCCGGGGATTTACCATAGCGTTTAAACGTAAACGCTTTCATCGTCTTCTTATTCATTTGTCTTTTACTCTGCCGGGTTTGCCTGTGGCATGTTTCTTAACAACGCTGTTGCTGAGTGAAAAAACGATACTCAGTCCTATGCCGAATCCCCCCTGACTACACTTTGTAGCGCTCTGCCACGTTAGCCTGGTTGATGTCCGCCAGCAGAGCCTGACGCGTCCTCTCCAGGTCATCCCAGTGGGCAGCGTGTTGTAAAGGAGGGATGGTGACGAGTTCGCGACGGTCAAAGCCCGCCAGGGCTGCGTCAACTAACTGATCCACTTCCATCATCTCGGGCGCCTTACTGATATCAATACCGGCACGTTCCCAGATTTCGGTGTAAGTGCCGGCCGGAAGTACCGCCTGGACGTAAACGCCTGCGGAGGACAGCTCAAGATGCAATCCCTGCGACAAGAAAAGCACGAAGGCTTTGGTTGCACCGTAAATCGACATGCCAAATTCCGGGGCAAGCCCAACGACTGAACTGATATTGACGATCGCACCTTCTCCGGCGTTGACAAACCTTGGTGCCGCGGCACTGGCAAGTCTCGTCAGCGCGGTGACATTCAGGGCGATAAGACGCTCAATTGCCTCGGACGTCTGGCCGATAAAATGGCCCGACTGTGCGATGCCGGCGTTATTGATCAGCACCCCTATTTTTTCGTCTTCACGAAGACGCGTTTCCACCGTCGCTAACTCCGCTGCCTGAGTGAGATCGGCAGGCAGGACATCTACAGAAACGCCCTTCTCCTGTCGCAGACGTTCGGCAAGTGCGTCTAATTTTGTTTTATCCCGGGCAACCAGAATCAGGTCATGTCCACGGCTTGCAAACCTTTCCGCATAAACAGCACCAATACCCGTCGATGCGCCCGTAATGAGAACTGAAGTTTTCGTCATGTGTGATCTTCTTTATCAAATGTTAAACAGAATCTGCACCTTTCGATGCAGGTAAATCCGGGAGATATCCGGCTCTCTTTGCTGATCTCAGCCAGACTGACAGAGCGTGCCTTTCTCTGCGAAGCGCTGACGGAGACACGAATTTAATGATGATGATCATAATCTATAAAGTCAACTGGTTTGATTATGATCATCATCAATGTATAATTGAGCCTTGTTTTATAGGGGGTGGGCAGCATGAAAGTGTCAAAAGAGCAGGTCCGGGAGAACCGGATGCGCATAGTTGAAACGGCATCCGAACTTTTTCGTGAACGCGGCTATGACGGCGTGGGCGTGGCGGAGCTGATGTCTGCTGCGGGTTTAACCCACGGCGGGTTTTATAAGCACTTTGGTTCGAAGGCCGACCTGATGTCAGAGGCCATGAATTGCGGGTTTGTGCATGCCGCGGAAAACCTGGCGGGTGTAGATCGAGATAAATTCATTGAATATTACCTCTCCCGGCAGCATCGCGATGATATGGCCGGAGGTTGCGTGATGTCTGCCCTGGGCACGGACACCGCACGCCAGTCCGAGTCCATCAAAGAGACATTTGCAGCCGGGGTTGAACGTCAGCTGGCAATGTTAAGCGACGAAAATGTCTCACGTGCTGACCTGATAAACACCTTTGCACATCTTGTCGGGGCTCTGGTGTTGTCCCGTGCCTGCCCGGATAATTCCGCGCTGGCTGACGAAATTCTGGATGTCTGCCGCTCTCGCATTCTGAGTAAGGCTCCGCGAAAGGAATGAATATTTTGCAGCCAGGGGGGTGATTGCCGGGAAATAACCGGAAGATTTAATGACGGAGGTCATAAAAAATGACGCTATCCCGGAGAGTAGGTTTGGAGAGGTTTTAGAGTAAGCCAAAAAGTTATATATTCCGGCCCGTTAAATCCAAATACACCTTCTGAGTTCAGAGGCTTACTCATGTCATGGCAATACTTCAAACAGACTTATTTAGTTAAGTTCTGGTCACCTGTTCCGGCCGTTATCGCGGCAGGCATTCTCTCTACTTATTATTTCGGCATTACCGGTACCTTCTGGGCCGTGACCGGCGAGTTTACCCGCTGGGGTGGTCAACTTCTGCAACTCGCTGGCGTGCATGCCGAAGAGTGGGGCTACTTTAAACTCATTCACCTGGACGGTACTCCGCTTACCCGCATCGACGGAATGATGATCATCGGGATGTTCGGCGGCTGTTTCGCGGCGGCGCTGTGGGCAAATAACGTCAAGTTGCGCATGCCCAAAAGCCGCATCCGCATTATGCAGGCGGTCGTCGGCGGGATTATTGCCGGGTTTGGTGCTCGCCTGGCGATGGGCTGTAACCTTGCCGCGTTCTTCACGGGTATTCCGCAATTTTCACTGCATGCCTGGTTCTTTGCCGTCGCCACCGCGATTGGCTCTTACTTCGGTGCAAAATTCACCCTGCTGCCACTGTTCCGTATTCCGGTAAAAATGACCAAAGTTAGCGCGGCGTCGCCGCTGACCCAGAAGCCGGACCAGGCGAAACGCCGTTTTCGCCTCGGTATGCTGGTCTTTTTTGCCATGATCGCGTGGGCAATCTGCACAGCGCTGAATCAACCGAAACTCGGCCTCGCGATGCTGTTTGGCGTAGGGTTTGGTCTGCTGATTGAACGCGCGCAGATCTGCTTTACCTCTGCGTTTCGCGATATGTGGATCACCGGACGAACCATGATGGCAAAAGCGATCATTGCCGGTATGGCGGTGAGTGCCATCGGCATTTTCAGCTATGTACAACTCGGTGTTGAACCGAAAATCATGTGGGCCGGTCCTAACGCGGTGATTGGTGGCCTGCTGTTTGGCTTCGGAATTGTGCTGGCAGGCGGGTGTGAAACCGGCTGGATGTATCGCGCCGTCGAAGGCCAGGTGCATTACTGGTGGGTCGGCCTTGGTAATGTCATTGGTTCAACCATTCTGGCGTACTACTGGGATGATGTCTCACCTGTACTCACAACAAACTGGGATAAGGTCAATCTGTTGAGCACCTTCGGTCCGCTCGGCGGCCTGCTGGTAACCTATGCCTTGCTGCTGGTCGCTTTTTTACTGGTTGTCGCGCAGGAGAAACGTTTCTTCCGTCGCACCACCGCTAAACCTGAAACGCAGGAGAACGCTGCATGAAAGAGATCGTGCCTGACTATCGACTGGATATGATCGGCGAACCTTGCCCTTATCCGGCAGTGGCTACCCTTGAAGCGCTACCGCAGCTCATAAAAGGGGAAATTCTGGAGGTGGTGAGCGACTGCCCGCAATCCATTAACAACATTCCGCTGGATGCTAAAAACCATGGCTACACGGTGCTGGATATTCAGCAGGACGGGCCAACAATCCGCTATTTGATTCAAAAATGAACGTTCAGGCCTCGTCAGAGGCCTTTATCGCATTGAATTATAAGACCTCTTGATCGAGGGCAAAGCCGCCGCATCTGACTTAAGTAAAATCTCATATCCATTTTGAAGGAGGTTTTCGCAGTTTGATGTATTTACGAGCTTTAGTGGTTTTCGCCTTATTGATTCCCTTTCACGTGCTGTCCCTGAATTTCTCTTCAACCTTCCTGCGCCTTAACTGTCCGGAAAGAGGACTTGTCGAGGTTATTCTGCACGTTTACGACCATACGCAGGAACGGTGGCGCGGCCAGTTTGAAACCGGCGCAGGGCACAAGCGCGCAGGTGACACCGAAATGATCCCCTTTGCTAACGGCGATATTCTTTTCCATTCGGTGTCCAGCGACGCATTTAGCTATTTATATGATGGGGAAACGAAACTCAGGCACTGCGTAAAACTTGACGAGCGGCCGGTTTATCCGTCGTTTTGAAGGCTGCAAAAGCAAACTGGCCACGTGGTGGCCAGTTTGAGGGGGATTAGAAGCGATAACCTGCAGAGAACATAAACACCCACGGATCGAGGCGAGTATTGATACTTTGCTGCTCACCGCCCGCTTTAAAGCGTACGTCTGTATCAATGTCCATGTACCAGACTGAGGCGTTGATCAGCCAGTCACGGTTAATCAGGTAATCCAGACCCACCTGTCCCGCCATACCCCATGAATCTTTCAGGCTGAGGTCAGTCAGACCGGCCTCTTTACCGGTATCGTTAAATTTCTCATCGAAGAAGGTGGTGTAGTTTACACCGGCGCCAATATACGGACGCACCTTGCTGCTGGCATCGCCAAAGTACCATTGCGCCATCAGCGTTGGCGGTAAATGGTGTACGGTGGCAATATCACCGGTTGCCCCCAGACCGACGCGATGACGGAACGGCGTTGCCGCCAGAAGCTCGACACCAATGTTATCCGTCGCCATATAAGTGAACGTTAAGCCTAACTGGGTGTTATTACTGACGTTAAAACCGCCCATACCCAGCACGTTATCAGAGCCCTCAGTTGGGCGAACCGTGGCCGAACCGGCACGAATAAAGAATTCACCTGCTTCGTGCGCGTACGCGCCGCCAGAGAGACTGCTTAATACAAGGGCTGCCACCGCTAATTTTTTCATATCCGCTCCATCGTTGTGGTTTTAATCGCGGGTGAGAATATACTCACAAATGAGTAATAAGTGATCTGCCACAGATCACATTAAAACCAGTAAGTTAACATTCATTGATCTGGGTTAATTTTTTGTGGCGCTTTGAAAGGCAGTAAATTGTTTCCATGTCAATTTTTGGCATTTCACAATTACAAAATTTTCTCTTTTCCCCCTCTTGCTCTTCCTCAGGCGGCTGGCTAATTTATCGCTCTCACAAATTGATTTGATGCGTTCTTTTTTGCAGGTGTGCCATGAGTGAAGTTAACCCGTGCATGACGTGCGGAGCCTGTTGTGCGTATTTTCGAGTCTCTTTCTACTGGGCCGAGGCCAGCGATGGCGGCGGTACCGTTCCGGTTCATCTCACTGAGCCGTTGACCCCTTTTCTGCGCTGTATGCGCGGCACGAACCAAAAACAAGCCCGCTGCGTCGCGCTACAGGGTGAACCCGGGGTCTCAACCCGGTGTTCCATCTATGAGGATCGCCCCAGCCCCTGCCGGGAATTTGCTATGTCGGGGGAAGACGGGCAGGTCAACGACGCCTGTAATCGCGCCCGCGCACGGCTCGGATTACCGCCGCTTTACAAAGATATGCTTTTCCATACAAGCCTTGATGCTGCCACAGCAGGTGCATCCGATGTACAATTGCCGGCTAATTAACACCTGCAATACTCAAGGAGAGTGCATGTCTATCACGGCGAAGTCTGTCTACCGTGACACGGGAAACTTTTTCCGCAATCAGTTCATAACTTTTTTACTGATCGCGTTGCTTTGCGCCTTTATCACTGTGGTGCTGGGCCATGCCTTCTCACCGAGTGATGAACAGATTGCCAGCCTGAGCCAGGGTGACAATCTGGCAGGAAGCGTCGGGTTGTTTGAACTGGTGCAAAACATGACGCCAGAGCAGCAGCAAATCCTGCTGCGGGCTTCAGCCGCATCGACGTTCTCTGGTCTCATTGGTAATGCGATTCTGGCGGGCGGCGTTCTCCTGATGATTCAGCTGGTGTCAGCGGGCCATCGGGTCAGTGCCTTACGCGCGATTGGCGCCAGTGCCCCCGTTTTGCCGAAGCTGTTTATCCTGATCTTCTTAACCACCCTGCTGGTGCAGATGGGGATTATGCTGGTCGTGGTGCCGGGCGTGTTGCTGGCTATCGTGCTCTCTTTTGCCCCGATCATGATCGTGCAGGACAAAATGGGGATTTTTACCGCAATGCGCAGCAGCATCAGGCTCGCATGGGCGAATATGCGCCTGGTGGCCCCTGCCGTGATCGGCTGGCTGCTGGCGAAAACGCTTCTGCTCCTGTTTGCGCCAAATTTTGCGGTTTTAACGCCTAATGTTGGCGCGGTAGTCGCGAATACGCTGAGCAACCTGATTTCAGCGGTACTGCTGGTCTATCTGTTCCGCCTGTATATGTTAATTCGTCAGTAATCCTGATGCCGGGAGCATGACCCGCTTCCCGGCTCAACAGAGAAGATGGAATCACAGAATGAAGCAGTTTCTTGATTTTTTACCGCTCGTGGTCTTTTTCGCGTTTTATAAGCTGTATGACATCTATGCTGCGACCACTGCGCTGATTATCGCGACCGCGGTTGTGCTGATCTACAGCTGGGTACGTTACCGTAAAGTCGAAAAAATGGCGCTGGTCACGTTCGTGCTGGTCGCTGTTTTCGGCGGGCTGACCCTGTTCTTCCACAATGATGAATTCATCAAGTGGAAAGTCACGGTGATATACGCGCTGTTTGCAGGCGCATTGTTAATCAGCCAGTGGGTTATGAAAAAACCGCTTATCCAGCGCATGCTGGGTAAAGAGCTGACGCTGCCGCAGCAGGTCTGGTCCCGACTGAATATTGCCTGGGCGGTGTTCTTTATTCTTTGCGGTCTTGCCAATATCTACATTGCCTTCTGGTTGCCGCAGAACATTTGGGTCAACTTTAAGGTCTTCGGCCTGACAGCCCTGACGCTGATTTTCACCCTGCTCAGCGGCGTTTACATCTATCGCCATATGCCGCAGGACGATAAGCACTAACTGCTGGTTGACCAGAACGTGTTCGACAGGCGTTCTGGTCTATTCTCTCCGCTGTGAAATCATAGTAGCATCCCGCCTGAAGTCTTCCGTTACGAGTTAAAACAATGACAACAACTAACGCCCCTCAGGGCGAACTGGTTTTACGCACACTGGCAATGCCCGCTGACACCAATGCCAATGGCGATATTTTTGGCGGCTGGCTGATGTCGCAAATGGATATGGGCGGCGCAATTCTGGCAAAAGAGATAGCTCATGGACGCGTGGTAACCGTGAGGGTCGATGGAATGACCTTCCTGCGCCCGGTAGCGGTAGGTGACGTGGTGTGCTGTTACGCGCGCTGCGTCAAGCGCGGCAATACCTCCATCTCTATCAACATTGAAGTCTGGGTGAAGAAGGTCTCTTCAGAACCGATTGGACAGCGCTATAAAGCTACTGAAGCACTGTTTATTTATGTGGCAGTGGATAGCGAGGGTAAACCTCGTCAGCTTCCACAGGCCTGATTATCTGACAAAAAAGCCTCCATCCGGAGGCTTTTTTTATTCCATCTGCGCCCCGCCGTTCAGGCGAAAGACAATGTTCACGATCAATCCGCTACCCGGTTTACCGGCTTCGTAGCGCCATCTGCGCATCGCCGATTTCACTTCGCGTTCAAACATATTAGAAGGCTGAGCGGACAAGATTTGCACGTTATCAACGCGGCCATCTGCGGTAACGTCAAATTTCACCCGTACGCGACCTTCAATACGTAAAGCCTGCGCTCGCGCCGGATACTGAGGCTGGTTTCGGCTCAGTGCTCGTGGGCCCGCTGGCGCGGCAACCGTTGGTTTTGGTGCCGGTGCGGAGTTGTTCATCACCGGACGTGAAGGTGCGGCATTCTCAACCGTCTGGGTCGCACGTCGCTCAACCGGACGTTCTTCGCGTTTCGGACGCTCCTCGACCTTCTTCACCGGCTTTGGCTTCGGCTTAGGTTTGGGCTTCGGTTCAGGTTTATGGATCACCACCGGGGCTTCCTTCGGTGGCGCCGGAACAGGCTCGGGTTCTGGCTCCGGTTCAGCAACCGGCTGTGGCGGTGGCGGCGCGACCTGGGGCGGCTCGAGATCCGCAGGCGATACCATGGTCACCGAAATCGGCTGCGCGGGTGCGGGCATTTCAATAACCTGATGAACCGAAGTATAGAGCAAACCCGCCACGACAGCACCGTGAATCACGACGGAGAGCAGCGTCGGCCAGGGAAAGCGGCGAGGTAAATCAAGGGTCATCGAAGTCATAGTCATCAACGTTAAAAAATCGAACCCTGATTTTAAATGCAAATAGCAATCATATTCAATAAGACACTTTGTTCTGGCGCAATTTAAGCGTCAATGTGGCCAAAAAAGGGGCATTCAGATCAGGGTATTAACATTGTTTTTATCTTTACATTGCAGTCAATTGCCCTTTCACATAACGTAACTGACACTTTAAAACGCTTAAGGAGCTTCACCGTGCTTTACGTGATTTACTCTGAAGATGTCGCTGATTCACTTGAGAAACGCCAGTCTGTCCGCCCTGCTCACCTGGCACGCTTACAGCTGCTACAGGATGAAGGTCGTTTGCTGACCGCTGGCCCAATGCCTGCTGTCGACAGCAACGACCCGGGTGCAGCCGGTTTTTCGGGCTCCACGGTTATTGCAGAGTTTGAATCTCTGGAAGCGGCGCAGGCCTGGGCTGACGCAGACCCGTACGTTGCGGCGGGCGTGTATGCGAAGGTAACGGTGCGACCGTATAAGAAAGTGTTCTGATATAACTAAGGCTCCCTCAGGAGCCTTTCTTCACATCAATGCAGTGACGCTAACCGCGCCGCAAATCCGACAAACAGCAGCCCTATCAGCCCGTTCCCCAGCTTTGCCAGTTTCTTTTTGGTTTTCAGATAACGCGTGACAAACGCACCGGAGAAGATCAGAAAGCTCATGTACATAAAGCTAATCAACTCAAGCGTGGTGGCGAGGATCAGGAAAGAGGTCCCGGTATTTTGTGCATTCACGTCAATAAACTGCACAAAGAACGAAACGTAGAACAGAATCGCTTTTGGATTCGTCAGGCTCAGTACCAGGGCGCGTTTCATGATCATACTGGCAGGTTCAGTTCCGCTCTCGTGAGCATGATTCTGACGGTTAATCACCGACCAGAGCATTTTGCCGCCCAGCCAGAGTAAATAGAAAGCACCCAGATAGCGTACGATATTAAACAGTACAGGCGTGGTCTGGATTAAAGCCGCGACACCGGCCCAGGCGAGAAACATCAGAACCGCATCGCCGATAAACACACCTGTGGCGGCAAGATATCCTTTTTTAACGCCGTGACCGATCCCGGTCTTCAACACAAACAGGGTATTCGGGCCCGGCACCAGCACAATAAAAAATGCGCCAACAACATACGTCCAGAAATTCAGTACGCCAAACTCCGCAAACACCTCTCCCTCCTTTTGCTAAACATCACCGGAATAACGCAGCAATAACGATATTCTCTAAATAAGACACTATAAAATCAGCGGGCACCTTGCGGTGCCCTCAGGGTTTTCAGATATCCTGGACGGCGAACAGCAACGCGTTGCGGTGCCTGTTCAATCCACATTTTCTGATGGCGTGGATACGCATATTGCGGCGGGATTGTGCTTCCAGCCAACGAGCCTTACGACGACTCACCTGTCGCAACATGCGCCAGCGCCCTACTTCTGTTCTACTGCGCTTCATGTCTACAACTCTTTCTCAAACAGAGCCGCCATTATAAACCCAACCCGGCAGCAAACCAGCGCTTTTACCTGGCGTTTTTATTTGCCAGATGAATCCTGATGCGTACACTCATAACAATACGCTTTCAAAAGGATTTTTTAACCATGACAACCTTCTACACCGTGGTGAGTTGGCTGGTCATTTTGGGATACTGGCTGTTAATCGCGGGTGTGACATTACGCATCCTGATGAAGCGCAGAGCCGTACCCTCTGCCATGGCCTGGCTTCTGATCATTTACATCCTCCCGCTGGTGGGAATTATTGCCTATCTCTCTTTCGGTGAGCTTCATCTGGGTAAACGCCGGGCCGAGCGGGCGCGTGCCATGTGGCCTTCCACCGCGAAGTGGCTTAACGATCTTAAAGCCTGCGAACATATCTTTGCCGAGGAGAACAGCAGCGTCGCCTCCTCGCTGTTTAAGCTCTGCGAACGGCGTCAGGGGATTGGCGGCGTTAAGGGGAACCAGCTCCAGCTTCTGACCTCCTCCGATGACGTGATGCAGGCGTTGATCCGCGATATCCAGCTTGCTCGCCATAACATTGAGATGGTGTTCTATATCTGGCAGCCCGGCGGCATGGCCGACCAGGTCGCTGAATCCCTGATGGCGGCCGCGCGTCGGGGGATCCACTGCCGTCTGATGCTGGACTCCGCAGGCAGCGTGGCCTTTTTCCGCAGCCCCTGGGCAGGCATGATGCGTAATGCCGGTATCGAAGTGGTTGAGGCGCTAAAGGTAAATCTCCTGCGCGTCTTTCTGCGCCGGATGGACCTTCGCCAGCACCGTAAAATGATCATGATTGATAATTATATTGCCTACACCGGCAGTATGAACATGGTTGACCCGCGCTTCTTTAAACAGGACTCCGGCGTCGGGCAATGGGTGGATCTGATGGCACGAATGGAGGGGCCGATTGCCACCTCGATGGGAATCGTGTACTCCTGCGACTGGGAGATAGAGACCGGCAAGCGTATTCTGCCGCCGCCGCCAGATGGCAACATCATGCCGTTTGAAGAGGCCAGCGGTCATACTATTCATACCATTGCCTCCGGGCCGGGATTCCCGGAGGACTTAATTCATCAGGCGCTGCTGACGGCTACCTACTCAGCGCGTGAATATTTGATCATGACGACGCCCTACTTCGTCCCCAGCGATGACCTGCTGCACGCGATCTGTACCGCAGCACAGCGTGGTGTCGATGTGAGTATCATTTTGCCCCGCAAAAATGACTCGCTTCTGGTGGGCTGGGCCAGCCGCGCCTTCTTTAGCGAACTGCTGGCCGCCGGGGTGAAAATATACCAGTTTGAAGGCGGGCTGCTGCACACCAAGAGCGTGCTTGTCGACGGCGAATTAAGCCTGGTGGGCACGGTAAACCTCGATATGCGCAGCCTGTGGCTGAACTTTGAAATCACCCTGGTGATTGATGACGCCGGATTTGGCGGTGACCTGGCGGCGGTGCAGGATGATTATATCTCCCGCTCGCGGCTGCTGGATGCCAGGCTGTGGGTAAAACGCCCGCTGTGGCAGAGAATAGCTGAACGACTGTTTTACTTCTTTAGTCCGTTGCTGTAAAACGTGCCCAACGATGTTAAACAGGTAGTCATCATGGAAATGGATCTGAACAATCGCCTGACCGAAGACGAAACGCTCGAGCAGGCCTATGACATTTTTCTCGAACTGGCGGTTGATAACCTCGATCCCGCAGACGTGATCCTCTTTAATCTGCAGTTCGAAGAGCGCGGCGGTGCCGAATTGTTCGACCCTGCAGAGGACTGGGCTGAACATGTGGATTTCGACCTGAATCCTGACTTCTTTGCCGAAGTGGTGATTGGGCTGGCTGACGAAGATGGTGGGGAAATTAACGACATTTTCGCTCGCGTCCTGCTCTGCCGGGAGAAAGACCACAAGCTGTGCCACATTCTCTGGCGCGAATAATAAAAAAGGCTGCGATGGCAGCCTTTTTTATTTACTTCGGTAACTCGCTCCCACAACGGTTGCAAAACCGCGCGCTCTGCTCATGCTCACCCTGATGACAGCGCGGACATTTACGCTGCGCTTTATGGCTTTGAAATGCACTGCTCATGTGCGTGGTAATTAACCCCGTCGGGATAGCAATCACCGAATACCCAATCAGAATGAGCACGGATGCCACTATGCGCCCCAGCGGCGTATGGGGTGTGATATCACCGTACCCCACGGTCGTCACGGTCACGATAGCCCAGTAGACGGATGCGTTGAGCGTTGTGAAGCCGTATTTGGGCCCTTCTATCAAATACATCAGCGCGCCGAAAACAATCATCACAATGGCAATAAACGAGTAAAACAGAATAAGCTGATGTCGTGCGCTAACGATGGCACTCCAGAATACGCGCAGCGACGGCATAAAACGCAGCAATTTAAGAATTCGCAATACGCGAATCACGCGCATGGCGCGCCAGGCGAAAACATAGTTGAGACTGATTTCTGGCCATAGCCACATGACATAGAGCGGCAGGATAGTCGCTAAATCGATAAAACCCCAGAAGCTGAATACGTACTTTGCCGGATTGGGCCAGCAAACGACCCGCAGAATATACTCAGCGGTAAAGACCAGGGTGATCGCCAGTTCAAGCCAGACAAAGGCATGCCATTCATCAAATGTCAGGTGATATTGTGTCCCGACACCGGATTCAATAAAGATGACAATGACGCTGAGTAACGCAAACAGCGCGCAGAGTCCCTCAAAACGGCGTCCCGATACCGTTTCTGGATCGAATAAAAGATGATAGAGCCGTCGACGGGCTGAAGTGAATAAACGCGACACGGTAACCTCGCAATAAATAAGGGCTGACATCATGTCAGCCCTTGCGATTATAACGGGTCTACTTTCAGGCAGGAAACCGCATGTCGGAAACTGCCTTCCAGAACCGGTCGTGTTTTCGCACATTCCGGCCCGGCCATCGGGCAGCGCGTACGGAAGACGCAACCTGACGGCGGGTTAATTGGTGAAGGCAATTCTCCTTCGAGAAGCTGGATCGTTTTATTTTTCTCCAGATCGGGATCGGGGATGGGTACTGCAGACATCAGTGCTTTGGTGTAAGGGTGCAGCGGATTGTGGTACACCTCATCATACGTGCCCAGCTCCACGGCATGACCCAGATACATCACCAGTACACGGTCAGAAATGTGTTTTACCACGGCCAGATCGTGCGCAATGAAGATCAGCGACAGCCCCATCTCGCGCTGCAGCTTCTGCAGCAGGTTAACCACCTGCGCCTGAATGGAAACGTCCAGCGCGGAAACCGGTTCATCACAGATAATCAGCTTCGGCTCAAGGATCAGCGCACGCGCAATACCAATTCGCTGACACTGACCGCCGGAGAATTCGTGCGGATAACGGTTAATGAGGTTAGGCAACAGCCCCACTTTCAGCATCATCGCCTTTACGCGGTCACGGACTTCCTGACGCGGCATCTTAGGATGATAGGTGCGCAGCGGCTCGGCAATAATCTCTCCGATGGTCATACGCGGGTTAAGTGATGCCAGCGGATCCTGGAAAATCATCTGGATGTCGCTTCGCACGTCGCGCCACTCGTCGGGCTTCATCCCCAGAAGGTCTTTACCCAGCCACGCCACTTTTCCGTCGGTAGCTTTGACCAGGCCGATTATGGCACGTGCGAAAGTGGATTTCCCACAGCCGGACTCGCCCACGACCCCCAGGGTCTCCCCCTCGTACAGACGCAGGGTGACGCCATCCACGGCTTTCAGGGTTTTCGGCGGCTGCCAGAACCACTGTTTACCATCCTTAATATCGAAATGCACCTTAAGGTCAGCGATTTCGAGCAGCACATTGCGTTTTTCATCTAATGCGTTCATACCAGCTCCTCCTGCGGCTTAAAGCAGGCGCGCAGACGGCCTGGTGCAAATGCTTCCAGCGGCGGCGCGCTGTTGCAGATTTCCATCGCATGCGGACAGCGTGGCTGGAACGGACAGCCTTTTGGCAGACGCAGCAGGTTTGGCGGGTTGCCCGGAATGGTGAGCAGGGATTCCCCTTCCGCATCAAGCCGCGGCACCGCGTTCAGCAGGCCAATGGAGTATGGATGGGCAGGCTGATAGAACACGTCACGCGCTTTGCCGTATTCCATCGTACGACCGGCATACATCACCAGTACTTTGTCACAGATACCGGCAACAACACCCAGATCGTGGGTAATCATGATAATCGCCGTGTTGAACTCACGCTTAAGCTCGTTCAGCAGGGTCATGATTTGCGCCTGAACGGTAACGTCCAGTGCGGTAGTCGGTTCATCGGCAATCAGCAGTTTTGGCCGGCACAGCAGTGCCATAGCAATCATCACGCGCTGACGCATACCGCCGGAGAATTCGTGAGGAAACATGCGCATGCGCTTACGCGCTTCCGGCATTTTTACCGCATCCAGCATTTTGACGGATTCCTCAAACGCTTCCGCTTTCCCCAGACCTTTATGCAGCATCAGGACTTCCATCAGCTGCTCACCGACGCGCATATACGGGTTCAGCGAGGTCATCGGGTCCTGGAAAATCATCGAAATCTGCTCGGCACGCAGCTTGTTCAGCTCGTGCTCCGGCAGGTTGAGGATTTCGCGACCATTGAATTTTGCGGAACCGCCAATCACACCGTTAGATGCCAGCAGGCCCATCAACGCAAAGGCGGTCTGGGATTTTCCGGAGCCGGATTCACCGACAATCCCAAGCGTTTCACCCGCGCTCAGGTTGAAGTTGAGATCGTTGACGGCGGTAACATCCCCGTCAGGGGTTTTAAAGGTCACACGGAGGTCTTTTACGTCCAGCAGAAGATTGCTCTGCTGTTGCGCCTGTGGCGCAGTGGCCGTTTCAATAATTGTCATGACGGCGCTCCTTAACGGTCTTTCGGGTCGAGGGCATCACGCAGGCCATCGCCGATAAAGTTGAAACAAAACAGTGTGACCACCAGGAAACCCGCCGGGTAGAGCAACAGCCACGGTGACACTTCCATCGAGTTTGCACCATCGCTCAACAGCGCGCCCCAGCTGCTCAGTGGTTCCTGCGTACCCAGCCCCAGGAAGCTGAGGAAGGATTCAAACAGGATCATGCTTGGCACCAGCAGTGAGGCATAGACCACAACCACCCCCAGCACGTTAGGAACAATATGGCGAACCACGATATTTCGGGTAGATACGCCACCAACCTGCGCGGCTTCGATAAATTCTTTACGTTTCAGGCTCAGCGTCTGGCCGCGTACGATACGCGCCATATCCAGCCAGGAAACCATCCCGATGGCCACGAAAATCAACAGAATGTTCTGGCCGAAGAAGGTCACCAGCAGAATGACGAAGAACATAAACGGGAAGGAGTTCAGGATTTCCAGCAAACGCATCATCACTGAGTCCACTTTGCCGCCAAGGTAGCCGGAAAGTGAGCCGTAGAGCGTACCCAGAATTACCGCCACCAGCGCGGCGGCGATACCGACCATCAACGAGATACGCCCCCCAATCGCGACGCGCACCAGCAGATCACGGCCGGATGAGTCGGTCCCGAAATAGTGACCGGATTCCATATCCGGCGCGCTGGACATCATGCCCCAGTCCGTATCGAAATAGGTAAATTGCGACAGCATCGGTGCCAGGGTCACAAACAGCGCGATGATCACCAGAACCACCAGACTGGCGACGGCGGCACGGTTGTGCATAAAGCGACGGCGTGCATCCTGCCAGAGACTACGACCTTCCACTTCCAGTTTTTCACTGAAGTTTTCCAGCGCCTCGCTGTTTTTCTTACTCAACATCATGGCGTGCTCCAGTTAGTAACGGATTTTCGGGTCGATGACGGCATACAGCACATCAACGATCGCGTTAAAGAGAATGGTGAGCGCACCAACGAGGATCGTCAGGCTCAGTACCAGCGAATAGTCGCGGTTGAGCGCGCCGTTAACGAACAGCTGACCAATGCCCGGCAGGCCGTAGATGGTTTCGATAACCATCGAGCCCGTGATGATCCCAACGAATGCAGGCCCCATATAGGAGAGCACCGGCAGCAGCGCCGGCTTGAGCGCATGGCGGAAGATAATCCGGCGCATCGGCAGCCCTTTCGCGCGCGCGGTGCGGATGAAGTTCGAATGCAGCACTTCGATCATAGAACCACGGGTGATACGCGCGATACTGGCGATATAGGCCAGAGATAATGCCACCATTGGCAAAATCATGAACTTCAGAGCCCCGCCGTTCCAGCCGCCGCCAGGCAGCCACTTCAGCGTAATGGCAAATATCATCACCAGTAATGGCGCGACAACGAAGCTGGGTATCACTACCCCGGTCATTGCCACCCCCATTACGGCATAATCCCATTTGGTATTTTGTCTGAGCGCGGCGATAACGCCTGCGGTGACCCCGAGAACGACGGCCAGAATGAATGCCGCAGCACCCAGTTTTGCCGAAACCGGGAAGCTGGAGGCCACCAGGTCGTTTACGGAATAGTCTTTATATTTAAATGACGGTCCAAAATCACCGTGCGCCAGCTGCTTCAAATAATTGAAGTATTGGGTAGTGATGGGATCGTTTAAGTGATACTTCGCCTCGATATTCGCCATAACTTCCGGCGGCAGCGTACGTTCACCGGTAAATGGACTTCCCGGTGCGAGACGCATCATAAAGAAGGAAATCGTAATTAGAATAAATAACGTTGGTATCGCTTCTAGACAGCGACGCAGGATAAATTTCAACATTGCCCGTACCTTCTGGCGTGTGCCTGATGAATGTTACAAAGTAGACACAGTGGGGCAAGCCAGGCTCACCCCACGTATTGCCATTAATGCTTGATAATATAAAGATTCTTAACGGAAATATTATCCAACGGGTCTTTACCGGTATAACCCCCTACCCACGGTTTCACCAGACGGGCGTTAACGTAGTAGTAAACCGGTACGATTGCAGAGTCTTTATCGAGCTGCTCTTCAGATTTCGCGTACAATTCTGCGCGTTGCGCATCGTCAGACACTTTCAGCGTATCAGCGATGATCTTGTCGAACGCCGGGCTCTTATAGTGCGCAGTGTTGTTTGAACTGTCGCTGAGCATCGTGTTCAGGAAGGAGGTCGGTTCGTTATAGTCCGCACACCAGCCTGCACGCGCCACGTCGAAGGTTCCCTGATGACGCGTATCGAGGAAGGTTTTCCACTCCTGGTTTTCCAGCTTAACGTTGACGCCCAGGTTTTTCTTCCAGATAGACGCGACGGCGATAGCCAGTTTTTTATGCAGATCTGACGTGTTGTACAGCAGGTTAAACGTTAATGGCTTATCGGCAGTGTAGCCCGCTTCAGCCAGCAGCTTTTTCGCTTCTTCGTTACGTTTTTCCTGTGACCACTTGAACCATTCAGGCTCAACCAGTTTCATTCCATCGGTATAAGGAGGGGTGTAGCTATACGCCGGGAGATCGCCCTGGTTTTTCACTTTGTTCACGATAATATCGCGATCCAGTGCCAGCTTCAGCGCAGTACGAACGCGTACGTCGGTGAACGGTGCTTTCTGGTTGTTGATTTCGTAGTAATAGGTGCACAGGTATGGGTCGACGTGAACTTCTTTCGGGATCTCTTTTTTCAGCTTCTGGAACAGTTCAATCGGCATGTTGTTATAGGTCATGTCGATTTCACCGCTACGGTAGCGGTTAACATCCGTTACTTCAGAAGAGATTGGCAGGTAGGTGACCTGATTAATCACGGTCTTCGCGTTATCCCAGTATTGCGGGTTACGCTCCAGGACCATACGTTCGTTGACCACCCAGTCTTTCAGCTTATAGGCACCGTTGGTCACGATATTGGCAGGTTGCGTCCATTTTTCACCAAATTTTTCCACAGCGGATTTTGGTACCGGGGAAACGGATGGGTGAACCAGCAACTTATAGAAGTACGGAACAGGTTCGCTCAACGTCACTTCAAAGGTATTGGCATCGATCGCTTTCACGCCCAGGTCGGTGACCGGCTTTTTACCGGCGATGATGTCATCGATATTGGCGATGTGGCCATATTGCAGATAGCTCGCATACGGAGAGGCGGTATTTGGATTCGCCAGGCGCTGCCAGCTATACACGAAATCTTCGGCGGTAACCGGCGTACCGTCGGACCATTTGGCATCTTTACGCAGATGGAAGGTCCAGACTTTAAAATCTTTATTTTCCCACTTTTCTGCCACACCCGGTGCCGGGTGGCCGTCAACGTCAGTCACCAGTAGACCTTCGAACAGGTCACGGTTAACGTTTGACTCAGGAACACCTTCAATTTTGTGCGGGTCAAGAGACTGAACTTCCGCACCGTTGTTACGCACCAGCGTCTGTTTTTCCGCCAGTTGTACTCCTGCAGGAACGTCCGCAGCCATTGCAGCATTGCCCGCGATTAGCGCAGTTAAAATCCCCGCCGCTACCAGATTTTTTTTTGTGATGATGGACATTGTGTTGGTACTCCACTCATTATAATTACTGGCTTTCGCCAGCTGTCTATTCCCCTGTTGGGGCCTGTACAGCGCAGGAGTTTTTTTTGCTGCTGTCAGGTTCTTCTTTTACTACTTGCTATCACCGACTTTTTTATTACTGACTGCTCGTATGGCCGTCTTGCGTCGATTCTTCACAGGCCTCCCCTGTTTGAGACCTGAGCTGGATATCTGAGAAGAGAGCTATATGAAAATAATTCTCATCTGATTGTTTTATGCTGCAAAATAATAGGCCGGAAAGTATCAAATGGCGTAAACGCGCGCCAATACATTTTGCAAATTTGTTAAGCAATTCTCTTTTACGAAGTACGTCGTATCGTTGGGGGCAGTCCTGCCAGACATCGAAATCCGGTAAAAACACCGGTTATTCAATAAGGTAGAGAAAACTTCCTCTACTCGCGCGTCGCTGCGCTACTTTTGAGTGATTTTGTACAAAAATTTAACAACTGATCATTATTTAGCACATTCCTCTAAGGGAAAGTTGAAATTACTAATAACATTTCGGTTATCTCTCAGCAAGCCCCAGAGTATCGTGTGAGTAAAATAACAGAGCGTTCGAAGATTTTCTGTGCAGGCGGGATTGTGCGAAATTCATAACTCTTTGAAATAAAAGAAATGAACATTATTAGTAGAATTTATTATGATATGTGAGCATTTCAACTTTAGTTATATGATTTGCTGATATTCACGTAAAAAAAACGGAGCCGTAGCTCCGTTCTTTCATTCGAAATATTAGTGTAACAAGCCGGGGAAAATGCTTTTAATACCGGTGACAATGAATTCGATCCCTAACGCCATCAACAACAACCCCATGATACGGGTGATGACGTTAATCCCCGTCTGTCCCAACAGGCGTACCAGCCATGGCGCCATGCGGAATACACCCCAACAGCAGAGCGCGAAAAGCGCAATGGCGACAGAAAAGCCAATCAGGTGCATGAGGCTATGGTAACGCGTGCCCCAGACAATGGTTGAACTGATGGCACCGGGACCGGCCATGAGCGGTAAAGCCAGTGGCACCACGCCGATACTTTCGCGTATCGCGGTTTCTGACTTCTCCTGCTTGTTCTGTTTATCCTCGCCCAGCTTACCGCTGATCATCGACATGGCGATGGTCACCACCAGGATCCCACCCGCAATGCGGAAGGAGTCGATGGAGATACCGAAGACCTGGAGAATGGCATCCCCCAGGAAAAGCGAGGTGAGCAAGATGATCGCCACAGACAGGTTAGCGGTGAGATTGGTTTTGTTCCGGGCCGCCGCCGTCTGGTAACTGGTCATACTAATAAAGACAGGAATGATACCCACCGGGTTAACCAGGGCAAACAAACCGATAAAAAATTTGAAATACGTTGGAAAATCAAAGAGCGTTTGGATCACGTTTTGCTCCGCCTTTGCACATGCCCGGGACTGACAACGTTGTCATGAAAAATCGCGCTGAAGATACGCTTTTTATTAGCATACTTCACCAGAAATCTGTGCCAAAACGTTAGCATTTCAGAATGTTAAACATATGTTGAATCATTGATGCCACCACTTCCAATAGTTACTTAATTAATTAACAGTGGAAAAATATCCATGAAATAACCCTGCTGAAAGGTATCAGCTTGGGGAGAAATTGACGCAGATCATGATTTCCGTACTCAGAAGTGAGTAATCTTGATTACGCCCCCCAGGAAGGTCACCTGTCAAAAAGGGATGATGCTAAGGTAAGGCTCTTTTAGTAAATTAGTGTGCTGGAGCATAAAGTAACCCATTGTTTTACTTTATGTAACGCAAGTCGTATTGGCACTGTCTATACTGTCTGACGTATCGAGCGCTGGTTTACTAAAAGAGTTTAAAACATTATCAGGAGAGCATTATGGCTGTTACTAATATCGCTGAACTGAACGCCCTCGTCGAGCGCGTTAAAAAAGCCCAGCGTGAATATGCCAATTTCACCCAAGAACAGGTTGATAAAATCTTCCGCGCTGCCGCTCTGGCTGCTGCAGATGCTCGAATCCCTCTCGCTAAAATGGCCGTTGCCGAATCTGGCATGGGTATCGTTGAAGATAAAGTGATCAAAAACCACTTTGCTTCAGAGTATATCTACAACGCCTATAAAGATGAGAAAACCTGTGGCGTGCTGTCTGAAGACGACACCTTCGGCACGATCACCATCGCTGAACCTATCGGTATTATCTGCGGTATTGTTCCAACGACTAACCCAACTTCAACGGCTATCTTCAAATCTCTGATCAGCCTGAAGACGCGTAACGCAATTATCTTCTCTCCACATCCACGTGCAAAAGATGCGACCAACAAGGCAGCAGATATCGTTCTGCAGGCTGCGATTGCCGCAGGCGCACCAAAAGATCTGATTGGCTGGATCGACCAACCTTCCGTTGAGCTGTCCAACGCACTGATGCACCATCCTGACATTAACCTGATCCTGGCGACCGGTGGTCCTGGCATGGTTAAAGCTGCATACAGCTCCGGTAAACCTGCCATCGGTGTTGGCGCGGGTAACACCCCTGTTGTTATCGACGAAACTGCTGATATCAAACGTGCCGTTGCTTCTGTACTGATGTCTAAAACCTTCGATAACGGCGTTATCTGTGCATCTGAACAGTCTGTTGTTGTGGTTGATTCCGTATACGACGCTGTACGCGAGCGTTTCGCCAGCCACGGCGGCTACCTGCTGCAGGGTAAAGAGCTGAAAGCGGTTCAGGACATCATTCTGAAAAATGGCGCACTGAACGCCGCTATCGTAGGTCAACCCGCCTATAAAATTGCTGAACTCGCAGGCTTTACCGTTCCGGCAACCACCAAGATCCTGATCGGTGAAGTAAAAGTTGTCGACGAAAGCGAGCCGTTTGCTCACGAAAAACTGTCTCCTACGCTTGCCATGTACCGTGCGAAAGATTTCGAAGACGCGGTAGAGAAAGCCGAGAAACTGGTTGCCATGGGCGGTATCGGTCACACCTCTTGCCTGTACACCGACCAGGACAACCAGCCTGAGCGTGTTGCTCACTTCGGTCAGATGATGAAAACTGCCCGTATCCTGATTAACACCCCTGCTTCTCAGGGTGGTATCGGTGACCTGTACAACTTCAAACTCGCACCTTCCCTGACTCTGGGTTGTGGTTCCTGGGGTGGTAACTCCATCTCTGAAAACGTTGGTCCGAAACATCTGATCAACAAGAAAACCGTTGCTAAGCGAGCTGAAAACATGTTGTGGCACAAACTTCCGAAATCTATCTACTTCCGCCGTGGCTCTCTGCCAATCGCGCTGGATGAAGTGATTACTGATGGCCACAAGCGTGCGCTCATCGTGACTGACCGTTTCCTGTTCAACAACGGCTACGCTGACCAGATCACCTCTGTTCTGAAAGCGTCTGGCGTTGAAACTGAAGTGTTCTTTGAAGTTGAAGCTGACCCAACACTGAGCGTGGTGCGTAAAGGTGCTGAACTGGCGAACTCCTTCAAACCAGATGTGATTATCGCTCTGGGTGGTGGTTCCCCAATGGATGCCGCGAAAATTATGTGGGTTATGTACGAACATCCAGAAACCCACTTCGAAGAACTGGCGCTGCGCTTTATGGACATCCGTAAACGTATCTACAAGTTCCCGAAAATGGGCGTGAAAGCGAAAATGATCGCCGTCACCACCACTTCCGGTACGGGTTCAGAAGTTACGCCATTTGCAGTAGTAACTGACGATGCAACCGGTCAGAAATACCCACTGGCTGACTACGCCCTGACCCCAGATATGGCTATCGTTGATGCCAACCTGGTTATGGAAATGCCGAAATCACTGTGTGCCTTCGGTGGTCTGGATGCCGTGACTCACGCTCTGGAAGCTTACGTTTCTGTTCTGGCATCTGAGTTCTCTGACGGTCAGGCTCTGCAGGCACTGAAACTGCTGAAAGAAAACCTGCCAGCGTCTTACAACGAAGGTTCTAAGAACCCTGTAGCGCGCGAACGTGTCCACAGTGCAGCCACTATCGCCGGTATCGCGTTTGCGAACGCCTTCCTGGGTGTTTGCCACTCTATGGCGCACAAACTGGGTTCACAGTTCCACATTCCTCACGGTCTGGCGAACGCCCTGTTGATCAGCAACGTTATCCGTTATAACGCCAACGACAACCCAACCAAGCAGACGGCTTTCAGCCAGTACGACCGTCCGCAAGCGCGCCGTCGTTATGCTGAAATCGCTGACCACCTTGGTCTGAGCGCACCGGGCGACCGCACTGCTGCGAAGATTGAGAAACTGCTGGCATGGCTGGAAAGCCTGAAAGCTGAACTGGGTATTCCTAAATCTATCCGTGAAGCAGGCGTTCAGGAAGCTGACTTCCTCGCTCACGTAGACAAGCTGTCTGAAGATGCATTCGATGACCAGTGTACTGGTGCTAACCCGCGCTACCCACTGATTTCCGAGCTGAAACAGATTCTGCTGGATACCTACTACGGTCGTGAGTTCAAAGAAGGTGACGTTGCTGCTGTGAAAACAGAAGCACCTGTCATTAAAGCTGACAAAAAAGCGAAGAAAAGCGCTTAACTGACAGCCTGATGCAAAAAACCCGCCTTCCAGGCGGGTTTTTTATGTCTGAATAACAAAGAGGTTATTTTCTGTTGTCGTGCTGAATCGCCGTCAGAGAGCCGACTGACAGCGCTTCTTTATAATGCTTACGACAGACCGAGACATAGCGTTCATTGCCGCCTATTACCACCTGCTCCCCATCTGCATAAGGTTTTCCGGCCTGATCGAGTCGAAGCACCATGCTGGCTTTACGTCCGCAGAAGCAGATAGTTTTCAGTTCAACGAGCTTATCTGACCAGGCGAGCAGATACTGGCTCCCGGCAAACAGCTCCCCGCGAAAGTCCGTACGCAGCCCGTAGCACAGGACGGGAATATCCAGCTCATCCACCACTTCGGAGAGCGCATGAACCTGTTCACGCGTCAGGAACTGGCTCTCATCAACCAGAACGCAATGAATAGGCTCTGACGCATGCGCAGCGCGGATGTCATTCAGCAGGTCAGTTTGCGGGTTAAACAATCTGGCTGGCGAAGACAGGCCTATTCTTGAACTCACCTTCCCCGCACCGAAGCGGTCGTCGATTTCAGCGGTATAAACAACGGTACGCATCCCTCGTTCCTGGTAATTGTATGAGGATTGCAGCAGTGCGGTAGATTTGCCGGCATTCATTGCCGAATAGTAGAAATAAAGCTGTGCCATTGGCCGTAAAACCCTAATCAATGTGTAATATTACCGATGATTCATTGTACCATATTTTGTCTGGTCTTCCGCGACAGGCCGCACAGAAGATGCCTTGCTGAAAGGTGTAAAACAGCTACTTCTGACGAAAATAATCCGTTAAAACAGAGAGTAAAGATAAGCTCATTTGTGAATATGTTATAGGGTGAGCCAAACATAACACTTCTTTTTATAGTGGCATCAGCGTTCATTAAAATTCACTATTTATTAACTATTCCTGCCTTAACACCCCAGCCTGGAACTAATACAAAAGGCTGATATTTATCCGCCGAAACTATAATTCCTGCGGTAAATGTCACAAAAAAAAGATGCAATCGGCGGGGTTAAGCAGGTTAACGTGATAACAAGCGACACACAGTCGAAGAGGAAATTTAAGTTAGCGTAATTAATAATAGCGGCTTTATTTAGTATTTTTTGAATTCCTTACATTCCTGGCTATTGCACAACTGAATTTATGGCTCTATTATTAGGACAACAAACCACCCCCCATTATAAGTTTGAGATTACTACAATGAGCGAAGCACTTAAAATTCTGAACAACATCCGTACTCTTCGTGCGCAGGCAAGAGAATGTACCCTTGAAACGCTCGAAGAAATGCTGGAAAAATTAGAAGTTGTAGTTAATGAACGTCGCGAAGAAGAAAGCGCTGCTGCTGCTGAAATCGAAGAGCGTACTCGTAAACTGCAGCAATATCGTGAAATGCTGATTGCTGATGGTATCGATCCAAATGAATTGCTGAACAGCATGGCTGCAGCTAAAACCGGTACCAAAGCAAAACGCGCTGCCCGTCCTGCTAAATATAGCTACGTTGATGAGAACGGCGAAACTAAAACCTGGACTGGCCAGGGCCGCACTCCTGCTGTAATCAAGAAAGCTATGGATGAGCAAGGTAAACAGCTGGATGACTTCCTGATCAAGGATTAATCACGCCGAATTCAGAAAAATCCCGCTTCTGGCGGGATTTTTTTTGGCCGCAATTTATTGCAAACATCCTCTTACACAACGTCATAAAGCGTTATTCATCGATATAGCTATGCTTACAATCAGGCACCCCGGGGCGTTTTATGGGCATAAAAAAACCGGTGGGCAACGCCACACCGGTTTCAGACATTTACACCGGGGGGGTTATTTCTTAATACCCATACTCTCATTGAGCCAGGCTTTAAATTCTTCACCCAGTGAATTGTGGCGAATGCCATATTCAACGAAAGCCTGCATATAACCGAGCTTATTACCGCAGTCATGGCTCTTACCTTTCATATGGTAAGCCTCAACGGTCTCTTTCTCGATCAGCATATCGATAGCATCGGTCAGCTGGATTTCATCCCCTGCGCCTGGAGGCGTTTTCGCCAGCAGAGGCCAGATTTCAGCACTCAGGACATAGCGACCCACAACCGCCAGATTAGAAGGCGCTACGTCGGCTTTAGGCTTCTCTACAACGCCAACCATGGGTACGCTTTCGCCTGGTTCAAGGTTAACGCCTTTGCAGTCAACCACGCCGTAAGCCGTCACGTCATCAACAGGCTCAACCATGATCTGGCTGCTACCCGTTTCATCGAAACGCTTGATCATCTCTGCCAGGTTGTCCTGGGAAAGATCGGATTCGTATTCATCCAGAATAACGTCAGGCAGAATAACCGCTACCGGCTCATCACCGACAACCGGGTGTGCACACATCACCGCGTGACCCAGGCCTTTAGCCAGCCCCTGACGCACCTGCATAATGGTGACGTGCGGAGGGCAAATAGACTGAACTTCTTCTAACAGCTGACGCTTAACACGTTTTTCCAGCATGGCTTCGAGTTCAAAACTTGTATCGAAGTGGTTTTCGATAGAGTTTTTTGATGAATGCGTAACCAGCACAATTTCAGTGATGCCGGCTGCAATACACTCATTGACGACATACTGAATTAATGGCTTATCAACCAGAGGCAACATCTCTTTAGGAATCGCCTTAGTTGCTGGTAACATCCTGGTCCCCAATCCCGCTACCGGGATGACGGCCTTTCTGACTTTCGAATTTAGGGCAGCCATTCAAATTCTCCTGATTTGTTCAAGTTTTGAACTTTTATGCAATAAATAACGCGTTGAGTATATCAGCCTCGCCCTACAGTCCGGGTCTGAAAAGAACGCGTTGCCGATCAATTAGGACAAATACGCATGATTCTGGGCTGCGATAGTAGCACTCCCGAGAAAACAGAGGTAAAGCAATCTTAAAATTACGCTCCAGTTGCTTATTCCGTGGACAACATTAAGCGTAGCCTTCCCCCAGCCCCCCAAATTTGGCACTGCCATGAGGAACAACGGTGGCTAATTTGATTAAGGTACGCCGTACCCAGTGTTCCAAGCGGTACACCGTTACTCACCTGAATATGGTGTTCGCCCGTATTCAGTGACGCATTCAGACCTGCTGAAACGAGGATAAGATTTTTTAAACCGCTATGGTAATAACCCACCAGCAGCGGGAACTGTCCCGGTAAATTGGCCTGACGAAAAAGCTGGTTTACTTGTTTGAGTAAACTGCCTAACTCAGGAAGCCGTTGTCCCTGATGCGATAACTGTTCCTGCAATAAACCGTTAAATAGCGCACGAAGTAACAACGCGGCTAATACGCCATTATCCCCTGCACGGGTTACGTCCAGAGAATAAAACGCGAGATCAGAGTCAGACAGTGGCGCAATATCCAGCACCAGCCCAGGCTGGTCAGCCGCCACCAGCTGGCGATAATTTACTCGGCAGTGTGAAATAGTCTGCTGAACGGGTGGCTGAAGTTCTTGCAACAGTTTGGCTGCCGCAGGCGGATCACTTACCAGCGCGTCCCAGTCCTGGAAAAGACGTTCCTCTTCCTCAACGCGGGAATTAAACATATTCGGATAGAGGCACGCTAATACCGTTTCACGTAACCGGTTCAGATCTTTAACGGGTTTAAGCAGGATATCCTGGACGCCAAGGCGCAATGCTTTGGCGATATCCGCCATATTTTCTGTCGCAGAGATCACCAGAATGGGCATCTGGTCACCCTCGTTACGCAGATGTTCAACCAGTTTCAGTCCGTTCATGCGCGGCATCGCGATATCGCAAATCATCAGATCGGGCGCAATGCTGGTCATTTTTTCCAGCGCGTCGATGCCATCTTCAGCCAGTAACGTGTTTGCGCCCAGTGAGGATAACCATGAATCCAGTAGCGATCGGAAAACGGGCTCGTCTTCAACAATCAAAATGTGTTTTCCGGCCAATGGCTGCGTCATGGTTCCTCCCCTGGCTGATAGTTACTAAATAGTGGCATGCTATCGGTACTATCGCCTGTCAGATTTTGCTGAAGTAGTCAAAAAAAGGTGCTTAACGTGCTGTTCGCACAAATGGCAGCAACTCGTCTATTTTCTTTTCGACGGCTAATGAGCCCGCTGCGATGGCGGCCTCAGCCCGATGGAAATCAAGGGTAGAGATTTGTGGACAGTATGGCTGAATAAGAATATCCGGAGGATCGCCAGCCATACGGTTACGTTTAAGGCGATTCTCAAGAACCTGAATAGAGGTGGTCATGATTTCCATCGCCGTCGGTGCGGCGACCGAGCGTCGTGCGGCCAGACGCCCAATCCTTCCACGCAAACGCGCGTGCCAGGCAAGCTTCTCGCCTTCGGCATCTTCGCTCTGGAGATTGACCGGCATAAGGTCTTGCTGCATCAGGTGAGCATCGTGCTGCAAATCCACGGCAATAACGATATCGGCCCCCATGGCACGCGTCAGAGAGATGGGAACAGGATTAACGACGCCACCATCGACAAGCCAATAACCGTTATGGGGGACAGGTGCCATAAGCCCGGGAATGCTGCATGAGGCACGCACCGCAAGGTGAATATCTCCTTCGGTCAGCCAGAGTTCGCGTCCGGTGCTGAGATTCGTCGCGACGGCACCGAAAGGCATCTGACAATCCGTGAAGTCCTGAAGAGGCATAACCTGGCGGAACTGGTTAAAGACGCGTTCGCCGCGCAACAGTCCACCGCGCTGCCAGGAGAGATCCATCAGGCGAAGCACGTCCCAGTAGCTGAAGGAACGTACCCAGGTTTCGAGTTCCGGGAGTTTGCCGCACGCATACGCGGAGCCGACAAGCGATCCTATGGAACATCCCGCAACGATATCGACGTCAACGCCCATCTTGTTTAAGGCATTAATCACGCCGATGTGGGACCATCCCCGGGCTGCACCTGAGCCCAGCGCCAGTCCAATTTTAACCTTTCTCATTAGCCCTGTTTTACTTCCCCTGGATTCCTGACATAGCGTCAACGCAACAGCTCAGTTAACATAGTGCTACCCGAGGCGTTTAACGCCCTTATTTTTTATTCCAGGAAGAGAATCGTGTCTCAACTCTGCCCCTGTGGTAGCGCTCTGGAGTATAGCCTATGTTGCCAGCGATATCTTTCTGGCAATCAGGTTGCACCGGATCCGTCACACCTCATGCGTTCACGGTATACTGCTTTTGTGATCAAAGACGCAGACTACCTGATAAAAACCTGGCACCCATCCTGCCACGCCGCCGACTTCAGACAAGAGATCGAAGCCGGGTTTACGCATACCCAATGGCTAGGACTTACCGTCTTTGAATCGTCACCCGGCAGTCACGACGACGAAGGCTTTGTCAGCTTTGTCGCCCGCTTTACCGAGAACAATAAACCTGGCGCCATTATCGAGCGTTCCCGGTTCTTAAAGGAAAGCGGGCAATGGTATTATATTGACGGTACGCGCCCACAGTTTGGTCGTAACGATCCCTGCCCTTGTGGTTCAGGTAAAAAATTTAAAAAGTGTTGCGGGCAGTAACGCCTGACAACCCAGACTTCGCAAATACAAACAGGATTTCCCGGCGATGCAATCATTACAACGTAAAGTTCTGCGCACTATCTGTCCCGATCAAAAAGGGCTGATCGCTCGAATTACCAACATTTGCTACAAACATGAACTGAATATCGTGCAGAACAACGAGTTCGTTGACCACCGTACCGGTCGTTTCTTCATGCGAACCGAACTGGAAGGTATTTTCAACGACACCACCCTGCTTGCCGATCTGGACAGCGCGCTGCCGGAAGGTTCGGTGCGTGAGCTGAATCCAGCGGGCCGTCGCCGCGTTGTGATTCTGGTGACGAAAGAAGCTCACTGCCTGGGCGATCTGCTAATGAAAGCCAATTACGGCGGTCTGGATGTTGAAATCGCCGCGGTTATCGGCAACCACGAGACCCTGCGTACGCTGGTTGAACGGTTTGATATTCCGTTTGAACTGGTGAGCCATGAAGGCCATACCCGTGAAGAGCATGACAACCTGATGGCTGAAGCCATTGAAGCGCATAATCCGGACTACGTGGTGCTGGCGAAATATATGCGCGTGCTGACGCCCTCTTTCGTGGCGCGTTTCCCGAACAAGATCATCAACATTCACCACTCATTCCTGCCAGCCTTCATTGGTGCCCGCCCTTACCATCAGGCGTACGAGCGCGGCGTGAAGATCATCGGCGCGACCGCGCACTACGTGAATGACAATCTGGACGAAGGTCCAATCATCATGCAGGACGTCATTCACGTGGATCACACCTACACGGCTGAAGACATGATGCGCGCTGGCCGTGACGTTGAGAAAAATGTGTTAAGCCGTGCGCTGTATCAGGTACTGGCACAGCGTGTCTTTGTCTACGGTAACAGAACGATTATTCTTTAATCGACAATGAAATGAACTGGTTAGCTTTACAGCTTTGCGCGTAAAAATCAGGCAACCAGTTTATTTTTATTGTGGTAACGCTTTACAGGGGCGTGTCATTTGATATGATGCGCCCCGCTTCCAGCAGGAAGCGGGCCAGTAAATAGCATTACCCCGTGGTGGGGTTCCCGAGCGGCCAAAGGGAGCAGACTGTAAATCTGCCGTCATCGACTTCGAAGGTTCGAATCCTTCCCCCACCACCATCTCTCAGCATTACCTCAAAATGTGAATTACCCCTGGTGGGGTTCCCGAGCGGCCAAAGGGAGCAGACTGTAAATCTGCCGTCATCGACTTCGAAGGTTCGAATCCTTCCCCCACCACCATCATTTAAAAAAATCATCACAGAACCGAACTTAGCCCACTTTTGTAGGCCGTGTAAGGCGCAGCCGCCACCCGGCGACAGGCAGCTACATCGGCGGCAATCGTCGCTTCACCGGCGAACTCTTCACAATCGACGTATTACACTGCGCATGTTCCGCCAGCCCGTCCAGCAACACATCCAGTTGCTCAATCGAGCGCACCACCAGCCTGATCACGAAGCAATCTTCCCCGGTCACTTTGTCGCTCTCAATACACTCCGGCATCGCCTGAATGTACTTATCCACTTTATGCAGCAACCCAGGCAGCGGCCGCACGCGCACCAGCGCCTGCAGCGTATATCCCAACGCCGCCAGATTCACCCGCGCACGATATCCCTGAATCACACCGCGTTCTTCCAGCCTTTTCAGCCGTTCTGCCGTGCTGGGTGAGGTCAAACCGATACGGCCACTGAGCACCTTCAACGACATGCGCGCATCTTCAACCAGGCAGGTTAATATGTGTCTGTCGATCTCATCGAGAAGGCTTTCCATCAATTTTGCCTCATTTTAAAAAGTCATTACTCTCTTTCACCTTATATCACCCCTGTAAAACCCGACAGCGATTTTCGACAATAAGGTCATTAAATCAGGAGGTGGATAATGCGTGATTTCCATAAAGGCGTCTGGCAAATGAGCCTGGCGATGTTAATTTCCGGCTCTATCGGTGCGTTTGTTTTACTCTCCGGTCTGCCCGTCACGGAAGTGGTCTTCTGGCGCTGTCTTATTGGGGCCATAACACTTTTTATTTTTATCCGGGTCAGTCAAAAGCCCTTTAGTCCCCTCACCCGCACCACGCTGATGCTGGCGATTCTCGGGGGTGTGGCATTAGTTGTGAACTGGCTACTGCTTTTCGCCGCTTACGAACGTATCTCTATTGGCCTGTCTACCGTGGTATATAACACCCAGCCGTTTATGCTGGTATTGATGGGGATGTTTTTAGGTGAGCGCGTCAGCCTGGTAAAATGGGGCTGGCTGTTCCTCGCCTTTGGCGGAGTGGTGATATTGCTCTCCAGTGAGCTGACCGGAGCCCATAACAGTAAATGGCTCGCAGGGGTTGGTCTGGCCATGGCCGCGGCCTTCTTCTATGCGCTGACAGCAATCATTGCGCGCAAACTCAAAACAATCGCCCCACAGCATATCGCTTTTATCCAGGTGCTGACCGGCGTGGTGATGCTGCTGCCTTTTGCCAGTCAGCCGTCGCTCTCCGGTGATTTTCCCTGGCCGATCTTGCTGACGCTGGGCATCGTCCATACCGGTATTATGTATCAACTGCTGTATAGCGCGATCCAGAAACTGCCAACGCCGGTGACCGGCTCCCTGTCGTTTATCTATCCGGTGGTGGCAATTATTGTAGATAATCTGGTGTTCGGACACGCATTGAACCTGACGCAGCTGGCGGGTGGCGCGTTAATCCTGTTTGCCGCAGCGGGCAACAACCTGGGCTGGGGCGAAAAAAAACCCCGCGAGTGCGGGGTTGGTATTAAAACGGTGAATTAGCGACGGGCACGCACAATCTGATACTTGCGCGTCAGGTACTCCACCGGCGCGCTCCAGATGTGTACCAGACGGGAGAACGGGAACAGCACAAACAGCGTCATCCCCAGCACCAGGTGAACGCGGAAGATAAACGCCACGCCGTCCAGGTGTTCGGACGCGCCACCGTGGAAAGTCACCACGGACTGCGCCCAGCCGACCAGCTTCATCATTTCACTGCCGTCCATATGCTGCGCCGAGAACGGAATGGTCAGCAGACCCAGCGCGCATTGCACCACCAGCAGGGAAAGGATCAGGATGTCCGCCGCGGTGGTCGTTGCCCGCACCCGCGGGCTGAACAGACGACGTTTCAGCAACAGCAGGCCCCCGACGAGGGTCATCACGCCGCAGGCACCGCCCGCGATCATCGCCATCTTCTGTTTCACCTCAATCGGCAGCCACGCTTCGTACATCCAGTGCGGGGTCAGCATCCCGAGGAAGTGCCCGGCAAAAATCCCGAGGATCCCGATATGAAACAGGTTAGACGCGACGTGCATCCCCTTACGATCCAGCATCTGGCTGGAGGCAGCACGCCAGGTGTACTGGCCGTAGTCATAACGCAGCCAGCTTCCCACCAGGAACACGGTGCCCGCGATATACGGGTAAATGTCAAAGAAGAACATATTCAGGAAGTGCATTAGTGCCGTCCTCCGTTAGAGATATCCAAATATTGCGGAGCGACCGCCCCGGCAAAACGACGCTGGTGAGCGGAGATTTCAGACTCGCCGCAGCTCTGCTCAGCAAAGAATTTCACCTGCTCTTCCTCCCAGACCGCATCCAGCGCTTGCGGGGTATCATCGCGGGCTTCATCCGCGATTTTCTCCGCCACTTTTTCACTGTCGACAGCGGCGTTTGCCAGCTTCATCAGCAGGTCGAACAGCACCGCATAGCGGCTCTCACGCTGCTGAAGACGCGCGCTGAGCAACGCCAGGATCGGCGCGATGTCCTGCAGACCGCCCAGCGCCTCGTCTTTCGGCAGTTGAGCCAGATACTCCAGGTACAGCGGCAGATGGTCCGGCAGCTCGCGGCTGTCGAGCATCAGGCCGTGCTGCTCGTACTGAGCCATCAGGTCCACCATCGCCTGACCCCGGTCGCGGGATTCACCATGAACGTGTTCGAACAGCAGTAACGACGTTGCACGGCCACGGTCAAACAGCTGGCTGTAGTCCGCCTGCGCGTCGAGCAGATCGCGCGCTAACAGGTCGCGGAGGAAAACGCCCAGCGTCTGGGCATCCTCTTTATCCAGGTTTTCAGATGACGCGAGTGCATCAAAAAGCTCCTGCTGATGCTGCGCAAGCGCAGCATCCGGATACTCGAGCAGACGCGAAACAATGACGAGTTCAATCATTGGTGCGGCTCCGTTTTGCTGGTCACATCCATGGCGTCGATGCGGCGGCTGTTAAACAGGTTGAATTTGCTGTCTGACCCATGGCAACCGTCGCCAAAACTAAAGCCACAGCCATTTTTCTCCGGGAAGGCCTCGCGAGCCAGTTCACGGTGGCTGCTCGGCACCACGAAACGGTCTTCATAGTTGGCAATTGCCAGGTAGCGGTACATCTCCTGGGCCTGCGCTTCAGTCAGACCGACCTCGTCCAGCGCGCGGGTATCGTTAACGCCATCAACGGTTTCCGCACGCTTAAAGTGACGCATCGCCAGCATACGTTTCAGCGCCAGCAGTACCGGCTGGGTATCCCCTGCGGTCAGCAGGTTTGCCAGATACTGAACCGGGATACGCAGGCTCTCGACGTCCGGCAGAATGCCGTTGCTGCCCAGCTCGCCTGCATCGGCAGCAGACTGGATTGGCGACAGCGGCGGCACGTACCAGACCATCGGCAGCGTGCGGTATTCAGGATGAAGCGGCAGAGCCAGCTTCCAGTCCATCGCCATTTTATACACCGGCGACTGCTGCGCCGCGTCGATAACGCTCTGTGGAATACCGTCCTTCAGCGCCTGCTCAATGACTTTCGGATCGTTCGGGTCAAGGAACACGTCAAGCTGACGCTGATACAGATCTTTCTCGTTCTCGGTACTCGCGGCATTTTCAATCGCGTCTGCGTCATACAGCAACACGCCGAGGTAGCGGATACGGCCTACGCAGCTTTC
Organism: Enterobacter sp. MGH 37; assembly: GCF_000534515.1. Taxonomy (NCBI): domain Bacteria; kingdom Pseudomonadati; phylum Pseudomonadota; class Gammaproteobacteria; order Enterobacterales; family Enterobacteriaceae; genus Enterobacter; species Enterobacter sp. MGH 37. Next base: position 1,724,244 of record NZ_KI973205.1, read on the forward strand.
GGAGCAGACGGTTGGCTGACCTGCTTCGATACGCGGGTAGCAGAAGATGCACTTCTCTGATTTCCCGCTCTTCCAGTTGAAGTAGATTTTTTTGTACGGGCAGCCGGTGATGCACATACGCCAGCCGCGGCATTTGTCCTGGTCGATCAGGACGATGCCGTCCTCTTCACGCTTGTAGATGGCGCCGCTTGGGCAGGTCGCCACGCACGCCGGGTTCAGGCAGTGCTCGCAAAGGCGCGGCAGATACATCATGAAGGTGTTTTCGAACTGGCCGTACATCGCCTTCTGCATGTTCTCGAAGTTCTGGTCTTTGGCGCGTTTTTCGAACTCGCCGCCCAGAATCTCCTCCCAGTTTGGACCGCTGGTAATTTTGTCCATGCGCTTGCCGGTGATCAGCGAGCGAGGACGCGCGATCGGCTGGTGTTTGCTTTCCGGCGCGTTGTGCAGGTTCTGGTAGTCATAGTCAAACGGCTCGTAGTAATCCTCAATGCCCGGCAGATGCGGGTTAGCGAAGATTTTCCCCAGAAGCATCGCGCGGTTACCCATGCGCGGCTGCAGCTTGCCGTTGATTTTACGGATCCAACCGCCCTTCCACTTCTCCTGGTTTTCCCAGTCGGTCGGGAAGCCGGTACCCGGCTTGCTTTCCACGTTGTTGAACCAGGCGTACTCCATACCTTCACGGCTGGTCCAGACGTTTTTACAGGTGACCGAGCAGGTGTGACAGCCGATGCATTTATCCAGATTCAGCACCATGCCGACTTGTGAACGAATTTTCATTTTACGCTCTCCTGTACCTGGTCATTACCTTCGCCGTCTAACCAGTTAATGTTCTTCATCTTACGTACCACCACGAACTCATCGCGGTTCGATCCTACGGTGCCGTAGTAGTTAAAGCCGTAGGCCAGCTGCGCATAGCCCCCGATCATATGGGTCGGCTTCGGCGTAATACGGGTCACGGAGTTGTGGATCCCGCCGCGCTGTTCGGTGATTTCTGACCCCGGCAGGTTAACGATACGTTCCTGCGCGTGGTACATCATGGTCATCCCGGCCGGTACGCGCTGGCTCACCACCGCACGTGCCGTCAGGGCACCGTTGCTGTTAAACACCTCGATCCAGTCGTTATCTTCAATACCCAGTTCTTTGGCATCCGTCTCGCTCATCCAGACAATCGGACCGCCGCGCGAAAGCGTCAGCATCAGCAGGTTGTCGCTATAGGTCGAGTGGATCCCCCACTTCTGGTGCGGCGTCAGGAAGTTCAGCGCCTTTTCAGGGTTACCGTTGGATTTCGCGCCCATAACTGCGGTTACGGAGCGGGTGTCGATTGGCGGACGGTACACCAGCAGGCTTTCACCGAAGTCACGCATCCACTGGTGATCCTGATACAGGGACTGACGACCGGACAGCGTGCGCCATGGGATCAACTCGTGAACGTTGGTGTAACCGGCGTTATAGGAGACATGCTCATCTTCAAGTCCTGACCAGGTCGGGCTGGAGATAATCTTGCGCGGCTGGGCCTGAATATCGCGGAAGCGGATTTTCTCTTCCTCTTTATTCGTTGCCAGATGCGTGTGGTCACGACCGGTAAACTCGCTCAGCGCTGCCCACGCCTTCACCGCCACGTGGCCGTTGGTTTCCGGCGCCAGGGTCAGGATCATCTCTGCGGCATCAATCGCCGTGTTCAGCATTGGCTGGCCTTTCGCCGGGCCGTCCGCTTTGGTGTAATTGAGCTTACGCAGCAGATCCATTTCGCTCTGGGTATTCCAGGCAATCCCTTTCCCGCCGTTACCGATTTTCTCCATCAGCGGACCGATAGAGGTAAATCGCTCGTACGTCGCCGGGTAATCACGCTCCACCGGAATGATGTGCGGCGCGGTCACGCCCGGGATCAGGTCACATTCGCCTTTTTTCCAGTCTTTGACGTCCAGCGGCTGCGCCAGCTCGGCCGCAGAGTCGTGCTGGATTGGCAGCGTCACCACGTCGGTCTCTTTGCCCAGATGCCCGACGCACACTTCAGAGAATTTCTTCGCGATATCTTTGTAGATATCCCAGTCGCTTTTCGACTCCCACGCCGGGTCAACCGCGGCAGACAGTGGATGAATAAACGGATGCATATCCGAGGTATTCATGTCGTCTTTTTCGTACCAGGTCGCGGTTGGCAGCACGATATCGGAATACAGGCAGGTACTGGACAGACGGAAGTCGAGGGTCACCACCAGATCCAGCTTGCCGTCCAGACCGTTGTCTTTCCATTCCACCTCTTCCGGCTTCACGCCACCCTGCCTGCCGAGATCTTTCCCCTGGATACCGTTCTCGGTACCGAGCAGGTATTTCAGCATGTACTCGTGACCTTTACCGGACGAGCCCAGCAGGTTGGAGCGCCAGATGAACAGGTTACGCGGATGGTTTTTGCCGTTCTCTGGCTGTTCAGCCGCGAAACGGATTGAGCCGTCTTTCAGGGACTTAACGGTGTAATCCACCGGTGACATTCCTGCTTTTTTCGCCTCTTCCGCGATGCGCAGCGGGTTAGTCCCCAGCTGCGGCGCAGACGGCAGCCAGCCCATGCGCTCAGCGCGGACGTTGAAGTCAATCAGGTGGCCGCTGTAGCGGGATTTATCCGCCATTGGCGACAGCAATTCCTGCGCGGTAACCGTCTCGTAGCGCCACTGGCTGGAGTGGTTATAGAAGTACGAGGTACTGTTCATGTGACGTGCAGGACGATGCCAGTCAAGGGCAAACGCCAGCGGCTGCCAGCCGGTCTGCGGACGCAATTTTTCCTGGCCTACGTAGTGGGCCCAACCGCCGCCGCTCTGACCGACACAGCCGCAGAAGATCAGCATGTTGATCAGGCCACGATAGTTCATATCGAGGTGATACCAGTGGTTCAGACCCGCGCCGACGATGATCATTGAGCGACCGTGCGTCTTATCCGCGTTTTCTGCAAATTCACGGGCGATACGGGTAATCTGTGCGCGAGGAACGCCGGTGATCTGCTCCGCCCATGCCGGGGTGTAGGCTTTTACGTCGTCATAGCTGGTTGCGCAGTTTTCATCATTCAGACCCCGTTCCAGACCGTAGTTCGCCATGGTCAAATCGTAAACGGTAGTGACGAGCGCCGTTGAGCCATCAGCCAGCTGCAGGCGTTTAACCGGCAGTTTATGCATCAGAACATTTTTCAGTTCAACCTTGTTGAAATGCTCTGATCCTTCGCCTCCAAAGTACGGGAAGCCGACCTCGGCGATCTCGTCCTGGCTGCCCAGCATGCTGAGACGCAGTTCCGTCTCTTCACCGGTGGTACCGTTACGCTGTTCGAGGTTCCACTTGCCCTTCTCACCCCAGCGGAAGCCGATAGAGCCGTTAGGTGCCACCAGCTCGCCGTTGCTGTTATACGCAACGGTTTTCCATTCAGGGTTATTTTCCTGGCCCAGCGCGTCCACCAGATCGGCGGCGCGCAGCGTACGGCCAGCGGCGTAGTAACCGTCACGCTCTTCCAGCATCACCAGCATCGGCATGTCGGTGTAGCGACGTACATAGTCGGTGAAATACTGGCTTGGTTTATCGAGGTGGAATTCGCGCAGCATAACGTGGCCCATCGCCATCGCCATCGCGGCGTCGGTACCCTGTTTCGGTGCCAGCCACAGGTCACACAGTTTAGCAATTTCCGCGTAGTCCGGGGTGATCGCAACGGTTTTGGTCCCTTTGTAGCGGACTTCGGTAAAGAAGTGCGCGTCCGGGGTACGGGTCTGCGGAACGTTAGAGCCCCAGGCGATGAGGTAGCTTGAGTTGTACCAGTCAGCAGATTCCGGCACGTCGGTTTGCTCGCCCCATGTCTGCGGAGACGCAGGCGGCAGGTCGCAGTACCAGTCGTAGAAGCTCAGACAGGTGCCGCCGATCAGTGACAGATAGCGCGCACCGGAGGCGTAAGAGACCATCGACATCGCCGGGATCGGCGAGAAGCCTGCCACGCGGTCAGGGCCGTAGGTTTTGACAGTGTAGACGTTAGAGGCGGCAATCAGCTCGTTTACCTCTTTCCAGGAGGAACGAACAAAGCCACCGCGGCCGCGAGCCTGCTTAAAGCTTTTCGCTTTATCCGCATCTTCGATGATGGACGCCCAGGCATCAACCGGATCGCTGTGCTGCACTTTCGCTTCACGCCACATTTTCATCAGACGCTTACGCATCAGCGGGTATTTCAGACGGTTAGCGCTATAGAGATACCAGGAGTAGCTGGCGCCACGCGGGCAGCCGCGCGGTTCGTGGTTCGGCATATCCGGGCGGGTGCGCGGATAGTCGGTCTGCTGCATTTCCCAAGTCACCAGACCGTTTTTAACGAAAATCTTCCAGCTACATGAGCCAGTGCAGTTTACGCCGTGGGTAGAACGGACAACTTTGTCATGCTGCCAGCGTTGACGGTAACCGTCCTCCCAGTCCCGGTTGGTATCCAGAACCTGGCCGTGCCCATCGGCAAAAGTTTCACCCTTCTGTTTGAAGTAGCGAAACCGGTCCAAAAATTTGCTCATCGGGTATCTCCTGTGTGGAGCCTGTGGCTCTCTAAATCGACATTGCTGATTTGCAGCGAAGGTAACGCTCTGAAAGAGGAGGAGAATTGATAACGATCAAGGCGACGAGGGACTTTCAGGGGTGGGGTTAGGCCAAATACCACCAAAGCGGTAGATTTTAAAAATTCATAATAATATGATTTTTAATGACATTTTCATTTCATCGTACAATAACCACGGCAAAATTTAACATCTCAGGTATTAAGGGGTAGACCTCCCTGCAAGGCGACGGCGATCACAGTGTTACCGGCGCGCTTCTGTGCAAACCCATCAGTATGTTGTAACTACTTCCAGAACAAAAAAAACGCGGCCCCAAGGCCGCGCAAACGGATAATCACACTTACTTATTTTTCTTGGTATTACGGCCATATACCAGCCACGTAATCACAACGCAGGCGATATAGAACACAAGGAACACTTTCATCGCACCCGCCGGGGAACCGGTCAGGTCAAGCGAAATACCGAACGCTTTCGGGATAAAGAAGCCGCCAATGGCACCGATGGCAGAGATAAAGCCCAGCGCAGCAGCGGTATCCGTCGCCGCTTCACGCATCGCCTGCTCTTCGCTTCCACCCTGCGCTTTCACGCGATCCATCGTCAGCTTACGGAAGATCACGGAGATCATCTGGAAGGTGGACGCACTCCCCAAACCGGCCGTCAGGAACAGCACCATAAACACGCCGAAGAAGGCGATGAAGTTACCGCCCTGTCCGTCCGCTGGCAGCGTCAGGAACAGCAACGCACAGAAGACCGCCATCACGACAAAGTTCACCAGCGTCACGCGGGTACCGCCCAGACGGTCAGAAACCATACCGCCCAGTGAGCGAGCCAGCGCGCCAATAAATGGACCAAAGAAGGCGAATTGCAGGATCTGCACGTCCGGGAACTGGGTTTTCGACAGCATGGCGAAACCGGCAGAGAAACCGATAAACGACCCGAAGGTGGCCAGATACAGCAGCGCCATCACCCAAAGGTGTCCACGTTTCAGCACCGGCAGCTGTTCACTCAGTGACGCCTTCGACGCAGACAGATCGTTCATAAAGAACCACGCTGCCAGGGTGAAGACCACCAGGAACGGCACCCAAATCCAGGCGGCGTTCTGCAGGTAGAGGGAAGAACCATCCGCCTGTTCAACGCCACCGCCACCAAAGGCAGCAAAAATGGACACCGAGATCGCCAGCGGCGCGATCAGCTGCATCACGCTCACGCCCATGTTGCCCAGACCACCGTTAATGCCCAGCGCGCCACCCTGTTTCGCTTTCGGGAAGAAGAAGCTGATGTTCGCCATACTGGAGGCGAAGTTCGCACCCGCAAAACCGCACAGCAGGGAGATGATCACGAACACGCTAAACGGCGTGGACGTATCCTGCACCGCGAAGCCGAGCCACACGCAAGGCACGATCATGATCCCGGTACTGAATGCCGTCCAGCGACGGCCACCAAAGACCGGCACCATAAAGGCGTAAGGAACGCGCAGCAGCGCGCCAGACAGTGACGGTAACGCGGTCAGCATAAACAGCTGATCGGTTGTGAACGTAAACCCAACTTTTGGCAGATTTACCGCCACTGCACTAAACAACATCCATACGCAAAACGCTAATAACAGACACGGAACGGAAATCCACAGATTCCGGCTTGCTACACGATGGCCGCGCTGTTGCCAGAACGCCGGATCCTCTGGACGCCAGTCTGTAATAACGGCACCATTTTCCCTTTCGGGAGCGGATGAGTGACTCATAGACACCTCTGATTCTCGAATGATGCTGCAAACATTAGGGTTTTAGGGCGGCGGTAAGTTGATATAAATCAAAGGAAAAGTGCGAGGATTTGCGGCACGAAAAAAGGTCTTATCCTTAGTGAGTAGGCAAATCAGGTCAAAAAGACGTTGTTTTTCACGGCGCTGACGCGTCCCTGCTCCCCCTACCCTCAGATGCATACTCCACTGGCAATTTAGGAGTAATCATTTATAGGTATGGGTATACTCCAGGGTATGCACCAGAATAGCGCCATTCCTGCAAGCAGGCCACGTCAGGAGCCCGGCAACTCTATGTTAAAAAGATGTTTATCACCGCTGACACTCGTCAATCAGTTAGCCCTGATCGTTTTGCTGTCCACCGCACTCGGCGTAACCGGCATGGCGATTTCCGGCTGGCTGGTACAAGGGGTACAGGGTAATGCGCATGCCATCAATGGGGCAGGCTCGCTACGCATGCAGAGTTACCGTCTGCTGGCGTCGGTGCCTCTGACGCAGGACGACCAGCCTCTCATTGATGAAATGGAGCGCACGGCTTTCAGCCCTGAACTGGAAAATGCAGCCATCCGCGCCGGTCAGCAATCCCAGCTTAAAGCCCTTCAGGGCTACTGGCACACTCAACTGGAACCCGGACTGAAACAGGCGCAAAGCCCGGAGACGGTCGCGCAGGACGTGGCGGGTTTTGTCTCACGCATTGATGCCCTGGTCTCCTCTTTTGACCAAACCACTGAATTACGCATCGATCGGGTGGTGATGGTACACCGTGCCATGGCGCTGTTTATGGGCCTGCTGCTGATCTTCACCATTATCTGGCTTCGCGCGCGGCTGCTGAATCCGTGGAAACAACTGCTGGCCATGGCCCGGGCGGTTACCGCCCGGGATTTTACCCAGCGCACGCACATCAGCGGACGCAACGAAATGGCGATGCTCGGCCAGGCGCTCAACACCATGTCGGCAGAGCTGTCTGAAAGCTACGCGGTGCTTGAGCAGCGCGTACAGGAAAAAACGGCCGGGCTGGAGCAGAAAAACGAAATCCTCTCTTTCCTGTGGCAGGCCAACCGCCGGCTGCACATGCAGGTGCCGCTCTGTGAACGCCTCTCCCCGGTGCTGAATGGCCTGCAAAATCTGACCCTGCTGCATGACCTGGAACTGCGCGTTTACGACGTGGAAGATGAAGATAATCATCAGGAGTTTGCCTGTCAGTCCGACATGTCCTGTGATGATAAAGGCTGTCATTTATGCCCTCGCGGCCTGCCGCCGTCGACCACTGGCGGCACGACTCTGAAATGGCGACTAACGGACAGCCATACCCAGTACGGTATTCTGCTGGCGACCCTGCCCGCCGGGCGTCACCTGAGCCACGATCAGCAACAGCTGGTTGATACGCTGGTTGAACAGCTAACGGCCACGCTGGCGCTCGACAGGCATCAGGAAAAACAGCAGCAGCTCATCGTTATGGAAGAACGCGCCACCATCGCCCGCGAGCTGCATGACTCAATCGCCCAATCGCTCTCCTGTATGAAAATGCAGGTAAGCTGTCTGCAGATGCAGGATGCGCAGATGCCGGACAGTAATAAACAGCTGCTCAGCCAGATACGCAACGAGCTGAATACGTCCTGGGTACAGCTGCGTGAGCTGCTGACCACCTTCCGCCTGCAGCTGACCGAGCCGGGCCTGCGTCCGGCGCTGGAAGCCAGCTGTCAGGAGTTTAGCGCCCGGCTGGGGTTCCCGGTGAAGCTGGATTACCAGCTGCCGCCACGGTTTGTCCCGTCACATCAGGCTATTCATCTACTGCAGATCGCCCGTGAAGCACTCAGCAACGTGCTTAAACACGCGGAAGCGACAGCGGTCACGGTCACCGTCAGCCAGCACGCTAACCAGGTCAGACTCACGGTTCACGACAACGGCCGCGGCGTGCCGGAAAATGCCGAGCGCACGAACCACTATGGTTTAATCATTATGCGAGACCGCGCCCAAAGCCTGCGCGGTGATTGTCAGGTTCGCCGGAGAGAGACGGGTGGCACGGAAGTCGTGGTCACCTTTATTCCCGAAAAACCGCTTACAACTTCTCAAGGAGAAACCCATGACTAATCAGGAACCGGCATCCATCCTGTTGATCGACGACCATCCGATGCTGCGTACTGGCGTAAAACAGCTGGTCAGCATGGCACCCGATATTACCGTGGTTGGCGAAGCCAGCAACGGGGAACAGGGCATTGAGCTCGCCGAGTCCCTCGATCCCGATCTGATCCTGCTCGATCTGAACATGCCCGGCATGAACGGCCTGGAGACCCTCGACAAGCTGCGGGAAAAATCGCTTTCCGGACGCATCGTCGTCTTTAGCGTCTCGAACCATGAAGAAGATGTGGTCACGGCGCTGAAGCGCGGCGCGGATGGTTATCTGCTGAAAGATATGGAGCCGGAAGATCTGCTTAAAGCACTGCAGCAGGCTGCGGCCGGCGAGATGGTGCTGAGTGAAGCCCTGACGCCGGTGCTGGCCGCCAGCCTGAGGGCCAACCGCGCCACGTCTGACCGTGACGTCAGCCAGTTAACACCGCGCGAACGCGATATTCTCAAACTAATCGCCCAGGGGCTGCCGAATAAAATGATCGCCCGCCGTCTGGATATCACCGAAAGCACGGTCAAAGTGCATGTGAAGCATATGCTGAAGAAAATGAAGTTAAAATCCCGCGTTGAGGCCGCCGTGTGGGTACATCAGGAACGCATTTTCTAAGGATTACTCATCCGGCAGCAGCTTCCAGCGCGGGTCGTCGTCAGGTATAGCGATCAGCGGCTGCACCACCGCAAGCGTGATCTCATTGGACGAGACGCGCTGGCCCTTCTCATCTTCCACTACCGCCGAAAGATGCCAGCGGTTTGTCGCGCCTTCTGCCTCATTCCAGGCAGGCATAATCACGCTCCAGCCGTCGCTGCTGTTACCCTTCCCGGGCGACGTCAGGCTCAGTGCCTGGGTATCGCCCTGCCAGTGGATCTGACGGATGCCGTGCGTGCTACGAATCTGTAGCTTCAGCATGACGGTTTCCCCCCCTTTCAGATCCCACGGTGGCGTAGCCAGCCAGACGGACAGCGTTTTACGCTGGCGGAACTCCATAATCGGAAGGCTGTTGCGCTCGGGGGAATCATAGCGGCTGCCACGCAGAGAACGCGTGGCCGCAACTTCACTGGCGGAGAGTTGCTTTACCAGCGGCACGCCAAAGCGGTAGTTAAGCTTCAGGCCGAGGTTATTCTGGCTTTCGCCGCTTTCACCCTGCTTATGCGCGGCGGTCAGCGTGACCAGCGGAACCGGGGTATAGTTAAGCCCAAGATTGACCGCCACCGGGTTGTGATAGCCGGTTCCGCTGTTGAAGAGATCAACGTTGTCGCCAAAATACTGCTCGACGCTGACGCTGGTGTTCAGGTGATGAAACCACGGCAGCCAGGCTTTGGCGGTGACATCATATCCCCGCGCCATTCGCTGTTCCTGAACATCAGACCTGTCGCGCCATCCGGCAAACGGCTGGTAATAGTTCGCTGACAGGCGCAGATTCTCCCCCCACACCTCGGCGCCCAGTCCGGCACGCTGCAGGTTTTCGTCCAGCAGATTATCGTAGAAGGTGTTGTAGCCCAGCAGCCATTTTCCGGCGACCCAGCGCTGGCCGATTCCGGCGTTACTGACCAGGCCATCCGTCTGCTGCGTCAGGCCAAGCTGGCTCCAGCTCAGGTAACGGTTGTTATCGTTCCAGGGGATAAACCAGCTCCCGCTGCTGCCGTTAAATTTGCCCGCGTTATCGACCAGTAAATTGACGCTGGCGTTCCCCCAGGGCGACAGCCAGGACTCAATCTGCTGGTTCACTTCGCCGCTCACCGCGTCGCGCACCTGACCAAAGGCAAACTGACGCGCCTGCTCGCCCGTTGTCAGGCCGTTGTCGGTCATACTGGCTTCACCAAAGGCTTTCGCCATTTCGGCCAGGTGCTTTTCCCCTTCCCCTGAGGGAGCAGCCATACCCAGGTCGGGCAGATTATCCCCGTTATTATCAAAAGGATTTTGTGCCTGCTGGATAAAGGAACGCGGCGCACCGTGAACGGCTCCGGCCGTAAGAAGGGGGAGTAAGAGCAGAAAACGAATGCGGGACGATACAACCATCAACGTCGTAAAAAAGAACCTGTGTTTATGGATAAACTCTTATTATGTTAACGCGATAAGCCTGGAAATGCAGTTCTGGCGGAAATTTCAGGATTATCCTGAAACTGATTGTCGGGTGGCGGCTACGCCACCCGACGCGCTTACACCATCATCCAAACAGTCCTTTCAACTCCGAAACGCAGGAGCCACAGTTCGTGCCGCACCGTAACGTTGCCCCCAGCGCGGCGACGCTTTCGCACCCTCCGGCTATCGCCTCCCGAATCGCATTTTCTCCGACGCTGAAGCAGCTACAGATAATGCGTCCCGGATCCGCCGTCTCCTCCACACCCTGCCCGTTCAGCAGCGCATGACGCTCTGCAGGCGTCGTGGGGGGCGAGCGAAAAGCAGCGTCAATGATCGGGTGTACCAGCTCCGGTAACGTGGTGCCTTCCCAGAAGCCGAGCATCAGCTGACCTTCATGCCAGGCCAGCACGCTACTGCGTTCGCCGGTTTGAGCAACCTGTAACTGCCAGCCCCGACTGCTGGCGTAGTTCATGACCCACGAAAGAAACGGTTTATCTCCTGATACCGTCAGATGCGAGGCTTTACGCCACCAGTGAACCCAGGATGGTAACGCCGGCTGTTCGTGGGTATAGAGCACCCCTTGCCAGACGGGCAGCCAGGGCATGATCCGAACGGCGGTTTGTTTGCTCTCCGGCTGGCCCGACGCCGGATCGCAGCGCCCTTCCACCAGCGCATTCACCTTTCCCTGACGGGCAAACACCGCGTTCCAGTGCATCGGGGCAAACGCCTCGCCTTGCCGGATGCCGCGGTTGACTCGCACTCTGGCGACCATCACGCCGCGCGGCGAACTGATCCGCGCCAGCTGGCCATCACACAACGAGAACCGCACGGCATCGCTGGCGCAGACCTCAACAAACGGCTCCGCGATATGCTGCATCAGCCGGGACACATACCCCGTCCGGGTCATGGTGTGCCATTGATCGCGGATGCGTCCGGTATTGAGGATCACCGGGTACAGCGTGCTGACTGCCGCACCGTGCTGGACCGGATCGACCGGCACCAGGTTTCGGCGCGGAAAATCCCCCGTTGACCACTGATACGGCTCCAGCCGCTCCCACGCTTCCCGGGTAAGTTCAGCCAGGTCATGCAGGTTCAATGCCCGCGTGCCGTCATTTTCAAAAGCCGTCAGCGCCGCGTGTTCGCAAAAAATCTCGTGCGGATGTTGCCAGGCAAAGGCGTCGCCGTGCCCCAGCCGTTTTGCAATCTGCGCGACGATCCACCAGTCCGGTTTTGCCTCTCCCGGGGCAGGCAGAAAGGCGCGCTGGCGCGAAATACGCCGCTCGGAATTGGTCACAGTGCCGTCCTTCTCCCCCCAGGCCAGCGCCGGAAAACGGATATGGGCGAACCGGCTGGTGTCGGTATCGTTCATGACCTCAGAAACAATCACCAGCGGGCAGCCTGCCAGCGCCTGACATACGGCGTGACTGTCCGGCAGCGAGACCGCTGGGTTGGTGCCCATGATCCACACCGCCTTCACTTCGCCACGGGCAATGGCATCAAACAGTTCAACCGCCATCAGGCCTGGCGTCTGCGCCAGCCTTTCCGTTCCCCAGAAACGCGCCACCCGCGAAAGGTCGTCCGGCTCAAAGTTCATGTGCGCCGCCAGCTGATTTGCCAGCCCGCCCACTTCCCGTCCGCCCATGGCGTTTGGCTGTCCGGTCAGCGAAAACGGACCGCAGCCCGGGCGGTTGAATTTTCCGCTGGCAAGATGGACGTTGATGATGGCGTTACACTTGTCGCTACCGCTCGATGACTGGTTGATCCCCATGGTGTAGAGCGTGATCGCGCGTGGCGCGGTGACAAACCAGTCATAAAACACACCAATTTCCTGCTCCGGGAGGTCGCAAAACGCCGCCACGCGGGCCATCGGCCACGCGTCGGTTCCCTGGATCACATTGAGCAACCCCACAAACAGCCCCGCATCGCTGCCGGGTTTTAGCGCCAGATGCAGGTCAGCGATATCACAGGTAGCCGTTTCACGCGGGTCAATCACCACCACCTTCATCTGCGGATGGGTTTGCTTTGCCTGCACCAGCCGCTGGTACAGAACAGGGTGCGTCCAGGCGGCATTCGAGCCCACCAGTACCACCAGATCGCTGTTCTCCACGTCCTCGTAACTGCACGGCACCACGTCCTCACCGAAGGCACGTTTATAACCCACCACCGCTGACGACATGCAGAGCCGGGAGTTGGTATCAATGTTCGCCGCCCCGATGAACCCCTTCATCAGTTTGTTGGCGGCGTAGTAATCCTCGGTTAACAGCTGGCCGGATGCGTAGAACGCCACCGCCTGCGGCCCCCATGTGTCGATAATGTGCTGGAGCCGTTCACCTGCCGCCTCCAGTGCCTGCGTCCAGTCCACCTCATGACCGTCGAGGACCGGGCGCAAAAGCCGCCCCTGTAAATCGGTTGTCTCCCCCAGGGCGGACCCTTTCACGCACAGGCGACCAAAATTCGCCGGATGGGTTTCATCTCCCCGAACGCTGACCACGCCGCCTTCCACGCGGGCGACCACGCCGCAGCCCACCCCGCAGTAGGGGCATGTTGTCCGGGTTTCTGTCATGAAGCCTCCGCACGCATGACCAGGGCATCGTTACCGACCCACACTTTGCCGTTTTCGATTTTCACCGGCCAGGCGCGTACCGCAGGCTCACCATTTTCAACCTGACAGCCATCGCGCAGACGAATGCGCTGTTTATAAAGCGGAGAGATCACCACCGGCTCCCCCGCCGCATCGCCAAGAATGCCGCGAGAAAGCACGTTCGCACGGCTTCCTGGCTCCAGGTCGTCGAGGGCATAAACGGTTTTGCCAAAGCGGAACAGCGCAATCGCATTGTGACCGAGACGCGCGCCAATGCCCGCCTGTTCGGGGATATCCTCGATACCGCAGATTTCCTGCCAGCGTTTGCCTTGCTCTGCGGCAGTGTCGTTCACAGCGGTGCGGAACAGCGCCAGACGGTTGGGATCGTTGAGCGTGGTCTGCCATTCGCACTGGTAGGTTTCCACCACCCGGGCCATCTCCTGCTCCAGTTCGTGGGCAATACCCAGACTGTTCTCGAGGATCACCTCGCGCAGATAGTCGAGGCCGCCTTCCAGGTTGTCCATCCAGGTGCTGGTGCGCTGCAGGCGATCCGCCGTGCGGATGTAGAACATCAGGAACCGGTCAACGGTACGGATCAGCGTTTCATCGTCCAGATCGCTGGCGAAGAGATCCGCATGGCGCGGCTTCATGCCGCCGTTGCCGCACAGGTAGAGGTTCCAGCCTTTATCGGTGGCAATGACGCCCACGTCTTTGCTCTGCGCCTCGGCACACTCGCGGGTACAGCCGGAAACCGCCATTTTGATTTTGTGCGGCGCGCGCAGGCCTTTGTAACGGTGCTCCAGTTTGACCGCGAGGCCGGTGGAGTCCTGCACGCCATAGCGGCACCAGGTCGACCCAACGCAGGATTTCACCGTGCGCAGAGATTTCCCGTAAGCGTGGCCGGTCTCAAATCCGGCTTCCACCAGCGCCTGCCAGATCTCCGGTAGCTGTTCCAGAGTGGCGCCAAAAAGGTCAATACGCTGCCCGCCAGTGATTTTGCTGTAAAGGCTATAGCGCTTTGCAATCTGGCCGATGGCGATCAGCCCGTCGGCGGTCACTTCCCCGGCGGGCATACGCGGCACGATGGAATAGGTTCCGTCCTTCTGAATATTGGCAAAGTAACGGTCGTTGGTGTCCTGCAGCGGCAGATGCGCCGGTTTAAGCAGATACTCGTTCCAGCAGGAAGCCAGCACGGACCCGACCAGCGGCTTACAGATTTCGCACCCGTGTCCCTGACCGTAGCGGCTGATGAGCTGGTCAAAGGTGCGGATATGGTTGACGCGCACCAGGTGGTAAATTTCCTGGCGTGACCAGGGGAAGTGTTCGCAGATATCCTTTTTCACCTCCACGCCCTGTTCAGCAAGCTGAAACTCCATCACCTGCTTCACCAGCGCACTACAGCCCCCGCAACCGGTCGCCGCTTTAGTGCACTGTTTGATGGCACCGATATCCGTTGCGCCCGCGCTCACGGCCTGGCAAATATCGCCCTTGCTGACGTTATGACACGAACAGATCTGCGCACTTTCCGGCAGCGCCGCCACGCCCAGCGCTTTTGGCGCGCTGCCTGAGGATGCGGGTAATATCAGGGTTTCCGGCGCTTTCGGCAGGCTGATTCCATTGAGCATCATCTGCACCAGCGTGGCGTATTCGCTGGCGTCACCTACCAGCACGCCGCCGAGCAGCGTTTTGCTGTCGTGGCTGACCACGATTTTCTTGTAGATTTGCTGCGGGCCGTGCGTCCACTGGTAGCTCAGCGCCCCCGGCGTGCGCCCGTGAGCGTCGCCAAACGACGCCACATCCACGCCCAGCAGCTTGAGTTTGGTGCTCATATCCGCGCCGGTGAAGGTTTTATCCTCCCCTGCCAGCGCGGCGGCGGCCACGCGTGCCATCTGGTAGCCCGGGGCAACCAGTCCAAAGATTTTCCCTTCCCACAACGCGCATTCGCCAATGGCAAACACGTCACGGTCGGAAGTCTGGCAGCCATCGTCAATGCAGATCCCGCCGCGCTCGCCGATAGCCAGCCCGCTGCTGCGCGCCAGCGCGTCCTGCGGACGGATACCGGCAGAAAAGACCACCAGGTCCGTTTCCAGCGCTTCGCCATCGGCAAAGCGCAGCACCAGCCCGTCATCCGTCGACGCAATTTCCGTGGTGGCTTTAGCGGTGTGAACGCCCACGCCCAGCGCCTCGATTTTCTTGCGCAGCATCGACGCGCCGTCGTTATCGAGCTGAACCGCCATCAGATTGGGCGCAAACTCCACCACGTGAGTGTCGAGCCCGAGTTGTTTCAGGGCGTTTGCTGCCTCCAGCCCCAGCAGCCCGCCTCCGATGACGACCCCGCGACGCGCACCCGCCGCATGGGCCGCAATGTTGTCGAGATCGTCGAGCGTGCGGTAGACAAAACAGCCCGGCAGATCGTTACCCGGTACCGGCGGGACAAACGGGTATGAGCCGGTCGCCAGCACCAGTTTATCCCAGTGCGTTTCATGCCCACTGGCGGTACGCACCACGCGCGCGTCGCGGTCAATGGCGACAATCTGCTGCGACAGGCGCAGCTCAATGCCGTTATCAGCAAAAAAATCCCCTGCCACCAGCGAGAGCGAATCCGCACTGCGGCCGCCAAAATACTCGGACAGATGCACCCGGTCATAGGCGGCATAGCGCTCTTCACCAAAGACCACGATCTGATACTGCTGATGTAAGTTGCGGTTAACGCAATCTTCGAGAAAATGATGGCCGACCATACCGTGCCCAACCACCACCAGAGTAGGTTTTGTCATAGCGTTCTGTCCTGCAACCTGCGGTTGCGTAGTGAATCGATCGAACAGCCAGTCCGCGTGTGCGGGCGCAGCCGTTGCCCGTAAATCGGTAAATGTCGCCGCGTTGCGGCAATCTCCCATCAGCAGCACGCCAGCCAGCGTCCCCTGATGGATCAGTAAGCGACGATAGTGACGCGTCAGCGGATCCCATGAACGCCAGACCACGTCGCCCTCCTGCTCCGCCGCGCGACCCAGGCTGAACAGCTCCACGCCGGTCACCTTGAGGCGCACACCGTTGTCGGTGAGGGTAAATGGCGCAGTGGTGTCGCCCGCCAGCCGTGCGGCGAGGATATCGGCCTGCGCCAGACAGGGGGCGACCAGGCCAAACGTCTGGCCATCAATTTCGCAGCACTCGCCAATGGCATAGATGTCCGGCGCGGAGGTCTGCATCTGGTGATTCACCACAATCCCGCGCGCGCAATGAAGGCCGCTGGCCTTTGCCAGGTCAATGTTGGGCTGCACGCCGGTCGCCAGCACCACGCGCGCCGCAGCAATACTGCGTCCATTGAGCAACGTCACGGTATTGTCGTTAATTGCCGAGATGCCGGAGGCAAGCTCACAGCGCACGCCCCGTTCCGCCAGCGCCTCCTCCAGCAGCGCGCCAGCCTGTTGATCCAGCTGTTGTTCCATCAGCCACGGACCGCGATGAACGAGCGTGACGTTGTCACCTGAGCGTGCCAGTGCTGCCGCAGTCTCAACCCCAAGCACGCCGCCCCCCAGCACCACCGCCGGACCGGAAACTGCCTGAATGGCGCAGGTATCCTCCAGGGTGCGGAACGTGAACACATGGGGCGCATCACCGCCGGGGATCGGCGGAACAAAAGGCGTTGAACCGGTGGCAAATACCAGGGCATCCCAGCCCAGCGTGCGGGTGGCGGTTCGCACTTCCCGTGAGACCACGTCCACGGCAAGCGCCCTTTCGCCCCGCAGCACCGTAACGCCACGTACCCGGTACCAGTCCTCATCCTGAAGACAGATATCCGCTGCCGCTTTCTCGCCCCCCAGCACCGGCGAAAGCTGAATGCGGTTATAGGCATGCTCAGGCTCATCACCGACGACGGTGATAGCAAAACGACCCGAGGCCCGCCCGGTTAGCCCGTCAATCAGCCGGGTGGCCGCCATTCCATTCCCGATAATGACCAGTCGCATCAAAGCCCCCTCGTTACGCCGCTTTCGGCTGTTTTTCGTAGAGGAAATGGAGGATCTGCTGACGCATGTGGTGGTAGCGGCTGTCGTCCGCCAGCTGAACCCGGTTGCGCGGACGCGGCAGATCAACGCGCAGGATCTCTCCGACGGTCGCCGCCGGGCCGTTGGTCATCATCAGCACGCGATCGGAAAGCAGCACTGCCTCATCTACGTCGTGGGTAATCAGCACGATAGTGGTGTTCAATGCCTGCTGGATCTGCATCACCGAGTCCTGCAGATGGGCTCGCGTCAGCGCATCCAGCGCGCCGAACGGTTCATCCATCAGCAGCACTTTTGGCTTCATCGCCAGCGCGCGGGCGATGCCCACGCGCTGCTTCATGCCGCCGGAGATCTCCCCCGGGCGCTTATGCAAGGCATGCCCCATCTGCACGCGGTCGAGGTTGTGCTCGATCCACGCTTTACGCTCAGACTTGCTCATGGTGTGACGGAACACCTGATCCACCGCCAGGGCGACGTTGTCAAAGCAGGTGAGCCATGGCAGCAGGGAATGGTTCTGAAACACCACCGCGCGCTCGGGGCCCGGCCCGGCAATTTCGCGGTTGTCGCAGATAAGCCCACCTTCCGTCGGCAGCGTAATGCCGGCAATAAGGTTCAGCAGCGTCGATTTGCCGCAGCCGGAGTGGCCGATCAAACTGACGGTTTCGCCCTCGTGAATATCAAACGAAACGTTTTGCAGCGCCAGAAACTCGCCGCTGGCAGTAGAAAAGCGCTGGCTCACGCCCTGGACCTGAATTAATGGTTTCATCTTCGCTCCTTATTTTTCCTGCCAGCTAAAGCGACGGGCAATCAGCATCAGCCCCTGCTCCAGCAGCAACCCGACCACGCCAATAATGACGATGGCGATGAGAATGTTTTCGACGTTGAGGTTGTTCCACTCGTTCCAGATCCAGAAGCCGATGCCTAAGCCTCCGGTGAGCATCTCGGCGGCGACAATCACCAGCCAGGCAATACCGATGGAGAGGCGTACCCCGGTCAGCACCGCAGGCAGCACGGCAGGAAAGAGAATGCGGCGCATAATGGTCCACTCAGAGAGTTGCAGTACCCGGGCGACGTTGAGGTAGTCCTGTGGAATACGGCGCACCCCTTCCGCGGTGTTGATGACCATCGGCCAGATGGAGCAGATAAATATGGTCCAGCTTGATGCTGGCTCCGCTTTCTGGAACAGCAGCAGGCCGATGGGCAGCCAGGCCAGCGGGCTAACCGGCCGCAGGAGGGCAATTAGCGGGTTGAACATGCGCGAGAAAAAGGTGAAGCGGCCAATCAGAAAGCCCAGCGGAATCCCCGCCAGCGCTGCCAGACCAAAGCCGATGGCGACGCGCTGCAGTGACGCAAGCACGTTCCAGCCTATACCCATATCGTTTGGCCCGTCGCGATAAAACGGATCGGCGAACAGGGTTATGGCCGAGTCGAGCGTGCTGAGCGGCGTCGGGAAGCCTTTGCTGTTTATCGCTGCCAGTTGCCAGAGCACCACCAGCAGCCCCAGCCCCAGAAACGCCGGAATGACGCGCTGTAAAACATCATTCATTCGACGCGCCAACGCAGGCGTACGACGACGAACCTGTAACGGTGGCAGGACAATCACCTCCCCGCTCTCAGGCTTCTCTTGTGGTTTTGTGTTTTGCAGATGCGGCATAATCAGGCCCCTTTACGGTGAATGGCAAAACGGTTGGCGTACCCTTCCGGATCGGTTCCGTTCCAGACGGTACCGTCCATCAGCGTGCTGCTGCGATACGGTGATGAGGGTGTGGAGAGTCCGCCGACGGCGGTGGCAGCATCCTGCCAGACCGCGGTCTGGTTAATGCGCTGCGCAATACCCACGTAATCCGGCGCGGCTTTAAGCAAGCCCCAGCGGCGGAACTGGGTTAAGAACCACATGCCGTCAGAGAGGTACGGATAACTGACGGCACCCTCGTTGAAGAAACGGATCGGGTGCGCGTCCTGCCAGCGCTGCCCCAGACCGTTGTCGTATTCCCCGAGCATTCGCCCGGTGAGATACTGTTCTTTGCAGTTGAGCCACGCCCGGCGCGAGAGGATCTGCGCGGTTTCACGTTTGTTTTCCGGGGACGCCTCTATCCAGCGCGCGGCTTCCATCACGGCGCTCACCAGCGCCCGGGCGGTGTGCGGATTTTTCTCCACCCAGTCGCGACGCGTGCCGAGAATTTTTTCAGGATGATCTGCCCAGATGGACTGCGACGTGGCAGCGGTGAAGCCAATGCGGTCGTTAATCGCCCTCGCGTTCCAAGGCTCACCGACGCAAAAGCCCACCATGTTGCCAATGCGCATGTTCATCACCATCTGCGGCGGCGGCACCACCACCGTGCGCACGTCATCGAAGGGGTTAATGCCTGCGCTCGCCAGCCAGTAGTAAAGCCACATGGCGTGCGTTCCGGTCGGGAAGGTGTGCGCGAAAGTGTAAGTGCCAGGCGCCTGCTGCCCGACCAGCGTTTTCAGCCCGTCAAGATCGCGAACCCCCTTCTCCGCCAGATCGCTGGAGAGCGTAATGGCCTGACCGTTCTGGTTAAGCGTCATCAGGTTTGCCATCTGCTGCGGCTTGCCTGCAATACCCAGTTCAAGCCCGTACAGCAGACCGTAAAGAATGTGCGCGGCGTCCAGCTCCCCCGCCACCAGCTTGTCGCGTACCGCTGCCCAGCTCGCCTCTTTGGTGGGGACGATGGTGATACCGTATTTTTTATCAAAGCCTTTCAGGGCTGCGATAACCACCGGCGCACAGTCGGTCAGCGGGATAAATCCGATACGTACCGTCTCCTGCTCCGGTTTATCCGAGCCTGCCGCCCAGGCAGCCTGCATGACACCCGGTAATAACACTGCGCCACTCGCCAGCATGCTGGCCTGCAAAAACCGTCGTCTCGACAAATCCGCCATGACCACTCCTGAAAAAAGCCAAAAAAAAGCGCCCACAGTGCCGAAGCACCGCTGGACGCCTTTATCCCGAAGACTGATGCACCGCCGTTGGCGCACCGTCAAAAATGGTTAATTCAATAATGCAAAGTCAATGCCAGGTTTGAACACCCTGTTTCAGGGCCGACAGCCGGGTTTTGCTCGCCATTACGCACCCCAATCAGGCACAACATGCCCACTGATTGTGCAGCTACTCCTTTGGGGTTATCTGCCACACGCTTTTCACCGTAAG
Source organism: Enterobacter sp. MGH 37 (assembly GCF_000534515.1). NCBI lineage: Bacteria > Pseudomonadati > Pseudomonadota > Gammaproteobacteria > Enterobacterales > Enterobacteriaceae > Enterobacter > Enterobacter sp. MGH 37. The sequence goes on from NZ_KI973205.1 coordinate 1,744,514, forward strand.
CAGCGCCCGGGCGATATCCACCATGCGCTGATTCTTGTCCATCGCCATTTTGCGCAGCGTTGTCCAGGCCTGCTCCTCACTCATATTCTGGTGGGTCATCAGCACGCTTTTTGCTTTATCAATGGTTTTTCGCTCCTCAAGCGTATCGCGCAGCGACGCAAGCTGACGGGAGAGCTGCTCAATCTCGCGCGCCTGCTGGCGAACCAGAGGCAGCAGGGGTTTATCCGGGTAATGCGCCAGCGGGTCCTCCAGTTCATCTGCGAGATGCGGATAGACCTCGTCACGCTGAATCCGCTCATCCACCGCGACCATCAGATCGGCAATGATTGTCTCCTCCAGCGCGCGCAGATGCTCCAGCCGCGCCGTTTGCAGCGCAAACCACGCCAGCGCGGTATGGCCATTATCCGCGGCAGGCTGGCGGGTACAGGCCACGCGCCGGAGTTGCTCCGTCTCACGGTCGGGCTGGCAGTTGAGGGAGAAAGTGGCCTGAACGTCAGCCTGACTGTGGGAGAGGAAGATCTCAAAGCAGGCTTGCTGCCCGTCAATGCGATCTACCAGTCTCTGGCGGGTAACGTCATCAAAAAAACCCTGCGTGAAGCCTATCGCCCCCAGGGCCCGCTCTTGTCCCGCCAGCTCTTTCCCCTGCATCAGGCTGTAAAGGGCGACAAACCGGCCCGCGATTTGCGGATCGTCAATGCTGTCATTGAGTTGCGGCACGATACTGAGCAGATGGCGAAGCATGCGGGAGTAATGTTCCATGGCCTGCGGGGCCGTCAGGGTTTGTTGACTCACCCCGTCACGCAGCGCGGGAAGTGTGTCCAGCGTATGCAGTGCATTACCGATACGTTCGCAGACGGCGCTCCCCGGGAGGAGGGACTGCTTGCCAAGTATCGTATTCAGCGCAGCAAGATTTTCGTCTACCAGTGCCCGGCTGGCTTTGCATTCAGGCGCGTAGAGCTTACCCTGTGAACAGAGCCAGACGTTGGATGCCCCGCGCTCGCACTGTAGCATATGTACCAGTTGGCTAATGCCGTGCACCAGCACGTTCAGCTCTGCCAGCTTGCTGAGCTGCTCCCGGCGCATCAGCCTCGCGCGCTGAAGCCATTCGGTTGCACCTGGCGAAATGCCAGCCATTAATGTCATGCTTACTCTCCCGGACAGCGAAACTCCGGAGAACTAAGCAATATTCGTGCCTTTATAAGAACAGGAGTCAACATGCAGAAGATTGTGATCGTCGCCAACGGGGCGGCCTACGGCAGCGAATCTCTTTTTAACAGCCTGCGTCTGGCCATTGCGCTACGTGAAAAAGAGAGCGACCTGGCATTACAGATTTTTTTAATGTCGGATGCCGTCACCGCCGGGCTGAAGGGCCAAAAGCCGGCAGAAGGCTATAACATTCAGCAGATGCTGGAGATCCTGACCGCGCAAAATGTGCCGGTGAAACTGTGCAAGACCTGTACCGACGGACGCGGGATTACCACTCTGCCGCTGATAGAGGGCGTAGAAATCGGGACGCTGGTTGAGCTGGCCGAATGGACGCTGACCGCAGATAAAGTATTAACTTTTTAATAATAATCCCGTAAAAATATTATTTTCTTATGGACGCGGTTTCAGCATCAAGTTTACCTGCGGGGTTGCCGATAGGCATGGAAACAACACAGCAGGTATTTCACTTATGTTCAGATCGATTCGCGCACGTATTATCGCCACGACGACAGGTTGCCTTGTCGTCGCCCTTCTTCTCAATACCGTTATTAACTTCCAGGTCACGCGCCAGGATAACCAGCAGTCACAGCGCGATATATTGACCAGTACCAGCGCCAGCCACAACATGGCGATTGCCGACTGGGCCAAAAGCAAAATGACGGTGATTACCTCCGCACAAAGCGTCGCGCTGGCTGACGACCCGGTTCCGGTGTTTAAACAACTGGCGCAGGCGGGGGGATTCACTAACGTCTATGTGGGTTATGCGAGCAAGACGGCGAAGTTTTCTGAACCTGCGGGTGTCCCGGCGGATTATGATCCGACCATTCGTCCCTGGTATCAGCAGGTGGTGAGCACGGACGGCCCGGTAGTGACGGCACCCTATGTTGATGCCGGTACCGGAAAGCTGGTGGTGACGTTTGCTGTACCGGTGAAAGAAAATGGCGTCCTGAAAGCGGTTGTGGCGGGCGATGTCGCCATGGATAGCGTCGTGGCAAACGTGCGCGGCATCCACCCAACACCCGCCAGCAGCGGGCTGCTCCTGAACAGTGACGGTACCGTGATTGCCGCCAACGATCCGGCTTTGACCCTGAAGCCGTTTGCCGAGACGATCAAAGGGATCGACTTTGCGGCGCTGAAACGCGGTAATCCGGTCGACGGAACCCTGAATGATGTAGACAAGACCTTCATTGCCTCAGCCGTGCCGGGCACAAACTGGCTGCTGGTCGTCGCGCTCGACAACAGCGATGCCACCTCCGGCATGCGTTCCCTGCTGAAAGCGTCGGCGATTTCGCTGGTGATCCTGGCACTCCTGAGCGGCGCCATTGTTCACGTCCTGATTGCCCGTCTGCTGAAGCGCTTGTCTGACATTCGTGATGCGATGCATAACATTGCCAACGGAACCAACGATCTGTCCCAGCGTTTGCCGGACAGCGGCAATGATGAAGTGGCGCAAATTGCGCAGGCCTTTAATGCCTTCAGCGATAAGCTTTCCGTCGTGATGGTACAACTCCGTGACGCCAGCGCGTCGGTGAAAAATGCCGCGCAGGAAATTGCGGCTGGCAACCAGGATCTTTCCGGGCGTACCGAGCAGGCGGCGTCCAGCCTTCGCGAGACCGCCAGCGCGGTGGAGCAGATCACCGCCTCCGTCACGCAATCGAATGAATCGGCAGCGGAAGCGAACGATCAGGCAAGCAAAGCGTCTGCGGCTGCCGCGCGCGGTGGTGAAGTGGTTTCTCAGGCCATCAGCACAATGCAGTCCATCGAAGTGGCGTCCGCAAAAATTGGTGATATCACCAGCGTCATCGACGGTATCGCCTTCCAGACCAACATTCTGGCGCTGAACGCCTCCGTCGAGGCGGCGCGTGCCGGTGAGCAGGGCCGCGGATTTGCCGTGGTAGCCGGGGAAGTGCGTAACCTCGCCAGTCGTAGCGCCCAGGCGGCGAAAGAGATCAAATCCCTGATTGATTCCACCACCGATAGCGTGGCGACCGGTTCGCGCTATGTGCATCTGGCCGGTGAAAGCATGGATGAGATCCGCTCCAGCATCGGCAGCGTCTCCGGCATCATGCGCGAAATATCCATCGCCACCAGCGAACAGATGAAAGGCATCCATGAGATTAACCATGCGGTGACCCATCTCGACAGAATGGTGCAGCAGAACGCCGAGCTGGTGGTGCAGTCCGCCGCCGCCGCAGGTGCTCTGCAGAGCCAGGCGGGCGACCTTGCTGAAACGGCCGGCCATTTCCGCATTTAATGTTCCCCCGGCGCGCGTTTCGCGGGTAAAACGCGCGCCAGCCTAACTTTTGAGGAATTTTGTCATTTTTGTTTAATCGTTATGCCATTTTTTGATCAAAATCAGCATCCCGACTCTCCCCCTTTGGTGTTATGCAACGAGTGAATTGTGAACAACATCACGCTCGGATATGGCTGCAGGGAGAGCGTTGTTTAAGACTACGGGGTAAAAAATGGCACTGGTAAAAACAAGTTTGAAACTGTTCGGCGGGGATACGGTAGTGGTGCGTTGCTCAGAACGCTGCCGCATACATCTCATGAGTTCAAAAGCGCAAAAGCAATCCCAGGCGGATATTCTGACCGTGCAGGATGATAAAGCGTGGCTTACCGTGCCGTATACCGGCACATGGGATGTGCTGATCGACAGCCACAGTCAGTCGCTGGAGCATTCCGTCAGCTACGTGGCAGCATAAGAGTAAACGCCCGGCCAGCCGGGCGTATTATCAGGCAAAACCCGGTCGCAGCGTGCTGTTGACAGGGTTCCCTTCCAGCAGCGCCCTCACCTTTACCACCAGCTCATTCAGACAATCGTCCTTCATGCCGAGGCGGGTCAGCTCCTGATCGAGGGAGAAGAGATACTGCGCGTTGGTGCCCAGCGGCCCGCTGGCGGCGGCAATCAACGGGGCGATGACCTGCGTGCGGGTATCCGCTTCATACAGCGGATGGCGTGGATCCATAATAAACACCAGCGCATTGACGGTACGTCCATCGTCAAGCTCCAGCTTGCACCAGCTCGGCATATAGCAGCCGGTGATCATCTCGCGCTTCCAGAGCAGCGTCAGCTCCTCTTCGAGCGTGGCATCCGGGAGGCGATACGCCACGCCCGTGGTGCGTCCGCCCTCTTTCAGTGCAAGCATGCGACCAGGCTGACACGCACTGCCGCGTCCGGCCGTCAGGCGCAGACAAAATGCGCGGTGCCAGCCAGGCAGCGTTCCCGTTGCCGATTCGACAAATTCCAGAGCCGGGTTCCACATCAGCGAACCGTAGCCAAAAATCCATACCGGGCCATCATCCGGGCGGCAGGCAAGCGTGGCAGCAAGCGACGCCGCACGTTGTTCAGCTGACCAGAGAAGCGATTCCTCAATAGCACCAAATGCCGTCTTACAATCTGCCTTCATTAAGAAATCACGCGTTAACACTTTACACCTCCGCCACTGCATGCTTCCTTGCGACATCTGTAATGCGCCTTCCCGGCATTTTTTTCTGGTCATTTTGCCAGCAGTGAAATAACGATAAGCAATTAGCGGACCAGTTGCAATACAACGGAAGTTCAACCGCCTGAAAAGTCAAAATGAAGGCAGCGAATTATTTCACGGCTATTTCTTTTTATGCCATTTATCATCGTCTCCTTTCTCGTAGTCATGTTTAACTGCGGCCCAGGCGACCTTATGCGCCGTCTCTTCCCGGCTGGCATCATCCCGGCGATCGTCTTTATCTTTGTACTGATCCCAGGCGCTGTTAAACGCTTCCTTGTAGATATCCTGCGCGTGTTCAGGCAGGACATTTTTCACGTTATCAGGTAATTCGCGTTTCGTTTTGTAGGGCATCACTAACCTCTCTTTTCGGTAAAGAGATAAGTGTGGACGACGATATGCCATGGTGCCACCCAACAATAATTAATGAGCAAATTAAAATTATAATTCATTGTTATTTAATATTTATTTATGAGAGATATGACATTATAGACTTCAAAGAATAAAAACATCACAAAGGGTAAAATTAAGTAAAAAATATAAGGTATTTAACAGATTTCTGTTAATTTAATCTCCTTAAAATCTATCTATAATTACAAGCACCTGCATTGATGGAGAAGCACATGACAGCAACACACGAGGCGGTAAAGACCCGCCACAAGGAGACGTCACTCATTTTCCCGGTTCTGGCACTGGCTGTGCTGCTCTTCTGGGGAAGCAGTCAGTCACTGCCAGTGGTGGTTGGTATCAATATTCTTGCCCTGGTCGGTATTTTAACCAGCGCATTTAGCGTCGTTCGCCATGCGGACGTATTAGCCCACCGTCTGGGCGAGCCGTACGGTTCGTTAATTCTGAGTCTTTCCGTTGTTATTCTCGAAGTCAGCCTGATTTCCGCGCTTATGGCGACCGGCGATGCTGCCCCGACGCTGATGCGCGATACCCTCTACTCCATCATTATGATTGTGACAGGCGGCCTGGTGGGCTTCTCGCTGTTACTGGGCGGGCGTAAATTTGCGACCCAGTACATGAACCTGTTTGGTATTAAACAGTACCTGATTGCCCTCTTCCCGCTGGCAATTATCGTGCTGGTCTTCCCGATGGCGCTGCCAGGTGCAAACTTCTCCACCGGTCAGGCGCTGCTGGTCGCGCTGATTTCCGCAGCCATGTACGGCGTTTTCCTGCTGATTCAGACCAAAACGCACCAGAGCCTGTTTGTATACGAACATGAAGATGACGGCGACGACGATGACCCGCACCACGGTAAGCCGTCAGCACACAGCAGTGTGTGGCACACGGTTTGGCTGATCGTGCATCTGATTGCGGTCATTGCGGTCACCAAAATGAATGCCAACCCGCTGGAGACGCTGTTAACCGAGCTGAACGCCCCGGTGGCCTTTACCGGTTTCCTGGTGGCGCTGCTGATCCTGTCCCCTGAAGGACTGGGGGCGCTGAAAGCGGTGTTGAACAATCAGGTGCAGCGTGCAATGAACCTGTTCTTCGGCTCCGTGCTGGCGACCATATCACTCACCGTACCGGTGGTGACGCTGATTGCCTTTATGACGGGGAACGAACTGCAGTTTGCGCTGGGCGCGCCGGAGATGATTGTGATGGTGGCCTCGCTGCTGCTGTGCCAGATCTCCTTCTCCACCGGACGCACCAACGTGCTGAACGGTGCGGCACATATGGCGCTGTTTGTGGCGTACCTGATGACGATATTTGCCTAGCCTCTTTGCCCAGCGGCGCTTCGCTTGCAGTGCCTACAGGTTTTGTAGGCCGGGTAAGCGCAGCGCCACCCGGCAATATGTCCTATAAAAAAACCCGCCGAAGCGGGTTTTTTTATTAGTTGCTGGTATCCAGCTCGTCGAAGTTCTTCACCAGATCGTCAATCGCTTTGATCTGCTTCAGGAACGGCTCCAGCTTATCCAGCGGCAGTGCGGACGGACCATCGCATTTCGCGTTAGCCGGATCCGGGTGCGCTTCAATGAACAGACCCGCCAGACCCGTTGCCATACCGGCGCGCGCCAGCTCGGTTACCTGTGCGCGACGACCGCCAGACGCGGCACCAAACGGGTCACGGCACTGCAGGGCGTGAGTCACGTCGAAGATCACCGGAGACTGGTTAGAGACGTTCTTCATCACGCTGAAGCCCAGCATATCCACGACCAGGTTGTCATAACCGAAGTTTGCACCACGGTCGCACAGGATAACCTTGTCATTGCCGCCTTCGATAAACTTGTCGACAATGTTCCCCATCTGGCCAGGGCTCACGAACTGTGGTTTTTTCACGTTGATGACCGCGCCGGTTTTCGCCATCGCTTCCACCAGGTCCGTCTGACGGGCCAGGAATGCCGGAAGCTGGATCACGTCTACCACGTCCGCTACAGGCTGTGCCTGCCAGGACTCATGCACGTCGGTGATCACTTTCACGCCAAACGTCTGTTTCAGCTCCTGGAAAATCTTCATGCCCTCTTCCAGGCCCGGGCCACGGTAAGAGTGAATGGAGGAGCGGTTGGCTTTGTCAAAAGAGGCCTTAAACACGTACGGGATGCCCAGCTTCTGGGTCACGGTCACGTAGTGCTCGCAGATACGCATGGCGAGATCGCGGGATTCCAGCACGTTCATACCGCCAAACAGCACGAACGGCAGGTCGTTTGCTACCTTGATATCACCAATGCTAACCACTTTTTGTTTCATAGGATCGCCTTATTCAGGTGTGAATCGGAATTAAGATTAATGCAGTGTAATTTGTTTGTGCGAGATCGCGTTGATCTGCGCGCGAATCATTTCGCTAATCGGATCTTCCGGGCACTGCTCAACGAAATAGCTCAGATCGTTCAGCGCAACGTGTTCGCAGTCGAGCTGGGCATAGATAAGCCCGCGGTCGCGAATTTCGTAGGGATCTTCCGGATTAAACTGCAGCAGCACTTCGCTGGCACGCAAGGCCAGCTCCATCTGACGCTCTTCCATCAGCGCTGATTTCAGCGTATCCAGCAGCTTGCGGATCACTTCGGCGTTATCGGCCTCGTCGAGATCTTCGTTAAAGAGCTCGGCGACCGGGCTGATGTTGCCTTTCAGCCAGACGTCCAGCGTATGCTCATCCAGCGTATCGCCGTTAAACGGATTAATGAGCCACATCTCGCCGTCCAGCCACTCCGCCCGCAGGATCATCTGCGTCGGGAAAATGACCGGCACCAGTGGAATATCCAGACGGTGCGCGACCCACAGCAAAATAGAGCCCAGCGCAACGGCGCTGCCCTGACGGTTTTTTAAGACCTGGTCCAGCCATAATGCGTCAGACAGGCGATACACGCCACGCGTGTCGCAGAAACCCCATTCGCCGTAGAAAAGCTCAAGCAGCTTCTCTAATTGCCAGTCCTGCGGGCGCGCCTGATTGATCTCTTCACGCGCCAGGCTGACCAGATTCTCCAGTTCATCGTAAACGTACTGCGACGTAAAATCGTCGCGTATCATCTCCGAAATCAGGATCATGCCATCGCAAAGCGGCACTTTATTAAATTCGAAATCGGCTAAGGACTTCATGACTTACCCCAGTAACGCCCGAACGTACAGCTACCCCCGGGCGCGATAAAACTCAAAACAATGTAGATGATAACGCCAAACCGCCTTTCAGTCAGCCTTACGCCTTTATCAGTAAATGGCAGATAGCCTTGCTTCACGCCCACTGGCCTAGCGTCAACCGTTCATTACCGCCGTAGTCGCGGCAGGTTTCCACTGCGGTATAACCCGCTTGCGTAAACAGCGCACGTACGGCTTCCCCCTGCGTCCAGCCATGTTCCACCAGCAGCCAGCCGCCGGGAAGTAAATGTTGCCGTGACGTTGTCACTATGTGATCAAGATCGGCTAACCCTGCGTTAGCCGCAACCAGCGCCGTCAATGGCTCGAAACGAACATCGCCCTGCGCAAGGTGCGGGTCGTGCTCGTCAATATACGGCGGGTTACTGACGATCATCTCGAACGAGCGAGTCTCCAGCGCGCTAAACCAGCTGCTTTGCAGCACGGTCACGTTAGTCAGCCCGAGACGCGCCACGTTACGCTGCGCCAGGGTCACCGCGTCAGGCATCACATCCACTGCCGTCACATCGCAATCCGGACGCTCGCTGGCAAGCGCCAGCGCGATAGCACCCGTTCCTGTTCCGAGATCGAGAATGCGGCTGGCCGCAGCCGGCAAACGCGCCAGCGCCTGCTCCACCAGACATTCGGTATCCGGGCGTGGAATCAGCGTTGCCGCTGAGACATAAAGCGGGAGCGACCAGAACTCACGTTCACCGACAAGATGCGCCACCGGCTCACCGTTTTTACGGCGGGCAAGCAGCGTAGCGAGCTGCGCTTGCTGCTCAGCGGTCAGTGGCGTCTCACCGAATGCCAGCAGATACGTACGGGCTTTACCCGTTACATGCTCCAGCAAAATTTCGGCGTCGCGTTTTGGGCTTTCGCTTGCGGAAAGCTCACCGGCGGCCTCACGTAACCAGCGCTGAAAATCCATTATTCCTGCTCGGACAGCGCCGCCAGCTGGTCGGCCTGGTATTCCTGCACGATAGGCTCAATCAGCATATCCAGCTTCCCTTCCATCACCTCGTCCAGACGGTAAAGCGTCAGGTTAATGCGGTGGTCGGTCACGCGGCCCTGCGGGAAGTTGTAGGTACGGTTACGGTCGCTGCGATCGCCGCTGCCCAGCAGGTTACGACGCGTCGATGCTTCCGCCTGCTGGCGTTTCGCCATTTCGGCCGCGTGGATACGCGCGCCCAGCACGGACAAGGCTTTGGCTTTGTTTTTATGCTGCGAACGCTCGTCCTGACACTCCACCACAATACCGGTTGGCAGGTGAGTAATACGGATAGCGGAATCGGTGGTGTTAACGTGCTGGCCGCCCGCACCAGAGGAGCGGAAGGTGTCGATGCGCAGGTCCGCCGGGTTGATGTCCGGCAGTTCCGCTTCCGGCAGCTCTGGCATCACCGCCACCGTACAGGCAGAGGTATGAATACGCCCCTGAGATTCCGTAGCAGGCACGCGCTGCACGCGATGACCGCCAGATTCAAACTTCAGACGACCATACACGCCGTCGCCGCTGATCTTGGCGATAACCTCTTTATAGCCACCATGCTCGCCGTCGTTAGCGCTCATGATTTCCACGCGCCAGCGACGCGATTCAGCGTAGCGGCTGTACATGCGGAACAGATCCCCGGCAAACAGCGCCGCTTCATCACCGCCGGTACCGGCGCGGACTTCCACAAACGCGTTACGCTCGTCGTCCGGATCTTTTGGCAGCAGCAGCACCTGAAGCTGTTGCTCCATCTCTTCAGAACGCGCTTTCGCATCCTGTAACTCTTCCTGCGCCATCTCGCGCATTTCAGGATCGTCGAGCATCATCTGCGCGGTTTCGATGTCTTCCTGAACCTGTCGCCAGTCGGTAAAGCATTTAGAAACATCACTTAACTGCGCGTACTCACGCGAGAGTGCGCGAAAACGTTCCTGGTCCGCAATGGTCCCGGCATCCCCGAGCAGCGCCTGGACTTCTTCATGGCGCTCGTGCAGAGCTTCCAGTTTAGCGACGATAGAAGGCTTCATAGGCGTAAGTGCACCTTGTCTTAGAAAATGGGTATAGGGCGCTATTCCAGCCCGAGGCTGTTGCGCAGAATAGTCAGGCGTTCATCATCCCCGTCACGGGCAGCCTGTTGAAGAGATTTGGTTGGTGCATGGATCAGGCGGTTGGTCAGTTTCCACGCCAGATCCTGCATAATAGCCTGTGCGTCGCCGCCCTGTTCAAGGGCCGCTAACGCTTTGGCAGTCAGGTCATCACGCACCTGCTCCGCCTGCCCGCGATACTCGCGGATGGTCTCGCTGACGCTTTGCGCGCGCAGCCAGGCCATAAACTCGCTGGTTTCCTGCTCAACAATGGTTTCCGCCTGTACCGCCGCCGCTTTACGCTGAGCGAGGTTGTGCGAAATGATGCTTTGCAGGTCGTCAACGCTGTAAAGATAGGCGTTCGCCAGTTTACCGACTTCCGGTTCAACATCACGCGGGACGGCGATATCCACCAGCAGCATCGGCTGATTTCGACGCGACTTCAGCGCGCGTTCCACCATCCCTTTACCGATGATTGGCAGCGGGCTGGCGGTAGAACTGATAATAATGTCCGCCTCTTTCAGACGTTCATCGATGTCGCTCAGCGCAACCACTTCTGCGCCCACCTCATCCGCCAGTACCTGCGCACGTTCGCGGGTGCGGTTCGCGATAATCATCTTTTTCACTTTATGCTCGCGCAGATGGCGCGCCACAAGTTCGATGGTTTCGCCCGCGCCCACCAGCATCACGGTGACGGTGGAAAGGGACTCAAAGATTTGACGTGCAAGGGTGCAGGCTGCGAAAGCAACAGAAACCGCACTGGCACCAATGTCGGTTTCGGTTCGCACACGCTTCGCCACGGAGAACGACTTCTGGAACATACGCTCCAGTTCACTGGCCTTCAAATGCCCTTTTTGCGAATCCGCAAAGGCTTTTTTCACCTGACCGAGAATCTGCGGCTCGCCCAGCACCAGTGAATCCAGACCGCTGGCGACGCGCATCAGATGGCTGACCGCATCATTATCCTGATGCCAGTACAGGCTATTACGCAGCTCGTCTTCGTTGAGATTGTGGTAGTCACATAACCAGCGGATCAGCGCTTCATGCAGGTTATCCTGCTCTTCCACGCTTAAATACAGCTCGGTACGGTTGCACGTCGAGAGCACCACGCCCCCTTGCACCATGGGTTGGGCAAGCAGGCTGTCCAGCGCCAGGTCAAGCGTATCCGGCGAAAACGTAACGCGTTCTCGCAGCGAAACCGGGGCCGTTTTGTGGTTAATACCGAGTGCTAATAGGGTCATGTTGAGCGGGAGTAGTACCAGCGTTAATAAGGTTAGCAGGACGCATCATACAGGATGCGCGAGATCAATAAAAGAGACCGCCTCCTTTCGGAGTAATAGCTTACGCATTGCTTTGAGATAATTTGAACGTAGACGGTGAGACTGCGGGACGCTAGCATTAACAGTTATAACTGCAACGTATCTCAAGGATTTGTCCTCATTATGACCCGACTGATTCGCCTGCTGCCTCTGGCGGCACTGGTTCTGACCGCATGTACTGTCACCCAACCAAAAGGCCCGGGCAAAAGCCCTGATTCACCGCAGTGGCGTCAGCACCAGCAGGACGTCCGCAATTTGAGCCAGTATCAGACCCGCGGCGCCTTCGCCTATCTCTCTGATGAACAAAAAGTGTATGCGCGTTTCTTCTGGCAGCAAACCGGGCAGGACAACTATCGCCTGCTGCTGCTGAACCCGCTCGGCAGCACCGAACTGGAGCTTATCGCTAAACCGGGCGAAGCGCAGATCACCGACAATAAAGGCCAGCACTACACCGCGACCGATGCCGAAGAGATGATTGGCAAGCTGACCGGGATGCCGATCCCGCTGAACAGCCTGCGCCAGTGGATCCTCGGCCTGCCGGGTGACGCCACCGACTACACCCTGGACGATCAATACCGTCTGAGCCAGGCCAACTACACCCAGAATGGCAAAACCTGGAAAGTGGTATACAACGACTATGACAGCAAGAGTAAACCATCGCTGCCATCAAATATGGAGCTGACACAGGGCAGCCAGCGCATCAAGCTCAAAATGGATAACTGGATCGTTAAATGATGACCCACTGGCCTTCTCCGGCAAAACTGAACCTGTTTTTATATATCACCGGTCAGCGTGCTGACGGCTACCATACTCTGCAAACGCTGTTTCAGTTTATTGACTATGGCGACACGATCGCCATTGAGCCGCGTCAGGACGGGCAGATTTGCCTCCTGACACCGGTCGAAGGCGTGGCGCATGAAGACAACCTGATCGTGCGTGCCGCGCGCCTGCTGATGAAAGCGGCAGCGGAGTCGGGGCGGCTGCCCGCGGGAAGCGGTGCGGACATCAGTATAGAGAAGCGCCTGCCGATGGGCGGCGGTCTGGGCGGCGGCTCATCTAACGCCGCCACGGTGCTGGTTGCCCTGAATCACCTCTGGGGCAGCGGGCTGTCGCAGGACGAACTGGCCGCCCTGGGCTTGACACTGGGCGCGGATGTTCCGGTGTTTGTTCGCGGTCATGCGGCCTTTGCCGAGGGCGTGGGGGAAATCCTTTCCCCGGTCAACCCGCCGGAAAAATGGTATCTGGTTGCTCACCCCGGCGTGAGCATTCCGACCCCGGTCATCTTTAAAGATCCTGACCTGAAAAGAAATACCCCGATTCGGTCAATAGAAACGTTATTAAATTGTGAATTCAGCAACGATTGCGAGGATATCGCAAGAAAACGTTTTCGCGAGGTTGATGCGGTGCTTTCCTGGCTGTTAGAATACGCGCCGTCGCGCCTGACTGGTACAGGGGCCTGTGTCTTTGCTGAATTTGACACCGAATCCGCCGCTCGTCAGGTGCTTGAGCAAGCGCCGGATTGGCTGCATGGTTTTGTAGCGCGTGGGATGAACATCTCCCCCCTACAGCAGGCCATTCTGACGCAGACTGAGTTTCGGTGACAACGTCACCCTGTTCCAGACGTTGCATCGCGCTCTTTAATACACCGCCTGGATAGCCTTCGCCTGGCCCGCACAGTTTGCGGCGAACGCTATCCACCACTGGACGCATGCCTGAGGTTCTTCTCGTGCCTGATATGAAGCTTTTTGCTGGTAACGCCACCCCGGAACTAGCACAACGTATTGCCAACCGCCTGTACACTTCCCTCGGCGACGCCGCTGTAGGTCGCTTTAGCGACGGCGAAGTCAGCGTACAAATTAACGAAAATGTACGCGGTGGTGATATTTTCATCATCCAGTCCACCTGTGCTCCAACGAATGACAACCTGATGGAACTGGTTGTTATGGTCGACGCCCTGCGTCGCGCTTCCGCAGGCCGTATCACTGCTGTAATCCCCTACTTCGGCTATGCCCGTCAGGACCGTCGCGTCCGTTCCGCGCGTGTGCCAATTACCGCTAAAGTCGTTGCTGATTTCCTCTCCAGCGTCGGCGTTGACCGCGTACTGACCGTTGACCTGCACGCAGAGCAGATCCAGGGCTTCTTCGACGTCCCGGTTGATAACGTATTCGGCAGCCCAATCCTGCTGGAAGACATGCTGCAGCTGAACCTGGACAACCCGATCGTGGTTTCTCCGGACATCGGCGGCGTGGTACGTGCCCGTGCTATCGCTAAGCTGCTGAACGATACCGACATGGCGATCATCGACAAACGTCGTCCACGCGCTAACGTTTCTCAGGTGATGCACATCATCGGTGACGTTGCTGGCCGCGACTGCGTGCTGGTTGACGATATGATCGATACCGGTGGCACGCTGTGTAAAGCCGCTGAAGCGCTGAAAGAACGTGGTGCGAAACGCGTATTTGCTTACGCAACTCACCCGATCTTCTCCGGTAATGCGGTGAACAACCTGCGTAACTCCGTCATTGACGAAGTTGTGGTATGCGATACCATCCCACTGAGCGACGAGATCAAGGCACTGCCAAACGTGCGTACCTTGACCCTGTCCGGGATGCTGGCCGAAGCGATTCGTCGTATCAGCAACGAAGAATCCATCTCTGCAATGTTCGAACACTAATCGAACACGGCCGAAAAACCCGCTGCGGCGGGTTTTTTTGTCTTTAGGTTTTATTTGTATGATTAATGCCTCCTTCACCTGCCATTCATATGACAGATGATGCGCACTCGGATGATAGATAATTGTGAAAAACGTAGCCTCCTCACATGTTCTGCCCTTTCGCGCCCTCATCGACGCTTGCTGGAAAGAGAAGTACACCTCGTCACGTTTTGTCCGTGACCTGATTGCCGGGATCACCGTCGGCATTATCGCCATACCGCTGGCGATGGCGCTGGCGATTGGTAGCGGCGTTGCACCACAGTACGGCCTCTACACCTCGGCCGTTGCCGGGATTGTCATCGCCCTGACCGGTGGTTCACGCTTCAGCGTCTCCGGCCCGACCGCCGCTTTTGTGGTGATCCTCTACCCGGTTTCGCAACAGTTTGGTCTTGCAGGCCTGCTGGTTGCCACCCTGATGTCAGGCCTGTTTTTGATTCTCTTTGGCCTGGCCCGCTTTGGCCGCCTGATTGAGTACATTCCCCTTTCCGTCACGCTCGGGTTCACCTCAGGGATCGGGATCACCATCGGAACCATGCAGATCAAAGATTTTCTCGGTCTGCAGATGCCTCATGTACCGGAACATTATCTGCAAAAAGTAGGCGCGCTGTTTATGGCACTGCCTACGGCCAACCTGGGCGACGCCGCCATCGGGATTGTGACGCTGGGTACGCTGATCGTCTGGCCTCGTTTAGGGATTCGTCTGCCGGGTCACCTTCCCGCGCTGCTGCTGGGTTGCGCAGTAATGGCTATCGTCAATATGTTCGGTGGTCATGTCGCGACAATCGGCTCGCAGTTCCACTATGTGCTGGCGGACGGTTCTCAGGGTAGCGGCATTCCGCAACTGTTACCGCAACTGGTACTGCCGTGGGACATGCCTGGCTCCAGCTTTACCTTAAGCTGGGATTCCCTGCGCGCCTTGCTTCCCGCCGCATTCTCTATGGCAATGCTGGGGGCCATTGAATCGCTGCTCTGCGCCGTCGTGCTCGACGGCATGACCGGCACCAAACATAAAGCCAACAGCGAACTGGTCGGTCAGGGGTTAGGCAATCTCATCGCCCCGTTCTTTGGCGGTATTACCGCAACGGCAGCCATCGCCCGTTCAGCGGCGAACGTGCGCGCGGGAGCAACCTCCCCCGTTTCGGCGGTTATCCACTCCGTGCTGGTGATCCTCGCTCTGCTGATCCTTGCCCCGCTGCTCTCCTGGCTGCCGCTTTCCGCTATGGCCGCGCTGCTGCTGATGGTGGCCTGGAACATGAGTGAGGCGCATAAGGTGGTCAACCTGCTGCGTCGTGCACCAAAAGACGACATCATCGTAATGTTGATCTGTATGTCGCTGACGGTGCTGTTCGATATGGTTATCGCCATCAGCGTCGGGATCGTGCTGGCTTCCCTGCTGTTTATGCGCCGCATTGCACAGATGACGCGCCTTTCGCCGGTCAACGTAGAGGTGCCTGATGATGTGCTGGTGCTGCGCGTAATTGGCCCGCTGTTCTTCGCCGCGGCGGAAGGCCTGTTCAGCGAACTGGAAACTCGTATCGCGGGCAAACGGATTGTGGTATTGAAATGGGATGCCGTACCGGTGCTGGATGCCGGGGGCCTGGACGCCTTCCAGCGCTTCGTACAACGTCTGCCGGAAGGCTGCGAGCTGCGGGTGAGTAACCTGGAATTCCAGCCGCTGCGCACCATGGCGCGCGCGGGCGTACAGCCGATCCCTGGCCGACTCTCTTTCTACCCTAACCGGGAAGCGGCGTTAGCGGATCTGTGATTCACCTGATGCGGAGAAACGTTTCTGCATCATTATCCCGATGGCCTGCTGGAGCCATGCCAGCACAGCAGGCGACATCCATGTTCCTTTCATCAGCTGCGGCTCCTGCTGCATGGCCGCGCGAAACTTTTGCTGGGTTTCCGGGTTTGTTCCCGCATACGACTGGAATAACGCCAGCCAGTTTTCAGCCAGCTTTTGCGCCTCCTCACAGGCAGGATCGATATTTTTCCGCTGCGCCTGATGCAGTTTCGCCACCAGCGGCGGCCACTCCATCATGCGGTCAAAGTAGTGTGCCCTGGTAAAGGCCATCTCTTCGGCGGTGAGATACTTCTCCCATATGTTGAGCTTAGATTCAGCAAACGCCCGGGTAATGTACTCCGTCATCTCCGGCGTGATGCCAGTCTGCGCCTGCATTTGCGGCTCAACGCTGTGCATTTCGTTCAGCCGGGTAAGAAACTCTGGCTTGCCCGCCGTGTCCTGCTCCAGGCGTTCCATCCAGCGCGTCGCCAGCTCCATGGCTCGCGCATCCGTAACGGGGATATGTTGCTCCAGAAGTATGTTGGCCTCTGTAACCAGCCCTGACCAGATAGCCGCCAGTGCCTCCTTCTGCACCGCAAACGGCAGCTGCTGTAACTCTTCTTTGCTAAACCAGCGATCGTACATATTCATTAACTCCAGCGTCTGTAGCCAGGATTCCAGATCCGGCGTCGCATCGTCGCGAAGCCCGGTGCGCAATTCCACCAGCCGGTCGCGCAGCGTATGTATGCTGCAAAGCTGTTTATCCAACAGCGTGATTTGCGCATCGAGTAACTCGGTTAACGACAGCGACGCCTGTTCCAGAAAATCCCTGATTTCAGCAAGTTCCAGCCCCGCTTTTGCCAGCGTCTGGATCATGTGCAGACGCTGGACATCTGCCAGGTTGTAAAGCCGGTAACCTGCCGCACTTCTGGCAGAAGGCAGCAACAACCCTGTTTGCTCATAGTGATGCAATGTCCGCACGGTGATACCGGCCCGTTTCGCAAGCTCACCCACCTGAATCAACATAATTGCTCCTTTTTACTTTGCCAGTGCACCCACTCTGGAGCCTTACGTTACGTGAGGGTCAATACTCCATGCAAAAAAAACGACTCCCTTGGGAGTCGTTCGGTGTTCTTTATCAGGTACTAGCTGTGCTTGTGCTGATCCCTGCGACAACGTTTATCATAATGGCGCACCCACCAGTATTTATCGCAGACTTCTTCATGTCCGCTCACGCGCGCCCCGGCAAGCCACAATACTGCACCGAGGAAAATGCTCAGTACCGCGCCATGCGCGAAGTATTGCGGGAGATCAAGCTGCGGCAATTGGTTTAAAATTGAATAACCCACGCCGACAACCATCACGAACAGCCCCAACCCCATCAGCACGTTACCGAGTAACGAAGCGTTTTTGCGTTTCATGTGTCACCTCCGGAACTTTGGGTTGTCAGGGGAAAAGCCCCTAATCCTTGTGTGTAAAGTATAGACAACGCCCCTTTTATGAGTTGCGTGAATGATCACATTTACGGATAACTCCTAAACAAAAGTTTACAAATAAGGCGTTGAACAGCTTGAAATTCTAATTGTTCAGATGAGTAATTATTCGACTTTCGCCGTGACGATTGCAGAATTTTGTCAAGCGGCGCGCCAGACAGTAAACTACGCGCCAGATCTGGAACCCATTAGGAATTGAATCGTGACGATTAAACTGATTGTCGGCCTCGCCAACCCGGGCGCAGAATATGCGGCCACTCGCCACAATGCCGGGGCATGGTATGTTGATCTGCTGGCCGAGCGGTTGCGTGCTCCCCTGCGCGAAGAACCTAAATTCTTCGGCTATACCTCACGTATCAACCTTGCTGGCGCAGATGTGCGCCTGCTGGTACCCACCACCTTTATGAACCTGAGCGGTAAAGCCGTGGCGGCAATGGCAACGTTTTATCGCATCAATCCGGATGAAATTCTGGTGGCTCACGATGAACTGGACCTCCCACCCGGCGTGGCAAAATTCAAACTGGGCGGCGGGCACGGGGGCCATAACGGTCTGAAAGATATTATCAGCAAGCTGGGCAATAACCCGAATTTCCACCGTCTGCGCGTAGGAATCGGCCATCCGGGCGATAAAAACAAAGTTGTTGGTTTTGTGTTAGGTAAGCCCCCGGTTTCTGAGCAGAAACTGATTGACGAGGCGGTAGACGAAGCGGTGCGCTGCACTGAAATCTGGCTGAAAGATGGCTTAACCAAAGCGACAAACCGCCTGCACGCTTTCAAAGCGCAATAATCCGCCCGATACGGCTTTTTTACCGCGCGTGATGCGGGTTACGTGTATAATAGGCAGAGTTATTTACTTTTCATCAATCGGTTATCGTTAACCGATTGATTATCAAGATATTAAGGTGATTTAGAAATGGGATTCAAATGCGGTATCGTCGGTCTGCCAAACGTGGGCAAATCCACCCTGTTTAACGCGCTTACCAAAGCGGGTATCGAAGCGGCGAACTTCCCGTTCTGTACCATCGAACCGAACACCGGGGTTGTGCCAATGCCCGACCCGCGTCTGGATCAGCTCGCGGAGATCGTGAAGCCACAGCGCATTCTGCCGACCACCATGGAGTTCGTTGACATCGCGGGCCTGGTAAAAGGCGCCTCCAAAGGTGAAGGTCTGGGTAACCAGTTCCTGACCAACATTCGTGAAACCGAAGCGATCGGCCACGTTGTGCGCTGCTTCGAGAACGACAACATCATCCACGTCAACAACAAAGTGGATCCGGCTGACGACATCGACGTCATCAACACCGAGCTGGCGCTCTCTGACCTCGACACCTGCGAACGCGCGATTCACCGCGTGCAGAAGAAAGCCAAAGGCGGCGATAAAGACGCGAAAGCGGAACTGGCTGCGCTGGAAAAATGTCTGCCACAGCTGGAAAACGCGGGCATGCTGCGCGCGCTGAAAAACCTGACGGAAGAAGACAAGGCGGCGATCAAATACCTGAGCTTCCTGACCCTGAAGCCAACCATGTACATCGCCAACGTTAACGAAGACGGTTTTGAGAACAACCCGTATCTGGACAAAGTGCGTGAAATCGCCGCGGCGGAAGGTTCTGTCGTTGTGGCTGTATGCGCTGCCGTTGAATCTGATATCGCCGAGCTGGACGACG
Source organism: Enterobacter sp. MGH 37 (assembly GCF_000534515.1). Lineage (NCBI taxonomy): Bacteria > Pseudomonadati > Pseudomonadota > Gammaproteobacteria > Enterobacterales > Enterobacteriaceae > Enterobacter > Enterobacter sp. MGH 37. The sequence continues at coordinate 1,763,820 of NZ_KI973205.1, forward strand.
CTGACCGTGAAGAGTTCATGGCCGAGCTGGGTCTGGAAGAGCCGGGCCTGAACCGCGTAATTCGCGCGGGTTATGAGCTGCTGAACCTGCAGACCTACTTCACCGCTGGCGTGAAAGAAGTCCGTGCCTGGACGATTCCTGTGGGTGCAACTGCGCCTCAGGCAGCCGGTAAGATCCACACCGACTTCGAGAAAGGTTTTATTCGCGCGCAGACTATCGCGTTTGAAGACTTCATCACCTACAAGGGTGAGCAAGGCGCGAAAGAAGCAGGCAAGATGCGTGCGGAAGGGAAAGATTACATTGTTAAAGATGGCGATGTGATGAACTTCCTGTTTAACGTTTGATTGGTTTTGAATGAAGAAAATCCACGCTTTGGCGTGGATTTTTTTATTCGAGGGTTAAAACACATTTTCCAGGAGTTCTGTTTTCATGCTGGGTTCAAATGGAATGATCTCAACAGTCGCAAGCTTTAACCTCTGAAAAGGATCCTCGCGTAGTCGCTCCTCAAGAGAGGCAAGACACTCAGATTTAGCAAGAATGACGCCACCGTTTCTTGGGATCCATTTACATTATAAGGCCCAAGTTCCATCATAGACCTTATAATGTTAGCTCTTGATTGAAAAGATCAAAATTTACTTAAAAAAAATCATGTCCGTAATTTCACATAATTATCAAAAAACTCAGAAAACGAAGCGTTTAAAGTGTTTGTTTCTTTTCTGGAAAACAGATCATAATTAATAACTCGACCAAAAGTTTTGCCGCCACAGTCTATACACCAACAAACTTCGTCATCTTTGAAATAGATAACTGCATAGTTTTCAGGAAGGGAGAACTCAGTCCGGCAATAATTTGTATCATAAAAAACAGCACCTCCGGATTCTTCGAGTGCATTGTTATCAACTACTCCTGAGATCTCCTCTCCAATTACACCGCCGCCGCCAACCAAATGTAAGAACTCTTTAAAATCAAGTGGGAGTTTAATACCCAGATTATTTTCAAGTATGTCAATCTGCTCTAGATCAACCGGGCCTAACCAAAACACCTCGTCTGTAGCATTCTTATCTAAATGCTCAATTGCAGTTTTGATAGTCATCTTTTACACCCTATTAAAAATCCAATGATCTCAACTTCCAATACGCGCTTCTAAATCTGTTGTACTGCCTATCAAGTTCAGGAGTATTTCTAAAACTCCCACCATTCTCAATTAATCCATGCAATTGCTTATGATACAGCTTATGCGTTGATGAAAGAATTTCCACCATCGGTCCAGGCTCTTGTCCAAGAACATGATGGAGGTTAACTTGTTTTCCATCCGTGCCAATCGGAGCATAGCCATTCTTCATCAAATCAACATTTGTCCAACCATCCTTAACTTTCGCTTTGATTGAAGGATGAACTGACGGATGAACCGACTTAGGGACACCTGGATGTATATCAACAGTATTTTTATAGACTGTACGTCCCAGAATGGTTCCAGGCTTATATTTACCTGAGGATGAACACCTACTCAACCCCCACGGATCCACCCACCCCAGCGCATTCGGCGCATACTGGTAAAGGTTTATCCCCCCCGCCAGCCCTATCGGGTCCTGCTGCGTAAACCGTCCGCAGTCCGGGTCGTAATACCGGAACAGATTGTAGTGCAGCCCTGTCTCACGATCCAGGTATTGACCCTGCATGCGCAGGTTCTGAGAATATCCTGATACCTGCGTTTCGCTTTCCCGCAGCAGCTTGCCCCAGGCGCTGTTCACCGCGTCCCAGCGCACCTGCCCTTCGATATCCGTCATCCGCTCCGGCGTGCCGTTGGGCTGACAGTGGAACCAGAAGATTTCCGGGGCATCCACGCCGTCGATACGCGCCAGCGGATCGTAGCTGTCCTGATCGCTGTAGACGTAGGTCAGCGGCACATCCCCGTGCACTTCCTGCAGCAGGCGGAACCCCTCCCAGACAAAACGGGTAGTGACCGGCTTGCCGGTTGGCTGCCCGCCCAGCATCTGGCGACGCGTTTTGCTGATCCGTCGTCCGAGCGGATCGTAGCGGAAGTTGACCTGCGTCTGCGGTTTGTTGCGATCCCGCGGCTGGCTGATGACCTCCGTCAGGCGGTGCTCGCCGTCGTAGCGGTAGTGCCACCGGGTCTGGCCGTTATCCTTCTCCACGGTGCGGCCGTGAATGTCATAACGCCAGCGAATGCCGTTCAGCTGCGTCAGGCGGTTATGCGTGACCTTCTCAGCAGAGCCTTCCAGCGGGTTGCCAGCGGCATCCCAGCGCCACTGCTCCTGTCCGGGCAGCGAGCCGTCCTGAACCAGCAGGCGCCCGGCGCTGTCGTACTGCCAGCGGTACCAGCTGAACGGATTATCGTCCCGCTCTTCCCGCACCAGGTTATTGCGGTAATCGTAATCCCAGCAGCGGGACCAGCGGCGCGGCGACGGGCGGTGAGCATTGCCGGTAAAGACGTCCCGGCGATGCAGTCGTCCAAGGTGGTCGTACTCGCTGCGGGTGGTCAGCAGCCCCTGGGTGCGGCTGGTTTCACGGTGGAGTTCGTCGCGGGCAAAGTCGGAGACCGACAGCTTATTGAGAACAAGGTGAGCAAGGCAAGAAAGAATCAGGCAAGATGCGTGAGAAAGAGAAAGATTACATCGTTAAAGATGGCGATCTGATGAACTTCCTGTTTAACGTCTGATTTGTTTTGAATGAAAAAAATCCACGCTTTGGCGTGGATTTTTTTATTCGAGGGTTAAAACACATTTTCCAGGAGTTCTGTTTTCATGCTGGGTTCAAAGGGAATGATTTCAACAGTCGCTAGCTTTAACGCCTGAAAAGGATCCTCGCGCAAGCGCTCTTCAAGAGAGGCAAGACTTTCACACTTAGCGAGAATGACCCCACCGTTTCTTGGGATCCGTCTACCGGATGCCAGGAAAATCCCCTCTGAATACCCCTTTTTTAGCCACTCAACATGAGCATGTATCGCTGCGTCAATCTCTTCGAGTGGTTTGATATAGGTTAAAATGACAATGTAAACCGTGCTCATCCTTTGCCTCTTAGCTCTGTTTTAAACCGCTTGTTGGAACTGCTTATGCAGCCCTCTTTTGCCACCGGTTATTGTTATCATTTTTTGGTGCTTTTGATGTTAATACGCAGGGCCCGATAGAGACAGCGCGTTACGCTTCATATCCCAGGAATAAAACCAATCATGCCAGCCGTTTTGCTTTTCCGCATAGCTACAGACCACAACCACTTGCTTTGACAGGTTGAAAGTTAAGTAATAGAAAGCTGCGCCTTCAGGAGGTGCTGACCAAAATGGTTTTTCACCCTGCGCATTGAAGATGGTCAAAACGGTTGGTAATGGCTTTGGTTCGCTTAACGCAAAGACTAACTGGCGTGTTGAGTCGACCATTGCATGGTCTAAAAATGGCATACTAACCACTCTGTTACTTTCACCACTAGCCCAATGAAGCAGGTTATTTTCTTTAAAATAAATGAGATTTTCAATCATTGGTAAACCTCAACCTTTAAAGGTTGATCTTTTTCAAATCACCTTCAAAAAGCCCCACAAGATATACCCGGTATCGTGCTGGTTGCACTTCTTTATACGTTAATACACTAGAAAAATCTTTCAAACACTTTGAACATGTATTTTTCGAAACATCTAATTGGCTATCGTCGTAGCTATATTTCTTATGTTCACTAACAAGCTTCACACCTCTCATTTTCTTAACCAAAAAGCTTTTTACCTCTTCAGTAAGCGTGTCAAACTCATATGAGTTTACGATAGAGTAGACTATTACCCCGTCACACTCAGGGCATGATATTTCCTTTCCATACTCTATGAAATCATTGTCAATGCCATCGAGGACTAATAACTTCTTTTTAAGTCGATTAGTTATTTTCATTTTCTCTATAACTTTTAACTCCAATAATAACAAGTAAGATTAAAAGTAAATGGATGATGTTATTAGTCAATAACTTAATTTAGGCAAGCCTTAGTTATTGATTATATTGAATTCCAAACTATATGTATGCCATGGTTGAATGACTTTGTCTCATACGAGACAGAAATTCGGCCCCATTCATAATCCCATCTAATCATTTCTGTTTTCGTAATATCAGGAGCCCCTAAATTCAGAGAAAGGCTTAGCCAATCAGACAAGCTTTTCACTGAGTTATTTAGCATGTTAATATTAGTTCTTGCATCCCAGTCCTTTAGGGATTTATAATATTCACTATCTTTATCGACAAGATGAACCATAAAAGGAAAACCAAAACATATTGGCCGTATGTTAATTTCAAATTCTTTATCGCAAAAAAACACCGGATCAATAAGATAGTGATAAGGCATGTATTTCTTTACAGCATTAAACGTATTTAGTTTGTGATAAAGTTTACTGTTGCAAAATCCTTCTTCAGTATCAATCTCTAAAGTTAGACCATCGAAAATTAGCTTTCCCGTTTTCGCATTAAAATTTAAGTTTATCATATATCTAAAATCTTTCCTGGGGTTAAGGACTGAAGTCCTCCCCCATCTCCATACAACTTATTGGCTGCAGCTCTACCGTAAGCAACATCTATGTCTTCGCTTACATAGAAAGCCCTTAATTTCGTACGTACAGACCATCGAGGATCTAATTTTACCTGTAGCACTTGATGATAACCCAAAGGATCGCCTCTATATTGATTGACTGTTGGGAATGTCACAGTATATGAGGGTTGTTGATTCCCATTCGGGTAAAGAGCATAAAGAATTATACCTTTTTTCAGCTTCCTATTCTTATAAACATCAATACCGGGATAATCATCATTTCCAGGGCCTTGCCACTTTGTTGCTTCTTTAGATGGATCCTTACATTTACGACTCAACCCCCACGGATCCACCCCAGCGCATTCGGCGCATACTGGTAAAGGTTTATCCCCCCCGCCAGCCCTATCGGGTCCTGCTGCGTAAACCGCCCGCAGTCCGGGTCGTAATACCGGAACAGACTGTAGTGCAGCCCTGTCTCACGGTCCAGGTATTGCCCCTGCATGCGCAGGTTCTGAGAATATCCTGATACCTGCGTCTCACTTTCCCGCAGCAGCTTGCCCCAGGCGCTGTTCACCCCTTCCCAGCGCACCTGCCCTTCGATATCCGTCATCCGCTCCGGCGTACCGTTGGGCTGGCAGTGGAACCAGAAGATCTCCGGGGCATCAACGCCATCGACACGCGCCAGCGGATCGTAACTGTCCTGATCGCTGTAGACGTAGGTCAGCGGCACGTCCCCGTTCACCTCCTGCAGCAGGCGGAACCCCTCCCAGACGAACCGGGTAGTGACCGGCTTGCCGGTTGGCTGTCCGCCCAACATCTGGCGTCGCGGTGACGGGCGCTGGGCATTGCCAGTGTATACATCCCGGCGATGCAGTCGACCAAGACAGTCGTACTCCCTACGGGTGGTCAGCGCCCTCTGCATGCAGAAGGAAAAAATTACACTGTTAAAGATGGCGACATACTGAACTTCCTGAATAACGTTTGAATAGTTTCAGTTGTGTCTTGAGACTCTCTTTACTTCATAGCATTTACTAATAACCCACGCCATATCTTGATTTTTTCTTGAAAGTTCAATTAAAGTATTTATAGCGAAATCTGAAGGCGAGTAATTCATTCCGCCATAAATGCAATCTTTTCAGAATTATTATCTAACTATTCTTTATGCATTTTCATTATACATCCCTCCTTTTTAGACCCACTTATAAAAGATGTACAAAGAAGATTATTATTTCATTTAGAAAAAAGGGATTAATCCGATTTTTTATCTCGCATACTAAATTAGGCAGTCATCTATAATAAATTTAAATATCACTACTGGACAATATGGCTTCCGTTCCATGGATGGATAACTCATATATGTAATGTACGATTTATTACCATCAGAGATTAAGATTCCATTCAATATATATCCCACAATCAAAGGATCTTTCATTTGATTGCACTGTTATCTCTCCCCATTCATAAGTCCATTTTGTTCCATATGGAGGCTTATTTATCTTTCCCATATTGTTTCTGGAAAATTTATTTTGAACCCATTCTGTCAATCGTCTTTCTTCCTCTTCTAGATTTTTTAACGATGCCCTCTTATCCCAATCTTTGAGTGATTGATAAAAATCTCCGTCTTTACTTGTAAGAAAAAGAGATGGATTAAATGAGAAAATTGCTGGTCTGAACTCTACGATAAAATTCTGCCCTTCCCATTCAATATCATTTTTCGAAAAATAAAATTTACCTATCTTAGTAAATTGCGGATGGGTTTTGTAAAACTCAGATGAAGTAAATATTTCAAAAGAACTAAGTTCAATAGGATAATCATCAATTTTAACATTCCCATTTTTTACATTAAATGTCATCTTTTTCATATATCTATAACCTTACCAGGAATTAATTTACCTCTTGCTTCTTCAGGTATGTAAAACTGCATCCCCCCCCCCTTTCCGAACTGAGGATTCGCCATTGCACGACCACTAGCAACAAATATATCCTCAGATACATAATATGCCCTAACTTTGGTTCGTACAGGGAAATCTGGGTTAAGTTTCACTTGTAACGCCTCATGATATCCTAATGAATCACCTTTATATTGCCTAACTGTAGGATGAGTTACGGTATATGCAGGTAACTGATCACCATTTGGATGCAATGCATAGAGGATCGTTCCTTTTTTAAGCGTTCTGTTCGAGTAACTATCAATACCTTTATAATCTTTATTAAGAGGTCCTTGCCACTGAGTCGCTTCTTTAGAAGGATCCTTACATTTACGACTCAACCCCCACGGATCCATCCACCCCAGCGCATTCGGCGCATACTGGTAAAGGTTTATCCCCCCCGCCAGACCTATCGGGTCCTGCTGCGTAAACCGCCCGCAGTCCGGGTCGTAATACCGGAACAGATTGTAGTGCAGCCCTGTCTCACGGTCCAGGTATTGCCCCTGCATCCGCAGGTTCTGAGAATATCCTGATACTTGCGTCTCGCTTTCCCGCAGCAGCTTGCCCCAGGCGCTGTTCACCCCTTCCCAGCGTACCTGCCCTTCGCTATCCGTCATCCGCTCCGGCGTACCGTTGGGCTGGCAGTGGAACCAGAAGATCTCCGGGGCATCAACGCCGTCGATACGCGCCAGCGGATCGTAGCTGTCCTGATCGCTGTAGACGTAGGTTAGCGGCACGTCCCCGTGCACTTCCTGCAGCAGGCGGAAACCTTCCCAGACAAACCGGGTGCTGACCGGCTTGCCGGTTGGCTGTCCGCCCAGCATCTGGCGTCGCGTTTTGCTAATGCGTCGTCCGAGCGGATCGTAGCGGAAGCTGACCTGCGTCTGCGGTTTGTTGCGGTCCCGCGGCTGGCTGATGACTTCCGTCAGGCGATGTTCACCGTCGTAGCGGTAGTGCCAGCGGGTCTGGCCGTTATCTTTCTCCACGGTGCGGCCGTGGGTGTCATAGCGCCAGCGAATGCCGTTCAGTTGCGTCAGGCGGTTATGCGTGACCTTCTCAGCAGCCCCTTCGAGCGGGTTACCTGCGGCATCCCAGCGCCACTGCTCCTGTCCGGGCAGCGAGCCGTCCTGAACCAGCAGGCGCCCGGCGCTGTCATACTGCCAGCGGTACCAGCTGAACGGATTATCGTCCCGCTCTTCCCGCACCAGGTTATTGCGGTAATCGTAATCCCAGCGGCGAGACCAGCGGCGCGGCGACGGGCGTTGGGCATTGCCAGTGAAGACATCCCGGCGATGCAGTCGACCGAGACGGTCGTACTCGCTGCGGGTGGTCAGCAGCCCCTGAGTGCGGCTGGTCTCCCGGTGGAGTTCGTCGCGGGTGAAATCAGAGACCGACAGCTTATCGAGGGCAATACCGAGCAGATGCCCGCTGCCGTAGTAGAACTGTTTCAGCTCGCGGCCATCGGGCAGCGTGACGGAGGTGCGGTTGCCCAGCGCGTCATACTCCCACGCCAGCTCGCCGTGTTCGCCCGCCTCGCGCGTCACGCGACCGAGCGCGTCATAGTCAAAGGCAAGCTCCTGCTCGGCCTCGGTGGTCCATGCGTCGGCTGAAAGCGCAGGATGCAGCCCGATCCGGCTTAATAGCCCGGATGGTGTGTAATGATAGCGGGTCTGTCCTTCCGGCGTGGTGCGGGCGACCAGCTGGCCGCTTGCGCTCCAGGCGAAGGCGTGGGTGATGGCCTCCGGGTGACCGGCGGCAAAGGTGCGCGCTATCGTGCGCCCGCAGGCGTCGTAGCAATACTGAGAGGCCACGCCATCAAGCCCTGTCTCTTCCAGAAGCAGCGAGTCCGCGCCCCAGCGGAACCGGTACGCTTCGCCGTTTTCGTTTTCCAGGGCAACCAGACGCCCGCGGCTGTCCCAGCGGCGGCGCACCTCTTCCCCCTGAGTATTGCGGGTGGCGGTTAAGCGCCCTGCGTCATCGTATCTGAACTCGCTTTCTTTCCCGTCAGCGCCCGCATGCTTCACCGGCAGGCCGCGCTCGTTCCATGCAAGTGACTCCGTCCAGCCTTCCGGACGATCGAGCTGCACCGGACGTCCTGCCGCGTCGTAGCGATAGCGCGTCTCTTCGCCGTCGGCGCCAGTCTCGGCCACCAGCCAGCCGAGCGGATGATAACGGTAGCGGGTAATGCGCCCGGAACAGTCCGTCGCACGTACCATCTGCCCGGCGTCGTTATACTCCTGGTAGCGGCTGTTTCCGGCGGCATCGACCTCCTCAATCACCTGACCAAACTCATCCCGGTGCAGGAGCGTGGTCTGCCCCATCGGGTCGACCACGCGCTTCAGGCCGTGATGTTCGTCGTACCAGAAACGGGTCGCGCTGCCGTCGGCTTCGATAATGGCCGCCGGAAGCGCGCGGTGCTCCAGCCAGGTGGTGGTACGGGTATTGCCGTCGGCGTCGATCTCCTGCACCCGATTGCCCATTTCGTCGTAGACAAAGGTAACGGCATTGCCGAGGGGATCGACGCGACGGGTCAGAAGTTCGTTGTCATCCCACTCGTAGCGCCAGGTTTCACCACGCTCGTCAACGTAGCGGACAATCAGATTTTGCGCGTTCCAGTAGTGCTTACGCGTCTGACCATCGTAGTGCTCGACGGTCGTCAGCCCGGCAGCTAAATCATAGCTAAAGCGGCACCCGTCGCCGGTGCTGGTGCGGTTTTCCACCACGCGCCAGTGGTCGAATTTTTGCCAGCGGTATTCACTTTCCAGCCCACCAGGCAGGCGGTGCCAGACCATCAGGCCGCGGTCGTTATAGCGGTATTCACGCGTTACCACGCCGGAGGCATCTGTCGCGCTCGCCAGTTGGCCGCCCGCATCGTAGCGCCACTGCATCAGCGGCCAGGAACGGTTGCCGTCGAAATGGCTCGCTGACGTCACGCGCTGCGGGAAACGTTCATCTTCATAGCGCAAAGTGACATCTATTGCCCGTGGCTCGTCGTGAAGACCAACCAGCCTGCCGTGCTCATCCCACGTCGTCAGCAGCGCGTTGCCGTATTCGTCGCTGAGAGATGCCAGACGCAGAACAGCAGGGTTTGCCCGGGTTGGTTTGTACAGACGCCACACCGCACCGTCGTCATCAGCTATCGCCACGTCGCCATTTTCATTACGGCGGATAATGATGCCTTCGCTGATGCTGTAAAACGCGCGGTCGACAGGCGGCAGCTCGAAGCTCAGCTCACGCGCGGTTTCGTCGAACCAGGTGGCGTTGTTTTCTTCCAGCGTCAGATAGCTGTCAAAGGGGGTTGCCCAGCCCAGCCCGAACAGCCCTTCGCGGGTGGTCAGGCTGTTATAGCTGCGCTGCCAGCGAAGCGGGAAGCGCCCCGGCAGCGAGAAATCGAGTTCATCGTCGTCATTCAGTACCTTTACGCCGGTGGCGGCGTGAACCGGATGCGAGGAGCCAAACACGGCATTCACGGCCATATCGGCCAGCATCCCGCCGCCGGCCGCCGCCAGCGCGCAGGGCATGTTTTTCAGAATCTTGCCCGGACGTCCGCGCAGCAGGGAGAGCGCAATCATCCCCAGCGCCAGTCCCGGCGTTTTACCGCTTTTGATATCGCGAACCGTAAGCGTGTCGCCGCCAATGATCACGTTCGGGGAGACATCGTCGGAAATGGTGCCTTCGCAGGTGGTTCGATCTTTCGCGCGCACTGCAGGCTGTCCGTTGATAAAGACGCTTTTGGAGCCTTCCGCCAGATACTGCGGCCCGGAGTGTTTTTCGCACGCCACCTTGTCTTCTTCCAGTGGCGAGGTCCCCGCCGCGGCAGAGGCCACGCTCGGCTGCCACATTTCGCTGCCAAATTGTCCGGCGGCGGAAAGCAGCATCCCTGCGTAATCGGCAAAACTGCCCGGAGACTGCGGTTCAGGGGAAGGGGTATCTGCAGGCGTCAGCGTTCCGGCCGCGCGCGCGGCGGGGATCGCATTCGTCAGAACGTTATTCGAACCGGTGGTAATTTTGCCCGCAGGCGACGGAGGGAAAAGCGCATTGCCCAACCCTTCCGCGGCATTGCTGATATCGTCAGTGATCCCTGCCACGTTCGCCAGCACGCCGCCGACAATGCCGCTCAACAGACAGCTGGATCCTATCGCCGCCACGCCAGCGGCAGCAGCCCCCGCACCGAGGAGTGGCGCGGCAGCCGTTGCCGCCAGCCCAACCGCCGCACCGATCACCGCATAGGCGGCACCTTCCGCCACAATGCTGGTGATGTCAGCAAAAATGCTGGAGTGAATAATCTCGTCGCCCTTACGGGCCGCGTTGTTATCGCTCATGCCTTACACATTCCGGTTGTCGTTTAGCGTCAGACTTTGCTTAAGCGCGCTCCAGCGCACCTCGTCCTCTTCGGTGAATGCTCTGAGTGCCGAGAGGGTAAAAATCATCAATACCGGTTTTCCCGGCGTCTGTACGGCCAGCTGTTTTTGCCACAGGCGTTGCCCGTTACGGTCGAAGGTGGTCTCAACTTCCAGCCCGTTAATTTTTCCGTCAGGGCCGGCTTTTACATTCCGGAATTCGCTCTGAGCAATTTCGCCCATCTGAGGACGCAGCACATCCCACTGGCGGTGAAACTCTTGTTCGTAGTCACTGCCGTCCGGAATGACGCCGCGGCTGACCACCACGGATAATCCGCTTTCGTCATCGCGAATAATATTCATACTGTTATCCTGCCAGGCAGCAGGAAAAAGGGAAAACGAACCTTCCTGGAGGGTGTATTTCATAAGTGAACTCGGGATGGTTGATATTGTGAGAAACAAGAAGGCCAATCCATGCTGGCCCTTTGGGCTGGCTGTTTTATTATTTACGCCATTGACCTGACTGTTCGACTAAAACCTGGCTGCCTTTGCTGACAACCAGTTTCGCGGGTGCATACGTCACGGTATAAACGATTTCGCCATTCTTGTACGTTGAGCCGATTATTTTACCTGCGGAGTCGCGAAACGTTTTTCCCTTTGCGGCTAACCGTTTCGAGCTTATTGTATTGCGATAATTCAAGCGCCGATGACGTTTCAACGACGCCTGTCAATAAAGCGGTGAACAATGCGACTGCCAAATTTTTTTTGGTCATAAATCACTCTGAAGTACCATTTTCGTAATTCATGGTTATTTTCACAACCTGACTGTCTATAACCTTAAAAGAGAGCAATTTCTTACCCAATTCATAGGAAATCCACTTCTCCCCGGAATCATTTTCGAACTGACCATCGCCGTACGCATTGTTCAGCTCTCTGATTGTTGAACCCACATGAACGCCACGCGGCGTTAAAATATCTGAGGCAGTCAGCGTAATCTGGGACACGATATAATCGTCAACGCTTTTTTCTGCTTTATCCCACCAGAGATTGGAACTGAATATTTCTAACCCAGCCTTTTGATGCTGGTAGAATTTATAGTTTGTTCCGTCAAAAGGAACTTCACCGACAAAATGGCCTTCCAACGGCACGTCAATTTTACGGGCAATATCAGGAGTCCATCTTTCGCCCAATGCGACAGGCTGGTCTTTAATCTGCACAGAAAAATCCCGTTTTGTCAGAACGGAAGGCATCACCTGAGCCAAAACCACATTGCTGCTCAGACAGGTAAACATCAGGGCAGAAAAAAGAAATACCGGAGTGTTTTTTTTCACGTTAATTGTCATTCAATGAATATTTATTGCGCTTCTCACCACTGGAAACACCGTCAGGACATGGGAGCTGTGTTTCTTATTCGGCGCTTATGACGACAGAATCCAGACAGTCAGGTTTTTTCACGGTGAAACTGAAGCTCACCTTTTGTCCATTACTGTCTTTTGGCGCGGTATAACTGGTCACTTCATTCTCAGAGCGGCCTTGCGGATAGTCAGTGAGCACCAGTTGCGGAAAGTGCATTTTAACGGTATCAAGCGTTATGCATTGACCTGACGGTGAAAAATTCAGTAAAGGCGCCATGTCGCCGTTATCTTTGCTTAAACGTAAACCAATTTCTGTAATGCTCGTTCCATCATCCAGTTTGAAATCGTCAGCTTTGTAGAAATTGATATATTCATTTTGTCTGGTGATCTTAAATGACAACGGCGCATTGCTTAGGCTTGTAACGGATAATGATCTGAGTGATGCGCTCATCCCGGAAATGAACATCCAAAGATCCTTTTTCTGAGCGCCTCCTTCAGCCATTCCCGTCGTTAATAATGCGATAAGTACCGCACCGGCCTTACTCATCTTTTGGCGTAAATTTCGCCTGCACCGCCGCATCAATATCCCCTTTATGCCCCGATCCCGGTGCCGTGGTGCCCGGCTTGGTTCCCGAGGTATTCAGGTGCAACTTACCGCCCGTGGTGATATAACCATCCCCTTCCACGAAGAAGTTAAACTCTTTGCCGATCAGGTTAATCTTGCCGTTAGCATTCAGCTCAATGGCGCTTTCCCCTGAGACCAGCCGCAGCTTCGTCCCGGAAGCAATGACGTACTGCTCCACCGCCGCATCCAGCTTGCCTTTGCCGGTCAGGATCTCAGTCCTGCCTTTCACCGCCTGGGTCTGATTCGCTTCCACGCGATGCAGTTCATTTTTCTTAACGTAATGGCTGCGCTCGCCGCCGACGCTGTGCGTTTCATCATTTTTAACGCTGGTGTCCATGTTGCGCTCGGCCTGGATCCACACCTGCTCTGCACCTGCTTTATCCTCAAAGCGCAGGGCGTTGGCGTTGTCCACGGAGCCGTCTTTCGTCCGGCTCATAAAGCCCATCTGCGTCGCCGCCGCCGGCAGCGCCCACGGCGGCATGCTCGCGTCGTTGTACACACGCCCGGTAATAATCGGACGGTCCGGGTCGCCGTTGATAAAGTCCACCACCACCTCGTCGCCGACGCGCGGGATTTGCACCCCGCCGTAGCCCTGGCCCGCCCACGCGCTCGACACGCGCACCCAGCAGGAGCTGGTGTCATCCCCCTTCGCCAGACGGTCCCAGTGGAACTTCACCTTCACGCGACCGTATTTGTCGGTCCAGATACTCTCGCCGTTCGGGCCCACCACCTTCGCGGTCTGCGGGCCGTAGGTGCGCGGCCACGCCGTGCTCTGCGCCGGGCGATAAGAGACCGACGCCGGGATGACCGTGAAATCGGTCCTGTGAACAGTTTCACCTTCGCCGCTGGCGTAGCGGTTCTCTTCGAAGTGGTAGCCCGCCGCCGTCACCAGATACTCGCCGTTATCGCTGAAGAACGGCGCGTTGGTCAGGGTGAAGGTGTGGCCCGGCGCAATCCCCGCCGCCGTGGCGGTGGCCTGAATCTGCTGGTGCTCAACCTGCCAGCGCTCCTGGCGAATGCGGGCGTAAAACTCCGCATGCCCGGTCTCCACAAAGCGTCCCGGCCAGTCGTAGACGTCAATGCTGCCCGGCTTCGGCGACGCCGGGTTCTGCTGGGCCTGGAACAGCCACGCGTTCGGCTTGCGGAAGTCATAGTCGTCGAGGCTGTAAATCCCCGGCGTCACGCTGTCCTCAAGCGCCCACTGGCTGATGCCCTCTTCATCCGTACTGCCGCCGGACGGCGTCTGGTGGTAAGGAATGACCTCATAGCCGCTGAACGGCTGATGCTGGGTGGCGGCGTCGGTGAGCACCAGGGTGTGCTTGTCGGCCTCGTGGCTGAAGTGATAGGCAATCCCTTCCAGCTCCATCAGGCGGCTGATGAAGTCCAGGCTCGACTCCTGATACTGCACGCAGTAGTCCCACACCCGGTAGCTGCCGGTAAGTTTATCCTCCACGTTGACCTGATGTTCAGCCAGCAGGGTTTTCACAATCTGCGGCACCGTCTGGCCCTGGAAAATACGCAGGTTACGGTCGCGCTTCATCGGCCACAGGTCCGGCTCCACCGTCAGCTGGTACACCGCATAGCGAGTGCCCGTCAGCTCAACGGCGCTCACCGCCACGCGGGTAATTTTTCCGTTAACATAGCGGGACGTCAGCAGGTTCTGCGTCGGAATGGTCACCGTGACCGGCTGGCCCAGCAGTTTGCTGCGGTCAATGCGCGCGTCCGTGCCGAGCACGGTCAGCGTCAGCGCGAACGACTCGGACATCGCCTCGCGGCCCGTCAGTTTCCAGAACAGAAGCCCCTCCACCGGGAGCTGAACGGTAATTCGGTTGAGCATAATTTTTATTCCATCTAGCTTATGCGATTTAGAAAAGAGGTTCGCATCTACGCATCAGCGTCATTTATATATCAAAGTGAATGATTTCTTTTTCTTTTGCCCATTAAGTAAACAAGAGAATATATTTTTAGCAGTTCCGAGATAACGAACAATCCTAAATTTACCCAGACACTTGTAATACCAAACACACTTACCAAAAGTGGGAAAAAAGAAACCGAACATCTGAACGAAATTAGACGGAAAACTTCCTGAGCAAGGGCAAATTTAATCGCAACGTCTTTTCTCTTAAAAAACAACCAGGCCGAAATAAAAAGTGAAAGTAACAAGAGCAAATCAAATATAAAAAAGAGTGTTACGATAAAGTTGTAACCGCCTCCTGAAACTACATCTGAGGTTCCTGTGAACGCGATTAAATCTGAAATCAAGGGGATCCTGTCCTGACGAAGTGAGTTTACAGAATAAAGCAAAAGAGCCAGTACATCCATGCTTCCCCAGAAATACCATAATTTACTTTTTAAATTCATAATCCTCTTCTCTGACTCCAGGTATCCATTGCCATGATTTACCACTTACTGCCCAGGCATCATCACTCTCAAGGTATTTCTGATAAATGGATCGTTGTTCTCCGTATCGTCTGATGACCGATTTCTTAGATATAAACACGCGCGATTCTCCATCCAGATCTCCGGGTAGCGCTGTCCAGCGCTGAATTTTATCGCGCGACGTATTCATGTAATCTTTACCGTCCGATCCAAATACTCGTCCCTCATCCCCCATACTCGTCAGTCGATTAATCGCCATAATCACAACATTTTTTGTGCCATGATAATCATCTTCAACAGTTTTCCAGTAACCCGGCCCGTAATTATTGGTAGAGGGAACGAATGAATCACGCGTTGGGGCTGGTTTTCCAAATAGAGCGACATTATTTCGGTAACGTTCGAGGACGTAATTCACAAAAGCTGAGTTGTAGATCGTCTCATCAACACAAAACAACTCCCCTGACTCAGAGATGAAAAAGGGATATAGGGCTTTTGTCCGTTGACGGTGATCTATTAAGACCACCTCCCCTGAATCAATTAACCGCTGTATTTTATTAAGATTTTGCGCATACAGGGGATCAAAAACGGCATTAGGATTAAATTCGAAGCGATGTCGTAACGTTAAACCATCAATGCTGTGAAATGGATTTGAAACGCCTCGCACCACAACAAACTCACGCCCTACGTCGCTCCGTGCATAGACAGGAGAGACAATCTTTTCGAATTCCTTTGGACGAAGCCTTTGGCTTCGAAGATCGTACACTTCCATAGTATCTCCTGTTTAAATTCCTACGGATTCACCAGCCAGGTGCCCGGCTTGGCAATATCCAGCGTCTGGCTGCGCGTTTTCCCGTTGCCCTGCAGTTCAATCTTCACCTCACCGGCGGGCAGCTTGAGCGATGCATAGCCGTTGGTCGCCGGACGCAGCGCTTTTGGCTCGCCGTTCACTTTCAGCGTTTCGCCGTCCTGAATACGGATATAGACCAGCGCAACAGGGCTTTCGACAGGCGGTGGCGTTTGTTGCGCCGTCGCCTGCTCGCTCACCTTAGCCGTTTCTGGCTTCACGTCTGGCGCGTTCGCGGCGGTTTCCGTCGGACGCGTCTCTGCGGGTGCCTGCGCAGCCTGCTCTGGCGCATCCTTGCCACCGCTGAACAACATCGCTCCGGCGACCACACCCACCAGCACGCCTGCGGCAACCATGCCCGGGATTTTGTAACGACGCCAGTCGAGTGCTGAAGCCGGCTTTTCCTCTTCCACCGGTACCAGCATGGTGCCCGGTTTTTTCGCCGTCAGCACATCGTTTATGCCCGCAACCGGCATCTCGATCAGCGCGGCGAATTCGTCGATAGACTGCGGACGGTCTTCCATGTGCAGCGCCAGCGCGCGGTCGATGGCCTGCAGCAGCGGGATGGAATAGCCCTGCGGCATAATTTCCACCAGCGGCTTGCAGGTATCCTGAATAGAACGCACCACGCTCACCGGCGGCGGAGAACCCACGATCAGGGTACGCAGCACGGCGCCGAGGGCGTAAATATCCGTCCACGGTCCCTGCTCGCTTTCGTTGTCGTCGGTGTACTGCTCGATCGGTGCAAAACCCGGTCGCAGCATGGTTTCCGTTTCGTCAGAAAGGTTACCGATGGTGCGGCGCGCGGAGCCGAAATCAAGCAGTACCGGCAGGCCGTTATCCTGGATCTGGATGTTATCCAGCGAGATATCACGGTGCAGATAGCCTTCGTCGTGGATGGTCTTGATGGCGCCAAACAGCATCGGCAGCGTGCGGCGGATCCAGGCCTCGTTGATCAGCTCCGGTTTTTCTTCACGCAGGCGCGAAAGCGTGGTGCCGCTGTAAAACAGCGTACCCATGTATGCCGTGTCATTTTGCACCCAGAAACGCAGGACATGCAGCAGGTTCGGGTGGTTAAAGCGCGCCAGCAGACGGGCTTCCTGAATGAAGCTGTTCAGGCCTGCGGAAAACGCTTTGCCAAAGCGCTCGCTGCGCAGCACAAGGGTCATGTCGTCGCCGCGCACGGCGAGCGAGGAAGGCATAAATTCTTTGATAGCGATAGTGCGTTCGAGCTGGTGATCCCACGCGCGATAAACGATGCCAAAACCGCCGCCGCCGATCACCTCTTTGATTTCAAACTCGTTGAAGCGGTACCCGACCGGGAGCGCGTTTGGGACAGTCCGATTGTTATCATTATCCGTCATCTTTTACAGTTCTCTTGATGATTATTACGCGGCAAACTGACAGTGAAACTCGCCCTGCTCGCAGGTGACATGCAGACGTCGGTACTGCTCGTCGCTGCGGCTGGCGGTAAGTAAGATCTGGCTCATCTGAGGCAGCAGGGTGTTGGTCAAAATAGCATCTACCATGCGGCCACCAGACTCCACCTCGGTACAGCGCTGAACAATCTGTTCCACCACGCTGTCGTCAAACTCAGAAATGATATTGTGATTCTCTTCCAGACGACGCTGAATGCGCTTGAGCTGCAGGCGAACAATCTGCCCCAGCATCGCGTCGCTGAGCGGGTAATACGGCACCACCAGCAGGCGGCCCAACAGCGCAGGCGGAAACACCTCCAGCAGCGGCTGGCGCAGCGCGCCGCTTAAGGCGTCCGGTTCCGGCATCAGTTCCGGATCGGCACACATAGCGCTGATCAGGTCAGTGCCAACGTTGGACGTCAGAATAATAATGGTGTTGCGGAAATCGATGTGGCGTCCCTCACCGTCCTCCATCCAGCCTTTGTCAAAGACCTGGAAGAAGATTTCGTGGACGTCCGGGTGCGCTTTTTCAATTTCATCCAGCAGCACTACGCTATACGGACGGCGGCGCACGGCCTCGGTTAACACACCGCCTTCACCATACCCGACGTAGCCCGGCGGCGCACCTTTTAAGGTGGAAACGGTGTGCGCTTCCTGGAACTCACTCATGTTGATGGTGATAACGTTCTGCTCGCCGCCGTACAGCGATTCCGCCAGCGCCAGCGCGGTTTCCGTTTTACCGACGCCGGATGGACCGCAAAGCATAAAGACGCCCACCGGTTTGTTGGGATCGTCGAGTTTTGCCCGCGAGGTTTTCACGCGACGGGCAATGAGATCCAGACCGTGACGCTGGCCGATGACGCGCTGGTTCAGCGTGTCGGCAAGATTCAGCACCGCGTCGATCTCGTTTTTCACCATCCGCCCCAGCGGGATCCCGGTCCAGTCGGAAACCACTGCGGCAACCACGTTTTCATCTACCGCCGCAAACAGCAGCGGCTCATCGCCCTGCAACGTTTTCAGCGCCTGCTGCTGTTCCGCCAGCTGGCTGTGCAGCCCGGCGGACTCCTCCTCGCCCGAGGCAAACAGCGCGGCGCGCAGGCGGATAATTTCCTGCACCAGACTGCGCTCCTCTTCCCAGCGCTGGGTCAGGGCTTCACGTTTGCTTTCATACGCATCACGTTCTGTGATTAACGCCGTTACGCGCTCATAAACGCCTGCACCAACGCGCGCTTCGCGTTCGGCTATCTCAATCTCCACGTCCAGCGCGGCAAGATGGCGCAGGCAATCTTCCAGTTGCGCCGGTGGCGCGCTCTGGCTGACCGCCACGCGGGCACAGGCGGTGTCGAGCAGCGCAACGGCTTTATCCGGCAGCTGACGCGCCGGGATATAGCGATGCGACAGCTTCACCGCCGCGCTGACCGCTTCGTCGAGCAGCAGCACCTGGTGGTGGATCTCCAGCGGCGATACGGTACTGCGCAGCATCAGAATGGCTTTCGTTTCGTCCGGTTCGTGAACCTGCACCGTCTGGAAACGACGGGTCAGCGCCGGATCTTTCTCGATGTACTTTTTGTATTCCGCCCAGGTGGTGGCGCCGATGGTACGCAGCTGTCCGCGCGCCAGAGCGGGCTTCAGCAGGTTCGCCGCATCGCCTGTCCCCTGCTGGCCGCCTGCGCCAATCAGGGTGTGGATCTCATCGATAAACAGAATAATCGGCGTGGCGCTGGACTGAACCTCGTTGATCAACGCCTGCAGACGGGCTTCAAACTCGCCCTTCATGCCTGCGCCAGCCTGCAGCATGCCGATATCCAGCAGCCACAGCTGAATATTTTGCAGCGGCTCCGGCACGTCGCCATCGGCGATACGCAGCGCCAGCCCTTCCACCACCGCCGTTTTCCCGACGCCGGCCTCACCGGTCAGCAGCGGGTTGTTCTGGCGGCGACGCATCAGGATATCGACCATCTGGCGGATCTCTTCATCACGCCCGACTACCGGGTCAATCTTCCCTTCGCGGGCGCGGGCGGTGAGATCCTGGCCGTACTGAGCCAGCGTACCCTGCGCTGCTGGTACCGCACCCGCTGGCGCCTCGACGGTGGCCGCAGCCTGCTGCGTCTCTTTGCTGTTGGCGCAAACCGTATCGAACTGCTCGATCAGCACCTCGACGTTAAGACGGGTGAACTGCGCCGAAATGCTTTTCAGCACGTTTGCCAGGTTCCAGGTTTTGAGCAGGCCGATCAGCAAATGGCCGCCACGTATGCGGCTGACGCCAAACTTCAGCGAGCCATAGACCCAGGCGCGCTCTACGGCGCTGTCGATATGTTCGGAGAGATCGGAAACGGAACTCGCGCCGCGCGGCAGCGCATCCAGCGCGGCCACGATATCGCGCGTCAGTTGCTGTTCGTCGAGGGCAAAGTGGCGGATGACCTGCTGCAAATCGCCATCCTGCTGTTGCATCAGTTGATGCAGCCAGTGCACCAGCTCAACATAGGGGTTACCGCGCAGCTTGCAGAAGGCAGTCGCGCTTTCCAGCGAGGTAAATAACAGCGTATCCAGTTTGCCGAAGAGCACGGCACGGCTAATTTCTGACATGTTAGTTTCCATTAACAATGATTCGGTATACGGAAGGATTACCGCTCTGCGCGATAGACCAGATCGCCACGCGGGACAGGCTGCGGCTGAAGGCCCAGCCAGGTGTTGTAGCCTAATTGCCCATTGCTGCCGAGCGAAGTACCCTGCACCGCGTCTTCATGCAGGATCACCCGCGTTTCCCATTCAAACTCCACCCCAATGTACTGGCGCACCCAGTCGCGCAGTTCGGTGACCCACGCTTCGCCAGGTAAAAACCGGTTGTACTCTTCAGCGCTCAGCGGGCCGATTTCAATACGAAACTTATGCTGTACGTCGCGGACGGCGACGCCAAGAAAGGCGGATTCCCCCATGCGCGGCATACGGCGACCTTCCCCCAGCTGTGCCTGCTCACGCGTGGAGAGCGGCATCCACTGCGGCACGTTGCTTACCAGCCTGACCGGGGCGTTAAAATAGTTGCGCAGGATCTTCTCCAGCCCCTCCGGATCCCGACTGTGACGGGTCAGATGCCCGGCGTGGGTAAAGCGGGCATGGGCGCTCAGGCTGCCTTTATTCATCTGGCCCGGCTGTCCCATGCCAATCAGCGAGGCCAGGTAGCCCTCAAAGCGTTTGTTGTCAGCGCGATCAAGGGAGACGGCAGGCTGCGCATCCGCCCAGGCGCGGTAAAACAGCAGCGTCAGACGATGATGAAACAGATCGACAAACGCGCTCAGGCTGGTGTCCTGATGATGATGAATACGCTCGCGGGCATATTCGGTCATGTGAACCGGCAGCGGGCCGTTCGGACCAAACAGCCCGAAGCTGAGGATAGACACCTCATGCAGCCCGCTCTCTTCCCGCAGGCTGACCTCGGCCAGCGTCGACGGCGCAAAGCTCATCGACGGCTGCTGGCCGATGCGCAGCGGCTCAAATTTCGGTAGCGGCGCGCGTCCCAGCGGGTAGCGCTCGCCGCCCTGAGCATCAATACGCCTTAACAGCTGAAACAGATCGTAGCGCCAGGGCGTTTGACGGACCCCGTGCCAGAACGTCTCCGGCAGCTTCGTCAGGCGATGCACGCGCAGCGGTGCAGTGGCAGCGTCACTCATACCAGCGCCCTTTTACCCATTCTCGGTGCCCAGTAGCCGATCTCACCGCGCTGCTGACTCTTCAGGGTGAACTCAGTAAAGCTGTTGATGGATACCAGCCGGGCAAACAGGCGTTCCAGCACGCTGCCGAAAAGCCACGGGCTGGCACCGGAAAACGCCCGCTCGTCTACGGTCAGGGTAATGCCGATTCCGCGGGCGAAAACGACCGGACCGGGTTCAGGCACGCGGCGGTGAACCGGCTCCAGCACGCAGTGGCGAACCCCCTCCACCTGACGCGCCACGGCCGTTTCGGCCAGGTTGGCATACAGCCCTAACAGCTGGCGAAGCGCGGCAGCCCCCTCTTCATTCTCGCTGTCCATCAGGCTGAGGTAGTTCATCTGCAGCTGGCTGATAAGCCGCCAGGTGCTGAACCCTTCTGCCAGCGCCGGACGCGGTGGCGTCGGGCCTTTACGCAGGGTCAACGATTTCACCGGCATGGAGTCGGCCATGATGAACTGCCCAAGCTCCTGCTGTAGCATCAGCGGCAGGTCGCGGCTGGTGCAGAGCACCTCGGCAGAGATGTAGCGCAGGTTTTCCTGCCACGGGGCGTGCTGTTCATCCACCAGCGAAACAAACACCTCTGAACCGATATAGCCGGTACGGGTGCCGTAGCGCTGGGCATGCTCAGAGAGCACGCGCTGTTCCCGGCGCAGGGAAAAATAGGCCCCGTAGTTGCCCGCGTCACCGCTCCAGGTGCTCCAGAAAGGACGAAACGTCTGGTCGTCACGCTGACCGTCCGCGCTGCCGAAGATTTTATTCACCGCGTAAATTTCATAATCCAGCGGGCGGATGTTATCGACCACCAGATGGTATTCGTGCTGGCCTTCATTCAGCTTTTGACGCGCCGCCACCTTCGGGAACAGGTTGATGACTGGCGTGCAGTGCAGCGCCAGATGGCTGGCATCCACCACGCGCTCCAGCTGTTCATCTGATTTATCCAGCAGGATGAAGATATCGAAGGCTTTTTCGCCTTCACAGCGCTGGAGCAGCGTGCTCAGGCCGCTCAGGCTGATGAAGCGGAAACGGGCTGGGAACGCGAAATACTCCTGCAGCAGACGATAACCGTCAAAGTTGCGCAGATCGTCCGGGAGCAGTGCCTGATCCGCGGCAAAGCCCTCCTGACACAGGGCATCCGACGCCAGCAGCTGTCGCTGAGGTTGCGGGCTGACCGTCTGGCAGACGATCCCTGCGTGATGTTCCATCACCAGCTCCAGCAGCTTCAGCGCTTCAATGTCCGGGCCGCTGAGGAAAAACGTCAGCTGGTCGAAATTCAGATGGCCGAGGTTTTGCGGGCCGTCGCAGGCAATGCGGATCCGCAACGCGCTGTTGATTCCCCGCTGGCTTAACCCCAGCTGTGCCAGCGGCAGGTCAGCAGGCACGCCGCCCAGCTCCACGTTGTCAATTTTCAGCGGCAGCAGATTAACCTCGTGCGCCGTAGTATAGCTGCAGGTTACGCCGGTCTTTTTCAGCGCCAGGCTGTCCATCATGGTGCCGCGCGGCACAATAAAGCCATTGCTCAGGTCGCCCCGGCTGCTGTCGGGCTCGATTTGCGCAATCGCCATTGATGGGGTTGGCGCGAGGTAATTCGGGGCGATCATCTCCAGCAGACGCTGGGAGAAACGCGGAAACTCGGCATCCATTTTCATCTGCACGCGGGAGGTCAGAAAAGCGAAACCTTCCATCAGGCGTTCCGTGTACGGGTCCGCCACTTCAATGCCGCGCATGCCCAGTCGTCCGGCGACTTTTGGGTAGCGCTCGGCAAACTCGGCCCCCATTTCACGCAGGTAGGCCAGCTCACGGTTGTAGTATTCGAGCAGTTTACTTTCCATGATTACCCCGCATCTTTCAGTTCAAAATGGCCGTTTTCCAGATCGACATCGGTGCGAAACAGAAACTCCAGCGGGTACGGCACACACCATAAACGCCCTTTTATCTCAATGGAGAGCACGTTGTGCAGATCCAGCGAGGAGGTATCCGACACGCAGCGCACCTGCAATCCCTGCGGCAAAATGCGCGGTTCAAAATTGATGATGGCCTCGGTGAGCTTGCGCTGAATATCGTGCCATTCGATATCTGACATTCGCTTACCTGCGAGCGGCGCGACGCCGAAGTTGATCACCGAGCGGCTCACCTGCGGCAAGGCGCTCAGATCGCCGGAGGCATCATGGTTGATGGTATTAAACAGCCACTGCAGATCCCGCAGGACATTGCGACGCAGCGCAGCGTGGGTGATCAGATTACTGTTGGCTGGCTCGCGCTTTTTTTCCGGGTCGTTATCCGTAAGGCGATCCAGCAGCGAGGGCTGCATTTTGTCGCGCGCCCCCACCTTATCCTGCTTGCTGCGGGCCTGCCAGCCGCTGCGCAGCAGATCGCCTTCGCCAGCGGGATTACTCATCGGCTCCGTCCGTCGCAAACGTCACGAGGCTTAACGACAGCAGCGGGCTTTCGCTTTGCTCGCTCAGCCAGGCTTTTTGACCCAGCCCTTCATACAGCGTGCCGCTCTCATCAAGCGGATGCCACTCGGTAGTGCGCCCCAGTTTGACCGCATCCGGGGCATCAGCCG
This sequence comes from Enterobacter sp. MGH 37, assembly GCF_000534515.1. NCBI lineage: Bacteria > Pseudomonadati > Pseudomonadota > Gammaproteobacteria > Enterobacterales > Enterobacteriaceae > Enterobacter > Enterobacter sp. MGH 37. Next base: position 1,787,495 of record NZ_KI973205.1, read on the forward strand.
CAAAAGGATAGCGCGCCGGGATCTGGCACACCTGCTCGGTACCGTCGGTAAGACGGACCAGCGCATGACGCCATACCAGATCGGTCACGCTGGCGGGCGCCTGGAAACGGATCTCCGCAATAGCGTTAAACGGCAGCCAGAAATAGCGTCCGTTAACAAGGGTTTCGCACACCGGACCAAGACGGGCATCACCGTCCATCAGCCAGTCAAACGCCTGCGTCTCCTCGTTTTCAAGGATGATGTGTCCCGCCGTTGCCTGCGCCTGTTCAAGGGCTTCCAGGCGCAACGCCTGGGCGCGCTCGCCCTCTTCGTTAAGCGCGGCGGCAAGCGTGGTCAGCCACGGCCACTGAGTTTCAGGCATGGCCGGACGCGCCTGGCCCGCCATCACCTGCGCACGCTGCAGCTCACCCTGAATGGCCTGCTCCAGCAGTGTGACGGTCGGCTTCGCCTGAGGCTTCAGCGCCAGCCAGCTTTTCAGCTGGGTCAGCGCCCGGGTCCAGTTGCCGCTGAGGGTTAAAAACTGCACGAACGCGGCGCGAAGGTCGGCATCTGCCGGACGGGCTTTGATCCCGGCTTCCAGACGCGCCAGCGCGTCGTTGAGCGTTTCACCCGCCAGCTGTTGATAGAGCGTATTCATAACCATTCCTTAATTCGCCGCGCGCCATGCGCCCACGGCCGGATCGCGCAGCTGAGGGCGCAGGGTGTCAATCAAAACGATATTCAGTGAGGTGCCGGGTGCGACCCAGGCGCTCCAGGTTTTCTTCACCGCCGCAATACGCGCCTGCAGCTTTGCATCATCGCTGGCGGTTTCACGGGAAATCTCTACTGCCACCGTGCCGTTACTTTTCCAGCCGTTGAGCGCGTTATCGTAAGGCAGGATCATCCAGCTCTGGTCGCTGTTTGGGGTGCTGAACACCATGCGCTCTTTGTTGACGGAGGTGATCAGCGCGTTTTCCGGGTCAGCGTTTTGATTCAGCCCCATGACCGGGAAGCCATGAATGTACGTCACAGCCATCTCTTTTTGCCCGCCGTTGCGGGACTGGGAGATCACGGTGTGACCGCTGAGCCAGCTGCCATTGCCGCAGCGGGTGGTATCAGAATCCGGAATAAAGAGCGCCGGTGCGGATGCGCCGCCTTCCCAGAAGGTGCGCAGGTGACAGCCGTCCTGGAGGGTAAACTCCTGCCACGGCGTGCGGTCAGCGGCAACCGTATGGGTTGCAACGTTTTGATCCGGCGGCATTAACGCCCCGCTGGCAGTGGTCGTCGTCACGGCTGGCGTCGCCTGCTGCTGTTTCACCACCAGCGCCCACTCCTGCGCTTTGGCGGCGGTTCCTTGCGCCAGCGTCGTTCCCGCCGGATCGTTGAGCGTCCAGCTGAGCGTGTTCACTTTGCTGCACTGGTGTTCCAGCAGTGAGCCAAGACGTGGCACGAAGTTTTCCAGCACAGAGACATCCTTCTTGCCGTTCGCCACGATGCGCAGTGCCACCTCCGGCTTACACCAGCTTTGCGGGGTGTTGTCTTTGATGTTGTCGATCCAGATATCCAGCTTCTGCGCAGGAGACTGCACGATGCGGAAATTCTCAGCCTGCGCGGTGGAGGTCACCGCCAGAAGTGCCAAACCCGATAGCCAAAGTTTCATATCGTTCCTTGTGTGTCTAATCAGTTCCGCAGGGAAGAAATTGTGCTGCATCAGAGAGGGTATGCAGCAAAGTGGTGTCCTGAGGGTTGCCCATCCATACCGCCAGGGCGGTGTAGTTATCCTGCGCATTCCCCTCCTGCTCGCCATTCTTTTGAATGATTTGGTTCATTAAGGTCAGCCATTCCTGGGGCGTATTGACCATATGCAGCGATTGCTTCATTTGCTCTTCGCTGACGCCGTGCCAGAACCCGTCGGTGCAGAGCAGGAATGCATCGCCGTCTTCGACCTGCACGACATCGCTGTAGCTCGCTTCCGGCCCACCGTTTTCAATCCCCAGCGCCAGATAGAGCAGATTACTGTTCAGGTTGTCGGTCTGGTGCCCGGCATCTTTCATCTGCTGCACCAGGCTGTGGTCGGTGGTGACATGCCACAGCCATCCCCGGCGAAACAGATACAGACGGCTGTCTCCGGCATGCGCCCAGTAGGCCAGGCCATAATCACGGTCAATAAACAGGCTGACCAGCGTCGTGCCCATCCGGCGATAATCCTGAACGGCCTGCTGTTCGCTGAGAATGGTGCGATTCGCGGTCTGCACATAATCACGGATATGCTGCGCGTTAAGGTGTTTGTCGCCATCGAAGCGGGAAATAATGCTGTTGCGGGCCAGTTCAGCGGCCACCTCACCGCCCGGCAGGCCAGCGATGCCGTCACAGACGACAAAGCAGGCTGAACGTTCCCCAATGGTTTCTCCCGTCTGATCCTGGTTGCTGGCGCGCGTCCCCTGGCGGGAGAGAGAAGCCGTTGCGATATTCATTTGTCTTCCGATCCGCTCTGTGAGTCTTTGTACTGATTCACCTCCATGTCATACGCATGAAGGAAGGCTTCGCCGAACAGGGTGTGGAAGTCATCCTCAATCTCGCCCGCCGTCTCGCCATAGCTGCGAACAAAATAGTCCCACAGGGCGGCTTTACGGCTGCCCGGCAGCGCCAGACGCGAGGTCATGCCGTTTTGCTTCGCCTGCTCTTCCAGCTGTTCCGGATTAAAGGATTGCAGCATCGCGGCAATAATGGCGCGGATGCCGGAGATCATGCCCAGCTGGTGCGCCTGCAGATCGATCAGCGCATCGCGCACGGATTTCGTTGGTGGCATAAAGCCCGGCATCGGGGTGCCAAACATCTGGATCAGAACCGTTTTCCCGGTCGGCAACAGCTTGAACGGGTTGTTGGCATCGTCCAGCACCATGGTCATATCGGCTTTTACGCCGCGTTTTAGAATAGAGCGCGAGGAGAGCAGCGCCACGGTGCCCTGAGAGAACATACCGAGGATCTGCCCCAGCTGACGCATATTTTCCCGGTCAAACTGCGGGACAGGCTGCATTTCGCTCAGCCCCATCCCTTCCAGCAGTGCCTGCAGCAGTTCCCCCTGCAACACATCGCCCTTCTCTCCAGTGTTCGCGGTAGCAGATGGAGAAGCAGCGTTATTAACCGGATCGATACGCAGTCGGCCTTTAGGGGTCTGAGCGCTGCTGCGCGCAACGGCCTGCGGCGTAGGCATCGTGAACCCTGCGTAATCTGGTCTCACTGGCTCCTCTTCTGCACGCGGCGTTTCCTGCGGCTCAGGGGCAAAAAGCGGGGAACCGGCAAGGACGTCTTCCTCCTGCTCTGGTTCAGGCGCTGGCTTTTCGTCAGTGATGTCATCCGGATGGGTTAACGGCGCCCCGCCCATCAGCCCGAGCGGGTCATCATTACGTGCAGCCGGCGCGCTGGCCTTGCCACCAAATAGCGCCAGCGGATCGAGTTCATCTACCGCATCTTCTTTAGGGGCGGGTTGAGTCTCAACTGGCGGCACCAGCGTGGAAGGCGTCACGTCGTCGAAAATGCTCTCTTTTTTGAACAGCGTTTCTTCGCCGAACAGCGTGTCCGGGTCGACATTCTTATGCTCAAGCGTGGGATCGCTGTCGTTGAACATCGCCAGCGGATCTTCAGCATTACGCTCCGGCGCCGCAGGCTGAGAGAACGGATCCTGCGAAGCCGCTGACTGCGGTTTTGCACGGTTGCTGGAGATGCTGTCGGAGATGGAAAACTCCTGCATCAGGCTATCCCAGATTTCCGACGGCACGGCAGTTGGTTCCGCTTTACCGCGTGGCGCAGGGTTAGCAGGCTTCGGTTGCGATGCTGGCGCTGGCGCGGCTGTCGGATGCGCCTGCTGCTGCATGCTGGCGGCCATGCGGCTCACCGGCTGCGTGTCGTGGATAAGTTCGGCCACTTCGATACGGTAGTCATCAATACCGAGAATGTCGCCATCCTGCAGTTCAACCTGACGCCCCCGCTCCAGCGGAATATCATTTAATACCACGCGGGTGACGCTGCCACGGTTAGTGACGCGACATTCACCATTGGCGTCAACGTGAACAATGGCCTGCAGGCGCGAGATGGTGCGGTCATTGTCCGGCAACACCAGATTGTTATCCGTACCGCGCCCAATGGTGCCGCCCGGGGCATAAAAATCACAGCTGCTCTGCGGCGGCTGATGACCGGGTTTCGTAGAAATAATCGTGAATCGCATGGCGTATTCCTGCTGGTATGATTAGCGCTCAAACGCTGCCGCTCTCGGGGGTGAGAACGGCGGCGTTTGGGGGTAAGTCAAAATTATTATTTGAATTTTCAGAATAGAATTAAATATCTTTAACACTTGCAAGAATTAAAAGCAGTAAAAACAAAATCGTGGCAATTTTAACCTTTCTGTTATATGCATTAATCCATGACACGTCGAACTTTGACAGAATATCTTTGCATGATTGTGGTTCAAGCCAGCGCGACCCTGTAATTTTTATACGTTTACCCCGCAAAAGCTTTGATAAAATCATGGCACGAAAACCAAATCCCCAAAACCCAAGATTTTGCCAGGCCTGATAATCCTCGATCTTAAGCAATTTACTCTTAATTAACAGATTATATATTTGTTCAACCTGGTCGGAATGTTTTCGATAGTCAATATAGAAAGTTACCACAATGATAAGAAAAACAACAAAAATACAGATAATAAAAGCAGGGTAAATATTATTGGTAACCACATTACTCTCCGCTAAATATTAGATTATTCACTTGTTCTCCCACAAACCCACCTACTTTAGTTCCACCTGCTGCCCCAGCGGCACCAACGATTAAACCACAAACAAGAGTTCCTGTGCCCGCAGTTGGTACACCTAATGCAATACAAATGGGTGCCGCAAGGGAGGAGCCTAACGCAGCGCCAGCGACACCGCCTCCAAATTTGCTATATTCACTCACTGCAACCTTGCCACATTCATGTTCTCTTCCAACAGTGCAAGCATGGTAAACTTCGTTAGAGGTATTCGCAAAAGAAAAGCCTAGCGCAACCCATCCACCCGCTTTCATGTAAGACGTGATTCTCGACGCCCTGTCGATATATGTTGAGTAGCCGGGAATCGCTCCAATGCCAACGGTACTCCATTCATGAACAATTGATTTTGTGGATAACCCTAATGCTCTTTTCAGATCCGCATAATCTCTAAATTTAAGCTGATTTTTCGTTATTTTATTTAACAGTGGTTTAAGTTGCGCAAGAAGAGCATTACGTTCCGAATAAAACTGCTGTCCAATAAGAGCGCCTTGTGTTCGATACTGATTTTGGTATGTCTTTTCAATCTTAATCAAAATGTTTTCAATTTGTTTAAAATAAGACTCTCCCGCACCACTTAGATTCCCTATTAATGTATCGCCCCAGGCAGTTATGGCAGCAATATTATCAAAGTTATTTTTCAAAAACTCTGCAGCGGAACCATCAATAGTAGCAAGCGCATTATTAACTTTCTTTTTGGCGATAGTTAACCCATTAACCTGTTGCGATTGGTTATGATTATTCGGATCCGCCACAATTAATATCTGGCCAGGTTTAACCCAAGCTGTATCTTTATTCAATTGCATAAAATACTCGGATTTTTCATTTCTTGTACTACCAAACAGTTGTCTGGCCTGGAAATCCAGAGTACCAGGTTGCTGCACCACACAGTAACCTGGAGCAATGTTTGATTGGTTTGCCATGAAAAACTCCCTGTATCTTATCTAGAACGCATAATTGAATGGGGAAACACTATTTTTGGCTTTTGAGCGAACGAATTGCGTCGCTATTGGCGATTAAGCTGCACTTCAATACCTGATAATGACCCTGCTCAGTACCACCTACTTTCTCTTTCAGTAGGGTATCAATCACCTTGTCAGCTTTTTCAAAATTTTCAGCAGCAAGATCGCTTGCTTCAAGCCATGCGGCGGCACTGGCTTCAGCATCATCTTTCAGGCTTTTGCTGTCCGCAATCTTACTGATGCAACGATTTTGCACCCAGTTTTCAAAGATTTGTTGCTGAGAAAAAGCACTGACATCAGGCAGTTTTTGGGCATATACAACGGAGGCATTTAAAGCCAATATAAGCAGCAATAAACGTTTCATTTCAGGCTCCAGAATGTTGCATTGGTAGGGATAAACGAACCATTACCAGGAGAGCCAAGGAAATGGCAATCATCAGAGCAAATATTTCCATTCCAGAGGGTTACATGCCCGGTGGCGTCACTCCAGCCGTGTCCGGTAAAGATGATAATGCCTTGCTTTCCTGCAAATTGGGCAGGCGTTGGGGATGATACTGACATATCTGCATTGCCCAGTACTGTAGGTAAAAATGCAATCATGTCTTTTACCCGAAACATATAGCGCTTTTTGTCATTTCCGGTCACTGTTGCATATTTGCTATTAGATGGAATCGGAATGCCGCAATAATTTAAAACGTAGCTCATACGAATCGGGCAGGCGTTTTTAAAAATTCCGGCGTCAATATTATGCTGAACCTTTCCACCTAATAACTTACCAACCTGTTCTACGTTTACGTTCACTTCTCTGAATCGGTTCCAGGCGGCACCGAAAGCAGGACGCATATGAGACATGTCGTTTCTCCTTGATAAAACGCTCAGGATAAAATGAACCATTCCACAACGATATCAATACATTGCACAATCCATTGTAGGCCCGTGCAAGCGAAGCGCCGCCGGGCGGCACGAACAAAATGCACGTTATCATCAGTCTTAAGTGAGCCCTTTCGGGCCCACTATTATTACGCTTCTTTGTTCTCTTTGATGTTCCAGCCAGCGCTGCTTTCAGCACCTTTACCACCGGCAGTGGTCTGCTCCCAGTACTGCTGTTTCACTTTCGCAGCCTGGAACGCGTAGGTCACACCAACGGTATCGCCGTTGTCTGCACCGGTGTACTGAACAGAAGTCACCAGCACATCTTCCAGCGTGATGCGGGTATATTCCACCTGCTGACCACCGGCTTTACAGACGGACAGTTCAACTTTGGTCAGGTGTTTACCGCTGGCGCAGTGTTTCAGGATAGCTGTGGTGGATTTGTCGATCAGAGCATTAACGTGCAGATCGTTAAAGTTTACTTTACCGGCACCGCCGCCACCGCCAACGCTCATATTACCTGGCTGGGAAGCGCCCCAGGAGAAGGAGGTAATATCAGTCCAGCCGGTGTGGTTAGAATCTTTAGATTCGCCCGTAACACCCTCGACCTTCAGAAACATATCAATAGCCATAATATCTACTCTTCGTGGATGAACAATATTGCTTTCGAAAAAGCACTTATATGGCAAACAGGAAAGCATGGGGCTGAATAAAACCGTCCATATTTTACCTCTGCCTCATATCAAATGACCCGTGTCATTTGACAGTCTTACATTCCCCCGAAAATAACGGAATGAATGTGAAGTCTTTCTTGCCGGGTGGCGCTGCGCTTACCCGGCCTACATCGGGCAACAACATCTGTAGATTGCACGTTTTATGGTAGGCATGTGCAAGCGTAGCGCCGCCGGGTGAAATACACTTACGCGTCTTTCGTCTTCAGCGACGGCAGTTTAGAAACCAGACGCAGGGAAACGGTCAGGCCTTCCAGCTGGTAGTGTGGACGCAGGAAGAACTTCGCGGCGTAATAACCCGGGTTGTCTTCAATCTCCTGCACCTGCACTTCTGCAGCCGCCAGCGGTTTACGGGACTTGGTTTCCTGAGAGGAGTTCGCCGGGTCACCGTCCACATAGTTCATTACCCAGTCGTTCAGCCAGCGTTCCATCTCTTCGCGCTCGCGGAAGGAGCCGATTTTGTCGCGCACGATGCACTTCAGATAGTGGGCAAAGCGGCAGCAGGCGAACAGGTACGGCAGACGAGAGGCCAAACGCGCATTCGCGGTGGCATCCGGATCGTGGTACTCGGCCGGTTTTTGCAGAGATTGCGCGCCAATGAAGGCAGCAAAGTCGGAGTTTTTCCGGTGAACCAGCGGCATGAAGCCGTTTTTCGCCAGCTCGGCTTCGCGGCGGTCGCTGATGGCGATCTCGGTCGGGCATTTCATGTCCACGCCGCCGTCATCGCTTGGGAAAGTGTGGCACGGCAGGTTTTCGACTGCCCCACCGGACTCCACGCCGCGAATCGAGGTGCACCAGCCGTACTCTTTGAAGGAGCGGTTGATGTTGGCCGCCATCGCATAGGCGGCGTTCGCCCACGAATAGCTGTTGTGGTTTGCGCCGTCGGTCTGCTCTTCAAAATCAAAGCTGTCGACCGGGTTAGTGCGGATGCCATACGGCAGGCGCGACAGGAAGCGCGGCATCACCAGCCCCAGATAGCGGGCATCTTCAGATTCACGCAGTGAACGCCAGGCCGCGTATTCGGTATTCTGGAAGATTTTGGTCAGGTCGCGCGGGTTAGCCAGCTCCTGCCAGGACTCCATCTGCATCACGCCCGGTGCGGTACCGGTGATGAACGGACAGTGTGCCGCAGAGCCGATGCGCGCCATTTCGCCCAGCAGCTCAACGTCCTGCGGGCTGTGGTCGAAGTAGTAGTCGCCCACGATGCAGCCAAACGGCTCGCCGCCAAACTGACCGTACTCCTGCTCGTAGATTTTCTTGAAGATCGGGCTCTGGTCCCAGCCCACGCCCTTGAAGCGCTTCAGGGTACGGCCCAGCTCCTGCTTGGAGATGCTCATAAAGCGGATCTTCAGCATCTCGTCAGTTTCGGTGTTGTTCACCAGGTAGCTCAGACCGCGCCAGGCGCTCTCCAGCTTCTGAAACTCTTCGTGATGAATGATCTGGTTCACCTGTTGAGAGAGCTGTTCGTCGATACCGGCAATCAGGTTCTGAATGGTGCGATAGGTATCGTTAGAGAAGGTAACGGTATTCTCCAGCGCCTGCTGTGCCAGGGTCTTGACCGCGCTTTCCACGGCAGAACGCGCCTGATCGGTTTTCGGGCGGAACTCTTTGTTCAGCAACGCGCTGAATTCATCCTGGCTGAAGGCCTGACCCGCCTGCTGCTCATGTTGTTGAGTCTGGTTGCTCATCGATTATTCCTCGCTACCTTTCGCACTGTCGTCATTTTTCGGCAACTGGCTCAGAGATTTGAGCAGCGTCGGATCCTGCAGAATTTTTGCGATCAGCTCTTCCGCGCCGTTTTTGCCGTCCATGTAGGTCAGCAGGTTGGAGAGCTGAGTACGAGCTTCCAGCAGCTTGTTCAGCGGCTCCACCTTGCGGGCCACCGCGTCCGGCAGGAAGTCATCCATGCTGTCGAAGGTCAGATCGACGTTGAGCTTACCTTCGCCGGTCAGGGTATTATCCACCTGGAACGCCACGCGCGGCTTCAGCGCCTTCATGCGTTCGTCAAAGTTGTCGATGTCGATTTCAAGGAATTTGCGATCGTCGACCGCCGGCAGGTTTTCCACCGGTTTACCGACCAGATCGGCCATGACGCCCATCACAAACGGCAGCTGAATCTTACGTTCTGCACCGTAGATCTCTACGTCGTACTCGATCTGCACGCGGGGGGCACGGTTACGTGCGATGAATTTCTGCCCACTGTTACTCATTGCCATGATGTTCTCCATCAAAGATGCGCGGTGAAGGTGAAACGGCAGGCTCCATGCCTGTCGTCATAATGCCTGGACGCGTTATTCGCGGCGTCCAAAGATGTTTTCCAGTTGGTTAACGCCGTCTGGCGCCAGGTCGCGAATAATGTCCATAAAGTTAAGTTCTGACAGCCGCTGCACCCGTTCAATCATCAGCGGTGCGGGGTGGCTCGGTTCGTACTGCGCAAAATACTGTTTTGCTTTTTCCAGCATCAGCTGCGCATCGGCACGGCTGGTGACCTGCACGCTGCGCCAGTCGGTAACCGGCTGAACGGGTTGTGTTGCCGCAGGTTGATGATCGGCTTGCGGTTCAGCCTGCGCCTCGCGGCCCGGCAACAGCTTGCTGATGTCGGTCACCTGACAGGCACTGGCGACCAGTCCTGTGGTCTTCAGCAGTTGTTCCATCTCGGGTACACCGCTTTCACCGAGATATCCGGTAAGCAGCGCGCGGATGGCCAGCAACCGCTCGTTAATCACGATTACCGCGGCAGTCCCTGGCTGGTCACCGCGGGCCAGTTCGTCAATCAATCTTGGACGGCCCCCCGGATAGTCCGGGCATTCAGTTTTACTGCCGTCCAGCAGTGCCTGGGCGTCCCGCAGCGAAATTTCATCGCCGTTTGAACGCAGCAGCGAGGCGTTGCGTACCGCAATGGTGAGTTCCGATTTATCGCTCAGCCCCGCCAGGGCATTAATCCGATAGAACGGGTCGGTTTCGCCATACTCCTCCAGAAGCGGATAGAGCGGCTCCCAGTAGCGCGCGAGCGCCTCCTGCACCAGCAGCAGCCCGTCTGCGTAGCCTGCCAGCCCGCGGCGGCGTGTCCACGCATGGGTTAACGCCAGCATCACGCGCAAATCTTTCGTGCGCGCCAGCAGGCTGGTGGCGTATTTTTCTACCGTATTCCAGTCAGCAGGCTCTGCCGGGATAATGGTGTCGCCAAACTGCTGTTCCGCTTTCCCCTGGCTTGCCTGGTTCATCACCTGGAAGTCAGCGTCGTATTCCAGATTGTCGCCACAGGGTTTATCCGGGCTTATGGGCGCGAGAAATTCTTCGATATTCATGAGATCCCTGCTTATTCAAACATGGGCGGATAAAGACCGTGACGTCCCGGGCGGGCGCCCCCTGCCGGGTCGAACAGCAGGGTGAAAAGCTGCCCGGTAAAGTTGCCGCTGTGGACATGGGTGTACAGCGGGTAACCGTCGCAGCGGTTGGTCCACCAGTAGCTGGTCTGACGCAGCGGGTCAAAACACTCTGCCGCCTGCGGCCAGCCCAGCGTGCTCTGACCGTCCTCGTCATAGCCAATCACGTCAAGGATGTCGGAACGCTTTTGCGGCTCGACGGGCTGCGGAGCCGGAATGGACATCAGCATTTCATCCAGCTGCGAGGCGGAAAAGCTGTTGCGCACCGCGTGCAGTCCCAGACGACCAATCTGCTGATACCAGCTTTCCGCCTGGCTGAGCAGGCTGGTCGACCATTCTGACGGGGCGAAGCTCAGCTGGATGCACACCGGGTATTGTCGGCCAACGCTGTCCCGACCGGGCAGCAGGCAGCCCATCTGGATCATCTGGCTGCCCAGCATTGGGGGGACAACAAAATTCCACACCGGCGCTTTGGTGAACGGGCGTTCTCCGCTACGCTGCTCTTCCTGCTGCCAGGCAAGCAGGCCAACCTGGAACCAGTGCGACCACTGGCGCTGTAAGGTGTCAGGAAAGCGGCGCTGCAGGAAATCTCCGGCGCTGGGTAATTTGCCATACCAGCTGTAGCGGTTCATCGCAGGGGTATTCGTCATACGGCTGTCCTTGCGGTTATGGGCATGAGAAACGGGGTAGCTGGAACGGATTGCGAATGCTGTTTGGCGCAAACTCCAGCGTGACCTGATGTCCGTCGACGTTGAAGGTGGCCTGACGGCTCAGGCTACCGGCGCCCGGGCTGGTGCTCGCTTTATCGAAAAAGCGGTTGAGTGCCCAGGCACCGTTGGTCACCAGCGTCGCCGTGCTGCCGTTAGCCAGCCCCAACTGCATGCGGACCTGGTTGGTGCCGCCCGGCCCCGGCCAGTTCATGATTTGAACGGCTTGCGGACCGTGGCTGTAGCGCAGCAGCTGGCCGTCAACGTCCAGCGTCAGGTTCAGGATGGTGTTATCCATTCGCACGGTGCGTACCGTGACCTTGAAAGACGGCGTGGTGGCACCATTCGCAAAGAAGGCGTCGCGAATCGACTGGGCCTGCTGGAACGGTCTCAGCAGCCCTTCACTTCCCGGCAGCGTTTTACCGTCGATGCCCGGCATAAAGCGCCAGTTTGCCTGGGTGGTATCGACTTTATTGGTCAGGTTGTCGCGAAAGAAGGTGTCCATCAGCCCGGTACCTGGCGCAAACATGCGGGCGAGGTCGTCTGGGGTAACTTCCGTGCTGGCGCTACGCACCAGCGGATAACGCCCGGCAATGGCCTGGCGGCAGAACCCGCCCACTTCGACGTTAATCCGCTTACGCACGTTCTCCAGATCGCGGCGCTGGGTATCGCTGCTGGCACCTACCGCCATATTGCTGAACATGGTCTGCAGCCCACCCGGCAGACGACCGGCGCTGGCCTGCAGACGGCTGATCGCCTCGCCGCCCGGCGCTGGCATGCCGCTGTTGGCGGCATCCTGTACGGCGGTCAGGTAACGATAAAGCTCATCCACCTGCTTAAGAAAATCATCAAAGACGATGGTCTTGCCCCCCTTCTCCAGCGGCTGAGCCAGCTCAATCATCGGTGCATAGTGGTCCGTCACCAGCTGTTCCGGGGCCTGGGTAACGGCAGCGGCCTGCGTCGGGGCAGTGTCATTATTACTGAACAGCGCTTCCAGCGTGCGGGTGGCACGGTTGCTCTGCGCCTGCGCTTTACCGGCGTCTTCCGGGGCTGGCGTATCGCGCGACAGCGTCAGCACCTGGCTCAGGTTCTGCACCAGACGGCGCAGGGGTGAGTTTGCGCCTGAGAGCAGACGCGCTGTGTTGATGCGCTGGGAAAGATCGGCGCTGTTGTTAAGCTGAATGTCGGCGAGAAAGCGATCCCAGGTAGCGATAAAGTCGCGCATGTAGAGCTGACGCACGGCGTTGTCGATCTGCTGTTTATCCTCCTGCGCCGTCGCGGCGCCCAACACCCAGGCGTCGTCTTCATGCAGTGCGGTGGTCACGCTGTCGATCTGGCTGTTAAAGCTTTTCCAGTAACCGTCTGGCGTATAAAGACCCGGCACGCCGTCGCTTACCGACTTGCCGCTTTTGCGTGAAAACACCAGCTCGCTCTGCGGTCCGCCCAGGTCGGAAAGGGAGACCGGCTTAAGGTTTTCATCATGCTCCAGCAGACGCTTAAGACGACCATACACGCGAGTGGATAACGGCTGCTGATTGATCAGCGCGCGTTCACGCGCCACCAGGGACGCGTCCTGCGCGTACGGCGAAGCCTGAATTTTCGGCTCCAGCAGCTGCGTCAGGTGCCATTCAAGCTGCTGCAGCTGCGCTTTCGTCACGTTCTGCGGCAGGTTACGCTGCAGATTGAGCATCACCCATGAATGCAGGAATTTGCCGTCGTAGTGCTTCGGCTGGTAAAGCATCTGATAGGCTTTCAGCGCTTCATAGCTGTACTCCACGTCGCTGCCATTATCGTTGCGAAGCCAGGTGGTGATGTGCATGGCGACCGCTGGCAACAGCAGCTGATCCAGCGCTTTCTGGTACAGAGACTGAGAGGCATCGCTGACGTCATCTCCGCGGTAGAGCCCCATGCGACGGGAAACCGGCGGATCGTTTACATCAAACGCATCGCTTTTTGGCAGATCAACCAGACCATTCATCAGCGGCAGCAGATCGAACAGATCGCGCTGCGGCTGGTTCTGCAAGGCTTTGCTCTGCTGATCCAGCAGCGGCACCTTCGCATCCACCTCTTCCAGATAGGCCTTATTTTTGGCATAGCTGGTCAGCCACAGTCCGCCGAGTATCACCAGCAGGGCCAGCAGCGCCGCATAGCCGGACCAGATCACCGCCCGGTTACGCAGTTCCCACCAGCGGTTTTCTCCGGCAATGCCGGCTTCCTGGAAAATGACGTTTTGCAGCAGGTTCTTGATGAAGAAGCTTTGGCCTTTCGCCCCAGGGATCGGCGCGTCTTTACTTACCGAATCCCAGTTATCACTCTCTCCCCCTTCCGGCAGAGAGAGCGCACGGTTCAGTTCGCCCATGACGCGGTCAAACGGCATCCCTTCCTGGGTGCCGCTGGCGAAGTAGATCCCACGCGGAGAGAACTCGGTTTCAAAGTTGGAGCGGGCGAAGACAGTGCTCAGGTAATCCGCCAGCAGGGGACGCAATGCGGCGAACTCCTGCGGGAAGAGATACGCTTCAGCACGGGTTTTCGCGTCATGCTCTTTCAGCATGGTTTCCGGCAGCCCGGCATCGAGGCGCTGCTGCAAGAGCGAGAACTCTTGCTGGAAGTTGCCCATCAGGTCGTAATCGGCGTGTTTGGTCTGCTCCCACGGCAGCGTAAAGCCCCAAATCTGGTCCCGCTGCGCTTTGTCGTAGTCGGCAAACCACGCACGGAAGCCTTTGAGCAGGTCAGCTTTGGTGACCATCACGTAAACCGGGAAGCGGATACCCAGCTGCTCATGCAGTTCAGAAAGACGCTGGCGCAGATTCACCGCCTGCTGGCGTGACGCCTCCGCAGACTGGGTGAGCAGATCAGAGATGCTGATGGTGACAATGACGCCGTTGATCGGCTGACGACGACGGTACTTACGCAGTAACCCCATGAACTGCAGCCATTCACCGGCGTCCTGCACCTGCTCGCTTTCTTGCGTGGTATAGCGGCCCGCCGTGTCGAGCAGCACAGCCTCGTTGGTGAACCACCAGTCGCAGTTGCGCGTACCGCCGATACCGCGCAGCGCGGTCTTACCGAAACGGTCAGCCAGCGGGAATTGCAGTCCGGAGTTAACCAGCGCCGTGGTTTTACCGGAGCCCGGTGCGCCAATAATGACGTACCACGGCAGTTGATACAGGTATTGCGTGCTGAAGCGTTGCGTCCACTGGGCGCCCTGTCCTGCTTTGCTGAAGTGCGCTTTTTTGAGCATCTGCGCGGCTTCATCGAAACGGCTGGCAAGGATTTGTTCCTCGCTGTTCAGGCGTTTCTGCGGATCCGCCGCTTCCGGGCTGGTGGTGTTCTCGTTGAGCTTGTCCATCAGCTTGCGGTTCAGCCAGGCGTTATAAAGACGTGGCAGAATGTGTCCCTGCGCCCAGAGCAGATAGACCACAGCAATACTGATAATGCGGTTCTGTTCAGATTCCAGGGGTCGGGTATCCACAATGGACAACAGCGGACCAATCATCCAGATCACCGCCGCAAGCGCGGTTACGCCCAGGAAGCTCCACAGAATGCGGTTGGTCAGAATGGAAAGAAGTGTAGTCAGCATCCTTAGTTTCCTTGCGGCAATCCGTTCAGCTCAGCCTGAGTATTTTCAGGCGACACCAGCAGAGTAATTTCCACACGGCGGTTACGGGCGCGGTTTTCCGGCGTCGTGTTTGGTGCTACCGGGTTAATCTCACCCCGCCCTTCCGCTTTCACGCGGTCTGGCTGAGAGAGGCTTCCTTGCAGCATTTTCTGTACCGAGCGGGCGCGTTCCAGAGAAAGCTCATAGTTGGAAGCGAAGCGCGCGCTGCGGATTGGAACGTTGTCGCTGTAACCCACCACCAGAATTTTGCCGCTGACATTGTTCATCGCCTGCGCAATGCGGTTAACAACCGGTTCATAACGGTCACGCACCACCGTCGAGGCGGAGGCAAACAGCCCGTCTCCTTTCAGGATAACGACGCTGCGATCCGCTTCATCTTTTACCGCGACCAGACCTGCCTCGATTTCAGGCTTCAGGAAGCCGCGCAGGTTTAGCACAGCGGGCAACTGACGGGCCGGTTGCTGAATGGTGGTTTCCGGCAGCTGGGACTGATAAATCTTCGCCAGGACCGGACTGGTGTTATCGCCAAGACGCCAGTTAAGGACGATATAAAACAGGCAGGCGATAAACCCGGCCAGCGCCACGCAGGCCCACAGGGGAACCATCGGCCGCCACAGCTTACGCAGCACCGGGCGATCTTCCGGGTGGGGAGACAGCGGTGGCGGATAGCTGCCCCGCACGCCGCGAATCATCTGCCACAGCCGCTGCTTGATGGTCTCAAGCTGGGTGCGACCATTGTCCAGCACACGGTAACGCCCTTCGAAACCGAGCAGCAGGCAGTAGTTGATCATCTCCAGCAGCAGGATATGTTCGCGCGGGTTCTGCGACAGACGCGCCAGCAGCTGGAAAAACTTCTCGCCGCCCCAGGTTTCGTTATGGAACGTCACCAGAAGGCCATTGCTTGACCAGACGCCGCTGCTGCCCCAGGGGGTAAGCGCAGCGGCCTCATCCAGCGCCGTGCAAAGGCAGTAACGCGCCCCAACGATCACTTCGTAGGGTAGCCCCGCCTGCTGACAGCGGACTTCAAAACGGCGAATCTCATCGATCAGGCGCTGGCGTAACGCCACCTGATCGTCATGTGAAACCGAATGACGGATCTGCGGAATCGCATTGAGCAGCGGATTAGCGGCCGCCACCAGCTGATTGTTGCTACTGGCTCCGGTAAACGCGGCATCACTGCCGGTATCCTGTCGTTCCTGCATATTAAGCGCTCGCTTTATTATTCTGTCGGGCTACGGATGGCCCAAAACTCCATATCCAGCCCCGGGAACTCCCCTGCCAGGTGCAGGGCGAAGGCGCCGGACTTATCCATCTCGTGCCACAGCTCGCTGCCCTTCTCCAGCTCGAAATAGCTGTAGCCTGCATGCCACGGGATCTGCGGCGGCGCGACCGGCATGGCGCGCAGCATAATGCCCGGCAGCTGAAGCTGGACCAGATCGCGGATTTTCGACACCGGCGCGATTTTCATCTGCGCAGGGAAATGGGTTTGCAGGTGTTCGCCGGGCACATTCGCTTTGACGGCCAGCACGAAGCCAAACTCGCGTACCATGCTGGTTTCAGGAACGGTGGCGATGTTAAGACCATGCGAGCGCTCGTTAAGCGGCAGCTGAATAGCGTGGTCTTCCATCACCAGCGACAGCCCCTGACGCAGCATCAGCATCAGCTTACTGAAGCAGTTCGCCAGATCGTCGTGATCGTAGACCGGCAGCACGCTCTCCGTGGTCCGTTGTGGAGTCCAGGTGGCAAGCTCGGACGCAAACGGCAGCCAGCTGCGCCAGAGGGTTTCCGGGTGCAGCAGCGGCAGCGTTTTTAAATGCGAAACCTCGCCAAGATGACGGTTCACCAGCGACAGTAACGTAAATTCAATCAGTTCCGAGGTGTTAAAACGGCCAGGCTGGCGCAGACGGCCGCCGATCTGCTGGCTGCGCTGCACCAGTAAGCCGTGCAGATCGTTAATCATGCTGTAGATCTGCGGACTGTTATTGGCGTTCAGCATCGGCGGGATGTAGCTGTTATCGAGCCGGACGTGGTTGTCGTGGCGTTTTTCAGTGACAAACGCCACGCCGATGGCGGTCCATTCTGCCGTGAGATCTTTTTCCAGCATCAGCGTCAGGCGCAGGCGGCCAAACTGTACGGTGGCATCCCCCACCGACATGGCGTTGTCGTCTTCGACCTCTTGCTCGAACGCGATGAAGCGCGCCAGCGAGGCCGGCTCTTCGCTGAAGATCACCTCTTCCCGCTCGCCACGACGTACCGGCAGCGCGAGCACCACCTTTTCGTTGGTGAGATTGTCAGGGATTTTAAGCGGCACAGGACCATTGCGTCCGTTGCGCACCTGGAAGAAGGTCCCGTCTGGCAGAAGCCCACTGCAGTAGCTCAGGGCAATGCATCCCTGACGAAGCATCGCTTCGTCGAGTTCAACATCAAGAAAGCCCCAAAGATAGGAACGCTGCAACGCACCCCATTCACGAACGTGGTTGAGCAGATAACTTTCAGTCCGCTGAAAATGGTGTGGACGCAGGAACATGCCTTCGGTCCAGACGACCTTTTCTGCTTTCGTCATGATGATGTGTTTCCTGTTGTGAAGCGCGTTACTGGCTGATGACCCGAATGCCATTTACGTCGAGAAAAACGTTGGCCTGGAGTTCATCCGCGGACCATTTCCAGAACTGGTAGATATGATTTTCGCCTGGCACAGGCAGAGGGAGAGACACGCGCCATTTTTTACCATCCAGCTTCTGATATTCCGCCATCACGCCGATGTAGCGAGCCTCGGGATCGCTCTGACCGCTGAGGGTTTTCGACAGCTGTCCCGGCATCAGGAAGAACACATCGCTGTTCAGCAGATTCGCGCCAAGGGTTGCTGACGCGTTGTTCTGCAGGGAATAGAAGTCGCTGGACATGAAATCCGCATCGGATTTCAACAACAGCACACGGACTTTAAGCGGCGCAGAATCATTGATTTGTGGATGAGCCTGAAACTGCAGATTGTAGCGGGAGGGGTCGCTGTGTGAAGACGACGTACAACCACTCACAAGGGCGAAAACCGCCGCGTAAAAGACCAACCACAGCTTATGAAAATTTTTATTATTCATAAAAATACGCCCACGAAAGCCGTTTAGTTCAGGATCCAGGTACCGTTAGCGCTGTCTTTGCAGGCTTTGCTGTTGCCATCGACATCAACGCAGGTCGCTTTTTTACGCGCCTTAGGACGAATGGCCTGTTTACGGACGGTCGCTTCATACTGGTCGGCTTTGATAACTGCACGCATCGGGACGTAACCAATCAGTTGGTCATTACCCTCATCGGCAAGCGCCATCCAGTAGTGTTCAACCTGACCCAGCACCACGTAGGTTTTTCCGGTTTCCAGCGTACGGATAACCTTTCCGCCAAAGTCAGGACGGCTCATCAGGGAAGCCGGATACATGGCACGATAAGGCTCGTTGAGCGGAGTGAATTCCGTCGGCGGTAACACGGCGTGACGGTGCGTTAAGGTGACACCGTTGACCTGACTGGTCACGATCGTGTCGTCGTTGATTGCAGGTTTCTGTGGCGCTTTACAGCCCGCCACCGCCATGACAAACAGAAGTGAAAACAGTACGCGCATTTTCATATGCTTTTCCGTAGCGATATTTCGATAATGGAGATAAGGGGATGAAATTTGACTTAGGTGCTATTGTTAAAATAGTCAGGATAATTTCGGGGTGTTACTATTTTGAGGGCATAGCTACCGCACGAACCTTTCAGAATAAGGCCCAGCGTCTTCCTGACATATTTTGACAAACGGTAAACAAGTTTACATAAGCTTCGCATCAATTCAATATTTACCGCTACGTAAGTGGCGGTTAATGAAGCAGTCGAAACATTATAGGATTTATCTGATAAAAAAACCCGACATGGCCTACCTTCACTTATTTTCACTTCATACACAGACGTAAGCTATTGTTATATAAATAAAAAACACAAAAGAGAACGACTTTCATTAACGCAATAAAGCTATTATCGCCACTACCATAATTAGTAGAACTCTCCTATTGGTGATGTCAAAACAATATATCGCCGATGAATTATTTGTTGCACTAACAGGGTATCTTTAATATTAACCGTACTGCCCGCTCGCAGGACGCCTATTTCACTTATGACGCGGGCGTTAATTTTACTACTCAAAATAACTCTATATTTCACGCTGTGATAATTACCGCATAAGACTTCAAAACAGTCATTAATCATTAAGC
Source organism: Enterobacter sp. MGH 37 (assembly GCF_000534515.1). Classification (NCBI taxonomy): domain Bacteria; kingdom Pseudomonadati; phylum Pseudomonadota; class Gammaproteobacteria; order Enterobacterales; family Enterobacteriaceae; genus Enterobacter; species Enterobacter sp. MGH 37. The sequence continues at coordinate 1,806,785 of NZ_KI973205.1, forward strand.
CAGAATAAACATTCAGGTCCCTATTTTAATCCTGAAGGTGCTATACCCCCTGCCAGCCGTGGCATTTCTGTTTCTGATCGACCTGAGCCTTCATTCGAAATTTTATCGGTGCTACATCCTTCCTCGCCCACCGCTATCTACCCCACCTACTGGATGATAGATATAATTTATTATTAAAATGATAAAAAAACGTTATAATTTCATTAAATATTTAAGCCGCCTGTCAATTAAGCCGCTGTAATAAATAGCATTTAAGATAAGCAATTATGTTGCGTCGCGTGCACTTCCCCACCCAACCCTCATTGCTTTAACTTATTGCCCTTTGCAGTGGATTGACGGGCGCAGGCGCGGTATGACCGAACAAGTCAGGAGTAGGTATGAACAAGAAAAGACGCTCAGTTCCCGGTATCAGACACTATGATGGCCCTGCCGGCGGCTGGGGTGCGCTAAAAGCGACAGCCATTGCGGTACGAACCCAGATGGATACCTTTGATGCCCCCGCCACGCTGCTGCGCACCAACCAGCCTGATGGTTTTGACTGCCCGGGCTGCGCGTGGCCCGATAAAGAACACAAATCGACCTTCCAGTTTTGTGAGAACGGCGCCAAAGCGGTAACCTGGGAAGCCACCAGCAAACGCGTTACCCCCGCGTTCCTGGCGGAAAACACCGTCTCTTCTCTGCTGGCTAAATCTGACTTTGAGCTGGAAGGGTATGGTCGTCTGACGCATCCTCTGCGCTATGACCGGGTAAGCGACACGTTCAAGCCGGTTGAGTGGGACGAGGCGTTTCAACGTATCGGCGAGGTGTTGCGCGAGCTTGAACCGGACCAGGTCGAGTTCTATACCTCCGGGCGAGCCTCTAATGAAGCGGCGTATCTTTTCCAGCTGTTTGCACGCGAATACGGCACCAATAACTTCCCCGACTGCTCGAATATGTGTCACGAGGCCACCAGCGTCGGTCTACCCCGCTCCATCGGGATCGGGAAAGGCACCGTCTCACTGGACGACTTCGATAACACCGAACTGGTGATCTCCATCGGCCATAACCCCGGCACGAACCATCCGCGGATGATGGGTACGCTTCATGAGCTGGCGCGACGCAACGTGCCGATTATCGTCTTTAACCCGTTACGCGAGCGCGCCCTGGAACGTTTTGCTGACCCGCAAAGCGTCATTGAAATGGCAACCTATAGCTCAACGGACATCGCCTCGACCTACTTCCAGGTGAAGGCCGGAGGCGATGCCGCCGCGCTGAAAGGTATGGCCAAACACCTGCTGGAAATGGAGGCCGAACGCGGTAACGTGCTCGACCACTCGTTTATCGCAGAACACACCCAGGGCTTTGATGACTTTGCCGCCGACATCGCGCAGACGCGCTGGGATGACATTGAGCGCGAGTCCGGGCTCAGCCAGGCTGCGCTCAAAAAGGTGGCCGAGGCCTATGCGAAATCCAACGCCACCATCATTACCTACGGGATGGGGATTACCCAGCACAATAAAGGCACGGCAAACGTCCGGCTGATCGCTGATGTGCTGCTTCTGCGCGGAAATATCGGCAAGCCCGGTGCGGGAATATGCCCTCTTCGCGGCCACTCTAACGTTCAGGGGAACCGTACCGTCGGGATTAGCGAGAAGCCCACCCCGGCCTTCCTGAACCGTCTGAAAGAGGTGTTTGGCTTTGAGCCGCCTTCTCACCATGGGCATGATGCGGTGCAGGCGACCCAGGCCATGATCGACGGTCGGGCGAAAGCGCTTATCTGCCTCGGCGGTAACTTTGCCGTCGCGATGCCCGATCACGAGAACGGCTTCCCGGCAATGGGTAACCTTGATTTGAGTGTTCACGTTGGTACTAAGCTGAACCGTACCCATCTGCTGGTGGGTAAAGAGACGTTTATTTTCCCATGCCTTGGCCGTACCGAGCTGGATGTTCAGGCCACCGGTCGTCAGTCCATCACCGTCGAAGACTCCATGTCGATGGTGCACGCCTCCTCCGGCAAGCTGAAACCCGCCTCACCGTTACTCCGTTCAGAACCCGCCATCGTCGCCGGCATGGCGAAAGCCACCCTGCAGGAGACCCGCGTGGACTGGATAACGCTGGTTGAAGATTACGACCGTATCCGCGATCTGATCGAGCAGACCATCCCGGGCTTTGAGGACTACAATGCGCGGATCCGTATTCCGGGCGGCTTCCGAATGCCGCTTCCCCCAACGAAACGCGTCTGGCCAACGGCGACGGGAAAAGCGATGTTCTCCGTATTCGACGGCGTACACGAGAACGCCAGCGGCGAAGGCGAGCATGTTCTGCGTCTGATTACGCTGCGCAGCCACGATCAGTACAACACCACCATTTATGCTCTGGACGACCGCTACCGTGGCGTGTTTGGCCGCCGCGACGTGCTGTTTATGAACGAAGAGGATATGGCCCTGTCAGGGCTGGAACACGGCGACCGCGTGGATATCGAAACCGCCCTGCCCGGCAGCGTTCAGCGTCTGGAAGACATTACCGTAGTGGCATACCACATCGCGCGGGGTTCAGTCGGGGCTTATTACCCGGAGGCCAACGTGCTGGTGCCGCTCGATTATCTGGATAAGGACAGCGGTACACCGTCTTACAAATCCGTTCCGGTTCGCATCATCCTGCGCTCGAAAGAGATCCGAATGCTGTAAGGCTGTTCGCGAAGAGTCATCCATGGATATTAAACAGTTAAAATACTTAATTGCGCTCGACGAGACCCGTCATTTTGGTAAAGCGGCCTCGCAGTGCAACATCACCCAGCCGACCCTCTCCATGCGCATCCGCAACCTGGAAGAGGAGCTCGGTCTGGTGCTGATTGCGCGCGGACAGCGCTTTGAGGGTTTTACGCCAGAGGGCGAACGGATCCTGGCGTGGGCGCGTGCTCTGCTTGCCGCTCACGACGGACTACAGGCGGAAGCCGCGCTGTGCAAAGGCCAGGTGGTGGGTGAATTACGCCTGGGGATGGTTCCGCTGGCGAGCGTCGATCCGATGATCTTTATCCGCCAGCTGACGCAAAAATACCCGGAGCTGACCTACAGCCTCTATTCCATGTCCTCTGCACACATTGCCGATGGCGTCAGCCGCAACCAGCTGGAGCTGGGTATTTGCTATCTCAACAGCATCGATACCAGTCTGTTTGACATTATTCAGTTGCCTGAGACGAAGATGGGCCTGCTGCATGATATTCGTCATTTCCAGCTGGACCCGAGGCCGCTGACCTGGCAGGACCTGACGGATTTTCCGCTGGGGTTCCTGACAAAAGGGATGCATTACCGGGCGCATATGGAGGCCAGCTTTGCCGCCGCTGGAATCGAACCCAGATCCGTTTTCGAGAGCGACTCTACGTTCCAGATCATTCAGGCGGTTCAGAGCGGCGTTTGCTGCGCCGTGATGCCGCTGAACAACGGGCTTGAGGCACTAAACAACCATTTCAGGATTGTCCCCATCGCCGACGCGAACATTGAGGCGCCCATCGGCCTGATAATGCGCAGGCAAAAACCCCTCTCCTCCCTGGCGCTGCGCTGTTTTACCGACGCGCAGGAGATTTATCATGCGGACAATAACGCATAAGCCTGGCGCGTGACCACGCTAAACCCGCCGATCAGCACCGCATCACAGACCGCCCGGTGCTCCGGGACGGTTACCAGCGCGTGAAGCGCATCGCGGATGGCGTTAAGCGTGTCAGGAGGTGTATGAGGCGACGTGATTAAGGGCAGGCCCGGCGTTAGCGGAGTTTGGTCAATCACCGTCAGCCCCGCCAACGCTTCCGGCTCATGACGCTGCAGGAGTGCCCAGGTGACACAGTCGATAGCGGCGATATCACCCTTCCCACGTTTGACGTCAATCAGCGACTGACGGTGGCTGCCGCTGAATGACGTTTGCGAAAAGAAAGGGGCGCGGGTCACCCACGGTGCCACTTTTTTTCGCAGCGCGTGATAGCCGGACTGCGAGTCAGGAGAATTACAGACCGCCCGGCGTCCGCGAAAATCCGCCAGCGTAAGAGGCCGATCCTCCGAGCGCGTCACCAGAAAGCTGCGGTAGTGGCTCCCTTCGCATCCCGCTGCCGTGTAGTGAAAACAGCCCACCACCTGCACCTCCGGGAGCTGCGTGACCAGCGGGTAGCCGCAGGTCTGGCTGAGAATCAGCGCCGGCTGCTGCCAGTGGTGCAGCAGGTCTGATTCGGGCCAGCGGGGGACACGCTCAACGTACACGCCCCGGTCGGCCAGACGTTGTTGTACCGCCAGCCAGAGCGCGCGAGTGTCGGCGCGATCCACGGCATACATGGGAAACGCCAGCAGGTTACTCATATCTTTCCTCTTGTTTTCCGGGGTGAACGGTGACCGCCACTGGCCGGGTCGAGAACTGGCGTAGCCATTCGCCATAGCCCCTGACTACAAAACCGTGGTTACGCTGCCGGTACGCCTCGCGGTTTTGGTGGTAGATCGTCTGTAACCCATACCAGGGAACGCCCGGTAAATCGTGGTGAATGGAATGGTAGTTGAGATTTAAAAACAGTACCCGCCAGAATAGCCCAGCCTCGTTAATGACGGAACGCGCCAGCGGATCGTCCGCCGCGCGATGTTCGTAAAAGGAACGGACCTTGGTCAGCGCCAGCGCCGGATAGCTTACCGCCAGCACAAACCAGACGGGTGAAAAGCCGTTATGCGTCATCCAGGTGAAAAGCGCCGCCAGAAGCACAGCGTGAATCAGCCACATCGCCATCGCCCGCCGTTGACGCTGACGAAAGGCCGCCACGGCGATCCCCAGCGTCTGCAAAATATCCAGCAGCGGTGCCAGCACTATCCGCCCGCAGAAGGTATTGCGGGCCTGGATCATGCGCTTCTGCCAGGGAGAAAAGCGCGCCCAGCTCGCCTCTGTAAAATAGTACGACTCCGGGTCATCCACCGGGATGGTCAGACTGTCGTGACGATGATGCGCCAGATGGGAATCCCGGTACAGGCCATAGGGATACCAGACCGCCAGCGGGAGCGTGCCAAACAGCTGGTTAAGCCAGGCAAAACGCGTGGGATGCCCGTGGATCAACTCATGCTGCAGGGACATGTACCAGGCGGTAAACCAGATAAGCAGCAGCGTGGCGGGCAGCAGGCCGAGCGTTTGCCAGAACGTCAGCGTGGTAAACCAGCCAGCGTAAATCGTCAGGATCAGCAGCCATGTGGGCAATTCGCTTCGCCACAGAAATCCTGATGCAAGATGGTGGATGCGATCGCGCTGCTGCGGATGCAAATAGAGAGATCTTCGTTTACCCATTCCTTCAGACGCCGTTTCGCCAGAGACACTACAATGACGATCGGGGATAACGTCTGAAATGACAAAGAACTTAAATCGCTTTGCTTTGTCAGAAACAGAGGCCCACACGCAGCCTTGACTTATTCTGTGATAAAGGTACTTTTCAGGACATGAAGAAGAACTTAAGAAAACCTATTCTCTTCTGAAACACAGCCATATCAGTCCCAATCACTTTGCTTTTATATCTCCTTACCCTAAATTTAAATTATCTTGTTGCATTTAAAAGTAAACATAAATATTTTATTTTGTTGATATCCGATGCATCTCTTATAAAATTAAATTAAAAAGCGCCTTATCAAATTAATCTCATGAGGTGTATATGCGATTTAAAATCACTGCCATATGCTTGATGGCAACATCGTGTACAAGTCCTTATCCGACATCGACACCTGCATTTCCTCTTACCAAAGGCCTTGTGATTAAAAATCATAATGAAAAACTCTCTATTGATAACATTAAAATTGATGACTCCATGGAATCCAGTGATTATGAAAGGCTTGCAGCCAAAATTAAATTAATGGATTTAACTTTAAAAGAAAAAACGACGCAACTTGCGAATCAAAAGTATTCCATTAGCGATATAGGTTTTCTTGGTGGATTAACTTCAGTGATTGCCGCAGCCAGTGGTGCCATAACAACTGCTCTGTATAGTGGGGGAGTCGCTGTTGGGGGAAACACCATATCGCAGAGATATAATTATGATGTGCAGATCTTGAACTATAATATTACCAGAGAGAAATTAAACTGCATGTATAAATCCATGACAGAATTAAATTCACAACAACAGAAAATTATTATCAATGATACAAACAATACTTTAGCTGGGGTTTTAAAACCGTATGTTGATGGCGTGCTTAACGATCTTGAGTTTGAGCTTGAAAAACAGCAAACGACTATGAGTATTGTTGCACCGGACATTAGTGTAGTGTCAAAGCTACTGACAAAAGAAAAAGCATCAGGACAGGCTTTGAAAAATAATAAGGGTATACGTGCTTATGGGCTAACTTTAGGATTTAATGAACATATTGATGATGCTGCCATTTTCGTTCTTGCAGATAATATTGAGGCCAACATAGGCTTGTGCAAAATATCACCGAATCACAAAGACACCCCGATAGACAATATTGAATAATATAACTTATATATTAAACTGCGGAAAGGAATACAGCAAGGTTTTCAGAAGAATTACTCAACATACAAAAGGCCATGTTATGGAATGCAAACCAATATTTATTCAATACTTTATTTATATTCCCATGACCTTGGCTTATCTGATTGCTTTTAGCCGGATATTTGCAGTATTAAAAATGCGCCAATGGTCATTGGCAGATGCTTTATCCGAGCCACCAAATGTTGTTCCTCCAGAGACCGTAGATCCGGATGCACCTCAACACCTGGCAGCACCAGCGCCCATCGTTCAAGCGTCAAAGCCTTTTGCGAGCTCTAGTCGCTTGATTGCATTTGTAGGTATGGTCATAATTTCAATTATTTTTATCTCAAGTGGTTATCACGCCATTTATGCTTTATTTAATGATGCAAGCAATTTAGACAATAACTTTACCGACATCGGTAAGTATTTAATGTTCAGTGGTACACTTTTTGCGCCCTATGTTTTTAATAAGGTAGCTGCTATCGGAAAGTAAATGCTCGTGTAATTTTCATTCTTTCTAACTATGGCGAGGCGAGTGATGGCTAATTTCTACATAAACACTATTCGAAATGATAAGCGCTTTAACAGCGAAGAACGTATTGACGATATTAATCTACTGGAACCTGTTACCCGAAAAATTGTACAGAATATTATTGAGCAGGCCCGCCTCAACGGTCTTGAGTTGATGGTTTTCGAAACTTATCGAAGTCAGCAAAGACAAGCATTGCTTTATGCCCAGGGGGCAACAAAGCTTCAAAATGTCGGCGTTCATCATTATGGCTTAGCGTGTGATATCGTAAAAAATGTGGGGGGAGACCCTTCATGGAAGGGGGATTTTTCATTATTAGGCCAGCTTGCCTATCACAACAAAATTCTTTGGGGTGGTGATTGGGGCACGCCTAATATTAAACATAGTTTCATCGATGATGACCATGTTCAACGTTGTACAATAGGTCGTCAGGCTATGCTGTTTAGCGGGATGTGGTATCCAGATTCCACTTACGATCCTTATCAGGATCTTTAGCGAGAACCTCACCGCAGAAAATAATATTCACTAAACATAATTTTAGTTGGTTAACTGAAATCACCGTCCTCAAGAAGTCGGTGATTTTTTTTATGCCAACAATGGTATTCTAAATAAAATCTTGCATAACTCATCTGAACAGCCCGGCGTTGTTGAGGGCGGAACGAGCCAAACACTGCTTCGTATTAGCGTCGCGCGGCTTGACTTATTCTGTGATAAAGGTACTTTTCAGGACATGAAGAAGATCTTAATTATCGTCCCTGACGGCGGCATGCTGTTTGAAGCCGCCGGTATCGCCGACATTCTGATGCAGGCTAACCGGCTGCACCCGGAAGGGCTTGCGCACCCCCGCTACCGCATTATTATCGCCACCACGCAGCCGCACCAGGTGATCCACGGTCAGTCCGGCCTGAATCTGCTGGCGGACTATCGTCTGCCTGAACTGGATCCGCGTGAACCGCTGGACACCATTATCATCACCGGACGCGGGATGAACGAGCAGGAGAGCACGGCGGTGGTGGACTGGCTGCACCTTGCTGCGCCGCATGCCCGGCGGATAGCCTCCATTTGCGGCGGCGCGATGCTGCTGGCCCAGAGCGGCCTGCTGGATGGTCGTCGCGCAACCACCCACTGGCGGTTGCTGGAGACCATGCAAACCCAGTATCCGGCTATCCGCGTCGAAGGCGGTCCACTGTATATTCAGGATGGTCCCGTCTGGACCTCCGGCGGCGTGAGCTCGGGGTTTGATCTCACTCTTGCGCTGGTGGAGGATGACTATGGTTTCACCCTCGCCCGCGACGTGGCGCAGGATATGGTGATGTACCTGCGCCGGCCCGGCGGTCAGCTGCAGTTTAGCCGCTATAGCCTTCAGCCGTCCGGCGCGTCCGGGCCAATAAGCGACCTGCAGGCCTGGATACTACAGAACCTCACTGCCGACCTGTGCGTAGAAAATCTGGCCGAGAAAGCGGCGATGAGCCCGCGCAATTTCACCCGGGTCTTTACCCGGGACGCAGGCGTTCCACCTGCCCGCTACGTAACCGAAGCGCGCCTGGCCGCCGCCAGACAGCTGCTTGAGCAAACCCGTGATTCCCTTGAGCGCATTGCTGAGCAAAGCGGGTTTGGCACCAGCATTAACCTGCGCCGCGTGTTTGAGAAACAGCTCCACCTTACCCCGGGCGAGTACCGCCAGCGCTTCCACTGCCGCAGGATGGCGTAATCTGATCCTTTTTTGTCGTTTACGCCAATCGGCCTGACGCCTACAGTGACTCCAGACAACAGAGATAAGGAGTGCACCATGGTTAAGGTCGGTATTAACGGTTTCGGCCGTATCGGACGTAATTTCCTGCGCGCAGCGCTGGGTAACCCGGATCTTCAGATTGTGGCCATTAACGATCTGACGGACAGCAAAACCCTCGCCCACCTGCTGAAACACGATTCCCTTCTGGGTAAATTGCCCGCACCGGTTGAAGCGGCTGACGGCGCATTGCAGGTTGATGGCCAGCGGATCGTGGTGTTTAGCGAACGCGATCCGGCAAATATTCCGTGGCGTGAAGCTGGCGTGGATGTGGTAATTGAAGCCACCGGCTTCTTTACCGAGCGGGAAAAAGCTGCGGTGCACGTCACGCACGGTGGTGCAAAGCGCGTCATCATCTCCGCGCCCGGCAAGAACGACGATCTGACCGTCGTCATGGGCGTGAACCACGATCGCTATGATCCGGCTCAGCACGTTGTCGTGAGTAACGGGAGTTGTACCACGAACGGTCTGGCTCCGGCCGCGCAGGTACTGCATCAGCAGTTCGGGATTGAGCATGGCCTGATGAATACCACGCATGCCTATACCAACAGCCAGGCACTGCACGATCAGCCGGAAAAAGATCTGCGCGGTGCACGCGCGGCGGCGCTGTCGATTGTGCCCTACTCCAGCGGCGCTGCAAAAGCGCTCGGCAAAGTCATCCCCTCTCTGGACGGTAAGCTGACCGGGTATTCTCTGCGCGTGCCGGTTCCGGTGGTATCGATCGTCGATTTGACGGTCACCCTGAGCCGTAACGTGACTGCCGAAGAGGTGAATGACGCATTCCGCAGTGCGGCAGCCAGTGGGCCACTGAAAGACATTCTGGGGTATAGCGATGAACCGCTGGTTTCCAGCGATTATCAGGGCGATCCGCGCTCCTCCATTATCGACGGGCTTTCCACGCTGGTGATTGGCGGGAACATGGTGAAGATCCTGGCGTGGTATGACAACGAGTGGGGATTCTCCAACCGCCTGGTGGACCTGGCGGTGCTGATGGATAAAAAAGGGCTGTAAGCCTCAAGCCGGGTGGGATAAGCCCCCACCCGGCATAAAATCACGCCGCTTTGACCTTCACGCCCATAAATACAATGACCATCGCCGTCACCAGCAGGAAACCACTTCCGGCAAACACGCCGCTGGCCCCGTTGAGGTCAAACACCACCCCGCCCCCGGCCGCGCCAGCGCTAATCGCCAGCTGAATGGACGCCACCAGCAGCCCTCCGGCACTTTCCGCTTCATCCGGAACGGTGGTGGCAAGCCAGGTTGACCAGCCCACCGGCACCAGACCGAACGCAAAGCCCCACAGCGCCACCAGTAATCCGTCCAGCATCGCCAGATGACCAAACGCCACCATCATCAGCGCAAGTATGCCCATGCCGAACGGCACGAGGGCCAGCGTCAGGCGCAGATTACGGGCCAGCAGATGCCCGGCAATGGAGGTGCCGACAAAGTTGGCAAGCCCGAAGCCCAGCAGGATCAGCGAAATGGTTTCAACATTTGCCTGTCCGACGGTTTCAAGGAACGGGCGCAGGTAGGTAAAGAAGGCGAAATGGCCGCTAAAGATCAGAATGGTCGCCAGCATGCCGCCAATCATGCCAGGACGGCGCAGCACGCGGAACAATGTGCCGAGGCTACCGCTACTCTCTGGCTTCATGGACGGCAGCACCCAGATCTGCCACAGCAGCGCCAGCATGCTCGGCAGAATGCAGAGAATAAAGACGTTGCGCCAGCCGATCAGGCTTCCCAGATAGCTCCCCAGCGGGGCCGCGACCACGGTGGCGATCGACACGCTGGAGAAGATCACCGCCAGCGCTTTCGGCACTTTGTCCGCCGGAACCAGACGCATTGTTGTGGCCGTCGACATCGCCCAGAACCCACCGATGGCAACCCCTAACAGCAGACGCCCCATCAGCAGAACGTGCAGAGTGGGCGCAAAGGCTACCAGCAGGCTGGAGATAATTTGCAGCACGGAAAAAAACATCAATACCCAGCGACGATCGATTTTCCGGGTCGCCGGGGTGATCAGCAGTCCGGTGACTAACGCCACCAGCGCCGTGGCGGTCACGGCCTGCCCGGCCATCCCCTCACTGACGCCCAGGCTCGCGGCCATCGGCGTCAGCAAACTGGCGGGCAGGAACTCCGCCGTTATCAAACCAAAAACCCCCAGCCCCAGTGAATAGACGGCTCGCCAGGCGGGTTTGGCAGGCGCGACGGCCTCTCTCGCCTCGACACATGCATTCATCTGTTGATCTCCCGTTATAAAAGTGTGACAACTGTCGCAAAAGCATAGAGGGTTCACCCTGGACGATCTATGACATATAATCTCCACTTATTGATTATTCGTCCGGAGTTACGCCATGACCGCACAGTCACCCGATTTGATCAGCGAACTTTTACGCGGCATGCGTCTGTCGGGGGTGAAATACCGCCGGATTGAAGCCAGTGCACCGTTTGGCGTCGCGTTCCATCAGGCACCGGGCAAGGCGCAGTTCCATTTTGTGAGCCACGGCAACGCCCTGCTGCGAATGGACAGCGGTGCAACCTTCGAACTGAGCAGCGGCGATGCGCTGTTTATTCCTGGCGGTAATGCCCATGCCCTGCTCTCTGACGACAAGGCAACCATCACTCCAGTCAACGCTTTCCCCAGCGAGCCCATCTGTAGTTCGGTCTGTGCCATTACCTGTGAGCCCTGCCCGGAGAGCGAAAACACCATCATCTTTAGCGGGTGTATGGATTTTGAGCTGGGCGGCATGCAGCCGCTGATCAAAGCGATGCCGGAAGTGATGATGGTCAGCCGGTTGATGTCCACCTGGCCGGAAATTCATCCGCTGCTGGCCGCGATGGAGCGCGAGTCCATGACGCGTCAGGTCGGGTTTGCCGGGATCCTCGCCCGTCTGGCTGACGTGGTGGCGGCATTGATTGTTCGGGGCTGGGTTGAAGCAGGCTGTGGTAAAGCGACGGGCTGGGTGCAGGTCTTACGCGATCCGCGTCTGAGCCGGGCCATCTACGCCATGCACCAGCAGCCGGGCCTGAACTGGAGCGTGGCGGATCTGGCGAAAGAAGCGGGCACCTCCCGCTCCGTGTTCGCTGAACGGTTTCTGGCGGCGACGGGGACGACGCCGGCAAAATATCTCAGCGAGCTCAGAATGCGACTGGCTATTCAGTATATTCGCCATGAAAATCAACCGATTGAAACCGTCGCGCTGCGGCTCGGTTACGGGTCTCTGGCGGCGTTTAGCCGGGCATTTAAGCGCATCATCGGCCATGCGCCGGGCACGCTTCGGGAAGTCAGCCAGACCCCGGAAGAGGTCTGACCGACTGACAGGACATCAGAAATAGTATTTAAAGCGCACGCGACCACCGTAGCGATCGTCATTTTTATTGTCACCCTCTTTCGGGGATGCATTGACCCATGACGCATACGCGCCCAGATAGATGTTGAAGTTTTTCATCTTCATGACGTTCGGGATCAGGTACGAGGTATGGATGGTATGGATGTCATACTCGCCCGGGTCGGTTATCCAGCAGTCGTTTTCACACTCTGCGTCAAACGTTGAGGTATTAAACTCGTCGATTTCGTTATGGGCATAGATGTAACCCAACTCAAAATTACGCCAGAGGGCATTAATAGCTGAGGTAAAGTCGGTTTCGCCCGTCGCGTCCAGATAAGCCGTGTTGAGATTCATGACCACTCCGTTTTCCGGATCGGTTTTGAGCCCGTCCCAGGTCATCGTGAACCCGTAGCCCGTTCTCTCTGACTGGTCTACCCAGCGCCCGGCATCGTCGCGATAGCCATAAGCGTTGTTGACCAGGTTGGTCTCCATGGCAACCGCGCTGGAAAACGGCCCATTCTGCCACGAGATGACCGGGCGCACGTAGGCCACATTTTTGTCGTTCTCAAGTTCTGCACCGTGATAACGCTGGTCGACATACAAATCGCTGCCGTCTTTAAACAGGGTATTCAGCTCAAAATACCAGTTATCCAGCGTCTTGTTCATCAGGAAGTTGCCCCCGCTGTCGGTTCGCCCACGCCCCTCCTTCAGCATATAGATATAGCCGTAGCCGTCGCTGTAGAGATCGTCTGCGGTATTCCCGGAGTATTCCACAAACGTATCCTGGTTGAGCGGGAACATGTCATAGGCCTCAAAGCGTCCGACTTTTATTTCCCAGTCATTCTCAGTGCCAAAGAAGAATACCGCATCATCCAGGTACATTTGCCCGGCGAGGTCGCCGAGCGGCTGGACGGAGAACCCGGCAAAATTGCCGTTATCCATTTTACGATAACCATCAAAGCCTAATAAAATACGTCCGTTAATATCCCAGCGTTCTTTATCGCCCGGCGCCCAGTCACTATTAGCACTTTGCTTAACAGACGTGAGGCTACCCGTTTTACTGGCGGCATCCATATTAAATTCCACATCACCGTAAAATTTAATATCACCAAACCCTGAGAGCGTCAGTTTTGGCGGAGCGGTTTTGCTCACCGGCTCTTCCGACTGCACCACAACGGCTGGCGCAGCCTGCGTCGCGGCGGCCTGCTGCTGTTTAAGCTCCTGAATTTGCGCTTCCAGTTGCGCCAGCTTTTCTTCCACGTTCATTGAGGGTTGTGCCGCCAAAAGTGCGCCGGAATAGAATGCGCTTATCAGAATTACCGTTTTCTTTAATTGCATAGAATCCATCCTGATTATAAAAGTGAATACCCAAATATCGAGCACAGCCATTTCCACCAAATACCCTCAACGGTGCTATTATGTTTTTTCACAACGTAATTATGATTTTTAACTTGTGTGATCGGCACAGAGAAAACTTGCGGTAATGAAGAGAAGAAAGACCACCCGCTTCACACTCTTATTTCATTAGGTTTATGTATATTTTAACGTGCAATATATATGATTATTTAAAGACATAATTCTTTTAATTTCATTTGCACAACTAATTCCTCCCGGCCGGACCGGACGGGCGAAGCGGTAAATTGTCTGGTTCTGCGCAAAATGGGATATTGAACACGCGAAGCGGTCGATATTCGTCTAAGGTTTTCAGGTGATTGATAACAGCGGTCACGCTGCTGAGCGAATACAGGAGACGAACAGATGATAAGACCTCGCACTTTACGCCCTGCTCTTTTGCACCTCGCGCTGGGAGGCGCACTGCTCGGTGCGACGACATTGAGTTATGCTGATGAACAGCCTGCGTTCCAGAAAAATTCCCCCGATATTTTACTTGGCCCTCTCTTTAATGATGTGCAAAGTGCCAAACTGTTTCCCGATCAGAAAACCTTCGCTGATGCCGTCCCCAAAAGCGATCCGCTGATGATCCTGGCGGATTACCGGATGCAGCACACCCAGTCCAGCTTTGATCTGCGCCACTTTGTAGAGATGAACTTCACGCTGCCTGCGGAAGGCGAAAAGTATGTTCCGCCCGCAGGACAAAGTTTACGCGAGCATATTGACGATCTCTGGCCCGTACTGACGCGTACCACCGATAAAGCCAGTAATAAATGGGATTCCCTGCTGCCGTTACCGAAGCCTTACGTTGTGCCCGGCGGACGCTTCCGCGAGGTCTACTACTGGGACAGCTATTTCACCATGCTGGGTCTCGCGGAAAGCGGCCACTGGGACAAAATCAGCGATATGGTGGATAACTTCGCCTGGGAGATTGATACCTTTGGACATATCCCCAACGGCAACCGCAGCTACTACCTGAGCCGCTCCCAGCCGCCGTTCTTCTCCATGATGGTGGAACTGCTGGCGACGCACGACAGCGATGCGCTAAAGAAATATCGCCCGCAAATGGAAAAAGAGTACGCCTACTGGATGGAGGGCGTCGATTCTCTTCAGCCAGGGCAAGCTAACCAGCGCGTGGTGAAGCTGGATGACGGTTCGGTGCTCAACCGCTACTGGGATGACCGCGATACTCCGCGCCCCGAGTCCTGGCTTGACGACGTCAATACCGCCAAAAACAACCCTAACCGACCCGCGACTGAGATCTACCGTGATTTGCGCTCCGCAGCGGCCTCGGGCTGGGACTTTAGCTCCCGCTGGATGGACGATCCGCAAAAACTCGGCACGATCCGCACCACCAGCATCGTGCCCGTCGATCTGAACGCGCTGATGTTTAAAATGGAAAAACTGCTCGCGCGGGCAAGCCAGGATTCAGGCGACAGCGCCGCGGCGAGTAAATACGAGGCGCTGGCAACCGCGCGTCAGAAAGCCATCGAGAACCACCTGTGGAATGATAAAGAGGGCTGGTATGCCGATTACGACCTCAAGAGTAAGAAGGTGCGTAATCAGCTTACCGCGGCCGCTCTCTTCCCGCTCTACGTGAAGGCGGCGTCGCAGGAGCGTGCCGATAAAGTTGCCGCGGCGACCTCCTCGCGCCTGTTGAAACCGGGCGGCATTACCACCACCACGATCAACAGCGGACAGCAGTGGGATGCCCCAAACGGCTGGGCTCCGCTGCAGTGGGTGGCGACGGAAGGGTTGCAGAATTACGGGCAGAATAAGGTGGCGATGGATGTCACCTGGCGCTTCCTGAAGAACGTGCAGCACACTTACGACCGCGAGAAGAAACTGGTGGAGAAATATGACGTATCAACAACCGGTACGGGCGGCGGCGGTGGCGAGTACCCGCTGCAGGATGGGTTCGGCTGGAGTAATGGCGTGACGCTGAAAATGCTGGATCTGGTCTGTCCGAAAGAGAAACCGTGTGACAGCGTACCGGAAAATCAGCCTGCGGCGAATGACGAAGCGGCGCCGGTGAAAGCGACGGCGCAGTAAGTGGGTATTGCCGGGTGGCGGCTACGTCTTACCGGGCCTGCGTTGGGTTTGCAGGCCCGGTAAGCGCAGCGCCACCGGGCAGTCAGAAGCTGTAGCTCGCCCCTAGCTGATACGTCCTGTCACGCCCAATCCAGCAGTTGGTTGCGTCGTAGCAGGTCAGCGTCTCTTTATTGGTGATGTTCTGCATACTCGCCTTAAGCGTAAGTCCCGCCAGCGAAGGCAGGATTTCGCCCATCCGGTACGAGGCCGCCAGATCGTACTGCGTGGTGCCGCCCAGTTTACCCGCATCGTTAGCCGGTGAAATTTCCATCGGACCGGTGTAGCGTGCCCCAGCCCCCAGCATCAGCCCTTTCAGCGGCGTACTCTCGAAAGTGTAGTCCCCCCACAGATTGAAAGCGTTCTCCGGCACCTGAGTTGGACGTTTACCCTGGTATTTATCATCTTCGGTATTGATCGCATGGGTGTAGGCATAGTTGGCAATCAGCGTCAGGTTGTCCGTCGGACGGCTAATGGCGGAGAGCTCTGCCCCTTTGGATTCCACTTCCCCGGTCTGACGATAATTCAGGAAGCCCGGATCGGAGGTGACAACGTTTTTCTGCCGGATGTTAAACACCGAGGCGGTAAAGGTGGTGGCGTATTCAGCCAGCAGATATTTTACCCCGCCTTCCACCTGCTTGCTGGTGGTCGGTTTGACGTCTTTTGCCGTAAGCGTTCCCTGCGGTGACACCGGCGCAAAACCTTCGGAATAACTGATAAACGGTGAAACACCGTTATCGAAGGCGTAAAGCGCGCCCAGACGTTTGGTGACGCGGTCCTGCGACACCCAGGCTTTATCCCCGTTTTTCAGGTAATCGGTGGTGACGGAGCGGTAATCGTCGTAGCGCAGGCTACCCAACAGATTTAAGCCACCGAATTCCACCTGATCCTGCAGGTAGTAACCGTTCTGCTGATAGCTGAGGCGATTCTTCTGGGCGGTGTAGAGCCCCAATGCGCCTTCGCTGATTTGCGCATAGTCAGGATCGCGCATGTCCATGCCTGGCGTGGCCGACGCGTAACGGTAGTGGAAATGCGAGTTCATCTTCTGATAGTCAAACCCGGCCAGCAGATGGTGCTGCCATTCACCCAGCGCAACGGTTTTCGTCACCTGGTTGTCGATGTTGAAGCTCTTAAGATCTTCATCGGTGGTGTAAGCAAAGCGGTTGAGCTGATAAACCTCACTCCCCGTTCCTGTCGCATAGACGCTGCGCTGGTGGGTATCGACGTCAAAATAGCGCGCTTTCTGGTTAAAGCCCCAGCCGCTGTCAAACTCGTGTTCAAAGCTATAGCCCAGCATCCACTGGCGCTGCTTAAACCCACTCCATTCATCTCCGGCGTAATCACGGCGATCGGCATATTTCGAGCGCAGATAAGACAGCGGGAGCGGATTTGACGGCGTCAGGCTCGGGGAGTTTTGCGCCAGCGCATCGAGCGTGAGACGGGTTTTGCTGTCGGGTTGCCAGGTGACGGACGGGGCGACCAGGTAATTTTCATACCGGGTGGTGTGCGGCTGATCGTCATTCTCCGTCGCCTTGCCCAGCAGACGGTAATTCCAGTCGCTGTCGGCTATCTGCCCCGTTGAGTCGAGATAGCCCTCTTTCAGGTTGCGGTTACCGGTATTAAAACCGACCTCCGTTCGCGCTTCCCGCTGCGGTTTTTTACTTTGAATATTCACCAGCCCGCCCGGCGAACCACCGCCGTAAAGCACCGATGAAGGCCCTTTCAGGATATCGACGCTGTCAATCAACAGCGGATCGATACGAGCCTTGGTATTGCCGGTGACGTTATAGGGCAACTGCAATCCGTTATAGAACTCCTGATCGACGGTAAAGCCACGAATTTTGTATTCGCTCATGTAGGAGGTATTACCGCGCACTTCGGTTGAGACGCCCGGGGCATAGCGCAGGATTTCATTCACGGAGTTCGCATGACGCTTTTCAATTTCCGGGGCAGAAAGCGTATTGATGACCTGGGGCGTTTTACTTTCGGCAACGGCCGATTTCGTGGCGCTGTTCGTCCAGGCCGGCAGCGCGCTGCCCTGCTCTGAGCCCGTGACGACGATGGTAGATTCTTCGGCGAAAGCCTGGACCTGCAATGCCAGCGTGACGGCACCGGCCAGAGCGCATAACGTAAAACGTGAGGAGTTCATAATGTCGTCTTATTGTTAGATGCAATACGGAACGACAATTATTATCATTTCGATTAACAAATCAAGATTCAGGCAAAAAAAACGGCCCTCCGCAGAGAGCCGCTATGTCATTTTAGGCTCGTCGCAGTAACCTGAATATGCCCAGCACAACAATGGCACCGACGACAGCAACGAGGAAACTGTGCATGTCAAAACCACTGATGTTGCCTCCAAAGCCAAACATCGTCGCCAGCCAGCCGCCCACAACCGCACCAACAACCCCGAGAACACAGGTCAAAATGAAGCCGCCGCCATCGTTTCCCGGCATGATGAGTTTAGCGATAGCGCCAGCGATAAGACCAAAGATAATCCAGGCGATGATACCCATAGCGATGCCCTCTTTCAGGTTTAACGCATGTGCAGAAAACCTTCTGCGCAGCTAAGGTAAGTATAGGTCATCAGCATAAAATCATTTTCCTCTCACCGACTTATCTTGCGTGCAGCAATAAAAAAAACTCACCGGTTTGTATTAAGTTTGAGTGTGGATTGCCGATAACGCTCAGACAGTCTGTCATTAATCAAGGAGCCATCCGGCGTGAGTCATTACAGTGAGCAGTTCCTCAAGCAAAATCCGCTGGCTGTATTAGGGGTATTACGCGACCTGCAAAAAGGCGAAGTGCCGTTGCGCATCAGCTGGTCAAATAATCAGTTTATCAGCAAGATCCTTGACGTTTCGCAGGAGCGACTGATTGTTGACCTGGGCAGCCAGGAGTATGAAAACCGCGCTGCGCTAAGAGCGGAACATATTGCGGTAATGGCCGAAACCCATGGAGCCAAAGTGGAGTTTGTCCTGCCGCGACTGGAACTGAGCGAATATCAGGGACTTCCCGCTTTTGTGACACCTCTTCCGGGCAACCTCTGGTTTGTCCAGCGTCGTGAATACTTCCGCATCAGCGCCCCGCTTCACCCTGCCTATTTTTGTAAGGCCAAAATGCCGGACAAAAAAGAGCTTCGTTTCCGTCTCTTTGACCTGTCGCTGGGCGGAATGGGGGCGTTGCTGGATTCAGCGAAACCGGACGGACTGGTAGAAGGCATGCGTTTTACCCAAATTGAGCTCGATATGGGCGGCTGGGGTCGCTTTTATTTCGATGCACAGCTGATTGCCATCAGCGAGCGCACGGTGGTGGACAGCAAAAACGAAACGATTACCACGCCGCGTCTGAGCTTCCGTTTCCTGAACGTCGGGCCAGGCGCTGAGCGCGAGCTGCAGCGTATTATCTACTCGCTGGAGCGTGAAGCACGGGAACGTGCAAATAAAGTCCTGTGAAAAAATCGGGCAGCGCAACCGCCGCCCGTTTGCGGCATTACATGGCATCCATCGCTTTCTGTACTTTCCAGATATAACGAGGCGCCTGTGGTGCCGGATGATTCTTCGCTACATGCTCGACGAACTCATCTTTGTCCATGCCGTTGATCTCGTCTATCGCCTCTTTGCGGTCAGAGGAGAAGGTTCTGAGCAGCGCCCCTGCACCGTTCACGTAGGAGACCACCAGCGCGTATTGCATCACTTCCGGATCCTCGATGCCCTTCAGCACGCCATGTTCCAGAATGCTCAGATACGCGGTACCCATGGAAATGTTGCGTTCCGGGTTCTTCAGCTCGCTGGTCGACGGCTGTCCGCTCCAGCCCATATAGCGGTAGACCTCTCTCCCCGCCGTTGAAGCCTTAAGCTGCATCAGTCCCACCGCGTTGGATTTGCTGACGAGCGTAGGATTACCGCCGGACTCCACCGCAATAATGGCGGTGATCAGACGCGGGCTCACGCCCCAGGCCTTCCCGGCTTGTTCACTGATTGGCATCCACTGCATAGCCCGTTTCACCGGCACTTCCGGGTTCCAGGGCGGGTTTTGATAATCATGTTTTGAACTACAGCCAGCCAGCAGCACAATCAAAAAAGCAAACCATCTCAATTTCACGTCATCTATCCTTATAGCCGGTCATCGCGGTGCGCCGCCCTTGAAGCAGGCAGCGTATACGCGGCATGATATAGACAATTAGTTTCTCATTCAGCAAGGAATTGCCATGTCTCAGTTTCATCTCATCGCGCCGTCGGGCTACTGCATTAACCAGGACGCGGCACAGCGGGGCGTTCAGCGCTTACTGGAATCTGGTCATCAGGTAGAAAATCAGACAATTATCCCCCGCCGCCAGCAGCGTTTTGCCGGAACGGAAGCGCAGAGGCTGAATGATATCAATAGCCTGGTGAGTCTGAAGGGTAAGGATCGCATCGTCCTTGCCGTGCGCGGCGGCTACGGGGCGAGCAGGCTGCTGGAGAGCATTGACTGGCAGGGCCTGGCGCAGCGCCAGCAGCAGGATCCGCTGCTGATTTGCGGCCACAGCGATTTCACCGTCATCCAGCTAGGTCTTCTGGCCCTGCACAATGTCATCACGTTTAGCGGCCCAATGCTGGCCGGTAACTTCGGCGCGCCAGAGCTGGATGCGTTTACCATGGAACACTTCTGGCGCGCGCTGCGTAATCCTGCCTACAGCGTGGAGTGGCAAGGCAACGGACCGCACTGGGAGTGTGAAGGTCAGCTCTGGGGCGGAAACCTGGCGATGCTGGTCTCGCTCATCGGCACGCCGTGGATGCCGGACATCGAAGACGGCATTCTGGTGCTGGAAGATATCAACGAACATCCGTTCCGCGTCGAGCGCATGCTATTGCAGCTTTATCATGCCGGTATTCTTGCGCGTCAGTCCGCGATTGTGCTGGGCAGCTTTAGCGGCGCTGCCCCCAATGACTATGACGCGGGCTACTCGCTGGAAACCATGGTCGATTTCATTCGCTCCCGGCTGGACATTCCCGTCATCACCGGGCTGGATTTCGGCCATGAGCAGCAAACCGTCACTCTTGCGCTGGGGGCGCACGCCAGGCTGAAGCATGATGATGGCGGAAGCCAGCTCACCATCAGCGGCCATCCGGTCATAAAGGGGTAAAAAATCCGTTAAACCGCCTTAATAAAACGCTGTTACCGACGTTAATATGTTAGGGTTTTAGTAACAGCGTTAACATTGAGGTGGGAGTAAGAGAACATTGGATGCCGCAGCGATAATCAGCCTTTTCATTTTGGGTTCTGTCCTTGTAACCAGCAGTATTTTATTAAGTTCATTTTCATCGCGTCTCGGCATACCTATTCTTGTTATTTTCCTTGCTATCGGCATGCTGGCTGGCATTGATGGCATCGGCGGTATCCCATTCGATAACTACCCTTTTGCCTACATGGTGAGTAACCTCGCCCTGGCGGTGATCCTGCTTGACGGCGGCATGCGTACGCAGGCGAGCTCCTTCCGTGTGGCCCTGGGGCCTGCGCTTTCACTTGCCACGGTCGGCGTGTTAATTACCTCTGGCCTCACCGGGATGATGGCTGCGTGGCTTTTCCATCTGAATATCATGGAAGGTTTGCTGATTGGCGCGATTGTCGGCTCAACCGACGCGGCAGCCGTGTTTTCCCTGCTCGGTGGAAAAGGGCTTAACGAACGTGTCGGCTCAACGCTTGAGATTGAATCCGGCAGTAACGACCCGATGGCGGTGTTCCTGACCATCACGCTGATCGAGATGATTCAGCAGCACGAGACCGGGCTGAGCTGGATGTTTGCGTGGCATATCCTGCAGCAGTTCGGCCTGGGGATACTGATAGGTCTGGCGGGGGGATACCTGTTACAGCAGATGATTAACCGCATCTCGCTCCCCTCGGGGCTGTATCCACTGCTGGCGCTGAGCGGCGGGATCCTGATTTTTGCCGTCACCACCGCTCTGGACGGCAGCGGTATTCTCGCGGTCTACCTCTGCGGATTCCTGATGGGTAACCGCCCTATCCGCAACCGTCACGCTATTTTGCAAAACTTCGACGGTCTTGCCTGGCTGGCACAAATCGGCATGTTCCTGGTGCTGGGCCTGCTGGTTACGCCCTCGGATCTGCTGCCGATTGCCATTCCGGCGCTGCTGCTGTCTGCGTGGATGATCTTCTTCGCCCGTCCGCTGTCGGTGTTTGCCGGTCTGCTGCCGTTTCGCGGCTTCAACCTGCGCGAGCGTGTCTTTATCAGCTGGGTGGGCCTGCGTGGCGCGGTGCCGATCATCCTTGCCGTCTTCCCGATGATGGCCGGGCTGGATAACGCACGACTGTTCTTTAACGTGGCGTTCTTCGTGGTGCTGATTTCACTGCTGTTCCAGGGGACGTCGCTCGGATGGGCGGCGAAAAAAGCCAAAGTAGTGGTCCCGCCCGTGGGCTGGCCGGTGTCCCGCGTGGGGCTTGATATTCATCCGGAGAACCCGTGGGAACAGTTCGTCTATCAACTGAGCGCCGACAAGTGGTGCGTAGGGGCATCGCTGCGCGATTTGCACATGCCGGCCGAAACACGGATTGCCGCGCTGTTTCGCGATAATGTCCTGCAACACCCTACCGGCAGCACCCGGCTTCGCGAAGGGGATATTTTGTGCGTGATTGGCCGCGAACGCGATCTGCCCGCGCTGGGCAAGTTGTTCAGCCAGTCGCCTCCGGTGGCGCTGGACCAGCGTTTCTTCGGTGATTTTATTCTGGAAGCCAGCGCCAAATTTGCGGATGTGGCGCTGATTTACGGTCTGGATGAAGGTGCTGAAGACGGTGATAACCAGCAAACGCTGGGCGAAATCATCCAGCAACGACTTGGCGCTGCGCCGGTCGTCGGCGATCAGGTGGAATTTGCCGGGATGATCTGGACCGTTGCCGAAAAAGAAGATAACGCGGTGCGGAAAGTCGGTTTGCGGCCGATGGAAGAGGACGCAGAGTAGCGGGTTTATGCCGGGTGGCGGCTTCGCCTTACCCGGCATAAGAACACGTTACACCGTTACAACCGGCACTCTCGGCGCCAGGGCGCACATGAGTTCATACCCCACCGTTCCCGCCGCCGCGGCCACATCATCAATTTTGACTTCATTGCCCCACAGCTCAACCGGTGAACCGATGCCCGCCTGCGGACACGGCGTGAGGTCAACCGCCAGCATATCCATTGACACGGTCCCCACCGTGCCCGTACGGACGCCGTCCACCCAGACAGGCGTACCGGTTGGCGCGATGCGCGGATAGCCGTCGGCATACCCGCCTGCCACAATACCAATTCGCTGTTCGCCCTGCGCCCGGTAGCGGCTGCCATAGCCCACCGTGTCGCCCGCCTTCAGCGTCTGCACGCCGATTATCTCACTGCGTAGCGACATCACCGGCTTCAGGCCGCTGTTGGCGATATCCTGCCATTGACCGGACGGGGATGCACCATACAGAACGATCCCCGGACGCACCCAGTTATAATGCGCTTCGGGATGCCAAAGCGTCGCCGCAGAGTTCGACAGCGAGCGCGGACAGTCCAGCCCTTCTGCCGCCTGCTCAATGCGGACCATGGCATCGGCAATGCCGTCCGGTTTTTCCGCATCGGCAAAGTGCGCCATCAGCGTCATTTCGCCCACATTTTTCAGGGCGCGCAGCTGTTGCCAGACCGTATGCACCCGCTCAGGCTGAAAGCCCAGACGGTTCATGCCGCTGTTTACCTTGAGATAGATATCCAGCGGCGCGTGGAGTTTTGCATCCTGAATCGCTTTAATCTGCCAGTTGCTGTGAACGCTGGTGGTCAGACGATACTTATCCAGCAACGGCAGATCCTCGGGGTGGAAGAACCCTTCCAGCAGCAAAATCGGCCCTTTCCAGCCGCGTTCGCGCAGCAGGATAGCCTCTTCCAGATTGAGCAACGCAAAACCGTCGGTGGCGCTGAGCGCGCTCCAGATACGGTCAATACCGTGGCCGTAGGCATTCGCTTTGACTACCGACCAGACGCGCGAACCAGGTGCTGCCCGGCGAACAATTTGCAGGTTTTCCTTCAGGGCCTGCAGATCCAGCTGAGCCAGAACAGGACGGGACATGACAACTCCTTAGTTATGCGCGCCGTGCAGATGCTGTGGACGCGATGGCGTGAACCCTGATTGATAGCGCGCCGCACTTAAATCGTCAAATGGAATGGCTGGCGTGCGCCCGGAAATCAGGTCGCTCAGCAGCTGACCGGATCCGCAGGCCATCGTCCAGCCCAGCGTGCCGTGTCCGGTATTGGTCCACAGATTTTTAAACGGCGTACGGCCAACAATCGGCGTACCGTCCGGGGTCATCGGACGCAGACCGGTCCAGAATGTCGCCTGCTCAACAAAGCCCCCGCGCGGGAACAGGTCCCCCACCACCATCTCCAGCGTTTCACGACGCGGCAGCAGGAGGTCGGTGTTGAAGCCGACAATTTCCGCCATGCCGCCCACGCGGATGCGGTTATCAAAGCGGGTAATGGCGATTTTGTAGGTTTCATCCAGGATGGTTGATACCGGGGCGCCGCTCTCTTCTTTCACCGGAATGGTCAGCGAGTAGCCCTTCAGCGGATAAACAGGAATATCGAGAATGCCTTTCAGCATGGCGGTGGAGTACGAGCCAAATGCCATCACGTAGGCATCCGCTTTGATCACCTCGTCGCCACACTTCACGCCGTAAATTTTTTCCCCTTCCGACAGCAGCTTGTCGACAGCGGTGTTAAAGCGGAATTTCACCCCCGCCTGCTCGCACATGTGCGCCAGACGCTGGGTAAAGAGCTGACAGTCGCCGGTTTCGTCATTAGGAAGACGCAGGCCGCCCGTCAGTTTATGCGCCACTTCCGCCAGGGCAGGCTCCACCTGCCCCAGCTGGCTGGCCTCCAGCAGCTGGTAAGGTACGCCGGCATCTTCCAGCACGGCGATATCGCGGGTGGCGTTTTCATACTGTTGCGCGGTGCGGAACAGCTGCAGCGTGCCGCCCTGACGGCCTTCGTACTCAATGCCGGTCGACGCGCGCAGGGTCTTAAGACAGTCACGGCTGTATTCCGCCAGGCGCACCATGCGCCCTTTGTTTTCCATGTAGTGGCGGGTATCGCAGTTGCGCAGCATCTGCCACATCCACTTCAGCTGGAACGGCGTGCCGTCAAGGCTGATGGCCAGCGGCGCATGGCGCTGGAACATCCATTTGATCGCCTTCAGCGGTACGCCAGGGGCTGCCCACGGCGCCGCATACCCCGGAGAGATTTGCCCGGCATTCGCCGCACTGGTTTCAAGCGCCGGGCCGGATTCACGATCGATAACGGTAACCTCATGTCCTGCCTGACTTAAATACCAGGCGCTGGTTACGCCAACGACACCACTTCCCAGTATGACAACACGCATAGCCACTCCATAATGTGCAAAAGAACAATCTTCTAATTACAGATTGATAACCTAGTTGAAAATATTATTCAACATACGACTTTTTTATGGTGACTTGCCTCACACATCCCCCAGTATCAGGGGATGGTGCTAATTTGGGATCTCATGCTGAGCTTTATTTTTAACCAGCATAAAATGCTGAAGGAGTCGCTTTTTTTGCCGTATCAAAAACGGGAAATCGCAAAGAAAAAATTTCTTGTCGGGCACGCTTTTTAACACGTTGATCTATGCTTGAAAGGAGGCTCTCCAGACAGAGAGAGCACCCACAACGAGGGCGCGCTAATGGCTACTATTGATTCCCTGAACAAGGACAACACACGTCTGAGCGATGGACCCGACTGGACCTTCGAGCTGCTGGATGTCTACCTCGCCGAAATCGACCGGGTAGCAAAACTGTATCGCCTGGATACCTATCCCCATCAAATTGAGGTGATTACCTCTGAACAGATGATGGACGCTTACTCCAGCGTCGGGATGCCGATCAACTATCCGCACTGGTCGTTTGGTAAAAAATTCATTGAAACGGAGCGCCTGTATAAACACGGTCAGCAGGGGCTGGCGTATGAGATTGTGATTAACTCCAATCCGTGTATTGCGTATTTAATGGAAGAGAACACCATTACCATGCAGGCGCTGGTGATGGCCCACGCCTGTTACGGCCATAACTCGTTTTTCAAAAATAACTATCTCTTCCGCAGCTGGACGGATGCCAGCTCCATCGTTGATTACCTGATCTTCGCGCGTAAATACATCACCGACTGCGAAGAGCGTTATGGCGTGGATGAGGTGGAGAAACTGCTCGACTCCTGCCACGCCCTGATGAACTACGGCGTGGACCGCTACAAACGCCCGCAGAAAATCTCCCTGCAGGAGGAGAAAGCCCGACAGAAAAGCCGCGAAGAGTATCTGCAAAGCCAGGTGAACATGCTGTGGCGCACCCTGCCGAAGCGTGAGGAAGAGAAAGCCGTCGCCGAGACGCGTCGTTATCCCTCCGAGCCGCAGGAAAACCTGCTCTACTTTATGGAGAAAAACGCCCCGCTGCTGGAGCCGTGGCAGCGTGAGATCCTGCGCATCGTGCGCAAGGTCAGCCAGTATTTCTATCCGCAGAAACAGACGCAGGTGATGAACGAAGGCTGGGCGACATTCTGGCACTACACCATCCTCAACCATCTGTATGACGAGGGGAAAGTGACCGAGCGGTTCATGATGGAGTTTCTCCACAGCCATACCAACGTCGTGTTTCAGCCGCCTTATAACAGCCCGTGGTACAGCGGGATTAACCCGTATGCGCTTGGCTTTGCGATGTTCCAGGATATTAAGCGTATCTGTCAGTCGCCAACGGAAGAAGACAAGTACTGGTTCCCGGATATCGCCGGTTCAGACTGGCTTGAAACGCTGCATTTTGCGATGCGCGATTTTAAGGACGAGAGCTTTATCAGCCAGTTTATGTCGCCGAAGATCATGCGTGATTTCCGCTTCTTCACCGTGCTGGACGATGATCGTAACAACTACCTGGAGATTTCTGCGATTCATAACGAAGAGGGGTATCGCGAGATCCGCTCACGGCTCTCTTCTCAGTACAACCTGAGCAATCTTGAGCCCAATATTCAGGTCTGGAACGTCGATTTACGCGGTGACCGTTCTCTGACGCTGCGTTATATCCCGCACAACCGCGCGCCGTTGGATAAAGGACGTAAAGAGGTGCTGAAGCATGTTCACCGCCTGTGGGGCTTTGACGTGCAGCTGGAACAGCAGAATGAGGACGGCAGCGTAGAACTGCTGGAACGTTGCCCGGCGCGGTTGAATACGTTGTAATGTTTTTTGCCGGGTGGCGCTTCGCTTACCGGGCGAAAAAAAACCTCTCACTTGAGAGGTTTTTCTTTCAGCGACTCTGAATCGCTAAATCGCCCGGCAGCGTTTTTTGCATGCGATGCCAGATTTCACCGGAATCATGACCGTAGCGACGCACGGTTTCATAAACCTGATCGTGCAGCCCTTCAGTGCAGAGCTTGCTGAGCTTATGGTAGAAACCCAGTGCCAGACTGCGCGCTTCGGGATTGGCAAAGTAGTGACGACCAATGCGGGTATAGAGCCCTTTCATCCCGTTAAGGATAAGACCGTAAATCGGGTTGCCGGAGGCAAACGCCAGACCGCGGAAAACGTTGTAATCGAGGGTGGCAAAGGCATCGGCATGATCTTCGACCTCGTTTGCGCTGGCCAGCACTGCAAGCGCATCTTCCGGGTGCTGACGGAAAGCGGTACGAATAAAGATCGTCGCGATGTTGGTACGCACTGAGAGCAGATTATCAATGAGCTGCGGTACGCTTTCGTGGTCGAGGCGCGCCAGCGTTTCAAGAATGTTCAGCCCCGAGGTTTCCCAGAAGTTGTTTACTTTTGTTGGCTTGCCGTGCTGGATCGTCAACCATCCATCACGCGCCAGTCGCTGAAGCACTTCACGCAGCGTGGTGCGAGTGACGCCAATCAGTTCAGAGAGTTCGCGTTCAGCTGGAAGAATGGACCCTGCAGGGAAGCGATTATTCCAGATGCTTTCAATGATGTACTCTTCCGCGAAACCCGCCGGGCTCTGCGCCTTAATGACCATAGTGAGATTTCCATTACACAGCTTTAGCAAATTGCACTCATCATACCAGAGGCATGCAGCGGCAGGTAGCGCGGTAAAGAGAGAAAAGAGGGATCGCCGTTTCATTTTTATGAAATTTACTATGCTCGCTTATCCGCCGCCGGGCCGCAATTTTGCGTATACTGATGTTTTGTTTTACGTGACGGGGAAGGACGTCTGTTGTGGAAATTTCTTTTGGGCGCGCGCTGTGGCGCAATTTTTTAGGTCAGTCTCCTGACTGGTACAAACTGATACTGCTGGTTTTCCTGGTCGTTAACCCCCTTATTTTTAGCGTGAACCCGTTTATCGCCGGATGGCTGCTGGTCGCGGAGTTTATCTTCACCCTGGCAATGGCTCTAAAATGTTACCCTCTGCTACCTGGCGGTCTGCTGGCTTTTGAAGCAGTGGTCATCGGGATGACGTCTGCTGAGCATGTCAAAGCAGAGCTGGCGTCAAATCTGGAAGTGCTCCTGCTGCTGATATTTATGGTGGCCGGGATCTACTTTATGAAACAGCTGCTGCTGTTTATCTTCACTCGCCTGTTGCTCAGCATTCCGTCTAAAACGGTATTGTCGCTGGCGTTTTGCCTTGCTGCTGCCTTTCTTTCGGCCTTCCTGGATGCCTTGACCGTTGTTGCGGTGGTGATCAGCGTCGCCGTCGGGTTTTACGGGATTTATCACCGCGTGGCCTCGTCCCGCCCGGGCGAAGACTTGCAGGATGACAGCCACGTTGAGGCGCATAACCGTGAGGTGCTGGAGCAGTTCCGCGCGTTTCTGCGCAGTCTGATGATGCATGCTGGCGTAGGGACTGCATTGGGCGGCGTGATGACCATGGTGGGTGAGCCGCAAAACCTGATCATCGCCAAAGCGGCTGAATGGCATTTTGGCGAGTTTTTCCTGCGCATGGCCCCCGTGAGCGTGCCTGTCCTTATCTGCGGGTTAGCAACCTGCATTCTGGTCGAAAAGTTCAGGGTATTCGGCTACGGCGCGCAACTGCCTGAGCCGGTCCGCAGTGAGCTGCATAAATTTGACGAGCAGAGCCGCAAACAGCGCACGCGGCAAGAGACGCTGCGTCTGATTGCGCAGGGTATCATTGGCGTCTGGCTTATCGTCGCGCTGGCGTTGCATCTTGCAGAGGTTGGGTTGATTGGCCTCTCCGTTATTATTCTTGCGACCACCTTTAGCGGCGTAACGGATGAGCATGCTATTGGCAAAGCGTTTACGGAAGCCCTGCCATTTACCGCGCTGCTGGCCGTCTTCTTCGCGGTTGTGGCGGTGATTATCGATCAGCATCTGTTTGCCCCCATAATTACCTTTGTGCTGCAGGCTGCACCAGACGCGCAGCTTACGCTCTTCTATCTGTTCAACGGCCTCCTGTCGTCCATCTCCGATAACGTCTTTGTCGGGACGGTCTACATCAACGAAGCCAAATCCGCGATGGAAGAAGGCATTATTAACGCAGGACAGTTTGAGCTGCTGGCCGTAGCCATCAATACCGGCACTAACCTGCCGTCGGTAGCGACGCCAAATGGACAAGCCGCCTTCCTGTTCCTGCTGACCTCTGCCCTTGCGCCACTCATACGTCTTTCTTATGGAAGAATGGTCTGGATGGCGCTGCCCTATACGCTGGTACTCACAATTGTGGGATTGCTTTGCGTCAAAATTACCCTCATTCCCTGTACGCAATGGCTGATACAAGCGGGTATACTTGCGGCGCACTAAATGAGGCCTCTCGGGCAGTTCGCTGCCCGTTTGCCTTTTCGCACGATAAACATCCGATTACGTTTTATTTCGTCAGGTACAGGTGGCGCGAAAAACGAATTCGTTTACACTGCGCTTTCTAAGCATGTTC
Source organism: Enterobacter sp. MGH 37 (assembly GCF_000534515.1). Taxonomy (NCBI): domain Bacteria; kingdom Pseudomonadati; phylum Pseudomonadota; class Gammaproteobacteria; order Enterobacterales; family Enterobacteriaceae; genus Enterobacter; species Enterobacter sp. MGH 37. The sequence continues at coordinate 1,836,277 of NZ_KI973205.1, forward strand.
CAGGGAAATGATTATGTTGAGATTTTTAAACCAGTGCTCTCGCGGTCGCGGAGCGTGGTTGTTGATGGCCCTGACCGCCTTTGCGCTGGAAATGGTCGCGCTGTGGTTCCAGCACGTGATGGGGCTGAAACCCTGCGTGCTCTGTATCTACGAGCGCTGCGCCCTGTTTGGCATTATGGGTGCGGGCCTGGTAGGCGCCATCGCCCCGAAATCGCCGTTGCGCTACGCGGGTATTGCAATCTGGCTGTACAGCGCCTGGAAAGGAATTGAACTCTCCTGGCAGCACACCATGATGCAGCTGCATCCGTCACCGTTTATGACCTGTGATTTTGCCGCCCGCTTCCCGAGCTGGCTGCCGCTGGATAAATGGCTGCCGCAGGTGTTTGTCGCATCCGGTGACTGCTCTGTCCGTCAGTGGGAATTCCTGACGCTGGAGATGCCACAGTGGCTGGTGGGGATTTTTGTCGCCTACTTCATCGTGGCGTTGCTGGTGCTGATTGCCCAGCCGTTCAAGCCGAAGAAACGTGATTTGTTCGGAAGGTAAAAGCAAAACGGCAACGTCAGTTTTGTAGGTCGGGTAAGCGCAGCGCCACCCGACACAACAGCGCACAATAAAAAACCCGCCTCGGCGGGTTTTTTATTGTCACCGATTAGGGTGATTCATAATATGGTCTTCCCAGTCCCGCACCTCGGACTCTTTCACCGCGATGTGGCGCACCGAGATGCGCTCGCCGTGCATCGCCGCTTTCGAACCAGTCAGCAACGGATGCCAGTCTGGTAACCCTTTCCCTTCCGCCAGCAGGCGATACGCGCAGGTATGGGGCAGCCATTCAAAGGTGGGCAGATTATCACGGGTTAACTTGATGCAGTCCGGCTCAAATTCGAACCGACGCTCATAGTTGCGGCACTGGCAGGTTTTAATGTTCAACTGCTTGCAGGCCACGTTGGTGAAGTAGATTTCGTCCGTATCTTCATCCATCAGCTTGTGCAGGCAGCACTGCCCGCAGCCGTCGCACAATGATTCCCATTCCGCGTCAGTCATGTCGTCAAGAGTTTTGCTTTGCCAGAAAGGGATGTCGTTCATCAGGATGTCCACACGTCAAAAGAAAGCGCACCTTATAACGAGTCTGGCACGTTGTTGCAAGTTTTGCCGCCCTCTTCAGGCGGCAAAATGTGGTTACAGCACGCGGGTTTTCAGCGACAGGCCGTTAAAACCGACCTCCAGCTCATCGCCGCTGAGGAGCGGGCCAACCCCTTCAGGCGTACCGGTCAGGATCACATCGCCTGGTTTCAGGGTGAAGAAGCGGCTCATGTAGGCGATCAGCGGCACAATCTTATGGATCATGTCTGCCGTGCTGCCCTGCTGGCGGATGTCACCGTTCACCTTCAGGCTGAGCGGCGTATCCTGTGGATCGGCGGTAAATTCACTGACCGGAATGAATCCCGAAATCGGACACGCGTTGTCAAAGCCTTTGGCTTTTTCCCACGGCTGCCCGGCCTTCTTCATTTTTCCCTGCACATCACGCAGCGTCAGATCCAGCGCGACGCCGTAGCCAGCAATCGCTTTCTGGACATGCTCTTCGGAGGCCTGGCGCAGCGTGGCGCCGATCAGCACCGCGAGCTCAACTTCGTGATGCACCGACCCCAGCCCCTGCGGCAACGCCAGCGGCTGGCGGATATCGCAAAGCGCCGTCTCTGGCTTAATAAACAGAACCGGCTCTTCTGGTGTTGCGCTGCCCATCTCCTGAATATGCTTTGCGTAGTTACTGCCCACGCAGACCACTTTGCTGACGGGATAATCCAGTAACGCACCTTGCCAGTTATGATGTTGATACATGCTCGACCCCTAATCGGTTGATGTGATGCGCCCGAAACAGCTGAGACTATTTTTTCCCGTTCGCCTCAAGGTGCTGTTTTAATAAATTCTCAGGCGGTGGTGGAAGCTGTAAATAATAGCCTTGCTCGGCTAATGCCGTTTTCACTTTATCCAGATCGGCATTGACCAGTTTCTTACGACCATCCAGCGGCAGCAGCATCGCCAGCTGTGGTCGGCCAAAGCTCTTCATTAATTCTTCAGGCACGCGTGAAAAATCGTCTTTCTTTTCGACATAAAGATAGGTCTGGTCACGGCTTGTACTTCTGTAGATCACACAAAACATGTTTTTACTCTGAATTAATGGGTGGTTGCTTGCCTCAATATACTCCTGACTATAACATGCCTGATACTCTTCGGAATATCGCAGCGAATGGTTGCGGTTAATAGCAAATTGAGTAAGGCCAGGATGTCAAACACGCCCATCGAGCTTAAAGGCAGTAGCTTCACCTTATCAGTGGTACATTTGCATGATGCAAAACCCGAGGTTATTCGTCAGGCGTTAGAAGACAAAATCGCGCAGGCTCCCGCTTTTCTGAAACACGCCCCTGTTGTTATCAACGTGAGTGGTCTTGAGGCTCCGGTTAACTGGAAACTTCTCCAGCAGGCCGTCTCCTCTACTGGCCTGCGAATTGTCGGCATCAGTGGCTGTAAAGATAGCGAGCTGAAAGCGGAAATCGACCGTGCCGGGCTGCCCCTTCTTAATGAAGGTAAAGAAAAAGCCCCGCGTGCAGCGCCTGCTGCCGTGCAGGCGCCCCCTCCTGTGGTGCAAAACGTTACTCCCGTCACAAAAACGCGAATGATTGACGTACCGGTTCGTTCCGGTCAGCGCATTTATGCACCAAACTGTGATCTGATTGTTACAAGCCACGTCAGTGCTGGCGCAGAGCTTATTGCAGATGGCAATATTCACGTTTACGGTATGATGCGTGGACGTGCGCTCGCAGGCGCAAGTGGCGATCGGGACGCGCAAATATTTTGTACTCACCTGACGGCGGAACTGGTGTCCATCGCAGGTGAATATTGGCTGAGCGACAAGATCCCAGCCGAATTTTATGGCAAAGCGGCTCGTCTGCGACTGGCAGACGACGCGTTGACCGTTCAACCGTTGAATTGATCCCTTTTTAACAAGGAATTTCTATGGCACGCATTATTGTTGTTACTTCGGGTAAAGGAGGCGTTGGCAAGACCACCTCCAGCGCGGCCATCGCTACTGGTTTGGCCCAGAAGGGAAAGAAAACCGTCGTTATCGACTTCGATATCGGCCTGCGTAACCTCGACCTGATCATGGGGTGTGAGCGTCGCGTCGTGTATGACTTCGTCAACGTCATTCAGGGCGATGCCACGCTGAACCAGGCGCTGATTAAAGACAAGCGCACCGAGAACCTCTACATCCTCCCGGCCTCTCAGACGCGTGACAAAGACGCCCTGACCCGTGAAGGTGTCGAAAAGGTACTCGAGGAACTGAGAAAAATGGAGTTCGACTTCGTTGTCTGTGACTCCCCTGCCGGCATCGAAACCGGTGCCCTGATGGCACTCTACTTTGCTGATGAAGCGATCATCACCACCAACCCTGAAGTCTCATCCGTGCGTGACTCCGACCGTATTCTCGGCATCCTCGCCTCCAAATCCCGTCGTGCGGAAAATGGCGAAGAGCCGATCAAAGAGCACCTGCTGCTGACCCGTTATAACCCGGGTCGCGTCAACAAGGGTGACATGCTGAGCATGGAAGACGTACTGGAGATCCTGCGCATTAAACTGGTGGGCGTCATCCCGGAAGACCAGTCCGTGCTGCGCGCCTCTAACCAGGGCGAGCCCGTGATCCTTGATACGACGGCAGATGCAGGTAAAGCGTATGCTGATACTGTTGACCGTCTGCTGGGAGAAGAACGTCCTTTCCGCTTCATTGAAGAAGAGAAGAAAGGTTTCCTCAAACGCCTGTTCGGAGGATAAGTTATGGCATTACTGGACTTTTTTCTCTCGCGGAAAAAGAACACCGCCAACATCGCAAAAGAACGTCTGCAAATCATCGTTGCGGAGCGTCGTCGTAGCGACGCCGAGCCTCATTACCTGCCGCAGCTGCGTAAGGACATCCTGGAAGTGATCTGTAAGTACGTACAGATTGACCCGGAGATGGTCACGGTGCAGCTGGAGCAAAAAGACGGGGATATTTCGATTCTGGAGCTGAACGTGACGCTACCGGAAGCGGAAGAGTCGCGCCCGTAGGGTTGTGATTTTGTAGCCCCGGTAAGCGCAGCGCCACCGGGGGAATATGCCGGGTATATCGCCCGGCATATTTTTTACCGCGGATACCCTTCCAGCAGGGTATTTAGACGATCGGCCATCAATTCCCCACGCCAGCCCGCCATCAGTTCCGGCAGGCCATTCTGCGGTTTCAGCTTCCAGTGCCAGTTCAGCAGCTGGTTAATCTGACGACGCGATGCCAGCAGCTCAGCACTCAGCTTACTTTCAGTGGCGACGTTCTGCACCAGCGCTTTGATATCCTTAAACGCTTTGCGGTAACCCGGCATATCCATCAGATTCAACAGCGGTTCCGGCAGCGCATCTTCCGGCAACGCCTGCGCTTTTGCGACCAACGCCAGCAGGGTTTTACCGTGGAAACGGATCTCACTGCCCGAAAGCCCAATGCTGTCCAGCTCCCCCAGGCTACCCGGCATATAGCGCGCAACTGCCCAGAGATGTTCCTCGCGCACCACAAAGTTAACCGCCAGATCGCGCTCGCGCGCTTTGCGTAAACGCCAGTCCGCTAACAGCTGCAGGCACGCCAGCTGACGCGTACGCAGCTGCCAGGCGTTGCTGATATCACGCCAGGCGTCTTTCGGATCAACCACTTCCTGGCGACGCAGCTGCGTCATACGACACTCGTCCAGCGCGGCAGAGAGCCAACCGGAGGCCTCCGCCTCTTTCATCAGTTGTCCGGCAATCGGCAGAAGGTAAAACACGTCTGCCGCCGCATATTCCAGCTGACGTTCGGTAAGCGGGCGCGCCAGCCAGTCAGTACGGGATTCACTTTTGTCCAGCGTCAGGCCCGTATACTCCTCCACCATGGCGGCAAAGCCCCAGGAGAGCGGACGACCGCTAAAAGCCGCAAGGATCTGCGTATCGATCAGCGGCTGAGGCATGATGCCAAAGGTATTCAGAAAAACTTCCAGATCTTCACTGCCTGCGTGCAGGTATTTCGTTACTGCCGTATCCAGCAGCAGGTCACGCATCGGCGTCCAGTCGGTGATGCCTAGCGGGTCGATCAGCGAGACGTGCTTGCCGTCATACATCTGAATCAAACCCAGCTGCGGATAGTACGTCCGGGTACGGACAAACTCGGTATCCAGAGCGATGGCAGGAAAGTCGCGCGTCACTTCGCACAGCGAAGCCAGCTCGTCGTTGGTCGTGATCATCTGGTAATTCAAATCGGATTCTCTTTTGTTTGCGCCCATAAAAAACGCCGGCTTAACCGGCGTCAGGGCGATTAACGTGAAGCTCAGGCCTTATTGTCTACTTTGGCACGGGCTTCGTCACGTAATTCTCGTCGTAATATCTTCCCGACGTTGGATTTCGGCAGCTCATCGCGGAATTCCACCAGCTTCGGCACTTTATAGCCCGTCAGCTGACGACGACAGAACGTTATCAGCGCTTCCTCGGTGAGTGAAGGATCTTTTTTGACCACAAAAATCTTCACCGCTTCCCCGCTGCTGCCGGAAGGCACGCCCACCGCCGCAACTTCCAGCACGCCGCTGTGCTGCATGACCACGTCTTCGATTTCGTTCGGATAGACGTTGAAACCGGAGACCAGAATCATATCTTTTTTGCGATCGACGATGCGCAGGAAGCCTTCGTCATCCATCACCGCAATATCGCCGGTATGCAGCCAGCCGTCTTTAATGATTTCGTCTGTTGCATCCGGGCGTTGCCAGTAGCCCAGCATCACCTGCGGCCCTTTCACGCATAGCTCGCCCGGTTCGCCCGGCGCGACGTCGTTATCGTTGTCATCGACCAGTTTGGCCTCCGTGGAGGGAACCGGCAGGCCAATGCTTCCGCTGTGGTAGTCAATGTCATGCGGGTTGACGCTGACCAGCGGTGCGCATTCCGTCAGGCCATAACCTTCCAGCAAATACTGCCCGGTGAGTTTCACCCAGCGCTCGGCGACCGCCTGCTGAACCGGCATACCGCCTCCCGCAGAGAGGTGCAACGTTGAGAAATCCAGCTGCTGAAATTCTTTATTGTTGAGCAGCGCGTTGAACAAGGTATTTACCCCGGTCATGGCGGTGAAGGGGTATTTTGCCAGCTCTTTCACCAGCCCCGGAATGTCTCGCGGGTTAGTGATCAGGACGTTTTGACCGCCCAGCTCGATAAACAGCAGGCAGTTCATGGTCAGCGCGAAAATGTGATACAGCGGTAGCGCCGTGATCACCAGTTCTTTGCCCGGATGCAGCAGCGGCCCGTAGGTGGCATTGACCTGTTCAAGGTTTGCCAGCATGTTGCGGTGGGTTAGCATCGCCCCTTTGGCCACGCCGGTTGTGCCACCGGTGTATTGCAGAAAAGCGAGGTCCTCAGAGACCACTTCCGGTTTAACGTATTGCATGCGATAGCCCGCATGCAGCGCGCGGCGGAAGGAGATGGCATCCGGCAGATGGTATTTTGGCACCAGGCGCTTGACGTATTTAACCACAAAGTTAACCAGCGTCCCTTTGGCGGTGGACAGCTGATCCCCCATGCGCGTCAGGATGACGTGTTTAACCTGGGTTTTGTCGACCACTTTTTCCAGTGTATGGGCAAAGTTAGAAACAATAACTATCGCCACCGCACCGCTGTCGTTGAGCTGGTGTTCCAGCTCGCGCGGGGTGTAAAGCGGGTTGACGTTGACGACAATCATCCCGGCACGCAGGATGCCGAACAGCGCCACCGGGTATTGCAGCAGGTTCGGCATCATCAGCGCGACGCGGTCTCCTTTTTGCAGCCCAAGCCCTTCCTGCAGATAGGCCGCAAACGCCCGGCTACGCTCCTCAAGCTTACGGAACGTCATTACCTCGCCCATATTCACAAATGCGGGCTGGTCTGCGTAACGCCTTACCGAGTGTTCAAATAATTCAACCAGGGATTGATAACGGTCAGGATTGATCTCGGCAGGAACATCTGCGGGATAACGGTTAAGCCAAACCTTTTTCAATGCATCACCTCTGAAATGAGTGTTCGTCGTCATCACAACCCCGATAATAAACAGTTTGTTAACATTATATTAACTCAGCGTACCAGTTTATTAATTGTTCAGATTTAAGGTTGCGAAGCGCGTCACTCTTTTTTTTCGTATTATCCGTAAAAAAACAGAGACAGCGGCTAAGCCGCTGTCTCTTTCCCAGCAATAACAGTAAGTTACTCAGTTACGATCGTCTGGACCTGCGCAGGACCGGGGTTATACCAGCCCCAACCCGGGTAACCGTAACGATAAGGATGCGGACCCCACATCCACGGGTCAATCGGCTGAGGCGGCATGATCACCTGCTGTGCCAGACGCCAGCGTTTATACCCATTGACCTGCATGGTCATGAATTTATAAGGCGTGTTACCGATTTTACCCTGCACGGCGCCGGTTATCGGTCCGACGACGGTCACCAGTTGCCCACGGAAATCAACGGGATCGAGGAAACCACTGACATCCGCATAGATGCGTCCCCGGGAGGCCTCACCCAGTACGGGTCGCGCACCGCTGTCCAGCGGCACGGTAGCAATCTCCAGCCGGGTTTTCCCCTGCTGGTTCTGCACCTCGATCACTTTCCCGCCGAAGCGCGCTTCCTGGCCGACGTAAAGCTCAGGCGCATTCATCACCCGAACCAGATCCTGCTGGGGCGTCGGGCTACTGCCCTTGATCGCATCAGGGACGGATACGCATCCGCTCAGTGCTATGGCAACCGCGCCTGCCATAAAAAGGCGTACTACTTTAGTCTGAACCGCCATGATGCGACTCCTTTTTCTCAGTTCCTGTTACTGAGATTCACTCGCGGCCCGGAAGTTTCTTCCACGCGACGGTGTTTCGCAAATAAACCGGCTCCGCGTGTTCAACAGCAACGGTTTTTCCTGCTGCGAGCAGCTGAGTGGCAATCGGAAGCATGTCTTCCGCCGCTGGCAGCAGCATGTTGCCGTCCACCAGCGTCACGCCAGTGTCGTTCGCCATGTCTGGCCATGCCGGCCAGCCCGTCCCCACGGTCGCCCACTCGCCGGACAGTTGCTTAAGACGTTCAGTGACCGCGTCAGGTTTAAGTACCGCTTCCGTCTCTTCGCCGTGCCAGACGCCGTTCTCATCACGGGTATATTCCGCCCAGTAAACTTCCCCCATGCGGGCATCAATGGCAGCCAGCACGCGGGTGGCGCCCGTCATACGCCAGGCCCCCTGCGCCATCGTCGCAAGCGTAGAGACGCCGATCATCGGCAGGTCAGCGCCCAGCGCCAGTCCCTGAGCAATGCCAATACCAATACGGACGCCCGTAAAGCTGCCGGGCCCGCGGCCAAAGGCCAGGGCATCAAGGTCGGTTAAGGCGGTGTTGCCCTGAGTTAAAATGTCTTTTACCAGGGGCAGAATACGTTGGGTGTGTTCCCGTGGGCACTCTTCGAAATGAGCAGAAACAGCACCATCACTCAGCAGAGCAACAGAGCAAGCCTCTGTTGCGGTATCAATAGCCAGAATTCGCATCAGTCGTCGCGCTCTCGCAAGGGTCAGTCACAAAATGGCGCGCATCTTAGCACACTCCGGGGCAAATTACTCCGCCGTTGGGTTTGCCAGAAAACGCACCGCGCGTTTTATATCCCGCGTCCGTGGCGCTGGAGGGAGGCTCGCAAGGAAGGTTGCGCCGTAAGGGCGCATGACCAGCCGGTTATCGCAGATAACCAGCACGCCGCGATCGGTCACGTCGCGGATTAAGCGCCCTACCCCTTGCTTGAGCGTGATGACCGCCTCAGGCAGCTGAACCTCGTCGAACGGATCGCCTCCGCGCAGGCGGCAGTCTTCCATCCGCGCTTTCAACAGCGGGTCATCCGGGGAGGTAAACGGTAGTTTGTCGATAATGACCAGCGAGAGCGTATCGCCACGCACATCCACCCCTTCCCAGAAGCTGCTGGTCGCCACCAGCAGGGCATTACCGGCGCTGACAAACTGCTGGAGCAGTTGTCCTTTGCTGGTTTCCCCCTGCAACAGCACCGGCAGGGTCATGGTGGCACGGAACTGCTCGGCGAGGTCACGCATCATGGCGTGCGACGTGCAAAGCATAAAGCAGCGGCCGTTGTTGGCCTCAATCATGGGCTTTAGCATCGCCGCCAGATGACGCGCCGCACCCGGCTGGTTTGGCAGCGGTAAATTGCGCGGGACGCAGAGCAGCGCCTGCTTTTCATAATCAAACGGGCTTGGCAGCAGCAGCGACTCCGCCTGCTCAATGCCGAGGCGCTCGGTAAAGTGGTGCAGATCGTCATTCACCGACAGGGTTGCCGAGGTAAAGATCCAGCTTCCCGGTTTCTGCGCCATCACCTCTTTAAATTTATCGGCCACGGTCAGCGGCGTAAGCGCCAGGGTGAAGTGGCGCGAGGTGCATTCATACCAGTAGCTGTACCCTGGCTGGTTGATTTCTTTCAGCCGTTTCAGCCGTCCGCGGTACAACGTGGCGCGTTCGAAGGCGGCATCCAGCAGTGCGGAGCGACCAAGCGACAGCTTCGCGACGTCATAACAGAGTTCAAGGGCATCGTCGAGCAGCAGCAGCGCGCGCTGGATGTTTTTGTCCGCCAGCAGCTCGCGCAGGTTACCGCGATAGCCGGGTTCACCAAGCTGTAAACGGAAATCCTGCGCGCTTTGCGCCAGGCGGTCGGCACACTTCTGCAACTGCTGGGTATCTTTGAGTTCGGTCCGGTAGGCGATGGTGAAATCTTTTGCCAGGTCCTGCAGCTGGCGGCTGGAGAGCGACTGGCCAAAATACTGGCTGGCGATATCCGGAAGCTGGTGGGCTTCATCGAAGATCATGACATCCGCTTCAGGGATCAGCTCACCGAAGCCGCTGTCCTTAACCACCATATCTGCGAGGAACAGATGGTGGTTGACCACCACCACATCGGCATCCATCGCCGTTTTACGCGCTTTCACCACAAAGCAGTCTTTATACAGCGGACAGTCGCTGCCGAGGCAGTTGTCGTTGGTGCTGGTCACCAGTGGCCAGGCAGGAGAGTCTTCCGGCACGCTCGCACAGGTGCTGATATCCCCCTCTTCCGTCTGGTTGGCCCAGGCGCGAAGGATAATCACGTCGCTCAGGGTCTGAACCGGCAGATCGCCGCCCGCCAGCGCCTGCTGTTCAAGGCGCTCCAGGCAAAGGTAGTTAGAACGGCCTTTCAGCAGCGCCAGTCGGCCCTTGTATTTCAGCGCTTTCGCCACGGTGGGCAAATCACGGCTGTAGAGCTGATCCTGCAGCGCTTTTGAACCGGTGGAGATAATGACCTTCTTTTTCGCCCGCAGCGCCGGAGCGAGATACGCGTAGGTTTTCCCCGTGCCGGTACCGGCCTCGACCACCAGCGGCTGCGCCTTGTCGATAGCGTGCGCTACGGCGTGCGCCATCTGCCGCTGAGGTTCACGCGGTTTGAAGCCGGGAATCGCTTGTGCTAACTGACCTTCAGGGGAAAAATCGTCTGCCACGGTGCTCTCTCACTGTATTTTTGCACAGGGATTATGTCAGTCCCGCCTCTCCAGTGCCACCCCAAATAGTGACGACGCCAGCACAATATGGCAGTCTTGCCGCCTGATGACGAAAAATAACGAGGAAACGTTTATGACGATTAAGCGCATTGATGCCGAAGCCCGCTGGTCTGATGTGGTGATCCACAATCAGACGCTCTACTACACTGGCGTACCGGCTAACCTGGACGCGGATGCCTTCGAGCAAACGGCCAACACGCTGGCGCAAATTGATGCCGTGCTGGAAAAACAGGGCAGCGATAAATCCCGCATTCTGGATGCGACCATTTTTCTGGCCAATAAAGATGATTTTGCGGCGATGAACAAAGCCTGGGATGCATGGGTGGTGGCGGGTCACGCGCCTGTACGCTGCACTGTACAGGCCACGCTGATGAAACCGGAGTATAAGGTCGAAATTAAGATTATCGCGGCGGTTTAAGCCCGATCACTCCTCTTGATCTTCTGGATCATCATCTTCGAATCGCGCCACAATCCGCTCGCCGGAATGACTGGCGCGAATCTCCTGAGCGACGACGGTAATCGCCTGTCCGCTGCTCATTCCCTGGGACATCAGTTCCTGAATTCGCTCAACCGCTTTCTGCTGCTGTTCATGGCTCAGAGAAGGTAAACCTGCAAACATCGTCAACTCCTGCTAAATTATTCGCGCTAATTATTTCACGCTGCCCGGTAGTATGCCACACATGAACATGCGCTTCCCCACTGTATTGACGTTGCCCTGGCGTGCTGACGCCGCGGAGTTCTGGTTTGCCCGCATAAGCCACCTTCCCTTTGCCATACTGCTGCATTCTGGCCATGCGGATCACCCCTACAGCCGCTTTGATATTCTGGTTGCCGACCCGCTTAAAACGCTGACAACCGATGACCTGGCGCCGACGCACGATCCCCTGATGCAGCTTCAGCAAGCGCTCAACGCGTTAGGCTTATCCGCCACACCAGACCCGGATCTCCCTTTTCAGGGTGGCGCGCTTGGTCTGTTTGGCTACGATTTGGGTCGCCGTTTCGAAACGCTGCCCGAGCATGCGCAGGCTGATATTTCCCTGCCAGACATGGCCGTGGGGCTGTATGACTGGGCGTTAATTGTCGATCACCAGAAAAAAACGGTTTCTCTGCTGAGCCATAGTGACGTGCAGGCGCGACTGGCCTGGCTTGAAGCGCAACAGCCCGCCCCGGCCCAGATGTTCAGGCTGACCTCCGGCTGGCGCTCGAATATGAGCGAGACGGAATACGATGAAAAATTCGCGCGCGTTCAGGCGTATCTGCAAAGCGGCGACTGTTATCAGGTGAACCTTGCCCAGCGTTTCCAGGCGACTTATCACGGAGATGAGTGGCAGGCGTTTTCCCGTCTTAATGCCAGCAACAAGGCGCCGTTCAGCGCATTCGTACGTCTGCCTCAGGGCGCTATCCTCAGCCTGTCGCCAGAGCGCTTTATTCATCTGGCCGAGGGGGTCATTCAAACCCGCCCGATTAAAGGCACACTACCGCGTCTGGCGGACCCCAACGCCGATCGCCAGCAGGCGGAGAAACTCGCCGCATCGCCGAAAGATCGCGCCGAGAACCTGATGATCGTCGACCTGATGCGTAACGATATTGGCCGCGTCGCCGAACCCGGCAGCGTGCGCGTGCCGGAGCTGTTCGTCGTCGAGCCTTTCCCGGCGGTACATCATCTGGTCAGCACCATTACCGCGCGCCTGCCCGCCACGCGCACCGCCTGCGATCTGCTTCGCGCCGCGTTTCCGGGCGGCTCCATCACCGGAGCCCCCAAAATTCGCGCGATGGCTATCATCGACGAACTGGAACCGCACCGCCGCAACGCCTGGTGCGGCAGTATCGGCTATATCAGCCTGTGCGGCACCATGGATACCAGCATCACCATTCGTACCCTGACGGCCTGCGACGGCAATCTGTACTGCTCTGCAGGCGGTGGCATTGTGGCGGATAGCCAGGTCGAGGCGGAATATCAGGAAACCTTTGATAAAGTTAACCGTATCCTGAAACAACTGGAGAACTAACGGTGGAGAAAGAGAACCTGACGCTGGATGATTTTCTGTCGCGCTTTCAGCTTTTGCGACCGCAGGTCAACCGCGCCACGCTGAATCAACGTCAGGCGGCGGTGCTGATCCCGGTGGTGCGCCGGGAGCAGCCGGGGCTGTTGCTGACGCAGCGCTCGCCGCATATGCGTAAACACGCCGGTCAGGTTGCTTTTCCCGGAGGCGCGGTGGACAGCACCGATGCGTCGCTGATCGCCGCCGCGCTGCGGGAAGCTCAGGAAGAAGTGGCCATCCCGCCTGAGGCGGTCGAGGTGATAGGCGTGCTGCCGCCGGTCGACAGCGTGACCGGTTTTCAGGTCACGCCCGTGGTGGGTATTATCCCGCCGGGCCTGCAGTATCACGCCAGCGTCGATGAAGTGTCAGCCGTGTTTGAGATGCCGCTTGAAGAGGCGCTCCGGCTCAGCCGTTATCATCCGCTGGATATTCAGCGTCGAGGGCATGATCATCGGGTCTGGTTGTCCTGGTATCAGCATTATTTTGTCTGGGGCATGACGGCGGGGATCATTCGTGAACTGGCGCTGCAAATCGGCCTGAAACCTTGACTATACTTTACATTCCATCCTTCTTTGCAGGTTTGCGATCCGCGTCGCGCTATTAGCAAAACCCATCGTTAACCATTAGTTTAATTCATGTGAATAGTTAAGCCGAGGTCGGTGTTCCCTCTTACACTATGCGCAGTTATAACATCGTTACTGGAACCCCGGTAACCCTGTCAGGAGTGTGAAAGTGATTAGTATATTCGACATGTTTAAAGTGGGAATTGGCCCTTCGTCTTCCCATACTGTTGGGCCTATGAAGGCCGGTAAACAGTTCGTCGATGATCTGGTCGAAAAAGGATTACTGGAAAGCGTTACCCGTGTCGCCGTAGACGTTTACGGATCACTGTCATTAACGGGTAAAGGCCACCACACCGATATCGCCATTATTATGGGTCTGGCAGGCAATATGCCGGACACTGTTGATATTGATGCCATCCCGGCATTTATCCGCGACGTGGAAACGCGCGGACGCCTGCTGCTGGCTAACGGCCAGCATGAAGTGGATTTCCCGCAGGATGACGGCATGCGTTTTCGCAGCGACAACCTGCCGCTGCATGAAAACGGCATGACCATTCATGCCTGGAGCGGTGAAAAAGAGATTTACAGCAAAACGTACTACTCCATCGGCGGTGGCTTCATCGTCGATGAAGAGCATTTTGGCAAAGACAGCGTTGGCGACGTCAGCGTCCCGTATCCGTTTAAGTCGGCTACCGAGATGTTGGGGTACTGCAAAGAGACCGGTCTTTCCCTGTCCGGTATGGTGATGCAGAACGAACTGGCGCTGCACAGCAAAAAAGAGATTGAAGACTATTTTGCTAACGTGTGGCAAACCATGCGCGCCTGTATTGACCGCGGGATGAACACCGAAGGCGTATTGCCTGGGCCACTGCGCGTGCCGCGTCGTGCCTCTGCCCTGCGCCGTATGCTGGTGACCACGGATAAATTCTCGAATGACCCGATGAACGTGGTCGACTGGGTAAACATGTTTGCCCTGGCGGTTAACGAAGAGAACGCCGCCGGTGGCCGTGTCGTGACGGCGCCAACCAACGGTGCCTGCGGCATCGTTCCAGCGGTACTGGCCTACTACGATCACTTTATTGAGCCTGTCACGCCCGATATCTATATCCGCTATTTCCTCGCGGCAGGGGCCATCGGCGCGCTGTACAAGATGAACGCGTCCATATCCGGTGCGGAAGTGGGCTGTCAGGGTGAAGTGGGCGTTGCCTGCTCGATGGCTGCCGCCGGTCTGGCTGAACTGTTGGGTGCAAGCCCTGAGCAGGTTTGCGTGGCGGCAGAGATTGGTATGGAGCATAACCTCGGTCTGACCTGTGACCCTGTCGCGGGCCAGGTACAGGTACCGTGCATTGAGCGTAACGCGATTGCCTCTGTCAAAGCGATCAACGCCTCACGCATGGCGATGCGCCGTACCAGCGAACCGCGCGTGTCGCTGGATAAGGTCATCGAAACCATGTACGAAACCGGCAAAGACATGAACGCGAAGTACCGTGAGACGTCGCGTGGTGGTCTGGCTATTAAGGTGCAGTGCGACTAATACTCGCTTTCGCCCATCTGCAACGGATGGGCGAATTTCCCCCCTCTTTCTCGTCTCCTTTCGCTTTCCCCACTACACTTTTACTGTTGCGTCCGGCTTTTGGGGCTGGTGGCTTATCAGGCGACCGTTCATGCAAACTGCACAAACGATCATTAAACATTACCGCCGAAAACGCGTTATCGTCTGTGTGACGGTTGCGATCCTTACGCTCATTCTGACCCTGGGCGCTCGCTTTATTTCTCAGCGCAACGTTAACCAGCAGCGGGTACTCGACTTCAGCAGCCATACCGTTCGCTCTCTGGATAATCTTCTCCTTTCGCTGGAAAAACGCCGCAGCGTGTTCCAGCAGCTGGTGGGTCAACCCTGCCCTCAGGCACATTTGGCCCTGCGAAAACAGGCGGCCATTTTACAAACGGTACGCTCCATTGCCCTGATTAAAGACGGTATCCTGTATTGCTCCAGTGTTTTCGGCAGCCGTAATATTCCCATCCGCGACTTTCTCCCGGAATTACCCGCCAGCACGCCGAAGCTGATTTTATCGACCGATCGGTGGCTGATGAAGGGCAGTCCGATCTTGATCCAGTGGAACCCGGTGTCCCAGGACGGGGAAGATGGCGTCATTGAGATCATTAATATTGATTTGATCACCAGAATGATACTGGAGCCCGAGCGTCCACTTATTGATGATGTGGCGTTATCCGTGGGCGATCGTTTTTTGCGCTATGGTCAACGGGTCACCGATAGCCTGACTTTCGGAAAGGCTGGCGCGCTTGTTCAGCTGTCATCCACCCACAACCCCTTCTCCATCATCGTCAGCGGGCCAGGTCCAGGAGAGCTGGCCCTGAAGACGCTGCCCGCGCAGCTTCCGTTGGGTCTTATGCTGAGCCTGCTGCTGGGCTATCTCGCCTGGCTGGCGACGGCGAACAGGATGAGTTTCACGTGGGAGATTGATATGGGCATTGCGGCCCGGGAATTCGAGCTTTTCTGCCAGCCGCTGGTGAATGCCCGAACTCAGGCGTGCGTCGGCGTTGAAATTCTGCTGCGCTGGAATAACCCGCGACAGGGGTGGATCTCCCCGGAAGTGTTTATTCCTCTGGCGGAAGAACATAATCTGATTGTCCCTCTGACACGCTATGTCCTCGCCGAAACCGTACGTCAGATAGGCTACTTTCCTTCCAGCGCCGGTTTTCACATCGGCATTAACGTCGCTGCCAGCCATTTCCGTCACGCGGTGTTGTTACAGGACCTGAACCGCCTCTGGTTCAGCGCTAACCCGCGTCAGCAGCTGGTGATTGAATTAACGGAACGGGATGCCCTGCCGGATGCGGAATATCGTATTGTGCGCGAACTGCATCGCAAAGGGGTGAAGCTTGCCATCGACGATTTTGGTACCGGAAACAGCTCCCTCTCCTGGCTTGAAAAGCTGCACCCGGACGTACTAAAAATCGACCAGTCGTTTATCACCGCCATTGGCACCGACGCCGTGAATTCAACGGTGACGGATATCATCATTGCACTGGGTCAGCGACTCAATATCGAACTGGTGGCTGAAGGGGTCGAAACAGAGGAGCAGGCGCGATATCTGCGCCGCCATGGTGTATCGGTCCTGCAGGGATTTTACTATGCGCGGCCGATGCCGCTGAGAGACTTTCCACAATGGCTGGCGGGAAGTGCTCCCCCGCCAGCACAGCATAACGGACACATTGTGCCCTTAATGCCCCTGCGTTAAGCAGAGCTATTCTTCTTCATCGTGGACAGATTGTTCTTTAACAATACGGACCATATCAACGCGATAGTCGTTGGCTTCAACAATGGTAATGTGCAGCGGCGGCAACTCAATCACATCCCCGATACGCGGGATTTGCCCGTTCACGGCGATAACCAGACCGGCAACGGTCGCGATGTCTTCTTCATCGTTGACCACGTTTTCCACCCCGAGCGTGTGCGAGAGCGCGTGCAGGTCGGTCGTGCCTTTAACCAGCCAGCCTTCGCCGTCGGCGACGATCTCAGGCGTTTCGTCGGCATCAGGGAACTCACCGGCAATCGCTTCCAGCACGTCCAGCGGCGTGACCAGCCCCTGCACCACACCGAACTCGTTGGTGACGATAACGAAGCTGCCGCGTGCGCGTCGCAACACGCCCAGCAGGTTGATCGGATCCAGCGTTTCCGGCACAACAATCGCAGGCGATGCAGCCGCAATGGCTTCTACGTTGACGCCCTCTTCCAGGGCCACCAGCATCTCTTTCGCGCGCACGACGCCGATGATCTCATCCAGCTCACCGCGACACACCGGGAACAGGCTGTGCGGTGAAGAGAGCAACTGCTGACGAATTTCATCCACGCTCAGGTTCGCATCGACCCAGCTGATTTCCCCGCGCGGGGTCATGATTCCGCGCAGCGAACGGGAAGCAAGGGAGAGCACGCCGTTGATCATGTAGCGCTCTTCTTCTACAAACGCCCCTTCCGGAACCGGCACCGGATTACGGTTTTCAGTATCAGACTGAACGTTCACCTGGCGACGACCGCCCATCAGACGCAGAATGGCATCCGCGGTACGGGCACGCAGCGGCTGATTCGACTGCTGCTTAATAAAGTTCCGGCGCGCAATCTGGTTGAACAGTTCAATCAGGATCGAGAAGCCAATTGCGGCGTACAGATAACCTTTCGGAATATGGAAGCCAAAACCTTCCGCTACCAGGCTCAGACCAATCATCAGCAGGAAGCTCAGACAGAGCACAACCACCGTCGGATGTTGGTTGACGAAACGCGTCAGCGGTTTCGACGCCAGCAGCATTACCGCCATAGCAATGACCACAGCCGCCATCATCACAGGGAGATGGTTCACCATGCCGACCGCCGTGATTACCGCATCCAGCGAGAAGACCGCATCCAGCACGACGATCTGCAGCACCACCACCCAGAAACTGGCGTAGCCCTTACCGTGTCCATCGTCGTGCTGACGGTTTTCCAGCCGCTCGTGGAGTTCCGTGGTCGCTTTAAAGAGCAGGAATATCCCCCCGATCAGCATGATTAAATCACGCCCGGAGAAGGTGTAATCCATGACGGAGAACAGCGGTTTTGTCAGCGTGACCATCCAGGAAATGACGGAAAGCAGTCCCAGTCGCATGACCAGCGCCAGCGAGAGGCCAATCAGACGCGCTTTATCACGCTGTTTTGGCGGCAGCTTATCCGCAAGGATGGCGATAAACACCAGGTTATCGATGCCGAGAACGATCTCCAGCACCACCAGCGTGAGCAATCCCACCCAGATTGACGGGTCCATTAAGAATTCCATGACAAGCTCCTGCTAAAGGAATGACGAAACGGTGCCCCACTCAACGTGGGCAAAACAGAGGAAGACAGAGTCGGTACATGGCGAGGATCGCCGGTGAAAAAGGCGCAAATTGGCCTGAAAGATGACTGACGTCGGTGACGGTCCATATAGTGGGCTGTAGCCCTATACTCCTGAACAAGTAAACGGAGGCTAAACATATCAGAGACACCAGGTTTTAAGCAAAGATTTACGTTCTTTTGCAAAAACGCAATAAGACTAAATTTGTGTTGAGAATTTTCTCGATCGGGAAAGCTAAATTACGGATCTTCATCACATAAATTATTTTTTCACTGTCTAAAATAATTCGCGGAAGTCTTAGTTTTTTGAACTCTAACCCTTATCTGAATCGATTCGGTTCGCCAATACGATTCTCAGTACGTCTGCCCGGCAGGCGTATTAATGATAATAAAAGGAGGTAGCAAGTGACCATTGCTATTGTCATAGGCACACATGGTTGGGCTGCTGAGCAGCTACTCAAAACGGCAGAGATGCTGTTGGGCGAGCAGGAAAACGTCGGCTGGATCGATTTCGTTCCCGGTGAAAACGCCGAGACGCTGATTGAAAAGTACAACGCTCAACTCTCGAAGCTGGATACCAGCAAAGGCGTGCTGTTTCTCGTTGATACATGGGGCGGCAGCCCGTTCAATGCTGCCAGCCGTATTGTCGTCGATAAAGAGCATTATGAAGTCGTCGCCGGCGTTAACATTCCCATGCTGGTGGAAACCTTTATGGCGCGCGACGACAACCCGACTTTTGATGAGCTTGTCGCCCTGGCGGTTGAAACGGGCCGTGAGGGCGTGAAAGCCCTGAAAGCACAGCCGGTTGAGAAACCCGCTCCCGCGGCAGCAGCAGCACCGAAAGTGGCTACACCGGCAAAACCCATGGGCCCGAATGATTATATGGTCATCGGCCTTGCACGTATTGATGACCGATTAATCCACGGCCAGGTGGCAACGCGCTGGACTAAAGAGACCAACGTTCGCCGCATTATCGTCGTCAGCGACGAAGTTGCCGCCGACACCGTACGTAAAACCCTTCTGACTCAGGTTGCTCCTCCTGGCGTCACCGCGCACGTGGTGGATGTCGCCAAGATGATCCGCGTTTACAACAACCCGAAATACGCGGGTGAGCGCGTAATGCTGCTGTTTACTAACCCGACAGACGTTGAGCGCATTGTTGAAGGCGGCGTGAAAATCACCTCCGTGAACATTGGGGGTATGGCGTTCCGTCAGGGCAAAACGCAGGTCAACAACGCCATTTCAGTCGATGCGAAAGATATCGAGGCATTCAACAAGCTGAATGCGCGCGGTATTGAGCTGGAAGCCCGTAAAGTTTCCACTGACCAGAAACTGAAAATGATGGATTTGATCGGTAAAGTTGGGAAATAAGCCCGCGCCGGTTTTTCACATAAAGCTTATGTAATAGGAGAAGTACAATGGAGATTACCACTCTTCAGATTGTGCTGGTGTTCGTCGTCGCATGTATTGCGGGTATGGAATCCGTACTTGATGAATTTCAGTTCCACCGTCCTCTGGTGGCCTGTACGTTGATTGGTGCCGTACTGGGTGATATGAAAACCGGTATCATCATCGGGGGTACGCTGGAAATGATCGCCCTCGGCTGGATGAACATCGGTGCTGCCGTTGCGCCAGATGCCGCGCTGGCCTCCATCATTTCGACCGTTCTGGTTATTGCCGGTCATCAGAGTATCGGTGCAGGTATCGCTCTGGCCATTCCTCTGGCCGCAGCAGGCCAGGTTCTGACCATTATCGTACGTACCATCACCGTTGCTTTCCAGCACGCGGCGGATAAGGCGGCCGAAAACGGCAACCTTACAGCACTCTCCTGGATCCACGTTTCATCCCTGTTCCTGCAGGCGATGCGTATCGCCATTCCGGCGGTTATCGTTGCGATCTCAGTCGGTACCAGTGAAGTCCAGAGCATGCTGAACGCCATTCCAGAAGTGGTCACCGGTGGTCTGAACATCGCGGGCGGTATGATCGTGGTCGTTGGTTATGCGATGGTCATTAACATGATGCGCGCAGGCTACCTGATGCCGTTCTTCTACCTCGGCTTCGTCACCGCAGCATTCACCAACTTCAACCTGGTTGCACTGGGTGTCATTGGTGCCGTAATGGCGATTCTCTACATCCAGCTCAGCCCGAAATATAACCGCGTTGCGGGTGCCCCAGCGCAGGCTGCTGGTAACAACGATCTCGATAACGAACTGGACTAACAGGTGAGCGAAATGGTTGATATGACAAAAACTACCACCGAGAAAAAACTCACTCCGGGTGATATTCGTGGCGTGTTCATCCGTTCTAACCTGTTTCAGGGTTCATGGAACTTCGAACGTATGCAGGCGCTGGGCTTCTGCTTCTCCATGGTACCGGCGATCAAGCGCCTGTACCCGGAAAATAACGAAGCACGACGTCAGGCGATTAAGCGTCACCTGGAATTCTTCAACACCCATCCATATGTAGCCGCGCCGGTTCTGGGCGTAACGCTGGCGATGGAAGAGCAGCGTGCCAACGGCGCAGAGATTGACGATGGTGCGATCAACGGTATCAAAGTCGGTCTGATGGGTCCTCTGGCCGGTGTAGGTGACCCTATCTTCTGGGGTACGGTTCGTCCGGTCTTTGCCGCGCTGGGGGCGGGTATCGCCATGAGCGGCAGCCTGCTCGGTCCTCTGCTGTTCTTTATCCTGTTCAACGCGGTGCGACTGCTGACACGTTACTACGGCGTGGCCTACGGCTACCGCAAGGGCGTGGATATTGTTAAGGATATGGGCGGCGGCTTCCTGCAGAAACTGACCGAGGGGGCGTCAATTCTCGGCCTGTTTGTGATGGGGGCACTGGTGAACAAGTGGACGCACGTGAACATCCCGCTGGTGGTATCGACCATCACCGGCCAGGATGGTCAGACCCGCGTCACCACCGTGCAGACTATCCTGGATCAGCTGATGCCGGGCCTGGTACCGCTGCTGTTGACCTTCGCCTGTATGTGGCTGCTGCGTAAGAAGGTGAACCCGCTGTGGATCATCGTTGGCTTCTTCGTCATCGGTATCGCGGGCTACGCTGTCGGCCTGCTGGGTCTGTAAAGCAGTAACGTGAGACGCCGGGGGCTTGCCCCCGGTTTTTTTATCGGTTATCCGGAGGATGAATGACTGTCACGGACATCGTACTGGTTTTATTTATTGTCGCCCTTCTGGCTTACGCTATCTATGACGAGTTCATTATGCCTCGCCGCCACGGCGAGACGCTACTGACCCTTCCCCTCTTACGCCGCGGACGCATTGATGCGTTTATCTTCGCGGGTCTGGTGGTCATTCTGATCTACAATAACGTCACCAGCCACGGTGCAATATTAACCACATGGTTATTATGTGCGCTGGCATTAATGGCGATATACCTTTTCTGGATCCGTTCGCCAAAACTCATTTTTAAAAAATACGGATTCTTCTTCGCCAACGTATGGATAGAATATAACCGCATTAAAGAGATGAATTTATCCGAAGACGGTGTGTTAGTGATGCAATTAGAACAACGCCGCCTGCTCATCCGGGTCAAGAATATTGATGACCTTGAGAAAATCTACACATTACTCCTTAAAACTCAATAAGTTAAATTTATAGCATCGGCTATATATTACGCTATTTTCTCACCCTGAATATAGCCGTTGCTATATCTGCTATCCTCTTTTGACTTATATTCATTAACGATATTTTCACGCATAAACCTAAATGAAAATCGTTATCAAGAAAGCGAGTAAATTAAGCCTTCCTCGATGTTGTTTTATATTCTCAAAATATGTTAAGGTTGCGCCCGTCGTTGGGGAGTAGCCGATTTCCTGCACGCAGGAAATGTACGTGTCAACATACTCGTTGAAAAACGTGGCACGTACGGATCGCTTTCAGCACGCTTACGGTGCAAAAGAGATCAGGCGAGACCATAGATACATCAACTGCTGTTTACTGGGGGCAGTGATGTGTCATATGGATATCCCCGGTCTGGACGCTGTTATGAATATCTCCGCTACGATCCTTCTCGCTTTTGGCATGTCCATGGACGCTTTTGCTGCCTCCATTGGCAAGGGTGCCACGCTCCACAAACCTAAATTCTCAGAAGCACTGCGTACCGGGCTGATTTTTGGCGCCATCGAAACGCTGACACCGCTCATCGGTTGGGGTCTGGGTATGCTCGCCAGCCAGTTCGTGCTCGAGTGGAATCACTGGATCGCGTTCGTTCTGCTGGTGTTTCTCGGTGGCCGAATGGTCATCGAGGGTTTTCGCGGCGGGGATGATGAAGATGCGGAACCGCAATACCGCCATGGATTCTGGCTGCTGGTGACAACCGCTATCGCCACAAGCCTTGACGCCATGGCCGTCGGGGTGGGTCTGGCTTTCCTGCAGGTTAACATTATCGCCACTGCGCTGGCCATTGGCTGTGCAACACTGATTATGTCCACGCTGGGCATAATGGTCGGACGCTTTATCGGCCCGCTACTGGGTAAACGCGCCGAGATCTTAGGCGGTATCGTTTTGATCGGCATTGGTGCCCAGATCCTCTGGGCACACTTCGCGGGTTAAGCGTCGCGCTGCCAGACATGGATACTGAAATCTGTCTGGCAGCTAAATGTCGTCCGGGCCGCTAGCGCCGCCCAAACTTCCGGTTTTGCCCGCCACGCGAACGGCGTCATCTGCAATAGTGCTACCGCCTCCTGCCCCTCCAGATCCATGTGATACGCCACTGACTGCTCCTGCTTCAGCGTAAAACCTGCCAGCTGTTCAGAATGGGGGGCATGCAGACGCACTTCGTCGTAGATCAGCCCTTTCAGCTCCATCAGATGACGCGGGCCGGGTGTGACGGTGATGACCCATCCGCCGGGTTTCACCACCCGTGCAAGCTCTTGCGCTTTACAGGGAGCATAGATGCGGATGATAGCGTCCTTACTGGCATCTTCGAACGGCAACCGGTGGCTTGAAGCCACGCAGTACGTCACGCCAGCGTAGCGTTTAGCCGCCGCGCGAATGGCCACTTTCGACACGTCGAGACCGAATGTTACGGCCCCCTTCTCACGCGCCACTTCCGCAAACCGCGCGGTGTAGTATCCTTCTCCACAACCGATATCCAGCATGGCGGACGCCGAATCAGGCAACATATCATCCAGCATCTGCGCAACTGTCTCCCGCAGCGGCAGATAGTGTCCGGCAT
This sequence comes from Enterobacter sp. MGH 37, assembly GCF_000534515.1. Taxonomy (NCBI): domain Bacteria; kingdom Pseudomonadati; phylum Pseudomonadota; class Gammaproteobacteria; order Enterobacterales; family Enterobacteriaceae; genus Enterobacter; species Enterobacter sp. MGH 37. The sequence continues at coordinate 1,859,576 of NZ_KI973205.1, forward strand.
CGAGAAATGCACGGCGTGCCTGCATCATCTCCGCACTATCGCCCGGATCGCGGGAGCGCTTATGCTGCACCGGCAGAAGATTCACATATCCTTCTTTCGCCATATCAAACTGATGTCCCTGCGGACAACGATAACTTTTATCTGAGCGCATCAGCGACGCATGACAAAGGGGGCAACTGAAGGACATGGCAACTCCGGGGCATAAACCAAAGGGCGAAGTGTACCGCTATTCGCCCCGCTATAAAACGGCTGGATTACCGCATGACGATAAGGTGGTCAGAACCGGCCGGGAGGCCATCAGGTTTTATATTCTCCAGGCGCAGCACGTTGCCCATGATTTCGCTGAAAACCGGCGCTGAAACCGCCCCACCGTAGTACGCCCCGTTTTGAGGCTCGTTAATCACCACGACCAGCGCAAAACGCGGATCGCTCGCAGGTGCGACGCCCGCGGTATAGGCGACATATTTATCGACATATTTGCCGCTGTCATCAATCTTCTTCGCCGTACCGGTTTTTACCGCCACGCGGTAATCACGCACCGCGGCCTTAACGCCACCGCCACCGGGTAGCGCAACGCTCTCCATCATATGCTCCACCTCATGCGCGATCTCCTCCGGCATAACGCGGTGCCCGATAACGGGGGGATCGATGCGGGTGATCGACAGGGGACGCTCCAGTCCAAATCCGCCAATCGTCGCATAGACGTGGGCAAGCTGGAGCGGCGTCACCATCAGGCCATAGCCGAAGGCAAAGGTCGCGCGGTCGAGCTGGCTCCAGTACTTACGCTGTGGCAACAGGCCCGCGCTCTCCCCCGTTAAGCCAAGACCCGTGTTCGTGCCAAAACCAAAGTTCCGGTAGGTATCAAGAAGGTGCTGTATGGGCATCGCCAGCGAGAGCCGGGAGACTCCGGTATCGCTCGATTTCTGCAGGATCCCGGTCATCGTCAGCTCCGGGTAGTAGCCCACGTCGCGAATACGGTGTCCATCAAGTGTATAAGGATGGGTGTCAATCACGCTGTCCGGCTGGACCAGCCCCTGCTGCAGCGCCGTCATCAGCACCAGCGGTTTAACGGTCGAACCGGGTTCGAACGTATCGCTAATAGCCCGGTTACGAAAATCGTTAATTGTCGCGCCTTCCCGGTTATTGGGGTTGAAGTCCGGGTAACTCGCCATGGCGAGTATTTCGCCGGTTGGGATATTGATCAATACCGATGCCCCTGATTCGGCCTTATTCCAGGCCACGGCATTATCCAGCGCGTCTTCGGTAATGGTCTGTAGCCGCTCGTCGATGCTGAGCTGAATGTTATGCGCTGGCGTGGGCGCAACTTCCGTCAGGTTTTCAACCACCCGGCCGTAGCGATCCTCCCTTACCTGTCGGACACCCGCTTTACCCGTCAGCTGAGTATTAAAGCTTTTTTCCACCCCTTCAATGCCCTGCCCGTCAATATTGGTGAAGCCAATCAGATTGGCCGCCACGTGGCCTGCCGGGTAAAAACGGCGCGATTCATCACGCAGGTTAATTCCCGGCAAATTCAGTTTATCAATCCATTTGGCCTGCGCAGGATCAACCTGACGAGCCAGGTAAATGAACCGGCCCCTGGGATTGGCGTTAATGCGCGAAGAGAGGGTATTCAGGGAGAGATGAAGCGCGCTCGCCAGCGCCTGCCAGCGATCGTCAAAACCAACGCCCCCTTTTGCGAGTACCGTTTTAGGGTCGGCCCATACGGCTCTGACGGGCACGCTGACCGCCAGAGGTCGGCCTTCACGATCCGTGATCATCCCTCGTGGAGCATCAATCGTCAGCTGACGCAGCGATCGCATATCTTCCTGCTTCACCAGGTTGTCAGGTTTGATGATTTGTAGCCAGGCAACACGACCCAGTAAAAAAGCCAGACTGCAGAAAATAGCAAAACAGAGCAGCGCAAAACGCGCTGGTGTGAAATTGCCAGCGCTCATAATTAATTTCTTTTTCACCTGAACCCCAGAGCTGTTAAACAACGCTCTGATTTAACGGGAAAAGATGCGCTGAGGGAGGCGAAACTGTGCTTCTAACCTCGCAGCTTTGCAACAAGTTGCTAACGAGACAGAGGATAGTCATATTTTGAAAGATAGGGGCATAAAAAAGCCCCGCATTGTGCGAGGCTTTATGTCTGAGATTGAAGTGCTACGCGCTTCAGTCAGCAGCGGTTCGATCAGATAGCAGTTACGTTAACTGCAGCTGGGCCTTTCTGGCCGTCCTGAATTTCGAACTCAACGTTCTGGCCTTCAGCCAGAGTTTTGAAGCCGTTACCCTGGATTGCAGAGAAGTGTACGAACACGTCTTTGCTGCCGTCAGCAGGAGTAATGAAACCAAAACCTTTAGACTCGTTGAACCACTTAACTTGACCTTTAATCTTTGCCATTTGCAAAATTCCTTAGAGTGTTTTCTTAGCCCGCAGGCATTGACTGAGATAAAACTGAGACATTACTGCATGAGGCACTAATATAAGGTTCGGCAGAGAAGCGGTATTCAACGACAACGTGTTTACTCAGGACTTCTTTACTGAAAATGCCACACATAAACAGAACTGTACCTCGTTTGACCCAAAACGTGTTATCACACACTATGTTTAATATGGCAAGCCATTTTTAAACATGTCTCGATCCGCCGCACAAATTCGAACACTGTCTGTAAGGATTTGCACAATTATGCGCGATACACACAGACAGCTTAACGCTCTTACACAGGCTCTACGGTGCTTTCGCAAGCACTGTAATCTAAGACTTTTTTAACATAGCTCAATCATTACAATGCGTCCAGCAACCGTGAAAAGAAATCTTCGGAATTGATTGAGTTAGAACAAATTGTGAAAACTTATGCTTAAATCATTGCAACGGGGGGCGTATTGTTTCAGGAAAAACTCGATGTTAATAATCCGCACCGAACTGTATTAAAATGCAGCAGGTAATAAGGAGGGTTATGCACCAAAATAATGAAATTTTTATGACGCTGCATCAAAACAAGGCAAACAAAACGTTTCGATAAAAATAAAACATTTTTGAGCGTAGATACATACAGAATATATGCAACAATTCATCGCTTCGTTTCTAAGGATAAATAATCGCCAGTTTTCAGTATCCTGAAAGTACTATTAACTGGTGCTAAATTATCTGCCTTGCCACTTAACGCATTTTCAGGGAGGGATTACACCTGGACTGAACCAGACCACAGTCCCTCCCGGGACACGGCAATCAGCGCTCAGCCACCAGACGGATAAAATCGTCCTGATCCTGGTTGTTTTCAGCGACAGCCTCTTTTGACTCGTCTTTCCCTTCCGGTTCGTTAGCCTCGCACAGACGACGCAGCAGCGCATTCTGACGCTTTTGCTGATCGAGCAGCGCTTCCAGCAGTTCAATCTGTTCGTTTGTACGGGAACTGGCACGGTTCACGAAAAACCAAATGACCAGACCCACCAGCAGAACAACCAAAGAGATCATCAGGGATGCTACATTCAGCAACCCTGAGTTCAGTAACTCACCCATTTCACCACCTCAATAAAAACGCCTATTTTACCACTGGTGCGAAGGAAGGAAATCACCTTAAGAAAAAATGCGTGCTACCACGGGATAAACTTATTGATTGCGCAAACGCCGCTAAAAAACTGTACATCCTGATCGCACATCACATTGATCGTCTGCGTCCATAACACCACGCACGCTATCAGTACGACAATCAGAATCACCCAGCGTATTTTTTTCACTCCACACTCCGTCTAAAGACCTGATACAACCAGGTTATCACGGTGACCTTAAACAAGGACTAACTGTACCAACATCAGGTCTTTTTCAGAATCCTGCACTTGTTTCATTACGTAAACCGTTTAGGCTAGCCTCATGATAACAACGATAAAAGAGGTAACAATGCGCGTAATTATTCGAACGATTATAGTACTGGCGATACTCTGGATTGGACTTTTGTTAACCGGCTACGGTGTGCTTGTGGGAAGCACCGAAAATGCAGCAGGCTTAGGTATTCAGTGTAAGTACGTAACAGCACAAGGCGTAAGCACGGCGCAGTATCTCCATTCTGATAGTGGCATCATTGGTTTAACCAACTGCCCGGTACTGAGAAAGATGTCCGTCGTGGTTGATAATGGCTAACTGGCCTGGTTAACCACTGACGAAAAACGCCGCAGAAGATGCGGCGTTTTTTTATGCTAAAACGCGTTAAAAGGGATAGTCGTGATAGCCCATCTGCTCGGAAATCTTACGCGCGGCTGTGTGCAGAATAGCCACATACTCGTGCAGACGCTCTTCTGAGAAGCGCAGGGTTGGGAAAGAGATACTTAAACCCGCGATCACCACGCCAAAACGGTCAAACACCGGAACGCCGATGCAGCGCAGCCCTTCTTCCTGCTCTTCGTTATCTTCGCCGTATCCTTGTTCACGCACCTTGTCGAGTACCGTTAACAGTTCATCAGTATTGGTAATGGTTCGTTCCGTACTGCGTTTATATTCCACACCATCAAGGATCTGCTTCACCTCTTCGCGATCGCGCCACGCCAGCAGAACCTTGCCAATTGCCGTGCTATAAAGCGGGTTGCGGCGGCCAATGCGCGAATACATACGCAGGTTGTACATGGAGTCGATTTTATGGATGTAAACAATGCTGTCTTCATCCAGTGCACCCAGGTGGATGGTCTCTTTGGTCAGACGGGAGATCTCACGCATCTGAATGTCCGCGCTGCGGATCAAATCAACGTTTTGCAGCGCCCGGGCACCCAGTTCGAACAGCTTTAGCGTCAGAGAGTATTTTTCAGACTCTCCTTCCTGCGCTACATAACCCAGTGATTTCATGGTTTGCAAAAAGCGGTAAACGGTGCTTTTCGACATCATCACACGCTGCGACAACTCTGTAATACCAATTTCACGCTCTTCTCCGAGCGCCTGTAAGATGCCAAACACCTTCAGCACGGAAGAAACAGAATCTGGCTGTTTATCCAAATCCGCAATTGCCATTTACCACCTCATAGAGAGTGTTTTATAAAAATCAGAACCGGTTTTTATTATAAATTCCTGTGATGTTACCTGCAATCAATGCGCGTTTGTTTCGTTACAAATCTGCGACATATAACGGCGTTAACAGTGCTAAAATCGTTACCCTGAGAATAATTTCACCCTGAGCTTTTTATCCCCGATGGAAAAGAACCTTTCCGATGGTCTGCCTTTGCCCCTGCGGTATGGCGCCATTGCTACGATTATTATTGGGATCTCAATGGCCGTCCTCGATGGCGCGATTGCGAACGTTGCCCTGCCCACTATCGCCAGCGACCTGCAGGCCTCCCCGGCCAGCTCGATATGGATTGTTAACGCCTATCAGATTGCGATTGTGGTTTCCCTGCTCTCCTTCTCTTTCCTCGGCGACATGTTCGGCCACCGTCGGGTCTATCAGTGCGGCCTGGTGGTGTTCACCTTTACCTCGCTGTTATGCGCCCTGTCTGACTCATTGCACACGCTGACGCTGGCGCGCATAGCGCAGGGCTTTGGCGGTGCGGCGCTGATGAGTGTAAATACGGCATTGATCCGCTTGATCTATCCGCAACGCCACCTTGGACGCGGGATGGGGATAAACTCGTTTATTGTCGCGGTTTCCTCCGCCGCCGGACCAACAATTGCCGCAGCCATACTCTCTGTCGCCTCATGGCAATGGCTCTTTGCCATAAACGTGCCGCTGGGTATCGTGGCTATCTTCTTTGCCCTGCGTTTTCTTCCTGCTAACGGCCCCAAAAGTACCATGCCGCGTTTTGACGTCCCCAGCGCAGTGATGAATGCACTGACCTTTGGTCTGCTGATTACTGCCCTGAGCGGCTTTGCTCAGGGACAATCCATGGCGCTTACCGGCATCGAGCTTATCGCCCTGCTGGTAACAGGCTTCTTCTTTGTTCGCCGTCAGCTCGCCCTGCCCGTTCCTTTGCTGCCGGTAGATCTGCTGCGTATCCCCCTCTTTTCGCTCTCCATCTGTACGTCCATTTGCTCGTTCTGCGCTCAGATGCTGGCGCTGGTTTCTCTGCCCTTCTTTCTGCAGAGTGTGGTAGGACGTTCGGAGGTGGAGACCGGGCTGCTGCTAACGCCCTGGCCACTGGCGACGATGGTGATGGCACCGCTGGCGGGTTACTTAATTGAACGTATTCATGCCGGTTTGTTGGGTGCGGTGGGACTGGCCGTCATGGCAACCGGCCTTTTCGCGCTGGCACTGTTACCGTCATCACCCAGCGATCTGGACATCGTCTGGCGCATGATCCTCTGTGGTGCGGGGTTCGGCCTGTTTCAGTCCCCCAATAATCACACCATCATCACCTCTGCGCCCCGTCACCGCAGTGGCGGCGCCAGCGGGATGTTGGGAACTGCGCGCCTTCTGGGGCAAAGCAGCGGCGCGGCGCTGGTTGCCCTGATGTTTAACCTTGCCGGGCAAAACGGTAACCACGTTGCGCTGCTCACCGCCGGCGCGCTTGCCACCCTCGCGGCCATCGTCAGCGGTCTGCGCGTTACCCAGCCCAGGGTTCAGGCATAAAAAAAGCCGGGCGGAGAATACGCCTGCCCGGCTTATTGTGACGCTTCGCGTTACTTCAGGTATTCCCCACTGCGCAGCGCTTCAATACGTTTATCCAGCGGCGGGTGAGACATAAACAGCTCACTGAGCGACTTTGATTTACCGTTGATGCAGAAGGCCATCATGCTGTTCGCTTCCTGCGGCTCGTAGCTGGTTTTCAGGCGCTGCAGGGCAGCAATCATCTTCTCGCGTCCCACCAGTTTCGCAGAGCCGGCATCCGCGTGGAATTCACGGTGGCGCGAGAACCACATGGTGATAATACTCGCCAGAATACCGAACACCAGTTCCAGCACCATCGACACGGCGAAGTAGATCAGCGGGTTACCGTTGCTCTCTTCACCTTCATCACGGTTGCCGCCCATAAAGCCCGCCGCAATCTGCGCCAGGATACGGGAGATAAAGATAACGAAGGTGTTCACCACGCCCTGAATCAGCGTCATGGTCACCATGTCGCCGTTGGCAATATGGCTGATTTCGTGAGCGATGACCGCTTCGGCTTCGTCACGGCTCATGTTTTGCAGCAACCCGGTGCTGACAGCAACCAGCGATGCATCACGACGGGCACCCGTGGCAAACGCGTTAATATCGGGCGCATGGTAAATGGCCACCTGCGGCATGGCGATCCCGGCCTGACGGGATTGCTGAGCCACCGTATTCATCAGCCACTGTTCCATATCGTTACGCGGCTGCTCAATCACCTCACCGCCGACGGATTTCAGCGCCATCCACTTTGACATCAGCAGGGAAATGAACGAGCCACCAAAACCAAACAGCAGCGCCATAATCAACAGACCCTGAACGCTACTCGACTGAATTCCTGTCAGGCTTAGCACGAGCCCGAAAACCACCATCACCGCCAGGTTGGTGAGCAGGAAGAGCGCGATTCGCATCATAATTTTCTTTTAACCTCAGTTTAACAAAGCGCACTATGCGATTACCCACATCGTATGGGTATTGCGGCTATTTTCAAGCATCCGGAGGGCGTAAGTCACCAGAAAGACACAACTTTACACAATTGGAAATCTGCCTGACGGAAGGATGCGGAACAAAAAGAAACAGGCACAATTTCTTGTGCCTGTTGGGGGATTATTTCGCCGGAGCGGGTTGCTCGGCAGGCTTATCTTTTTCCAGATTCGCCAGGTCGAGGGCGATATGCACCGTCTCGTCCAGGTAAGGATCCGGCTCCTGGTAATCTTTTGGCAGATCGTCCAGTTTCTTGAGCAGAGGCTTACCTTCACGCTTGAAGCGGTCGTTGATACGGGCCAGACGCGTGGCATCGTCTTCGTTGTTCTCTTTCTCACGCTGGGCGTAGTTCAGAGAAACAATATTCCGTTTATCCTTCAGGGCATTGAAACGCGCAATGTCCTTCATGATGTACTGGAATTCCGGATCTTTCGCGATGCGGTCGTTATGCGCTTTCAGCAGTTCAGGGCCAAATTGCGTCATATCACCCGCTTTCACATAGGTCGCAGCATTGATGCTGTCCCACGGTAACGCGTTATCTTCAAACTTCTCGCCAGTTTCGGTCTCTTCCGTTCCTGTCGGCATCATGATATCCGGCGTGACGCCTTTACGCTGCGTACTGCCGCCGTTGACGCGGTAGAACTTCTGAATGGTGTACTGCACTGAACCCAGCGCAGGCCATTCCGGACGCAGCATCTGATCGTAGATACGGTTCAGCGATCGATACTGCTGAACGGTGCCTTTACCAAAGGTTGGCTCACCCACGATCAGCGCACGGCCGTAGTCCTGCATTGCCGCGGCAAAGATCTCAGACGCAGACGCACTGAAGCGGTCGACCAGCACGACCAGCGGGCCTTTGTAGTAGACCACACCGTCGTTGTCGGCATCTTCACGGACTTTACCGTTGTTATCACGCACCTGAACCACAGGGCCAGACGGGATGAAGAGGCCAGAGAGCGATACCGCTTCTGTCAGCGCACCACCGCCGTTGCTGCGCAGGTCAATGATGACGCTGCTGACGTTCTGTTTCTCAAGTTTCTGCAGCTGAACCTTCACATCGTCGGTCAGCCCTACGTAGAAGCCAGGGATATCCAGGACACCCACCTTCTCTTTACCCACGGTTTTCACCGACATTTTCACCGCGCGGTCTTCCAGACGGATACGCTCACGGGTCAGGGTAACGATACGGGTTTTAGTGCCTTTACCCGCAGGCAGAATTTCCAGACGAACTTTGCTGCCTTTCGGACCTTTAATCAGCGCAACCACGTCGTCAAGACGCCAGCCAATGACATCGACCATGCCTTTACCGGTTTGTCCGACCCCGACAATGCGGTCACCTACGCTGATCGCTTTGCTTTTGGAGGCCGGGCCACCCGCCACCATGGAATTGATCACGGTGTAATCATCGTCCATCTGCAGTACCGCACCGATACCTTCCAGAGACAGGCTCATTTCGGTATTGAACTGTTCGGTGTTGCGCGGGGAGAGATAGTTGGTGTGCGGATCGATTTCGTGCGCAAAGGCCGTCATCGCCAGAGAGAAGACATCCTCACTGTTGGTCTGCGCCAGACGACGAATGGCAAATTTGTAACGACGCGTCAGCGTGTCACGGATCTCTTTTTCATCTTTGCCGGTCAGCTTGAGACTCAGTTCGTCGTATTTGACCTTTCCGTCCCACAGCGCATTCAACTCGGCTTCATCTTTTGGCCACGGCGCTTTGCTGCGATCAAGATTAAAATTGTCGTTGCCGGTGAAGTCCATCGGACGTTCGAGCACTTTCAGGGCGTACTGATAGCGTTCAAAGCGGCGCTTTTGCGACAGGTTGTAGAGGTCGTAGAAAAGATCCAGCTTGCCTGACCGCAACTCATCACCCACCTCGGATTTGCGCTTAGCGAACTGCTCGACATCACTGGCGAGCAAAACGTTATGGCTGTAATCCAGCAAGTTCAGATAGCGGTCAAAGATTTTGGCCGAAAAGGCCTGATCGAGATCGAACTGACGATAGTGCGAGCGGGTAAAACGAGACGTCACGCGCTCGCTCACCGTCGCGTGCTGCGTCTCTTCCTTGAGTACCGGAATTTGATCAACACGCGTGATATCGTCCACTGCGAAAGCATGGCCTGTTATAGCAAACAGACCCGCCAGCGCGGTGAGCTTAAAAAAAGTGTTCATGCCAGGCTTGGCCTCCGTTTCAGAACAACAAGTGTTCTGCGCGTACAATCATTGACATACCAGAAGTCAGCTGTACACGAACGCCATCTTTGGTGATTTCCAGTACGGTGGCGTCCATAGCATTGTTGCCCGCTTTGACCTTCAGCGCCTGACCCACGCTCAGCGCGTTGATGTCAGAAACCGGGGTATGGCGCGGCTCTTCACGAGGCGCACGTGGAGCTTTGGCTGCTGGTTTGTCTGCACGCGGTTTGCGATCGTTATTATCGTGACGACGCGGCGCAGGGCGCGGTTTACGCTCACGACGAGGCGCTTCTTCCTGGCCGTTTGCCGCTGCGGCTTCGCGTTTTTTCGCTTGCTGTTCTGCACGTTGTGCCTGAACGCGTGCTTTGGCTTCTTCAAGCTGCTTGCGTGCGTGTTCAACGTGCTGCTCGTCCAGCTCACCACAAGGGTTGCCGTCGAGATCCACGCGAGTCGCGCCCGGTTTGATACCGTACAGGTAACGCCAGCTCGAAGTATAAAGACGTAAGGCAGATCGCAACTGAGTTTTGCTGAGGTTCATTTCCCCCTCAACGCGCGCTACCAGATCCTGAAAAATACCGACTTTCAGGGGACGAGCTTCACCTTCCGCGCTGAAGCACTGCGGGAAACGCTCGGCCAGAAATGCGATAACTTCTTTACTGCTATTCAACTTAGGTTGATTTTCCATGAAATTTCCTGATTACAACGGACGTTGCCAACAAGCGCAGGCATGAACAGGCGTCATTATAATGACGCTATCAGTAAATGCTACGTTATCCGTTGATTATCCTGCGACGCTCGCAAAGAATTTTTGATAATCGGTGCCGGCAAGGACGTTTTCCAGATTCGCCACCAGCTCGCGCAGCCCTTGCTCGTCCTCGGTTGTGAAGCGACTGAAGACGGTGCTGTCGATATCCAAAACGCCAATAATCTGATTTCTTACCACCAGCGGCAGTACGATCTCAGAATTACTGGCGGCATCACAGGCGATATGCCCGTCAAACACATGAACATCTTCCACACGCTGTACCTGATTCTCGGCCACCGCAGTACCGCATACACCGCGCCCGACCGGAATACGCACGCAAGCCAGTTTGCCCTGGAACGGGCCAAGTACCAGCGTGTCACCTTCCAGGAGGTAAAAGCCAGCCCAGTTCACGTCAGAGAGACGTTCGAACAACAATGCGCTAGTATTTGCCAGAGTGGCTAAGAAGCTGGTCTCACCCGCCATCAATGCCTTAAAATCGCGGTTCAGATCCGCGTAGAATTCTGTTTTGTTCATTATTCAATCACTTAGTTGTCTTACAAAATTACCGCATAGCCTATTAAAATAAGCATTAAATGCGCTCATGCTCAAGATGAATCCGTTCATGAGTTAATATAACGTTCAACAATACTTATTTGTGCGCAGCTGATGGCCTTAAAAACAACCAAAATTACGCCGACAAAAAAGATAACGGTCCATACGGTAAGAGACGCTTTGCCTCGTGCACATTATCAGCGTTGCCCCCAGTGCGATACGCTTTTTATGTTGCCGAAGATGAAATCGCACCAAAGTGCCTTTTGCCCCCGATGTGACGCGAAAATTCGTGACGGCCGAGACTGGTCGTTAACCCGTCTGGCCGCCATGGCCGTCACCATGCTGCTGCTGATGCCCTTCGCCTGGACCGAGCCCCTGCTGAAGCTCTACCTGCTTGGCGTACGCATTGATGCCAACGTGCTGCAGGGGATCTGGCAGATGACCCGTCAGGGCGATCCGATTACCGCTGCCATGGTGCTGTTTTGCGCCGTTGGCGCGCCACTGGTGCTGGTTGCAGCCATTGCCTATCTGTGGTTTGGCAACATCCTGGGGATGAATCTTCGCCCGGTGCTGCTGATGCTGGATAAACTCAAAGAGTGGGTGATGCTGGATATCTATCTGGTCGGTGTGGGCGTGGCATCAATTAAAGTGCAGGATTATGCTTTTCTGCAGCCGGGCGTCGGGCTTTTTGCCTTTATCTGCCTGGTGCTGCTCAGCATCCTGACGCTGATCCACCTGAACGTTGAGCAACTCTGGGAGCGTTTTTACCCTCAGCGCCCTGCCACCCGTCCGGATGAGAATCTCCGCGTCTGTCTGGGATGCCATTACACCGGGTTGCCCGATCCCCGTGGGCGCTGTCCGCGCTGCCACATACCCTTGCTGCATCGACGCAATAACAGTCTGCAAAAATGCTGGGCGGCGCTGATTGCCTCCCTGGTGTTCTTGATCCCCGCCAATATGCTGCCGATTTCCATCATTTACGTGAATGGTGCCCGTCAGGAGGATACAATCCTCTCCGGCATTATCTCCCTGGCACACAGCAACGTTGGGGTGGCGGCCATCGTCTTTATCGCCAGTATCCTGGTTCCTTTTACCAAAGTCGTGGTGATGTTCACCCTGCTCATCAGCATTCACTTTAAGTGTGAACAAGGATTACGAACCCGAATACTGCTTCTGCGATTTGTCACCTGGATTGGCCGCTGGTCCATGTTGGATCTGTTTGTGATTTCGCTGATGATGTCGCTAATAAATCGCGACCAGTTACTTGCTTTTACTATGGGACCCGCAGCTTTTTATTTCGGCTCTGCGGTGATATTGACTATTCTTGCTGTGGAATGGCTGGATAGCCGCTTACTTTGGGATGCACATGAGTCAGGAAACCCCCGCTTCGCCGACTGAAGCGAGAATTAAAACTAAACGCCGCATTTCGCCATTCTGGTTGCTGCCTGTCATCGCCCTGATGATTGCAGGCTGGCTTATCTGGACGAGCTATGAAGATCGCGGAAGTACCGTCACCATTGATTTCCAGACCGCCGACGGCATCGTCGCCGGACGAACCCCCGTTCGTTTTCAGGGGGTTGAAGTCGGTACGGTTCAGGACATCTCACTCGGAAAAGGGCTGAACAAAATTCAGGTGCGGGTCAGCATTAAATCGGACATGCAGGACGCGCTGCGCAGCGAAACGCAGTTCTGGCTGGTCACGCCGAAGGCGTCTCTGGCGGGTGTCTCGGGGCTGGATGCGCTGGTTGGCGGTAACTACATCGGTATGATGCCAGGCAAGGGCGAACCGCAGGATCACTTTGTCGCGCTGGATACGCAGCCAAAATACCGTCTCAATAACGGCGATCTGATGATCCATCTGCAGGCGCCGGATCTCGGCTCACTGAACAGTGGCTCGCTGGTCTATTTCCGAAAAATTCCGGTGGGTCGCGTTTACGATTACGCCATCAATCCGAACAAACAGGGCGTGACCATCGATGTGCTGATCGAAAGGCGATTCACCAACCTGGTGAAAAAAGGCAGCCGCTTCTGGAACGTGTCTGGCGTAGATGCCGACCTCAGCCTGAGCGGTGCTAAAGTGAAGCTGGAGAGCCTGGCCGCGCTGGTAAACGGAGCGATTGCCTTTGACTCCCCGGAGAACTCCAGCCCTGCTGCTGCCGATGATACGTTCGGGTTGTACGCTGATCTGGCGCACAGCCAGCGAGGGGTGATCGTCAAACTTGTTCTGCCCGATGCGAAAGGTCTGAAAGCCGGATCAACACCGCTGATGTATCAGGGTCTGCAGGTAGGTCAGCTCACCAAAATGACGCTCAACCCTGGCGGCTCGGTGACGGGCGAAATGACCGTCGACCCCAGCGTGGTCGATCTCCTGCGCGAGAAAACGCGTATCGAGATGCGCAGTCCGAAGCTCTCTCTGAACGATGCCAGTCTCAGCACTTTGCTGACCGGCAACACGTTTGAACTGATCCCCGGAGAAGGAAAGCCAAGCAACAACTTCGTGATCGCCCCGGCGGATAAAGCCCTGCTGCAAAAACCGGGCGTTGTGACGGTTACGCTAAATGCACCCGAAAGTTATGGTATTGAAGCCGGTCAGCCGCTGATCCTCCACGGTGTCCAGGTGGGTCAGGTTCTGGAGCGAACGCTTTCCGAAAACGGCGTGAGCTTCTCGGTAGCGATCGATCCGCAATACAGCAACCTCGTCCATGGCGACAGTAAATTCGTGGTTAACAGCCGCGTCGATGTGAAGGTAGGCCTGGACGGCGTAGAGTTCCTTGGTGCCAGTGCCAGCGAATGGGTTAACGGCGGCATTCGCATTTTGCCGGGCGATAAAGGCCCCATCCGCGAAAATTACCCGCTGTATGCCAACCTGGACAAAGCGATTGAAAACAGCCTGAGCGATCTGCCGACGACCACGCTGACCTTGAGCGCCGAGACGCTACCGGACGTCCAGGCGGGTTCTGTGGTGCTGTATCGCAAGTTTGAAGTCGGGGAAGTGATCGCCGTTCGCCCGCGTGCGGACGCGTTTGATATCGAACTGCATATCAAGCCGGAGTATCGCAAGCTGCTGACGCCAAACAGCGTCTTCTGGGCCGAAGGCGGCGCGAAAGTTCAGCTTAACGGTAACGGGCTGACCGTGCAGGCCTCCCCGCTCTCACGCGCGCTGCGCGGCGCCATTAGCTTCGATAACCTCAGCGGTGCAGGCGCAAACCTGCGTAAGGGCGATAAGCGTATTCTCTTCCCGTCCGAAACCGCCGCGCGTGCCGTGGGTGGGCAGATTACCCTGCATGCGTTTGATGCCGGTAAGCTGGCGGAAGGCATGCCGATTCGCTACCTGGGCATTGATATCGGCCAGATCCAGAAGCTGACGCTGATCACCTCCCGCAACGAGGTACAGGCCACCGCGGTGCTCTACCCGGAATATGTGCAGACCTTCGCCCGCACCGGTTCCCGCTTCTCGGTGGTGACGCCGCAGATTTCGGCCGCAGGCGTTGAACATCTCGACACTATTCTGCAGCCCTATATCAACGTCGAACCCGGCCAGGGCAATGCACGGCGTGATTTCGAACTGCAGGAAGCCACCATCACCGATTCGCGCTACCTCGGTGGCCTGAGCATTGTGGTGGAAGTCCCGGAAGCAGGCTCACTTGGCATCGGCACGCCGGTTCTGTTCCGCGGTATTGAGGTAGGTACGGTAACGGGTCTGACGCTTGGTACGCTCTCCGATCGTGTGATGGTGGCGTTACGTATCAGCGACCGTTACCAGCACCTGGTACGAAATAACTCGGTATTCTGGCTGGCATCTGGCTACTCGCTGGACTTCGGCCTGACGGGGGGCGTGGTGAAAACCGGTACCTTCAACCAGTTCATCCGTGGTGGTATTGCGTTTGCCACCCCGCCGGGCACGCCACTGGCGCCAAAAGCGCAGTCAGGGAAACACTTCCTGCTGCTCGAAAGCGAACCGAAAGAGTGGCGTGAATGGGGAACGGCCCTGCCGCGTTAATCTGAAAGGCTCCGGTGTCAACGCGCCGGAGCCTTTATGTTACACTGCGCACCTGAACTTTTCCCTGTGGTGTGCACGTGGCTCAAAACTCCGTATTTTTTCCTGAACAATTCCTTGCGCAAATGCGCGAGGCGCTCCCCTCTCACCTGTCGTTAGATGATTTTATCGCCGCCTGCCAGCGTCCGTTACGCCGGAGCATTCGCGTCAACACGCTGAAAATCAGCGTCGATGATTTTCTGACGCTGGTTTCCCCCTACAACTGGCAGCTTACGCCGGTGCCCTGGTGTGCAGAGGGGTTTTGGATCGAGCGCGATGACGAAGATGCCGTGCCGCTGGGAAGTACCGCAGAACATCTGAGCGGTCTGTTTTATATTCAGGAAGCCAGTTCGATGCTGCCGGTTGCCGCCCTGTTCGCAGAAGGCAACGCACCTGAACGCGTGATGGACGTTGCCGCCGCGCCCGGCTCGAAAACAACACAAATTGCCGCCCGGATGGGTAATCACGGGGCGATTCTTGCCAACGAATTTTCCGCCAGCCGCGTGAAAGTCTTGCATGCCAACATCAGCCGCTGCGGTATCCAGAATGTCGCCCTGACGCATTTTGACGGACGCGTGTTTGGCGCCGCCTTGCCGGAAGCGTTCGATGCCATTCTGCTCGACGCCCCCTGCTCCGGTGAGGGGGTGGTGCGTAAAGATCCCGATGCGTTAAAGAACTGGTCTGTGGAAAGCAATCTTGAGATCGCTGCCACGCAGCGCGAACTGATCGACAGCGCCTTTCACGCCCTGCGACCCGGCGGCACGCTGGTGTACTCCACCTGTACCCTCAACCGCGATGAAAACGAAGACGTCTGTCTGTGGTTGAAAGCGCAATACCCGGATGCCGTTGAGTTCCTGCCACTTAACGATCTGTTTGCCACGGCAGATGAGGCCGCCACGCCGGAAGGTTTCCTGCACGTGTTCCCACAGATTTACGACTGCGAAGGGTTCTTTGTGGCTCGTCTGCGCAAAACTCAGGCGGTGGCTCCCCTGCCAGCCCCGAAATTTAAGGTCGGCAATTTCCCGTTCGCCCCGCTGAAAGGCCGCGATGCTGTGCAACTTAAAGCCGCCGCCAATAAGGTTGGGCTGATCTGGGATGAGAATCTGCACCTCTGGATGCGTGATAAAGAGATATGGCTGTTCCCGGCACCCATTGAGCCGCTTATTGGTAAAGTCCGTTTTTCACGTATCGGGATCCGCCTGGCGGAAGTGCATAATAAAGGGTATCGCTGGCAGCACGAAGCGGTCATCGCCCTGGCGGACAGCGATAACACGTTTGAACTGACGCATCAGGAAGCCGAAGAGTGGTATCGTGGTCGCGACGTTTACCCGGAAACCACCCCGTCTCAGGATGAGGTTATTGTGACGTATCAGGGCTTCCCGTTGGGTCTGGCGAAAAAGGTCGGCTCGCGGCTGAAAAATAGTTATCCGCGGGAGTTGGTCCGCGATGGCCGGTTGTTTACGGGTAACAGTCCCACCGACTAAAAAAAGCGCATTTTTTTACTGGCGATTTTGCTCTCCTTGTCTACGATCAAAAATGGATGCCCATACTGGTCATACCAGATTCTGAAAACCGACCCGGAGAGCACTATGACGAAAACCAGCGTGCGTATTGGCGCTTTTGAGATCGACGACGCAGAGCTGCGCGGCGAAGCACAAGGCGATCGAACGTTAAGTATTCCCTGCAAATCCGACCCGGATTTGTGCATGCAACTCGACGCATGGGATGCGGATACCAGCGTCCCGGCGATACTTGATGGCGAACACTCTGTTCTTTACCGTGAGCATTACGATAGCAAAACCGATGCCTGGGTCATGCGCCTTGCCTGACCTAAGAGAACCCGCCCGAAGGCGGGTTATTTATTACTGTAGCTGTGCCAGCGTGAAGTAACCGTCGAACACCGCTCCGGTATCAATATAGTGCAGGTTATCAAAATCATACCGCCTGTCGACGGGCGTATGCCCGAACCAGAAATGATCCGCACCGCTAATCCCCTGCCCTTTGCCCACCATAAAGCCCATCAACCTGTCGCGATCCCACAGCACGCGCTGGGCGCTCACCGGTTTTTGCCAGCGGTATTCCGCGGCGGGGTAATCTGCGTGCGCAATAACATTGAGACCGTTTGCGCAGCTTATCTCGATAATATGCGGCAATTCGCGGCAGGCGTTTAGTAACGTTCGCGCCAGCGCCTGCTGCTCGCGATCAAGGCGCGTAAACCACACGCCACCATTCATCGCCCACAGCGCAGAATCGTTATTGTCCAGACTATCCATTGCCATTTGCTCATGGTTACCCCGCACGGCTCTGAACCATTTCTCATTGATGAGCTGCAGTGTTTTTACGCTGTCAGGACCGCGATCGATCAAATCGCCAACGGAAATAAGCAAATCCTCATACGGATTAAAATGGCGGCGTTTCAGTTCGTCCATAAGCCAGTGATAACAGCCATGTATATCGCTGACAACCCAGACGTGACGCCACATCCCACCCTCTATTCGCTGATACATAAGGCCTCCTTTAAACAGTATAGCCGCCGTATAAAAAGCAAAAGACGGGAGCGGTTCTTACAAAGTCAAACAAACGGTAAACCAACCAGAAATAAAGATCCTCACACTATTAATCCCTTATTCCTGGCTCCTTAGAATAGAGGCAGAAAAAAACGAGGGATCTTCACGTGTCTAATACACACCTGCATAACGATGTGTTCTACCCACATCGCACAAATATAATTTCCGAGCTGGTGAACGGCGAACGTGTCCCGGGACCCATCTGGCGGAAACGCGATTATCGGCTGAAGTTCCTTTTACGTTCGCTTCTGTTCTGGTCTTCCACCCGTCGCATGCTGGAAGCCCTTTCAGGGCGTGACGATTTCGACAAACTTCTCGCCGCTCAAATTACATTGCCCAGCAAGACCCATCGGCAGTATCTGATGCGTGGCCTGACCGCGAACGATCGCGCCGACGCTATCGTTAACCATTATTACTGGATCGATAGCCTGAAAGAGCGCGCCCTCGCCCAGGCGCTGACCAGCCCGCAGGAACAAACCGTTGTTCAGTTCCATGCAAAAGAGGGCGTGATCTATACGGTTAATGCATCCTCTGCCGGGAAAGCCGAGCGCGAAGGTGAGAGCACGCTGTGGCTGCGCGATAACGAGGATACGCTGCTTGCCAGCCTGACCTTTAGCGTAGCCCGCAGCAACGGACAACGCGTAATAGTAATTGGCGGGCTTCAGGGCCCCCGCCGCTGCGTGTCGCGGGACGTCATTAAACAATCCACCCGCGCCTGTCACGGCCTGTTTCCTAAACGCGTGCTGATGGAAGTTCTTTTCCAGCTGGCCTTACAGTCATCTGTTAAGGCGATTTTTGCCGTCAGCGACGAGGGACACGTTTTCCGCGCATTGCGCTATCGCCTCAGCAAAGGCCGCCATTTCCACGCCAGCTATGACGAATTCTGGGATTCTCTGGGCGGTAAAAAGGTCTCCGGCTTCTGCTGGCAACTCCCGCTGCAGATGGAACGCAAATCTCTCGACGAGATCGCGAGCAAGAAGCGTGCGGAATACCGCCGTCGTTTTGAATTGCTTGACGAAATTGAGGCGTCGGTAAAATCCCGCTTTTAAGCACGGCGCTGACTTTCCTTAATTGCTCACAAAAATTTAACAAAACAGGCAAAAAGGGCTGGACTTCCGCCTGCGGTGTTGTGATATGTTTTACGAAGTCGCACAGGATGCATCCGCTGCATAAAGATGATAAAAGGCGTAACGTATTGTCTTTCATACAGATAAAAAGAGACCGAATACGATTCCTGTTTCCGTCACAACCAGCCTTTTTTGATTTAATTCAAACGCTTACGCTTCAGAAACCCGTTAAATTCGGGTTTCAATGCTTACCAATACATCCATTCAAGATCAAACCGTTGCCATCTTTTTCGTGTGGTCGACGAGTGAACTTCGGGATCGCTTCGGTCCACAACCTCCACAACTTTGCGTAGCTCCTTCCAGTTTCGCAACTTGCCGCTTTACGCCTACCTCTGCCATCAGCATAATTACCACCGATCCGATTGTAAGATTTATCAGGTGCGCACCTCTTTTATCGGACAACAAGCAAATCTGAAAATCTCGTAGTGTAACGAGGCGACAGCATTTCACGCTTCATCTGCCAATTCTGCTGTATACCCTGCCCAGCAAAATACAGCGTGCCCTTTCCATCCTTTGCATTCAGGTGATCCAGTACCTCCATTAACTTTTCACTACCAGCTCGTGGCGCACTGTCGTCGAACAGGTTCAGCTGAGCAACTCCCTGGCTGAAGAAGTCGCCGAGCATGATCCCCGCTTTCTGGTACCGGTGTCCATCCTTCCAGATAACATCCAGGCATCTGGTAGCGGCGTTGATGATATCGCGACTGTCCTGCGTCGGAGTCAGCAGCTTCACGGATGCACTGTTGCCGTAATATGGTTCGTTCAGGGCAAATGGTGACGTTTTCACAAACGCCGATATGTACCGGCAATACTGATGCTCCCCGCGTAGCTTCTCTGCGCCGCGCGCGGCATAGCTGCAGATTGCCTGCCGCATCTGTTCGTACTCGGTAACGCGCTCGCCGAATGACCGGCTGCAGACGATTTCCTGCTTAACCGGCGCGAACTCTTCCAGTTCGAGACATGGTTCGCCGCGCAACTCTCGTACCGTTCTCTCCAGAACAACGTTGAAGTGTTTACGAATCACGGCAATATGCGTGTCCGCCAGGCCGAGCACGGTTTTGATGCCCATCGCTTCCAACTTCTTGCTGATACGTCGGCCAACTCCCCAAACCTCTTCTACTGGCAGCAATGCCATCAACTTACGTTGGCGATCGACGTTCGACAGGTCCACAACGCCGCCAGTGGCCTTCCATGTTTTTGCAGCGTGATTGGCGAGCTTTGCCAGCGTCTTTGTCTGAGCAATTCCCACACCTACGGCAAGGCCGGTATTCCTGCGCACCGCATCTTTCAGCTCGTGACCGAACTCTTCCAGAACGCGGCAGTTACGCACACCGGTCAGATCACAAAAAGCCTCATCGATTGAGTATATTTCCACCCTAGGACTCATTTCCTCGAGCGTGGTCATCACCCGGTTGCTCATGTCGGCGTAAAGCTCGTAATTGGAGCTGAAGCAAACCACGCCATGCTGCCGGAAGTAGTCCTTGCACTTGAAGTACGGGTCACCCATTTTAATGCCGAGCTTTTTGGCTTCAGCAGAGCGGGCGATCACACAGCCGTCATTATTGGATAGCACGACAACCGGCTTTCCCCACAAATCAGGCCTGAATACCGTCTCGCAGCTCGCATAAAACGAGTTCACATCCACCAGGGCAAACATCACATCACCGGATTGTCGTCTACCCACACAGGGCTAATGGTGTGAGTTACCACACCAACCAGGCGAACGTCATCCAGCGCATCTCCTTCGATGGCTTCGCCATCATCCGTGATAAGCGCGCTACCCGCCCAATAGGCGTGCTGCTGGCGGCCGCAAAACCAGATCAGCAATGTATCTCCGCGATTGAATGACAATGCTTTATCAATGACATCAAAGCCTTCCTGCGTTTCAACGATATTTGCAGAAGGAGGAAGGGATGGCTCTGAGACCGCTACAAAGGCGGCATGTATGTCTGCTGTGCGTAGCATAATCACCTCACAAGATAACTGTATGCATATACAGCATAACTTGTAAGGTCAAGAAATCAAGAGTTAAACATAAAGCCCACTTTTGCGGGCCTGACCGTTTAATTTTTAAGGGAATTATTTATTAATCTTAAATTCGCTCCCAGTTGCTAAGTTTTTCCATGTGTTACCTGAGAACACAACCAAACCAAGCCCGCAGGGGAGAGAATTATTCGTGTTAATCACAACTGATGATTCTTTTGCTTTTAACAATGAAACGTCACAGCAGATATTATTAATTCCAGGCCTTGTGCTGATTACACCTCCATTATCAGCAGCAATTGTGTTGTAATCACAATCTACATCACCTGAAATTGTAATCTCCCCACCTTTGACGTAAAATATTTTATCTGATGGATTCCCATTGATTACTTTTGTATTAGTTATTTTCAAAAAAAGCTTAGATGATAATACTTGTGCAATCCTGCCTCTGCCATTGCAAGTATAGTTTATAACATTTAGATTGCTTGCTGTAGACATTCCTGAGTTAATGTTTATCCACCCGCTTACACCGTTCTCTTGTAATACTCCGCTAAAAATGGCCTCATCAACCCTACAATCACCAATCATCCTAGCGATACATCCGTTTTTAGTATTTTGAAATTTCGCCTTGTAGTTATCAATGACAATTCGCTCAATGGTTCCTCTATTGAGAACAATGCTACTATTTGAATTATCTATGAAATCAGTGTATCCATTGCATACAGTAAGATTGCCTATAACTGAAGTTTTATGATTAACTCCTACAATGCAAATCGTTTTGCGGGGTGGGTTCTCAATATAAAGATTGTGAATCTTGGTGCCAACGGTGCTGCTAATACGAATAGTTTGTTCATTAACGCTTGAATTGTATATATTCCTGAATGTTGCATTTTGTATTTCTATACCAAACTTTCCTGAAGCAAAGTTTCTATCATCAATATCAACCACTGGATATCCATCAGCAGGAATAGCGTGGATATCTTCTACAGTAAGACTCCTTACAGTCGTGCTCAGTAAATTTGTATCACCCCAGACTCTAAATACTGCATGCTTTGTGTTGCCGTAGATCCCCGTTATACGGAATTTATCGAAAACACCAATATCATTACCGGTTATTTTAACTGCGCACAATGCTGAGTCGCAGTACAATCCCGATACATCAACATTTGAGAAGTCGCCAGGTTCGGAAATATCATAATTTGCATAATCTCCGATAGTAAAAGCTAGCATATCATCGCCAGTTTTACCTTTAAGATTTCGTATATAGGCATTTTTGATTGGTGGCTGACAGTGCAGACCGTCAGAAAAGGTATCAAACTTAAGTCCATCAACGGTAAGATTACCTATTTTAGCGACCAGCCATGCGTATTTATTCGCATTTAAGACTTTTAACCCCCCACCAATATATAGGTTCTCTATATTTTTTAAAATATTGCACATGTGTGTAAGGTTAGATGTTTTTTGGTTTTTACCATTGAAATCAATTTCACCAGAACCAGCAATTTCGATTGTTTGGTCTGGCTTTTCTGAATTCTCATGGTATGCGTAATTCTGAAAAATATTGCAATTTGAGTTATCTGCAAGTTTTAATGTGACTCCATTCCCAATCCAAATTCTAGTAGAGGATGGTATTACCAATGTTCTGTCAGTCAGATAAACTCCAGGCTTGATAAAGCGAATATCTCCACCTGAAGAGATCAGCTTTGCCATTTGTTCGCCATAAACCTTTTCACCAGGCTCAATGCCGTATAACTGCGGGGTTAGGAATCCTTCCTCTTTTAACGATGATGAATCTTTCTTTACCTTCTTGTTGCTAGCGACCGCCGATCCACCAAGCAGTAGTGTAGCGGGCAATAGACCAAGAAGTTTACGGCGTGAAGTTTTCATTAACATTCCTTAACTGTCAAATATCCAGATGATACCTCAAATTTGAATCAGTCTCATCTGATATGTCACGCTTACTAGCTTGGCCTTCCATGGCCCTTTAGATTAGATTGTGCTCGTATATGTAGCCCCAGAGAAAAGGTTTTTCCATACCTTGGTTTGCACCAATATCCTTCCAGCCCCACAGGAAAGAGAGGCGTTTAGATTATGTACGCTTGCACCATCCACAGACGTAAGAAGATCAACGTTACATGGGATATTGTGAACGCCTGGCGTGGTTTTAATTACACCGCCAGAGTTTGCTCCTATTGTGTTATAACCGGTTTCAATACTACCAGAAAGGGTTATAGTTCCGCCGCTTGCGAAGAACGCAGTCTGAGCGCCGCTATCATTAATGCGACGACAGTTAGACATCCTAATGGTAAGTGTTGATCCAGTTATCTGGGCGATACGTCCATCACCATCGCAGGTATAGTTAACTAGGTTAAGTTCTGTTCTGCCAGTCATTGCCGATGTAATGTGGTTCCACCCGCGCTGACCACGCAGTTGATATACATTGACCCAGTTAGACCGCGTCACAGTACAACCTGCTATCAATCTAGCGACCTGTCCATAGTTTGTGCTTACAAAATTGCACACTACATCTTCAATGTTCAAGTTCGTAATTGTTCCACGATTTACAACAACCGCCGCATTTGCATTATCAGGGAAAATAATATTTCCATTTTTTACGGTCAAATTGTCAACAGCAGTAGTTGTGTTATTAACACCAAACGCAATAATTGCACTCCTCGGCAACCCATCAAGAATCGCATTATGTATCACAGAACCGAAGCTACCAGCAAATCTGACAGTTTCAAGAGTTATATTTGTAGAATAAACATTCTTAATATGAATTTCGTCAATCTCAATACTGTAACCTGATGCACCAAAACCTCTGTCATCAATTTCTACAGTGCTGTACGCTGCCCCTGGGATTGCATATATGTCCTCTATAGTAAGATTTTTAACAATCGTTTTCGTCAGATTAGTATCACCCCATATGCGGAAAACAGAGTGCAGGGTGTCACCATAGATTCCTGAAACACGGAAGCGGACAAAGTTACCCGTGCCATCACCGGTCATTTTCACAGCGCATAACGAGCTTTCGCAGAATAACCCGGCAACATCAATATTTGAAAAATCTCCTGGTTCGCTAATGTTATAGTTAGCATAATCACCGATAGTAAATGCCAGCATATCATCGCCAGTTTTCCCCTTAAGATTACGAATGTAGGCATGGCGGATTGGTGGCTGGCAGTGCAGGCCGTCGCTGATAGTGTCAAAATTAAGACCATCTACCGTGAGATAGGTGATGTTACATATCAGCCAGGCATATTTGTTGGCATTAATAACTTTAATACCACCGCCAATTTTAAGGCTGCTTATTCCTTTAAGGATTGACGCCATAGATCCAAGACCGACAACAGTCTGGTTTGCGCCATTATAGTCGATTGTGCCTGGCCCCCAAATTTCTATGAAGGAGTCATTTGTTCCCGAGTTGGCATAGGCGTAATTCTTAAATACCGGTACGTTTGAAGCGTTAGCAAGCTTGATTGTTACTCCTTGACCAACCCACAAGCGGGTTCCGCTTCTAAGTACCCATGTTCTATCAGTGATGTATGTCCCTGGCTTCTCGAAACGAATATCCCCTCCGGCGGCAAACATAGCATCCAGACCGGAGCCAATGATGTTTGTGGTGCTTGGTTCAATACCATACATCTGAGGAGTGCGGTATTGAATGGCAGAACCGACTGTACCAGCAGGATAGACAGATCCTACCGACAATCCAACCAACCCAGCCCCGCCTGTAGCCGCCAGCGCAGCACGCAGAGAAGAATCCCCTACCCCAATCCACGCCCCAGGCGCAATACCACCAGTGCTGGCTGGGGTTGAGTTAGCTGGAACCACTTTCGGGCCGGAGGCAAAGGAACCAGTCCATTTGTAATACTCACCGTCGGCGGTGTTCAGCAGCACCTCATTCGGGTTGTTGATTGTCGCGCCGGTGGTGAAGGTCTTCCCGGTAAGGATAACGTAACCGAAGGCGCTCATGGCCTGCTGCGCGAGGTAATTGATGCCCTCGATGGTGTAGTGCTTCTGATCAAAGCGATCAGTGTAGGTCCATCCCATCGAAGTGACGAACTCGTCAATTTTCCCTGCGTTAAATTTGAAATCGAACGGAGATTCGCTTGGTACTGGCAGATTGGTTGGTTGCGTGGCCATATTTATTCCATAAAAAAGCCCGGCGCGGTGGCCGGGTCTGGTTGGTCGGGACGGTTCTTATTGATAGATGGCGTCGCTGTATTCCGCGACTGTAAGAGATACCGTGTTATCGGTGTTCGGCTTGATGCTGTTGACTGTCCATAGCTGACTGTCCAGTTCCTCCACTGTCGCAATGAGATAGCGTGACGGGAGCTGCACAGTTTCTCCGTTCCATATGTTGAGCTGAATGTTGGGTATTGCCGCGGTGAATCCGTATTTCGTGTCGCTGCGGGCTGTCGCCGGATAGCGCAACGTGGGATTACCCAGACTGTCGGTCACCAGCACATACATCGAACCAGTAAACGTGATCGGCTCGCTGGTATCGAAGTTATTCCCGGCACGACCGGTGATGTATCCCTGTTGCTGGTTACTGTCGTAGATGTCAGGCATCTGAATGACGCTTCCAACCTGAATGATTCCATCCTCAAACACTTTGGCGTTCATCTTCACCCTGGAGTAGATCAGGCGTTTAGTTTCGCGCAGCGCGCGCTCCCGTGCCTGGTACTCGTTACGAAAACCGACGATCTCCAGTTTGTTCGGGTTCTCAGCTTCCTGCTCGACGATAGAGCCGTTCAGGACCTGGTAGTTAATGTACGTCTTGTTGTTCGTGGTTGGGTGAACGTAGGACACCTGCACGCCGTCGTAGCCGCCAGGAAGAGTAGCCTCGTACGTCATTTTGTACTCGTCCGTCTTCATGTTGGCCCGGTTGAATACGGCCGCCGGGTAATCAACTTTCTGATCCCTGGTGAACGTCAGCACGCCGTCATCCCAGTACGCTACCACTGAAGCCGCATTGCAGATCGCCTGGACACGGTCACCGAGAGAGTCATTCTCATCGTCAAACGTGTAGTCGAAGTAACCCAGCCGTTCATCAGGCAGGCTTTCGGCGATTGAGTACAGCCCGTACAGGTCAATGCTGCTAACGGGCTGCTCACCCATAATCAGCCATGTGTGAGCTACCGCATCAGCAAACGATCGCGACGGCCGCAGCGTGTAATCCACCGCCTGTGTGTCAAGGTCGTACGTGATGGTGTGGCGCGTCACCAGCGCGTTATATTTGCGCTCGCGGCTGCCAAGAGCGTTCTCGGTCGCCCTCACCTTCACCCGTACCAGCGTGTCGGTCGGGTGAACGACATTCGTACGGATGTTGATGCTGTGGATCTCTTCGACCTTCAGCAGTGATGCGTCGCCGGAGTTGTCCGTGCGCTGGAAGCTGACCGCGTACTTCCCGAAGCCACCGGTCGGCGTGATTTTGTCGGTGCGGTAGAACACTTCGCTGGTCGACTGGTGCGGCGTCGTCTGCCTGTACGTGAAGGTCTGCTGCGTGCCCGGAACCTGGTTGTAGTCGTCGTCGATTTTCCAGATGACAACTTTCCAGTTCGTCTCTTTCTTCCCGCCCAGGCTGGATTGCGTATGCAACCACAGCTGCGTCGACTCGACCGGGGAGAAGAACGGGCCGACCACCAGTGCCTCATTGTCGTTGAGGATGAACTTCGTGGTGTTGATCGTGGCATTCGCCGGGATATCCTGCGGCCCCTCCAGCTGGTTCATCGTAAACGTGTACCAGCGCACCGGATTCACCACTGCACCGTCGTTAGTTTCAACGGCGGAGATCAGCGTGCCTGAGAATGTCGCGTCAGTGGTAACGCTGCCGGATGCAGTGCTGTATGTCACGTTGATGGTGAAAGTCACAGCGTGCGGCAGAATCAGGCCCATGAAGTAATCGAACTCGGCCTGCTTTTTGATTTTCATCGCAATCTGGCCGCCGGAATACGTGCCGCTGACTACAGTGGTTGCCGTTGCTGTTTCGACAGGGAAATCGCTGGCTTCGTTTTGCCCGGGAACCTCCTGACCGTCAACGTCATCGAACCCGTAGCCCTCTACGATCTGAGGGATTACCTCGCCAGGCTGGAAGAACTGGAATTCAGCACCGGCCAAAGAGCCAAGACTCGATTCTGAGTAGCGAACAGACTCGTAATCGTATTTGCCGATCCCGACGCACATCCACTCGGTGACGTACTTCAGGCCGCCATCCGTAGACGTCTGGTGAACGTATTCGAAAACCGATTCCTGGATCAGGTCCGGAAACGAACGAATCTGGCCGTAGATGTCCGGCTTTGCCTTGTAAACACGCGCAGTGTTTGTCTGACCGGTCAGGCTATTGTTCGGCGAGTCGACGGTATTACCGCCGTTGTTGGCGATGGCTGGCTTCGGCGCCAGGAACGAAAATACCTGCCCCACCACTTTAAAGATCGGGCTCAGGATGTCCCCGACGATACCCTTTGGCTGGTCGAAAATCTGGACGTTGTCCAGTTCGCTCAGTTCAAACGCCAGTTCGTCGTCATCACCCAACTTTACGCCGTTGCGGACGATCAGTAGATCGCGGTGAAAGGTAGCGTCATTGGCCGCAAGCCAGTCATAAAAAAGGGTGCCATTTGGCACCCTGTAGCGTTCTTTTGGCGTTCCCGGGAAACGCTGGAGTTCAATCAACGCCATACGAAAAATACTCCACCTTTGTAAATGCCCGCTGAATGACCAGCAACGAGTCCATGCGTACGCTTCCGTTCTCGCCACGCGAGTGCAGTGCCTGCCTGTTCAGCACCAGACCAACATGTGCCGGTTGCGCGCCGCGATACCCGACGAATATCCCGCCCTCGACCGGCTTATCGACCGGGCGCCAGAAAACAACATCACCCTGATAGCAGGTGAAGAAGTCCTCACCGGCTTCGTAGTCCGGCGTCTGGTGCAGCTCAATTCCGAGAACGTGCCGGTAATACAGCACGCACAAGCCCCAGCAATCCACCTTCTCGAACGAGCAGGCCCGGTTAGCCCACGGCACGCCGATAAACCGCCGGATAAATTCATCTTTAGTCATGCGCGTGCCTTATAGGTACTGGAGTCCAGTGTATTCGCGGGGATCGTATAATTTTCCAATATTATTATTGAGCGGGTTGGTCACAGACAGAGTGACCGATGCGGCGTCGGCGTCGATGTCGACCGTTTTGACGTAGAGCTGCCAGGACTTAATCGGTACCGACACGTCGCCGCTGTCGAAGATCTGCCTGGTGGCCGTGATGGCCGTCAGACGGGCCGTTCCCTTCCACTGCTTCATCAGCGCTTTGATATCCGACGACAGCCGCCCAAGCTTCACCGTCGCGTCTATCACCGGCGTTCCGCTCTGCTGACTCTCTTCGATTTCAAAGCGCGCTGGCGTGTACGTCTGGCCGCCAAGGGTCTTCGGGAAGAACTGCTTATCGACCAGGCGCACATAGCCAAAGGATGGATGGTAGAACGTGATGGTGTCGTACAGACCGCGCGTCGGGCGCTGCTGTTTATACTCCCTGAAGCTCGGCATTACGGCATCCTCGGTAGTGATTCCGGATCGCGCCCATCCGGATAACCAGTGACAACGATATCCAGCCACGAATCCCACGGCGGCGGCAGCTCAACAATGATGTCGTCGAATTCGTCGTCGGCGTTGTAGAGGTGGTTCGCAATAACGGTCCCCGTCCAGGTCACCACCCCGCCGTCGATACTGGTTTGCACCGGCATCTGCGTAAAATGAAGCTCCTGCAATTGCAGGCCACTACCACCCAGGTTGATATTCATCCGGAACCAGTTCAGGCCACGGTTGAGATAGTTCGGGCTGCGCAACCATTGCTGGAATGCGCGCTCCTGCGCCAGCGTGAATATCCACGTAAGTGACCAGGTCACCTTCAGGTCGTCGGTTTGATTCTCGAAGATAGCCGGGCCGACCGCTGGCTGATCGGTCTGGAACCCGGTATCGAGCGTCATGTTTTTGCTGGCCTTCTGCGCCAGCGGCAGCCAGTCGGGATAGTCGATAATTGGCATCAGCCCTGCCCCCTTGGCGTGCGTTTGACGTTGAAGTTGGTGGTTATCCCCTGGCTCATTGGCCCACCATTATTCAGATCGGCTATGACCATATCGATGGTAAGACCTCCACTGCCATCAGAGCTTGCCTGCGCATCCACTGATGAACCGTTATAGTTCTGAACGTTTAAAACAACGTTTATTCCTCCGCTGCCTTGCATATCCTTATTGCTGATCACCTTGCCGTTGTCGCCCGGAATCATGTACTGCTTTCCGGTGCTGGCCTGGTAAATCTCAGGCATGCCGCCTTCGCCGACCTGATACATCCCGCCAGCCGATACAGGGCCGCCATTCTTACGCTTGCCGAGCAAGTTAGCGCCAATAACGCCCGCTACCGCGCCGAGACCGATCGCCGCCGCCGTACCCATTGAGGCTATTGAGGAAAGGATCGCCGCCGGGGTCCATGCCGCCGCCACTGTCCCAGCTGCAGCAACACTCGTCGCCGTCTGAACACCAGTCGCTGCAGTCTGAACTGCCGTTACGGTTCCAATGGCCGATGTCTGTGCCGCCGATCCCATAATTGCTGACTTGACCCACTCCACGCCCATTTGCACGAAGGTATTAACCAGGCTGTTGAGAACCGTGCTACCAAGAGAGCGCATTGCATCACTGGCCGTCATGCTACCGGTGATAATTCCCGTTAACGCGTTGGAAGCATTTCCTGCCAGCGCGTCGATTGAAGCAGCCAGCGCTTCCGTCCCGGCATTTTGGTTTCTGAATATCTCCCATTGAGCTGCAATCCTCTCCTGCTCATACTTCCTGTTGGCCGCATTCGTCAGTTCAAGGCCTCGCTGGGTTAGCTGCCCCTTCTGGCTTTCAAACTGCTGGATTAACGCCAACTCTTGAGCGTGCTGGTTAGCAAGCCTCTGAACCGGATCTACCTCACCCTTAGCGGACTGCTGCGGGGTTACAACCTGTTGAGCTCGTATCTTCGCCAAATTCGCCTGATGATTGGCCTCAAGCCGCTCAGCAGTTTTGTCGTACTGCTCCTGGCTAATCTTCTTGGCCGCCAAAGCGGTTTTCAGGTCATCAACATCCTGCTTATAGCTGGCGTTTTCGCGCGCTTCTGGTAGAAGCTTCTGCGCGGCTGCCTCGGCCTTGATGGCATTGGCCGTATCCCATTTCTCTGCAGCATACTGACGGGGTTGTGCGATCTGGGCCTGAGTTGCGCCTTTCCCAAGAGATTGTTCGGCATTAAGCATGGCCTGCTCTCTGCTGAGTTCTTGAGTTGACCCCGCCGCCAGTTCGGCTTGCTGCTTCAGGTTCGCCAGCTTCTGAGCAACAGATTCAGCAGAAGACGCTGATTTTTTCCCCTGTTGCTCACTCTCTTGTTGAGCTTTTTTTCTGGCTTCTTCGGCCTTTTGCAGGTCGTAGTTTTCTCCAGCAAGCTTTCCAGCTGATGATATCTGATTCTTGTTATCAGTTACCTTGGCGGCTTGCATTTGAGCTTTAACAACGGCTCTTTGTCGCTCATCCTGAATTTTAAGAAGTTCGTTTTGCTCCTCAAGATTGAGGATGAGCTTATCGCCCTCTTTCGTGGCCGGAGAAATTTGCAGTGCTTTCGGATCAAAATTCTTCCCTGCCTGATTGGCCCGGTTTATTTCATCAGCTGTATCACCAAAGGCTTTCGCTACCGCACCCTGAACTTGCTCGAGAGACCAGGATTTTTCGATGAGTTGATCATGAACGCCCATCGCCGTAAGCATGTTGTTCGTGAGTGTGCGTGTCGCCTCTGACGCAGTTTCTTCTGTCCGGGATAATTTATCCTTTGCGGCCTCAAGATCTCGCGTCTTACGCGCCAGTTCATCAGACACCTCCGCCTGTTGACGGGCGAAATCAGCACCTTGCCCCATAGATTCAGCAACTTCCTGCGCTGCCGGGGTAAAGTTCTGATATCTGTCTCTCAGCGAGTCAACTTCACTCTGCAGATCTGCTACATCCTCTTTCTGAGCTCGAATAGAATTATTGGCATCTGCAATAGCCCCACGCAGCTGCGTGTTCGACATTGCATTCATGGCGGCGTTGAGCTTATCCAGACCATCGGCGAAGGCGATAGCCTCCTCTTTTGCCTGTTGAGCTTTCTGCCAGAAATAGAAGATAGCTCCGGCAGCAAGCATAGCCGCCCCCGCTGGACCACCTATGAGGGCAAGAGCATTACGAGCAAGACCAATACCAACAGATGCTGCACGTGCCGCTGCCGCCGCTCTTGCTGATGCGGCAGCCTGGACTGTTTCAGCCTCAGCAAGAGCGAGAGATACGGTGGTCGCCCGAGTTTTTGCAGCTATTAGGGCATCAAGCGCTAACATTTCAGCAGCGCTACCTTTTGCCACGTTATACTCAGCCTGGGCCAGCGCGAGAGACGAAAGAGCGGCCTCTTTATCAGCCAGAGCCTTACGCTGAGCAGAATTAGCGGCTACCAGAGCAGCCTGTGCCGTCTGATTGTCTGCTGCAACCTGCTGACGGGATGCTGCGATATCAGCGATTTTCGCTGAGGTAGCCATAGTCAGCGCACCGACATACCGCGAACCCATTACGCCGGCAACAATCGTGAGTGTAGTGCTTAGAACGCCCAGGTTTTCACTTAGAGAAATGACTGAGTCACTGAATATTTTGACGCCAGTTTTTACAGTGGCATTCTCGCCAAAGAATTTCGTGATATTGTTGTTGGCAATTTCAAGAGACTGGCTGATCGTGGCGGTAGTTTTAGCGAACTCCTGCCCAATTTTATCGCCCTGAGAGAGCAATCCATTCACGATCACATCAGTGGTTAACTTGCCCTCGGCAGCCATGTTTCTGAGTGCCCCAATGCTGACATTCATGGAGTCAGCAAGAGCAATCATGAGCCGGTTACCCTGCTCGTTCACAGAGTTAAATTCATCACCTCTTAAAGCGCCGGACGCCAGACCCTGAGCAAGCTGAATGATTGCGTTACTTGCCTCCTCGGCTGTTGCCCCTGAGACCACGAAACCCTGGTTAATAATGGTTGTCAGCCTGGTAATGTCATCAACACTGACACCATAACTCCGTGTTGATCGCTCGAGACGTGCATAGAGAGTGGCCGTGGCATCGAGACCTGAGCGAGTTTTTTGAGAGATGTCAAAAACTCGCTCTGTAACATCAGCCAGTGTTTCAAACGGCGGTACGGAATCCCTGACGGCGTTCGCAAGCTTATTGCTGAGGTCCTGCCATGCCTGGGCATATGCGCCAACTTGTTGGACAGAAAGAGCAGCAATAAGCGCTTTCGCGACGCCGGTTAAGCTGGACATAGTGCCTTCAATCGAAGACAGGGATCGCTCAGTGCGGTTCAATCCCGCTTCAAGTCGGCCCATGCTACCGTTGAGCCCATTCAACGCGGCATCAATATCCCGGCGTCCCTGAAGGATCCCAGCGGTGTCCATGTCAACTTCATAAACAATCGTTCCAGCGCTGACAGTACCAGCCATAATCTAATCTCCGGGCAATAAAAAACCCCGCCTGAGCGAGGTTACTGTAATGAACAGCTCATGCCGCCTGCTGAGCCATCGACACTCTTCTTGCTTTTTTGGCTAAATAATCCTCTGCTATTGAGTCATATTCTTCCCTGGTAAACCCTTTCTGGTCCGGGTATTTGGCAGCAATTAAATACTGAAACTCAGTCATAGTAAGCTGCTCCGCCTCATCCCGACTCACACCAAAATGATTTCTGGCTGCGCTGATATACTCGAATGCATTAAATTCAGATGTCGTGCTGGTATTCTCATGGCGCTGTAGCTTTCTTATCCTGGCTTTCCCAATAACGCCGTGCGTTATTAGTGCTTGCGCAATCACAACCATATCAAACTCATCCATTGCCCCATGCCGGAGTTTGAATGGCTTTCCTTTGGTTTTGGCTATGCGTAGCTCACCAATCAATGGGGTAACGTCTGTGTCGCAACAGGATGAAAGCACCGTCATTGCAGCCATAATTGCTTTTTTCCCATAACTGGTTGTTCTTATATGCTGAATGAGCCACTCAGGCACCAATCCATAGGCATTGATGGCCGACCTTATAAGATCTGATACTTCATCATGATGAAGATCATAGAAAGCAGTAACGATATCTTTTGGCTCGCCTATTCGAGTCATATTGATAAACGATGGACGGAAAAAGTATTCCTTTTCGCCAGCAGCAATAAGGAATTCGCCAATTTCTTTTAATGGGATCATGGGTCAATTCCGTTTAGCGGTCATTATCAAGGGCAGCACGCCGCCCTTTGGAATGTCCGTTACGTAACGGTAACCGTATGCACGGCCACAAAGTTGCCGTCTTCGGTGTTGATGATGATCTGCGCGCTACCGGTGGCGACACGCGTCACGGTAACGGTGTTGCCGGATGCGGTGGCCGTTGCTTTGGTCGCGTCGGTAGTCGCTACAGTGAAGTCTTTGTTGGTTGCACCGGTTGGTGCGATGTTCACCGTGAAGGTGCTGGTACCGCCCGCCGTGCCGGTGCTGGTTGTCGGGGTTACCGTCACGCCAGTCACAGCAACTGCAGTGATTTCGTTCACTTCAATAGTGCTCGCGTCACCGACTTTGAACTCGGTTGAGAACGTGACGATGTCGTTACTACCCCCGTCTGAGCTGAGTGCGCTGATATTCATATAACCAACGAACTCAACCGGGCCATAATCCATCCTTACCCACAGACCTGGTTGGCGTTTCGCTTTCAACTCGGTAGCGAAGTAGGTAATGAATTTACCAATGCCATACTGATCGAGCTTATCCTTCTTACGAACCTCTCCCTCGAAGCTGATCGTGAAGTCACTGTTGGTGATGATGGTCTCGACATAGCCGCCGCCGTCATCCGCATCAGAGGTAACCGAGTTCGGGTTGAAGTCGAAGCCTTTCGACGTACCAGCAGCCAGCGCCTTCCACTCAGATTCAAGTGGCTTGACGTCCGGGCAGCCATCGGCGACTTCCAGCACGACCGCACCGCCGAACAGGCGCTCGTTCGAGTTCTGGCAATTAGCCATGTGAAACTCCTCTTTGACGTATAAAAGAAAACCCGCCGGAGCGGGTTATTTGGTTGGGAATGGCTAGTCGCCAAACGTGCATGCAAATTGCAATCGGAAGACTATTCGCCCTTCTTCTGTGAGCACCGGCGCGGGAATTGCGCCCATGTTCTGGATGTAGCCGACACACTCGTCAGCCATGGGGTTGGCCTGGACGTAATCGACGATGCGCTGTACGGCATTGAGTGCGTCTTTGCGCTTATCTTTTGCGCCTACTACGTCGACCAGGACGTGATACTCAGAGCCGAGGTCTGTACGGATATTCGAGCCGCCGTTTGGCCTGAACACCATGATCGCCTTCGACATGTCACCTGGGTCATCAAACATCAGCTGTTGCACCGTGAAACCGGTCGTTAGACCGGCGTCGCCGAACATATTTCGCACCCGTTCGTGCATCATGGGTGTCATAGTGAAAGCTCCTTACGCACAACATCATCGATGGCAGATCGCTCCTCTTCAAACCCAAGAGTGAGGAATTCCTTTTTAGCAGTTGAGCGACGGAACCTCTGCGGGTTGGCCGGGTCATGAACATAAACGGCATAGTTGGTCGAGTAACCCACCCTGCCTGTGATTACTGCTCCGTCAGTTACGATTTCGCGAAACTGGCTATTTAAAAGTGCTGAGGTGTCGATCGGTGTGTAGAGCGCCGCTCTTGCCGCCCCCAGAATCATCGCCGACTGGAGCGCTCGAATGATTTTTCGACCCTGAATATCATTCAGAATTCGGTCAATATTGCGCTCAACACGTGCCGCGCCGCGAACTTTGATCCCCATTGCTACACTCCCGTAATTATCGCCCAGTCATCTTCCAGGCCGTCTAGAGTATCGTTCCAGCGCGTCACGTGACGAACCTCATCGGCACCGGCCACGACAGGGTCTGGTTCAGTGCTCACACCAATGAGGATGTAATCACCCTCATCGGCCAGAGCGTAAGCCGTGAAGAAGGTGTTTTTTACGACAACCTCTTTACCGATGGAGCCGAGCTTTGCAGACAGGCCGCCGATGTAGTCGCACATGATGGTTTCAGGCGGTTCGTATGGGTCGACAGGATCGCCCCACTCGTCATTACCGCCAGCACCCTTACGCCATATCGTGCATGGCTTGTTGTATGACCATGAAGCAGTAGACGACATCAGCCCTCCTTCCAGCTCAGCACCTTGGCGCCGGTCGCCCGGATGCGCTCACAGTTGATATGCCACTCGCCGTCCGACTTAACGTAGCCGGTAGTCTCCCGCCCGGTGTCGGTCATCACCCAGACGCGGGTGAAAGAACGCGGCAGGCCGTGCTTAACTGATTTGTACGTCATCACTTACCCCCGCACATACAGCCGCCCTTCCCGATCCAGATACCAGCAAATGCCGGGGCGGCGGTAGGGTCAGCAGGAATAAGGGCAGTGGCGCAGCCGTACTTATCCAGCCCGCGCAGCAGGTTCACTGATGCTTTCCAGCGATCGGTAAACGATTGATACCGGAACGAGCGAGACGCCCCGCTTGGAGCTGTCTGGCTGGAGATGTACTTATCCCCCTGCCCGAGCCCCATAAGCGCCAGTAGATAGAGCTGAATCAGCAGCGCGGTCGATGCAGGATAATGCGCATCGAGACACTCCTGAATGCTGTTGGCCTGGTCGACGAGAGCCTGAAGAACAAAATCGGGAATGGTAATTCCCTGGCTCTCCAGATATTC
Source organism: Enterobacter sp. MGH 37 (assembly GCF_000534515.1). NCBI lineage: Bacteria > Pseudomonadati > Pseudomonadota > Gammaproteobacteria > Enterobacterales > Enterobacteriaceae > Enterobacter > Enterobacter sp. MGH 37. The sequence goes on from NZ_KI973205.1 coordinate 1,895,115, forward strand.
CTTCGCCTGTTCGAGAGTTACCATTATCGACTCCGTGAAATACCCCGCCGGAGCGGGGCATAAAAAAACCGCCTTAGCGGCGGCTGTTATTCAGCAGGGAAAAGCTTTTCGAGTTCGCCATCCGGCAACAGCTCACTGAGCCTTTCAGCGCCCAGGTTGCCTTTGAACTCAATGCCCAGTTCAGTAAGGCGGCCCTGAATAATCTCTTTGCGAGATTTCTCACCGGTACCGGCATCAGGCGTCGACGGGGTAAGTTCTCCGCCTGCCTCACCATTCATGGGCCGGACGTTAGACTTCAGCGCCGGGTGAAGCTCTTTCAACTCCACCACCTGCCCTACCTTCACGCCGAACCATGGGCGCACAACTTCGTATTTAGCCATGCTGTTTCCTTACGCCAGGTTAGCGCCGTAGACAACGCCAGACAGGCCCTGATCGTCTGCGGTGATTTGCAGACCTTCAGCAGACATAATCTGGAAGTTGTAGTTAACGTTAGGCAGTGGGCGCGGCAGTGGCACAACACCGACGGCCATACCCACCAGTGGAGAGATCACGTCACGGCGACGAACGTACGCGATAAACTCGTTACCACTCAGTGCGAAGCTCATGCGGATTTCTTTTACCGGCGCGAACGGCAGCACCGCCTGCAGTACAGTTCCGCTTACAACGCCGTTAACCACGTACGGCTGCGCCAGGTTTGCCCAGATTTCCGGGGAAACCCACATCACATCGTATGCAGCGACTTTGTTAGTGCGTGCAGTGGTGCCGAATGCGCCTTTACCGAAGAACGCGAAGATCGCTGTCATGTCAGCGGTAGTCAGGTCGATATTCGCACCACCAGCACCAGATCCAAGGTTAATCTTCTTGGTGTGACGGTGGTTCTTGATGCCCTGCGCCGGATATGACTGAACATGAATTTTTGAATCGCCGTTCAGGTAGTAGTTGACGCGCTTCTGGTTGAACTTACGCATCTTAGCCATCTGCGAGTCCAGCACAAGATCAATGCCTACAGAGTTCAGGCCAGCAGCATGACGCCAGTTAACACCGTAACCAGCAGTGAACACCGGAATCGGATCGCCGTCGCTCGCGTAGTCAGTGTGGTCGAAGGAGAACGGCGCCTGACCATCGATGCTTACTGACACGTCGTCAGCGATGTCGCCAACCACGTTATAAAGCTTGGCGGTTTTACCGACCGGCAGCACGGTCTGAACGCCGATCAGGTCGTTCACGATTTCCATGCCAACTTCCTGATCGCGCAGTTGCAGCACCTGGTTGTCAATCTCAGCCCAGAAGTCACGGGAGAAACCGCCAACAGCGTTACAAGCCAGCATGTCAGGCGTCATGATTGCGCGGTTAGCCGCAATGATGGAATCGTTCTGCAGGTTCCACATGTTGCGGTTTGCCCACAGTTCGCTCCAGTGCCCTCCGAGGCGGGAGTTAGTCGCCAGCGTCTCTTTAGAGAAATACATATGTGTTTGTCCTTTTGTTACGCGCCAGCTGCGGCGACAGTGCCAACGCGCATGCGCACGCGAATGAAGTCGGTGGTGCTGGCCGCGATGGTGTATTCATCCTGGCTGTAGCCGATCACTGAATCAGTGTCGGAGGTGGCAAGGGTGAACTGACCGGCAGTTCCCAGCTTGATCGGGCTGTCTTTCTTATAGGCACCGGGCAGGCAACGCAGCGCCAGCTCGCGGCCTTCTTCGACGTAGTTGCCGACAGCCGAATCACCGGCAGGGATTGATTCAGTGATAGTCAGGCCCTGGTGATAACCGACATCGATGATGTACAGGCGACCGGTTAGCGCGGTGGCCTGAGCGAATTTATCGGATGAGTTGATAGTTGCCGCAGTACCGGGAAGCAGCGCGGCGGCCGTAGTGCGGGTTTCGGTCTTGTACAGAGACTGACCGTCGATATTAACGCGACGATAACGTGGCATTATTCCGGCTCCTTACTTGAAGTGTTCGTCTGCGGCTGGTGCGCCGGTTTCTTTGTGTTGCTGTGCGTTGTTGGTGCCCAGCGGAGCAGCTTCACCCAGCGACTTGAACATCGCGTCCAGCGCATCGCCAGACAGCGCGTTAGCCACGATATCGCCATGTACTTTCGCAACCGCTTCGCGCTTTGTTTTCTCTTCGGCACGGGAGTTGGCGGTCAGGGTTTCCGCGAGTTGCTTCTGATTGGCCTGCAGCGCATCAACCTTTTCCGCGAGAGGCTTAATTGCCGCTTCTGTATTGGTCGCAACAGCCTGGCCAATCATGCTGCCGATTTGTTCCAGTTCTTCTTTGGTTAAAGGCATGTCGCCCTCCGTTTTGTGGTTTGGTGCAGGCTGTTCCTGCGGTGTGAATAGAGCTTTGAATTTGTTAGCGACGACCGCCACCCACGACTCCTGGCGCGCTACTGCGGTTCCGGTATCGTCGATTGTGATCTTCCCGCCATCAGCGGAATAACCGTAAACCTGCGCATCTCCGCCATTTCGCACGATAACCACCTGCGAGTCGGTAAAGTCAGCAACCCAGGCGTATTCATCCGCTCCCGCCGCAAACTTCGCTTTCGCTGCGCGATCGAGACGCTGTTCGCGCTCCCGGTAGGATTCACCCACCAGCGCGCCGGAGTTCGCCTTAAGCGGCTGAGCCAGATCGGCGTTAACCATCAGGCCAACGCCCTGCTCTGGTGTCGCTGCGCCTACTTCGTGCAGCAGGATTGCGTCGTGGTCCATGCCGTGGATATCAGCTACCCACTCAGCACCGGTGGCGCGTTGCTGTTCGTTCGGTTCAAGCTGGTCGAGGAAAGCGGCCACGCTGGTATGAATCGGCGGAACGTCTTCGCCGCGCTCAATGGCAGCGACACGCTCAAGAAGCTCCCTTCCACCTTCCGACTCATTAGCGCGAGCCACATCAACCCACTTTTCGAGGTAGATGCGATTACCGGACTTCTTGACGTTGCGGTTCCAAGCGCCGATATGGCCTGCGTTAATCCCCTCTGGGGAGAAAGCAGACACGAACTGACCGTTAACCTGAGGGTGGCCCAGCGGCGCCAGGGTGCCTTCCAGCCCCTTATAGTGGGCGTCGATTTGCTCTTGCGTGTACAGCCCGCCATTCATGACGACGTTCGCCGGGAGTGTGTAACTCGGCAGCACCAGATGCTCGCGACCGTTGTATGTTTCGCGCCGGATAGACTGGCTGTTCACCTTCGTGGTGATGTTGACCTGCATAGGCATAGTTATTTCTCCGCCCAGGCGTAACCGCGCGCCTGCATCGATTTATATTCCTGTTTGAGTTTCGTGATGGTGTCCGGGTATTCCGGCTTACCGTCCGCATCCACCAGCACCGACTGCTGGCTGCATTTGCAGTTGATGGAGTTGCCATCCTTGCTGTACCAGTCACGGACCTCTTCATTGGTGTAGAGGTGAGCATGGCGCACTGCGTGTGTATGTCGCGTTGTCGGTGACAGAGCCGAGATGTGAACCAGTAGAGTTTTCATGCCGAAGAGGTCATTCGCCTCCTGGTCTTCATCCCACTTGGCCCGGCGCAGCGCGGTCGTCACTTCAGTGCGTGCTATCCGGTTCGCCCGGCGCTTCTCGATACCGGTCTGGTCCGTCAGGTTGCGGGCAATATCCAGCGGATTGAGACCACGCCCCACGCCATCAGTCAGCACACGCGCCATATCGCGCTTAACGTCAGCCGTCAGCCCCTTCATTTCCTCAAACACACGGGCATGCACCAGCGCCATTCGTTGCTGGTAAGGGTCGCTTGCGAGGATGGACGCTAACGACTCACGACCAGCGGCGTACACCGTCGACTGCTGGCTGAGGTTGTAGAACGACTGCCCGGTCCCTTTCTCCGAAGCAAGGTCGATGTACTCGTAAAACCACAGGTCGTAATCGCCACCTTCAAGCAGCACCTGATCCACCAGGTAACTGGCATCGTTCAGGATGATGGAAAGTAGCGTTGGGTTTAGCTGGTATTCGTATCTGGCGTTTACTGCGAGGGAGGAAGGTATTTTGTTGAGTGCTGATTTGTACGCTTTGCCAATCTTATTCATCCGCCTGGCGAAGTCTTTCATTGCCCGGCGTTCCAGCGCATCGGCCCCAGTCGGATCCTGATAGTTACGCGGCAGAATCGGTGGCTTCGTCTTCTTCGTCGCCATCCTCTTCTCCTAACGGCTCCTCGTCATCATTGTCATAGCCCGCAGCCGTGCGAATCTCTTTACGACTGAATGCTGGCTCTTCGCCGCTGCCCTGCATGGTCTGGTTAATCTCGCCCATGGTCTTGGCGTTAGTGAGCTTCTCAGTACCGGTCTGTTCGTTAAGGTCATCCCAGATAACAGCCTTCTGGCTGACTGAGTCTACGATTTGCAGATCGATAAGTTTGTCGCAGAAGTCCTCTATTTCGAAAGAGAGGTCTACGCGGCGCGACTGACAACGAGCATTAAAGTATTTCTGGTCTTCGGTGCTGGAGCGCTCGGCCTGCTGATTACCAACCAGAATGCGCGTCGGGATATCAACTCCTGCGGCGGCTGTTTGCAGGTTTACGTTATAGGTTGGAGACGGATCAGAAACCGGAGAAACAAGGGAGGTTACGCTGGCCCCCTGGAGAGAAAGCAGCACATCATTGCCGCGATTCATCTCGCGTGCAGCGTCGTTAAATTTATCCTGCAACTCATCTACTTTAACGCCGTACATAGATGCAATGCTGCCAAAGTCGATTTCCTTGTCGAAACTAAGTGCTAACTGGCGAGCGGCGTTCTTCAGGAATGACTCACCAGACCCGCCCTCTACCTTCTCCAGGCTCACAAAGGCGTTATAAGCTGGCTCAAGGAAGCCAATAGCATCGTCTGAGTAATCACCAAGGATGAAAACACGATCGGGGTGGATATTGACGCGGCGACTTGAACCATTCGGCAAGCGTTCGGCGTACTGCCACATTTTCGGCTGACCGTAAGTCTTCGAGTTCAGCCCAGTGTCCCACTCGCTCACCGTTAGCGATCCGGCCCACGCCACGGAAACCTTCTGCAACCCTCGCCCTTTGGTAACCGGAAGGTTCCAGTCTTTTTCATCGCGGACGTGCAGAAGGATGCCTGCATAACGACCGACAAGGCGACGACGATCCGCCTCGGCAAATGATCGCCAGAACCTGTTGTTGAATACCTGCTTTGACTTGTTTTCCCAGGCAGTTTCGTTTTCGCTCTCGTCGGCATCGTCACCCTCGATGATTTCCGGGTTCGTCTGCCAGCACTTGCCCACCAGCTTCTCAACTGCACCGTGAGCGATACCACCGCGGCGGTAAAGGGCATAGAGGTTTTCGTAGGTTACCTGCTCAGGGAAGCCATACTCGCACCATGCTGAATGGCGCTTGTTGTCCAAACCCATCGTTGGTGCCAACAGCCCCATACGGGCGCGCACCATCCGCGCATCGTTCAACGCATGGTTGACGGCGAGAGTTAATTTGTCAGTCATGGTTTTTCCGTTTGGTTAGCGAAGGCGTTTCGGAATCATCATCCCGGCCATCTGGCCCTTACGCTTAATGTGACCGTCGAGGCTGTAGCGGATACCGTCCCAGCAGTGCTCATAGCCATCGGCGAGCTTCGGCAACACCTCACCGGTGATGCGGTCCGTTTTGTACGACCACATGCGAGCCTCACGCGCCACGTTCTTGCAACGCGGGTGAATAATGATTTCGTCGAAACCGCGAAGATGGGCGATACCGTCCTCAACGCTCCCCTGCCATTTCTCGGCAGCTGAGATGTTGAATCCCTGCCGCTTGAGATAGCTAATCGTCTCGGGTCGAGCGGAGTCGGCCTTGATGGGCCAGTCACGCGATCCGGGAATTGTGTCGTATAGCTCTGGCATGTGGTCGAGCTCTGTCTGCTGCCCGTACGCCTCGTATTCGATGTACAGCCGGTTGTGCAAGATGAACGAACGAACCAGCGTGTTAGGGTCTTTGGCGAAACCGAAGTCGGCACCGAAGAACAGGCGATCAGCTTCTTTCCAGAGATTTTCCGAGAACTCAGCGATCCGGTATTTACCGGCCAGAACCTGCTTATCGGAGTTTTCGAGATAGGCCCCTTCCCATACCCAGGCGTATGTTGCCGGGTCGAGGCGGCGCTGATCGTTCTGTCGCTCACCTTCCAGCACGTCGGGGAACCACGGGTTATCCGTGTAGTTCATTTCAACGGTGATGCAGTCGTCACCAGCCTCTTTTCGGAAACGTTTATCCGTTGCGCTTCCGTCGCGCTCCGGGTTCCACGTCACCCAAATCTCCGAACCTTCCTCACGAACTGTCGGGCTAAGCTTCTGCCAGGCTATTTCGCTGACTGATTCAGCCTCGTCCACCCAGCAGAGTAGGATGCGCGCTTTCGACTTGATGCTGTCGAGGTTATGCCGCAGACCGCAAAAGACATAGTTAACGCTCTTGTCGATGGTGCGAATGTACTTCTCGCCGATATCAAAGTTGGCGGCCAGCCAGGGAACAGACAGGATCGCCTGTTTCACCTCCTGCATGCTCGACTCTTCCAGCGAGTTCATGAACTCACGCGCGCAGAGCACCACTCCGCTCTCACCGTTCATCATCGACTGATACGCCTTCACGGCTGTCATCAGTGCGAAGGTTCGCGTCTTAGCGCTGCCACGCCCACCATGCGAGCACCGGTAACGCTTATTCACGGCAGTGAACAGTGGCGCAAGCTTGGCGGGGATCGGCAGTTGAACAGCTTCACTCATGCTTTCGGCTCAACGGGGAGTAGCTGGATGATGGTCGGCTGCGGAGTCATGGTTCCGTCCGGGCTGGTGTGCTCGACCTTCTGTTTGTTGCTGTACGCATCCCCGCACTCTTTGGCGGCCTGCTCCATCAGCGAGGCAGCCAGCGCCATGTTTTTCATTCCCTCGGCGCGAGTCATCATCCGGTCAAGCGCGCGGAGACGATAGGCTTTGTTGGCGATCGGAATATCTGAAATCTCGGTCTGGAACCGCTCGCGGGTAGCATTGAAAAGGTTTACCCATTTCTTAGCCAATCCCTTACCGCTAACCTTCGTCGGGTCGTGTGATTCAACCTGCTGAGGAGTTACTTTTATCCCAAAATTTTTTTGGATGGCCTCGACCACAATCGACAGGGTGTCATAGCACGCAAGCATTTGAACGATGGCGGCTTTCACTTCTGGTTTTAGTGCAGCCATACATCACCATCCTTCCAAAGCATTCCAAATTTACGCCAGCTTCAGCATGCACGTCCCGCACGCCCTGGCAACATCGATATGAGCAACCTCCGCCGGCCTGTTCGCCGCATCAACCATTTCCTGCACGTCTTTGCTGGCGCCGTAACGCCGGACCACTCCAACGAACTCTTCGACGTCATGGCCGCGAAGCTTCAGAACCGGCATCCCGGTCTCTTTGTTGAACTTCGGCGCGCCGTAATCATCGGTAGCCTGGGCAATGTGGTAAAGCTCATGCTCCACCAGTGCGCAGAACTCCAGATCGTTGCATTGCTCGCAGTAGTCGGCAGCCAGGGTGATGATGAACTTCGGTATGCGTCCGAACCATTCATGCATCTGCTGTTCCATGCGGGACTTCTGCCAGCCGCCGGCGCGCATCATTACCTGCTCACACTGACCAAGCACAATGCGCCCGCTTTTGGCGAATGAGCCAGAGGCCCACATGAACGCGACATCAGCGTCGAGCAAGTGCGTATGGTCGTGATTATGGATTCGCCCGTCTTCAGAGAGGATGTTCTGATTTACCCATTCGCCGATTTCGGCAGCAGGGATTAGCCGGGTATATGGCAGCCAGTTTTCGCCAGTGAAGTTGACGGGAGGGTATGGTCTGCGATTGTCATTTTCAGTCATGCAGAACAATCCTCTGGGCACCGAAGATACTTGCTCGGTAATTTCGACACCAATGCATCAACAAACTTATATAAAACTCTGTCAATGGCGTATTTCAGACGCAATTTGCAGAACTTTATAATCACGTCTTCTTTCCAATTCCAGGGCTAATCCGGATACACTTCTTAGTGAGCCAGCCCCAGCGCAAAAGCACTGAAAGGATGAGCAGCGGCTTCATATGTGGGCGAAGCGTAATTTCCGCCATTAGGATCCCAGTAGTGCGCATATGGATTACCTCGTTGTGACATTATCGAGCCACCTCTTGAAGTGGCTCTGTAATGCCTAACAGTCGTCATCAGGTTGAGCAACAGCGCGACATCCGAACATACAAGCTTTCTGCATTTCAGTTTTTGCCATGGCGATCCAGCGTGGGTCAGCATCACCACCTTTAAGGAACTCCAGCTGCGCGATGAATTGGCGGCTAATTTCTTTCAGCCGGTTCATATTGGCTATATCTTTCTCATCAAGTTTGCGATAGCCCTTTACGGTGCTGCCGTCCTGCGGTTTAGCTTCACTCATTTCGTAGCCTTTTCGGTTGGTTGCTGATTGATTACTTCTTAACGCTGTCCGGCATAACCGCGCCAACAACGCCAGCCAGCGCTACGCCGCCAGCGATGACGGTTTCCTGAATGTCCGGCGGCATCTGGTAGCCAAATACGCCAGCAATGACCAAAATGATGCCGCGCCAGGTTGACGGCTCTTTCAGCCGGTTAATGAGATAGTTCATAGTTCCACTCTTTCCTTTACCCAACCATAGAGAAAATCTTCATTTGCCGCCCGAGCTTCAGCAAGCTCAAGATAGCGAGCCCCCTGGCTGCAATTCAGCGCCTTTAGCAGCGTGGCTTCGCCATCTTTGCCACGAACGGCGAGATAACTTTTCAGGGCGGCGATGGTGAGATCGCCGATCGCGCCGTCCGTCTTCAGATCCGGATATAGCTTGCCCTGCATATTCAGCGCCGATAACCAACGCTGCAGGAATGTACTGGCGACACGCGGTCCCATGTTCACGCCGGTATCACACAATTCCTGTGCAATTACTGGCGACAACTCGGCAATGCGGTCGAACTTCGGTTCAGTCCAGTATTGCGACAGATAAATTGCTTTGGCTGTATCCCGTGGTAACGCCTTCATATCGCCGCTATAGCCATATGCGCGGGCGGTAGTCTGCGTGATACCCCAGCGCGTTGGGCCGCCTTTATCATTCGGGTTATTTACGTAACCCCCTTCTTTACCGAGGATGCCCTCAATAATCTGATCTGCTGTCATGGCGCCTTAACTCCGGTAATGCGCTCCCAGAAATAGGTCAAAGCAACAGAACCCATTGCCCCGCTAATTCCGGAAGTGGCCAGTATCATGTAAATGCTGAGTCCGCTTTCAATGCTCACCAGACCAGCAATAACGCCGGTAAACCCTGAAACCACCATTTGGGCAAGAGCATTGATCAAGCTCCATGCTGCCTTGCTCTGCTTCACATCTATCAGGTAGCGGACAAGTCCACCCCAGCAAGCAATGATCAGCAGAACCAGCCAGGACATCCCGGCAATGCTTTCTTTATCTTGCATACGTTTAGCCATATCACCTCCGAAAGAACGGGGTGCTGTTTGTGTAGAGTGGAAGGATGCTAGGAAACAACGACCGGACATCGCAAATAAAAAACCCGGCGACAGGCCGGGAAGATGAGGGTGTGGCAATGTCGGCTCTTCGGCCTAAGGGTCCCAGGTAGTGGGTTCTGTGTGCGGCGTACCGCAAATAAAAAAGCCCAAGGCGTTAACCTCGGGCTTGAATTTTTTTGGCTTCGGAACGACTGAACGGATTCCCAGCGTTAGAGATGAATCTATCCAGTTTTTCCGCGAAATGCAATACCTATTTCCTATATATTTTCAATATCAGAGAAAATTATTTTCATCTCGTTACTTTTGAGAGAATGGCATCAGCCATAGACTCCTGCTTATGGCATTCGGCGACAAGTTCCTCAAAGAGCGGCTGAAGTTGGTCATAAGCCGCCGTTTTCTTTATCTCCGCAACAGTATTAATTCCCTCTATCACCGTTGAGAACTTCAGTCTGGCGTAACCTCTTCCACCGCAGCGGTCACAGGCTTTCATCACCGGAACGCCCTGGCGATCGCTTTCTGCCTTGTCCAGCACCTTACCTTTGCCATGGCAGCGACACGAATTGCTGATAACGCCTTTTCCGTTACACGGCTTGCATTTAACTCGCACCACCTCACGCGCCTGTGTCCAGCTCTCCCAGTCGCTTGGGCGAACGGCACGCGACATTTTCGACCAGTAAGGCGGTTTCCCCCATGGGTATGAGACCTTGTTGGTAAACACTTGCGCCTCTGTAAATCCGCCACCATCACAGCAATCACATTTTCGAGTGCTGGCAGCACTTCTTGAATAATCCTGGTATGCAAAAGCGCAGAGAACCTTAAGCACGCCTGACCGAGCTGATTCATCGAGTTCAGACAGTGCTCTGAATTTACCTGATAACTTACGTGCCTGCTCATAGAGTCTCTCCAGTGCTATATCTGGGCTGCTAATGCCGATTTTCGAGAGGTAAAGATCGAAACCAAACCCGCACTTGTGGCCAGCAAGGCCAAGCGCCGCCATAACGTCAGTGCCGGTGAGACTGTCTGATGCGGTTGCGCGAGGAGAGTCACTGAACATCGGTGATTTAGGCGCAAAGTATTTAGCGATTGATTCGAGGTTCATTATGCGGCTTCCTTCTGTGGCTGGTTGGTTTTGGTCTGGCTGTGCTTTGCTACTGGCGGTAGGTTGGCGCGCTTAACGCTTTCTGCCTGATACTTTTCGAAATCAGCTCTGGTCATGATTCCACCACTCCCGTGCTGACTTTCTGTATTCAGGGTTTTCTGTCTGACAGATAATTTCCGCTCGATCGCCGCTTATCAGTTCGCGAGCTTTCGCATACAGCCTTTCTCTTTTCGAAAGCTGTGTCGTTTCATACCAGGTGCTGGCAACGAACTTTCTCGCTTCAACTGGAGTGAATGTCTTCACGCTGCCTCCCGCTGTTTCAGTGCTTTGAGCTTGACGCGGTACTTATCGCGGATCCGGATGAAGTCTTCCCGGCGGTAGTTGGTCATCTCATGGGGGCCATTGAGCCAGTCGACGTATTCCTGGCCGTAACGAGCGACCAGGCCAGCTTCGTATTGCTGCGCGACCGTCGCCTCTTTGGCGGTGTATTTGCCCGCTCCCGCATTACACGATTTGCACTGCTTATGGGCGTTGCGTTCTTCAAAGCGCAATTCAGGGTTGGCGCCGACCGTTTTGAAGTGGCCGCAGTCCCATTGCCCGCCGTGCAGATCAGGCGGGTTGGCCTCGCCGCAGCTAATGCATGGCAAATCAGCATCACGCGCTCGGATGTAGGCGTTGAAAGCCTGCTGAGCCTGCGCTTTGTAGTAACCAGCAGGCCGTAGCTCTGCCAGGCGTTCCTTGCGGCGTTTGCGCCCGGCCTTCTCTGCCTCTTTCTGCTCCTTGATTCGCTTAGCGGCGGCTTTCACCTTCTCCTTCTCGCGTTCTTCCATTGCGAGGATTGCGCCGTGTTCCGGGCAGCACCAGCGGATCCGGATGTCGTGGAATTTCGGCACGAAGTATTCACCGCATACTTTGCACTTGCGGCGGGATGGTTTACACATGGGAACCACCTTGAACCTGTACCAGTGTGAGGTTTCCGCAGAACACGGCACCGGTATCGATGTACATCTGGTTGGCATACTTCAGGGGCTGGCGCGCTGGGGTGTGGCCGAAGATAAACAGATCAGCACCGGCTATCGGCGATACAATGCCGTCCAGAGCGTCGCTAACCCGCTCACGATTCCAGATCACCATTTCTTCGGGTATTGGCTTATCGAACGCATATTCGTTATGCGGGTAGTCAGCGTGGCAGATAACGATTTTACGCTCAGCGGTAAACAGCTCGATGATCAGCGGCAACTCAGTGACTTTGTGAGCCAGCGCTTTAGCCAGAATCTCTTTGTCGTAGTCCAGATAGAAGAACCACCCACCGCCGTTTGCCACCCAGTGATTAACATTTCCATGCTCTGACAGGCCATCAATCATCATCTGCTCATGGTTTCCGCGCACAGCCCGGAACCACGGCATAGTAATCAGCTCCAGGCACTCGACGTTTTCCGCGCCGCGGTCAACAAGGTCTCCAACCGAAATCAGCAAATCACACGCAGGGTCGAACGAAACTTTTTCGAGCTCATTCATCAGCAGCGTGTAGCACCCGTGCAGATCGCCGACGACGAAAATATTGCGCCATTCAGCGCCATTAATGCGTTGATACATGCTCATGCAGATTTTCTCCTCGCCGCGAGACGCAGCCATTTCTGATCCACCAGGCTGGCGGTGTAGCCTTTCAGTGTCGGGATGTCGGACGGCTTAACCACGGTCTTGCGCTGGCGGCGCGCCGTAACGCGGAAGATTTCGTTTGTGATGACGCGGGAAAGTGGGCTACTCATTGCGCTCACCCCAGCGTTTAGCCCATTCAATTTCAAGGCGAGATTTTTCGCTGAACTTGACGTTCTGCTGAGTGCCAAACCAGTAGATAGCCTCAATGACTTCGACCATCTGGCGGACAGTCATCTTACTGGTGCGCTGACCGAACATCACAACGCCACCATCAAGGCCGGGTGCCATGCGCTGCTCTTGCTTTTTGGACTTGGCGACCATAGCGGTGATCAGGTCTTTCCAGTCATCAGAATCGTACTTATTGCCAAACCACGTAACCTGGTCGGAGAGATCTTTAAGCAGCGGCCACATTTTTTTGTTCTGATCGAGTGTGCGGGTCATCTCCTTGATATCGAGAACTAACGGGCGCTTGGCATCCACCGGTAGCTCCCGGATGAAGTTGATAGCGTTTTGCTTGATGGCGTCGTTGACGAGGTGGAATTGCTGCTTCATACGCCACCTCCGAGAGGTAACGCAGAATGCAGAAAATCGCAGGTGCATTTCTGCATCTGTAACAAGGTGAGGATTTCATATTGTGGTCGCATTTAAGTCCCCTTAAATGCGCAGAAGTCACCGGAGTTGTTCAGGCTCCGATGACATGATTATGGACGGTTGATTCAACAAAATCAACGTAAGAGAAAGGCCTCCGGAGAGGCCAATGAGTTAGTCGTCCACGCGTTTAAAGCACAGCGGGCAAACATCATTTCCACCGTGCTCTTCGTATGCGCCTTTAACGGCATCAGTCATCTCTTTAAAATTTTCAAATGGATGACCACCATTGCTTTTTTTATAAGCTCCAGCTGCGTATTTATAGATGTTAGCCTCATCTACGCCTTCATCAACATAAGCGCCCTCATGATGGGGGCACTGCGTTAAAGCGCCAACCCTACCAAGCATCTCCAATGCCCAACACTCTTGTTTCATGCAAAGTTGATCGATACTCATAACGCCTCCTGTTGGTTTTACATCGCCAAATGAATGTACCACCAAGAAAGAGGAAATGAAGCCGTTAAATTGTAAAACATGTGTATATATCAATGAGTTAAAATAGTTTGCTATTTTTTCTTACAGCCTTTCTGCATCGAATGGGTTAGGCATCATGAGACACCACTGTTGGCGAACTTAATGGGCAGGCGATACCGATCGGGTGCTTACCATTGCAGATAAAGCACCGCATCTCGCTAAGCACCTGAGGATATGTATTGATCGTCTTCGGAGGATTGTCCTCGCTCAATGCATCCCGGAACGCGACCGCTACAACCTTCCCGCCCAAAGCTTCCATATGGGCATGTACTGGCGGCTCCTTTCCGTCTTCGAACTCAATGACGAAAGTAAACTTGCCCATCACTTCACCTCCTGTTGCGGTGCTGCTGGCAGCGAGCAAGCTTCAACTGCGGCCTCATGTATTCGCTTGATGGTGTCCCAACTCACAGGTATTTCAGCATCCCACCCACCTTCATCGTTACAGTCCTCGCATCCTTCTCCACCGCATGACTGGCAAACGATACGATTAGTGACGTGAAACTCACCAGACAATGCGCCTTTTCCACCGTTCTCTGCTGTCAGCTTCTTCGGCATGATGCAGAAACCATCCGGAATCACCGGAGAGTTGCCGCTCACGGCCTCCTGAAAGCGTTCAAGCTCCACGTACTCCTGACATGACCACCCGCCATCAATAAAATCGCGAGCTTCAACAGCGTCGAAAGTGAACGATGTTTCACCGCCAGTTGGTGAGGTTAAGCCGTACAGGTCTGCTACCGGCTTAAATTGCGTGACTGGTATGGTACCCTCATTGGTGAGGGTGCCATTGGCACCCTGAAGCATGGCTGCTCGATAGGCGTTCCAGCCGACAGCTTTTCCGTGTTCAAACGCGCTGTCAAAGTCATCATCCATTTCCATCGCAGCGGGCACAGATACCGACGCTGGGTGGCGGCCATATTCTATTACCCTTCCCCACAACTGAAGTTGCTCGTTATCCGCATAGTCGCCAGATGGAACACCGCACATATCAAGGCAGTGAATTACTGCTCTTGCTTGTTCTGCCAACACCTTATCTTCATCGGACACTGGCGCTGGCGCTGGCGGTGCGGAGTAAAAATACTCATCCTCAATCCCATCAACGGGCTTTGAGAAGCCGATAAAATCACCATAATGCCAAGGATAGGGGCCGTATGGTTCAGAGGTCACACGACGCCACCGGTGAATGGCAGGCCCCGCTTCGAGCGATGCCAGCGCGATACGAGCCAGCTCCAGTTCTTCTTCAAGCTCCGCGCGAGAATCAGCGAAAGCGGCCTGAGTAACAGCAAACTCCAGGCTCTTAACCTTTTCGCGCGCACGTTCGCGTAACTGTTCTTTGGTAATAGTGCTCATGGGTTAGTCCTCGATGGTCGGCATGAATGACAGGTCAGCAAAGAACTCGCCAAATCCAAAGCACACTGAGTAAGCAAGGCGACCGTGATGCTTGTACCCAGGATTGGTGATATCGGTAGTGGCATAAGTAGCTGTGATTTCTGCAACCACTTCCTCAGGTTTCGATGGCGTCTCGACCCAGGGTATGCAAATCAGATCAAAGTCACGCGCCATTGTCCCGTGAATAGCCATCGCATAACCATGCTTACGGGCTATCTCTGCCAGCGCTGGGTATAGAGCGCAGTAAACTGGTGCCAGGTTAGCTGGTTTCACGTTCACTCCCCTTTACCGGCTGCGGAGGCGCGTTCCGCGTCCCACTTCTGCATGTATTCTTCGATATCACTCCATGCTTCACCCGAAGCAGCCAGCGCATCAATGACTGACTGGCGTTCACTGTGCTGTTCTTTACGCTCCAGCTCAGCAATCCGCTTCTCTGCGGCTTCCAGCTTTGCCTCAGCCTCTTTCAGATTCTTTTGCAACCGATCGTTGCCATCCACGATTTTGCATACTTCACGCTGTAGAGTTTCCTCAGACCTTTCCAGCGCCTCGCGGAATACGCGCATGCTGACCACTTTCTGAGGCAGCTCGCTGACGCAATGCAGTGGCGTGAAGAGCTCACGACGAGCCATACGAGCGGCTACGATGAGCAGGATGTTTCCTGATTCGCGCGCTGATTCAGCAGTCAAAGCATGTTTGTCGATGTTGCTCATTGGGCTGCCTCGCTGGTTAACTTTTCGAAGATTGCGTCAAGGGCTTTTCGTTTTCCTACATGCCCGCCACCAACCCACTCTCCACGAAGCAAAGCGTAATATTTGCCGTCGTCTTCGTGGTATGGGCCACGGATCGACCAGTCGGTTGTAATAGCGTCGATCGCCTTTTTAGTTTCTGCGAAATCCATCATGCTCATGACTGCACTCCTTTACGAAGCTGGGCGGCGAACTCGCGGGCATCATCACCGCTGATATCTGCATGCATCTCTTTGGCAAACATCTCCACGCCTTGAGCCCGTAATTCAGCCAGGAAAGCGTCGGTAGATGTGGTTGGCGGAATGCACTGAATGGCTTGCTGTAAACGTCGCTGGTAGATATCAATCAGCTGATCACTCCCTGACTCCATAACGGCGTCATGGAATCCCTCAGCTAAAGTAGCGCCAAAACTTCCAGCCTGCTCATTCATGATTGCGAGTAATACCCCATTCTCCGCAGCCAACGCCGCGCATCTGGCTTCAAGTGAGGCGTAGTCTTCGTAATCCACAAGACTTCCGTTTTCGTCTTCAAATACTGAAGATGGACCATTGACTTCGTAACGTTTTACGCTCATACCCCTACCCTCCCCCAAACCATCAATACTCGCTTCATAGCCGCGCTGTTGCGGCACTCCTGAAATATTCCGTTGGTGCAACTGCGCGCCGTACCAGCCTGCTCTTCCGGCGTAGCCAGGCGATAAGTCACCGTTCGCCAGACCTTGCTCACGCGCACAATCTTCCGGGCCCGCTCCAGATCGATAGCGTTCTTCGTGATGCAGTTGATGGTCATGCCGCACTCTGTGGCAACATCCTTCGCAGTGAAGGTCCGGTGCGTTTCGAGATAACGCAGAATTGCCTGTTTGCCTTTCATCTCACACCATCCCGTTCGACTTGTTGCGGTTGTACTTGGCCTGAAGCAGCTGGATCGGCGTCGGTCCGTGCTCAGCAGCTGGTGCTGCAATTGCCCGGCGTACCGGCGGAACTGGCTTACCCTCTGTGACGCGCTTCTCCCACATGTCCAGTAGATCGCCAGCCTCGCGTGCCAGCTCACCATGCGTTAACTGGCGCTCTGTGCTGCGGTGGCGTAACTCGACGCAGATGTGGTACATGACCGGCTGCGACCAGGGGAATTGTTCGCTGGAGGTGAATTCGAACGAGCGGTTACGCCAGTCCCAGTATTCGGCGATCACCTGGTCAACGGTGATACCCAGCACCCCGCCGCTCTGTTTGCACCAGGCGACGAACTGGCCCGGCGACGGAAGGAATGGGCGTACCTGGCTGCGAGCCACTCGCATACCGGCATCAACCTGCGCCATTGAGTGGATCCCGTTCTCCTGAAACGCCAGTAGCCACTGACGGCGGAATTCGTTCAGGTCGTCCTGGGTGCGGAAGTTCGACATGCTGGCCGGGAACGCGGCGCGCAACTCGTTGAACAGCTTGTTGAATACCTGCGCTACCTGCTCGACCGGCGCGCGCTCCTGGTACTGCTCTGGCAGGTTGTGGGCCATGCGGCTCATCTGCTCGCGGTCATGGTTACGCATCTGCTCTGCAAGAGATTTCATCGCATCACCTCATAGGCCCAGTCAGTGTTGTTGAAGTCCAGATCCGGCTTGCCAGGTTCTTCGCCTGTCTGCTGCTTGTTGCGTTTGATATCGAGTTGAGTCCACTTGTCGCGCAGCGTTGCCGGGCATAGAACATTCCCCTTCCAGAACTTGTCGTTACAGGCCCATTTGAACAGGGCAGCGATTTCGTAATGGGTGCGATCGTCACGCTCGCGCATCAGGCGGATGTCGTTAGCCCACGCTGCGTAGTTTGGTTTTTTGGCAGATGGTGAAATGCTTTGCACCATGGTGAACAGCCATTCAGCGCAGCGTAGGTCTTCTGAGTTACCCCACTTCGTGCCGCTCTGAATTGCCGCTTCAGGTTTCATGACAGGCGGTTTCTTTCCGGGCTTGTCAGAGGATTCGTCAGAATTCTCGGACGTAGAGTTATTTATATTCTTGTTATTACCTTCTTGTTCATGATGTGCGGGGAATTGTGCGGCCTTATGTGCGGCATACCCGTCTGAACCAGCGCCGTTACTGGCTTCATAATGTGCGCCTGTATGTGCGGCTTTATGTGCGGGTAAGTCGTCCATTTTTTGAACATATTCGACGTAATTTGTGATGGTGATCACCCTGCCTTTTCGCTTCTCTCCCTCGATGGAAATCATCCCTTCGCGGACGAAAACTGACAGCATTCTCTCCACAGCGTCGCGGCTTGTCGGGTTTCCCTGACGGTCACACAACTGAAGGCCAAGATCTGCAGCAGTGACGACCAGTTGACCGGGTTGCAGAGGCCATTGCTTGCCCTTGAAGAATGCCGTGTATGGCTGTCTGGCTGCGTCAATGAGCAGGTTCTCCCACAGCGCGCGCAGGAACACATCCTTAGCCCAGGACTTCTTCTTGATGCTCCGGTACAACGGGACGTAACCAGACTTCTGGTTCTCCATCCTGTTGCTCCTTGCGGCTGAGTGCGCCGCGAAATTTGCGTAAGCGACGTTCGACACAGTTAAACCTCCTGCGCCTGGCGTTTTGGATTAGCATTTGTCATAATGACCTCGCACTTGTTATCTGCATTTGCACCTGAAAGTCGGTTCTGTTCGCGCAGACCGGCTTTCGCCATTTTTGTAGTTCTCACATAACCCCCAGCATCGACGTAACCATCGTCATCAGCGGTCCTACCTGCTCCGGCATGAGGCGGAACAGCGACGCTATACCCTCGCTTACCTCTTTCAGCTTCTGATGCTCTGGAGCGTCCAGCAGCACGGCCTGTTTAGCTTCTGCGAGTTCTTTCTCGGCCTCAGCCAAGCGAGACATTTTGCAATCTGCACCGATCAGACGAGTGCGATACTCAACCGGCAGCACGGCCATAATTGCCGGTGTCAGCTGGCGCACGTTCTCGCGGTATTGTTCTGAGTCGAAACGGTTATCCAGGAAGCGGAAAAGCTTCTGGCGCGCCCGGCTGATGTCTTCCGGAAAGCTGATGGCGGTCCCGCCCTGCTCCCGGTATTCGTTGATGATCAGCGCCGAAACGACGTCCTGATTGTCCAGCGCCGACGACCATGCCCGGACCGCATCGCGGATCTTTTCGTGGTCTGGCGCCGCCTTAGGTTGAGCGCGGTTTATCACCGCTGCCGGGTGTATTACGGTATTGTGTTGATACGCAAGTGAATGCATTGCTTTCCCTTTCGTTGTTAAGGCCGCCGTTAAGCGGCTGTTGTTTTATTCGGCTCATCGCCAAAAAGAAGCCATTCAGGTTCACATTTGAGAGCCCGAGCCAGCTCAACCAAATAACGTGGACGCTTAGTAGTCCCGGCCTCGATGGCCTGAAGTGATTGCTGTTTCATACCAGCCAGTTTTGCTAACTGGTCCTGAGACAGATTCATCTCTTCACGTTTTTGCTTGAGGCGTTGAGAAATTGTTTCCATATCACCTCCACAGTTTTATCTGTATTCTGTGACAGTTATTTCTGTTTGTCAATTACAGTTTTAACTGTGACTATCAAGGCATACAGAGAGAGGGATTTATGAGCCTTGCGGATCGCGTTAAACAGAAAAGAATCGAGCTGGGATTAACCCAGACAGAAGCTGCTGAGAAGGCCGGTATCCGGCAGCAGTCATGGCAGAGCATTGAAGATGGGAAAACTCTCAAGCCACGTAATATAATTGGAATAGCCAAGGCGCTTAAATGCGATGCTGATTGGCTAATGAACGGCGGCGCGTTTATGCCGATGGCAGAGGTCAACAGCAGGAGAGTTCCGTTGATAAGCTACGTACAGGCAGGAGCACTGGCCGAGAAAAACCCTATCGAGGCTTTCGATGGCAGCCTTGAATACATCCTCACTGATCTGGATGTGTCACAGCACACTTTTGCGTTGCGCATTGAAGGCGACTCAATGGAGCCTGACTTCAAAGCTGGTGACGTTATTATTGTCGATCCTGAGGTTGAGCCAACCCCTGGCGAATTTGTTGTAGCGAAGAACGGCGGAACACAGGCTACTTTTAAGAAATACCGCCCGACATGGATAGACCCTCTCGGCTGCCAGCACTTTGAACTGGTCCCACTCAATGACGACTACCCTGTCATTAACAGCGATCACCAGCCTTTAACCATTATCGGTGTAATGATTGAGCACCGTATTTACCGCCGCAAACGCTAAAACCCCCTCTCAAACGTCTAATCAAACCGGCTAAGGCCGGTTTTTTTTCGTCCTTACAAAATAAATTACTCACAAATACAGAAACATATGTTTCGCACGCCATAAAATACAGTTTTGTCTGTTGACGATAATACAGTTTTATCTGTATCTTTAATCCATCGAAACGAAACATCGACAGCTGAGCGAAGTTAGCCAGCGGCGGACAGCAAGTCGCCTGCTCATTAAGAATTCAGTCAAGCAGCAAATCACCCGGAGCGCTCCTGGCAAATTGAAATGGCGCCCAATGGGATTGAGGCAGGTGTGTAACGCGTGGCGGGTATAGCACACGAAGAGGACTCCGCACCGGAATGGTTTGCTGCTCAGTTCCCGAACATCGGGGAATCTTTACCAGCAGCTCTTTGCGAGGGGCTGACGGTAAACAAACAGAGAGGTATGTATGACGGAGAAAATAGATCCGGTCGTCAAAATTTTGCTCGACCGGACCAATCAAGAATATGCTGCTATCGAAGCTCGCCAACAACGCTTTCAATCTCTTTTAGACGACTGGATACAGAGTCGGGAGTCTGACCAGAGTTTAGCCTTTTCCATTCAGAGAGATACGCCCTTAGTTGTTGCGATTGTTCTGGAGTGCTTGAAGCAAACATCGCAGCTAAAAGAAGCTTAAGTGCAGCGTTTTTATCTTCCAGCTCATCAACGCGAGCAGATAGCTCCTTCACTAACAATTCAGTTTTAACTTCAGACATAACTAATTCCTTTTTTTGACTGTGGATTCATCAGTCTACGGCATTCCTTTGACTGTGGAAAGCAAGGGAGCGCGCGCCGGGCGCGGATAAATACCCCGGCACTAACTGGAATGTTTTGGGATTGGATGAATGCGCAGGCTGATGCGCAGGGGGACGTGACTGACTCCCGAGGATAGCTAAGCAAATAAGTCAGCTCCAGCCGCCTAAAAAGCGCCTTATGCCGGAGATCAGCACCGGCCATCCAATCGCCAAAGCATTTCTCCCGCATCAGCGGGTAACGACAGAGGGTAAGGCGATGGCAATAGATGCGACGTTAAAAGTTAAACAAATTAACTCTATTAACCCATACGGCGACGGATGGAATAGGCATATGGAAATCGATATCGACAGTATCGAATTAGTTGAATGTGTTAAGCCTGAAGAAATTATTTCTGAGTACACGGCGGCATCACTTCTTGATGCAATGGATGAATCGGATGTGGTTCGCTGGCTTGAAAACGAAGGTTACACAGTAACAAATGATTAACCCGCTCCGGCGGGTTTTTTATCAGTCATACATAGGCAGATTTTCGAGTCTGCCCATTTATGACAACCGGCGGCCATCCACCGCCCATTGAAACACTGAATAAATGCGTTGAAGTCTTGTATTAACCGTTCCGTTCGCCGCGATAAGGCCAAGAGGATTTATGAGCAATAAAGAATACGAACAGGCGTTTCCGACCCGAGATGATAATTACGACTCCAAATACTCTGGCCCTGGCATGACGCTGCGTGACTACTTCGCGGCGAAGGCTATGCAGGGAATCATCAGCAGCGAATGCAACTATGGAGCGTTTAGTGATTTAGCAAGCGATGCATACAGCATTGCCGACGCAATGCTCCGCGCCCGGGAGGCATCATGAGCAATCCAATTACAGTAGGTTTTTCTGGGCTGACTAAGCGAATTTTTGCTGGCCGCTCCAAGCCAAGCAAGCTGGCACCTGGCGTTCGTGAGTTCACTGGGGAGAAGTTCGATGTTACTGACGAAGCACTTTTTGCAGTAGCGCACTTACTCTCGGTTCGTGATGACATCCTGATTTTCCCGGCCGCCGATGGGAAAGAAATTCACCTACGCGCCGACCTCAAAGAAAAGCGGGAGGCATCATGACAGTCACCCACAACGGCAAGCAGTACACCGCCAAAAAGCTCAACGATAACGAGTGGCAGCTAACGTCGGTATCGGCACCACGCGAGAAGCTGATACTTAACCGCTGGCAGATGCATATCGCTGGCCTCCTGGAACAGGTTGAGGTGAAGGTATGATCAATCATCACCTGCTGCGCGCCGCGCAGAGTAAAGCAGCCATTGCCCTGTTTATCGGTGATGGTGCCATGTGGATGGCAGCCTACGACGAAATGAAGGTTGCCATCGGTTATCCGTGGCATAGAAAAACAGCCTAATCCCCCTATTCAACCGATCGGCCTGGCATTACGCGGGCGGCCTTCGCACGCACTTTTAAGGAGTCTTTATGCAACCTTACGAGCGATTAACCTCTGAACGTCTGGCAAGTTTGCCAGAAGGATCCCGACTGAAACTCGGCGGCCAAATTATCAAACTTACCGGGCGGGGGTCATTCACCAACAGCGCCGGGCGCACCGAGAACATGATCGAGTATGTCGATTCACGTGGTGTGCCAGGCAGTTTTGCGGAAAGCATCATTCTCGACTCGGCTACCGAGCACATCAGCTCTGTAATGTGTGCTTACTGCGGCGCGCGGCGTCATAAGAGCGATTGCACTGTTCAGACAGTATCAACCTACATGTCGACGGCACAAAAGCATTTCTGCACCGACAAAGGCTGCGCTGAGAAGTTCTTCCGCCAGAACCCATCCCGCGCCAAGACATCACGGAGAACGCGATGGTGACTCAGCAAACCGGATTGCTGATGGTTGCCATGCTCTGCCTGCTGTATGACCTGCAGCCGGCAGACCTCGAATCACTGGCCCACCAGCTCGCAGAATTTGACGCAGTTAACGACCACCTTACGGAGATTAAGCATGTTGCGAGTTATTGATACCGAAACTACCAGCCTGGAAGGTAGTGTGCTGGAGATTGCCAGCGTTGATATTGTCGACGGTGTTATCTGCAATCCCATGAGCGACTTTGTGAAGCCCACTGAAGCGATCAGCTTCGAGGCTATGGCTATCCACCATATCACTGAAGATATGGTCGCTGACGCCCCGCTGATTGGCGAGGTTATCGGGCGTTACCTTGGCGCGCAGGCTTACGTCGCACACAACGCGAAATTCGATAAATCTAAGCTGCCGCAAATCGACGGACCATGGATCTGCACAGCTAAGCTGGCCCGCGCACTTCTTCCTGATCACCCTAGCCACAGTAACCAGTACCTGCGTTACAGCCTGGGCCTGAAACCTGAACTGCCTGAAGGCCTGTATGCGCACCGCGCGCTGTATGACTGCTACGTAACTGCTGAATTGCTTCTGTACATGGGTCGCCTGGCGAAATGGACGTTTGGCGAAATGCGCGCCATTTCAAACAGCCCTTCACTGATTAAGGCTATCCGGTTCGGCAAACACAAGGGCCTGACGTTCGAAGAGATTGCGAAGGTCGACCCTGGCTATCTCCGCTGGTTGTCCAGCAACAGCGATGACGAAGACATTCTCTTCACCATTAAACACTGGCTTAAGGGGTAATTCATGGCGGTGATGACTCTCATCCTTGCCGACTCCGGGTATGGCAAGACGTACAGCATCCGCAACGTTAACCCGGAAAACGCTATTCTCGCTCGCTGTATTCGTAAGGCCCTTCCGTTCCGTAATAACGGCTGGAAGCTCCACGGAAAACGCCTGCCGGATAACTCAATCCAGCGCGGGAACGTGGTTGATATCCGCAATGGACGGCATCTTCTTGACGTGATCCGTAACGCTGCGATGAGTGGCCGAAAAATACTGATTATCGATGATTTTCAGGCCGTCATGCAGCACGAGAACATGGACCGGGCCTACGAGACTGGCTACACCAAGTTCACCGAAATGGCGGAGCACGCCTGGCGCATCATTGAAGCCGCCACACAGCTTCCGGACGACTACCGCGTCTATTTCCTCGCTCACACTGAAGAGAGCGAAGGAAAAATCAGGATGAAGACCGTCGGCAAGATGCTTAACGAAAAGCTCACTCCTGAAGGCTACTTCCCTATCGTTCTGCGCATTATCAAGCGCGACGGAAAACACCTTTTCCTGTTGAAGGGCGACGACAACGACACCGTGAAATGTCCTCCAGACCTGTTCGGTCCGGAAGTGACTGACATGGATAACGACCTGGCGGCGTTCGACAACGCAATTTCTGAATTCACTGACTTATAAGAGAGATAACGATGAACCAACCAATCAGCTTTACCTGGAACCAGCAGTCGGCAGAAGCAGCACTCAAAGCAGGATCCTCCGCTGGCATTTCTGAAACCGGCGCATACGAAGGCGTGATCACCTCCGCTGTGTATGAGTTCGGCAAGGATGGATCACAGTCGCAGGCACTTGTTCTTTCGCTTGACGCTGACGGCCAGAAAGCAAACTTCCTGCGCATCAACTTCCTCGGCCGCGACGGCACACAGACTTTTGGTATGGGCTTGATCGCCGCCATCATGTGGGCTGCCCAGGTTAAAGACGCTCAGGCGCAACAGCGCCAGGGGCAAAGCGGCCCTGAATGGTGTCTGCCGGCACTGGAAGGTAAGCGAGTCGGCTTGTTCCTGCAAAAAATCCTCACCACCAAAACTGATGGCAGTGACAGCTATAAGTTTGAAGTGCGCCATGTTTTCCAGCCGGGAAGTCGTCTGACCTATAAAGAGTTCACCGACAAAACGCCAGCAGAAGCGATCGCCACACTCGAGCGCACCATGAAAGACAAAGACGACCGTAAACCTCACGATTCTTCTCGCGGGGGCTGGGGTGCACCATCACATAGCGGCGGCGGATGGGGGGGCAATCCGCAGGATCCAAATGCGGTCCCTGAGTCTCGCCTGCAGCAGGCCAACCGTCAGGTATCACAGAGCAATCAACATCCTCAGTTCGACGATGACATCCCCTTCTAAAAGGCATCGCTATGACTCACGCTCACGACGACATCAGGGTTGGCACACTGTGCCTTCCCTTCATTGGTAACGGCTGGCTAATGCCATGGGGTGAAGTGGTCAGCAATCCATTAAAGGCGCAGCGGCTCGCTGAGGAATATCGGGAAAGGCAGGAGGCGGCATGAAATACGGAAGCGTGTGCAGCGGCATCGAAGCTGCCAGTAAAGCGTGGGAACCTCTCGGCTGGAAACCTTCCTGGTTCTCTGAAATAGAGCCATTCCCATCCGCAGTCCTCGCCAATCACTGGCCGGAAGTAACAAACCTCGGCGACATGACCAAAATCGCCGATGCGGTGCGCGCTGGTGAAGTTGAAGCGCCTGATGTTCTGGTCGGCGGTACGCCCTGCCAGGCATTCAGCATCGCCGGCTTACGTGAAGGCCTGTCTGATGACCGCGGGCAGTTAACCCTATCTTACGTGGAATTAGCCAATGCAATCGACGCAAAGCGCCGCGAACGCGGTGAGCCAGAATCAATCATCGTCTGGGAAAACGTCCCCGGCGTACTCAGCAGCAAAGACAATGCCTTCGGGTGCTTTCTGGCAGGACTTGCCGGAGAAAGCTGTGAGTTGCAGCCAGCAGGGGGGAAATGGACGCACGCAGGTTGTGTGTCTGGACCAAAAAGGGTTATCGCCTGGCGCGTCCTTGATGCTCAATTTTTCGGAGTGGCCCAACGACGCCGCCGTGTGTTCGTTGTCGCAAGTGCTCGAAAAGGATTCGATCCCGCAGCGGTACTTTTTGAGCTCGACAGCGTGCGCCGGGATTCTGCGCCGCGCCGAGAAACGCAAAAGGCTGTTGCCGCCCTTACTGCACGAGGCGTTGGAACGTGTGGCGCAGACGACAATCAGGCACAAGCTGGACACCTGATTGCTTTTGGCGGTGGCAATACTGCCGGTCATATTGATGTGGCGACCGCCTGCACCGCGCATGGAATCAGGTTGGATTTTGATACTGAGACTTTCGCAGTGCACGGTACGCAGGATCCCGATACCAATTGCGAACTGGCGCACACACTTGGCCGCAACAACGGACAAGAAAACGCGATAGTTACTGAACCATTCACATTGGCAATCCGAGGGCGATCAGAAGGAAGTACGGTCGAAGTGAGAAATGACGGCACAGCCAACGCGCTGTTGACGCCGAATGGCGGCCGCGCTGGCATGGGTGTAGGAGCTATCGGGTGGGGTATGCAGGTTCGCCGCCTAACACCGATTGAGTGTGAGCGCCTTCAGGGCTTCCCTGATAATCACACCCTGATCGGCTGGCGCGGGAAGAATGCTGATGAATGCCCGGACGGGCCACGCTACAAAGCGATCGGAAATAGCATGGCAGTACCGGTTATGCGTTGGATTGGTGAGCGCATCGCCGCAGCGCTTCCAGCCGAGAAGACGAATGGTGATTATGGCGGAAGTAAAACCCCGCTCGACCAGCGCGACCTCTGGCGCACTCCACCAGCACTATTCACTTCCCTTGATGCTGAGTTCTGCTTCCAACTGGATGCCGCCGCGGCTCCTCATAACGCACTGTGCCGGAAGTTCATCACAGCCGAGCAGAACACGCTGGAAACGCCCTGGGCTGATTACCTGAGCATTCCCGGATACGTCTGGTTGAACCCGCCATACAGCGAAATCATGCCGTTTGTTAAGAAGGCCGCCGCAGAGAGCGCCAATCAGATCGGCACGGTCATGCTGGTTCCGGCAGACACATCGGTTGGCTGGTTCAAGGAGGCTATCCAGACCGCCAGCGAGGTTCGCTTCATCACTGCCGGGAGGCTGGCGTTTATCAACCCGGTCACCGGTAAGCCGGTAAGCGGCAACAACAAAGGGTCGATGCTCATAATCTGGCGACCGTACCCGCGTACACACTGCCACTTCGCAACTGTGGACCGGGACGAGCTGATGGCTTTCGGGGCGAAACTTCTCGCCAGCAGGGAGGCCGCATGACGCCAGAAACAGATAACGCCATCCGCGCCGCCTGCCGCCGCTGCACCGAGGAAATCCAGCAGGCCATGCGCAAGAAGCCAAAACCTAACTGGAACGAAACGGTGCCTCCCATTATCAACAAGCATCACAAGAAAATAGAAGCTCTGGGAGTTAGCCTCCTGGAGTTCGTCGTATACACAGGGCGCCTGAATAAAAGGTTTGGAGTTGAACAATGACCCTTACGCAAAACAGGTTAAAAGAAGTGCTTAGATATGACCCCTCAACAGGGGTTTTTTATTGGCTAAACCCTACTGCTTACTGCATGCATCCAGGTGATGTCGCTGGGTTTGTAGATTACACAGGCTATGCCTACATAAAAGTAGACAAGGTCAAATATTCAGCACATCGCCTCGCATGGATTTACGTCTATGGACACTCACCAATTGAGCAGATCGACCACATTAACAATGTCAGATCGGATAACAGAATTGTTAATTTAAGACTGGCCACACGCTCTCAAAACATGATGAATCAACCAGCCAGAAAGGGCAGCATTTCAGGGGTTAAAGGAGTTAGCTGGGACAAAAAAATGCAAAGCTGGCGAGCAAGATGCCAAGCCAATGGTGAAAGGATAAACATTGGGTGGTTCGACTCAATAGAAGAAGCCGCAGAAAGTCTCAGAGTTTATAGGCAGCAATACCACGGCGAATTTGCTAACCATGGAGATCATCATGACAACAGAATTTAAAGCTCTGCCCGTCGAGCGCGATCAATACGGTTACTGGACTCACCCGCTTTACGATGAGTTTTGCGATGGCCGCGAATCCATATCGCCCATTGAGTTCAACGCATGGCTGGAGAAGAACGGCCTCGAGTGGAAAGTGATTTATCGTGATGAGGACGACGCTGATCCAGATGTTGACGGCTATGACATTTCGGCGTGGCAGCCCGAAACACCAGCCGGCGATGGTTGGTTTGTCGGTTCAATTCACGACACGGAAGATGGCGCGGTTTGCATCTGGCTGCGGCACGCTGGCGGTGCGGCATGAACAGAGCCTCACCAGTTGATTTGAGAAAAAGCCTCGAAATTGCCAATAACCTCGCGCACATCGGGATTCGCTTTGTGCCGATCCCGGTGGCGACCGAGAAAGAATTCCAGACGCTGGCCGCCGAGCTATCTCGACGGCTTGAAAATATGGCTGTCGAAGCCGAGAAGAATGAAGGCGGTGCAGCATGAAAGCACTAATTACCCGGGAGCTTAAGGCTCCCTTTTTATTGCTGGCGTTCACCTTCAACCGAATTAACCGACAGTTCCGGGAGCATTGATTATGTCTCGCCAAAAGTTCACAAACCGTAAGGCTCGCATTGAAAAAAAATTCAGCACTGAAGCGATGCGTCTGCTGATTGCTCTCATGCCGAAACAATACCCTCCAGTGGCGTTCACTCTTGATGAAGGCTATCTCGGTGGTCTCTGGTTCCAGGAGTGGCAGGTTTGCACTGTTGACTACTGGGGTGAAGCCGACAGTTATGATGCATTCTTCCTTTTGCATAACGCTCTCATTCAGCAGACGACCGACTGGGAAGGGATTAATCGCGCAGATGATGCCGAGTTCTCTGGTAATGAGCCAATCGACATAACCCCGTTTTACTCTCCGTGGCGTATTGGTGATGTAACCCGCGCTCAAATCATCAGGCATTGCCGACAGCTTGCGTCGGCTGGCATCAACTGGGACGCATAATATGGCCGACATCATAGATACCGCAGCGGAGATTGAAGAGCTTCAGCGTAACGCTGCCCTTTCCGCTCACCGCATCGACCGTAATGCAGTGTCAGCTGAGCGTTGTGAAGAATGCGACGAACCAATTCCCGAGCCGCGGCGCGCTGCCGTTCCCGGCTGCCAGACGTGCGCGGAGTGCCAGGGTGTTATCGAACTAAGGAATAAGCAGAGGGGACTGTCATGAACAACCGACAAGCCCGTAGGCTGCTTGGTGCTCACATCAATAACACATATCGAATCAGCAATAGACGCTGGTTGGTATGGGGTAGCAATTGGCCTTTTGTTTGGGAGCACGCAAAGCCATCACCGCGGCAGAAAAGGAAAGCCAAAGAGGTTGCAGCATACCGAAAGGAATTAAAGCGCAATCAGGAGTCAGCCAATGTTCAGGATAATCCAGCCTAATACCTGGTACGCCGATCCCCACGGCGCGCCCTGCAAAATCCTCCGCGCTACCCACGAAGTAATCCACTACATCCGCAACGGTCGCACCTGCATCGCCAGCATGGGCCGCTTTAATCAGGATTTCGAGCCGCTGACCAAAGCACAGGCTGAGCGGATCGCCGAAGAAATCGAAACAGCAGAACACCTGAAGAAGTTGCGTGCCCAGCACGCGGCGTAAGGAGAACTATGAGCACCATTCAGGACATCAGAAACCAGCTATCAACTCTGGTCACAGAGGCGCACAAAGTGGCGTGCTCCCTCGATATTGGTGATGAGCGAACCGAGGCTTTCGAGCTATTCGAAGCGCTTCGTCGACTTCAGCGACAGGGTGCAGCCGGAGAGATTCTCTCAGCAACTAACCCACTTCTCGCCTCGCCATATTACGACGGGGACTGGGACGAAGATGAAGACGACTGACGCAACTGATAGCCAGTTATGAGCTGGCTATCGGGTGCGAAAGCACTGCAACGTTATCCCTTTTACCCTCCACTGTGAGGGCATTCTTTTTGGGAGTTCACCATGCAATAAAATCCCATGACCTGGCTCATCGCCGCACTTATGGCGCTGGGCGCTCTCATCTCATTTCTTCACGAACCGGAAGGTGTGCAATGGCTGCTTTTAATGTGGGCGCATTGATTTACCATCCTGATTTCGATTAATCAACACGTCAATGCGGCCTCGCATATAATGCCAGGTGGCTAAGGAGTTCTCATGGCTAAGCTTCTCAATTTGCAGGAATGGGCTGCTGAGGTCTACACGACTCCACCCTCCCTTTCTACTCTGCGTCGATGGACGCGAGAGGGGCGAATTTATCCCGCGCCGGAGCTGCACGGAAAGGAATATAAGGTTCAGCCTGACGCTATCTACGTGGATCCGCGCAAGAAGAATCTGCGCGCTAAACCGAAAAACACCAAACTGCCGTCCGGCGGCACCTTACTGGAGAGACTGACTCATGGCGAAAAGGCCAGTACGTTACGACGCTAACCTGCCCCGTAACCTGACCTATCGTAAAAGAGACAGACTTTACAGCTGGCGCAATCCGGTGACCGGGCAGGAGATATCTCTTGGCCGGATTGATCGCAAGGACGCCGTTGCGCAGGCCATTGAGGCCAACAACTACATCGACCAGAATTACCTTCCCTCTTCTCTACTGGATCGCATAAAAGACGTGCCCACTTTCACGGTGGCTGCATGGCTGGAGCGTTACGAGGTGATTCTCGAGCGGCGCGAGCTGAAACCAAACACGATGAAGGTCAGGCGAAACCAGATCGCCACCATTAAGGAAGAGTTCGGCAAAATTCCCCTCGCTTCTGTCACGACAAAGGACATCGCCTCATTCCTTGAAGCGTACATTCTCTGCGATAAAAAGAGCATGGCTTCCGGGCTCAGGTCTGTGCTGATGGACATCTTCAGGGAGGCGATTGTGGAAGGACATGTCGACAGGAACCCGGCAGAACCGACGCGAACGCCGACACCGAAAGTTAAGCGAGAACGCTTACTGCTCGAACAATTCACGGTCATCCGCCAGGCAGCGTTAACTCATTCTGAATGGGCGCCAAACGCATGCGATCTGGCACTGGTCACCGGCCAGCGGCGGGAGGATATCTCACTGTTCAGGTTCAGTGACATTAAAGACGGGAGGCTTTTCGTTACTCAGGAGAAAACAGGTCACAAACTGGCGCTTCCCCTTGATTTGAGGCTGGACGTCGCCGGGCTTGTGTTGCAGGATGTCATTGATCGATGCCGGGTGAATAACCCTTCCGACTTCATGCTTTACTCTCCGGTCCGCCGCGGGGGAAGAAAGCCGGGGCCGCTAACGCCTGACGGTCTTACCCAAGCCTTTGCAGAGATAAGGGATTCGACCGGGTTAAAATTCGGACCTAATCCACCTCCTTTCCATGAGATCAGAAGTCTGGCGAGCAGGCTCTATGAAAAGGAGCGCGGGGAGGAATTTGCTCAGCGCTTACTCGGCCACAAAAGTTTAACAATGACCAAAAAATACCTGGACGCACGCGGTGCAGAGTATGTTATGGTTTAGACAGGATATGGAATATTCGAGTAATTTTCGGGGGATTTCGTGTTAATACCGAAAAAACCTTTGAAAAACAAATAGATAAAAAGAGACCGAATACGATTCCTGTATTCGGTCCAGGGAAATGGCTCTTGGGAGAGAGCCGTGCGCTAAAAGTTGGCATTAATGCAGGCTAAGTCGCCTTGCCTTTTAAGAATAGATGACGACGCCAGGTTTTCCAGTCCACAGTTAAAGCGGCCAGAAAAAAAGCGTTAAATCATCATTAAAAACAAAAAACCGCAGTGCTTTCGCGAGCATCTGCGGTTTTTTATTGGAAACCTGAACGCTAGCAGAGCTTGTCAGCGCGTTCGATAAACGGTGTCAGACTCATCTTCTGCCCCGGGTGAGCCGGGTCATCAATCTGGATCACGCTGATGGGCTGGCCGCTGCTCTTGCCGCTGGCCACCTGCTGCTCTGCAACCTCATTCAACGGGTATTGCACCAGCGTACTCGGGTTGATCGCGTATAACGCATGGCCCGGACGACAGGTCAGCATCACCTCTTCGCGATTAAACGCCCACTTGTCTTTACCCACTTCAAAACGGCTGACGGTGATCACCTGCGGCGCGGCCAGAGCGCTCCCCGTGCAGGCCAGCAATAAGAGCGAAAGTACTGTTTTTTTCATATGTTAGTTAACCTTGTCAGAAGGGTTCCCAGGTGGCGAACAGGCTGACCGCTGCCAGAACCAGCGCTCCCAGCACCACTTCTGCCTGTGTCATCCTGATAAAAAGCTGTTGTGCCCACCCGGAATCCGGACGAAACCGTGGCACCAGAAAATACCGATTTGCCAGCGCAATTGCCACCATCAACGCCACCAGCGCACATTTGAACAATAAAAGCTGCACGTAGCCAGCCTGCCAGGGAATATGGACGCCCAGAATCAAGAGCGAATTGATCGTCCCTGTGAGCAGCACGCCCGCGACGGCATAGTGGCCTACGCGCGAGAAACGCATCATGGTGTAGATGGCCGCGTTCTGCCAGCGCCCTTTTGCCAGATGCATGCAGAACAGCAGCGGCAGTAATCCGCCGAGCCAGGTTGCGGCACATAACAGATGAACGGCATGATTGAGACGCTGCACAGCCCCCAACGGACCTTCGTTCATCGTCGCGTGGCCTACCCCTGCCAGCAGGACAAACTGCCCCATTGCGAGCAGTAGCAGCCGGGAGCCTTTCAGCGGCGCAAGCCACGCGGCAGCGACCGTAATGGAAGCCAGGATAATTTGCCACAGCCAGACGCTGCCAAACTGCGTCCCCAGTACGCCGTGCCAGACTTGCGGGTTAAACACATCTCCCCAGCCGTCGCCCATTAATCCGCCCTGAAGCATGAACATCAGAAGCGCAGCGGCCAGGCTGATTAAAGATGCCACCCGCTGCTGCAGCGCGAAACGCAGAGCCATCAGACGATGGAGAGAGGAAGGCGCCAACCAGACGCTGTATAGCGCATTACCAAAAACGAGCATCAGCGCCGCGAAATGGATAAAGCGCAACCCAACATAGACCAGTGCCAGCATGCTATTTCACGCTAAAGTGATAGCTGCCTTTGGTTTTGTGGCCGTCGACGGAAACCACATGCCAGTCCACCCGGTAGGTTCCGGTCGCCAGCGTTTGCGCCAGCGGAACGATCAGTTGAGCCTTGTTCTTTTCGTCTCGCGTTACGGCTGCCGTTTTGACGACCTGCTTGTGCGCATCCGTCACCACCACACCGCTAAATCCCGGTTCGATACCTTCCGAAAAATTCAGCGTCAGTGACTGCGGAGCGCTCACCACGCTGTCTGCTGCGGGGCTCTGCTGTTTAAGATGCGCATGCGCCAGCACAGCGGGCGAGATAATGACTGATGCCAGAAAAACCAGCGCGCATACCGTGCGTGAAGTGGATAACCCCATCGCGATCATTCCTTTTTGTTATGTCTGTATGATAAAGAATAACGCTGTATAATAGACGAGTCGAGGATCATCCCACCTCCGCTTGTCATCGTCGCGCAATCGCGGTAACGTTGCCGCCGCATAAACAGGAGAAGGAAATGAAAATCAATCTGGCCGCCCTTCCTCAGGACGAGATGGATAAAGTGAATGTCGATCTCGCAGCCGCTGGCGTTGCGTTCAAAGAGCGTTACAACATGCCCATCGTGGCTGAAGTTGTGGAACGGGAACAACCCGCCCATTTGCGCGACTGGTTCCGGGAAAGATTAATTGCTCACCGTCTCGCTTCGGTCAACCTCTCTCGTCTGCCGTACGAGCCTAAAGTTAAATAAGCTTAACGAGTCGTTACACTTCCTTACGCGAAATCTGGCAGGATAAGAAAACCCTGATTAAATTAGGTGTATTCTTAAATCCCTGCGACTCAGTGTATAAGGAAGTCACGATGTCACAATGGAATATAGCGGCAGCCCAGTATGGCGGGCAGTATCACAGTGTTGATGAGCACGTTACCCATCACCTACGCTTCATTGCCGAAGCGGCACAGCAGCAGTGCGATCTGCTGGTCTTCCCGGAACTCTCCTTAACCGGCTCAGGCACAACGACGTTACCTCCCCCACCGTGCGACGCGCAGCTGGAACCCTTGCTTGATGCGGCACATTTTTACCAGATTAGCGTTATTGCCGGGCTTCCCCTTGAGCGGAATGGCCAGCGTCAGAAAGGTCTCGTGCTCTTTACGCCCTCTCGGCCGAGCATCGTGCGCTATCCGCAAGGCGGCGGTGCGAGCCTGGTTCCGGGGGATAAACAGCTCACCATCATTGATGCGCAGGGCGATTCCCCCAATCTCGATCCGCAGGCAACGCTGTTCACCAGCAGCCAGTCGGTAAGGGACAACCGCTGGCGGCAGTCCATCAGCACCCTGCAACGCTTTGCACACAAATATGCCATTGCGGTATTAATGGCGAACGCCAGCACCGGCAGCGCATTATGGGATGAAAAAGGCCAGTTGATCGTGCGGGCGGATAAAGGCGAGCTGCTGTTGACCGGCACGCTTAACCGACAGGGTTGGCAAGGCGATATCATTCCTTTAGGCTAAGCGTTTTAAGCTCAGGAGATTTTCATGCTGCGCGTCATTGATACCGAAACTTGCGATCTTCAGGGCGGAATTGTGGAGGTGGCCTCGGTCGACGTCGTTGACGGAAAAATAGTCAACCCGATGAGCCATCTGGTGCGGCCCGATCGCCCTATTAGCCCGCAGGCCATGGCTATCCATCGCATCACTGAATCAATGGTGGCGGATAAACCCTGGATAGAAGACATTATCCCGCACTACTATGGCAGCCCGTGGTATGTCGCCCACAACGCCAGCTTCGACCGTCGGGTTCTCCCCGACATGCCCGGGGAGTGGATTTGCACCATGAAGCTGGCGCGTCGCCTGTGGCCGGGGATCAAATACAGCAATATGGCGCTGTATAAATCCCGCAAGCTCAGCGTCAGAACGCCTGAAGGGCTTCACCATCACCGCGCCCTGTATGACTGCTATATCACCGCTGCGCTGCTGATCGATATTATGAATACTTCCGGCTGGACACCGGATGATATGGCGACGATTACCGGTCGTCCTGCACTGCTGACGACGTTCACCTTCGGAAAATACCGCGGGAGAGCAGTATCGGATATTGCGGATAAAGATCCGGGCTATCTGCGCTGGCTGTATAACAACCTCGACAAGATGAGCCCGGAGCTACGCTTAACCCTGAAGCATTATCTGGGTGAAGCTTAACGTTCAGCCTGGCCTGGAAGCGTATCCTGCGCCAGGCCGATCAAAAAGGCGTATTCCAGCGCCACCCCTTCATAAGATTTAAACCGCCCCGACTTCCCTCCGTGCCCGGAGTCCATATCGGTACAGAGCAGCAGCAGGTTGTCGTCGGTTTTCAGTTCCCGCAGCTTCGCCACCCATTTCGCCGGTTCCCAGTACTGCACCTGTGAATCGTGCAAACCGGTGGTCACCAGCATGTGCGGGTAGGCTTTCGCTTCCACGTTATCGTACGGGCTGTACGCTTTCATATAGCGATAATAGGTTTCATCCTGTGGATTCCCCCACTCTTCAAACTCCCCGGTCGTGAGCGGGATAGATTCGTCGAGCATGGTGGTGACCACATCGACAAACGGTACCTGCGCAACGATGCCCTTAAAACGCTCGGGACGCTGATTGATCACAGCGCCCATCAGCATGCCGCCCGCGCTGCCGCCCATGCCAAAGCAGAGCTGCGGTGAGCCATAGCCTTGTTCAATTAAGGCGTCGCAAACGTCGAGGTAATCATTGAACGTGTTTTGCTTTTTCAGGAATTTCCCGTCTTCATACCAGTGCTGGCCCAGCTCACCGCCGCCGCGAATATGAGCGATGGCAAAAACAAAGCCGCGGTCGAGCAGACTTAATCTGCTGCTGCTGAAGTCGGCATCCATGCTGGAACCATAGGAGCCGTAGCCGTAAACCAGGATAGGGTTTTTACCTTTCTGAAAATGCGCCTTGTGATACACGAGCGAAACCGGCACCTCGACACCATCGCGCGCGGTAACCCACAGGTGTTCGCTACGATAATTGTCGGATTCAAATCCCTTCACTTCTGTTTGCTTCAACACCTGGCGCTGGCCGGTATCCATATCCAGTTCGAACAGCGTATCCGGCGTGGTCATCGACGAGTAGCCATAGCGCAGCCGGGACGATTCAGGCTCAGGATTAAAACCAATCCAGGTGACGTAGGCCGGGTCGTCAAACGCGATCCCTATCACCTCGCGCGTTTTGCGGTTGATTTGCCGGATACTGGTCAACCCCCGCTGACGCTCTTCCACCACCAGCCAGTCGGTAAACAGCGTGAACCCTTCGAGCATCACCTGTTCCCGCGCGGGAATAAGCACCTCCCACTTGCGCTCGTCGCGCACCTTGGTCTTATACAGGCCAAAGTTTTTTCCCTCGCGGTTTGAGCGCAGATAAAAGCTGTGCTGGAAGTGATCCAGACTGTACTCATGGTCTTTTCGGCGCGGCAGAAAGCAGAGCGGCTGGGCATCAGGCAGTTCGGCATCCAGCAGTAGCACTTCTGAGGTGGTAGCGCTGGCAAGGAAAATAATCACATAGTGGCGTGAGGACGTTTTATGCAGGCTGACATAAAACGTTTCGTCTTTCTCTTCATAGACCAGTTCGTCATCGGCGGAGTCCGTGCCTACAATGTGGCGCCACACCTGATAAGGCAGC
The DNA here is from genome assembly GCF_000534515.1 of Enterobacter sp. MGH 37. Lineage (NCBI taxonomy): Bacteria > Pseudomonadati > Pseudomonadota > Gammaproteobacteria > Enterobacterales > Enterobacteriaceae > Enterobacter > Enterobacter sp. MGH 37. The sequence continues at coordinate 1,931,051 of NZ_KI973205.1, forward strand.
AGCGTGGCGGCGTGCTTTTTAACGTAATAGACCGTCTCGGAATCGTTCGCCCAGACAAAATCCGGGGAGACGTTTTCCAGCATTTCCGGATACCAGTTACCGGTTTCCAGATTGCGGAATCGCAGGCCATACTGACGACGGGAGAGATAATCCTCCGCCAGCGCCATAATGGTGTTATCCGGGGAGATGGACATACCGCCCAGCGTATAAAACTCGCTGTGGGCGGCACGCTGGTTGGCATCCAGCAGAATATCCCATTCATCCCACTCGGCGCTTAATACCGACTGTCGCTGATAGATGGGATATTCACTGCCGGGCTCGTAGATATGCCGATAACGATAGCCGTTTTTGGTCCAGGGCGCGGAGATATCGCGCTGAGGAATGCGCTGCACCATTTCGTTCAGCAGCTGGTCCTGAAGCGCCTGCTGGCTGGACATGACCTTGCGACCGTAATCGTTTTCTTCATGCAGGTAGTCGAGTACCTCTGGGCGGGAACGTGAATCGTCCCGTAGCCAGTAATAGTTATCTATACGCGTATCGCCATGGGTGGTAATCGCATACGGAGTACGTCGGGCTTTCGGTGGCATGACATCATTCTTTTAAGTTTTACACCCTATAAGGTTGGCAAAACCCGCGCATGATGCAAGCGAAACATGGCTACATCAGCGATAGCTAGCCCTGTAGCGTCTGTTTTTGCTCCCGGATATCCTGCTCGATCCCCTCGCGAACATCCTGAGGAATTTTCAACGCATCGCCCAGGGCGTTGAGATAGCTGCGTTCCATAAAGTGGTCAATATCAATGGCGGCACAGCTCAGGAAATAGAGTTCCAGCGCCTCTTCCTCATTCTGCACGCTTTGCGCCAGACGCTGCGGATCGAGCGGCTGCTCAATGGCCTGCGCCACCAGCGTTCTGCCCTGCTCTTCCACGCCGGCTTCTCGCATCTGCTGCTCGATAGCCGCTCGTTCTTTATCATCAATATGCCCGTCGCTTTTTGCGGCAAACACCAGCGCAAGAATGAGCCGCTCCGTACGCAGATCCAGCGGCGAAGTCTCCTCCCCAAAGTGGGATTCATCCTGGTGCGCCGCGCGTACCCTGTCCTTGTACTTATTCCACAGCACGGTACCGGCGATAGCGCCGCCACCGGCCAGCAACGCGCCGGTACCGTACTTTGCCAGCAGCTTACGTGAGGATTTATTGGCGACCAGCAGCCCTGCCAGCCCTCCGAGCGCCCCCGGTACCAGCAGTTTGCTTAGCCCCTGGTCGCCGGAACCTGATGTTTTCTGCCCTAACATGGATTGCAGTTGATTTAACCAGCCTGACATGGTTTCCCTCACTTAACGGTTAACATTTCCACAGCGTAAGCGAGCAGGCGTCAGGAAATGTCCGTCGAGGCTAAAGAAGCGCAAATTTCTCGTCGGCCTTTTTGCCCTGCGCAAGACAGACGCAAACGTTTTCGTTTATACTGCGCGCATCTTTTTCAGGGGGAATGTTATGACTCGTTTAGGAACCGCGCTGCGACCTGCGGCGACGCGTGTGATGCTGTTAGGATCGGGCGAGCTGGGGAAAGAAGTCGCCATTGAGTGCCAGCGTTTAGGGGTAGAAGTGATTGCCGTAGACCGCTACGCCGACGCGCCCGCCATGCATGTTGCCCATCGTTCTTATGTGATTAACATGCTGGACGGAGAGGCTCTGCGGACACTCATCACGCAGGAGAAACCGGATTTTGTGGTGCCGGAGATTGAAGCTATCGCGACCGATACGCTGATCGCGCTTGAGCAGGAAGGTCAGCGCGTGGTGCCTTGCGCCAACGCAGCGAAACTGACCATGAACCGCGAAGGCATTCGCCGCCTGGCGGCAGAGGAGCTGGGGCTGCCCACTTCAAGCTACCGTTTTGCGGGCGATAAAACCGCATTCCTGCAGGCCGTCGATGAGATGGGTTACCCGTGCATCATTAAGCCGGTGATGAGCTCATCCGGAAAAGGACAGAGTTTTATCCGCGACAGCAGCACGCTGGACAAAGCCTGGGATTATGCGCAACAGGGTGGCCGTGCCGGAGCTGGCCGCGTGATTGTCGAGGGGGTGGTGAAGTTTGATTTCGAAATCACCCTGCTTACCGTCAGCGCCGTGGATGGCGTCCATTTCTGCGATCCGATCGGTCACCGCCAGGAGGATGGCGATTACCGCGAATCCTGGCAGCCACAGCAGATGAGCGCCCTGGCGCTGGAACGTGCCCAGGATATCGCCCGTAAAACCGTTCTGGCGTTAGGTGGTTACGGTCTGTTCGGCGTGGAGCTGTTTGTCTGCGGCGACGAGGTGATTTTCAGCGAAGTCTCCCCTCGCCCGCATGACACCGGGATGGTGACGTTGATATCGCAGGATCTCTCCGAGTTCGCCCTGCATGTTCGCGCCTTCCTTGGCCTGCCGGTTGGCGGTATTCGTCAGTACGGCCCGGCGGCCTCGGCGGTGATCCTGCCGCAGCTGACCAGTCAGAACGTGACGTTTGATAACGTCGAGGGCGCAACGGGCGCCGGGTTACAGGTACGTTTGTTCGGTAAGCCGGAGATCGACGGCACCCGTCGTCTGGGCGTGGCGTTAGCAACCGGGAATAACGTCGACGAGGCCATCGCACGCGCTAAAGCGGCGGCAGCGAACGTTAAGGTAGCAGGATAAAAAAAACGGGCCGAAAGGCCCGTTTTTCATACGATAAAAAACTTATTGCTTCGCGCCTTCAACCGCTTCGCGAGCCAGTTTCGTGATGCGATCCCAGTCGCCCGCTTCCAGCGCATCCGCTGGCACCAGCCATGAACCCCCGATGCACAGCACGCTTTTCAGCGCCAGGTAGTCACGGTAGTTCGCCGGAGAGATACCGCCCGTCGGGCAGAAACGCACCTGAGAGAATGGACCTGCAATCGCCTGTAGCGCTTTGGTGCCGCCGTTGGCTTCTGCCGGGAAGAATTTGAACTCTTTCAGGCCGTAGTCCATGCCCAGCATCAGTTCAGACACGGTGCTGATACCCGGGATCAAAGGAATAGTGCCTTCGGTCGCTGCTTTCAGCAGCGGCTCGGTCAGGCCAGGGCTGATAGCGAACTGAGCTCCGGCCTCCGTGACTTCTGCCAGCTGTTGCGCGTTGAGAACAGTGCCCGCACCGATGATGGCGTCCGGCACTTCTTTGGCGATAGCGCGAATCGCATCCATCGCGCAGGCGGTACGCAGGGTCACTTCCAGAACACGAACGCCACCCGCAACCAGCGCTTTCGCCATTGGCACAGCGTGCTCCAGCTTGTTTACCACGATAACCGGCACGACAGGGCCAGTGGTCAGGATTGCTTCTGCACTTGTTTTCCAGTTTTTCATCAGAGTTTTCTCTCGCCAGATCGTTAAAATCAAGTCGTCTTAAAACGTAATACAGGTCGCGCCCTGCTCTGCACCGGAGAGTTTCTCACGCAGCGCGCTGAACATTTCGCGTCCGGTCCCCACGCGCGATGCGCTCAGGTCAGGAATATGTGGCTGACGTGCCGCCAGCTCTGCCTCATCCACCAGCAGGGTTAACTCACCTGTCTGACCGTTCACGCGGATCATGTCACCGTCGCGCACTTTCGCCAGCAAACCGCCGTCATAAGCTTCCGGCGTGACGTGGATAGCTGAAGGCACTTTGCCGGATGCACCGGAGAGGCGTCCATCGGTCACTAACGCAATTTTGAAACGGCGGTCCAATAATACACCAAGTGGTGGCATAAGTTTATGTAATTCTGGCATGCCGTTCGCTTTTGGCCCCTGATGACGCACTACCACCACACAGTCTTTATCAAGCAGACCCGCGTCAAAAGCGGGTAATACGTCGTGCTGGCTTTCGAACACCACAGCCGGCGCTTCAATAACCTGGTTCTCTTCCGGTACAGCAGACGTTTTCATCACCGCACGACCGAGGTTGCCGCTCAGCACTTTGGTGCCACCATGAGGAGAGAACGGTTTGTCGATGGTGGCAATCACCTGCGCATCGAGAGATGCGGTCGCCCCGTCGCGCCAGGCCAGCTCGCCATTGTTCAGCCACGGCTCCTGGGTATAGCGCTGCAGGCCAAAGCCTGCCACGGTGTTGACGTCTTCATGCAGCAAACCGCCTTTCAGCAGCTCGCGCATCAGCAGCGGTACGCCACCCGCAGCCTGGAAGTGGTTGATGTCCGCCGGACCGTTCGGGTAAAGACGTGCCATCAGCGGCACCACGGAAGAGATCTCAGAGAAATCATCCCAGTTGATCAGAATGCCCGCCGCGCGCGCCATGGCCACCAGGTGCATGGTGTGGTTGGTCGAACCGCCGGTGGCCAGCAGAGCCACAATACCGTTGACGATCACTTTTTCGTCGACCATTTTGCCCATCGGCATCCATTCATTGCCGTTTCCGGTCAGACGCGTCACCTGACGGGCAGCGGCCTCAGTCAAGGCCTGACGCAGTGGTGCATCCGGCTGGATAAAGGACGAGCCCGGCAGCTGCATGCCCATAAATTCCACCACCATCTGGTTGGTGTTGGCCGTGCCGTAGAATGTACAGGTACCCGGCGCATGGTAGGACGCGGCTTCCGCCTCCAGCAGCGCCTGACGGTCTGCTTTTCCTTCCGCATACAGCTGGCGAATACGCACTTTTTCTTTATTCGGCAGGCCGCTTGCCATCGGGCCAGACGGCACAAAGATCGCGGGCAGATGGCCAAACGACAGCGCAGCCATCACCAGTCCCGGAACGATCTTGTCGCACACGCCCAGGTACAGTGCGCCATCAAACATGTTGTGTGACAGGCCTACTGCAGCAGACATCGCAATCACTTCGCGGCTGAGCAGCGACAGCTCCATACCATCCTGCCCCTGGGTCACACCGTCGCACATTGCCGGCACGCCACCCGCGACCTGACCTACCGCATTCACGCTGTGCAGCGCGTTACGAATGATATTGGGATAGACCTCATACGGCTGGTGGGCGGAGAGCATGTCGTTATAGGAGGTAATAATGGCGATATTGTTACGCAACATGCTTTTCAGGGAGGCTTTATCATCGGGCTGGCAGGCCGCGAAGCCGTGCGCCAGGTTACCACAGGCCAGCTGAGAGCGATGGACGGTATTGCTCTTTGCCTGTTCAATCCGGGCGAGGTAGGCCGAACGGGTCTCCTTCGAGCGCTCAATAATGCGTTGTGTTACGCGTAACAATGTCGGATTCATAAAAGCTCCTCTAATATATCTGTCCGGGCTCAGGAGTTTACAACGTCGCTGGCAGTTGTTAACACCGCTGAAACGCTTGCCGTCCGGAGCTCTGGGGCAAAATCACTTCCGGCAGTGTAATAAAAAAAGCGCCGCGGGGAAATCCACGCGGCGCTTAAAAGAATAAAAATTGTGCCACTAGCTGTGTTAGATCATGTTACCGGTAAAATAACACTTTCGGGCTAGTGGATTATCCTACTCAAACTCGTTCCAGGAGCGGCCATCACGGGTGATCATGGCCACCGATGCAACCGGCCCCCAGGTGCCCGCCTGATACGGTTTTGGCGCATCCTGATCGGCTGCCCAGGCTTCGGTAATGGAATCGACCCATTTCCACGCCTCTTCCACTTCATCGCGACGCACGAACAGCGCCTGGATACCACGCATGGTTTCCAGCAGCAGACGCTCATAAGCATCCGCGAGGTGCGTCTGGTTGAAGGTTTCGGAGTAGCTCAGATCCAGTTTGGTGGTCTGCAGGTTATGCTTGTGATCCAGGCCCGGCACTTTGTTGAGGATCTGGATATCAACCCCTTCGTCCGGCTGCAAACGAATGGTCAGTTTGTTCTGCGGCAGCTCCTGCCAGGACTCTTTGAACAGGTTCAGTTCCGGGTTTTTGAAGTAGACGACGACTTCGGAACATTTGGTTGGCAGACGTTTACCGGTACGCAGGTAGAACGGCACGCCCGCCCAGCGCCAGTCATCGATATCCACGCGGATCGCCACAAAAGTCTCGGTGTTGCTGGATTTGTTCGCGCCCTCTTCTTCCAGGTAGCCCGGCACTTTTTTGCCTTGCGCAAACCCGGCAGTGTACTGGCCGCGAACGGTCTTCTCGCGCACGTTGGAGCGGTCGATGCGGCGCAGCGACTTGAGCACTTTGACTTTGGCGTCGCGAATGCTGTCTGCCGTCAGGTCAGACGGCGGTGACATGGCGATCATGCACAGAATTTGCAGGAGGTGGTTCTGGATCATGTCGCGCATCTGGCCTGCCTGGTCAAAGTAACCCCAGCGGCCTTCGATACCTACCTCTTCCGCCACGGTGATTTCCACGTGGTCGATAGTGCGGTTGTCCCAGTTATTCACAAACAGGGAGTTAGCAAAACGCAGCGCCAGCAGGTTCAGTACCGTCTCTTTACCGAGATAGTGGTCGATACGGTAAACCTGGCACTCTTCGAAGAACTCGCCCACCTGGTCGTTGATTTCACGCGAGGTTGCCAGAGAGGTACCCAGCGGCTTCTCCATCACCACGCGCGCCGGTTTGGCGTTCAGTTTGGCTTCGCCGAGACCTTTGCAGATGGCGCCGAACGTGCTTGGCGGCATGGCGAAATAGTTAATGGTGACACGGTTTTTCTGATCCAGCATGGCGCCCAGGCGGTTAAACGCGCTGACGTCATTGACGTCCAGGTTGCAGAAATCAAGACGACCGCTCAGGGTATCCCACAAACTTTCATCAATTTTTTCCTTCATGAAAGTTTCGAGCGCCTCGCGGACGACTTTGGTATAAGCGTCCTTATCCCAGTCGGCGCGCCCTACCCCCAGGATACGGGTATCCGGATGAATTTGGCCCGCTTTCTCCAGTTGATACAGGGAAGGCAGCAATTTTCGGCGTGCAAGATCGCCTTTCGCGCCGAAAATGACCAGGTCACATGCCTGGGCTGTTTGCGTTACCGCCATGTCATTCTCCTCAGTTGGATCACCTGGTACTTCTGCCAGGTATCGTTGTAATTTTATTACAATGCACTGTACTGCTTTTACGTCATTCCCGAAACCATTAGCACTTATCGTCTCGTGCGATACGGCAATTTTTCGCCTTGCAGCCGATTACGGGGGCATTATGACGCAACAAGCGTCGATAATTTGCGCAACAGGGTCATAGCAAAACCCGACATCGATCAAGTAATGAAAAAAAACAACAACATTATCTTGTCGACTGTTACCCTTTATGGAAGCCACAGGGGTAATATCGGCTAATCGAATGAAGATTTCATCCATTTATGAAATCGTTTCCACCCCCACGAGCGCCCTGTTAACAATGAATATGCTTGAAAAAATCCAGTATCAACTGGAACACCTTAGCAAATCCGAGCGAAAAGTGGCTGAAGTCATTCTTGCCTCTCCCGCTCAGGCGATTCATTCAAGCATCGCCGCGCTGGCTCAGGAAGCAGGCGTCAGCGAACCGACGGTTAACCGCTTCTGCCGTAGCCTGGAAACGCGCGGCTTTCCTGATTTTAAACTGCATCTGGCACAAAGTCTGGCAAACGGCACCCCTTATGTTAATCGTAATGTGGATGAAGACGACAGCGTAGATGCCTACACGGCGAAAATTTTTGAGTCAGCTATGGCCACGCTTGACCACGTTCGTCAGTCTCTGGATATGAGTTCGGTGAACCGTGCGGTGGATTTACTTACCCAGGCCAAGCGGATCGCGTTCTTCGGACTTGGGTCGTCGGCCGCCGTGGCGCACGATGCCATGAATAAATTCTTCCGCTTCAACGTGCCGGTGATTTATTCCGATGACATTGTGCTGCAACGCATGAGCTGTATGAATTGCAGTGAAGATGACGTCGTGGTACTCATTTCGCATACTGGCCGCACCAAAAGTCAGGTGGAACTGGCGCAGCTGGCCCGTGAAAACGATGCCATGGTGATCGCCCTCACCACCGCCGGTACGCCGCTGGCACGAGAGGCGACGCTCGCCATTACGCTGGACGTCCCGGAGGATACCGATATGTATATGCCTATGGTTTCCCGTCTGGCACAGCTCACGGTTATAGACGTGCTGGCGACCGGTTTTACCTTGCGCCGGGGCGCAAAATTCAGAGATAACTTGAAGCGAGTCAAGGAAGCGCTGAAGGAATCGCGTTTTGATAAAGAATTGCTCATAAAGAGCGATGTTTCCTTAAAGTAGATAACGAAGACGTAACCAATAATTACGATGTAATGATTTACGGCATTCGGTCCTCTCTTTGCTGCCTTGCGGCAGATGAAGGCCGATTCAATGTTCACGCAACACCAAAGTTGTTTCAGTCAACGGAGTATTACATGTCCAGAAGGCTTCGCAGAACCAAGATCGTTACCACCTTAGGCCCGGCCACCGACCGCGATAATAACCTTGAAAAGATTATCGCCGCGGGTGCCAACGTGGTGCGCATGAACTTCTCTCACGGTACGCCAGAAGACCATAAATTACGTGCCGACAAAGTGCGTGAGATCGCCGCTAAACTGGGCCGCCATGTCGCTATCCTCGGCGATCTGCAGGGTCCTAAAATTCGTGTCTCCACCTTCAAAGAAGGTAAAGTTTTCCTCAATATCGGCGATAAATTCCTGCTGGATGCCAACCTGGGCAAAGGCGAAGGCGATAAAGAAAAAGTCGGGATTGACTATAAAGGCCTGCCAGCTGACGTGGTGCCTGGCGATATCCTGCTGCTCGACGACGGACGCGTACAGCTGAAGGTGCTCGAAGTTCAGGGAATGAAAGTGTTCACCGAAGTCACCGTCGGCGGCCCGCTCTCCAACAATAAAGGTATCAACAAACTGGGCGGCGGCCTCTCTGCGGAAGCGCTGACCGATAAAGACAAAGCGGACATCGTTACTGCGGCTCTGATCGGCGTTGACTACCTGGCAGTCTCCTTCCCACGCTGTGGCGAAGATCTGAACTATGCACGCCGTCTGGCCCGTGATGCAGGCTGTGATGCCAAAATTGTTGCCAAGGTTGAACGCGCGGAAGCCGTTTGCGATCAGGACGCCATGGACGATGTGATCCTGGCTTCTGACGTGGTGATGGTGGCCCGCGGCGATCTGGGTGTGGAAATTGGCGATCCTGAGCTGGTCGGTATCCAGAAAGCGCTGATTCGTCGCGCACGTCAGCTGAACCGCGCGGTGATCACCGCGACCCAGATGATGGAATCCATGATCACCAACCCAATGCCAACCCGTGCAGAAGTGATGGACGTCGCTAACGCCGTGCTGGATGGTACCGATGCGGTAATGCTGTCTGCGGAAACCGCTGCGGGCCAATATCCTGCTGAAACCGTGGCCGCGATGGCGCGTGTCTGCCTGGGCGCAGAGAAGATCCCAAGCATCAACGTCTCTAAACACCGTCTGGACGTGCAGTTCGACAACGTGGAAGAAGCGATTGCGATGTCTGCCATGTACGCGGCAAACCATCTGAAAGGGGTTACCGCGATCATCACCATGACCGAATCAGGCCGTACCGCGCTGATGACTTCCCGTATCAGCTCCGGTCTGCCGATCTTCGCCATGTCCCGTCATGAACGTACGCTGAACCTGACGGCGCTGTACCGCGGTGTGACGCCGGTGCACTTCGACAGCACCAATGACGGCGTGGCAGCCGCGCACGATGCCGTCAATCTGCTGCGCGACAAAGGTTACCTGGTGTCCGGTGATATCGTTATCGTGACGCAGGGTGATGTGATGAGCACCATTGGCTCAACCAACACCACCCGCGTTATGACCGTCGAGTAACAACGTCTGTGTTAAAAAGCCCTCTCCAGATGGAGAGGGCTTTTTTTATTTCCTCGGATAAAGCTCTTTACGCTTATAGGGCTCCGTTTCACCCGGCTTTCGCGTTTTAAGCAGCTTCAATATCCACGTGTACTGTTCGGTATGCGGCCCCACCAGGATTTCCACCTCTTCGTTCATGCGACGCGCAATGGTGCGATCGTCAGCGGTCAGCAAGTCATCCATCGGCGGGCGGACTTCAATGCTCAGACGGTGCGTTTTACCATCATAAACCGGGAAGAGTGGGATCACGCGGGCGCGACACACCTTCATCAGGCGGCCAATCGCGGGAAGTGTGGCTTTGTAGGTCGCAAAGAAGTCGACAAACTCACTGTGCTCCGGTCCGTGGTCCTGATCCGGCAGATAGTAGCCCCAGTATCCCTGACGTACGGACTGAATAAACGGCTTGATACCATCGTTACGCGCATGCAAACGACCGCCAAAACGACGACGTACGGTATTCCAGACAAAGTCGTAGATTTTGTTGCCCTGGTTATGGAACATGGCCGCCATCTTCTGACCCTGAGAAGCCATCAGCATCGCCGGAATGTCGACACCCCAACCGTGAGGAACGAGGAAAATCACCTTCTCGTCATTGCGACGCATTTCGTCAATGATTTCCAGCCCTTTCCAGTCAACACGGTCAACGATTTTTTCCGGCCCTTTCAGCGCCAGCTCTGCCATCATTGCCATTGCCTGCGGCGCGGTGGTATACATCGCATCGATGATAGCCTCGCGCTCGGCATCGCTTTTTTCGGGAAAACAGTAATAGAGGTTGATCTGCGCACGGCGACGCGCGCTTTTGCCTAAACGCCCGGCCAGACGGCCAATTTTCCCCAGCAGGGGATCGCGCAGCGCAGCAGGCAGCATAGCGATGCCTGCAAAGGTGTAGACCCCGAGCCAGGCGCCCCAGTTGCGCGGATGGCGAAAGGATTTTTCAAACTCAGGAATGTATTCAATATTGTTTTTTTTTGTTTCCATGCTGGTTCCAGGGTCTGGTGACGCAAAATTTTATTGATAGTGTAGCGAGGCAGTCGTCCACGCACAAAAGAAAAAGCCGGCGCATACTGACACCGGCTTTTTTCACAAAAACAGAAGGCTTAGTTTAAGCTCAGCTGCGGTATCACCTCTTTCACCTGCGCCAGGTAATCAGAACGATCTTTACCCGTCAGGCCTTCGGTGCGTGGCAGTTTCGCCGTCAGCGGGTTTACGGCCTGTTGGTTAATCCACACTTCATAGTGCAGGTGCGGGCCGGTCGAGCGTCCGGTGTTGCCGGAGAGCGCGATACGGTCGCCACGTTTCACTTTCTGTCCAGGTTTAACCAGCAGTTTACGCAGGTGCATATAGCGGGTGGTGTAGGTACGACCGTGACGCACCGCGACATAGTAGCCTGCGGCACCGCTACGTTTAGCCACGACCACTTCACCATCACCCACAGCCAGCACCGGCGTGCCCTGCGGCATGGCAAAGTCAACGCCACGGTGTGGTGCGACGCGCCCGGTAACCGGGTTCAGACGACGCGGGTTAAAGTTAGAGGAAACGCGGAACTGTTTAGCCGTCGGGAAGCGCATAAAGCCTTTCGCCAGTCCCGTACCGCTGCGGTCGTAGAACTTACCGTCTTCGGCACGGATGGCATAGTAATCTTTGCCATCAGAGCGCAGACGTACGCCCACCAGTTGGCTCTGCTCACGCTTGCCGTCGAGCATTTCGCGAGACATCAGCACGGAAAACTCATCGCCCTTCTTCAGCTTGCGGAAATCCATCTGCCACTGCATGGCTTTGATCACCGCACTGATTTCAGAGCTGGTGAGACCGGCATCACGGGCGCTGGAAACGAAGCTTCCGCCTACTGTGCCTTTCATCACGCTGTTCACCCAGTCGCCCTTCTGCATTTCACTGGTCATTTTGAAACCGTTTGCAGTGCGATCGTAGGTGCGGGTTTCACGGCGGGACATCTCCCAGGTTAACCGCTGGAGATCGCCATCCGCCGTTAAGGTCCAGGAGAGCTGTTGCCCTATTTTCAGGTTACGCAGGTCTTTATCTGCAGCAGCGAGCTGACTGATATTCCCCATGTCGATACCGTACTGGTTGAGCACGCTGCTCAGCGTGTCACCGGTAGAGACAACATACTCGTGGATCCCGGCCTCGTTCTCGATTTTATCGTCCAGTTCATCCTGGGGAATCGCTTCATCTTCCTGAGCAGCCTGGTCGATAGGCTCACTGGCTTCAGGCAGTAAAGAACGGATCTCGCTCTTTTCAAGCTCGATGGTTTTGATGATAGGGGCAGAACTCGGGTGGTAAACATAGGGCCGCCAGACGGCGACCGCTAAGGTGAGTACTGTAAGCGACCCCAGCATAACGCGGTGGGGTCGAGGCAGATTGTTAAATGCCAGGGCGACAGAGCGGGCTATCTGTTGCACGTATTCACTTCCTCGTTAATCTCCTTTCAGGCAGCTCGCATACTGGTTCGCCAGTTGGCTGAGGAACTGCGAATAGCTCGCTTTGCTCAACTGGATATTCGTTCCTAGCGGGTCAAGGGTCCCCATGCGCACGGATGTCCCCCTGGCCACGGCTTCTACGACCGCTGGCCTGAACTGTGGCTCAGCAAAAACGCATGTCGCTTTTTGCTCAACCAACTGTGTTCTGATTTCATGTAAACGCTGCGCACCAGGTTGAATTTCAGGGTTGACGGTGAAGTGCCCAAGCGGGGTCAAACCATAGTGTTTTTCATAGTAGCCATAGGCGTCATGAAAAACGAAATACCCTTTTCCTTTCAACGGTGCGAGCTCATTACCTACCTGCTTATCGGTTGCGGCTAATTGTGCCTCAAAATCCTTCAGGTTGGCGTCTAGTTTGGCTCGACTTTGCGGCATAAGTTCCACTAATTTGTCGTGGATTGCAACCGCTGAAAGCCGCGCTATCTCTGGGGAAAGCCAGAGATGCATGTTGTACTCACCATGATGGTGATCTCCATCACCTTTTTCACCCTCTGCCGCGTGATGGTCATGTTCATCACCGTCGTCATCCGTGCCTTTCATGAGCAACGGTTTCACGCCGGAAAGCCCGGCAATCGCAACCTGTTTATCGCCGGGAATCTGTTTGGCCGACTTCTGCATAAACGCTTCCATCTCTGGTCCAATCCAGACGACTAAGTCCGCGTTTTGTAAGCGTTTTACATCTGAAGGGCGAAGAGAATAGTCATGCTCAGAGGCCCCGTCAGGCAGCAAAACCTGGGTTTCCGTCACCCCATCGGCAATGGCCGACGCGATGAATCCAAGCGGTTTAAGCGAAGCGACAACCGCCGCGTTAACATCTTGTGCGGTTGTACCCCAAAGGGCAGCGGATAATGCTGCGAAAAGAAGCGTATTTTTATGTAACATAATGCGACTAATCATCGTAGTAAATGCGTGGAATGTGATATTATAACATTCGTTGACTTCTTCAAGCTTAAATTGACATGACGACACTGGTTTCTCTCGATAATATTTCGGTCTCTTTCGGCCAGCGCCGCGTCCTCTCTGACGTGTCGCTGGATCTGAAGCCCGGCAAAATTCTGACGCTGCTTGGTCCTAATGGCGCAGGCAAATCCACGCTGGTACGGGTTGTACTGGGTCTGGTGACGCCCGATGAAGGTGTTATCACCCGCGAGGAAAAATTGCGTATCGGCTATGTGCCTCAGAAATTACACCTGGATGCCACGCTGCCTTTAACGGTGAGTCGCTTTCTGCGCCTGCGCCCCGGCACGCGGAAAGCCGATATTCTCCCGGCGCTGAAACGCGTACAGGCGGGCCACCTTATTGACGCGCCGCTGCAAAAACTTTCCGGGGGTGAGACGCAGCGCGTTTTGCTGGCGCGCGCGCTGTTGAGCAGCCCGCAATTGCTGGTGCTTGATGAGCCTACCCAGGGGGTGGACGTTAACGGTCAGGTCGCGCTTTATGATTTGATCGATCAGCTTCGCCGTGAACTGAATTGCGCCGTGCTGATGGTCTCCCACGATCTCCATCTTGTCATGGCGAAAACGGACGAAGTGCTGTGCCTTAACCATCATATTTGCTGTTCCGGCACGCCTGAAGTGGTCTCGATGCACCCGGAGTTTATCTCCATGTTTGGCCCTCGTGGCGCTGAACAGCTGGGTATTTACCGTCATCATCATAATCACCGCCATGATTTACAGGGACGAATTGTCCTGCGCCGGGGAAATGGACACTCATGATTGAACTGTTACTGCCCGGCTGGCTGGCCGGGATTATGCTTGCCTGCGCCGCGGGTCCACTCGGCTCGTTTGTGGTCTGGCGCAGAATGTCCTATTTCGGTGATACCCTCGCGCACGCCTCTTTGCTGGGCGTGGCTTTTGGTTTACTGCTGGATGTAAATCCCTTCTACGCGGTGATTGTCGTCACCCTGCTGCTGGCAGCCGGGCTGGTCTGGCTGGAGAAACGTCCGCACCTCGCCATTGATACGCTGCTTGGCATTATGGCCCACAGCGCGCTCTCGCTGGGTCTGGTGGTGGTGAGTCTGATGTCGAATATCCGCGTCGACCTGATGGCCTATCTGTTTGGCGATCTGCTTGCCGTGACGCCGGAAGATTTAATTTCCATCGCCTTCGGTGTGGTGGTGGTACTCGGTATTCTGCTCTGGCAGTGGCGTAACCTGCTGGCGATGACCGTCAGCCCGGACCTGGCCTTCGTCGACGGCGTGAAGCTGCAACGGGTTAAGCTACTGCTGATGCTGGTGACGGCATTAACCATCGGCGTGGCGATGAAGTTCGTCGGGGCGCTGATTATTACCTCGCTGCTGATCATCCCTGCCGCCACGGCGCGCCGTTTTGCCCGCACGCCGGAGCAGATGGCCGGTGTGGCCGTGATTATCGGAATGATTGCGGTAACGGGTGGGTTAACCTTCTCGGCGTTCTATGACACGCCTGCTGGGCCGTCAGTAGTGCTGAGTGCGGCGGTGCTGTTTATTTTCAGCATGATGAAAAAACAACCTAATGCCTGAATGAACGATTAGCGCTTCCACAGAGGGTGGCGCTTCGCTTCATGTGCTGTGATCAACGCATGGCGGGACTTAAACCGCTGGAGTGCGCCCATGTTGGGTGCACACGTAAATAAGCCCCGATGAAATTATCGGGGCTTATTTTATTACCTGGTACACGTTGCTAAATGCAATTTGGCACCTGGGACGTTTATACCGCCTTCCATATCAAGACACTTGACAATACCATCGGTATCAACTTTTTTCAGCTGTCCGTTAATATAGTCCCAATGACTCGCAATAGGTTCATATTCGCGTATATAAACTTTGCCGCTTGCTGGTGCGAAGGCATATTCTGGATATGTTTCCAGCATCAGCATCCCATTAATAGCGAAATTGACCTCACGAATATTCTGCAATTCTGGATTAGAACCACATGGCTCCATCACCGCCTGCTGGTAAGCAATGCCAGTCATACATAATTTTCGTCCGTTACTGGTATTTTCAAGTTTATTATCCACCATTTTCCATGTTTGGGTTCCGGAAATAGCGGCATTCGCGGCGCCAGACAAAGCCGCCATAGTCAGAGCGGCAATAGTCAGAGCCGTCATTGTTTTCATTTTGTTATTCCTGATGTGATGATGAAATTTATTCATAGCATGGATATCGCTATAAATTCATCATAGAGGGAATAAGCGAATTATCTAAAATGATAGGTAGGATAAATTTATCCAAAATAATATGGATGATAAATCAGATGAGGTAACTAATCGGTCAGCGTCGCAGGCGAAATTTAACATCCCGCCTGCTCATCATTACGGCATTGACGGTGGCGTAATGCCGAAATGATTCCACGCCCGCACCGTCGCCATACGACCACGCGGCGTACGCTGTAAGAATCCCTGCTGGATCAAATACGGCTCCAGAACATCCTCGATAGTTTCACGCTCTTCACCGATCGCCGCCGCCAGGTTATCCAGCCCGACCGGTCCGCCAAAGAATTTATCCAGCACCGCCAGCAGCAGTTTGCGGTCCATATAGTCAAAGCCTTCGGCATCGACGTTAAGCATATCCAGCGCCTGGGCGGCAATCTCTGCCGAAATGGTGCCATCGTGCTTCACTTCGGCAAAGTCGCGCACGCGACGCAGCAGGCGGTTGGCAATACGCGGCGTACCGCGCGAACGCTTCGCCACTTCAAAAGCGCCCTCTTCGCTCATCTCCAGCCCCATATAGCGCGCGCTACGACCGACAATATGCTGCAGGTCCGGCACCTGATAAAACTCCAGACGCTGCACGATACCGAAGCGGTCGCGCAGTGGAGAGGTCAACGATCCGGCACGGGTCGTTGCGCCAATCAGGGTAAACGGCGGCAGATCGATCTTGATGGAGCGCGCAGCCGGGCCTTCACCAATCATGATATCCAGCTGGTAATCTTCCATTGCCGGATAGAGCACTTCCTCTACCACCGGAGACAGACGGTGGATTTCATCGATAAACAGTACGTCATGCGGTTCAAGGTTGGTCAGCATTGCCGCCAGATCGCCGGCTTTCTCCAGCACCGGGCCGGAGGTCGTGCGCAGGTTGACGCCCATTTCATTGGCAACGATATTCGCCAGCGTGGTTTTCCCCAACCCTGGCGGGCCAAAAATCAGCAGGTGATCGAGCGCATCGCCGCGCAGCTTTGCCGCCTGGATGAAAATCTCCATCTGGGAACGTACCTGCGGCTGGCCGATATACTCATCAAGCAGTTTCGGGCGGATCGCACGATCCACCACGTCTTCTGCCTGAAGGGTGCCTGCCGATACCAGGCGGTCTGCTTCAATCATCCTTTACCTCACAATGCAGCGCGCAGCGCTTCACGAATCAGGGTTTCACTGCTGGCATCCGGTTTGGCAATTTTGCTTACCATCCGACTGGCCTCCTGAGGTTTATAGCCCAGCGCCACCAGCGCGGCAACCGCTTCCTGCTCAGCGTCATCATCTGTTGACGGCGCCCCAGGTGACGTCAGAACCAGATCGGTGGCCGGGGTGAACAGATCGCCATGCAGACCTTTAAAGCGGTCTTTCATCTCAACAATCAGACGCTCGGCGGTTTTCTTACCAATCCCCGGGAGTTTAATCAGCGCCGCAGGATCTTCGCGCTCAACGGCATTCACGAACTGCGGAGCAGACATACCGGACAAAATCGCCAGCGCCAGCTTCGGCCCCACGCCGTTGGTTTTAATCAGCTCGCGGAACAGGGTACGTTCCTGCTTGTTGTTGAAGCCGTAAAGCAACTGAGCATCTTCACGCACCACGAACTGAGTAAAGACAATCGCCTCTTTACCCGCGTCCGGCAGCTCATAGAAGCAGGTCATTGGCATGTGGACTTCATAGCCCACGCCACCCACTTCCAGCAGCACTAACGGGGGTTGTTTTTCAATGATGATGCCTCTGAGTCTGCCTATCACGTGACGCTCCTGCGTTCTGGAAAATGTTTGACTGGCGATATAATAAAAAAAGGCTGGATGTTTATCCAGCCTGATTTCTCTTTATCGTAACCTGCCTCGCGCCAGATTGAGCCGCGATTCACTCATTTGCATCGCGTTCTGGCTGACGTGACAGTGGGTAATCGCAATGGCCAGTGCATCGGCGGCATCGGCCTGCGGGTTCGCGGGAAGCTTCAGCAAGGTACGCACCATATGCTGCACCTGGCTTTTCTCCGCGCTACCTATCCCCACCACCGTCTGCTTTACCTGACGTGCGGCATATTCGAACACCGGAAGATCCTGGTTCACGGCGGCAACAATCGCCACGCCGCGCGCCTGCCCCAGCTTTAGCGCCGAATCGGCGTTTTTTGCCATAAAGACCTGCTCAATGGCAAAAAAATCAGGCTGAAACTGGGTGATGATTTCCGACACGCCCGCATAAATCAGCTTCAGGCGCGACGGCAGATCGTCCACTTTGGTGCGAATACAGCCGCTGCCGAGGTAGGTTAGCTGGCGTCCCACCTGGCGGATAACGCCATAACCGGTGACGCGCGAGCCGGGGTCAATCCCAAGGATAATCGACATCACGCGTCTCCCGTAAACGGCTTATACGCTCTCATCAGAGAGTCGCTGCAACCTCATCAGAGATTTCACCGTTGTGATACACTTCCTGCACGTCGTCGCAGTCTTCGAGCATGTCGATCAGACGCAGCAGTTTTGGCGCAGTTTCCGCATCCATGTCCGCTTTGGTGGATGGGATCATGGAAACTTCAGCGTTGTCCGCTTTCAGACCCGCGGCTTCGAGTGCATCGCGCACGGCGCCCATCTCTTCCCACGCGGTGTAAACGTCAATTGCGCCATCATCGTAGGTCACCACGTCTTCCGCACCGGCTTCCAGGGCGGCTTCCATGATCACATCTTCGTCGCCTTTCTCGAAGGAGATGACGCCTTTTTTGCTGAACAGGTAAGAAACGGAACCGTCGGTACCCAGGTTGCCGCCGGTTTTAGTGAATGCATGGCGCACTTCCGCAACGGTACGGTTACGGTTGTCGGACAGACACTCAACCATTACGGCAGTACCGCCAGGGCCGTAACCTTCATAAATGATGGTTTCCATGTTCGCGTCTTCATCACCGCCTACACCACGTGCGATGGCACGGTTCAGGGTGTCACGCGTCATGTTGTTAGACAGCGCTTTATCCACCGCCGCGCGCAGACGCGGGTTAGAGGCCGGATCGCCGCCGCCCAGACGTGCCGCTGTCACCAGCTCACGAATGATTTTGGTAAAGATCTTACCGCGTTTGGCATCCTGTGCCGCTTTACGGTGTTTGGTGTTGGCCCACTTACTATGACCTGCCATAAAAAGTTCTCCAAAAATCGCGCCTTCTCAGGCAGCGTTAATTACAAATTCTTCAATCGCCTGCCGGTTGCTCCACGACTTGGTCAGTGCGGCGGCATCCGTCGCATCCACCCAGCGGTAGTTCAGGTGTTCGGTAAACACGATCTCCCGCTCATGGGGGAGCGCGAGACAGAACCACGATTCCGTATTGCGCTCAATGCCCGGCGCGTAGCGATGACGTAAATGGCTAAAAATTTCAAACTCCACCGTGCGCTGACAGTCCTTCAGGGTCAGTTGCTCGCGAGCAACATCAATGGTGACCTCTTCCTTTACTTCACGCGCGGCGGCCTGCGGCGCGGTTTCCCCCGCTTCCAGGCTGCCGGTAACCGACTGCCAGAAATCAGGATCGTCGCGCCGCTGCAACATTAGCACCCGCTTCGTGTCCTGGGCATAAATGACAACTAAGACAGAAACGGGAAGCTTGTATGTCATATCAGTTTTTCTCTTCCTTCTTCACCACCTCAATGCCCAGCTCAGCCAGTGCAGTCGGGTTAGCAAAGCTTGGCGCTTCGGTCATCAGACACGCTGCGGCAGTGGTTTTCGGGAAGGCAATAACATCACGAATGTTATCGGTGCCGGTCAGCAGCATGGTCAGACGGTCAAGACCGAAAGCCAGACCTGCGTGTGGCGGTGTACCGTATTTCAGGGCGTCCAGCAGGAAGCCAAATTTCTCACGCTGCTCCTGTTCGTTAATGCCCAGGATGCCGAACACGGTCTGCTGCATTTCGCCGCTGTGAATACGCACGGAACCCCCACCCACTTCGTAGCCGTTGATCACCATGTCGTAGGCGTTTGCCACTGCATCTTCCGGAGACGCTTTCAGCTCTGCCGCCGTCATGTCTTTTGGCGAGGTGAACGGGTGGTGCATCGCGGTCAAGCCGCCTTCACCGTCGTCTTCAAACATCGGGAAGTCGATAACCCACAGCGGTGCCCATTTGGTTTCGTCGGTCAGGCTGAGGTCTTTGCCCAGCTTCAGACGCAACGCGCCCATCGCATCGGCAACCACTTTCTTGTTGTCTGCGCCGAAGAAGATCATGTCGCCATCCTGCGCGCCGGTGCGCTCAAGAATCGCTTCCACGATGTCCGCATTCAGGAACTTCGCAACCGGGCTGGTGATCCCTTCCAGACCTTTCGCACGCTCGGTTACTTTAATATAGGCCAGACCTTTCGCGCCGTAGATCTTAATGAAGTTGCCGTAGTCGTCGATCTGCTTACGGCTCAGTGCCGCACCGCCCGGTACGCGCAGGGCTGCAACACGGCCTTTCGGATCGTTAGCCGGGCCGGCGAATACCGCGAACTCAACGGATTTCACCAGGTCTGCAACATCCACCAGCTCCATCGGGTTACGCAGGTCTGGTTTGTCGGAACCGTAACGACGCTCGGCTTCGGCGAAGGTCATGATCGGGAAATCGCCCAGCTCGACGCCTTTCACGTCATTCCACAGGCTACGCACCAGCGCTTCCATCACTTCACGCACCTGCTCGGCGGTCATGAAGGAGGTTTCCACATCGATCTGGGTGAATTCTGGCTGACGGTCAGCACGCAGGTCTTCGTCGCGGAAACATTTGACGATCTGATAGTAGCGATCGAAACCGGACATCATCAGCAGCTGTTTGAACAGCTGTGGAGACTGTGGCAGCGCGTAGAATTTGCCTTTATGTACGCGGGATGGGACCAGATAATCGCGCGCACCTTCCGGTGTGGCTTTGGTCAGCATCGGGGTTTCGATATCGAGGAAACCGTGGTCATCCATGAAACGGCGCACGAGGCTGGTGATTTTCGCACGGGTTTTCAGGCGCTGGGCCATCTCCGGACGACGCAGATCCAGGTAGCGGTATTTCAGACGCGCTTCTTCCGTGTTGACGTGGTTGGAGTCCAGCGGCAGCGCTTCAGCACGGTTAATGATAACCAGATCGGACGCCAGCACTTCAATGGCACCCGTCGCCATGTCTGCGTTGACGTTTTTCTCGTCACGCGCACGCACGGTACCGGTGACCTGAATGCAGAACTCATTACGCAGCTCAGAAGCCAGCTTCAACGCATCCGCACGATCCGGGTCGAAGAACACCTGAACGATACCTTCACGGTCGCGCATATCGATGAAAATAAGGCTACCAAGATCACGACGACGGTTGACCCAACCACACAGGGTGACCTGCTGTCCGACGTGGGACTGACGCAGCTGCCCGCAATATTCTGTACGCATGAGATATCCCTTAATTAGCCGCAGGCTAAATGTCGCCTGGAATGCAGGCTACTATGTCGCAGCTTTCTGTATGTCACAACTGGATGAAAAAAGGCGGCTATTATACTGGAAATTCCGCCGGACGATAAGAGCGAACCACGGCCTGACGGTCGTTTGCTGCACTCTTATTGCGCATTCTCACAAAAATTAACAAAATTATCCGACCCATTACAGGTCATCACGTCGTATGGTGTTACGGAAGTGATTCATTTAACGGGAGTAACGATGTTAACACTGGATGCCAGCAAAACCGCGCTTGTGGTGATTGATTTACAGGAAGGGATCCTGCCCTTTGCCGGTGGCCCGCACGCTGCGGATGATGTGGTTAGCCGCGCCGCTCGTCTGGCGGAAAAATGCCGTGCCAGCGGTGCCCCTGTAGTCATGGTGCGCGTCGGCTGGTCCGCTGATTTCGCCGAGGCGTTAAAACAGCCCGTTGATGCACAGGCGCCCTCCCATGCCCTGCCGGAAAACTGGTGGACGTATCCGGTGTCGCTGGGCAAACGCGACAGCGATATCGAAGTGACCAAACGTCAATGGGGCGCATTCTACGGAACCGATCTGGAACTGCAGCTCCGCCGTCGAGGTATCGACACCCTTATTCTGTGCGGCATTTCCACCAACATCGGCGTGGAGTCTACCGCCCGTAACGCCTGGGAGCTGGGCTTTAACCTGGTCATTGCGGAAGATGCCTGCAGCGCGGCTTCCGCGGAACAGCATCAGGGTAGCATGACCCATATCTTCCCGCGTATCGGACGCGTGCGCAGCACGGACGAGATCCTCAGCGCACTATGATGTATGTGGGGTTACCCCAGTGGTCGCACCCGAAATGGGTGCGCCTGGGCATCACCGGCCTGGAAGAATATGCCCGACACTTCAACTGTGTCGAGGGCAACACGACCCTCTACGCGCTGCCTAAAGCGGAGATTGTTGAACGCTGGCGGGAGCAAACGACCGACGATTTCCGGTTCTGTTTTAAGTTTCCGGCGACCATCTCCCACAACGCCGCGCTGCGCAACTGCGGGGATTTAACCGAAGAGTTCTTTACGCGCATGTCGCCACTGGCGAACCGGATTGGGCAATACTGGCTCCAGCTTCCCGCTACGTTCGGCCCGCGCGATCTGCCTGCCCTGTGGCAGTTTCTGGATAGCCTGCCCCGCGAGTTTACCTACGGCGTGGAGGTCAGGCATGCTGAATTTTTTGCCAAAGGTGAAGCAGAAATAGCGCTCAACCGCGGCCTGCTGGAACGTGCGGTCAACCGCGTCATTCTTGATAGTCGCCCCGTCCACAGTGCAATCCCGCACAGTGAAGCGATTGTGGATGCGCAACGCAAAAAACCGAAAGTGCCGGTCCACGCCATCGTCACCGCGCAAAACCCGATGGTCAGGTTCATCGGTAGCGATAACATGCAGCAAAATCAGGCGATGTTCGCCGTCTGGCTGCAAAAATTAGCGAAGTGGGAGCAAACCACTACGCCCTATCTCTTTTTACACACACCGGATATTGCGCAGGCACCCGAACTGGTCGATGCTCTCTGGCAGGCCTTGCAGGCCGCGGTTCCCGCCGTGGGTGACGCCCCCTCTATTCCACAACAATCTTCTCTTTTCTGATATCACCCCCTATCATAGTGAAGTGCCATCTGCCAAAAACAGGGAGTTTGTATGGTCAGCGCGCTGTATGCGGTTTTAGGTGCATTACTGCTGATTAAGTTTTCATTTGATGTTGTGCGTCTGAGAATGCAGTACCGCGTTTCTTATGGTGACGGCGGTTTTTCGGAACTGCAAAGCGCTATCCGCATTCACGGTAATGCGGTCGAATACATCCCCGTCGCCTTGATTTTACTGCTGTTTATGGAGATGAATGGCGCAGAAACCTGGATGGTTCACGTCTGTGGCCTGCTTCTGATTGCTGGCCGGCTAATGCATTATTATGGCTTTCACCACCGCTTATTCCGCTGGCGTCGTTCCGGCATGAGCGCGACCTGGTGTTCGCTTTTGCTGA
Organism: Enterobacter sp. MGH 37; assembly: GCF_000534515.1. NCBI lineage: Bacteria > Pseudomonadati > Pseudomonadota > Gammaproteobacteria > Enterobacterales > Enterobacteriaceae > Enterobacter > Enterobacter sp. MGH 37. The sequence goes on from NZ_KI973205.1 coordinate 1,953,897, forward strand.
TGGTGCTGGCTAACCTTTGGTATATGCCGTGGGAGTTGGTTTTCTCCCTCCATTAGCGCACAATACGCCACTTTATTTTTCCCGGATTTTTACGTTATGTCAGATCGCGACACGCTTTTTTCCGCGCCTATCGCCAGCCTGGGCGACTGGACCTTCGATGAACGGGTAGCCGAAGTCTTCCCGGATATGATCCAGCGCTCTGTTCCCGGTTATTCCAATATTATCTCTATGATCGGTATGCTGGCTGAGCGCTTCGTTCAACCCGGCACGCAGGTCTATGACCTGGGCTGCTCGCTCGGCGCGGCAACGCTGTCGGTACGTCGTAACGTTCATCATGAAGATTGCCGAATCATTGCCGTCGACAACTCCCCGGCGATGGTAGAACGCTGCCGTCGCCATATTGATGCGTATAAAGCCCCTGTACCGGTGGACGTCGTCGAAGGCGATATTCGTGAGATTGAAATTCACAACGCGTCGATGGTCATCCTGAATTTTACCCTGCAGTTCCTGGTGCCTGAAGACCGTCAGCTGCTGCTGGACAAAATTTACCAGGGGCTAAATCCCGGCGGCGCGCTGGTGCTTTCCGAGAAATTCAGCTTTGAGGATGCCGACGTTGGCGAACTGCTGTTCAATATGCACCACGATTTTAAACGTGCGAACGGTTACAGCGAGCTGGAGATCAGCCAGAAGCGCAGCATGCTGGAAAACGTGATGCTGACAGACTCCGTAGAAACCCACAAAGCACGCCTGCGCAAAGCCGGATTTGAGCATAGCGAACTGTGGTTCCAGTGCTTTAACTTTGGCTCACTGGTGGCGCTAAAAGCCGGAGATGCAGCATGATTGAGTTCAGTAATTTCTATCAGCTGATAGCTAAAAACCATCTGTCTCACTGGCTGGAAACTCTGCCCGCGCAGATTGCCGCCTGGCAGCGCGATCAGCAGCACGGCCTGTTAAAGCAGTGGTCAAATGCGGTGGAGTATCTGCCAGAGCTGACCCCGCATCGTCTGGACCTGCTTCACAGCGTCACCGCAGAAAGCGAAGCACCGCTCCCGGCCGGGCAGATCAACCGCATCGAAACGCTGATGCGTAACCTGATGCCCTGGCGCAAAGGGCCTTTCTCGCTCTACGGGGTGAACATCAACACCGAATGGCGCTCCGACTGGAAATGGGATCGCGTTCTGCCTCATCTGTCTGACCTGACCGGGCGCACTATTCTGGACGTGGGCTGCGGCAGCGGTTACCACATGTGGCGCATGATTGGCGCAGGCGCGCATCTGGCAGTCGGTATCGACCCAATGCAACTGTTCCTGTGCCAGTTTGAAGCAGTGCGTAAACTGCTGGGCAACGACCAGCGCGCCCACCTGCTGCCGCTGGGAATTGAGCAACTTCCTGCCCTGAAAGCGTTTGATACCGTGTTCTCCATGGGCGTGCTCTATCATCGTCGCTCCCCGCTTGAACATCTGTGGCAGCTGAAAGATCAGCTGGTCAGCGGCGGCGAACTGGTACTGGAAACGCTGGTGATCGAAGGTGACGAACATGCTGTTCTGGTGCCGGGCGATCGCTACGCCCAGATGCGTAACGTCTACTTTATCCCGTCCGCGCTGGCATTGAAGAACTGGCTGGAGAAGTGCGGTTTTGGGGATGTGCGGATTGCCGATGTCAGCGTGACGTCACTCGAGGAGCAGCGCCGCACCGACTGGATGATCACCGAGTCGCTGGAGCAGTTCCTTGACCCGGCCGACCACAGCAAAACCATCGAAGGCTATCCGGCACCGATGCGTGCGGTATTGATCGCGACGAAGCCGTAACCCTTTAGCCGGGTGACGGCTACGCCTTACCCGGCATACGCGTCGCACGTTTTCTCCAAAATAGTTCAAGTTGCAGCAAGGCGGCAAGGCAGCGAATCCCCGGGAGCTTACATCAGTAAGTGACCGGGGTGAGCGAGGCGGCCAACGCGGCTGCGGCTTGAAATATGAAGGAGAAAAAAAGGCCCCTGTGTAATTTGCAGGGGCCTGGTACAAGCAAGCATCATATTGGGCGACATGATGCGCGGTAAAAATCGGTACGTTGCTACACGTGATAGCGCTCAATCAGCGACTTCATTTCCGCAACCGACTCTCCATCTACACCGTAGCGTGAATACTCATCCGCTTCAGCATCCGTCGACATTGACAGCCCTGTATTGCGATAACGCATGGGTGAAGGTATCCATTTCCCCGCAGAGCTGTGAAGCTCTTCCACCCCGGCGTTTAAAAACCGTTCCAGATTGCCGGCACGGACTCCCGCACCCGCCATTATTATTGGAACACCGGAATGGGCTTTTAGTTCCGTAATTAATTGCAGACCTTTTTCAGCAGAAGACTGTTGCCCTGATGTCAGAACGCGCGCCACACCCAGTTCGGCAAGGGTATCAAACGCTTGCAGTGGTTTTTTGCACATATCAAACGCACGATGAAACGTCACGGCCATTCCTTTTGCGGCGTCCATCACCTGACGCATACGCGGCAGATCGACCTCACCGTCTTCATCCAGCAGGCCGGTCACCAGCCCGGGGAACCCGAGGTCACGAACAAGGGCGATATCTTCAAGCATGGCACTGAACTCACCCGACGTATAACAAAAATCACCGCCGCGAGGACGAATAATGGGGTGTACCGGAAGGGTGACGGCCTTACGGGCCGACGTCAGCACGCCGTATGAGGGCGTTAACCCTCCTTCTTTCGGGGCGGCGCACAGTTCAATGCGATCGGCCCCTTTCCGTTGCGCGGTGACGGCACACTCCACGCTATAACAACAAATCTCCAGCAGCGCCATCGACTCCTCCTTAAAATCGGCTTAACGCGCCATCATGGCACGCCTCTTGTTTTGGGTCTCAGCGACGAGTCACAACTCTCAGGCTTCGCTGGCAACGATCTGCTCAATGGTCCACGGATGAAATTTCACCGTCACCTGCCCGTCAGTCACGGCCAGCGTCGGATTAGGCAGACGCTCACGCTCGCCTTTGGGCGAACTTGTCTTCACAAAAATGCCCGGCTGGCTTAATCCCTCGTCTGAGAGCAGGGCCAGCGCGCGCGCGTTCAACGTTTCCGGCTCACCCGGCAGGACGATTTCGATATGCTCCCAGCCTTCGTGCGGGTAACGTTTTTCACCCGGCCATGGCAGTTCTACAACGGTGAATTGCCAGTGCGCCACGCAGACCGGTTCATGCAGTTTGAACAGACAAATGGGACGACCATTAATCATGTTCTCAGAAAGCAACTCACCACACTGTTCAAACCCGCGACGCCAGCGCTCGGCAGTCGCGTTTTGATGGCAGCGCAAAGAGATGTGATCGGCCTCAAGCGGCGCGATATCCAGACCAAGACGGGTGGCAAGTTCTGTGAACGCCTGGGTGAAGCGCGGTAAATCTGCGGAAATATCATGCAGTTCGTCAATGGATTGCCAGTTCGCCATACGTCAGTCTCTTTTCATGTCGCAAAGCCGCTAATTTACTCTGTTGCCCTGTTTCGACCAACCTCTGAATCGCGGTTTTTACGACTGCATGTTTATGCACCTCTTCTCTGGCTGGATTCTGAGCAATCTTCGGGCCCCGCAATGCTGACGGCAGAAGGCATTTGCAGTATACTCCCGCCCTAAATTCTTTAACTGGCGCGGGCGGTTGTAGGCCCGCATCAAAAACGTAAGGTATCCAGGTGAATATTCAGGCTCTTCTCTCCGAAAAAGTCAGTCAGGCACTGATTGCCGCAGGTGCGCCTGCGGATTGCGAACCACAGGTTCGTCAGTCAGCAAAAGTACAGTTTGGCGACTATCAGGCTAATGGCGTGATGGCAGTGGCTAAAAAACTGGGCATGCCGCCGCGACAGCTCGCTGAGCAGGTATTGACGCATCTGGATCTCACCGGTATCGCCAGCAAAACCGAAATCGCTGGCCCGGGCTTTATCAACATTTTCCTGGAGCCTGCATTCCTGGCAAGCCACGTTGACGCGGCGCTGAAATCAGACCGTCTGGGTGTCTCCCGACCACAAGCGCAGACGGTGGTGATCGACTACTCTGCCCCGAACGTGGCGAAAGAGATGCACGTTGGCCACCTGCGTTCCACCATCATTGGTGATGCCGCGGTGCGCACGCTTGAGTTTCTCGGTCACAAGGTAATCCGCGCAAACCACGTTGGCGACTGGGGTACCCAGTTCGGCATGCTGATTGCTTACCTGGAAAAACAGCAGCAGGAAAACGCGGGCGAAATGGCGCTGGCGGACCTGGAAGGGTTCTACCGCGAAGCGAAAAAGCATTACGACGAAGACGAAACCTTTGCCGAGCGCGCGCGCAGCTACGTCGTCAAGCTGCAGGGCGGGGATCAATACTTCCTCGAGATGTGGCGCAAGCTGGTGGACATCACCATGTCCCAGAACCAGCTTACCTATAACCGTCTGAACGTGACCCTGACCCGTGATGATGTCATGGGTGAAAGCCTGTACAACCCAATGCTGCCGGGCATTGTGGCGGACCTGAAAGCGAAAAACCTGGCGGTTGAGAGCGAAGGTGCAACGGTCGTGTTCCTTGATGAGTACAAAAACAAGGAAGGTGAACCGATGGGCGTGATCATCCAGAAAAAGGATGGCGGCTATCTCTACACCACCACCGATATCGCCTGCGCGAAGTACCGTTACGAAACCCTGCATGCTGACCGTGTGCTGTACTACATCGACTCCCGTCAGCACCAGCACCTGATGCAGGCCTGGACTATCGTGCGTAAAGCCGGTTACGTACCGGATTGCGTTCCGCTGGAACACCACATGTTCGGCATGATGCTCGGTAAAGACGGCAAGCCGTTCAAAACCCGTGCGGGTGGTACCGTGAAGCTGTCTGACCTGCTGGATGAAGCGCTGGAGCGCGCCCGTCGTCTGGTGGCAGAGAAGAACCCGGACATGCCTGCCGACGAGCTGGAAAAACTGGCTAACGCCGTCGGTATCGGCGCGGTGAAATACGCGGATCTCTCTAAAAACCGTACCACCGACTATATCTTCGACTGGGATAACATGCTGGCGTTTGAAGGCAACACGGCGCCTTACATGCAATATGCTTACACCCGCGTGCTCTCGGTGTTCCGTAAGGCGAACATTGATGAAAACGTACTGGCGAATGCGACCGTGACCATCACGGAAGATCGTGAAGCCCAGCTGGCGGCGCGTCTGCTGCAGTTTGAAGAGACGCTGACGGTTGTCGCCCGTGACGGTACGCCGCACGTTATGTGCGCTTACCTGTACGATCTGGCGGGTCTGTTCTCCGGCTTCTACGAGCACTGCCCTATTCTGTCTGCGGAAAATGAATCGGTCCGCAACAGCCGCCTGAAGCTGGCGCAACTGACGGCGAAGACCCTGAAGCTGGGTCTGGATACCCTGGGTATCGAAACCGTAGAGCGTATGTAATACAAAAAACCCGGCAGCCGCCGGGTTTTTTATTATCAGAAATACTTCCGCAAATACTCCGTCAGACACAGAATCGCCATGGCCTGTCCATAGGGCATCGACGTCAGCGGGATTTGGCGATAAAACGCCAGGTCGCTGCCCATCCCCGTGCCGAACGACGTTTGCAATAACTCCCCTTCCGGCGAGATATTTTTCACGATGCCGCGAATCGCTTTTTCAGCAACGTCAGCATACGCAGGCGCAACATAGCGCTTACGCACCGCTTTCAGGATCCCGTAGGCAAACCCGGCCGTCGCGGACGCCTCCAGGTACGAGCCCGGATCGTCCAGCAGGGTATGCCACAAGCCGCTCTCGTCCTGACACTTTGCCAGCGCGGCAATTTGCGCATTCAATACCTGCACCAGATAACGGCGCACGGCGTTGTTTTCCGGCAAATCAACCAGTTCAAGGAAATCCGGAATCACGATGGTGAGCCAGCTGTTGCCCCTCGCCCAGCGGGCATGAGCAAAGTTATGGTTGCCGTCGTAACTCCAGCCGTGGAACCACAGGCCCGTCTCCCGGTCCATCAGGTTCTGCACGTGCAGCAGGAACTGATACACCGCCTCTTCAACGTACTCCGGTTTGTTGAGCAGTTTGCCGATTTTCGCCAGCGGCAACACCGTCATCATCAGCGTGTCATCCCACACCTGCTGATGATTCTCTTCCGCCAGGGTGATGTGCTGCATGCCACCGTGATCGGTGCGCGGCATCTCGGTCATCGCCCATTCCGCCCAGCTTTCCAGCCACGGCAGCCAGGCCGGGTTTTTGGTCTCTTCATAACGACAGGCCAGCGTCAGGAACGGCGACATCGTATTGACGTTTTTGGTAGTGGCACCTTCAGCAAAACGGTCAGCAAACCAGCTGTCGATAATGTCGCGCATGCCTGTGTCACCGGTCTGGCAGTAATACTGCCAGATACCGTACAAACCGACGCCGTGCGTCCATTCCCATCCGGCCCAGCCTTTGGTGTCGATCACGCGCCCGTCGTCCAGCCGCAGCAAAAACTCACCCGTCTTGTCGTGGATATTGACCAGGTTATGCGTCACCTTTTGAATCAGTGCTTTCAGCTCATCTCTGGCAATAAAGCGTTCAGGTTGACGCAATAACGGGCTATGTTTGACAGGCCAAACTTTCATCATCTTAACCTCTGTTGTATGTCGAATTCAGTACTGCACCATCCTTCAGCGAAGGTGCGGCTGGCTTATTGCGATTCAGATAACCGATGTTGTTATTACCCCACAGTGACGCATACGGCATACCGGCCAGCATCTCGACAGTGGCGCGGGCATGCGGCGTCGCTGATTCCGGTATCGCATGACCCCACGCACGCATTTTCGCGGTCTCCTCGCGCAGCGTGCTGTGGGTCTGTAAATTCAGTCTGAAGCGCAGGGAAACGAGGAATCCGCAGAACAGCACCAGGAGGGTGCCCACACTCAGGATCATCAAAATGGTATGGCTCACTTCCGCAGGCTGCACTTTCTGACCGCTGACAAAGCCGGACATCTGCATCACGATGCCCACCAGCATCACCGCACCGGCCTGAGAGGCTTTACGGGTGAGGGTCATGATGCCGGCGAAGATCCCTTCGCGGCGCTGACCGGTGATCACTTCGTCCACATCAGCGATGTAGGTATAGGTATTCCAAGGCACGTAGTTGATACCGCCGCGGCCAAGGCCGGCAATGGCAGAAACCAGCAGCAGCAGAGAATAGATGTCGCTCAGCCCGGCATAATAGAGGACGGCGTAAGAAAGAGAGGCCAGGCCAAACAGTACCACCACCATGCGGTAGGACGGCGCAGGACCAAAGCGAATGCACAGCGGGATCATCCCGAGCACGGCGAGAAACTGGAAGATGGCCATCGTACCGAGCAGGTTAGAGGCCATTGAGGCTTCCTGCATCAGCACAAACACCACGTAGTAGGTGAAGACCGCGTTAAATACATCCTGCGCAATGTAGCCGCCGAGATACATGCCCAGATGCTGGCGGAAAATTTTAATTCGCAGCGTAGAACTCAATTCCACGAACAGACGATTGAGGCTCTGGCCGAGTGTCAGCTTCTTCTTCTCTTCTTCAGCCCGCAGCGCCGCTTCGGACCATTCCTCACGCGGACGTTCCCAGGTAAAGCACCAGACGAAAATGAGCATCAGGGCGCACAGAACGGAGAAAACCAGGCTTGCATAGAAGAAGGAGACCGCATTGTCTTTACCGAAATGCGTGAGCAATATCCCGGGCAGAAAGGAGGCCAGAATGGCGGACATCTGCGCCATGGAAATACGCGCCCCGGAGAACTTGGTTTTCTGTTTGAAGTCATCGGTCATTTCCGGCACCAGCGTCTCGTACGGCACCAGAATCATGGTGTAGACAATATCAAACACCAGATAAGTCAGCAGGTAATACCAGAAATTCATGTCCCCCACCCACATCAGCGAGTAGCTGAATACGCACGGGATCCCCAGCAGAATAAAGAATTTACGGCGACCAAAGCGCTTTCCGAGCCAGGTCGTACCGAAGTTGTCCGTCAAGAACCCCATTAACGGACTGACAACGGCATCCAGCACCCGTGCCGCGGCAAAAATGAACGTTGCTTCAATCGGTGTGAGTCCACAGAAGGTGGTGTAAAAATACAAAAGCCAGGCCGCCGTCAGGGCGGTGGTACCCGCCCCGAGGAAATCACCTGACCCGTATGCAAGATAATTTGCGAGTCCAATTTTACGTGTTTTCATTGCCGTCAACCCTAATCAATGTTGGGAGACTCCCTGTAAGCAAACCTCGTCCGGGAGCTTTTACACGGCTACAGTAAAGGCATCGACTTCCTGATACCTTTCTGTTTCTGCCATCACGCAGGGGGTGAATGGCAAAAATGCAAAGAGTATCGTCACGCGTGTCACTGATTTATAAAACAGCGTTTCTTTTTCATCAAAAGGTGAGGTCAGTTTTGCGAGCCAGCCATCAGTATTACCTGATGGCTGGTGAAAAAGCGGGCAGTTAGCGGTAGTTTACAATGACAGAATTGCTCTGCACTTTCAGCGCCGGGATCAAACGTCCCCCGCCCGGCACTTCCCAGATAAAACGCAAAGGTTCAATGGCGGGCACGCCGTTGAACGCCTGCGTCGTGCCATTCTCTCCGTCGATTTCCGTACAGCGACTCTGGGAGCAGAGCCGCACCCGCAGTCCGGCTGGCGTTGGGCCAATCAGTCTGTAATTCCAGACCACCATCCCCATCAGACCGGAAACCGCTTCAGAGGGCGACAGCGGAGTAGAAGACATGGCGACACCCCGGTTGCTCAGGGTCACGCCCATGCTGCTTGCCTGCCAGGCGCCTTCCCCGGCCGCCTGTGCCGCCAGCGGGAAGAGCATAATCCAAAGCCATTTAGCCATTATTTTCCTCCAATCGTCGCCGTCATGCGGATATGACGGTTATCCGACAACTCCATATTCGACAGCACCACCAGCTGGTTCAGGCTGCGACGCAGGAAGCGCGACAGCAGCGGACGCAGCGCATGGTTGACCAGCAGCACCGGTGGCGCCCCCAGCATCTCCTGACGTGCCAGCGCCTCCTGGGTCTGCTCCAGCAGGCGATCCGCCAGACCTGGCTCCAGGCCGCCCCCGCCCTGCAGAGCCTGCAGCAGCAGACGTTCAAGCGGCGTGTCGAGGCCAATCACCTGCACTTCTCCGGTTCCCGGGAACCACTGCTGCGTGATTGCGCGCCCCAGCGCCACGCGCACCACCGCCGTCAGCTCGTGCGGATCGCTTTGCAGCGGCGCATGCTCGGCAAGGGTTTCCAGAATGGTTCGCATATCGCGAATCGGCACTTTTTCCTCGAGCAGGTTTTGCAGCACCTTGTGCAGCGTGGTTAACGTCAGCACGCCCGGGACCAGATCTTCCGTCAGCTTCGGCATCTCCTGCGTCACGCGGTCGAGAAGCTGCTGCGCTTCCTGACGACCAAACAGCTCTGCCGAGAATTGCCCAATCAGATGATTAAGATGGGTTGCCACCACGGTACTGGCTTCGACTACCGTATACCCCTGGATTTGCGCCTGCTCTTTCAGCGCACTTTCAATCCAGATGGCCGCCAGACCAAAGGCCGGATCGACGGTTTGCTCGCCCGGCAGCGTGCCTGCCGCGGTGCCAGGGTTAATGGCCAGCCAGCGACCCGGGTAGGCATCGCCGCTGCCAATTTCGACCCCTTTCATCAGAATACGGTAGCGTGCAGGCGGCAGATCCATATTGTCACGGATGTGAACCACCGGCGGCAGGAAGCCCATATCCTGAGCGAATTTTTTACGGATACTGCGGATACGGCCAAGCAGCTCGCCATCCTGCTGAAAATCCACCATCGGGATCAGGCGATACCCCACTTCCATTCCCAGGGAATCTTCCAGCTGCACGTCGTTCCACGTCGCCTCGACGGCCTGAGTATTCTCCGGCATTTTCACCGGAACCGGATCCGCCGCCGGTTGGGTTTCACGGCCACGCATCCACCAGGCAAGGCCCAGCAGACCCGCCGTAAACAGCAGGAAGACGAGGTTTGGCATGCCCGGTACCAGACCAAGCAAACCCAGTACGGCAGCGGCCAGCAGCATTACGCGCGGGTTACTGAAGAGCTGGCCAACCATCTGCTCGCCAACGTCCTGATCGGTACTCACGCGGGTGACAATCACGCCCGCCGCCGTGGAGATGACCAGCGCCGGGATCTGCGCGACCAGACCATCACCAATAGTCAGCAGCGTGTAGCTTTCCGCCGCGTGGCCCATGTCCATGCCGTGCTGCAATACCCCCACCAGCAGGCCGCCCACCACGTTAATCACCATGATCAGAATGCCCGCGATGGCGTCACCGCGCACAAACTTACTCGCACCGTCCATGGATCCGTAGAAGTCCGCTTCCTGAGTGACTTCCGCACGGCGTTTTTTGGCTTCATCTTCCGCGATTAACCCGGCATTCAGATCGGCGTCGATCGCCATCTGCTTGCCCGGCATCCCGTCCAGCACAAAACGGGCGCCCACTTCCGCAATACGTCCGGCACCTTTGGTGATAACCATAAAGTTGATGATCACGAGGATAACGAACACCACGATACCGATAGCGAAATTACCGCCTACCAGGAAGTGGCCGAAGGCCTCCACCACTTTACCTGCTGCTGCCGCGCCGGTGTGTCCTTCCATCAGGATGATACGCGTGGACGCCACGTTCAGTGCCAGTCGCAGCAGAGTGGTAAACAGCAGAATGGTCGGGAACGCGGCAAACTCCAGGGTCCGCTGAGTGAACATCGCCACCAGCAGCACCATAATGGAGAGCGCAATATTAAACGTGAACAGCAGATCGAGGATGAATGCCGGGAGCGGCAGAACCATCATCGACAAAATTAACAGGATGAGAATCGGCCCGGCGAGGATCTGCCATTGGGTCGATTTCAGGTTGCCGGGCAGGCGCAACATTGCCACCAGATTAGCCATCAGTGTCCTTCTCGTTCATAAAATCCAGCGCGGCAGGCACCGGAAGGTTCTCAGGTTTCACAGGCCGTTGACCCCCGGCCAGACGCCAGCGTTTCAACTGCCATACCCAGGCCAGCACTTCCGCCACCGCGGCGTAGAGTTGTCCCGGGATCTGTTGTCCGATTTCCGCATGGCGGTATAAGGCACGCGCCAGCGGTGGAGCTTCCAGGATCGGCACGCGGTTTTCGGTGCCAATTTCCCGGATACGAAGTGCGATCAGCCCCGCCCCTTTCGCCACCACTTTCGGCGCGCTCATCTTGTTTTCGTCGTAGCGCAAGGCAACGGAATAGTGTGTCGGGTTGGTGACGATGACATCCGCCTTCGGCACATCCTCCATCATGCGCCGACGAGCGGCAGCACGCTGCATTTGACGGATACGCCCTTTAACGTGCGGGTCACCTTCCATCTGCTTATATTCGTCACGGATATCCTGACGTGACATCCGCAGTTTCTTGAAATGGCTATAAAGCTGGAAGATAACGTCAAAACCGACCATCGGGATAATGCTGAGCACCACCAGCAGCGCGCAGAGTCCAACCAGATTCAGGGCGTTACTCATGGCAGTAAGGGGCGACTCGCTGATGAGGCGCATCATTTCGGGCCAGTGATACCAGAGGAAGAACCCGGCAGAACTGCCCATCAGCACCGATTTGAGAATAGCCTTGAGCAGCTCGGCCCCGGTCTGCGCCGAAAACATTTTCGCAATGCCCGGCAGTGGGTTCAGCTTCGAAAATTTGGGCTGCAGTGATTTTCCGCTAAACACCAGACCGCCCAGCATGACTGGAGAGACCAGCGCCACCAGCACCACGCCGGTAATTAAGGGCAGCAGCGCAACCATGGCCCCTTTTATTAACTGAATAATCTGGCTGAGGATCAGATTCGGGTCATTGACCATACTGTGGTCAAAACGTAAGCCAGTTGAGAGCATTCCCGCCAGCTTGCGGGCGAGCGACTCCCCACCCCACCAGATAATGCACACCCCTACGACAAGGATCAGCAGGGAGGTCAATTCTCGGGATCGGGGGATCTGCCCTTCCTCACGCGCTTTTTCAAGTCGGTGGGGTGTGGGGGCTTCCGTTTTGTCGTCGTTCTCTTCTGCCACAGTGCATGCTCAGCCCATTACGTCACGGTTATCTTGCCACGGGAGGTTATCGCCAATGGGTAGATAAACCCCTATAATCATGCCCTGTTAACCACTTTAACGATTAAACGCTGTAGCGAGGCCGTTTGCCGTTCAAAAAACGTACAACTCAGGTTTGGCATTCACTTTTTAATACTGATTATTTTTTAAAAGTGTTTTTAATAAAAATAAATATAAAATTTTTAAAAACTGAGTTGGCCGGTTTCATCATCAAAATACGTCTATTTTTTGATCAAAATATACTTATGGATAATATTAAATCGAAAAAATTATAATTGATTTATATCAATGATGGTTTTTCTCCAGTATTAAAATATTTTTCATGACGGTTATAATAATTAATATTAATCTTGACCCGCAATTACTTGAAGGAAATTACCCGCTATACTTCTGCACGGTGTCAATTGAGCCAAAATATTAAATTGAATACCTAACGTGTTTTTAAACTCAGGAGTTTTTGCAGATGGATTTCAAAAATAACTTTATGGCTGGCGCAGTACTTGCGGCCATTTCGATGGGCAGTTTTGCTGCCGAAATGAATGCGGGGACGGTCCACTTTACGGGAGAAATTATTGAACCGAGCTGCACCATTCAGGGTGATAGCGGCACGGACAGTACGGTCCCTCTGGGGACGTACCCTAAATCTCTTTTTAAGGCGGTCGGAACTGAATCTTCCCTGACCCCGTTCTCGATTACGCTCGCAAACTGCCCGGTAAAGAGCGATGGGCTGCCGGCAGTACAGCTCACCTTTAACGGCACGACGACCCTGACCAATACCTCTACGCTGCTGGATGTCAGCAAAATCACCACCACCGGTGAGACCGCCGCCACCGGTATCGGCGTCGCCGTTAGCCCGGCGGGCAAAGACACTCAACTTATCACCATGGATGGGGCAGAAGGACAGGTTTATATTCAACTGGCCACCCGTACTACCGATACCATTAAAGCCGACTTTAACGCCCGCTATAAGTCATTTGCCGCAACGGTGACCGCTGGCCCTGCCGATGCGGATATGACGGTGAATATTTTATACCGTTAATACCTGTTTATCTAATATTCAGCATGCCACTGATTAGATAATGACACGTAATGCGTCATGCTCCGATAATAGTCCGAAAGCGGACTATTATCATTATTTCAACCTGCTCCAATAAGGGTTTCCCGTGCGCACATCCCTGCTTTTTTTATTATGCCTTCCCGTCATAACAAGTTCGTTTTGTCACGCCGCGGGAATACAAATCGGCCGCACCCGCATAATTTACGATGCTGCAAAAAAGGAAGTTGCCCTGCCGCTTACGAACAGTGAAAAAGAATTGCCCTGGCTGATCCAGACCTGGACAGACACTGGCGATGGCAAAACGCGTGGGCCCTTTATTGTCACGCCCCCCCTCTTTCGACTCGATCCTCAAAAAGAGCAAAGCCTGCGAATCACCTGGAACGGCAGCCCGTTACCGAAAGACAAAGAGACGCTGTTTTATTTGAATGTCCGCACGGTGCCCGCAACCGCCGCAGAGGATGCCGATAAAAACGTGCTACGACTCATCTACAAAACGCGACTGAAGCTGTTCTGGCGTCCCGTGGGGCTCAACGGGACGCCAGGCGAGTCCTGCAAGAATCTGCGCTTCGTTCGCCAGGGCCAGCAGCTGACGGTGATAAACGACAGTGCGTTTTACACCGTTTTTGACTCTCTCTCGCTAGGCTCGCAGAAGCTCGAAAGCGCCGATATGGTGGGGCCAGCATCACGCGTTGATATCCCTCTTCCCGACGCTGCACCGGCGAATGACGTCAGTTGGCGGTGCATTACCGATTACGGCAATGCCTCCGAAAAATACACGTTCCATCTGACCAGGGGATAAACGACAGAATGATTGCAGGACGTAATTTCTTGCCTGTTGGGGGAACCTTTCGGCTGAATTCGGTTACCCGCTGTCTGGCGAGTACCCTGATGTTAATGATTTTTTCCGCAGATGCCCGGGAGTATCTCTTTTCCCCTTCCTCACTCGAAGGGGACATGCTGACGCAGCAGGATATCGACCTCTCGCTTTTTACAAAATCGAATGCCCAGTTGCCCGGCACCTACTCTTCCGTCATCACAATCAACGATCGCAGGCTGAAGGATGCCAACATTCGCTACGTCAGCAGATCTGACGGGCGCCTGATCCCCCAATTGAGCCCCGCGATGCTGCGCGCCTGGGGCATTAATATCGACCGTTATCCTCCGTTGCTGAAGCGTCCGGCGGAGGAAACGCTCCCAGAGTCGCTGGATAACTATATTCCACAGGCGTCTGCAGAGCTTGATTTCTCAACAATGACGCTTAGGTTGAGCATCCCCCAGGCCGCGCTGGCTGATAACGGTCGCGATTTTATCGATCCCTCGCGCTGGGACGATGGTGTTCCCGTCCTGTTCAGCGATTATTCGCTGTCGGGCTCGCAAAGCAAAGAAGATCGCGAGGACAGCACAGAAAGCCGCTATCTGAATTTGCGTACCGGGGCGAACCTGGGCGGCTGGCGTCTTCGAAACTACTCAACGTGGAGCAAATCGGACGGCGATTCACAGTGGGATAACATCAACACTTTCCTGCAGCACGACATCGACGCGCTGAGAGCGCAGTTCACCGCGGGCGAGAGCAGCACGCGCGGCGAAGTGTTCGACAGCCTGCAGTATTGGGGCGTCAATCTCGCCACGGACGAAGAAATGTTGCCCTATAGCCAACGCGGCTATGCACCGGTCATTCGCGGCGTCGCCAGCTCGAATGCGGTCGTCTCGGTGCGCCAGAACGGATATCTCATCTACCAGCAGAACGTAGCCCCCGGAGCGTTTGAGCTCAACGACCTTTACTCCACCACCAACAGCGGCGACCTGGAAGTGACGGTGAAAGAGGCCGACGGCACCGAACATCACTTTACTCAACCCTACTCAAGCATCGCCATTATGCAGCGCCCGGGACACATGAAGTATGAATTGACGGCGGGCCGTTATCGCGCAGACAGCGGGAGTGACCAAAAGGAGCCCGACTTCCTTCAGGGGAGCGTCATCTACGGCGTCAACAATCTGCTGACCTGGTTTGGCGGGCTAACCCTTTCGCAAGACTATAGTGCCCTCAATACGGGCGCTGGCATCGCGCTGGGGCCGCTGGGTTCGCTCTCTACAGACGTCACCGCCGCCGATACCACGCTTGACGACGGCAGCAAGCATGTCGGCCAGTCCTGGCGCGTACTCTATTCGGGGAAAATTGACGCCACCGATACCAATTTCACGCTTGGCAGTTATCGCTACTCGAGTCGCGGGTATTACAGCTTTGCTGACGCTAATCAGAAGCAGGACGGACACGATAGCGATTTGCTCTTCCGCTATAACAAACGCAACCGCGTTCAGGCCAGTATCAGCCAGAACCTTGCTGGCGTCAGTCTCTATCTTAACGGCTACCAGCAGGACTACTGGGGGACGTCGAAAAAAGAACGCAGCCTGTCGTTAGGTTTTAACACCGTTCTGTCTGGGGTGAGTTATCACCTGGCATATACCTACAGTAAAACGAACGACGAGGAGGCCGACCGGATGGTCTCCTTCGGCTTTAGCGTGCCGCTAACTCGCTGGCTCCCCCGCGCGTGGAGTAGCTATAACATCAGCAACACCAAAAATGGCTACACCCGACACAATATCGGCGTCAACGGAACGCTGCTGGACGACGAACGTTTAAGCTATTCGCTGCAGCAAAGCCATTCTAATCACGATGGGGAGGATACCAGCAGCGTATATGGTACCTATCGTTCTCAATACGCCAACCTGAATGCCGGTTATTACGCCTCTTCCGGCAGCGCGGAGCAGATGAACTACGGGATCAGCGGGGCCATTGTTGCACACCCCCGCGGCGTTACGCTGGCGCAGCCGTTAGGGAGCCAGTTTGCCATTGTCAATGCCAACGGCGCCTCCGGTGTACGCTTTCAGAACCAGCAGGGTATTCAGACAGACTGGCTGGGTAACGCCGTTATCCCGTCCCTGACGCCGTATCAGGAAAATGCGATTCGTATCGACACCGCAAGCCTGCCCGAAAACGTGGAGAGCAGCGATACGTCAATCCGGGTGATCCCTTCACGTAATGCCGCCGTTGAAAGCCGGTTCGATGCGCACGTTGGTTATCGAATGCTGATCGCGTTAACCCGCCCCGGCAATCAACGCGTCCCCTTTGGCGCAATCGTCACCAGCGCGAACGCGGACCTGAGCGGCATCGTGGACGATACCAGCACGGTATACCTGGCCGGCGTCGGCGAGCCCACACAGCTCACGGTGAAATGGGGAAAAGCGCCAGACCAACAGTGCGTCGCCCATATTTTACAGCAGGCAGAGGGATACACGGAGAGCCCTAACGGTATCCGTTCAACCCGCGCGCTTTGTCAGCAGGAAACAGCTTATGCTCACTAAAATGAAAAGACGGACCCTTACGGTTTCTCTGACCAGCACGCTGATGCTGGTATCAACGGGGGCTTTCGGCGCCGTCACGGTACTCAAAAATTGTTTCGGAGCCCCACAGACGTATTCCATTGATTACCATCATGAATTTACGTCGACGGAAAACGTTGCAAACAACGATTATGATATTCCGGGTCACCTGGTCGGCGCAGGTGCCGACCTGGAAGCAAACTGCACGTGCCCGGGAAACATGTTTTCGTCAAGCACCGTCTACGAAAAAACCCTGGCTGGCAGTCCCCTTAACCCCGGCACCAGCGGTACTGGCTATCTTACGGATAAAATTGATGCCCACATTACTGGCTATGCGGATGCGATTAACTCCCCGGACGGCAGCTCGCTCACCCCAATCCCGATCAATGAGTACCCGACCCCGCGGGGAAATATGCTTACCGTGCTCGAATCGAGCCTGTCTAAAACAGAAGAAGAAAGCGACGTATGCAGCAATGACTCCCGGCCTGACGGTGGTGCCGCATCGAAACGCAAGTTTCGCTGGAACGTCGTGGCCGTGCTGCTGCACATAAAAAAACCGATCCTGGGTGAAGAGGTGATCCCGGCGACGCTCATCGCCCAAAACTACGCCTGCCTTTATATTGGCACCGGTGGAAGCTGCGACGCTACTCAGGCAGAACACGTCTCTGATATCTGGTTTGGCGGCACCCTTTCTGCACCGCTGAGCTGCACCATCAACGCAGGCAGCACGATTGAAGTCCAGTTTGGCAGCATCGTCAGTAAACAGTTTACCCGCAAAGGGCAACCGCCTCAGGGCTATGCCCTAAAAAGCGTCGATATTAACTACCACTGTGACGATAACGCCGTTGGTAATAATGACCGGATAAAGCTCACCCTGACGGCCGACCAGGGCATAGTGGATAGCAGTACGCCCTACATTGCTAAGCTGCTTGAAAGGGACGATCTGGGCGTGCGGGTGTACGACGAAAATAGCCAGAACGTGGCGCTGGATGGGACTTATGCATTTCCAGTAAACCTGGACGAGCAGGGAAACGGCAGCGTTAAAATACAGGCGGTTCCCGTCAGCACCACGGATGCCACGCCCGCACCGGGGAGCTTCGAAGGAAACGTCACGGTGAAGATGGATCTGCGCTAGAACAGACCCTCAGGTTACGCAGGCAACCTGAGGGTAACGGCACCAATCAGAAGCCGAGGCTGTCCAGCAGATCGTCAACCTGATCCTGGCTTGCCACCACGCCCGCTTTGCTGGCGTCGAGCTGTGGGCCATTGAGCAGGCTTTCGTTCTCGCGTTTTGGACGGGCTGCCGGTTCCGGGATGTTCTCCAGCAGAACCATCAGCAGCTGGCGTTCAATCTCCTGAATCACATCCATCATGCGCTTGATCACCTGACCCGTCAGGTCCTGGAAATCTTGCGCCATCATGATATCCAGCAGTTGGGCGTTGGTGAAGCTGGTGTGGCCCGGCACATCCCCCAGGAACTGACGGGTATCGGTCACCAGCTCGCGGGCATTCGCCAGCTCAATCGGGTTCTCGAACCACTCGTCCCAGCGTTGGGTCAGCGCTTTCGCGCCCTTTTCCATCGCATCCTGATGGGGCTGCGACGCTTCAACGCTGTTCAGCGCACGTTCTGCCGCCTGGGCGGTCATCTGCACAACGTAGTCCAGACGATCTCGCGCGTCAGGAATCGCTTCCGCCGCTTCCGCAATCGCCTGATCCAGACCCAGCTCACGCAGGCTGTCACGCAGCATGCGCGTCAGACTGCCAATACGGACGATGATATCGCTCGGCGAGTGTTCTTCAACGGGTTTCATAGCAGGTTGCAACATTTCCATCACCTCACATGCCGAGTTTCTCGAAGATCTTACCGAGCTTCTCTTCCAGGGTTGCCGCGGTGAATGGCTTCACCACATAGCCGCTTGCGCCCGCCTGTGCAGCAGCAATGATGTTCTCTTTTTTCGCTTCTGCGGTGACCATCAGAACCGGCAAGGACGCCATTCCCGCATCGGCACGAATGGTTTTCAGCAGCTCCAGACCGTCCATGTTTGGCATGTTCCAGTCGGAGATAACAAAACCAAACCCACCCGCCTGCAGTTTGTTCAGCGCATCAACGCCGTCTTCTGCTTCTTCAACGTTGTTGAAGCCCAGCTCTTTCAGCAGGTTGCGCACAATGCGACGCATGGTGGAAAAGTCATCCACAACCAAAAACTTAAGCTCTTTATCCGCCATAAAATAATACTCCTGAGTCAAATACGTATTGCCTGTCCGGCACTGATTTTCGCCAGCATCTGCTGGCTTATCTGGCTAAGATCGACCACTTCGCTCACGCCACCCATATTGATGGCCTCGCGCGGCATGCCGAACACCACACAACTTGCTTCATTCTGCGCAATCGTCCAGGCGCCAGCCTGGTGCATTGCAAGCATTCCGGCGGCACCATCGTTGCCCATCCCCGTCAGGATCACCCCAACGGCGTTGCGCCCCGCATGTTTCGCCACCGAATGAAACAGCACATCCACCGACGGACGGTGCCGGTTGACCGGCGGTCCGTCATGAATTTTGATTTGATAGTTTGCACCGCTGCGCGCCAGCTCCATATGCTTATCACCCGGGGCGATATAGGCATGTCCCGGGAGCACGCGCTCGCCATCTTCCGCCTCTTTCACGCTGATCTGACACAGCTTATTCAGGCGTTCGGCGAACGAGCGGGTAAAGCCTGGCGGCATATGCTGGGTAATCAGAATACCCGGACTTGAAAGCGGCAATGGCTGGAGTACATGACGAATTGCCTCTGTTCCTCCGGTTGACGCCCCAATCACCAGCAGTTTTTCCGAGCTGAGTAACGGGCCGGCCTTCAGGGTTGCCGGGGCGGCCATTGGCTTATGGGCCGCCAGTTTTGCCCGCGATGCGGTACGAATTTTCTCCGCGATCATCTCGCTATACGCCAGCATCCCCTCGCGAATACCGAGCTGCGGTTTGGTGACAAAATCTACCGCCCCCAGCTCCAGCGCGCGCAGGGTGATTTCCGATCCTTTCCCGGTCAGGGAGGAGACCATCACCACCGGCATCGGCCGCAGCCGCATCAATTTCTCCAGGAAATCGATGCCATCCATGCGCGGCATCTCGACATCCAGCGTGAGCACGTCGGGGTTATATTTTTTAATTAAATCCCGCGCGACCAGCGGATCGGGCGCCGTTGCTACCATCTCCATGTCGCTGTGGCTATTGATGATTTCAGTCATGATCTGACGCATCAGCGCTGAATCGTCGACAGACAATACCCTGATTTTACTCATGCTTTTTCCTTACTCAGCGCATATACCGTTTGCCCACGCAGGCTAAACTCTCGCGCGAGGTTGCTGAAGTTTTCCGAGTGCCCGGCAAACAGTAAACCGTCAGGCTTGAGCAACGGAACAAACCGACGCAGAATGTCCTGTTGCGTCGTTTTATCAAAATAAATCATGACGTTACGGCAAAAAATGGCGTCAAATGGCCCCGGCACGTTGTACTGCTTGTCCAGCAGGTTAACGGGCGCGAATTCGACGCAATTCGCCAGCTCCTGGCGTACGCGTACCAGGCCTTCATGCGGGCCTGTCCCACGCATGAAATATCGCTGCAACTGCTGCGGCGACAGCGTTTTCAGTTCGTCCTGGCGATACACGCCGTTGCGCGCCTTCTCCAGCACCTCGGTGTCGATATCGCTGGCGTACACCTTCCAGCGCCCGGGTGCCATCCCAAGCGTGTCGGCAAGTGTGATTGCCAGCGAGTACGGCTCTTCACCGGTCGAGGCGGCCGCACTCCAGACGCGATACTCCCCGGTACGACGCCGCGCGTGCTCGGCCAGTACCGGGAAGTGGTGGGCTTCGCGGAAAAAGGCCGTCAGGTTAGTGGTTAACGAGTTGATAAAAGCCTGCCACTCTGCGCTGTTCTGGTTGGCTTCGAGCATGCTCAGATAGCGACCAAAATCATCCAGCCCCAGCGTACGCAAGCGCCGCACCAGACGGTTGTAGACCATGTCCCGCTTATGATCCGCAAGCACGATCCCTGCACGCTGGTAGATTAACTGACATATCCGACGAAAATGCGCGTCGGACAGCGCGAGGCGCTGTGTCATCTGCAACAATAATGACGTTTGCCCAGGGGGCATTGGTGATGTCATAGCGCCTTCTTAATTACATTCAGGATACAACTGGCACGGCCTGCGACCGCCCGACTTCTTTTACTGCTTCAACGTGCTCTTTCACATTAAATACCGCGACCAGCCCGGTGAGACGATCCGCCTGGCTGGCCAGCTGATCGGTTGCCGCTGCCGCTTCCTCAACTAACGAGGCATTCTGTTGCGTCACCTGATCCATCTGGCTGACGGCCTGAGCAACCTGCTCAATGCCGCGACGCTGTTCGTCCGACGCAGACGCAATCTCGCCCATGATGTCGTTAACCCGCGTGACGGAGGTGACGATCTCATGCATGGTATGCGCCGCCGTATCCACCAGGGCTGAGCCTTGCTGGACGCGTGATACCGACTCTTCAATCAGGACCTTAATCTCTTTCGCCGCGTTGGCGCTGCGGCTGGCCAGGTTACGCACTTCCCCCGCCACGACCGCAAACCCACGCCCCTGTTCACCGGCGCGCGCCGCTTCAACCGCGGCATTCAGCGCCAGAATGTTGGTCTGGAACGCGATACCGTCGATCACGCTGATGATGTCACCAATCTTTTGCGAGCTGGTGGCAATCTCCTGCATGGTGCTGGCAACGTGAGAGGCCTGATCGCCCCCTTTTTTCGCCGTCATTGCCGCCTGTTTTGACAGGTCAGACGCCTGACGCGCGTTATCGGCGTTCTGGCTGACCGTTGCGGTCAGCTGCTCCATGCTGGCCGCCGTCTGCGCCAGCGAGGCCGCCTGCTGCTCGGTGCGGGAAGAGAGATCGTTGTTGCCTGCCGCAATCTCTGAGATCCCGGTGTGCATGGCATAACTGCCCTGACGCACATCGGAGACGGTTTCCCGCAGGGCACCCTGCATCGCCTTCAGGCTGGCAAAGATCGCCGAAATTTCGTTCTTACCGAACACCGCCACCGGACGCGCCAGATCGCCCTTCGCAATACTGTCGAAGTGGCTGCTGATAATCGCCAGCGGCTGCACAATCATTTTGCGTGACCAGAGCAGTGCCCCACCGGTCAGTAGCCCCGCCAGAATCACGACGACGCCAAAGATCACACCCGACATGTGATAGCTGATACGGCTGTCTTCCTCTGCACGTTGAACAGACTGGTTAATATCCTGCTGCCACGCGTTAAAGCTGCCGTCGAACGCATCCTGTGAGGCCTGCACCGGCGCGGTCATAAAGTCCGAGAGCTGGTTGTTCTCAAGCCAGGTCGCCTGGTGGTCCAGATCGCTGTACCACTGTTCAAAGTTCTTCTTCATGGCGGCTTTCAGCGCGTGCTCTTTCTCGCTGCCCGCCGCCTGCGCCGTGAAAGCGTTAAACTGTGCGCCAGCCTGTTTCAGGCTGCTTCGCGCGGTGGCCATCAGCGCTTTAATGTCATCCGGCGGATAGCTCAGCGCGGTTAAGGTGCCCGCCTTGTTCAGCGCAGTGCTTGCCTGCAACAGCACGGCACGCGTTTGTGCCAGTGCGGAGCGCTGCTGATTACTCGCCTCAACATCCTGCAAATTCTGATAGCCATCGCGAAACGCCCAAAAAGACAACCCGTTACTGCCAACCTGCAACACACCGCAAAGGATCAGAATCAAAAACAGTGTGGTCGAGATACGAATACGATTTAACATCCACGCTCCCATCAAGCGGCAAGCAGCCGCGGTTTAATTGTCAGTCAAAATGTTTCCCAGTTTTCATCTTGTCCGGCCGTTGCAGCACGCAGGCGAGTTGCCGTCGATTCGGCGGCAGGCGCTTTATACGTGGCTTGCGCAGTGACCGTATTTCCAGCGAGTGAAGCGAGACGAAACGCCGAGACGGCCATCTTCAGACGGCTCGCCTGGTCTTCAAGGGCAGCGGCCGCGGCCGCGGACTCCTGCACCAGCGCGGCGTTTTGTTGTGTCACGCGATCCATTTCCGATACCGCCAGGGCAACCTGGTCGATACCACGACTCTGCTCATCAGATGCAGAGGCGATTTCACCCATGATGTCCGTTACGCGGGTAACAGCATTCACGATGTCATTCATGGTCTCCCCGGCGCTTTCCACCAGTACCGAGCCGGTATCCACGCGGGAGACGGAGTCTTCAATCAGGGCCTTAATCTCTTTCGCCGCGTTGGCGCTGCGGCTGGCCAGGTTGCGCACTTCCCCGGCAACCACCGCAAACCCGCGCCCCTGCTCACCCGCCCTCGCCGCTTCCACGGCGGCGTTCAGCGCCAGAATATTGGTCTGGAAGGCGATGCCGTCGATGACGCTGATGATGTCGGCGATTTTCTTCGAGCTGTCGGCAATTTCGTGCATGGTTTTCACCACGCCATCCACCACGCGGCCGCCGCGCTGCGCCGTCTCGGAGGCGCTTTCAGCCAGCTGAGAGGCCTGACGGGCGTTATCGGCGTTCTGCTTCACGGTTGCGGTGAGCTGCTCCATGCTGGCAGCGGTCTCTTCCAGCGCGGACGCCTGCTGCTCGGTACGGGATGAGAGATCGTTATTCCCCATCGCAATTTCGCTGGTGCCGGTATAGATGGCATCCGTGCCGCTACGCACGTTGGCGACGGTATCGATGAGCGAACGCTGCATATGGTCAACGCTGTTAGCCAGTTCGGTAATCTCATTGCGCCCGGAAACGGCCAGCGTTTTGGTTAGATCGCCACCGGCAATTTCACGAATGTGGGCAATGACGCGACCGAGAGGATTCAGCAGAATGTGGCGAATGCCGTACCACACCGCGACCAGGACAATAACCAGCGCCAGCGCCATCGCCGCCATCTGCCATTTCGCAAAGCGGTAGTCATTCTGGCTTTCCGTAAAGGCCGAGTGATACAGACCGCCACTGGCCTTCGCGTATTCCCCGAGCGCGGCGCCGAGTGCGTTTTGCATCCCCTGCGTGGGCTGTGCGAAATAGGCGTCCATGTTGCCGCTCTCCAGGAACTGGATCAGCTCCGTCAGGCCAGCAAAGTAGGCAGTGTATTTTTCATCGATATTCTGGCTAACCTGCGCCATAGCAGGCTGCGGCGCGATCTGTTTGAAGGCGGCGTAGTGTTTTGCGGCGTCAGCCAGGGTGGCGCGGGCATTTTTCAACAGATCGGTCTTCGCGCTGCTCTGCTGATTGTTAGGGTCCATCATCATGCGCGCGGACGAGCGGCTCAGGTTGATACGCGTTTGCAGCATCAGATCCCACGTCGAGGTGAGTTCACTCTGCTGCAGGCGAAGATCGTTCGAGGCGGCGAAACTGTCCTGGTTCTGTTTTAATGACGAGAAAAAAAGCCCGCCGGAGATAAGCTGAAGTAGTGCGAAAATGACCAGCACCATCATAAGCATTGTGACAACGCGGATACGGTTCAACATACAACACCTTCTCATAGATTTATTAACGGTGTTATCGGCACAGGCCACAGGAACTTTACATTTGCGAAAGGGAAAAGCGTGGACTAAAACGCGACGTCAACAATCAGCGTATCGGTGTAGGTGCCAGCGGGAGGCGTAGTCTGACTGGTCAGGACCTTCGCGGTGTAGTTGTAGGTGCGCAGTAAACCGTCGGTGCTGACCTGGGACGCGGTCGCGCTGGTCCAGCGTTCGGCACCGCTGCCGCCCCAGCGGTTGGTGGTGGCTTCTTTATAAATGTCATAACTGAGGAAGTTGCTGCCGCTCACCATACGCCGTACGTTGTTCAGGGCGTTGGCACCATTATTAATGCCAATGGTGTAGGTGCTGCCTTTAGTACAGGTCACGGCAATGGCCTGCGAGACGGTGGGGAAACTTTGCACCAGCGGCGCGCTGTTAAAGTTCACGTCCGGCGTGGTCATGGCGCTGCAGTCATTGGTGACGGTCATGTTCAGCAGAATACTGGTTGTTGCGGTTCCCGACTGGGGAGACGTACAAAGGCTTCCAAGACCGACGGCACAGACGTTGTAATTGATGCTGAAGGTCAACAGCACCTGGTAAGGCCCGGCCGTCACGTTTTGCCCGGCGACGGTGCGAAAATAGAGCGGTATGTTGTACCGCTTTGAGCCAAGCAACCCCAGCAGGGTGTTACCGCTCCAGGTATACGATTTACTTATCTGCACTTCGCTACTGCTCGCACAACCCGATAATCCACACAGCCGGGTGGGGATCACATCCGTAATACTCGTGTCGTCGGTGCGTTTCAGGTTGGCGCGGCTGTTGCCCGAAACCGACGCCGCGGTGTAATTCAACGTCACCGAATCGTTGGTCAGAATATTCAGTACCGCATCGCATGCCACTACCAGCGTACCGGTGGTTTCCACCTCCCCGGTTCCGCTAAGCGCAAACGACGTGACGCTACCAAACGAGGCATTGACCGTACTGATGGTACACGCCGCCCAGCCCCCGCCGGAGAACAGCAGCAGCATCAACAGCAGCCAGCGTTTCACGGGCCCTCCCGACACACCAGCGGACCGTAGGTTTGCAGCTTATGCTGCGGATTAGGCCCCACGTTCAGGGTCGCCGTGCAGCGCTTCCCGGCAGGCGTGATCACCTCAAGCGGATTGACGTCGCTGAGATTCTCCAGCCAGGCGATCCCGTCATAGCCCACCACCGCATTACTGCGCGAGGCTCGCCGCACCTGGCTTCCAACCGGAATCGCTTGCCCTCGCGCATCATGCAGAATGACGCTTGCCACTCTCTCCTGCTCCATCGGGAAATCCACCAGATAACCGCTGTGACGACGGATGGCAATCCGCCGCTCTGTCTCTTTCAGCCGGGTATCCGCAGGCAGATTCAGCGTATCAATCCGGTAGCTTGCCGGGTAATACGCCGACACCCCGCTGACCAGCAGGTAACCGTTGTTATTCGTTTTACCCACGGGTTGGTTCTCATAGCTGACGGGCACGTCCGGATGACCGTCGGTGCTGATCACCACAAACGCATCGTTGATTTTGTTCGCCGCAAACAGCTCTCCGTCCATCAGGACAATCGCGCCCATTGCCTCGCCCCACCAGGTCATGGTGTCTCTTTCGCCGTAGCCACCGCCCTGCAGTTCGATGTTGTTATTGCGCCAGCCCAGCGTACCCTGCTGATAATCACTGGATTTTGACTGATTTGCCCAGGCCATGTTCCAGCTAAAACCACCGTCAGAAGGCATGGAGTGGTTATAGTTAATCCGCTGCGTGCTGCCCGCATCCGGGGTGTTCTCAACGGTGACGGCAGCGCTGTCGCGTGCGCCCAGCGGCACCTGCAGCGAGAGCGCAACCGTCCAGTCCCCCCGCTGCTGGTCCCGGCTGCCGGCCAGGTAAATACTGCTTGCGCCCCACAGATTTCGGCTCCATGAGAGATTCAGCAGCTCCGTTTTTTGGCCGTCAAAGCTCTCTACGCCGATCCAGGCCGCGCCAATATTGCCGTACTGCCCCATATTAAACGTCAGGGAATACTGGTCCGTATTGCGGCTAAAGCTGGCGATGGGTTTGTCGTTTTCGTCATACACCGTCGGCTGGTCATAAAGGGCAAGATTGCCAAAACCGCGATCGCGACGCGTGTGCTGGGTGGCCACGCTGAACTCGCTGGTATTGTACTGGTAACCCCAGTTGATTTGCCCGCCGTTGTCTCCGCGCATGCGGCTTTGTGAGTAAGAGGTGTTCACTACGCCAAACTGGCCGAGTTTGATCACCGTCCCCGCCCCGCCCAGCGCCAGCTCCTGCGCCCCTTCCGCATGGCCCTCCAGCGTCAGCCAGTCGGTCACCCCGTAGCGATACGAGCCGCTACCGGCAGCAGGACCGTAGTCAAAGTTCCTGATGCCATAGTTACGGCGGAGGCTGCCGAGCGTCACGGCGCCGTCACTCAGCCCTTGTTTGAGCAAATCGCTGGTGACATAAAACGGTAGCGTGGTACTCACCTGACGGCCCAGCGCATCGGTGGTGACCAGCACCGCATCCCCGGCACCGTTGATATAGGGCAGATTGGTCAGGGTGAAGGGGCCAGGCTGAAGCTGGGTTGAGCCAGAGCGATAGCCGTTGATAAACAGATCCACCGAGGTAGGCACCGCGGCTTCTCCCGAAAACTCCGGCAGCGGCCATGTCACCAGGTCCGGGCGCAGGGAGAAATCACGTCCGTAGCTAATACCGCCCATCCGCACGCTGGAGGTCCAGCTCAGGGCATCGCTGATCACGTCCCCCGCGCTCAAGGTGGTCGCGTCATCCTCACGGGTTATCAGCAGCGTCGTGTCATAGCGAACATACCCTTCCTGTTGACCGTCGTTTCCGGTGAAATTTTTCCGGGCGTAGCCGGTGGAGGAGAACGAGCCGTTCTCGTTGAAGTAGCGGAATTCATGCCAGAGCGACGCCTGACCGCCGATATGTTCCGTGTGGTTGGTATACAGATCGTAATTCAGCAGCGCCCCGCGCCCATAGTGCGGTTTGGTCTGCGCCGTTTGGGCACTGAAAGGCGTCACCCGGGCACTGATCCAGTCGCGGGGAACGGTCAGCAACAGGCGCTGTGCGGCACTGTCATACGCCACACGAACCTGACTTAGTGAGGCGAGATTCACCTCGCCGGCGGGCACATGCTCCGGGGGGAGCCCCGCGCGCAGCAAATCGGCGCTGGAGATAAAGAAAGCGCCGTTACGTTGCGTCACGGGTACCACCAGACCGGTGTCGTAGTGGTTGAGCACGAGGGCAAGCTGGAAAACCGCCTCATCATTTACCGCCTGCGCCTGAGGAGGCGGCGGTAAACTGTCGTCACCGGGATCGGCCCAGATTGTGGTGCTGACGCAAAGCAGTAGCATCATTGCCGGCTTCAGTTGACGGGCGTCGACTGCCATTGTTCATCCCTGGCATTAATCTGCGCGCTCATCCGGTCCGGCTGACGAACGCCAGCGGGTATTGGCCAGCTGCGGGTGCTGCCCGGGAGGACGTAACCCAGTAATCCCTCCGCTACGGTGCGTTTCTGTCCGCCCTGCTCCAGTGACACCTGGCTTAATCTGACATGCACATCCCCCTGATTACGTACCTGTAATGCAGGCTGTCCTCCCTCGTGGGTCACGCGCCAGCTCAGGTTTCGGGTCTCGGCCAGGGCATGATGCGCCCCCTCTTTAAGGGTCGGGATACCCTGTCCGTAGACAAACAGCGGAATGGAATAGCGCATCTGTAATTTAAGGCCGATGGAGGGTTCGGCTTTCGCGTCGGGCTGGGGAATTTCATCAACAATAATGCGGTAAGCTTGTTCGACCCCGACAGGGACTGCGCTCTGTTTGATAAGGCGAATCAGCTGTTTATTGCCTTTCTGAATGGTGACAATGGGCGGGCTGGCGACCACGTCCTGCTGCGCGCTGTAGCGTTCGTATCCCCCCTCCTGCTTCCAGCGCACAATACGCACCTGCATCGTCGTTGCGCTGTTTCCCTGGTTCTGGATCCACAGCTCCGTGGCGTTGGCATCTGCGGCAAGCCAGGGATCGATGGGCCAGAGCAGAATGGTGGCCGCCGCCTGCGCCTCGCCTGTGGCCGCGACGCCTGATAAAACACCCGCCAGACACAACTGCCGGAACAATGGCTTCATCGACTCTCTCCCTTTATTACCATGACAAGGTCACGGTGAGCTGATCGGAATAGGTTCCTGCCGGGCTAAAGCCGGTCAGTAGCGCCACGCCAAACAGCGGCAGCGCGATGTTATTGCTGTTGGTATAGGTCACCGGTATTGCCTGGTTAACGCCAATTTCGCTGTTGGCGGCCAGCGAGCTGCTGCTGTAGAGCCGGTACGGCACCAGTTCTGTTCCTCCGGACCGCTTCATCCGACGGACGGATGAATAATTTTGACCGCCATTAATGCTCATGCTCAGCGCCACGCCCGGCGTACAGGCGATAGACAACGCCCCGTTTGGCACAAAGCTGGTACTGACTGGCGCGCTTTCCACCCCGTTATGGGTGCCAAAATCCAGCGTACCGAGAAGCCCCCCGCTACCGGTGGCCACCGCGCACCCCGGTACAATGGTCGCGCTGACCTTAAAGGACTGCGATGTCACCGCCCCCGCAGCAGGTATCAGCAACAGCCCGACGATCAGCGCGAAAAAAGGCTGCACGCTTCCCTCTGCGCGTTTGCGCAGACCTGTAAAAGGGGCCTTCATGGCAGTGCAGATCTAATAGGTCACGCTGACGTTAATCGTGTCGGTATAGGTCCCGGGTACCACCGTTACGCTGTTCCCGCCTCCGGTAATGCGGCCGTACAGGGTATAACTGTCGACCCCACCTGCCGTAGACGCGATCGGCAACGCGGTGTTATTGGCAATCACAGAGTTGAACCCGCTGTCGCTGTACAGGCTATAAGCCACGCCCTGTGCCGCGTTGGCCGTATTGACCAGGTAGCGCTCAGGCGTCCCTGGCGACCCCACCACGGATCCAGGGGCGGTGGAATGGGTATTGCCGGTTATCGCGACCGTATAGCTGGCGGTCGTACACTGGACGGTAAAGGTGTTTCCGCCGCTGGCGCCGCTCAACTGCGTCGTAAGGGTGGAAAACGTTGCGGGATGGGTACCAAAATCGAGCGTCCCGAAGTTAATACCACTTTGCGTGGGCGATCCGTTTATCAGGCAGCCGTTTGTCAGCGTCAGCGTCGCCCCGATGGTGCCGCTGCTGGTAACGGCCAGTGCCTGATGGACTACGGTCGTAGTCAGTAATGTGCCTGCACAGATCAAAAGGAGTTTTCTTTTCATTTACCACCCTCCAGAAGACGTCTCCGTTCCCTTGCAACATTTTATTTTTAACGTTCAAGATGTTAGCCCCGCTTAACGTTCCTCTGAGGGGGTTATTGAGAATTTAGTTTACGGATATCGCTTCGACCACCCGACGCAGGGTAGTCACAACCTATGTCTTATTGACAGCATTTATATTTTAAAAACAGAAAGTTAAACCGAATTAAAAGAATATTCGGGCGCGCAGGCTGAGGATATATCCGCAAAAATGTGATAAGCGTCACAATATATCGTCTGCACATTAACAACAAAATTAATAAAACTTAAAAACTTGTTGTATCCCCCTACACTTTGCGTCAATTTATGTGCCGAATAATTTCCCGCGCAGTAATAAAAAATCTATATGTATCGGCGCGGGCGACATCTAAAGCGCATAGAGGGTCTTTTTTCGTGGCAAGTGCAAACAAACTCACACTCTTCATCGTGATATTCATGCTGGCGGGTATTCTTTCAGGGGCAGCAATTCATGAATACGCATCTGCGGATGCCATTAAAGCCTGGTCGGATAATATTACCCTGCTGACCGACATTTTCCTTCGTCTGATCAAAATGGTGATTGCGCCCTTGGTCTTCAGTACGCTGACCGTCGGCATTATGAAACTGGGCGAAACCTCCACCATTGGCCGCGTTGGCGGTAAAGCGATGGTGTGGTTTATCAGCTCATCGGTGCTCTCCATTCTGGTCGGACTGTTTATCGTCACGCTGGAGCATCCGGGAAGTGGTCTGAACCTGACGATCCCAACCGAGGCGGTAGATACCGGTCTGGCCGTTGGAGGCATGACGCTGAAAGCGTTTCTGTCTCACACTATTCCAACCAGTATCGCAGGCGCGATGTCGAACAATGAGATCCTGCAGATTGTGGTGTTCTCAATGTTCTTCGGTATCGGCGGTGCGTCGCTGGGGCAGAAATTCAACGCGCCGCTGGTTGCCGCGCTGGATGTGGTTTCCCATATCATGCTGAAGGTAACCGGTTACGTGATGTACGTTGCGCCGCTGGCCATCTTTGCGGCGATCTCCTCCGTCATTGCCACTCAGGGCTTAGGCATTCTGTTGAACTATGCCTCCTTTATTGGCGGTTACTATGTTGCCATCCTTCTCACCTGCCTGGTATTGCTCGCCGTGGGCTATATGGTTTTGAAAAAAGAGGTGTTTCGCCTGGTCAGCATGTTGAAAGACCCGGTACTGGTGGCGTTCACCACCAGCAGTTCTGAAGCCGCCTACCCTAAAACGCTGGAGCAACTGGAGCGTTTTGGCTGCTCACGCAATATCGCCTCTTTTGTTCTGCCAATTGGCTACTCCTTCAACCTGGTGGGGTCGATGGTGTACTGTTCGTTCGCGTCGATGTTTATCGCCCAGGCGTATAACATTCACCTGAGTTTCTCAGAGGTAACGGTACTGATGTTAACCCTGATGCTGGCGTCAAAGGGGATTGCGGGCGTACCGCGTTCGTCCCTGGTGGTGCTGGCTGCGACCATTCCAAGTTTTAATATCCCGGTAGCGGGCATTCTGCTGCTGATGGGGATCGACCACTTCCTGGATATGGGGCGTTCAGCCATTAACGTGCTGGGGAACGGGATTGCGACCGCGATGCTGTCGCAGAATGAAGGGGCGCGGGAAGTGGAAGCTGAGCTGGTAAAGCAGGAAGCGTAAGGATATGAAAGGGGTGAGGCCTGATGCCCTCACCCCGACCCTCTCCCACAGGGAGAGGGAGCAAACATAAAAAACGGCAACCGGGTTGCCGTTTTGCATTTACCTACGCTACGTGATTCGCCGCGATATCCAGCAGCGCCATCTCTTCGCTGTTCAGCAGCTTCTCAATGTTCACCAGAATCAGCATACGCTCGCCGAGCGCACCCAGACCGGTCAGGTATTCGGTCGACAGGGTGACCGCAAACTCCGGCGCAGGGCGAATCTGGTCAGAGGTCAGAGAGAGCACGTCAGATACGCCATCCACCACGATACCCACCACGCGCTGCCCCAGGTTCAGGACGATCACCACGGTGTTGTCATTGTAGTCAACGTCGCCCTGGCTGAACTTCACGCGCAGATCGACGATGGGCACAATGACGCCGCGCAGGTTGGTGACACCTTTAATAAAAGCAGGTGTGTTAGCGATGCGGGTAACCTGATCGTAACCACGAATTTCCTGCACTTTAAGGATATCGATGCCGTACTCCTCATCGCCTAAAGTGAATACCAGGAATTCCTGCCCTGATGGCTCGCCCGCCAGTTTCGTTACATTACTCATACCGGTCATGTTTTTACCTTCTACTTAATCAGGCGGCTGTGTACGCCACACGTTGTTCACGATTTAATCCCTGAAGCGCCGACACATCGACGATCAGCGCCACGCTACCATCACCCAGAATGGTCGCGGCAGAAATACCAGGCACTTTGCGGTAGTTGCTTTCGAGGTTCTTCACCACCACCTGATGCTGACCAATCAGCTGATCAACCAGCAGCGCATAGCGACGGCCCGCACTTTGCAGGATCACAACGATGCCCTGCGTGGCCTCTGTCTTCGCGCCGTCCACTTCGAACACTTTCCACAGTTCCACCAGCGGCAGATATTCCCCGCGCACTTCGAGCACGCGCTCACCGCCCGCCAGCGGATGCAGATCTTCTTCACGTGGCTGCAGGGATTCCATCACCGCGTTCAGCGGAAGAATGAACACTTCGTCTGCCACTTTCACGGACATCCCGTCGAGGATCGCCAGCGTCAGCGGAAGCAGGATGCGAATGGTGGTGCCGGAACCCTGCTTAGACTGGATCTCAACGTGGCCGCCCATCTCCTGGATGTTACGTTTCACCACGTCCATGCCGACGCCGCGCCCGGAAACGTCAGTCACCTGCTCTGCGGTAGAGAAGCCGGGCGCGAAGATCAGCATCCCCACTTCTTCATCGGTCATGTTTTCGTTGACCGCCATGCCCTGCGAAATCGCCTTCGCCAGAATACGCTCGCGGTTAAGACCCGCGCCGTCATCGGTCACTTCGATGCAAATATTCCCGCCCTGATGTTCCGCAGAGAGAATCAAATTGCCCACCGGCGATTTTCCGGCAGCAATGCGGTTTTCCGGCAGTTCAATACCGTGGTCGAGGCTGTTACGCACGAGGTGCGTTAACGGGTCGATGATGCGCTCGATCAGGCTCTTATCCAGCTCGGTGGAGCTACCCATCAGCGTCAGTTCAATCTGTTTATTCAGTTTGCTCGCGAGATCGCGTACCAGGCGCGGGAAGCGGCTGAAGACATATTCCATCGGCATCATACGGATGGACATGACCGATTCCTGCAGATCGCGGGCGTTACGTTGTAACTGACCCATGCTGGTGATCAGATCGCCATGGGTAACCGGGTCCAGTTCATTAGAACGTTGTGCCAGCATCGACTGGGTGATCACCAGTTCGCCCACCAGGTTGATCAGCTGGTCAACCTTCTCAACGGCAACGCGAATGCTGGTGGATTCGCTGGAGCGCGCGGCCGGTTTTTCACCACGTGCAGGTGCAGCAGCGTCTTTTGGCACCGCTTTCAGCGCCGGGGCCGCAGGCGCGACAGCCGGGGTCGGAGCCTGAGCGATGACGGCCACCTCTTCCTGCGCTACTGGAGCTCCCGCTTCGGCGGTTTCGGTTTCGGTTTCGAAGGCAATCTGGTCGGCTTCAATCACAAAGCACAGCACCGCCACGATATCGTCCTGACCAATCCCGTCATCAAGCGTAGCGGCGAGGCTGTCTTTGCCTTTCACGACATTGCTTAACGTCGCCAGGTTACCCAGCTCTTCTTCCAGCAGGTTAACCTCATTCTCTTTCAGGCGTGAAAGCACAACACGCAATTTGCCCGCTTGCGCAGCGGCTGGCGCGGTTTCACCGGCACCAACCGCATCGACAACGCTCAGTTTTGCAGCAGGGACAACGGCTGCTGCGACCTCACCTTTTGCTTCCAGAGCGAGCTGGCGAAGCGCATTGCAGATATATTCAAAGCTGGCGGCATCAGGCTCTGCCGAACTTTTATAGGCGTCGAGCTGTTCCTGCATAATATCTTTGGTTTCCAAAAACAGGTTGATAATGTCGGTATTGAGCTGCATCTCACCGCGTCGTGCTTCATCCAGCAGGTTTTCCATTAAATGGGTTGTTTCCTGCAGGATGGTAAATCCAAACGTTCCGGCTCCGCCCTTAATGGAATGCGCCGCACGGAAGATGGCATTGAGCTGCTCGGAGTCCGGTGCTTCGGGCACCAGGTCGAGCAAATGTTGCTCCATATCGGCCAACAATTCGTCGGCTTCATCAAAGAATGTCTGGTAAAAATCGCTAATATCCATGCTCACGCTATCACCTCGGATTGGCTGGTGGCGATGTTGGAACGGCAGCCGAAGGAACGGCCCCAGGCTGTTTTAAATCGTCCAGTGACTCATTCTGACTTTCGGCGTTTTCATGCAGGATGGCCTGCTCCGCCTGCTGGTTCAGCACTAAAAGACTGATACGACGGTTGATGGCGTCATCCGGCCCGCGGTCGGAGACGCGCATGGTTGCTGCCATGCCGACCACGCGCAGTACCTTGCCATCATCAAGCCCACCGGCCACCAGCTCGCGACGCGAGGCGTTGGCACGATCGGCAGAAAGCTCCCAGTTGCTGTATCCCTTCTCCCCACTGGCGTACGGGAAATCATCCGTGTGGCCTGACAGGCTGATTCGGTTAGGAATTCCGTTCAGCACCGGTGCAATAGCGCGCAGAATATCGCGCATGTACGGCTCAACCTCAGCGCTGCCGGTTTTAAACATCGGACGGTTCTGGCTATCAATGATCTGAATACGCAACCCTTCCTGCACCAGATCGATTTTCAGGTGCGGTCGCAACGCACGCAGTTTGGGGTCAGCCTCAATCAGCTGATCGAGATCGCCACGCAGTTTTTTCAGACGCGCCTGTTCCATCTTCCTCTTCAGCTCGTCGATGTTCGGCTCTTTTTTCACCTCACCCTTCTGCTGGGTGTAATCATCACCGCCGCCAGGAATGGGGCTGTCGCTGTTAGAGATACGCGGCCCACCGGTCACTGCCGTCGCCAGCGGCGTACGGAAATATTCGGCAATCTGGATCAGTTCTTTCGGGCTGGAGATGGAGATCAGCCACATCACCAGAAAGAACGCCATCATTGCAGTCATAAAGTCGGCGTACGCGATTTTCCACGAGCCGTGCGCGCCATGCCCACCGCCCTTGTGCTTGCGTTTTTTTACGATGACGATCGGATGGGACTGGTTTTTCATGCGTCCTCAGTTGTCGTCTGTTGGTTTGGGTTTTTCACCGCGCGCACGTGTTCTTCAAGTTCGATAAACGACGGACGCTCGCTGGAGTAAAGCGTTTTACGGCCAAATTCAACCGCGATCGGCGGCGCATAACCGTTGAGGTTTGAGAGCAGCGTGATCTTCACGCACTGCATCATTTTTGTGGTTTCCGCGCTCTTCTGGCGCAGGACGCTGGCCAGCGGAGAGATAAAACCATAAGCCAGCAAAATACCGAGGAAGGTCCCTACCATCGCATGGGCAATCAGCGCGCCCAGTTCGGCCGCCGGACGATCCGCCGACGCCAGGGCATGTACCACCCCCATCACCGCCGCAACGATACCGAAAGCCGGAAGCGAGTCACCCACCAGCGCCAGGCTGTTGGCCGGCACTTCAGATTCGCTTTCGTGGGTTTCGATCTCTTCATCCATCAGCGCTTCGATTTCGAAGGTATTCATATTGCCGCTAATGATGAGTCGCAGATAATCGACGATGAAATCCAGCATCATGGCATCAGCCAGAATGCGCGGATAGCTGGCAAAAATTTCGCTCTCTTTCGGGTTTTCAATATCCCGCTCAAGAGAGAACATCCCCTGCTGACGTGACTTCGCCATCAGGCGATAGAGCAGCGCCAGCAGATCCATATACATGCTTTTGGTATATTTCGAGCGACGGAACAGCAATGGAATGGCTTTCAACGTGCCCTTGATGGATTTGCCGTTGTTACCAACGATAAAAGCCCCTACCCCTGCGCCGCCGATGATAATAAGTTCAGCCGGTTGATAGAGTGCTCCAAGGTGCCCGCCGGTCATCATGTAACCGCCGAAAACTGTACCGAGAACTACCAGGTAACCTAATAAGATAAGCACGACATCATCCTTCCGCTAGTGACTATGGCAAGGACGTTCAGTTCGTAGCGTTTACCGTTTGAGGGGTAAAAAAAAGCAGCGGTAATGACTTACCGCTGCTGGAATCTTGCCCACACGTTCGGGTTAAACAGCTTGTTCGATCTGTTCATCCAGCAGTTGTGGAATAATATCGGCAGCATCCCGGGAAAGTTTACGTCTTTTTACTGCGCGGGATGGAGGCTGGCATAAACTACAGGCGAAGCTGCCAACAGGCTGATGAGCATGGGTAATAAAATTGCCATCGCAGCAATTGCAGCGCGACAATTCAAGCATTCCGCTCTCAACAAAACGTACCAGCGTCCATGCGCGGGTCAGTGCCAGCAGGGGGCCTTCGTCCTGCTGCGGGCATTGTTCAAGGTAAAGTTTATACGCTTTGATCACGGCGTCGACGCCGCTACACAAACCGGTTTTCAGAAGGTATTGCCAGGCGTTACAGAACATCGATGCGTGGATATTTTGCTCCCACGTCATAAACCAGTCTGTCGAAAACGGCAACATGCCTTTCGGCGGGGGACTACCACGTAACTCTTTATACAGTTTAATGAGGCGACCACGGCTCAGCTGAGTCTCGCTTTCCAGCATTTGTAAACGAGCACCCAGCGTAATCAGCTCCATGGCAAGCTGTATGTCACGCGCTTCCTGAACAATGCTTTTCTCGCTCATTGCTAGGCCCTTTTCTTACGGGCTGCGTCATCAGGCTGGCTGATTTCGTTAAGCAAGCGAGTGGAGAGAAGAATACCGGTATGGATCTGTTGCAGATCGTCAACACGGGATTCCTGCGTCAGACGCGTGATCGTCTGCGGATTGTCAAAACGGAACTGGCAAACCAGTTGATTCGTTTCGGCCAGTTTTACCATCTGCGGGAGGGTTAAACCACCCAGCATGGTTGCCATTTCTTCGTTAATACCCAGACGAAACATCGCGGACGCTTTGTCCTGACTAATTAAACGCTGCGCGAGCAGTAAATATGACAAATTGATGTCATAGATATGTTTTAGCAACTCGGATGTATGCATTGTTCCCATCCCGAATAACCAACTATTATTTTTATGCGGAAAGACCGCACCCCGTGATGTCGCCGGGAAATCACCCGGTATAAAAAGAAAAGGCTAAATGCATAGTTGAATCTAGGTTTGTATTCATCGAAACGCGCAAGAGTCGAAACGCAGTAACGTCTCTTACGTGGTTTATCATTTCTTACAAATAACTAAGATTTTTCCTAATTCGACGCAAACTCTACTCGTCAGATTTGCCACATACAATGCAGCCACCCTCAAATTTAAAAAAATGTGATCCACGTCACACAATTTAAGTGAATATCCTCCATAAATCCATCAGTATGACTTGTAGTTTGTTCATTTTTTGCCCATTTGGCACAGTTTTGTATTCTTAATCGACGAATAGTCATGCAGAAGGGTGAAGCGAACTGGCATGTATCGTGCTTTTCCTGCCGTGAGCGCGCCCCGGAATCCTTCACAAGATGCTCATCTTAAGGAAACATTTTTCTTACCGTGAAAAAACATAGAGTTATGCAAGCCGCCCATAAAAATTGTTTCAGAGCGTGATCATTCGAAATATGTTTATAACGGGTTAAAACGATTTAACGGCAAAAGAGGGAAATTGTGTGATTTACGTTAAGTTGTTAATTTTTTTCATTTAGACGCGTTTTTCAGTTATTCTTCTTATAAGAATAATTAATGAATAATTATGATAAGCTTCACACTAATGTCGTAATCCCCTCTTGCAGATCCTGGTCATTCGCGGTAATGGTGATCACACGCTGTCTTTCAGACATCTAAGGAGTGCGACATGAGTTACTCCCATCTGCTTGTATCTG
This sequence comes from Enterobacter sp. MGH 37, assembly GCF_000534515.1. Classification (NCBI taxonomy): domain Bacteria; kingdom Pseudomonadati; phylum Pseudomonadota; class Gammaproteobacteria; order Enterobacterales; family Enterobacteriaceae; genus Enterobacter; species Enterobacter sp. MGH 37. Next base: position 1,991,289 of record NZ_KI973205.1, read on the forward strand.
TTGCTGTTTCTCCCGAAAGCCATCTGCTTGTTTCCCGGGCCGTGTCCATCGCCAGGCCCAGCAATGCGCGCATTAGCCTCATCACGCTTGCAGCCGAACCCGAGATGTATAATCAGCTGGCAGCCCCCATGCTGGAAGATATTCGTGAGGTATTGCAGGAAGAAACACAGCAATTTCTGCGAGAGTTGGTAGAAAAGGCACAATATCCTGTTTACGAGACCGTAATTGCGACCGGTGAACTTAATGCTCATATTCTCGACATGTGTCGCAAACAGAATATTGATTTAGTAATTTGCGGGAACCATAACCACAGCTTTTTATCTCGCGCAGCTTGCGCGGCAAAATCGATTGTCGCGTCAAGCCAGGTTGATGTGCTGTTAGTGCCGCTTGGGGGGTCGTAAACCCCCCGGAGGAATATCAGGCGAGTTTAGGGAATGTTGCGATCTTTTTTTGCAGATCGCCTTCATGGCTTTGCGGCGTTATTTCGCGGAGATCCTGAATAAAACGCGCCTGCCAGTGATTAATATCGTTCTTACGGATCGTTTCCATCATCTCAGCATGGCGTGAAATGCGCTCCGTCAGCGGCATGGTCAACGCGCGGTTGAGGGCATTAGCCACGTCATCCCTATCGTAAGGGTTCACGATAAGCGCTGATGTGAGCTCATTCGCCGCCCCGGCAAACTGGGAAAGCACCAGTACCCCCGGGTCCGCCGGGTCCTGAGCCGCCACATACTCTTTTGCCACCAGGTTCATCCCGTCACGTAACGGGGTGACCAGCCCCACGTCTGCATAGCGGAAGACTTTCATCAGGATTTTGCGGTCAAAATGCTGATTCAGGTAAAAGAGCGGCGTCCAGCCAAGCTGACCATAGCGACCATTGATGCGCCCCGCTTCCGTCTCCAGCTGGTGACGAATATCCTGGTAGGCCTGAACTTCACCGCGCGACGTTGGCGCTATCTGTGTATAACGAATTTTACCGTGGTGCTGAGGGTATTTATCCAGCAGCGTTTCATAGGCCAGGAAGCGTTCCGGTAGCCCTTTGGAATAATCCAGACGCTCTACCGAGAAGATATTCTTCACATGCTTGAGTTCATTCTTCAGCTGCGCCAGCTTCGGCGGCAGCGGGCCGGAAGCCTGATCCGCAATCTCGTCGGGTTCAATCCCAATCGGATACACTTCGGTGTGGAAGGTTTTCCCCCACGCCGTATGGGTCTTGCCGCCTTTTGTCATCAGTCGCGTTTTACCTGACACCGAATCCAGGAACGCGAGGCGGTCATTTTCGGTCTGGAAGCCCAATAAATCGTAATCACACAGCCCCTCCAGCAGCGCTTCATGCGGCGGCAGTGCGGTAAAGATCTCCGGCGTCGGGAACGGTATGTGCAGGAAGAAGCCAATCCGGTTGTTTACCCCCCTTTTACGCAGCTCTCGGGCGAAGGGCAGCAGGTGATAATCGTGGATCCATAAAATATCGTCTTCCTCTATAAGAGGCAGCAGTTTATCCGCCAGCAGCGCGTTGACGCGCGAGTACCCTTCGAAGGATTCACGCTGGAATTTGACCAGGTCAAGACGGTAATGAAACGCAGGCCACAGCACGGCGTTGGAGAATTGCGAGTAATACTCGTCATAGTCTTTCTCTTTCAGCGCAAAGGATGCCCATGTGATATTCCCACGCGTCACTTTGTTAAGCGGTTTCTCTTCTTCACTGATTTCACCACTCCAGCCAAACCACAGCCCACCAGCAGCTTTCAAGGCACCTAACACCCCTACCGCCAGGCCACCTGCACTGGATTTTTTATCATCAGGCGGTGCAATTCGGTTAGAGACGACGACTAAGCGACCCATAATGGTTTCCCCCTTTGTTTTGCGCTATTTGTTGTTGTTGCTGGTTAGCGATATCAGATATCCACTGCCAGACGGCGTCGACATTTGCCAGACGCCATTCTGCGACAGTGTTACCAGGCCCCACCTTAATGGCGATCCCTCCGGCCTGATTCACCACGCGAAATCCGGCCTCGTCGGTCAGATCATCGCCTAAAAATACCGGTATACGTCCCTTAAATGGCGGTTCCGCCATAAACGCCGCAATAGCAGCACCTTTATTAATGCCCTCAGGTTTTATCTCAACGACACACTTCCCCGGCTGTAGCGCGAGCTGCGGGTGTGCATCGACCACGCTACGGGCAATCGCAAATATCGCTGCTTCGTGATGCGGTGCCTGCCGATAGTGCAAGGCGAATGCCATGCCTTTCGCTTCCAGTTCCGTACCCGGAAGTGACGCCAGCGCCGAGGAGAGTTCAGTGTGTAACGCCTGAATTAAGGTATCGGGGAGTGATACAACATGCAGTTGATCATGGATATCGCGGCGCTCCGCTCCGTGTACACCGGCTAGCGGAAAGTGGTAAGGACTGGCGAGCACATCCAGCTCGGCCATTGAGCGCCCTGAAATCAATGCCAATGCGCCCTCGTTCAGTCGAGAGAGCTGCTGCAAATTCTCTAACACCGTATCCGGTACGACCACGTCGTCAGGATGCGGCTGGATCCCGGCGAGCGTCCCGTCGAGGTCAAAAAAGAAAGCATATTTTCCGGGCAGTACAGGCGGTGCAGTTAACGAGTCAGCCACCCTTTTCCTCCTTACAGTTGATGAGAGGTAAACGCCTTTACCTCTTTCATAGCCATGTAAGTATAGACAGTGTGATGGGGCTCGCCATTTGACAACCGCCCCGCCAGCAAAACTGGCGAGGCGGTTCAGGGGTCAACTATGGTTATAAGTTGAGCAATAAAAAGTCAGCGTCGGGGTTACACGGTACGCTTTGCTTTTTGCTTGTAACGGTCGAATATCACCGCCGCCAGCAGGATCAGACCACGCACCACGTACTGAGAGAACGGCGAAATATTCAGCAGGTTCATGGCGTTCTCTACCGTCCCTAAAATCAGGATACCGGCCACCACATATGAGATTTTTCCGATGCCGCCCTTGAGGGAAACACCCCCTAAAACGCAGGCAGAAATGACGATCAGCTCATAACCAATCGAGGTCATTGGCTGGCCGCTGGTCATACGCGAGGCCAGAATAATCCCGGCGGCGGCAGAAACCAGTCCCGAGAGGACAAAGATAATAATCTTGGTGCGCACCACCGGCACACCGGCCAGACGTGCGGCTTCTTCATTGCCCCCGATCGCCAGAGTATTGCGGCCAAACGTGGTCCGGTTGAGCAGGAAGCCGAACAGGATCAGGCAGGCCACGGTGAGCCAGATTGGCGCAGGCAGGCCCAGCCAGTTAGCGTAACCCAGCGTAAAGAAGCGCTCGTCTTCAATCCCGACCGCTTTACCGTCGGAGATGATATAGGCCAGACCTCGCACAATTTGCATCGTCGCAAGCGTGGTTATCAGGGCGTTAATCTTCAGACGAGCAATGACAAAACCGTTCACCAGGCCGCTAAGCACGCCGAGTAACAGACCCGCCAGCACGCCAATCCACAGGCTTTCTGTCATGTTGATCACCACGGCGGTGGTCACGCCCGCACAGGCGATAACAGAGGCCACCGACAGGTCGAAATCACCGGAGGCCAGACAGAACAGCATACCGCAGGCCACCATGCCGGACATGGAAATGGCCAGGCCCAATCCTTTCATATTAATGAAAGTGGCAAAGTTAGGGACGAAGATCGCACAGGCGACGAAAAGTGCGGCAAAGACCACCAGCATGCCGTACTGATCCCAGATACGACCAAAACTAAAAGCCGACTTCGGCGCTCCGGATGTAGTAACAGAGGACATCATTAACTCCTTACTCAGGCGACTGCCTGGCTGACTTTAGGCATGGCGAGGTTCAACGCCTGTTGTTCATTCGCCTGTTCATGAAGTAATTCACCGGCGATTTCGCCTTCACGCATCACCACAATGCGGTCGGCAACGCCAAGCACCTCCGGCAGATCGCTGGAGGCGAAAAGTACCGCCACGCCGCGTTTTGCCAGTTCATAGATCACGTTATAAATCTCGTGTTTTGCGCCCACATCGATACCGCGCGTCGGCTCATCCAGCAAAATGACCTTCATGTCTTCCGACAACCAGCGGCCTAAAATGGCCTTCTGCTGGTTCCCCCCTGACAAATTCATAATCAGCTGTTCCGGGCCGGGCGTTTTAATATTCAGCGAGCGAATATGGTGGTCGGCATTGCTCGACTCCCAGCTGTCGTTTATCAGGCAACCCGCGCGAATAAACTTACGGCGGGCGGAAATATTGATGTTGTCACGCACCGAATGCACCGGAATGATCCCTTCCGCTTTGCGGTCTTCCGGACAGAGCATCATTCCTGCCCTGATCGCGTGGGCGGGTTTCTGGATATCAACCTGCTCACCGTCGATGGAGACCCGCCCTGCGGAAATGCGGGTCCCCCCGAACAAGCCTTTCATTAATTCGCTGCGCCCCGCCCCTACCAGGCCAAACAGCCCGACGATCTCGCCGCTGCGGACGGATAATGAAACCGGTGTTCTCACGCCTGGCGCTTTCACGTTTTCCAGCCGCAGGCGTTCAGGGCCATACTCGCGCGGCTTCCAGTGATAGATATCGCCCAGATCGCGCCCGACCATCGCCTGAACAAGCTGGTCATGGTTAACCTGCTGCATATCGCTAAAGGTGCGCACATAGCGCCCATCTTTAAAAACGGTAATGGCATCGCTCAGGGCAAATATCTCTTCCATGCGGTGCGAGACGTACAAAATGGTGCGTCCTTCCTGTCGCAACTCGCGGATCACGCGGAACAGGTTTTCGATTTCACGCTTGGAGAGCGAGCTGGTGGGTTCATCGAAAGCAATAATTTTGGCGTTGCGCGCCAGCGCCTTGGCAATTTCAACCATCTGCCACTGGCCGATGGAGAGATATTTCAGCGGCGTCTGGGGATCGACATCCAGACCAAGATGTTTAAGCTGCAGCCCCGCTTCATAATTAAGTAGCGAACGGTTCACCACGCCGCCTTTGTGCGGAAGCTGGCCTAAATAGATATTTTCCGCCACGGTCATCTCGGGAATAAGGTGCAATTCCTGATAGATAATGGCCACCCCGGCATTAAGCGCCGCCGTGGTATCGGCAAAGGCCATCTCTTCGCCGCGAATAGCCAGCGTGCCGGTTGTTGGCGCGTAGTTGCCGCTGAGGATTTTTAACAGCGTGGATTTCCCCGCTCCGTTTTCCCCCATCAGGGCGTGAACCTGTCCGGCATAGCAGTCAAAGCTGATATCGGTCAGCGCATTAACACCGGGGAACGTTTTCCCGATGCCGCGAAAAGAGAGATAGGGATGAGACTGTTGCATAACGACTCCGTGATTCCTGTAGTCTGTACGTCTGGCCCCTTACGGCGAGTAAGGGGCACAATCACAGCGTATTACTTACCGCCCAGTCCTTTTTTCGCCAGTTCCTCTTTGAAGTTGTCGCGGGTGATCAGCACCACGTCGGTCACTTCGGTAAATTTCGGCGGTTCAGCGCCTTTGGTTACCCAGTTGTAGAGCATTTCGCTGGATTTGTAGCCGTGGACATCCGGGCTTGGCAGCAGAGAACCGTAGAAGCCGGTGGCCTGCGCTTTGGAAAGCTCACTGACGGCGTCAACGCCGTTGATGCCAATTCCGATCACATCGGGCGCTTTAAAGCCCTGGCCTTCTGTCGCACGGACCCCACCCAGCACGGTGTTATCGTTCATACCGACCACCAGCCAGTGCTTCACTTCCGGGTGCTGAACCAGCATGGAGTTCGCGGCGTCAAATGCCCCCGGGATATCGTTGGATTTGGTCGGGACTTTATAGATCTGTTTCTCCGGGAAACCGGCCGCTTTCAGCGCGTCCATTGAGCCCGTCGTACGACGACGTGCTGTGTCCAGCTCATCAGCGGTAATGGCCATGACGGCGGTCTCTTTCACATCCCAGCCGCGTTTCTGCATTTCTTTATAGAGTTCCTGACCCTGACGTTCGCCGATTTTGGTCGCCGCCATCATGACCAGCGGCACGCTGTCCATCGGTTTGCCTTTGGCATTCACGAACTGATCGTCAACGGCAATGACTTTCATGTCGTAACCGCGGGCTTTCGCCGCAATGGCGGACCCCAGTTTCGGATCCGGTGTACAGATAACAAAACCTTTTGCACCGCTGGCCGCCAGGCTGTCGATGGCGTTCAGCGTTTTCTCACCGTCGGGCACGGCGATTTTAATCACTTCAAAACCTAAATCTTTCCCGGCTTTATCTGCGAATTTCCACTCGGTCTGGAACCAGGGTTCTTCGGGCTGTTTTACCAGAAAACCGAGTTTTAAATTCTCAGCGATAGCGGATTGTGACATAACGGCAGCCAGACCGATGGCCGCCAGCGCTTTAGTAAATTTGTGCATGGTAAACTCCAGCTTTAGCATTCTTTTCTGTAGGGAATATTTGCGTGCTTCTTATTTAATCGGACTTAAAACAAGGCATTAGCGCTTACCTCGTCATAAGCGTTATTGCTGGTGATAGTTTTAGCGGGAAATTAATCATCCATAAGAGAGCCCCATCACACCGCAGAATTACAGTAATTGCGTACATAAATTCAGCGAAAAATGACATAAAAAAGGCAGGATTTGTCAGACAAATAAAAGAGGGGTGAGCAGAATTATTCATAAGATTAGCTAAGAAGTCCCTGATGCCATTAGACCGGTCACGCCGGGGCTAAGGGTTGAAAGGAACACCCTGCTTTCCATCAAAAAAACACACTCGCGCTGAAAATATATTTCCCGGCAAAAATTGATTTAGCGCAATTTTAATGAAACATCATATATGCGAAATGAATTATCTGTATTTCTTGCTTTCCCAGATAATTATTCCGGCGCAATACCCCCGAAACACAAACCGCAGCACTAAAAACAGACTATCTCTTTATTATCAGTAAGATAGTGAGATTTCATTTCATGGGAATCTATTTGCATATTTGTACTATATTAAATTTTGTAATGTATGGTAAAAACAGCGGGATTAAGACTTTTCTTAAATTAAAGACAACGGTATGCTTATTTATATCGAACACAGGAAGTGAATTTCGGTCAACTTTGGCACTGCAGAATCTCTTTTTCTGCTCTATTTCTTCGTATTTGCCTGGCGCTCAGGTTAAGCAACGGACATCACGTCCCACAGTCTATAAGGATATGAGTATGGCTACCCAAACGATGATGCAAAAACTTAACGCGCAGATGAACCTTGAGTTTTACGCCTCAAATCTGCACCTTTACCTCAGTGCGTGGTGTTCCGAGAAAAGCCTTACGGGCTCTGCCACGTTCTTTCGTTCACAGGCCCAAAGCAACGTCACCCACATGATGCGCGTCTTTAATTTCCTGAAAGCGGCGGGGGCAAACCCGGTTGTTAAAGCCCTGGAGGGGATCAACGATAATTACTCTTCTCTGGAAGAATTGTTTGAAAAGACGCTTGAAGAGTATGAACAGCGTTGCACGACGCTCAACAAGCTGGCCGATGAAGCCAGAGCGCAGCATGACATGACCACGCTGAAATTCCTGCGCGATATGGATAAAGAGCAGCAGCAGGACGGAATGCTGCTGAAAACCCTTGCGGACGAGATCCATAATGCGCAACAGGCAGGTTTGTGCCCGGAACAAACCGATCGCCACCTGCTCGACATTGTCACAGTGCAGCATCACTGACGCTTTTGACCTGCTCCCGTTCGGAGCAGGTTACCTTCCCTGCGCCAACCTTCTGCTTTTGCTGAGATTTAACAAATCAGATCTCGCTCCCAATGATTAACCACACAACATGTAATGATTTATTTAATTACATAATCATTGACGAGGGAGCAGCATGATCACCATTGAGTTTATTGTCATTCTCCTCTGCCTGCTGACGGGTACACGTTTCGGCGGCATGGGGCTTGGGTTAATCAGCGGGATTGGCCTTTTTATTTTGTGTTTTGTCTTTGGTCTCCAGCCCGGCAAGCCGCCGGTTGACGTGATGTTGACCATTCTCGCCGTGATTGGTTGTGCAGCCACCCTGCAAACTGCCGGTGGGCTCAATGTCATGATGCAATTTGCCGAACGCCTCCTGCGCAAACATCCGCAGCACATCACGCTTCTCGCCCCGTTTACCACCTGGATGCTGACCTTTCTCTGCGGTACCGGCCATGTGGTCTACACCATGTTCCCCATCATTGCGGATATCGCCCTGAAAAAAGGGATCCGACCCGAGCGCCCAATGGCCGTGGCATCGGTAGCATCGCAGATGGCAATCACGGCATCACCGGTTTCCGTCGCCGTCGTGTCGCTGGTCTCCATCCTGGCCGCCCAGCATGGGATCGGTCACGCATGGGGGATCCTGGAAATACTCGCCGTGTCGGTTCCCGCTTCACTTTTTGGTGTCGCCATTGCTGCCCTGTGGAGTTTACGCCGCGGGAAAGATTTGTCTGACGACAGGGAGTTTCAGGAAAAACTAAAAGATCCAAAGCAGCGTGAGTTTATCTATGGCGGTACGGAGACGTTAATGAATCAACGTTTTCCGAAGCAGGCTTACTGGTCGACCTGGATTTTCTTTGCCGGTATTGCCGTGGTTGTCCTGCTCGGGGCCTTCCCCGAACTGCGCCCCGCCTTCGAGTTGAAAGGCAAAATGACGGCGCTGTCGATGAACCTGGTCATTCAGATGATGATGCTCATTGCCGGTGCCGTGATGCTGATGGCCTGCAAGGTCAATGCCTCAGCCATTTCTAACGGCGCGGTATTTAAGGCCGGTATGGTGGCGATTTTCTCGGTGTTCGGGGTGGCGTGGATGAGCGATACCTTTTTCCAGGCGCATCTCGACGAGTTAAAACTGGCGCTGGAAGGCGTGGTGAAAAGCCATCCGTGGACGTATGCCATCGTGCTTTTCCTGGTGTCGAAGCTGGTGAACAGCCAGGCGGCTGCCCTGACGGCCGTGGCGCCAATGGGGCTGATGCTGGGGATCGATCCAAAAATGCTGATCGCCTTTTTCCCGGCGTCATACGGCTATTTTGTTCTGCCGACCTATCCCAGTGATTTAGCCTGTATCGGCTTCGATCGCTCAGGAACCACCCGCATCGGCAAATTCATCATTAACCACAGCTTCATTCTGCCCGGGTTAATCGGTGTGAGCTGCGCGTGTGCGGCGAGCTACCTGCTGGTACAGACTTTCTTTTAAAGGCATCAACGGGCGACTTACGCGGTCGCCCGTTTGCAGATATTAATGCGACTCGCCCTGCGGGGTGAAGCGCAGCTCAATCAGCGCGATGGCTTTCTGGATCGCACGAAGCGTCACCGGGTCAGCGGCGGCAGGATGGCTGGTGAAATCAATGTTTCTCAGCTGCGTGGACATCTTCTCGCGGACTTCAACCGGGGCAATAACATCCAGAACATCAAGGATTTGCTTAATAACCAGCTGACAGGCAACAACGTCAGAGACCAGTTCCTGATCGGCGCTCAGGTTTTGTGACATGGGGCTTCTCCTTATTTAAAGGCCGCCATAGTATCAAAACGCAGCCCCTGACATCTCCCCTTCGTCACCAGCAGGGACAAAAAAACCCGCCGAAGCAGGTTTTTTTTTATCAGAACATGGCGCCCGGCGGCACGTCTTTAAAGGTGCGGCAGTAATTGGCCCACATACTTTTGAGGATTTTGCGCAGTTTCATTGTGATGCTCCATTAACTTGTCATACAGCTTTATCGTCAATGCGCCTATAATATGACCACCATCACAAAAATCAATGTTTTTGTGACATGCATCACAATTCAATTTACTGCAACACCTGTTAGCCAGCAAAACCGCGAACAAAATCAAAGAGAGAAGGCAGATCGTCCGGCTATTCCTGGCATTGGGCTACGTCTCTGCGGGTACGATAACGTATCTCCATCCACTCAGAGCGAACCATGAAAAGAGTCATCGTAGCCGGTACGATCCTGCTGCTCGCGGGATGCAGCGTTAACCGTCAGGCGGAAATCAGTAGCCTCGACGCACCAAACGGCATTGTCCGCCTCGATTACGGTCAGGCCGTGCTGCAAAATGCCTGGTCTGACGAATATGTAAATAACGGCACCGCAGTGAAAGCCTGTCAGGGTATGGGGTATGCCACCGCGTCTGCCTACGGGCAACCCGTCAAAACCTGTACGCTGATAAGCGGCTCTTTGTGTCTTAACGAAAGCGTGACCATTCAGTATAAATGCATGGGTTATGCCGTTAACCCTAAGTCAAATAATCCCTGGTATTAATCCAAGCTGCCAGCGTTTGCTGGCACTTTATTTAACTAAGAACAAAAACAATTCGCATTAATATAAAACCGACAATGCGTTTTATTCCCATTCGTATTTTGAAGTAATGAATATTTATTTTACGTTTTGCAAATAATTAAATAACAAATTATAGTGTCGCTCATTGTGAACCAGTAATAATAACCCGGAGCGTCACCATGCTGAAAACTGAAATGATCGACAAGCTCAATGCGCAAATGAACCTTGAGCTCTTTTCATCCCTTCTCTACCAGCAGATGAGCGCCTGGTGCAGCTACCACAGCTTTGAAGGTGCGGCCGCGTTTCTGCGTCGCCATGCGCAGGAAGAGATGACCCACATGCAGCGCCTGTTTGATTATCTGACCGACACCGGCAGCCTGCCGCGCATTGAGACCGTGGCCTCGCCTTTTGCCGAGTATAATTCTCTCGATGAACTGTTCCGCGCCACCTACGAGCACGAACAGCTGATCACGCAGAAAATTAACGAACTGGTTCATGCGGCAATGACCAGCCAGGATTATCCAACCTTTAATTTCCTGCAATGGTATGTGGCAGAACAGCATGAAGAAGAGAAGCTGTTTAAATCCGTGCTGGATAAATTATCCCTGGTGGGTAAATCAGGTGAAGGTCTTTACTTTATTGATAAAGAACTTTCCACTCTCGATACACAGAATTAATTTCAACTCGGTGCGGGTTTCCTGCACCGCGTTAATTTACATACATCCTGCGCAGCTGGTACAGCGCCAGTCATGGGGATTGACGGCCTGATAAAAATAGCGGTAGCTGGCCGTCTCAAGCGGAATACCCACCTCGAAAAACAGGTCTGTCAGCCAGTCAACGTTTTCGATAATCCACTCATCTTCCTGTAAGCCTTGTGCAAAGGTTTCATCTTCAGGATCAATAACCGAATAGATTGCCCAGGTGCCCATATCCTTTTCGCGGCGGGACTCAGGCAGCGTCAGAGGCTGGTTCTGCCAGCTCATTATCCAGTGTCCATGGCACAACAGATTGCCTCCCCGGCTCCATGCCGCTTTAAATGGATTCTCCCCCGCCATAAAAAACCCTCACATTATTTTATTATTTGCACGAGTTGTTTACGTTACGCCTGAAATTTGCGCCGTGACATTGCTCTTATGAAGTAGGCATCGCCCCATTAAGGATCACAGCATGCCTAATCTGTAAATATTTTATTACACACCTTGTAACGGTGATTTGACGAATTACGGCTTTTCCCTTACTCTGCGCCGCAGAAATTGTCGCGATTCACCATCGTTGTAGAGGAAAGCGTGAGAAACAGAACCCTGGGAAGTATTTTTATCGTCGCCGGAACGACGATTGGCGCAGGAATGCTGGCAATGCCCCTGGCTGCTGCAGGTGTGGGATTCGGGATGACGCTGCTGCTTCTTGGCACACTCTGGGCGCTGATGTGTTACACCGCACTGCTATTGCTTGAGGTTTACCAGCACGTGCCCGCCGACACCGGTCTGGGTTCACTGGCGGCGCGCTACCTGGGACGCTACGGTCAGTGGATAGCGGGCTTTAGCATGATGTTCCTGATGTACGCCCTGACTGCCGCGTATATTAGCGGGGCCGGGGAGCTCATCGCCTCCAGCGTCAATGACTGGTTTGGCTCTGACATTACCCCGGCGACGGGGGCAATCTTCTTTGCGCTCATCGGCGGCGGCGTGGTCTGCGTGGGGACCTCGCTGGTCGATCTGTTCAATCGTTTTCTCTTCAGCGCCAAAATTCTGTTTCTGATTGTCATGCTGGTCCTGCTGGCACCGCACGTGCACAAGGTTAATCTGCTGACGCTGCCGCTGGAAAAAGGGCTCGCGCTTTCCGCTATCCCGGTGATTTTCACCTCGTTTGGCTTCCACGGCAGCGTACCGAGTATTGTCAGCTATATGAACGGTGATATTCGCAAGCTGCGCCGCGTGTTTGTTATCGGCAGCGCGATCCCGCTCATCGCCTATATTTTCTGGCAACTGGTGACGCTGGGCAGCATTGACTCTTCAACCTTTATTGGACTCATGGCGCAGCACGCTGGCCTGAACGGTTTTCTGCTGGCACTGCGCGAGGTCGTCACGTCTCCTCACGTGGAGCTGGCGGTCCACCTGTTTGCCGACCTGGCGCTGGCGACCTCGTTCCTGGGCGTGGCGCTCGGCCTGTTTGATTACCTGGCCGACCTGTTCCAGCGTCGCAATACGGTTAGCGGGCGGTTACAGACGGGGGGAATTACTTTCCTGCCGCCGCTCGCGTTTGCGCTGTTTTACCCACGCGGGTTTGTGATGGCGCTGGGTTACGCCGGGGTGGCGCTGTCGATCCTGGCGCTGTTACTCCCTTCCCTGCTGGCATGGAAGAGCCGCCAGCAGCATCCTCAGCAGGGGTACCGCGTGGCGGGAGGAAAACCGCTGCTAGGCATTGTGTTTAGCTGTGGGGTGGTGATTATTCTGGTGCAGGTATTGATTGCCGCCGGCATGTTGCCGGAAGTGGGTTAAGAAAAAAGGGGCTATCTTTAGCCCCTTTTTTATCAATGCAAACAGCAGCTCTTAAACTTCTTCCCGCTGCCGCAAGGACACGGATCGTTACGCCCGACCTTCGTGCCGTTCACAATCGGCTTCTTTGCTTCCGGCTGCTGCGGGTTATCTACCCAGTATTGATATAAACGCAGTGCCGCTGGCTGGATGCGCTCAATGCTGGCGATATAGTCTGCTTCGCTCAGTTCATCCAGCTTCTCGCTGTTCTCTTCCGTACCGTGCAGGGCAATCACTTCGAGATCGGCCTTCAGAGACTCCGGCAAGGCTGACCAGTCCGTCAACGCCACGCCGCGCATATAGCCATAGCACCACTCTTCCACCACGGTGTAGCTCTCACCGTCGACGTCGTTATATCCAAACATCGGCTCAAACTGGTCCGGGTATTCGCTCAGCCGCTCAGCAATGTCGTTCATATGCTTAAAGCAGAGATCGATAAAACGGTTCATTTCACGATCGTTTTTCCAGCGCGGAATGTATTTCTCCCCGCCCCACACGGCCACCAGCCAGGTATCTGGCTCAACGACAACAGGGCCGGAAAGCACTGCGGTAAGCATGCCGTCCAGTTCGGATACGTCAATCACAGACGCATCGTCATGGCCGTAAGACATGAGAGTCTCTTCCAGCCATGCCATTTCGCTTTCATTTAATGGACCTTCCGTCATCGCGGACACTCCTGATAAAAAGGAAAAGATCCTAACACAGTTCTCACGCCGTTCCCGGCTGAAGTTTAGGTCTTTATTGCTGCAAAAGTGTGCAAATCGTGACCCTTGCACAACTTATGGGCTTTAATGTTAACGATATGTGATCTTCGCTGTAATTTCTTCTCCTGCCGCAGGGCGGCAGAACGCGGCGCTCTATACTCAAAGATGTCATAACCCCGTCAAGGGGTTAACCATTCTGGCAACGTTTTTGCTTGCTGTTCTTCGCGCGACGCTGCGCATGGAAACCTCGCCGTATCATGCAGGATGCCGTTCGTTTAGTGCATTTTGTTCTTGCCCGTGTTTTGGATTGGCTGCGCCCTGGGCGTTCAGGTTTACGCCGTGGTGCAAAAACCTCTTTGCTAAGGAACATAATAATGTCGCTGAAATTAATCAGAACTCCCCTGTCTCTTGTGTTAGCTGGTTGTCTGGTGACGGCGTTTTCCGCCCGGGCAGATATCGTGATTGGTGTCGCCGGGCCGTTTACGGGACCCAATGCCACCTATGGCGATCAGTACTGGCACGGCGCAACGCAGCCGCTGAAGATATTAACGCTGCCGGCGGGATTAACGGTGAGAAAATCAAGCTGGTTCAGGGTGACGATGCGTGCGAGCCTAAACAGGCCGTGGCAGTCGCCAACCGCTTAGTCGACCAGGATAAAGTCAACGCCGTTGTCGGCCATTTCTGCTCCTCATCGACCATGCCCGCCTCTGAGGTGTATAGCGATGCGGGGATCATTTCCATTACCCCCGGCTCGACGAACCCGCTGATCACCGAACGCGGTATGAGCGATATGTTCCGCATGTGCGGCCGCGATGACCAGCAGGGCCAGGTTGCCAGCGACTTCATCATTGATAAGCTGAAAGCCAAACGCGTGGCGATCATTCACGATAAAGACACCTATGGGCAGGGGCTGGCAGACGCAACCAAAGCGGCACTGGCGAAACGCGGGGTCAAGGATGTGATGTACGAGGGGTTATCGCGCGGTGAAAAAGACTTTAACGCGCTGGTGACGAAGATTGGCGCGCAAAAACCGGACGTGGTGTTCTTCGGTGGCTGTCACCCGGAAGCCGGTCCGCTCGTTCGCCAGATGCGTGAACAGGGCGTACAGGCGAAATTCTTCTCCGGCGACTGCATTGTTAATGAAGAGATGGTGACGGCGGCGGGCGGTCCACAGTATACCAACGGCATTTATATGACTTTCGGTAAAGATCCTCGCCTGATCCCGGACGGTAAAGCAGTGATTGAGAAATTCCGCGCCGCTAAATTCGAACCGGAAGGTTACACCCTCTACTCCTATGCTTCCGTGCAGGCCATTGCTGCTGCGTTTAAAGCCACGGGCGGCAAGGACTCCGCCAAAGCCAGCGAGTGGCTGAAAGCGAATACGGTCGACACGGTGATGGGTAAAAAAGCCTGGGACAGCAAGGGCGATCTGAAAGTCTCCGACTACGTGGTTTACCAGTGGGACGACCAAGGAAAATATAAGGAAGTGCAGTAACGGGACGGAATCACGCTCAACGTCGGCGGGCCTGCCTGCCGGCGCGTAATAAACATCAGGCTGCGCACCACGTGCTGCCTATAAAACGAGCGCGCTAAGATGAGTACATTCTTTCTGCAGCAGTTAATCAATGGCTTAACGCTGGGCTCCGTCTACGGCCTCATCGCCATCGGCTACACCATGGTGTATGGCATTATCGGGATGATCAATTTCGCCCACGGCGAAGTGTATATGATTTCCGCTTACCTCTGCGCCATTGGCCTGGCGCTACTCTCTTTCTTCGGCCTGCAGTCATTCCCCCTGCTGATACTGGGAACGCTGGTATTCACCATTGTCGTTACGGGGGTGTACGGCTGGACCATCGAGCGTATTGCTTATAAGCCGTTGCGGAACTCTACGCGCCTGGCGCCTCTTATCTCTGCCATCGGGATGTCGCTTATCCTGCAAAACTACGCGCAGCTGAGCCAAGGGCCGCGCCAGCAAGGGGTGCCAACCATGCTCGACGGCGTACTTCGTCTGCATCTGGGCGAAGGTTTTGTGCAAATAACTTATACCAAAGTATTTATCCTGGTCGCCTCGTTTGCCGGCATGCTGGTGCTGACCTGGATAATCAACCATACCCGGCTGGGGCGGATGTGCCGCGCGGTACAGCAGGACCGTAAAATGGCCTCCATTCTGGGGATCAATACCGACCGGATTATCTCCCTGGTCTTTGTCATTGGTGCGGCCATGGCGGGCCTGGCAGGTGTGCTCATCACCATGAATTACGGCACCTTTGATTTCTACGTCGGGTTTGTGATTGGCATTAAGGCGTTTACCGCAGCGGTGCTCGGCGGGATTGGCTCCCTGCCGGGCGCGATGCTCGGTGGGTTGATTCTGGGCGTCGCCGAGGCGCAATTTTCCGGCATGGTGAACTCCGATTATAAAGATGTGTTCTCGTTTGGCTTACTGGTCTTGATCCTGATTTTTCGCCCTCAGGGTCTGCTTGGCCGCCCGATTGTCGCCAAAGTGTGAAGGAGAATACGATGACCTCTCACGGCTTTTCGCTTAAGCGCTGTATTCTGGACGCCATTTTTTCTGGCCTGATTGCGTTAATCATTTTTGGCCCGATTGCCGGCGTGGTGCTGGACGGATACAGCTTTAACTTCGCCGGACAGCGACTCGCATGGATAGTCGGCATCGTTATGCTGGGTCGTTTTCTGCTGAGCGCTTTTTTAGGTACCGCCCCAGGCGCACGTTTCCAGGCACGTTTTGAAGCCGACAGCGCAGGTGTTTATGTCCGGCCACCGGAATACAAAAGCCGCATGCGCTGGATTATTCCCCTGGTGATTGCCGTTGCCATTTGCTTCCCGTTTGTCGCCACTAAATATGTGCTGACCGTCGCCATTCTCGGGCTGATCTACGTGCTTCTTGGGCTGGGGCTGAACATCGTCGTGGGTCTGGCGGGTTTGCTGGATCTGGGGTATGTCGCTTTCTATGCGATTGGTGCGTACGGCCTGGCGCTGGGGTATCAGTATCTCGGCTTAGGCTTCTGGAGCATGCTGCCGCTGGCGGCCATTATGGCCGCTGCCGCGGGCGCCCTGCTCGGTTTTCCGGTACTGCGCATGCACGGTGACTATCTGGCCATTGTCACCCTCGGGTTCGGGGAGATCATTCGCCTGATCCTGAACAACTGGCTGACGTTCACCGGCGGGCCTAATGGCGTGTCGGCCCCTCCTCCTACCTTTTTCGGCCTTGAGTTTGGACGACGCGCAAAAGAAGGCGGCGTGCCTTTTCACGAGTTTTTCCACCTCACCTATAACCCGAACATGAAGTTTATCTTTATCTATACGGTGCTGTTTCTGGTGGTAATGCTGGTGCTCTATATCAAGCACCGCCTGACGCGGATGCCGATCGGCCGGGCGTGGGAAGCCCTGCGGGAAGACGAAATTGCCTGTCGCTCCATGGGGCTCAATCATGTGCTGGTCAAGCTTTCGGCCTTTACGCTGGGCGCATCGACTGCGGGCATCGCCGGGGTATTCTTCGCCACCTATCAGGGGTTCGTGAACCCGACATCGTTTACCTTCTTTGAATCCGCGCTGATCCTCGCCATTGTGGTACTGGGCGGCATGGGGTCTACGCTTGGCGTGGTGCTGGCCGCCTTTGTGCTGACGGTCACGCCGGAACTGCTGCGCAGTTTTGCCGAGTACCGGGTCCTGCTGTTTGGCATGCTGATGGTGGTGATGATGATCTGGCGTCCACGCGGTTTGATCCGCATTAACCGCAGCGGATTTCCCGTGCGTAAGGGCGTCGCGCCATGAACGAAACGATATTGCGCGTTGAACATCTGATGATGCACTTCGGCGGGATTAAGGCGCTAAACGACGTCAACCTGGACGTGCAGCGCGGTTCCATTACTGCCCTGATTGGGCCAAACGGGGCGGGAAAAACCACCGTATTTAACTGCCTGACAGGCTTCTACAGAGCCTCCGGCGGCAATATTTTATTTACCAGCCGCAATAAGACGACCAACGTCATTCAGGTACTCGGGCAAAAATTTCAGCCGGGTGACTGGATTAACCCCGCGCAGTTCGGGCAGCGTCTGTTCTATAAAATGTTTGGCGGAACTCACCTGGTCAACCGCGCCGGGCTGGCGCGCACCTTCCAGAATATCCGTCTGTTTCGCGAGATGTCGGTCGTGGAAAATCTGCTGGTCGCACAGCATATGCGCGTTAACCGTAATCTGCTCGCCGGGATCGTTAATTCCCCGGCCTACCGTCGGGCGGAAAGCGACGCCCTCGACAGAGCTTTCTACTGGCTGGAAGTGGTCGATCTGGTGGACTGTGCCAATCGCCTGGCGGGGGAGATGTCGTACGGTCAGCAGCGGCGCCTCGAGATCGCCCGGGCAATGTGTACCGGACCGGAGATGATCTGTCTCGACGAACCTGCCGCCGGGCTAAACCCGGTTGAAACGCATAAGCTGAGCAGCATTATTCGTTTTCTGCGGGATCATCATGACATCACGGTATTACTGATTGAGCATGACATGGGGATGGTGATGGAGATTTCGGACGATATTATCGTGCTCGACCACGGTGACGTGATTGCCAGGGGGAAACCCGCGCAGATCCAGCATGATGAAAAGGTCATTGCCGCCTATCTGGGCACGGATGAAAGCGAGGTCACCCTATGAGCGAACCGCTGCTGGCCTTCCGCGAGGTGGATGTGTTTTACGGCGTGATTCAGGCGCTGAAACAGGTCTCACTTGAGGTGAATACAGGAGAAACCGTGGCGCTGATTGGCGCAAACGGCGCGGGTAAATCGACATTACTGATGTCCATCTTTGGCCAGCCGCGTATCCGCAACGGACAGATCCTTTATCGCGGCGAAGACATCAGCCATAAATCCACCCACTACGTCGCCTCCGGCGGCATTGCGCAGGCCCCTGAAGGCAGACGTATCTTCCCGGATATGACCGTCGAAGAGAACCTGCTGATGGGGACCATCCCGATTGGCAACCAGTTTGCAGCCGAAGATATGCAAACGATGTTCGATCTGTTCCCTCGCCTGAAAGAACGCCGTAAACAGCGCGCGATGACCCTGTCCGGCGGAGAACAGCAAATGCTGGCTATTGCCCGGGCGCTGATGAGCCGTCCGACGCTGCTGTTGCTGGATGAGCCCAGCCTGGGCTTAGCCCCGATTGTGGTGAAACAGATTTTCCAGACGCTGCGCGAGCTGGCCCGCAACGGGATGACGATCTTCCTGGTGGAGCAGAATGCGCACCACGCGCTGAAGCTTTCCGATCGCGGGTATGTGATGGTTAACGGGCAGATCCGCCTGAGCGGCAGCAGCGAGGATCTGCTGGGCAATCAGGAGGTGAGGAAGGCGTATTTGGGTGGGGTGTGACGACACGATGTTCATGCACCATTGAACCAGCTTTATACTGTAACATCGGCAATTCAGCGGCATTTCATGACGTATATCGCTGCACTTATCCTCCTTTAAGCCACAACAATGCTTTCACTGAAACAGGATAAAATAATTTACTCGCGTAAATTCTTTTTATAGGCAATAAGCGTCCTTATGCGATAAAGTAATAAGGTGAAATTCTCACATTATTTTCGCAGCAAAACTATTAGCTAACAGGTGATTTCATGAAGAAATTTATTAAATGGATTTTTTATATCTTTATTGCTTTGATGATTCTGGGATATATCGTCGGTAAAAACGAAAAATCGGAAGCAGGCGCGACTTCGTCTTCTGCACCAGTTGCGGATACGCAGAAGTCAGTACCGCAAAAAGAAGTGTTTACGACCTCCGCAAAACAGCTTTTTAAAGCTTATGAAGAGAATGAAGTCGCAACCGATGAAAACATGAAAGGTAAGCTCATCTCAGTCAACGGGGTTGTTCAGTCCATTGATAAAGATTTTACAGACTCAATTATCATCGGCTTACAAACAGACAATCAGTTCATGCCTGCACGAATGGAGATGGAAAACTCAGAAAAGGCTACTGCCGTAGCATTGAAAAAAGGACAGCAGGTCACTGTGATTTGTAAAAAAATGATCCGAGTAATGGGTGCACCTTCTGGGCGAGATTGTATATTCGCAAAATAACAAATCGGGAGGGTTACCCTCCCATTCCATTCTCCTGAACTCCTGCTGTCGCCAACATCATGCCATTCACCAATACCTGACATGCTTATATAATCCCCCATATTCCACACACCAACTCCGTTGCAGTATCGGGGCAACATAACAATATATAGACGCAATGATGTAATCGGTAAGCTGTACTTGCGAAAAGTGGGAATAATGGGAGAGTGAAATTAGAAAATAAAAAACCACCTTTCGGTGGTTTATACGACACTGCTTATTGCTTTGATTATTCTTTGTTTCCCATGGTAGCCGGAGTGGGACTTGAACCCACACAGCGCGAACGCCGAGGGATTTTAAATCACGCGTGTTATCTATGATAATCATGCACATACGTGTATTTTTCGCCATTAATTCATAATTTTAAGATCAAATGAATCAATAGCTTACGGTTATCAAAATGTCATAATGGCGAAAATTTTTCGCTCCGCGAACCGAAATTTGGTGTGGGGAGAATGGGGGTTACACCCATACCTTAAATGGCTGCGCAATCATCGTTCCAAACCCGGTTGAGACTGTGCGTTAGCACTCCAAAAACCTCGACGGCATCCAACGCATCCCCTTCTATCGCTTCACCATCTTGAGTAATCAGCGCGTGGCCCATTAGCTTCACGAACTGGTTTCTCCCGTCCATGCTAACCAGCAACGTATCCCCTCCTTCAGGTTTCAGACTGACGTTAATAACGGCCCAGCCGCATGAAGTTTCAATAACCCGGCAGTTGTTATCCACACCGCAGATAACATCTATCGTCATGCGCTGCTCCTGATAATCCATGGCTGGCGATGGAAATCCCATTAGAAAACCCTCCCCATGTTACGCAGGATCCAGTATCGGTTCTCACTTCCGTTTGTTGTCTTATCGGCGAAGTCCGGCTGGTATCGCTCGATCCATGAATTTGCATCCTCCTGGCTGAAATGCCAGTGCCTCTCCTGCAGTTCGGCGATGAATTTGTCTGTATGCAGGCAGAGATAGCCCTTAGGGTTTTGCTGTATGGCTGCAATAAAAGCAGCACGAATATCCGGTTGACGAGGCATGAACTAACCCTCACTCGCACATTGACTGTATACATATACAGTATTATTTTTATGAAAACAGATCAAGCACAGGCAATTTTCACTTAAGAGGGGATCGGTATGTTTGTTGAACTGGTTTATGACAAGCGAAATGTTGAGGGGCTCCAAGGGGCCAGAGAGATCATCCTGGCTGAACTAACGAAGCGAGTGCACCAGATTTTCCCTGATGCCGAAGTGAAGGTTAAGCCGATGCAGGCAAACGGCCTGAATAGCGATGCCAGCAAAAGTGATCGGGAAAAGCTCAATCGCATGCTGGAGGAAATGTTTGAAGATTCCGATATGTGGCTGGTTTCTGAGTTTCCGACAGTTCGCCAGGTTGGCCTTTAAATTTTACTCGGTTAATATTCCCCACGTTTGCTCGGGCATGAACACTGAGCAACCAGCCGCCGCCAGTTCTTTCTTAAGACGGGCGGCGGTTTTCTTAGCGAAGCAGTTTCAACATGCTGTCTTCAGGTATATCAAGCTCCACCCTGTTTTAGCTCATCAACCTGTTTACTAAGTTCTACTACCTTTGCGTTAAGTGCCTTTATGGCTGCAAGGGCATCCATCATCAGTGGGTTAAGGTCAAGCGTCATTTTCCCTACGCCCTCAGCAGAGTGAACATATTCCTTGTCGATTTGTTCGATCTGCTGAGCAATTACGCCCCGGCGCTCTGTCTGCTCATCATCATCAAGATAGTAGAATCGCTTAAACTCCATTTGACAGATGTTTTCAAGAGAATCAACAACATCGAGATCGCCGTTGACGTGTTTAAAATTAATATCTGATGTTCCAACAGACTGCATCTGCGTCCATGGAATGGTGGACGAAGGTGTATTCATAGCAGAACTAGCCAGGTTCCGGACAAAAAGATTGCCGGATACTCCTGTAAATATTTGCTGTCGGCGAGTTGGGTCATACCCGCATACAATTCCCGATCCTGCTTGCGGAGCCCAGGCAGTACCAGAGCTGTCAATACCATAAAACCCTGATTCGGTACTTCCTAAAACGTTAATAGTTGGAGTTCCGAAACCAAAATATCCAACTCCCAGGACATTACCAGTATTCGCGCCGACATCCTTGGTAGCGGCACTTCCCAAACCGAGGTTTGTGCGAGCGTCAGCAGCATTCTTTGCACCTGTACCGCCCTGGCTGATACTGAGCGCGGTAGTCAGGCCGCTTAGGCTGGTTATATCGCTGTTAGCCCCTTTCTTCGCCAGTGATTTCTGGCCCGGTACGGTAACGGCCACACCGTTAATCGTGATAGTGACGTCTGTAGTACCGTTCATCACATCAGCAAATCCGCTCATGTAGCGCTGGTACATCGTGAAGGTTTCAGCAATGTCCTGCGCCAGGCCATCCACACTCAGGCTGTCGCTCAGCAAAATCGAATACTTCGTTCCAGCAGGAATTGCTGGGCTTGCCGCAGGTGTCACGGTAAGAGAAGTTGCGCTTCCAATCGCGGTGATCTGGAAAACCTGCGCTGGGCTTGTCAAGGCGATAACAGTGCAGCCGTTACGAATGAGTGAGCCAGCTGCAGTGAAGTTTGTGCCAGTACCTGTAAGGGTGTTTCCGCTGATGGCAATAGTGCCAGTGGTATAAATCATATTTTCTCCAGGCAATAAAAAACCCCGCCGTAGCGAGGTTGATATTTAAAATGGTTGGTTATTTGCAGGTGGTGTCAGTGAATGTGTTCGCACTTACCCAGCGCCAGTTGAAAGGGTATCCGGCTCGGTACTGCGTCTGGTTGTTTTGTTTGCGAACGCCGTAAATTTGAACCGTGTTTTCCTGACCGCCAACGATGGCTGTGCCACTGCAAATAGGTTCCTGTTTCTCAAGTACGCCAGCGCAGCCAGACAGCATGACAGCCCCAGCCAAACAGATGAGTAGCTTATTCATTATGATGGTATCCCGAGGTATTCATGAACTTAGACAATACCAATATGAAAGAGGTGGGTATAATTGATTGGATAGATCAATTATCAGTTATTGATCGCCAAAAACGATCAATCAGTCATAGGCCGCTGTATTTATCGCGGTTAAGGAAATCCCAGTATTCGTTCCCCCTCCCGGAGAGCCTGTACCAGTGGAGGTCCCCCCTGCGTTTATCCTTGTATTGGCCCCGTCAAACCTGCACGCCGAATAAGCATTAATGGTATAAACTGTCGGAGGCTGGGTTGAGTTATTCACAACGATGCTCTGGCCAAGCTGTGCAGGTGCAACAGCCCATGACCCGCTAAGTGTCTGATCGATATTTATCCCGCCGTTTGCGCCAGGCGTTCCAATTGTCTGTAGGTCTGACAATACCCGGGACTCATTAGTGAGCACCAACTTTCCTGCCGCATCCCAGATGGCCATCCCCCATTTAGGTAACGCCTGGGGAAATATGGCAAATATATATGCGGTTAACGTGAAGCTCTGGTTATAGGGATTAACCCCCGCGACATATACATTTCCGCCGTTCCGGTAAGATATTACTGGCGTGGGCTGGGCGGTATTTGTGGTCCTGATAAATACCATCACAGGGTAGTCAGCATTTAATGCAATATTCTGAGCAACCTGCTGCGAACTGCCATTAGCAGAGGAGTTGAAAGTGTACTTGCCGTAAAGACAAAAAGGCGTTGACTGGGGCGTTACAAATGGGTTACCATTGTCCATTAATATCATCGCGCCAAATTCGGCCATTATGCTTTCTCCATGAAAACGACCACTTCACACTTTGAGGCCGGATAATTACCCAGGCCTACAGAAGATGCTGCGCTTACGGTTATTGTGCCCCCTGACGCGACAATGCGCCGCCCTACGCTGTTACCTCCTTCATCAAGTGAAAGAACAAAACCAACTTTCATTCCTGAGGGCACCGTAAAAGACCAGCTGCCGGAGGTTTGCCCGGCAGCCAGCTGTATTCGCCCAACGACGGAAACGGGTTTGATGCCATAGTTGTTAGGTTTTCCTGAAGCATCCCAGGTCTGTATTCCGTAAGCCATATCAGAACACCCCCGTTAATCGGCCAACCTGCACCCTGAGAACGTTACTGCCGTCTTTGACGCTGATTGTCTGGTTGGTCTGCTTCATGGCCCCTTCCCCGGCTGTCGAACCGTAGTTCTCAAACGTCCCGGACTTATCCAGTTTCCACCCAACAGAGCCAGCAACATAATTATTCGACTGGATAAAATTACCAATCTTTGCGTTGCTGATAGTGCCGTCCTGAATGAAGGTGTCACGGATGAACACCTGCCCGTTCTGGATAACAAACGGAAGAGTCACGGCGCCGCCAGCCTGAGTCATCACAGCGAAGCGGTCTGCCAGGAAGAGCACCTGCGACTGCATACCCGCTGGCGTATTCTGAACACCAATCCCCATACCAGCAGCATACTGTTTTCCGTTCGCATCCACGGCAACCTTGATGCTGTACATCGCATTCAGGTTGTTATTGATGTCCGCTGATACCTGGCTGTTCTGGATAATAGCCGCAGACTGACCGTTAACCGTGACCTTCAGCGAGTTGATTTGCGTAGCAGACACCTGAGTGAAGTCAGCGAGCGTCTTTGACAAGTCAGTGACATTCGCGGTGTTTCCACCGGTGCTGGAATCCAAAGCGCGCAGCGACTCAGCGACAGCTTTACTTGCATCTGCCATGACATTGTCGACTCGCTCAATACCGGCTTTGTTATCACCATATTGCACGCTCAGAAGGTTACGCTGGTTAACCTGCGCGAGCGTACTGGTGATCAGCGCGATAGCATTGTTCTGAATACCGCCGCTGGCCTTATCAGTTTGTGCACCCAGCTCTTCCAGGCGTGATGCCATTGAGGAATCGAGGTCCGTGACAACCTGGCTAAGGTCAGTGATTGATGCTGTATTCTGAGCACCTACAGCAGCTGCTGAATCAGCTTTGTCAGATGCGACCTGAGTGGCAGCCGTCAATTGACTTACCGCAGAAGCGCGAGCTTCAGTTTCCGTTGCTAACGCCTGGCGAACATCAGTAATACCCGCTTCATTCTGGGCAGTTTTTGCCTCAAGGCGAGTAACATCCGTGACGCGCGCTTCCGTCTCAGTGGCGATCACCTCCCGGAGCTGTTCGAATTTCGCAGAGTTAGCCCCCTGCTGCGCAGTCTGGCGCACAACAACATCAGCAATAGCCAGGGCGTTGCCAATGATTGCTTCTGCTGTCTGCTTATTCGAACCTACTGCTGCAGCCAGACCATCGGCGTTCTTCTTAATCGCGTCAGAAAGTTCGGCCAGTTTCTCGCTACTTTCTACGGCACTCTCAATCAGATCCTTGAATACCTCAGAATCTTTAATCTCCTCCAGGATCACATCGGTGATATCGGATACATCGATGCTGGCCTGCCCGCGCACCCATTCTGTGTAACCTGATTCATTGCCGCTGCGGTCCACCAGCTGCGCGCGGTACCAGAAAATCTGTCCAGCCTTAAGGCCCATCTGCTGATATTTGCGCTGTGGGTAAGGCACATCGGCCAGCAGCATCGCATCGTCTTCGGTACCGGTCAGGCTGTACTGGATTTCGGTCTTCAGCGTGTCGTCGGTATTCGCAGGGAATCCCCAGCTAAGCTCGATACCGAAAACCACATTATCAGAAGCGATGAAGCCGACCGGTTTCGGCGGATTGCCCACTTTACCCGTAAGATTTACTTCTGATGATGTTGCCCATACTGATGAAACGTCGCTGGCGTTCACCGCCCTGACACGGACCAGATAGCGACCCGAGTAGATACCCTGCACTTCAAAGCCGAGAGAAGACGTTCGGGGCACACTGATCCAGTTGCCGCTGTCACGCCGCCATTCCGCCTCGTACGCAACTGCACCCTGAACAGCATCCCAGGCAACGCGCATGGTGGTAATCGCAATGTTCTGGTTAACCGTAGAGTAACTGTCTACGACGATATTTCCTGGGGGAGCCTGAACCCCTGGCGGAATGACACTGACTGGCCGCTCGTCCAGTCTTGCGCCGGTATCAACAGCGGAATAGATATCAGGGTTGTAAGTCGTCCCGGTGACCTCGAAAGTACCGTCGTTGTTGTCCCGCGTTCCCGTAACACGGAAAAGCGCTATAAACAGATCGTCAGAGTCCACACCCCAGTTACATTCAGCCTCCGGCGTTTCGCTGTAGGGTGTGGTGACAGTGACTGTGTTTCCGTTAACGGCCTGGACCGTTCTGGCCTGAGCTGTGCCTGACGGAAGATTCAAAAACAGCCGGTTCCCGGCCTTCACATCAGCGGCTCGATCGAGGGTTATGTTGCGGCCGTTAACCGCACTCACCCTGCCACCGATAGTTCTTCCGGCCAGCTCGTTAGCAGCCACGCCGATCACCTCACCAACGGGGGGAACGTCCATGCCCGTGCTGAAGGTCACCACCTCGCCGATACCGTTAGTGAGCAGCGCCCAGCGCCCCCGCCGGTTTGCCTCTGACTGCCTGGTGCAGCCGATCGCAGTCATTTCGAGCTGACGATAATCGAAGCGCATGGCCAGATCGTTATCGTAAACAGGCTCAGGCGTGTCTTTATAGTGGTTGGCTGGGTCTGACCAGTTCACCAGCGCGGCAGTGTTTCGGGTGGTTTCACTCGGATCCGCAAAGGTAAATTTTCCTTCAACAACGCTGGCGTGGTTATAGATGTGCCACACATCCCGTGGCATATCAGCCAGGACATACATCTTATTGTCGCCCCAGTACGTCATGCCGCGAAATATACCCGACAGATCACGAAGTACAGTCCAGGCGTCATTACGGTCCTGGATATAAACGTTGCAACGAAAACGAGGCTCCGTCCCGCTGCTGCCCTTGCCGTCTGGTACCAGTTGATCGCAATACTGGGCGATGCGATAAAGCTCCCATTTGTCTATCTGAGTCGCATCGATTCTTTGACCCAGCCCGAAGCGCTCGTTCAGAATGATGTCGTAATAAATCCAGGCAGGGTTATCCGTCCATGCCCATTTAAATACGCCCTCCCATGTACCAGAGTAAGTGCGGGTTTCGGGATCATAAGTATCAGGTACACGGATGATTCGCCCTTTCGGATTGCACACAACCTGAGGAATGCCATTGGGGAACTGCTTTGCGTCAAACTCTACATACAGCAGCGCTGTGTTAACGTAGCGAAGCTTGGCGTCAATAATTTCAGTTACAGCTACAACGCGCATGGTGTCCACAATATTTACGCTCGTGGAATCCGGCGTGATTCTGCGAACCCGTAACTGCCAGCCAGTCGAGGCTTTTGGAAGATTAACGCGGTGACTACGCTCATAAAGCGACGTAGTTTTGTCATCGACAGCACCGTTAACCACCGTTTCATACGGCCCGCCATCGACCGAAAGATCGATAGCATACTCGACGCGGGTGCCGACTTTGTCGCCGTTGTTTTTCTGGAGCAAAAGAGTTGGCCATCCCAGGCGAATTCGCAGCGCAGAGAGCTGCGTGTTGGATACCGCTCGCACGTAAGGAACAGCCTGTTTCAGCTCATATGAAACCTGAAGTTCGTTTTCAATGCCGGGGAAGCCCTGAATATAGTCCTGGTCCTGAGTGCCGGAACGGAACTCGTATTTTACATTATTGAAGTTATAACTTCCGTCGGCGTTCTGAAGGGGCGTATACGAAGATGAGTCACCAAGAAAGATGTTTTTAGCATCAAGCCCGCCAGCGAACTCACCCTCTCCAAGAGCAATCAGCACCTTTGCCCTGGCAATGGACTGAATGCTGTCCGGTGCTTCAACAGGCGTTCGGGTCTGATTGCTGCCACCTTTACCGCGGCCTTTGATGATTGTCGTCGTCATATCGCGTCCATAAAAAAAGCCACCGTCAGGTGGCTTACAGTGCGTGGTTTGGTTTATTGCTGATCTTCGGTATAAATCCCGGCGGAAATAATCGCGCCACCTATTTCGCGCTGCCCATAAAGCAGGGGGACGGGATTTCCGGATGCTGTTGTATTAACGGGGCCACCAAACGCATAAGAGGGTTTGTTATCAGGATCCTGCCGCATTCGCAGACCTGAAACCTGAGGAGAGAGCATTTGCACTACACCGCCAACGGCCATTGCGGCACCAACGGAAAACATGAGGTTACTTGCTGCGATACTAACTCCCGGCATCCATATGGCAGCAGCGACCAGAGCCGTTCCGAGCAACGCCTGGAAAACTCCAGCTCTTTTACTGCCCCTTATCACAGGGATTATTCTTAACTCATCACCCGGCCCCAGGAGTTCAAACTCTTCGTGCCCGATATTGCGACGATCCCGGAAAATAACAAAATCCAGTCCCTTTGCCCGAGCTTCACGCAGATAAGCATCAAAGCCGTCAATGGTGTTAGAAAGCGCCATGAAAACTTCGCTGGCGGACGTTAGTGCACGGCGATGTGTCCTGCCAAATCGCTGAGCCATTGAGCCGCTGAGTTTGATAACGGTTTTTCTTTCCATTACATCAAATCCTTATAACGCAGAATTTTGATGGTACGGTCACGGTAATAGCCACCGTAGGGAATACGCTGGCTTAGCTGGCCATACATGTGATGCAGTAGCATGTTGCCATCAAGCAAAATCCCGGCATGGTTCGGGACGGTGGACTGAACCTGCATGATAACCATGTCACCTGGCTGAGCGGGACCGTCGTACTCACGGAAACCGCATTCCTGCCAGTTATCCATATAGAGGTTTTCACCCTGCTCCCACCAGTGGCGATCTACGCTGTAGTTGGGCAGTTCAATGCCGTGCTCGGTGCGGAAATAGTCCATGATGAGAGACCAGCAGTCTGCATACCCGAGTACAAACTGGCGTCCTGTGAGGGGACGGTCTCCGCGAGGCATGACGGTGCGAATGTCGCCATCCGGCCACGATGCAATAATCCAGGGCAGTTCCGTGGCGTCACACATCAGCATGTCGATCTCGCTCGGCTGGGTTGTCGCACCGTCGCCGGGATGGCTGTGGACGATCGCCACCACAGTGCCCTGCTCTTCGGCGGCCGCATAATCCTCAGGATTAAGTTCAAATTGCTCAGTCGGCGACTCAGCATTATTTTTGCAGGGGATGTATTTCTCCACCCGCCCCTTCTGAATAACCACGCCACAGCACTCCTCGGGGAAGGATGCGGCGGCATGCGCCAGAATGGCGCTAACTGTTTTGTCGCGCATGATTATCCTCTCAGAAGTGAAGCGCCGGGGAACCCGCCATAATCCAGCTGTTCATTCTCTCCGAAGCGAGGTTTACAGCCCGTTGACAGCAATCCGGAGCAAACATCCTGTGAAGGATCGTCCACCCGATTGCCGTCTTTATCGAACCAGCCGTTTTGCCCGGCGTAGGTGCAGCCGTTCCCCGTTTTGTACCAGCCCCGCATGCACCACGTGCACATTGGCTGAATTTGCCTGGTCGGAATGAGTTGCCCGCGCAGATCGGCTGGACTGGAAAGCTCAAACTCTACGGTTTCATCGTCTGATCCTGATTTACGGTCGATGTAATAAACCTGTTTGCGCTCCTCGTTGGGATTCGCAGTCGGGTTCCCGTCAGGAAAATTTCTGGCGTCCATATAGTGTGCGAAAGTGTCATGGATGATCACCTTTGCTTTAGCCATCCCCTGAAATCTTCGGCACAGCGCGCCAATCGTACCGCTGATGTTTGCAACAGTGAGTGACGGCCGTGAACTCTGGCCGTCACTGCTTACAGATATGCCGGTCAGTTCATACGGCCACGCGCCATACTCCTGCCCCTGCCACCACACCGACTTCGGCTCAAGTTTTGACTCGTCGCCGCCTGCGGCGATGATTTCCGCCTCGGTATGCGGGATTGTCTCGTTGTGAAAGCGAAGAATACCCGCACCGAACGCTGAGCCGTCCACCTCGATCAGGCGGACGCGCTTACCCGGTTCCAGTTTCTGGACATCAGATGAAATACTCATGGATGGTATGCCTGTAAGAATGTGCTGCTGAGGGTGTATTTTTTGTTGCCGTGGGTAGATATCTGGAAGGATTCCGCGCGCCATAAACCTGAAGGCTCAAGCGGTGGCTTCCAGATAAATGACTTCCACCCTGCATGTCTGTTCAGAAAGTTTTTAATGGCCTGAATGTAAGCCTCGTCGCCGGTAAAGCTCACGCTCCACTGAGGTGTTACCGGGTTGATGCCGTCCCCGGCCACCTGTGTATAGCCATCGCCAAACTGCGCCTTTCGGGTACGAAAACTTGTATCAACCTGAGAGGCAACCTTTGGGCACCAGCTGAAGGTTTCGACTGCCATGGTTAAACTCCCTTGATTAATCGCCACAGAGGCGAGCCCGGCATGCTGGCCTGTTCGTTAATGACACCAGTGATGGCATCCTTAAGCTGCCTGCCTGCTGCTCCGGCGGTTCCCTGACTGGCTGCCTGTGGTGATCCACCCTGAATATTGATATCGCCGAAGTTAACTGAAGGCACACCGCCAGAGACCTGCGGCATCCCCACTGCGCGAACGGCAAGGTCACCATTAGGTGCCCGCGTGAGGGGCATGATTGCTTCAGGACCTGCCTCGCCGAAAATCCCTGCGCCTTTAGCAAAAGCAAACAACTGAGGCGTCTGAAAAACGCCATTGCTGTAAGCGCTCAGGGACGGAGAGTCGTAAACATTACCCTTCGCATTAAAGGTAAAGTTCGCGCCAGCATTCTGAATAGCGGTACCGCTGCTGGCGGTTGCGGCTGACGAGGTGCCAAAACTGAACAGTGATCCAATTGAGCTGACGCCATTAGCAACAGCCATGTTCACCAGAACGTTCTGGATGATCTTCAGTACGCTCACGCCCCAGTCCTTCCAGCTGTCAACGTTGCCATTGAGCATGTCGGTGATCGTGGTGACCGCGCCACCCATGGCCTGCTTCATGCCGTCAGCGGCCATGGAAGAATAATCAGTAGCTTCGTCCACCCAGTTCGCATAACCCTCAGACAGTCCCGTCATCCAGTCGTCACGCTGCGCATCAGAAGCTGCGTAATATCCCTCCTGGTCGCGCAGGCGCTCTTCGAGGTAGCGCTTATTAAGTGCCAGCCCCTGCTGATAGAACGTCTCGTCGATTTCACCAGCCTGACGCTGGCGGAGAAGATCGGTATTCTTCTGCTCAAACTCCTTACGCAGATTGAACTGCTCCTGAAGTCTTTCACGGAACCTGGAGCCCTGCCCGTAGCCCAGCAGTTGCGCTTCATTGGCTGCGCGGGCGCTGGCGTTACTGTCAGCAAGGTTGGCTTCGTAATTTCGCAGTTGCTCACGTAATTTAACCTGGTCAATCAGCGCAGCATTCTGCAATACCGTCTTTTTCTGGGCTTCCGTCAGAGAAGCAAGTTCGCCCTGGCTGACCTGATATTTAACCTTCGCCAGTTCAGTATTCTGACCTTGCAGGGCAATCTGCTCTTTTTGCTGCTTGATAAGGCGCTTATACACATCCTCGGTTTTCTCGCCTTCGGTTTTACCGCCCTTCGCCTTAGGTTTGTTGGCCTCATTATTCCGCCATTCAGCAAGACCGTTATTAATCAACTCCTGACGGCCTGTCTGGAATTGCGGATCACTGGTTAACCCCAGGTCATCGGCTGCATAACTCAGTCGCAGACGCTCTTTTGCTTCACCCTTCAGGCGTGACAACTCCAGATCCCGACGGCTCTTTTCGAGGGCATCGGTTTGCTTTTTGTCGAGGTCGGCCTGAGGAAGTCTGAGAGGGACGTTCGCCAGCCCTTGCCGAGCCATTAATAGCTGATTTCCCAGCCCCAGTAGACGGTTAAATTCAGTATGCTGACCATTCATCAACAGGAGAGATTGATAAGCCCGGTTTTGATTAGCAGCCTCTTCTCGAATGAGTGCCGCCCGGCGATGTTCAAGCCCTTCCAGAACCTGTTGAATAGAAGCGGATTCTTGCTGCATCTGAGCAAGTCTTTCTTGCTCAACAGATAACTGCTCTGTAGCCGTAGCCAGCCCACGAGTCACAGTGTCCAAATATGTCAGGTGGTTAATCATGAAACCACCGCTGGTAGTTGGACCGGGATTACTAATCACTGACTGATAACCAGCTATCTGCTCTTTCAGGCTTTCAACCTTGCTCTTTTGTTCATCAATTAGCCTGTTTTGTTCATTCAGAGCGGCACGAGTTTTCTCTGCATTATCTGAAGCTTCAGGAAGGGTCATTGCCCTCGTCTTTTTACTGACTTCATCTATCGTGCTGGCATACTCCTGAGCAGAGCGCCGAGCCTGCTCCTGATTTTGATACACCGCATACCAGGCACCGGCTCCAAGCATCACCAATCCCGGCACGCCGCCAATGAGCCCGAGGGCACTGCTTAAAAGGCGGGTGCCAACAGATGTGACACTATTGAGATTGCTTTGGGTGGTAACACGATTTGCAAGGTTCCGGTCTCTGGCGGCCTCCGCAGAAGCCAGGCGTCTTTCAGCGATAGCCTGTGCATCGGCGTTTTTTGCTGCCACCAGACCTGCCTGCGCACGCTCAAGCGCTGTTCTGGCTCTGACTTTCTCTGTAGCAGAACCGCTGGCTAGAGCGGTAGTCAGCCTGGCCTGGGCTGCAGTGACTTTTGCTTCTGCCGCAGCAATTTTCTCTTGCTGCGCAGCCTGAACATCTGCGCTACGCGATCTCTGTACAGCTTGCTGAGCCCTATAAACCTCCGCCCTTGAGGCGGCAACGGCAGACTGTGCAGCCTTATCCTGTGCAACGGCAAGAGCAACCTCTGACTTAGCCGCAGAAATTAGCGCGCCGGTTGCGCTCGTGGCGCTAGTTACTACTCCACTGAGATACCTTGCCAGCCCAACGCCAACAAGTGCACCCGCCACTGTTGTGATCGTGGACATATTGTCTGCAACATCACTTAGTGCGCCGCTTACTGCCGAAGAGGTAAATGAATCAAGCGTTTGGGCAACTCCGTCTAGGCCACCAGATAGCGCATCGGTAGCACCTGTAGCCTGGTTGACACCTCCAACCCATGCCATGAACGAGTTTGTGACTTTTTGCAGGGATCCGGAAACTGTTTGCGGCATGCTGGCAAACTCACCCTGTAATGAGCCCAACTGGCTCATTAATGCAGGAACAACCTTATCAATCGTAAGTTGCCCCTGGTCAGCCATGCTCTTCAGGTCTTTGCGGGCCACGCCCATTCCGGCGGCAAGTGCGCGGATAACACGATCACCTGCTTCGTTAACGGCGTTGAATTCTTCACCGCGAAGAACGCCCTGCGCCAGAGCCTGGCTGAATTGAGTGATAACAGAACTCGCTTCCTGAGTATTAGCCCCCGAAAGCTTAAGGCCGGTAGAAACAGCTTCGGTAATTTTCAGAACTTCGTCAGAGCTATACCCAAACTCACGCATTGAAGCAGCTGCGCGTGAAAAAAGGTTTGCGTTGTCTGAAAACGCGGTGCCAGTTCTTTGGCTGATTTCCATTAACTGGCGCTGAGAGGCAGCAAAATCATCAGCTGAAGATGATGCCTGCTTAAGACGGGCGTTTACTGAATTCCACTCATCAGCAATCTGCACGAGCTTACCAGTCGCAAAAGCGGCCGTAGCAGCAGCAGCGGCTCTTCCTGCCGATGCAAACCCAGCGGTCAGATCAGATAACGCCCTTTCGCTCTCTCGGGCGGCAGCGGCAGCCTGACGGCCACCATTTTGCATGGTGCGGTAATAATCCTGCCCCATACGTGAAGCGCGGGAAATTTCCGTCTGGAATGATTGCGAGTTAGCGGAAATTTTGATTATTAACTCACGTAAAGTTGCCATTTAGTCTAACTCCAGACGTAAAAAAACCGCCGAAGCGGTTTTATTTTTATTGTTTCCAGACCTTTTGCCTGGCTTCTTCGAGGTATTCTTCATCAGTCTTAACCGGTGGGGAATCGACTGCTAAATCACTACCACAGTGCTTACATTTAATAGCTTCGCTTTTGATTAACTCTGCACAGAATGGGCACTTCTTCATACCATCGTTTTCAATTAAGTCTTTTTCTTCTGCCGCAACATCCTTCTTTATTACCAAAGAATGTACAAAAGCAATTATGAATAGCAGAGCACCATACACCCACCATGCAAAGAAAGATCTTCCTTTGCTTTGAGCAATTAAGGCTGGAATTAAGCCTATAACAATTGAAACTAGTAAAATTTCCATTTTGTTTCCCCAGCATTATCAGTCTAAGAATCCTAATATTATCTGGGTCAAAAGTCACTGCGTCGCGGCAGTAAGTGCAGCCTCAAGCCCAGCAAACGGGTCCTTCGGTTCTGATTGCTCCTCACCACCCCAGCGCAGGATCGCATCGTCCAGCGGTACTTTTGCCCCCTGCGAACCGTAGATGGCAGAGACGATCTGGGCGGCCTGAATGTCACCGCGAATATCGCCAACCGGACTTTGCCTGTCGTACTCAATCCACATCAGAAGCTCGCTTGCCGTCATATTCTGCCGAAGCTCTGAGAGCGTGCGCCCCATCCGGAGCGCAAGCGACATCAGAAACTTTACGCCGGGGGTTGAGACTTTTCCCGCGCTTCGTCCGCGTTATTGATCAGGTCAAGCGCCTGTTTGAGAAGGCGTGAATGGACGGGGCCGTAGATTTCACGTACCTGCTCTTCTTCGTCTACGCTGAATACCGGTTGCTTATCGGTGTCACACAGAACGTCAATGAAGAGCACCACGTCAGCGCAAAGATTACGGTGTGCCTTTTCCGATACCGACACATTTTCATCATCAGTACCCGCTTTCACCACCTCCTGCCAGCGCAGCCAGGCTTCACCTGACGGCTCACGCAGAACCACTTTGACGCCCTCCCACTCAGGAACGGCGACCGTCTTATGACGAAATCCCGACATCTTAGCCAGGGCGAGATTTTTAATATTCTTCATGAGACCTCTCAGGATCCAGACTCGATGTTTTCAGGCTTACCTTTCAGGCGCAGGGAGAACGTTGCCGCCACTACGCCGTTGGTACCGGAAGACCAGGTGTGCTGGCGGATTTCAGCCAGGAACTTAAAGCCCTTGCCGGACGGGAAGATAACCTGGAAAGCGTAGGTCGTATCGTTGTCATACGCATCACGCAAGGCGTCCTGCGCCGGATTCTTGTAGAAGTTTCCGGACAGAGAGATTTCTGACGGAGAAGGCAGGCCGTTAATGTTCTCCTGCTCGGTCGAGCAAAGCGTTGTTACGTCGATATCCTGCTTCTGACCACCGGTGAACTGAATTTCTTTGATGGTGCAACTCAGATCGAGGAAGGTTGCGGTATCCATCGTTTCTTTGGTGGCTGGCAGGGAGGAAATAAGGATCTTCGTCAGCTGCGATTTTTCATAAAGTGCAGACATAGTTGTCTCCATAAAAGTAAAAACCCGCCGAAGCGGGAGGTGGGTGTCTTTCTGAAAAGAAATTACTAAGTAAATCAATCATGCCTGGAATGCTGAGATTGTCAGCAACAAAGACCATTTCTCGAGTTTAATTGATG
Organism: Enterobacter sp. MGH 37; assembly: GCF_000534515.1. Taxonomy (NCBI): domain Bacteria; kingdom Pseudomonadati; phylum Pseudomonadota; class Gammaproteobacteria; order Enterobacterales; family Enterobacteriaceae; genus Enterobacter; species Enterobacter sp. MGH 37. The sequence continues at coordinate 2,026,374 of NZ_KI973205.1, forward strand.
CCTGGTAAGTACATCTGTACTTCATCAACCACCCGCTCCCGCGCAGAAAGGAGGATTTTCTTTCTGCCGCCGACACCCCACTTCGCCATCTGGCTGGCGCACTGGCTTATCGCTTTAGTCTCAGTATTAATGATGTGATCTAATTTATTCAGGCGTGACATGGCACTGATGCCGAGGCGAACCACTGTTCTGAACACCTCATATACTTCAATCTCAAACTCAGGCTTAATCCAGGCTGCGTAGCGAATGGCCAGTAGCTCAACGCCCCACACTCCAGGTTCATCACCACCATTAACAACTCTAAGTGGTTGAATTTGTTCCAGAGTGCTTTTTTGCACTTTGGATTTAAGTGCCTTGATAAATCGCTTTACCTGAGCACTACGTAAAAACTGACTTGGACGCTGCTGCTCTGTAGCCTCTCCGTTTGCGACCGCCGCAGCATGGAGATCATTGAGGTTATAGCGTCCCTCGTCATCAACGCGAACGGAAACGCCGCTTACTGATACGGTTGGATATTTCATGAGATTTACCTATAGAAAGTGAGCCTGTCACACAGAGTCAGCAGCCCCGGAGTACAACTGACTCTCAGGCTCGCTTTCTGTAGGCTCCAGGATTATAACGTGCGCGTGTGAAGCGCGGTGTCAGAGGTAATAAAAAACCCGCCGGAGCGGGTTGTTCAGGGTTGGTTAACGTTTCAGGATGTGATCCGAAAATCGATCGTGGCGCGGTAAAGCCGGAAATCGGGTTCATAGCCTTGAATTTTCGTTATCTCAGTCGGAGCCATGGACTTAACGGCCTCCAGCGCATGATCGCGAATGGATCTGGCTTCCTTAATGGTCAGTGAGTAAACATCGATCTGCACTGATGTGCTGGATTCCGCCTGGCCACACAGTACGTCAGCGGAAACATCATCGACGATGGAAAAGATAATCCATGGTGGCGAGACAGACGGTTTCCCGTCACTACCTAATGGCGCAACATAGGGATATACCCGTCCTTCTGCCAGGGGAGAAAGCAAGGCGTAGATATTATCTTCATTCACTTGCTCAATACCTCATCAATAGCCTGATTCATCCTGGCAATGGCGACGCTGGCGGCCTCTTCCTCGCGAGTATCGTAAGCGGGTCGCACAAACGGATGTGCAGGCATGTTCGCGGTGCCCAGCTCAACGAATCGCCAGTAGAATGCGTTACGCGCATTACTGGCCTTCATCGTATTGTCACTGTTACCGGTTCGAAGATTAACACCACGAATATGAACCCCTGAGGAAATCTCTCCCCGCTTTCGGCTACGCTGAGTGACCACCACAACGTTTTTCTTAAGCTTCCCTGTTCGCTCAGGTGCACGAGAGATCACTTCTTCCTTGAGCACTTCTGCCCCGGCACGTGTCGCATCACGCAGAACTTTGTTGTTTTCAGCCTTACTGAGCAGTTCTAAATCCCTGGCTATGTCATTCAATCCTGAAAAATCGAGATTAATGTCAATCACTTCTCCACCCCCAGCTTGCAGAGAACCTCAAGCAGAACCCCTTTTGCATCCGGTATTGGGGGACCAACAACATTCAGGGTGTTCCCTTTAAATGGCCCTGTCGTAACCTTAATTCGGGAGGCTGCCGAAACATCATGCCGATACCGCATCCATACCCGTACTGTTGCCTCAGCTGTTTCAGCACCAGCTGCCACCAGCTCGCGCCCACTAATGCCCTTTACTTCTGCCCAGGTTTCTGCGCCGTCATGCCATGCTTCAACAGGCTGGCCAGAAGGATCTCTGGATGTTGTGATGTTCTGAACCACCACCCTGTCTCTCAATCTTCCGGCCTGCATAAAGTCCCCCTATACCCCGTAAATACGGTATGGCTGCAGTAGAGCTTCTACGGCGAAAGGCACCGCTGTTGTAATGTTTCCGATGTTCACAGCCTCTCGGTTTGCATACCAGTGACCAATCAGCAGTAGCATTGCCGCCTTAACATCATCATTCAATAGAATCGGGTCCGGGTCGTCTGCATAGCCAGGTGAGCTTTGGTTTTCATAGAGCGTTCGCCTTGTCCATGTCTGGACGTAACGGGCCGCTGCACCTGTGTAAATCTCCAGCAGAGCATCATCACCCGTAAAGTCGGTATCAATGCGGCAATGCTGTTTCACCACATTCTGATCAAGCATTTTTTTGCCCCGAAAAAAGCGGCCCGAAGGCCGCAATAGTTATCAGCTACCCGCGCCGGTGCTGAATGAACCGTACACGAACGCCTCAGGGCGTTTCACAGCCAGCGCCAGACGTTCTTCGCAGCGAATGGAGATCATGTTTTTCTCGAAGTCGTCGGCGTTTTCGGTGGAGATAACCACGTTGGCATCTTCACGATCGAACAGTTGAGCTGCGGCATTGAATGCGCCTGTCAGGAATTTGCCCTGGAAAGCTGCTGCCTCAGTTGCTACCACCGGAAGCCCCCAAAGCGTAGGGCCAGTCAGAGATGCCGGGTTAGCCAGGATATAGCGGCCCAGACTGTCTTTCGTGAGCTCAATTTTCGCCCAGTCGATGAAGTGCAGAACGTGGCCAGATGCAGGGAAACGAGCCAGTTGAGCCTGAAGCATTGCCAGGCGCAGATCATCAATCCCGTTCTGGCTCTCAACAGAAAATGCCGGGTCGAATGCTGAGGCCTGAGGAACGATGCCGTGCAGGTGCACACCAGTTCCGTCGCCGAACAAGATTTCCTGTTCCTCAACATATTTCAGGCCGTAACGCATCTCAGCGTCAACCGTAGACTGGAGTTGAGCGAAATCGTCAAGGATCTGCTTGGATGCCTTAAACATGTGCGCGATGGTTGTCACCGGCGTGATTTTAGTCGCGAATTCAATATCGCTGTAAGGCTTGGCAGTCCCCTCTGCAACGACTTTCGCTGCATTGGTAAAGCCCGTTTGCTGCACCCAGAAAATAGCCGGTGAAGATGTGCGTCCAGGCGCAATCAGATCACGAATGAAGAGACGCTGTTTTGGTGCAGTGTCGATGCCAGGCAGTCGCTGTGGTTCAACCACGCCATCTGCAACATCTGTAGAAAGCAAGGCCGCGTGAACTGGGACGCTTACGCGCTTATTGCCTTCAACGCTCGCGGCAAAGGCCTTCAACGCCTCGCTATTAATCACCACCTGTCCAACAGTTTCGGTAACTTTAGCAGCGTTGTTCAATGGCATTTGGGCAACATGCTGTTCCAGCTCACCAAGGCTGGCCTTAAGGGTTTTTTCAGCTTCCTTAAGAGCATTGAGCTCTGTCGCCATTTTATCTACAACATCTTTGGTCTGAGCTGAGAGCTGACCATTCTTTTTCGCTTCGGTCAGTGCCTCTTCTGCTTTCGCGTTGAATTTGCTGGTTGCATCTTCAATGCTGGCAGTGACTTTTTTCAGAATTTCGTTTACTTCAGACATAAAGGGTCCTTATTTGACTAACGCCGCAAGAGCGCTTTCAAGTGAATTGAGGGTTTCAGGTTTGATATCTTCGGCAGCGCCCGGCGTACCGTCGTTGGTGGTGACAGCGCCAGGCATGCCACCGGATAAGGCTTTAATGAGTTTTCTGCGCTCAGAGCGCGGGGTGTTGGTTTTAGCCAGCAGCGCATCAAGTTTTCGAAGCGCGGCCGCGGGTGATTCATCGCCATCGCTGACCGCATCAGCAGAAAGAAGGCTGTCTGCCAGTCCCTTCGCCACAGCGTCACTGCCACCGATATAACTCTCGGCATCCATCAGTTTCTGAACAGCTGCCATATCAAGGCCGGAACGCGCCGCGTAGATATCAGCCATAGCGGTATCGAAGGGCTCCAGCGAGTGTGCCAGTTCCGCAAAGTCATGGCGGTTACCCATCGCGTAGACCCAGCAGTTGTGGATCATCAGGAAGGCACCGCGGCCAATCTGAATATCATCCCCGGCCATCGCAATTATCGAGGCGGCACTGGCGGCAATGCCCAGCACCTTCACCGTTACACGGCCTTCGTATTCGCGGAGCAGGTTATAAATAGCCAGACCTTCGAACATGTCGCC
>NZ_KI973205.1:2034836-2036618 GCF_000534515.1 Enterobacter sp. MGH 37
CCAGTGCTTCGACCTCTTTCATCGCCTCAGAGAAATTGCGAACCGTCTGCGGTACCTCCACCAGCGGCAGCCCTTCTTCTGCCAGCGCAAGGCTGAACTGCGTCGCACTCCACGGATCGAAGCCAATTTCTTTCAGGCTCTCACCAGCAACCCACAACTGTAGCTCTTCCTTAATCTGAGCATGGTCGATTACATCACCGTCGGTAAGGATCAGCTTGTCCATCCCGGCCCACTTACGATAGAGCTCTGCCATCTGGCGTGAACATTTCTCAAGGCGTCCTTCCGGTAGCCAGAATTTGAAATCCGCATGAACGTGGCCATCTGGCGCGCGCCAGACTTTAGCGGCCGCACAGATATCAATTTTGTTTGACAGGTCAACGCCCACCCAGGAGGGATAGGTTTTAAGTTCGTGCTGCGGGGCGATAAACTCGCATTTCTCCCATTTCATCATGTCCATCCAGGCTGACTCAGCGGTAACCCAGATATTCATGTGCTTGGTGAAAAAGTTGATTCTGGCCGAAACCTGCTCTTTCGCCTTTTTAGCCAGGCGGCGCAGGTCATCCCAGCGCTTACAGATACCCAGCCCCGGATTCGCCTTCTGCCAGACTTTTTCATCAAAGGGATCGTCACCTTCATCTAAGGTGTAGATGATGGCAAAAAACGTATCGTCTTTAACCAGGCCGCGCAGGACCTTGATTGCGTAATCACGCAATTCGTAGCAGATGCCTTCTTTGTTGAAACCGGCGGTGGTGATACCGAAAAGCAGCGATTGCAGACGCGCGCCGGTTGCCGTCTCCAGAACGTCCCAGACGTCACGGGTTTTGTGAGCATGCAGCTCGTCGACGATAGCGCAGTGGATGTTCAGACCATCGAGGTTGTTCGCATCTGATGATAATGGCTCGAACTTGGAGGCCGTTTGCTCCTGGTAGATAGCGAGCTTGTTGAATTCGAAGATCCGCCCAAGTGTGGCTTTCGCCTTCTTGACCATATTTTTCGCGTCTTCAAAAACAATTCGTGCCTGGTCACGGGTGGTTGCAGCGGAATAAACCTCCGCACCGCCCTCGCCGTCGGCACCAGCCATATAAAGCCCCACGCCGGAGCAAAGAGTTGATTTGGCATTTTTACGGGCCACCTCAACATCTGCTGTACGAAAGCGCCGAACCATTACTGGACGACCGCTACCGTCGTTACGCAGGACGGTTTCTCCCGTTTCTTCGTTAACCAGCGGGATAACGAAACCAAAAATATTAATCAGGATGAAAACGTGCCAGTCCATCAGCTCAATAGGCTGTCCTGCCAGAGCGCCTTTTACGTGAGGCACAAAATTATAAAAATTCAGAATGTGCTGCGCGCGCGGCTCACTGAAGAAAATACCGCGCTCTTCGCCGTGTGCCAGATCGTCAAGAAAACGCTGACAGGCAAGGCGCACATACTCACAGGCAATAATTTCCCCCGCCACCACCCTCTCGGCGTAGCGGATGCCTTCTGCAACCTTAGCCATTAATCCCTCGCTTTCATAAACTCGGCCAGCGGATCAACCGCATCAGGACCTTTTGCATTCACTTTAGAGCGACTGGCTGGCGTCATGCCGAACTCACCAAGCATGGCGCGCAGACGTTTCCAGGCATCAGCTTTCATGATGGCGGCGGGATGAGCCTTGATCAGCACATCACCGTTCTGCGTTTCGGTCCGGTAGGTGTAGCCCTCAACTTCAAGCGTGTCGCAGTGATGCCGGTATTCGGTATAGGCCTCAACCAGCAGCTCAAGGGCTCTGGCATCAAG
>NZ_KI973205.1:2042373-2700719 GCF_000534515.1 Enterobacter sp. MGH 37
CTCAACCAGCAGCTCAAGGGCTCTGGCATCAAGCTGAGACATCACACCGATAGCATCAAGCTCGTCGGCCATCCGTTTAAACCAGTATTTCCCCTGCTTGTCGAAATGCTTCGGCGTTGGGGGTACCCCTGAAGGGGGTTTTGGTTCGTTCTCATTGATCGGGCGTTTAGATGGGTTACCCCTCACCAAACGTAGATGGGTCGGGGTTTTCGGTGGTCCAGACATAATCGAAAACTCCTATTAATCATCGAGTGGGGGACCCCATAAAAAAGTTTTCTAACCTGCGGCGATGTGAAAAGAGGTTAGGCGGCGGTCCTTTGGCGCGTCGTTCCTGAACTTTCAACCCGCCCTCCCCTTCGGTCTATTCAAATGAGAATTGATGTCATTTGAGTCTTTCGACCGCTGTTTTCGCCCTGTGGCAGGGCTTGCAGAGGCTTTCGAGGTTGGAAAGGTCATCGGTTCCCCCATTTGCTTTGGCGGTGATATGGTCCACCGTCTCAGCGGGTGTATACCTTCCATTTCGCAGGCATTCCTGACAGAGGTGTTTATCCCTGTCGAGAACGATTGGGCGCAGCCTGTCCCACTTACTGCCATAACCGCGCTGGTGCCTGCTCTGTCCTCGCTGATGCTGCTGCCAGCCTTCGTTAAGATGCTTTGGACAATAGCCTGAGCGGTCTGTGGTTGTGCCAGGACAGCCACGCTTGCGGCATGCTCTCGGTATTAACGCAGGCATCAGGCTAATCTCCATGCCCGGCGGCGTTCTGTTCGTGGTGCTGAGTCAGGGTGACACTCGACTGATTCAAAGTCTGCATGGTCCACCAGCGAGTAACACGGATAGACCACAGCGCCGCCATAAGCATCACCAACGGCATAATCGGCAGGCTTGCTGCTGTCCCATCGAGAAAGGACTCGTTCAATATGCTGAGGAGGTACGCTATAACAAACGCCGTGTATCAGCCGCGGCAGTGTGATGTAGTCAGCCTGAGTCTTATCAGCAATAATCAGCCGTTCGGCTATCTGCATCTGGTACTGCGGCGGGCGGCCAGTACCGAGATAAAGGCTCAGCATGTCGTCAGGGAAGCGGGTCAGCCAGTCGACCACCAGCTCTGCAAACCAAGGAACGGGCATCGCATCGTCTTCCAGCACGACCACCCGGCAAGGTTGCTCAGCAGCCCATTCAAGTGCTCGGCGATGGTTAGCATTAGCTCCACCGTCGCCCTCATCAATTAGAAGATGGGCACTGATGCTTAAAGCCAACGCCTCAGCCTGTTTCCGTCGGGCGTGATGGCCTACAACGCATAACTTAAACTCTTCAGCCACCAGCGAATCTCCAATAAAAAAGCCGCACGATGGCGGCTACTGTCTGAATATCAGGGTGTTGCTTCTCATTAACCCTGGTTAAGGTAAGCATTCAGCCCGTCAGTGGTGGGACACTGGCGCACTCAGCACAGAGGGATGGCTGTTGACCTCTGTATAAGGAAATGTATGGATAGCAAAGAGCTTTTTGACAGAATTTTCACTCTCGAGTTACAGGTTGGATTTCTCATCCCTAAAATGATCAGAGCCATGGATAAATTGAGTGTGAATAATGGCGTTTCCACTTATCTGATCGCTGAAATGGAAAATCTCGTAAAAGAGCTTCCTAACTCCGCAGCCTCTCATGATGAGAGATTTCTCAATGCCGCCATGGACGCTCTGGCAACGGTGAAGCGCTCTTTAGACCAGCCGCCCAGTCAAGAATAGATTCTTTTAATCGGTCTAACATAAGCGTCTCATTTTTGTCGGGGGCGCTTTTCTTTACCAGCTTAACCACGTTTTCTTCGTTAGACATGCAAACTTCTCCTTATTTATGTTTAAACCAGGCGTACTCCTTACCGATACCTTCAGACTTAAACACTGTGTGAATGCGCGGCCCAGTAACGATGCGATCGCCAAACGACTTAGCTACGATGCCAAAGGCCATCATGTCACCCACCGCGGCGCCAGCCTGTTCTTTCTTCCAGAAACGATAACTCTCAATCCGGTAGTAAAGACGGATGATGCCCTGAGCAAACGCCATTACATCAGCGCGGGTACCACCAAGCAGACCAGCATTAAGCATCACATCGTTGCGGTGCGCTTTGATGAATTCCTGATAGATTCGCTCAGGATGATTCTGCTTTGCCCAGGCGTCGGCGTATGTCTTCGGTTCTGAACCGACATAAACATTACCGCTCTGCATTTCTTCCCACGGTGCGCGAAGCATTTCGACATCGGTCCCATCAGTACACCAGACGAAACGGTATTCCCCCACGAAAACGTCCCCTTTCTTGTTGGCATAACCGTTGTGAGACACATAGATCGCTGGTGACCCAGACATCCCAGGGAAAGCAGAAATATCAACGACAATAACTTTCTTACCATCAAAATCGTACTCTGGCTCGCTTGCTAAGCTACCTGTTTTCCAAATGGGGAGATTGTTTACAGAATCTCTGTATCCATGTGGATAACCAATCATAACTACAGGAAAAGATGGATGTAATGAAACGTCATTTAAAGTAGTTTCTTTGCTGATATAAGCGAAGTCAGCATTTTCCAAAAGTTTAGATGGGAGAGGAATTAAAACAATATCCGCTTCACCATCAGTTGGGTGTTCGAGCCAATTATTGGAATTAGAGATAAATAACGGGATGTGTTGATCGTATGCCTTCCCCTCTTTGTCTCTTAACTGTATTACGATCTCATCACCGTGTACGGCTTTTGAAGCTTTATCTGATGGACTAATACCTGTAATGACATGGTAATTTGTTGCCAAAAAGATAAAGCCTTTTTCATTTTTGTAAAAGAAACCTGTCCCGATTGATACAGGTTTACCCCTGAGTCTGAGGTTAACCAATGTTGTAATCAGCGATAAGCCATGAACGTTCTGCATTTACAAATGCTCCTCACCATCATGTAGGACTCAATGGGATTAGCATATCAATTTTGAAGCTTTGTTCACACAGACCTACCAAGATCTTGAGGAGTCTCCCATTTTATCCTGCCATTACTATCAGCCAAAAGTTTCTCGTACAGAGTTGGCTGGCAATTTTTTCGAGATTCAATAATCTCAGCAAACGCAGCAACAATAATTTGCTTGCTTATTATTAAATCCTCTTCTTTTTCGAGAGAAGCAATGCCGAGATTGAATACCATCCTCACTGTTTCGTTAGATAACACGTTCATTAAAATCCCCATCGATACTAAAAATTCTACTTCGCTACATAGCTTTCATTCGTAAGGCAGTTTGCCTTCGATAATTTGTTATGAGCCAGGATGTCTTTCTTCGTCTGGCGGTCCATAACGTCAATGTCGTGTTCAGTCAGGTAGATTGGCTTTACCCAGTCACAGGCGGTATCAACCACCACCGGGACGCTTCCACGTGTCACGCAGCTCGCGATCAACATCGTCATCAGGCATGTGGTTAACAGTCTGCTGTACATTACTAGCCTCTTTCGTTGTCTCTACCCGGCGTTCTGCTGCTGCGACCGTGGCCGCTGCGTTATCTTCGGTGCGCTGCTGGTCTGCTTTCGCTTCCGCTTTGCTGGTGCCGCGTGAATGACCAATGCCAAAAGCACCAGCGATGGCAGCCATGACCAGTGCAGCAATGCCAATGATTGTTTCAAGACCCATCTCAACCTCACACCAGTACGGTTTTTGCTTTTCCGAAACGAGCACGGCGATCTTCCAGGCCGTTCGTTCCGCCGTTGATAATCTTCGTCACCTGCAGTACGTCGCCGGAATACTTCAGGCATCCCTTAGTGGCGAAGAACCACGCCGCGCTTCTGGCTGCATAAACGTCCTCGGCCAATAGCTCAGGCTGCTTAACCAGATCAACCTTCAGGCCGTTCCCACAATCACGGTAGTTATTGAGGCCGGTAATCTGGATAAGTCCACGCCCACGGTATAACCAGCCGTCCCCGGGTGCGTTGTTACCCATGCGCTTGCTGTATACCAGGTTAGCAATGGCTCGCTGGCGCTCAATCGGTAATGTTCGTTCCTCAGGACGGCGGCCAAGCGCATTTGCCTGGTCTGCTGTGAGACGTCCTGCACGGATGAAGTTAACAAGTGCTGCAATGCGGTAGTTGAAGCTTTCCACGAGCAGAGTGAAGCCAGCTGATTCATGCCCTGCCTGAGCAATGAACATCGCCTGGTTTACCGGATTGGTGATGCCGAACTCTTTCATTGCATCACTCACTGGCTGAAACCAGCGCGCAGCTAATTCGGCGCTTAGCCCAGCCGCCTTTTGAAATTGTGATTGGTTCATTAGTGCCTCAGTACATCAACCAGGCGCGCTACGTTTCCCCGAGCCCAGAGAACGGCGGCGCATATCAGGACGTTCACCAGCACCACAAACCAATGTGATTCATGGTACAGGCCGAACAGGTAACGGAAAGGGACGCTGGCGTATACCAGCACCGTGAAATAAGCCATCAGCGATATCAGAGGGCGATGTCTCGCCCCGCCGCGCTGGTAGAACATCAGTGCAATAACGATAACAGCAGAGATAATTGCGTTTGCCATCGCACTCGGATCACTTGTTACCATTGCTGGCCCCTCCACCACGTAAACGCGAGAGAATTCCAAACAGGCTACCCAAATCCTGACTGTTGACGAACGTCAGCAGCTTAATAGCAATAGCGGCTACGATTACCGCGCCCAGCGCATCAAGTGGCCTGTCGCTGTACCCCGTCCATTTGGAGAAGTAAGAGCCGAGCAGTGGCGCGCCGATAACGCCGAAGATGAATGAGGTGATGAAGTAGCCCACCAGCTTAAGGCGGCTGATATTAACCGCCGTAGCGACGTAGAACACCGCACCAGCGAATGCGCCAAACACCACACCGTAATCTATGCCGGTTGCCAGGCCGAACATGCTGGCCCCCATCAGACCACCAGCCGCTACTGTCGTGCCAGAAAAAGGATCGGACATCTAGTCCCCCTCTTATTGCCGTGAATCCTCTCAGTGATGAGGGGAATAAAAAAAGCCCGCTTTTGAAGGCGGGCTAATGAGTGACTATTAGTAAGTAAGGTAGGTAGTCGTGAGTCTTGCTAACTGACCTGAGTGAGACAGTATCGGGCTGGTTCACAACGGTTCAGGAGAACCATCAGGCAATTACCTTCAACACACATTTCAAGCGTAGCAGCAGTTTGCAAATTCATAAAAAAAGGCCTGCTTTTTACGGCAGGCTCTCAAGGAATTTGAAACTGTATTGTTGTTGTCATGGTGCCGGGTGCCTCCCGGTGACTCTCCCCCAGTCAGCAAAGCCGCGCGCATATCTGCAAATAGCAGTTGACTGGAACGCCCTTTCGCTGAGAAAGGATTCACTACAAAAATAAGTTACGACGAATCAATTCGAGCGGTAATGCATCATCGCCGTGTGTACTCTCAGAGTTGAAGGGATAAGAAAACTAGGGTCGCCGGCTCTTTTGTGAAAAGATGGGAAAGATGTATCTTCCGGATCTTGAAAATGAAACCTCAGGCAAACGTCATGGCTTAAGCATTTGATTTACTTAGCATATTCGCTTACAGCATCCTTCTGGACTACCTATTGGTCGGTTCAAAAAACGGACTTTTAATGTGTTAAGTTCGCATCTAAGTAACAACGCTTATCACATTACATGAAGAATTGCGTACGCGTTAATTTTTTTCTATAGCATTTAATGCTAGATTTGCTTATAGGATGGATAATATGGAACACATGAGGTAAAGTACTGTACAAATAAACAGTGCAGAAGGATGTCCTGATGAACAAGTTAGCACGCTTATTATTGACCGCCAGTTCTATTGCACCGGTTTGCGCCACACTTTTCTTTATCGGATACGTAAAAGATTCAATATGGCTAATGCAATATAGCTTATGTGTTGGAATTTTAAGCTGGTTACTTGCAATTGGACTCATAAAATATGCAGAAAATAGGCTTGAACTTCTGACAAAGAATATCAGCTCAGTTTCCCCTGCGAACAAAGAAGTGACAAATTATTTCTTAAGTTACCTGTTTCCTCTTTTAGGAACCGACTCAATAGCAGAAAATAAGGCATACGCTCTATTCTTCTATTTATCATTATTGTTTTACATCAGTTTTTCAGAGAACTATAACTTTAACCCAGTTCTTTCTTTAATTGGTTATAAATTCTACGAAGCAGAAGATGATACCGGCGTTGGGTTTGTTCTAATCTCAAAATCAGTAATCACAGACATTAAAGATATACCATTTACAGTTGTTCAATTAACAGACTACACTTTTCTACATATTAAAGGATAAAAAGCCATGGCACTTTTTGCAGTAATGGATAACACAATAGCAACGAGGATTGTTAGAGTTGAGCTAGATAGAACAGCCAGCTCATCTGTTACAGCTATTTTCCAACAGCAATGCCAACATTTTGAAAGCCATCACAATAATAAAATCCCATTTTATGCTGGATACACCCCAAAATATGATGAGTGCTTTGAAATTCAGAATTTCACAGATTCGGCTAGTTTAGTAGACGCGGTTAGAAGACCGACAGCCATACCAATTTGGGACCCCAACCAAATTGCTATAGATAACATCAAAGCTTTGTTTGTTGGAGTAGTTAATCAAGCTAACTCGAACGTTATAGCACTTCAGCCTTTCAATAAAAAACAGATTTTAGATACATCAAAATCATTTTTCGGTAAATTTGTCGCAAGTAAAACTACATTTAGTAAAGCTGATAGCATTGGCTTTAATGTTGATGATAAACTTGTAGCTGTAATTGACAACAACACTATACACTTCAAAAGTTTTTTCAAACTTAGAAGCATTTTTGATATGACATCTTATTTTTCAGCAGCAACGGACCAAGAACTAACTACATTCAGTCAACTAAGTGTTTTTTCAACACCTCCTGGTTTCGATCTAAAAATAATCGCAGATACTGTTATTAGAAACAAAGTTACCTTAATAAATCAATCAGGAATGTTAACTGCCCAAAACCTATCCTTATTTAAGGTTGAAGCTGCAAAAGTCAACTTTCCTTTACAGACAAATGTAATAAATGGTGTTGAAAAAATCATCATGCCATCTTCTAAGAAAGAAATTAAAGCCTTACTTGATTTTATCGAAGAAGATATATGGGTTTCAGGAATAAGTGGAAGACGCTTTAAGTCAAGCTCAAAGCGTCCAATATAATCATGTGAAGCATGGAACGAAGTTAGTTAAACAAGGGTGCAAACGATGCCTTCTATAAAACCAAATGCTGTTTGCAACTCTTTTCTTATCGTTCCATCCGAACACTTACGCTTTTTTGCTATTGCGCGCAGCGAAATACCAATCACGAAGTGAGCTATGATCAGCTCATATTCTTCCGGCTTATATTTTTTCAGACGTGCGACACAGCCATCAATCATAATCCCTTCATCGTCATCACATTGCAGGCGTGACTTTTTACCGTACGGCACTAAACCTTTAAAACCAGCAGCTATTGGTTGCCAGTCGACTCCACTGCTATCAGCAGCCGCCCAGGCTCCCCAGCGGTCCATTACTTCATACATATCAAGCATTTTTTCTCCACTTTTCATGCTAATACGCCGATTGCCAGCGCACGATCTAAAAACCGAAACAGCAGCGTTAACTGGTCGCCGTATTTCGCTTCAAATGCCACAGGATCAGCGTGTAACTCGTCGTGATGCGCTCTGCACAGCGGTATCACAAAAAGGTCATGCGCCTTAGTACCCATTCCACCCTGCCCGTGGCCTATCAGGTGGTGGGGGTCGTCTGCCTGCTTGTTACAGCAGACGCAAAGCTGGGACTTTACCCAGCGTGTCCAGTTCTCATTAACCCAGCGGCGGCGCTTTGGCCTAAGCATGAAAGATTCCGGTGACTCAGGGTCTACCTTAACGGAGACAACCTTCTTCACCTTCTCCTGGAGGATTTCAGTCGCCGGTAACGAAGGAACAATGTCGCTTTCCCGCATTACGGAACTGTGCGAGTCAGGCTTAATCCTGAGGGCTTTGCTCGCCACTGATTCAGGAATAAGGTCAGCCAGATCGTTGCGTACCATCCACCAGCAGAACTCCGGAAGCGTCAGGGTGTGGTCTTCGCTGAATCCCAGCATAATATTCACCCTTTCGAGTAACCATTTTACCAGGTTCTGCATGGCAATTCCTGCCAGTCTTTCAGTGGTTTGTTCACGCAACTGGTTATCACAGCCCCAACAAAGGCGAATGCTTCCGGGGGGGTGACGCATCACCGTAAAGTCCTTTGAGTGCCATTCATTGTGGGGCCACTGACATTCGAATTTACGCTCAAGCCAGGCATCAAGACTGCTAAGACCGCCAGCACGCTGAATAACCCTCTCGTTCAGGAAAAGCTCCTGCATACTGACATCATCTGTCAGTGGCTGATGTGCCTCTGGAATAAGACCTGATGGCAAATGCTGGATTGCTTCTGATGGCGTCTCAATAACAACCCTTCCCTGACGAAACAGCCAGAGCAGTTCATTGCCAGGGCGGAACAGAACCACCCCGGACATTGGTGCAACTTCAGGTGTCAGTAATGCTCTCACTGTTACCTCAGGCTACGATGTCGATTATTTTAAGAAGCTCCGCAAACTTCGACTCAAAGAAATGAGGCTGAGTTTCTCGCGGGTTCGCAGGACTGGTGATGTTCTTGCCATACATGCAGCCTTTGGCAGTAAGTGACCAGAACTTTTTAACACCATTCACTCCAGACCGACTGTTTCGCTCTTTTTGTTCCACAATCCCAAAGCGGGACATCATGTGATAAACCTGATTGGCGGTGATGCGGATGTTTTTTGCTTTAAGCAAAGCGCTGAGTGATTGTGTGGGACGGCTGGACCCATCCTGCGCACCGGCAGGTGCATCGATCGCGTAATGCGGCATCAGATCTGGAAGACCCGCTACCTGCTGGAGTTTTTGATAAGCACCGAGTCTTGAAGAGTTTGAGAGGTTCAGCATTTTCGCCGCCGATTCAAGCAGGATCACGCCAGCCTGAATTTTGTCGGATGTCGGCGCATTGGATGCAGGGTTCTGTACGGCATCGAACGTTCTGATGACTTTGAGGTTAAATTTCGGGCTGATCCACATTGCATAGGAATAAACCAACTCCTTGCAGACGAATGTCCCCTGGTTAACACCACCAGTAAGGGTGACCAACGGGGCCGCTCCTGTAATTCCAGGAGCGCTCGAAATTTCAGCGATGAGTTCTTGCGTTTGGGTAAGACAGGACCAGTTGGAAGGCTGGTGACGTTTTTCACCTCCCGCCGCACGATGCAAATCATTCAGGCAGTAACGACCATCAAAATCACGGCGTACGGAAACGCCATCAATTACGAATAACTGATTCATATGTTTCTCCACTTGTTGTAGTGCGAGCGGGTCTGCACTCCCGCTTCGCTGACACTTTTTAATCTAACACTCATGCGCGTACCAATGCATTGCTATTTTGCCTACCATTTTCGACATAGCTGGCGATCGTTATTTCAACCTTCCCGCCAGGTACCTGCGGTGCCCACTCCACCAGCATTCGTTTAACCTGACTGTCATCCTCCCAGATGCCTGCATGTGTCAGTGCATCAAAAAGCGCCTTGTTGTAATTGTCGATATCGCGGCGGCGGGCATCTGGTGGATAGAGAATGATCTCAACCGCCGCTGGCGCTGTGGTTGGTTTAGGCAGGCGGCGTAATTGTTCAATAATCGCAGCGCAAGCAGCGCTCTGATATTTGCGGCCAGCAGCACTGATGAGATGGCGTCCTGCCAACGGCCCCTTATTGGGGGCTCGCCAGTAGGTGTTTACGCTCGGTGGGAACGGGAGAACTAGTTTCATCATGACTCCACTCCATAGCGCCCGTTCAGGCGTCCGATTACGCTGTTGAACATCACCAGGCTTACGCCCATCGGTTTAACCTTCTCGTGGTACTCCTTCAGGATCGGAGGTACAGCCTTGTTCCAGCTTGGCTTAGGCTTTTTCTTCAGGGCTTTCTTAATGGCATCTGAGCATTGACGGGCAACGTCACGTACAGCGTTCTCCTGCTCTGTGGATAGTTTTTTCATGCAGCACGCTCCTGAGGTTTGCCCATTGGAACGGCTACTGCCGGGATAAGCTCAACGGCCGGTGATACTGACTGATTTCCCCAGTGGTCCCATCCAGGCGCACCGCAACGGCTGAACAGTTCTATGCGCGGAACATCACCGTAAAGCTTCTCCAGTGCTGCAGCAATCTCTTTGTTCGTCAGTCCAGGGTTATTGGCCACGAATAACTGAATTGTTTTCAGAAAGCTCATTGAGTACCTCCGGAAACACGGAAACCTGAGTTGGCTGGAACGCTGTAATCAACGTTCTGGAAGTTGGCCTTAAAGTTTGGGTCAGCGCTACCGCCGAGTTGCCAACGCCCTTTGACACACGCAGGCCTTCCGCGCTTTTGCCATTTCTGAGCCTTGTCAAAATACTCAACGCAATTTTCTGGACCAAAGAGAGTGCTCGGGCGAAGGTAATCATCCATTTTTGGATCATCAGCCCATTTTGCTGTGAGATAGTCCACCACCAGCATCAGGTCTTCAGCGCTGTAGTTTTCTGACAGTCTCCCCCTTATGTATCCCAAAACGGTTTTATTGCGCCCGCCCTTCCCGTATGACGATCCAGTAACCTCGTTGAAATGGGATAAGACACGAATTGCCGGATCGATGTCGTCTGGTTGCGGCGCAACCGGACAAATAGGTTTTTTAATATCTGTAGTATTCTCTGTTGTATTCTCTGTAAGAACATCAGTGCAATTTGACCTGATGAGAGCGGTTCGTTTTGACCCGATGGAGCGTTCCACTTTGACCTCTTCCATCGGTTCATTTTGACCTGATGGAAGAGTGCATTTTGAACTCTTCGATTTGGTCACTTTGACCTCATCTAAAAGCTCGCTTTCGTAGTTGATCGTGTAGTAGTTCGTCATGTCGCGCTGAGACTTATTCAGCTGCTCAACTTTGAGCACGCCCAGCTGCTTCAGGCGGGTGAATGTGCGCTTCAGCGTAGACTCAGACCAGAACGGGAACTGCTCCAGCCACTGCTCGTTGGTGTTGTAAATCCAGCGCACGCCGTCACGCTCCAGTCCGGAGGTGGTTTCTTTAAGCCAGTAGTTCACCTGCTGCAACGCAATGGCCTCGTTCAGGCCAATGCTGTAGGCAAGGTCAGGGTTTATCACTATCGGCCGGGATGGCATCAACAGGCTCATGGTCGTCCTTTAACTCTGTAAATTTACGCTGGAATTGCTCAAGAGGGCTGAAGCACTCATGATCGTACCCTTCGCGAAGGTATATAACGCGTCGAGTCTCTGGCTCCCATCTGATGACGCGCACCGGGACGCCATAGTGATCTCTGAAACGCCGGTTAAGTTCTCGCATAGCGCTCTCCCCTTCCGACGCCAGACACCCACAATCGCCATAGCCCTGCTGTGGTTACATGGAACCCAGCGGCCTGATACCATGCGCTCATACCGAAACGACGAGGTTCCAACAACGGGAATACCACGGAGTTGCGGGAGACGGTTGTTTACCGTTAAACTGTTCATGCGTTAGTTTCTCCACTGATACGACACGCCAAGGGGCCCGGAGCTGCACACTCGCGGGCCTCACCCATTTCTGGGAGGCAATAAACACGGGAAATAAGGTTCAGGAACGTCATGAGAGTGACCCTGAACTGATATGCGATATCGTTAAGACTTTGCCACTCGCTCCGGTCAACGACTCCATCTTCAATGTAATGACGGTAAGCATTGACCAGCTCACCAAGTCTCCCCACCAGCTCGGCCAGTTTCAGGCCAATCTCTTCGTTTTCATCATCTGGCACGGCGCCGGGAACGTGAATACCGTTATCAGTTTCACGAGAGAACGCGTCAGCGATGTAACTTACGCCCGCAGCGCTCTGAAGCACCATTGCCCAGCCCATTGGGAAAATCTGGTCGCCACCAGCACGAAGGCGGTTAAAGAGTGAGTTCTGGGTTTCGTCCAGAATCTCCGCCGCTTCGGCGTACCCGCCAGGCAACGCGGCAATCGTCTTCCTGATTGCGGCCACCAGCCAGGCCGGCTGCTTCTGAACTTTCCATTCAGGTTCTTTACCCACGGTCTTCTCCTCTTTTCTGTGGTTTTTATCAAACCGCTGAATCTGTAGGCTTTTGGGGACGACTAATCGCCTTAATCAATTCCTTTGAGAATTTTCCCTCGGAGGCTAAAGCGATTTTTTCCGCATAGTTAGTCTCGCCAGTAAAATCTGTACGAGGCAGACATCCTTTTTTCATCCACTTATAGATGGAGCGAGCACTACATCCGCAAACAGAAGAGATGGTAATGACACCAATCTCCTTGATTGCTTCGGTAAGAGTTGGGAGTTTTTCCTTTTGCATATGAACCTCACTTTATGAACTTAAAGTACATATTATGACGGAACTGATAGTTCACGCAAGTACACCTATTATTGAACCCATGGTTCAGGAAGAAAGAGCGCGACAAGACTTCTCCAAAAGGCTAGCGCTGGCCTGTGAAAAAGCTGGTTTTCAGATGCATGGTCGGCAGGCAGAAATTGCCAAGAAAATGAAGCTAACACCCAAAGCTGTGAGCAAATGGTTTAACGGAGAAGCAATACCAAGGCGTGGAAAGTTGCAGGATCTTGCAGCTCTTCTTGGCACGTCTGCAACTTATCTGCTTGGTGATTCTTCTGAGGACGGAATTATCAAAAAACAAGCTAACATGAGCAGCGATGTTTACCGTGTAGATGTTCTGGATCTTAGTGTTAGTGCTGGTCCCGGTAGTTATATGCTTTCTGACTATGTTGAAGTGCTATATGCCATTGAATTTACAACAGAGCATGCTCAAACACTTTTCGGAAACAGGTCTCATAATGATGTAAAAGTTATGACCGTTAATGGCGATAGCATGGCTCCAACATTGGTGTCAGGGGATCGATTGTTTGTTGATGTATCTGTACGGCATTTTCAAACTGACGGCGTTTACTCTTTCGTCTTTGGTAAAACATTTCACGTAAAACGCCTACAGATGCAGGGTGACAAGTTGGCTGTTCTGTCTGATAACCCTGCTTATGAAAAGTGGTACATCAACGAAGATAATCAGGATCAACTCTATGTCATGGGTAAGGCGTTGATTCACGAGTCTATAAAATACAACAGACTGTAGTAGTTCACGCAGAGGGTCAGCCTAGCTAGTGCTTTCTGGGAAAACTTTGAAACAATCTGTCTATTGTTAGCATAGATTGCAACTAGATTTCAGTTGCACTATCTTTAACAGAGGATGTATTCTTCGTGGGAAGAAAGGAAAAGTTAAAGTTGAAGTTAGATAGGTTGCCCAAAAATTTCACTTGGGATGAACTTGTCGCGCTTATGAGCCAGTATGGCTTCAAGCTTTTGAACGCGAAACGTGGTTCAGGACGTAAATTTTACAGCCAAGCCCTTGATAAATTAGTTATTTTTCATGAACCACATCCTGAAAACACCCTCAAAAGATATGTCTTGGAAGAAGTTAAACTGCTGTTAGATGAGATTGATGATCATGAATAACCTGATGCAATACAAAGGGTACTATGGTAGCTCCAGCATTTCATTTGAAGACGGAGTTATGCATGGGAAGCTCGAATGCATAAATGATCTCGTCACATATGAAGGCGCTACCGTTGCGGAGCTTCGTGCTGCCTTTGAAGAGGCCGTTGACGACTATCTCGCAACTTGTGAAGAGATCGGGAAGTCGCCTGATAAGACAATGAGTGGTTCCTTCAATGTGCGTATAGGTGAATCGCTCCATAAGAAAGCATACTTAGCGGCCAAGTCAAAAAATATGACTTTAAATGATTATGTAAAACAGGCCGTAAGTGAGTCGGTAAATGGAAGAAAAGAGGTTCATTACCACTTTGAAAAGCCAAGGGATGTGAGGGAAGTCTCGTTCTTCTCCTCAAGACGCACTGAAGAAACCTATTGGGAAGTTTCAGTGGATAACGGAGTACAGCACTAATGCTTGATAAGATTCGCTTTAAAGGGTTCGATTTAGAGGGCTCTTCACTTTTTATCAACGAGGATGACAACTCTGAGGGCGGGAAATACAGCTTAAAATTTTCAGAGCACCGTGTGATTCCGCAGAATGATGAAGATGGAAATTGGGTATTTATTGAGGTCACCCCTTCAGTGATCGGCTTCCCACGTGACAAAACGAACATTGAAGACGGCGAAGATGTACTCTTCAAAGCAGAAGCTAACTTGACGTTAACTTTTGAATGCTACCTTGATGAAAATGTTACTGAAGATTTCTATAATGAAAACTCTTGGTTCTTTGAGAATTATGTTTACGTCTGTACAAAATTAGTATTTGAAAACATGTTTAAAGATACATTATTAGACACCATCAAGTTACCATGGTCTCCAAAACCTACTGATAATTAAGATATTACCCGGCCTAATCGCCGGGTTTTTAGGTTGATCTGATAGCGATAAATCCATAACCACCCCGCCAATAGCATGAACATCATGCTCACCCTTTCATCTCCCAAATCCATTAGTGCGCACCTTTTGGTGTTTTATTGATCATATAACCGGCATCAAAACAATTAAAATACTCTTAATTTCAATAAGTTACGTAGTAAAACACCAAATTTGTACTTTTGGTACTTTACAATATTGAACTATTGGTACATATTTAATCCATCGGTAGGTCAGTAGTACGGCATATGGCACATGTGCCGCAGCGGTCCGGGGATTCCTTGCAAGACAATATCCAGATCCAGCGGGTAGCCGGAATGTGCAAGCCAGGCAAGTACGACAGCCAGAGACGTTTCACCAGCGTGGCGATCAGGTGTGACACCTCGGAAGAGACGAGGAAAAAAGCCAACCACAATTAGTATCAGACGGATGCTTATCGTGATTGGTGGAATTACCACTTGAAGGAGTTAAGCATGTTCATTCAGGTTCGTGTTACTGACAACCCTTGCAACATCGGAAATGGATTTTGGCATATAGGTAAAGTTTTCGATGTTGTTGGTGAAACTAATTGCTTTTACATCATTGAAGGTGGTCGCAGGGTTAATAAGAAACACCTTTCAATAGCCGGCACAGCATGTGGAAATCACAGCGTGAAAGTAGAACTTATCACAGAGCAATCACGATAAAAGGCGTGATAACAGGCACATAACATGAAAGCGCATTCCTCTTTCACTGATGGGGATCGGTTTGTTACCTGGCGGAGTGCGCTTCCAGTTGTGGTGAATGACGGGGCTGACCGTCAAACGGTTGAGAAAAGATAAGCAGGCGAAACGTTCTAAGCGAGCATATGGACTGATCGAACGCGGATGGAACGGGCGGTTACGATATTGAAACACCGCGCCACTGAGCTGGAGTTCAGCACCAGCCACCACAAACGAATCACGTTAGGACCGTGGTAAACCCGTAGTAGCTGTACCAGATGCTGTGTGTAGTCTTGGCGGTGGCAGTGCTTTGTTTATTTTCCTTACTCGCCACCGCACTTTTTTTTACAACTGAAAGCGCGTTCGGCCAGTTCCTTGAGAGGCCTCAGTCGTTAAATCAACCTCAGGGGAACGCGCTCCCAATTGTGGAGAAGCTAACTGGCGGTGGCAGCCGCCCGTTTCACTAAGTGCCCTGGTTGGGTGCTTACTAAAACGAAAACCATTTATTTTTTGTCGCCACCCGGCGAGGGATTCGTGCAACCAAAATTCAGCGCTGTGCAGAGCGCTTATAACACGGAGAAACTATCCATGACGAACACACAGAACGTCACCGAGTTACAACCACGCATGACCAGAGAGCAGCTTATCGATGCAGCTCGTAAGGCAGCCCCTCTCCTCCCTGCCGCTTACGGCTGGATGGTTAACGAACTGGCTACACGCCTTGATGTTACCAGCGTCGCGCTCTGTGAAGCTTTGGCGCAGCGTAAGGAACTGGCCGAGCAGAACGCCACCCTGCGTGAGGATGTTGCCAGTTGGGCCAAAGAGTGCGACCGCATAGAAGAGCGCCACACCAAAACGCCTACCAACATGCACCTGCTGGAAGCTCAGCGAGAACTCCGTGAGCTGCCTCGTGTCGTCATTTCCCTGAATAATGAGGTCACTCTCTAATGGCTAACTCATTCAAGCAAATGACCAAGGCCGGTGTGATTAAGCGCACCGATACCGGGATGTTTATCGCTCTTTCAGATATACACGTTCGTGAAGGTTTCAACAAGCGTGAAGACGACGAGCGCACCCGCCAGGCAGATGATGACCTGTTTAACTACCTGATGAACGGCGGATCAGTTCCACCACTGGAAGTTATCGCGCGTGATGAAGGAGGCGTGTGGGTTGTTGAAGGTCACCGCCGTCGTCGCTGCTATGCGCGCTGTGCTGAAGCTGGAAAGCCAGTAGACCGCATCCACATCATGCCTTTTAACGGTAACGATGTGCAGCGCCTGGCGCGCATCATGACCAGTAACAACCAGTTGCCGCTCTCCGATATGGAACAGGCTGCAGTTATTCAGGAGCTGCATAACGCTTTCAACCAGACCACCAGCGAAATAGCAAAACTAGTCAACAAGTCTGTTCCTACTGTCGAAAAGCTACTGCTTCTTAGCACAGCAAACCACGACGTTCAGAAAGAAGTTAAATCCGGGACCGTGTCCTTAGATGTGGCTGTTGACCGCGTAAAAGAGTTCGGCGAAAAGGCCGGTGAGGTTCTTCAGAAGGATAAAGCTTCAGCTGCCGCAAAGGGTAAGAAGAAAGTTACCCGCAGCGTGATAGCGCCGGAAATTAGCGTGAAGAAAGCGCGGCGTCTTGTAGAACTGATCAGCCTGGCGGGTATAAGCGACACAGGTGTTATCTCTCTTGAAGGATTGGTCCATGCAGAAGTCGTGGAAATTATCGACGAGCACAAAGCTATCGCCGCGCAGCGTCATGGAGAAAAATCATGATTACTGGAACCTCAAATTACGATGAAGTTCCGGTAGTTCCCTGCAAAATCTGTGGTGGTTACTACAAGGCTGATGAGCCTGAAATGCACGTCTGCGAGGAGGCCGCCCAATGAGCAACATCGACAAACGCGCATTACGTGAAGCTGCGGAGAAGGCTACGCCGGGCAATTGGTGGATTGATAGTCATGGGCAGGCCATGGTGTCGTTTATCGAAAACGACGTGCTGGAGGTGTTTGCCACCGATAACAAGCGCGCCGCCGTTCGGCATGAGGATACCGGCAATCTCTCTCGGTGGCGAAACGATAACGACGCCACATTCATCGCAACGGCAGACCCCGCAACCGTGCTGGCGCTGCTGGATGAGCTGGAAGCCAAAGACAAGCAGATTGCAGATTTGAAGGAAGCGTTCAGCATTGCCTTGTCTGCTGCTGGCATCGATGTCCCCGCCGCAGCCGGTAAAGGAGAGTGATATGGCTCGTTTTATCGCAGTTATTCACGGGTGGTTTGTCGACAGCAAGGGCTTTGACGTGCATGAACTGAGCGCAACGGACAAGGAATCAGCCTACGGCGAAGCGGTATTGTTGAAGCATAAGCGAGAAAGCACCTTCGACAAATGCGCCTGCATCGTAGTTGAGATTGCCGACCACGAAAGATTGCCACGCAAGTTAACGCTCCGCGAGCGCCTGACAGGGAGAACTAACCAATGAGCACTATTACCAAAGAACGCCTGGAACAATTAGCAAATTTCCGTGGCGCACCAGTCACGCGGCAGGAAGAGCAGGAGCTGGCGCGTATCGCGCTGGCATCGCTCGAAGCGGAGCCTGTGGCTGAGGTATGCGAGGGATTTACCCTGAGATATATCGGTCACGGACCTGCGCCCAAGTCCGGTGTGCATATCGGAGACATGCTATTCACCGCCCCGCCAGCGCCGGTATCTGATTCGCTTCTGTCGGAGCTTTTAGGCATTGCGAAGAGGGCCGCAGATGAAGCAGACGAATTCGCACACGCGGAGTTTAGTGACGACTCCATGGAGCATTCAGCCGCAATAGCCGACTGGGAGCGACGCGCCGCCATGCTTCATGGTGCCGAACCTGTAACGACGGCTTACAAGTTGCAAGATGGTTGGGTGGCTTGCAGTGAGCGGATGCCTGAGGATAATGCAGAACAAGAGGTTCTCGCATGCTTTAAGGGGGGTGACATATCGACTCTGTATTATTTCGAGGGTCGATGGGATGACGCCTACGGAATCGTGCCGATTCGCCAGGATGTAACCCACTGGATGCCACTGCCAGCAGCACCGCAGCAGGAGGCTAAGCCGTGATTACATCAACCACTGCCACTGTATGGCATTCATCGGTTAAGGGTCGCCGTTATTTATCCAGACGCGCAGCCATAGAGGCCGAAATACGGGCAATAATTTACAGGCTTTACCCGCCTGAAAGGCCCGAATTCGACAACGTTGGCATGACATATCCTGGCTACGACATTAAGCATGATGACCCCGAGCGTTACGAAAAGCTTCATCGCCGCATCAAGCGGCTCATTGAGCGAAGCGTGGAGGCCAGAAATGCCTAACCCATTCGACGCAGTAATGTTCGTTCTGCTGGTCATCGGCGCACTTCAGCAAATTGGGTGGCTACCATGGTGAGCAAACTCAAACAGCGGCGCCTGCGCCGCCTTAAAGCTGACGTGGCCTGGTGGCGTGAAGAGGCAGAGGATTGCCGCTCCCGCCTGCTGGAACTGGCCTGGGAAATCGACAGGCTCAAGAAGCTAGTTATCCGAGTGCCGATGCCGGTTCTCATGCCAAAGGAAATGGTCCACCAGCTTTATTACACCGAAACAAAAAGATGTCGTACCTGTAATGATGGGCTCCGTGGTGGTTGCTCATCATGCATTTTCTATAAGAGATAGCCGGGTGCAGCCGGTTAAGTGGAGAGCTATACGATGAGCGGACAAAGCCAACGTTTTCTTACCCCTGATGACCTCTATCAGCTTACTGGTTATCGTCGCCCTTCCCTTCAGTGCCGCGCGCTGAAAGAAAGCGGTGTATTTTTCGTGCCACGAAAAGACGGCAGACCTGGAACTACATGGGATCATGTAACTAACCCTGCTGGCCTGAAGTTGGTAGTGAACAATCCAGAGGAAGAAGAACCAAACTTTAAGGACATGTAATGCCAAGAATCCGCAAAAACCCAGAAGATAACTGGATGCCGCCCCGCGTTCGTCGGGGCAAATCAGCTTATGAGTTCAGAACTCCAGACGGGAGAACGGTGAGATTGTGCAACCATGATCTCACAAAGTCTCAGGTCTGGGCTGCCTATGAAAACTTCATCAACGATATCAAAGTCGGCTCAAATTTCCATGCACTCTGTGAAGAGTTTTTTAACTCCGGTGACTTTCATGAGTTAGCAACAGAAACAAGAAAGGACTACCGAAAATATGGTTCAAAGGTAAATATCGTTTTCGGGAAGATGAAGCCAGACAATATCAAGCCTGAGCATATCAGGAAGTATATGGATAAAAGAGGTGTTAAAAGCAGAGTCCAGGCGAACCGAGAGAAAGCGTTTATATCGAGGGTGTTCAGGTGGGCATATGAGCGCGGAAAAGTGAAGATGAATCCTTGCCAGGGTGTGAAGCAATTTAAGGAACAGGCGCGCACCCGCTATGTTACGGACAAAGAATATGATGCACTATTCAGCGTTTCTACGGTGCCGGTTAAAATCGCTATGGAGTTAGCTTATTTATGCTGCGCACGTCAGGGTGACATTCTTGACCTTAAGAAAAGTCAGATCCTTGATGAAGGAATTCTAATTCAGCAAAGTAAAACAGCAATTAGCCAAATAAAGGCCTGGACAGAACGACTGTCAAAAGCGATTAACATGGCAGATAAACTTCCATTAAACAGCGGTATGGTTAGCCTTTATGTAATTCATCAGCAATCAGGATCTCGTTATACGCGTGATGCGTTCAATGCTCAATGGATGAAGGCAAAAAAGGCTGCTGCTGAAAAATTTCCTGAGCTTGAATTCAACTTCACGTTCCATGATCTGAAAGCTAAAGGGATATCTGATCTGGAAGGAACCCTGCATGAGAAACAGGAAATATCAGGCCACAAAAATGCTTCACAGACTGCAAGATATAACCGCAAAATATCTGTAGTGCCGGTGGTTGGGGGGCAGTAATGCCCTCTTTCTGTGGCGAAGTCGAATGGCGAAACAATGGCGAATGGCGAAAAATAGACAATAAAAAACCACCTTTCGGTGGTTTATACGACACTGCTTATCATTGATTTTATTCTAGTTTTCCCATGGTAGCCGGAGTGGGACTTGAACCCACACAGCGCGAACGCCGAGGGATTTTAAATCCCTTGTGTCTACCGATTCCACCATCCGGCCAGGGAAGAAAGTGGAGGCGCGTTCCGGAGTCGAACCGGACTAGACGGATTTGCAATCCGCTACATAACCGCTTTGCTAACGCGCCGTAAAACTTTTCTAACTGACACCCGCTATTGCGCATGTCTTTAATCTGGAGCGGGAAACGAGACTCGAACTCGCGACCCCGACCTTGGCAAGGTCGTGCTCTACCAACTGAGCTATTCCCGCATGTCATCAAGTCAACTTCTAAACACTTGATTTCATTATCGTCCGGCTTGCTGTGCCGCCGTTCGATGCGTTGCATTCTACTGATATGACGTTATGAGTCAACGTTATTTTTTGCTTCCCTGGATCGTTTGCTGAAAATTACGGCGAAACGATCACTGATCAAGCAAATCCCCGCGCGCAGCGTTCAAATATTGCAGCATTGACCACAACGTCAGCACTGCCGCTACCCACAGCAGACCAATTCCCGCCCACTCAACCCAGGCGTTTGGACGCCAGAGCATCCAGACCAGCGCCGCCATCTGTGCGGTCGTTTTCACTTTCCCGATCCAGGAGACCGCCACGCTGCTGCGTTTACCCAACTCCGCCATCCACTCACGCAGCGCAGAAATGATGATTTCACGGCCGATCATGGTTGCCGCAGGCAGCGTCACCCACCAGGTATGATAGTGTTCAGCCACCAGCACCATCGCGATAGCAACCATGACCTTATCCGCTACGGGATCGAGAAATGCGCCGAAGCGAGTGCTTTGATTCCAGCGACGCGCCAGATAGCCATCAAACCAGTCCGTTACCGCTGCGATAAGGAAGATCAATGCGCAGGCAAAAGGTGCCCACACAACCGGCAGATAAAACGCCAGCACGAAGAACGGAATGAGTACAACACGAAAGAGAGTGAGCAACGTAGGGATATTATATTGCATAGTGACGGTAACTATTTGTTGTCAGTAAAATTTAGCTCTATGTTGCTACAGAGCCCTCAATGTTTCAACGAGTAGTAGATCTTTTCTGCCAGCCCTTGCGAAATACCCGGCACTTTTGCAATTTCCTCCATGCTGGCGTTGAGTAATCCTTGCAATCCGCCCATATACTTCAGCAGCATCTGGCGACGTTTTGGCCCGACGCCCTCAATGGTTTCCAGAGTACTGGTATTTTTCACCTTCGCCCGTTTTTTACGGTGCCCGCTGATAGCATGGTCGTGCGATTCATCGCGAATATGCTGGATAACATGCAGCGCCGGAGAGTCTGGCGGCAGACTGAAGCCCTCACCTCCCGGTTCGAAGAACAACGTCTCCAGACCCGCCTTACGATCGGCCCCTTTCGCCACACCTAACAGCAGCGGATGGTTTTTGTCCCACTCAACGTCGAGTGATTCAAATACCGCTTTCGCCTGGCCAAGCTGGCCTTTACCACCGTCAATCAGGATCACATCCGGGATCTTGCTCTCTTCAATCGCTTTACCGTAACGACGACGCAGCACCTGATTCATGGCGGCATAGTCGTCCCCCGGCGTAATGCCGGTGATGTTATAGCGTCGATACTCGGCGCGCAGCGGGCCATTAGCATCAAACACGACGCAGGATGCTACCGTCTGCTCACCCATCGTATGGCTGATATCGAAACACTCCATACGTTTCACTTCCGGCAACTTCAGGAGCGTTGCCAGCGCGGTTAACCGCTGGCTGACCGTCGATTGCTGAGACAATTTTGTGGTCAGCGCCGTCGCCGCGTTGGTCCGCGCGAGCTTCAGATAACGCGCCCTGTCGCCGCGGGGTTTGGTTTGTACGTTGACCCGACGGCCCGCCAGCTCGGAAAGCGAATCGGCCAGCAGGGTTTTATCGTCAAGGTTGAAATCGAGCAGGATCTCCGAGGGGAGCGTGCGCATCTGGCTTCCCTGTAGATAGAACTGGCCGACAAAGGTTTCCACCACTTCCCCCAGCTCGGTGCCACCAGGCACTTTGGGGAAATAGCTGCGGCTGCCGAGTACTTTGCCCTGGCGGATAAACAGCACGTGAACACAGGCCATTCCTGCGTCAAAGGAGACGCCGATAACGTCGAGATCGTCACCGGTATTCGAGACAAACTGTTTCTCGGTGACCCGGCGCACCGCCTGAATTTGGTCACGGATCCGTGCGGCCTCTTCAAACTCAAGTGCGGCGCTGGCTTTTTCCATCCGCGCGATCAGCTGGGTTAACACCTGATCGTCCTTTCCGGCTAAGAACAGGCGTACATAGTCCACCTGCTGGGCATACTCATCTTCACTGACCAGCCCGGCAACACAGGGGCCCAGGCAGCGACCAATCTGGTACTGCAGACACGGACGCGAGCGGTTACGGTAGACACTATTTTCGCACTGACGAATCGGGAAGATTTTTTGCAGCAGTGCCAGCGTCTCCCGCACGGCATAGCCATTCGGGAAAGGACCAAAATATTCCCCCTTCGCGTGTTTTGCACCACGGTGCATCGCCAGACGCGGATGGGTATCGCCACTGAGAAAGATAAACGGATAGGATTTATCGTCCCGCAACAGCACGTTATAGCGCGGCTGATAGAGCTTTATATAATTGTGCTCAAGCAGCAGGGCTTCGGTTTCGGTATGCGTGACGGTGACATCAATATTATGAATGAGAGAGACCAGCGCTTCAGTCTTACGGGAGGCAAGGTTGCTGCGAAAATAGCTGGAAAGGCGTTTTTTAAGGTCTTTCGCCTTCCCCACATAGATAACCGTACCGCCAGCGTCATACATCCGATAGACGCCAGGCTGGCTGGTTACCGTTTTCAGAAATGCTTTTGAATCGAACACATCACTCACTGACTTAACAACGTCTCCGCATTACATAAACCATGTCGGATGGCCAGATGAGTCAGTTCAACATCACCATGAATGTTCAGTTTACTGAACATTCGATAACGATAGCTGTTCACCGTTTTCGGGCTGAGGTTCAGCTGTTCCGAGATCTCATTTACCTTCTGACCTTTCGTGATCATCAGCATAATCTGCAATTCGCGCTCAGACAAACTGGCAAACGGGGACTCGTTTTTCTCGGGTTCGATCTGGCTCAAAGCCATCTGTTGCGCAATGTCAGAGGCGATGTAACGCTGCCCGGCAAACACGGAGCGGATGGCATTGACGACCTCCTGCGGAGCGGCACCTTTGCTCAGGTAACCGGCCGCACCCGCCTGCATCACTTTCGCAGGCAGTGGATTTTCAGTATGCACGGTCAGCATGATGACTTTGGTATCTACGAAGGTACGCGCAATTTTGCGCGTTGCCTCAAGGCCACCGATGCCGGGCATGTTCATATCCATCAGCACCACATCGGCGGAGTTTGTGCGGCACCATTTTACGGCATCTTCCCCACAGCACACCTCTCCGGCAACTTTAATCCCTTTTATATCTTCAAGAATGCGTCGTATCCCTGCGCGCACCAGTTCGTGGTCATCAACAAGAAGGACGTTGATCAAAGGAAATGTCTCCAGAATAGGGATAACGCTACTGAGTGATAATTTGGTTTATATTAACGGTTTTCCTCACAAGATTAAAACGTTAAAAAATCGGCTATTCGATTTTGCTCTCGTTTTTGGAAATTAGCCTGTACAGTCCGTGGAAAGAGAGTCCTTGCCATCAGGGCTTTTGCGCTTTTTTTTAAGCATCCGTATTCAAAAAGTTACAAAAACCCTGCACCTTTTCCTCGGGGAAAACAGTTTTCAGATTTTTGTAACAATAATTAACGGTAAGCAAACCACTCATAAACAATTAATAGTCATACCAGGGCATCAGTCTACCGCCTGGCGGAGTTTACGCAAATAAACAGCGCAGTAAAAGTACGAAAAACAACCGCTGCATTTTTTGCTTCAGCTTGTGGTATACTCCGCCGCCTTGACTTTCGTCGTCGCGCTTTAGCGCCGTTTAATAATGAGGAAAATAAATGAGCACACCTGAATTTGCCACTGCGGAGAATAACCAGGAACTGGCACAGGAAGTAAACTGCCTGAAAGCACTGCTGACGCTGATGCTGCAGGCGATGGGCCAGGCTGATGCTGGTCGTGTGATCATTAAAATGGAAAAGCAAATCGCGCAGATGGAAGACCAGGCGGAATCGGCTGTATTTGCAAACACCGTTAAGCAAATTAAACAAGCGTACCGCCAGTAACAAAAAACGGCTGGATGCACTGCATTCAGCCGTCCGCTCGTCTGTCACGCAGAACGTACTCTCTAATCAGATCAGTCCCGTTGCCGCCGCGTAACAAGCAATCTGGGTTTTGTTGGGTGCATTGAATTTTTTCTGCATATTCTTCTGATGGAAGTTAACCGTATTCTCTGAAATGGAGAGAATGATCGCTATTTCCGCTGACGTCTTCCCTTCTGCAGTCCATTTCAGAATTTCCCGCTCACGCTTGCTGAATTTCATCTCTGGCGGCATCACCATCCCATCTTCAAAACGCAACAGCGTGGTTAATGCCATTTGCACCAGCATTTGCAACCGTAGTTCTATTTCTTCCTGTCTGTACGGCACATCCTGCACACTCGTACGGGAAACCGAGAGGAAACCGAGCGCGTGATTAGGCAGCATCAGACACTGCGTTATTCCCGTGCGTAAACCGTGATCCTGTGCGTTATGCCATAACTCCTGCGCATCCGCGAATAATGCATCCGTCCAGGGAAGATGACCCTGAATGAAATTCTCCGGCTTTAAAACCGGATCAATCGCGAAATAGTTCGCGGATTGATATTGCGCCATCCACTGCTTTGGATAAGTGGTTTGCAACGAGACCTTGGGCCGCGTAAATGGTACGGGATGGCGCACGCAGAGCGCGTAATAATCGAATTCGAGCGCCTGCGTTTGTCGCTGAAGTTCCTGATATACCTCGTCGGCACAGGTCAATTC
Source organism: Enterobacter sp. MGH 37 (assembly GCF_000534515.1). Classification (NCBI taxonomy): domain Bacteria; kingdom Pseudomonadati; phylum Pseudomonadota; class Gammaproteobacteria; order Enterobacterales; family Enterobacteriaceae; genus Enterobacter; species Enterobacter sp. MGH 37. Next base: position 2,067,585 of record NZ_KI973205.1, read on the forward strand.
CTGAAACCGGAGGAAGCAATCCCGTCGCCAGGTGAAAAAGTCTGAATCCTTCATACTTACTAAAAGAAGCCTCTGAAAAGATAATCATTATTATGGTGAATATAACCTAACACATAAAACTTATTTCTAACCACAAAATATCGGCAATAGCACAATTAACTTTACTATTGATAAGGCTTATCTGCGTAGGGTGGAATAAAAAAGCAGACGCCCGGGGCAACAGGGAGAATAATTTGCTCCAGAAAAGATTTCCGGAGCAAATAAGGACAAAAATGCTACTGCATGAGGAATTTTTCAAGGAACTGGCGGGTTCGCGGCTGTTGAGGATCCGCAAATAAACTTTTCGCCGGCCCCTGCTCCACAATCCGCCCCTGATCCATGAAAATGGCCCTGTCCGCCACGTCACGAGCAAAGCTCATTTCATGGGTCACGATGACCATCGTGCGCTTTTCCTGTGCCAGCTGGCGAATGGTATTCAGCACTTCGCCCACCAGCTCGGGGTCGAGCGCGGAGGTCGGTTCATCAAACAGGATCACGTCAGGGCGCATCGCCAGCGCACGCGCTATCGCCACGCGCTGCTGCTGGCCTCCTGACAGGCGGCGCGGATAGCTGGTCTCTTTACCTGCCAGCCCAACTTTAGCGAGCAGCTCGCGGGCACGCGCCGTCGCGTCCTCTTTTGGCTCACCTTTTACGATGACCGGCCCTTCAATAATGTTTTCCAGTACCGTGCGGTGCGGAAAAAGATTGAAGTTCTGGAACACAAAACCAACATGCTGACGCAGACGGCGAATTAATCCTTTCTGCTGGCTGATGGATTTACCGGTATCAATCGTAATCTCCCCGACCCGGATGGTGCCCCCTTCCGGCTGTTCAAGCAGGTTAATACTGCGCAGCAGCGTCGTTTTTCCCGACCCGCTCGGCCCGATAATCGCCACCACTTCGCCCTGCTCCACTTCCAGATCGATCCCGTGGAGCACCGTTTGACCATGGAATTTTTTCACCAGGTTTTTAACGTCGATAGCACTCATTTTGGATCACGCTCCTGGCGGTTAAGCTGGTTTTCAAAATAGTTTTGCAGAGCAGACAACACCGTTGCCATCACCCAGTAAATCAGCGAGGCAGCCAGATACATGGTGAAGACTTCAAGGGTGCGCGAGGTAATAAGCTGCGCCTGACGGAACAATTCAGGCACCTGAATCGTTGCGGCCAGGGAGGTATCTTTGACCAGGCTGATGAAGCTGTTGCTCAGCGGCGGAAGCGCCACACGCGCTGCCTGCGGCAAAATAGCGCGACGCAATGTTTGCCACGGCGTCATCCCGATACTGGCCGCCGCTTCCCACTGACCTTTATCAATGGACGAGATTGCCGCGCGCAGGGTTTCAGAGGTATAGGCCGCCGTATTGAGCGACAGGCCAATCATCGCCGCCGGGATCGGATCCAGCTCGATACCGAATTGCGGTAGACCGTAGTAGATCATAAAGAGCTGAGCAATAAGTGGCGTACCGCGAAACACGGAGATATAGAAGCGCGCCAGCCAGCGTACCGGCAGAATGGGCGACATACGCATTAAGGCCAGCACGAAGCCCAGCACGAGGCCGAAGAACATCCCGCCAATACTCAGCTGGAGCGTAAATACCGCACCTTTCAGCAGATACGGCAGGGAATCAATAACCAGTTGTATACTTTCTTGCATTATTATTTTTCGACCTGATTTTTAGACATGAGGATGATAAGCAAACAGCGCGGGCGCCCCGCCGGTGTGCACAAATAAAATCGGCCCTTCATCCTTAAAGCGTTTCTGCGTAATGCCATCTATAAGCCCGGCCATCGCTTTACCCGTATAGACCGGATCAAGCAGTATACCCTCAAGGCGCGCCAGCAGTTTAACCGCCTCCATCCCCTCTTCATTAGGCGTGCCGTAGCCCGGCGCAAAATAGTCATCCCAGAGCAGAATATCGGCTTTTGCCTTAAGCGCCAGCTGCTCTGCCACCGCCTGCTGTAACGTGACCACTTTCGGCTTCTGATCCGCAACGCTGCGGGACACCGTCACGCCTATCAGTTCCACCTCGGGCATCAGCTGCTCCAGCCCCACCGCCAGCCCGGCGTGCGTGCCCGCACTGCCAGACGCGACAACCACGGAGGAGAGGCTCACCGCCCCCTCACACTGCTGCGCGATCTCCAGCGCACTTTCCACATAACCCAGCGCGCCCAGCGCATTCGAACCGCCGACAGGGATAACATAAGGACGAAAACCCTGCGCTTCGAGGCGCGTAGCCAGTTCGTCGAGCTGGGCAGTCGGGTCGGTCAACGCATCGACCATCTCCACCTGCACATTAAACAGATCCAGCAGCAGACGATTACCGTTGGTGAGATAATTTTCTGCCCGCGTGCCAATCGGGTTTTCCAGCAGTGCCACGCAATGGAGACCAAGCTTCGCCGCGACTGCCGCCGTCTGACGAACGTGGTTGGACTGGATTGCCCCGGCGGTGATGAGCGTGTCCGCCCCTTCACGCAGAGCATCCGCGGCCAGAAACTCCAGCTTACGCAGCTTGTTGCCCCCCATCGCCATCGGCGTTACGTCATCGCGCTTAATGAAAATATCGCGTCCTACGTAATCAGAAAATCGCGGCAGATACTCCAGCGGAGTCGGCGCGCCGATAAACTCCAGGCGGGGAAAGCGCGTTAAATTCTGTAGTGACATGGGTTCTCCGGTAACTCAGACAAAATGTGATATTTTTCATTATGCACGCAGACGCGTAAGAAATAAAAAAGGCGCTTTTAAAAGCGCCTTTTTTTCACGTCAAAGACTTATTTGGTGACGTCTGCGCCGAACCACTTCTCGGAGAGCGCCTTCAGGCTGCCGTCTTTTTGCATATCAGCAATCGCAGCGTCGATCGCTTTCACCAGGTCTTCGTTACCTTTACGGACCGCAACACCGGATTCCTGACGAGAGAACGCATCACCGGCAACCGCCAGAGTGTTGTTGGTTTTCTTCACCAGATCCAGCGCGGCCAGGCGGTCAACCAGAATGGCGTCAATACGGCCTACGCGCAGATCCTGGTATTTCGTCGGGTCATCATCATAGGTACGGATGTCCACGCCCTGAACGTTCTGGCGCAGCCACTCTTCGTAGTTCGTGCCCAGACCGACACCCACTTTTTTACCTTTCAGGTCGGCCGCGGTTTTGATGGTGCCTTCGTTACCTTTCTTCACCAGCGCCTGAATACCGGACACGGTGTACGGCGTGGAGAAGTCATACTTCTTCTTACGCTCGTCAGAAATGGTCACCTGGTTAATCACCACGTCAATGCGTTTGGAATCCAGCGATGCCAGCATACCGTCCCATTTGGTCGGTTTCAGGGAGGCTTTCACGCCGAGGTGTTTTGCCAGTTCTTCGGCAAATTCCACTTCAAAACCGGTCAGTTTGCCGTCGTCGCCCTGGAAGCTGAACGGAGGATAGGTTCCTTCCAGCCCAACCAGCAGCGTTCCGCGCTCTTTTACTTTGTTCAGCAGATTTTCTGCAGCGAACGTTTTCACGCTCATACCCGCAACCAGCGCCACGGCCATAATGCCCATCAACGCCTGACGACCCAGAAGTGCTAATTTCATAAATACCCCGATAGCGTAGAATTTTTACGTAGTGTAGAGAAATCGCCTGCGACGTCAAAGGCGACTGCGCTACATCTTATTCTTTTTTAATATATATCAGAAGTTGTTCCGGCGTGGCCTTTCTGCTTCATCGCACCCGGCATTTGTACCTTATATTGCGCATACTTGCGCAGCGCAATACGGTAGTTGTTGGTGCTGGTGGCAGGCAGCCACGGCTCCAGATTCTCATCCAGATAACCGGTTTTTAGCAGATCGCGAGAGATGTTGTTAACGGTCAGATGCTGTCCAAGCCGGCGCAGGCGAACCACATATTCGCGCACGGTGCCGTGGCTCATCTCCGTTTGTTCAAACAGGAATTGTTTGAAGCCGATAATATCGAAGAAGTCGCTTTGCTCTTTGCAATGGAGATCGCCACAGAAACGGCAAAGCGCCACCCACTCTTTCTGCTCTTCGAGCCACGCCGCTTCGTCCATCAACGTGTCGAGGCGAGAGATCGCGATTTTATTCACGATCTCCCCACGGCGAACCAGCGTGATACGATCGAGTAGTTTCTTACAGTGGGCGCAATGCGTCTGGCTGTGTTTAAAGTCTTTCAGGTAGCGGCTTAAAGGCCGTCTTTTTGATTGCTGCACCGTCATGATAACTCCTGATTGTCAATACGTTGTGCGGCATTTTTCGGGTGAAAAAATCACCTATAACTTACCCAGCTTGGTTCGTAAGCGTTTAATGGCCTGGCTGTGCAACTGGCTCACCCGCGACTCCCCCACCTCCAGAACAGCGCCAATCTCTTTGAGATTAAGCTCTTCCTGATAATAAAGGGTCAACACCAGCTGTTCGCGTTCAGGCAGCGCTTCAATCGCTTCCATTACGCGCTGGCGTAAATTCCCTTCCATTAAATGGTGTAACGGGTTTTCCTGCTGGTGCTCATCCGTCACCAGCTCGATGCTATCGCCATGCTCTTCGCGCCACTCGTCATAAGAGAAGAGTTGGCTATTATTGGTATCGAGCAACATCTGACGATACTCTTCAACAGCAATGCCAAGACGTTCCGCCACTTCGGTTTCCGTTGCGTTGCGTCCCAGTTCCTGTTCCAGCTGCCCCATCGCATGCGCCACTTCGCGGGCGTTGCGGCGAACACTTCGCGGCACCCAGTCACGGCTGCGCAGTTCGTCCAGCATCGCACCACGAATACGCTGAACTGCGTAAGTCGTAAATGCCGTTCCTTGCAGAGCGTCGTATCGGTCAACTGCATTCAATAACCCGATACCGCCCGCCTGTAGCAGATCGTCAAGTTCCACGCTCGCCGGCAAGCGCACCTGGAGGCGCAATGCTTCGTGACGCACCAGCGGGACATAACGCTGCCACAGCGAGTGTTTATCCATTACACCTTCAGCGGTATAGAGTGAATTCACGATAAACAGCCCTGCGTTAATTGAGTTATCGGCATGATTATCCGATTCTGCAGGGGTTTCAATTGGGTGAATAGTGGGTGAAATGAGGGGTTATTTGGGGGGTTATGCGAATAGCGCTAAATAAAAAACCCCGCCGAAGCGGGGTTTGAGCATTATCAGGCGATTAGCCCTGCAGCAGAGACAGAACCTGCTGAGGAACCTGGTTAGCTTTGGACAGCACGGAGTTACCGGCCTGCTGGATGATCTGCGCTTTAGACATATTGGACACTTCGGTCGCATAGTCGGCGTCCTGAATACGGGACTGCGCTTCAGACAGGTTGGTGGTGGTGTTGTTCAGGTTGGTTACCGCAGAGCTCAGACGGTTCTGTACCGCACCCAGAGAAGAACGGAATTTATCAACAGACGCGATAGCTTTGTCCAGCAGAGCCAGTGGATCTGCAGTAGATGCACCAGCGAACTCGGCGGTCGCAGTTGTCCCACTCAACTGAAGCGGGGTAGCAGCAGAACCAGTTGCAACGTTAGTTGGGGTTGGGGTGCCTTTAGTTGTGCCAGAGGTGTTAACAATTGCATCTTTACCGTCACCAGTTGTACCAGCGAGGAAGTTTTTCCCCTGGATAGTAACGAAACCAACTGCATCGCCACTAGCGTTTGAAGCTACTTTGATGAACTGATCGCTGGTTGCGCCAGTTACACCATTATCGCTGTCATCATAAGTTACGGTAGTTTTGTTCAGAGCCACTGAACCATCGCTACCGACAGAAACAGAGTAATTATCAGAACCGGAAGATACAACATAGGTACCAGTCGAAGCACCTGCTTTCTGTACGTTGTGCAGCGTCAAGGAACTTGCATCAACTTTCAGTGCGGAAGCGACATCTGACAGATCAACTTTAGACATGGTGCCGCTAGCGTCACCGATCTGAGTAATCGAATCACCCAGCTCCAGCGCATTTTTGGATACGGAGAAGCCAGTCAGACCTAAAGTAGAAGAGTCAATCTTTTGCAGGTCGATAGAGATGGTCTGGCCGTCATTCGCGCCAACCTGAATCTTCATGGAGCCGTCTTTCGCCAGTACGTTCACGCCGTTGAACTGAGTCTGACCCGATACGCGGTCGATTTCGTCCAGACGGGATTTGATTTCGTCCTGGATTGAAGACAGGTCAGAATCGGAGTTAGTACCGGTGGTCGCCTGAACGGTCAGTTCACGAACACGCTGCAGGTTGTTGTTGATTTCAGACAGCGCGCCTTCAGTGGTCTGCGCCAGAGAGATACCGTCGTTAGCGTTACGTGCAGCCTGAGTCAGACCTTTGATGTTAGACGTGAAGCGGTTAGCGATAGCCTGGCCCGCAGCATCATCTTTAGCGCTGTTGATACGCAGACCAGAAGACAGACGCTCGATAGAAGAAGACAGAGCAGACTGGTTCTTGTTGATGTTGTTCTGAGTGATCAGCGAGAGGCTGTTGGTATTAATGACTTGTGCCATGATTTCGATTCCTGTTGTTCATCAAATCTGTTTGGTTAGATTTGGGTTTCCACCCTTCGGCTTCATCGCCGTCAAAGGTGTTATCGTCTGGTCCAAAACAACCTTTAGATTTTTTTTCAGGATCTCGATAATTTTTTTAGCCACGGAAATACTCTTCTCTATTACCGTTATTCCCGCCATTAAAAAAAAGAAATTAACCGTAAACTTTCCCCCATTAAGGCCGATAACCCCACTATTCGTTCTACGTGTCGATAGATTAAGGAATAAATATGGCAAGTATTTCATCATTGGGGATTGGTTCGGGTCTTCAGTTAGCAGACATTCTGGATAGTCTGACCAAGGCCGAAAAAGAGCAGCTGACACCGATTTCCAAACAACAGTCATCTTATACCGCCAAGCTGAGCGCTTACGGCACGTTGAAGAGTTCACTGGAAGCGTTTCAGACCGCCAACACCGCGCTGAATAAAGCCGACTTGTTTACGGCCACCAGCACGGCGAGCAGCACCACGGCATTCAGCGCCACCACCTCCGGCAGCGCGATTGCGGGTAAATACACCGTTAGCGTGTCGCAGCTGGCGCAGGCGCAAACGCTGACCACCAAAAATACCCAGGCGGATACTAAAACCGCTATCGCCACGACAGATAGCAAAATTACCTTTACTGCAGGCAACGGTAAAAAACCGGTGACGGTAGATATCAGCGCCGCCAACTCCTCGCTGAACGGCATTCGCGATGCAATTAACAAAGCTGACGCTGGCGTGACCGCCAGTATTATTAACGTCGGTAATGGTCAGTATCGTCTGTCCATCACCTCTACCGAAACCGGGGCGGACAACGCGGTCAGCATCAGCGTGAGCGGCGACAGCGCTCTGCAATCCTTTATGGGTTATAACGGCACCAGCACCGACGCCAGCAACGGGATGACGGAAAGCGTCACCGCGCAGAACGCGAAGCTGAAGGTGAACAACGTAGATATCGAAAACAGCAGCAACACCATCAGCGATGCGCTGGAAGATATCACCCTGAACCTGAACGATGTCACCACCGGCAACCAGACGCTGACGATCACCAAAGATACGTCGAAAGCGGAAACGGCAATGAAAGCCTGGGTGGATGCCTACAACACCCTTCAGGACAGCTTTGCAACATTAACCAAATATACGGCGGTGGATGCAGGTACAGATGCACAGGATGCCAGCAACGGTGCCCTGCTCGGTGACAGCACGCTGCGTACGATCCAGACCCAGCTGAAAACCATGCTGAGCAACACCGTCGGCGGCACCACCTATAAGACGCTGTCGTCACTGGGCATTACCTCAGACCCAAGCTCAGGCAAACTGGAGCTGGACAGCACGAAGCTGAAAAAAGCGCTAACTGATAACCCGACCGCCGTAAAAGATCTGGTTGTGGGCGACGGTAAAGCCACCGGTATCACCACCACCATGGCCACCAATCTGACTGACTGGCTCTCCAGCAAAGGGATTATCCAGGCGGCAAAAGATGGGGTCAGCAAAACGCTGAACAAGCTGACGGATCAATACAACTCAGTCAGCGATCGTATTGATGCTCGTGTGGCACAGTATAAAGCTCAGTTTACCCAGCTGGACGTACTGATGACCTCATTGAACAACACCAGTAGCTACCTGACGCAGCAGTTTGAAAATACGTCCAGCAACAAGTAGTAAACGCTAATCAGACCCGAGGGGGATAACATGTACGGCGCAAAAGGTACACAAGCCTACGCAAAAATAGAGGTTGAAAGCGCGGTGATGAGCGCCAGCCAGCAACAGCTGGTTATCATGCTATTTGATGGAGCCCTCAGCGCGCTGGTTCGCGCGCGTCTGTTCCTGCAAGACGGCAATATCCCGGCAAAGGGACTCGCGATTTCGAAAGCGATCAACATTATCGAGAACGGTCTGAAGGTCGGCCTGGTGGAAAGTAATGGTGATGAGCTCACACAAAACCTGATCGCCCTTTATGCCTATATGGTTCGTCGCCTCCTGCACGCCAATGTGAATAACGACGCCAGCGCCATCGAAGAGGTGGAAACATTGCTGCGCAATATCGCTGACGGGTGGAAGGAGGTTGCCGGTACCCCACAACTGATGCAGGACGCCGTCTAATGAGTAATGCACCGCAGCTCTATACCCTTTATCAGCAACTCCTTGAGCAGAGCCAGTTGATGTTGCGACTGGCCCGGCAGGGGCTATGGGATGATCTGATCATCTGTGAAACCGACTATGTTAATGCGGTGCACTCACTGGCTCGTCTCACTCAGGAAAGTGAACCTTCGATGCAGATTCAGGAGCAGCTTCGCCCGACGCTGCGGGTGATCCTGGACAACGAAGGCCAGGTAAAAACATTGCTGCAAGCCAGAATGGATGAGCTGGCGAAGCTGGTTGGGCAATCCTCCATCCAGAAAACCGTTCTCTCCACCTACGGTAATCAAGGCGGCCATGTCCTGGTTCCGCAAAGTAATAGCGATATCAGTTAGCCATTTTACTGGCGTACGAGCTTTAACCGTTTCGTACGCCAGCATTTCTGCCAAACCTGCGCCATACTTGAGTCTCGCGACCTCATGGAGATGGTGCATGCGCAACCCAACACTTTTACAATGTTTTCACTGGTATTACCCTGCTGGCGGTGAATTGTGGCGCGAAGTCACGGCGTTAGCCCCTAATCTTAATGAAATCGGCATCAATATGATCTGGCTTCCCCCCGCGTATAAAGGTGCGTCCGGCGGGTATTCGGTTGGCTATGACTCATACGATCTGTTCGATCTCGGCGAATTTGACCAGAAAGGCAGTATCGCCACGAAATACGGTGACAAAGCGCAGCTGCTGGAGGCCATAGAGGCGCTGAAAAGCAATGATATCGCCGTGCTGCTGGACGTCGTGGTGAACCACAAGATGGGGGCAGACGAGAAAGAACCTGTCCGCGTTCAGCGCGTGAACGAGCAAGACCGCACGCAAATTGATGATGAAATCATTGAGTGTGAAGCCTGGACCCGCTACACCTTCCCTGCCCGTGCCGGGCAATATTCCCAATTCGTCTGGGATTACAAATGCTTCAGCGGCGTGGACCATATTGAAAACCCGGATCAAGACGGCATTTTTAAAATCGTCAACGACTACACCGGCGAAGGCTGGAACGATCAGGTTGATGATGAGATGGGTAACTTCGATTATCTGATGGGCGAGAATATTGATTTTCGCAATCACGCGGTCACCGAAGAGATCAAATACTGGGCCCGCTGGGTCATGGAACAGACGGGCTGCAACGGTTTTCGTCTGGATGCCGTCAAGCATATTCCCGCCTGGTTTTATAAAGAGTGGATTGAGCACGTCCAGGACGTCGCTGACCAGCCGCTGTTTATTGTGGCGGAATACTGGTCCCATGAGGTGGATAAGCTGCAGGCCTATATTGACCAGGTCGACGGTAAAACCATGCTCTTTGATGCTCCCCTGCAGATGAAATTCCACGAAGCGTCTCGTCAGGGACGGGATTATGACATGAGCCAGATCTTCACCGGTACGCTGGTGGAGGCGGATCCGTTCCATGCGGTCACTCTCGTCGCTAACCACGACACCCAACCTTTGCAGGCGCTGGAAGCACCGGTAGAAGCCTGGTTTAAACCGCTGGCATATGCGTTGATCCTGCTGCGGGAAAACGGCGTGCCGAGCGTGTTTTATCCGGATCTCTTCGGGGCGAGCTATGACGATACGGGTGGAGATGGCGAGACCTACCACATCGACATGCCGGTCATTGAGCAGCTTCACGAACTGATCCTCGCCCGGCAGCGTTTTGCCCACGGCGTGCAGACCCTGTTTTTTGACCATCCTAACTGCATCGCCTTCAGCCGCAGCGGTACGGAAGACGATCCCGGCTGTGTGGTAGTGATGTCGAACGGCGACGACGGCGAGAAAGTGATTTGCCTTGGGGAAAATTACGGCGACAAAACGTGGCGTGATTTCCTCGGCAATCGCGAAGAAACGGTCACCACCGCGGCAGATGGCGAAGGCACCTTTACCTGTAATGGAGGGAGTGTCAGCGTTTGGGTAATAGAAGATGCGCTGTAGAAACAATGCCGGGTGGCGCTGACGCTTACCCGGCCTACGGGACGGTACTTTTGTAGGCCGGGCCAGGCGAAGCTGCCACCCGGCAACAAACGGCTACGGTAGTTTACTCTCCAGCGGGTTTTTGCTCAGGTAATCAGTACATTCCACCGTTGGGCGGTCAACCTTCTGCAACTCCATCCCGTCATACTCAAGCGTCGCGCCATCGCGCTCCAGCGGATAGATATCCAGCTTGCGGGTAACGTTGTAGTAGCTGTCTGAACGCAGCATGATTTTACCCGGCACGGCAATCACACGCTGCCACTGGCGGCAGTCCAGCGTATCGCCCTCTTCGGTCACCACCAGCGTGGCAATCGCTTCAGGACTGACCAGGCTACTCTGCGGTCCTTTTGACTGCCAGTATCCCGCCAGATGCGCCGGGACAGGATGCTTAATCACATCCTGATAGTTATCGACCTGTACGCACCCGGTCAGTGCCAGCAGCGCGCCAGCAATTGCTATTTTTTTCATCATCTTTCCTGCTTTCGAAGAAAAAAATATTGTGGCATTAAAGCGCTGCGGCTGCCAGCGAAGATAAAGGGCTTAAACCTGCATGCCCATCACTTCCTGATACGCCGACACCAGTTTATTTCGCACCTGAATCCCCATCTGGAGGGAAACCGTGGCTTTCTGCAAATCGGCCATCACATCATTCAGCGCCACGCCCGGCTCACCGAGGGTGAATTTCTCCGCCTGGGTACGCGCCGCGGTCTGGGTATCGCTGATACGGTCAAGAGCGGCATGCAGTTGCCCCGCAAAGCTGATGGTCGGCTGTTGTTCTGCCACATTCTGATTACGGGCCGTCATCGCCGTTGCCTGCAACTGACTGATTACCCCTTCAATGCCCTGTATAGCCATGACTCTCCCCTGGATGGTTTTTTACGCGGTCAAGACTAACAGCTTGTCAATAAGATAATGGCGGTAAATAGCGTGAAAAAACCAGGTTATTTGACGCATAGAAAATCCGGAATCATCAAATAATGGCAGGGCCATCAATATGGAACTTTTGTCGTGTTTGCCGACCCGGGAGTCAGTTTTGTTTCTCTACACGAATAACGTAAACCACCAGGATTTAAGAGGTGCGCAATGAGTGCAACAGCATCGACAGCGCCGCAAAATAAATCACTCGAGTGGATGAACCGCCTTCGCGCGAATCCTAAAATCCCGTTGATCGTGGCAGGCGCTGCCGCTATTGCCATCCTTGTAGCGATGGTTTTATGGGCAAAAAGCCCTGATTACCGCACGCTCTATAGCAACCTTTCCGATCAGGATGGCGGTGCCATCGTCACCCAGCTTACCCAGATGAACATCCCTTATCGCTTTGCCGATAACGGCGGTGCCCTTGAGGTGCCTGCTGATAAGGTCCACGAGCTGCGTCTGCGTCTGGCTCAGCAGGGCCTGCCGAAGGGCGGTGCGGTCGGTTTTGAACTGCTGGATCAGGAAAAGTTCGGTATCAGCCAGTTCAGCGAGCAGGTGAACTACCAGCGTGCGCTGGAAGGTGAGCTGGCCCGCACCATTGAAACGTTAGGCCCGGTGAAGAGTGCCCGTGTGCATCTGGCGATGCCTAAGCCTTCTTTATTTGTTCGTGAACAGAAATCCCCTTCAGCTTCCGTGACCGTGAACCTCGAACCTGGCCGCGCGCTGGACGAAGGGCAAATCAGCGCGGTGACGCATCTCGTCTCCAGCGCCGTCGCCGGTCTGCCACCGGGTAACGTGACGGTGGTCGATCAAAGCGGACACCTGCTGACCCAATCCAATACCGCCGGGCGTGACCTGAACGACGCGCAGCTGAAATATGCCGCAGACGTAGAAAACCGTCTCCAGCGTCGCATTGAAGCGATCCTCGGCCCGGTTGTCGGTAACAGCAACGTGCATGCGCAGGTGACCGCGCAGATTGACTTCTCTAATAAAGAACAAACCGAAGAGCAATACAGCCCGAACGGCGATCCGGCTCAGGCGGTGATGCGCTCGCGTCAGATCAACTCCAGCGAACAGGTGGGCGGCGCCTACCCTGGCGGCGTGCCGGGTGCGCTCTCTAACCAGCCGGCTCCGGCAAACGCGGCACCGATTTCCACGCCGCCGGCCAATCAGCAGAACGGTCAGCAAAATAATCAGCAGACCACCTCAACGACCAGTAACGCCGGTCCACGCACCAGTAGCCGTAACGAAACCACGAACTACGAAGTGGATCGGACGATCCGCCACACTAAACTCAACGTGGGCGATATTCAGCGTCTCTCTGTTGCGGTGGTGGTGAACTACAAAACGCTGGCGGATGGCAAACCGTTGCCGTTAACCGCCGAGCAGATGAAGCAGATTGAAAACCTGACCCGCGAAGCGATGGGCTACTCCGAGAAGCGTGGCGACACCCTTAACGTGGTGAACTCGCCGTTCAACGCGGTTGAAGAGACCGGCGGTGAACTGCCGTTCTGGCAACAGCAGGCGTTTATCGACCAGCTGATGTCCGCAGGACGCTGGCTGCTGGTGCTGATTGTCGCGTGGCTGCTGTGGCGTAAGGGCGTTCGTCCACAGCTCCAGCGTCGTGCTGAAGCAGAAAAAGCCGCTCGCGAACAGATGTCTACGCGTCAGGAAACGGAAGAAGCGGTTGAAGTTCGCCTCAGCAAAGATGAGCAGATGCAGCAGCGTCGGGCTAACCAGCGCATGGGCGCCGAAGTGATGAGCCAGCGCATTCGCGAAATGTCAGATAACGATCCGCGCGTCGTGGCGCTGGTCATCCGCCAGTGGATGGGTAACGAACATGAGTAATACGCTTACAGGCACCGATAAAAGCGTCATCCTGCTGATGACCATTGGCGAAGACCGCGCGGCAGAGGTGTTTAAGCACCTCTCCCAGCGGGAAGTGCAAATCCTCAGTGCGGCCATGGCCAACGTGCGTCAGATCTCCAATAAACAGCTGACCGAAGTGCTGTCGGAATTTGAGCAGGAAGCCGAACAGTTTGCCGCGCTCAACGTCAACGCCAACGACTACCTGCGCTCCGTCCTCGTCAAGGCGCTGGGCGAAGAGCGTGCCGCCAGCCTGCTGGAAGACATTCTGGAAACGCGCGATACCGCCAGCGGGATCGAAACGCTTAACTTTATGGAGCCGCAGAGTGCCGCCGACCTTATTCGCGACGAGCACCCGCAGATTATCGCCACCATCCTTGTCCACCTCAAACGGGGTCAGGCAGCCGATATTCTGGCCCTGTTCGAAGAGCGTCTGCGTCACGATGTGATGCTGCGTATCGCAACCTTCGGTGGCGTTCAGCCGGCCGCGCTGGCGGAGCTGACCGAAGTACTGAACAACCTGCTCGACGGTCAGAACCTCAAGCGCAGCAAAATGGGCGGCGTGAGAACGGCGGCGGAAATCATCAACCTGATGAAAACGCAGCAGGAAGAAGCGGTTATTACCGCGGTTCGCGAATTCGACGGCGAGCTGGCACAGAAAATTATCGACGAGATGTTCCTGTTCGAAAACCTGGTCGAAGTGGACGATCGCAGCATCCAGCGCCTGCTCCAGGAAGTGGACTCCGAATCGCTGCTTATCGCCCTCAAAGGTGCCGAACAGCCGCTGCGCGAGAAGTTCCTGCGCAACATGTCTCAGCGTGCGGCGGATATCCTGCGCGACGACCTTGCCAACCGCGGTCCGGTTCGTCTGTCTCAGGTGGAGAACGAACAGAAAGCCATCCTGCTTATTGTTCGTCGTCTGGCGGAAACCGGCGAGATGGTGATTGGCAGCGGAGACGACACCTATGTCTAATGAGCTGTCGTGGAAGCGCTGGACGCCAGACGATCTGGCCCCTCCCCTTTCTGAATTCACGCCCGCGAAGGTCTCACCCGCAGAGCCTGACGTCGACGTCGGGCAGCCCGAGCTGAGCGAGGAGGAGAAGCAAGCGCAGATGCTGGCGCAGCTTCAAATGCAGGCGCATGAGCAAGGTTACACTGCCGGTCTGAATGAAGGCCGCCAGAAAGGTCACGATCTGGGCTATCAGGAAGGTCTGGCGAAAGGATTAGAGCACGGTATCGACCAGGCGCGTCAGCAGCAGGCGCCGATCCACGCCCGCATGCAGCAGCTGGTCAGCGAGTTCCAGCACACGCTGGACGCGCTGGACAGCGTGATTGCGTCCCGTCTGATGCAGATGGCGCTGGAAGCTGCGCGTCAGGTCATTGGCCAGACACCTGTGGTGGATAACACGGCGCTGATCAAACAGATTCAGGGGCTTTTGCAGCAAGAGCCGCTGTTCAGCGGCAAACCGCAGCTGCGCGTTCACCCGGACGATCTGCAGCGCGTTGAAGAGAGCCTGGGGGCAACCCTCAGCCTGCACGGCTGGCGTCTGCGCGGCGATCCGTCTTTACACCACGGCGGCTGCAAAGTCTCTGCCGACGAAGGTGACCTGGATGCCAGCGTCGCCACTCGCTGGCAGGAACTGTGCCGTCTGGCGGCACCGGGAGTCGTCTGATGACCGCACGCCTCACCCGCTGGCTCACCACGCTCGACAACTTTGAGACGAAGATGGCGCAACTGCCCTCCGTTCGTCGTTATGGACGACTGACGCGCGCGACCGGTCTGGTACTGGAAGCCACCGGCCTGCAGCTTCCGCTGGGCGCAACCTGTGTGATTGAGCGTCAGGATGGTCAGGAAACGCGTGAAGTCGAAAGCGAAGTGGTTGGGTTTAACGGTCAGCGACTGTTCCTGATGCCGCTTGAAGAGGTGGAAGGTATTCTCCCCGGCGCCCGCGTCTACGCGAAAAACATCAGCGGCGACGGCCTGCAAAGCGGGAAACAGCTGCCGCTTGGTCCGGCCCTGCTCGGCCGCGTGCTCGACGGCAGCGGGAAACCGCTGGATGGCCTGCCCGCGCCGGACACCACCGAAACCGGGGCGTTGATCACCCAGCCGTTTAACCCCCTGCAGCGTACCCCTATCGAGCATGTGCTGGATACCGGCGTACGGCCGATTAACGCCCTGCTCACGGTAGGACGCGGACAACGTATGGGTCTGTTCGCCGGCTCCGGCGTGGGTAAATCGGTCCTGCTCGGCATGATGGCGCGTTATACCCAGGCCGACGTGATCGTCGTTGGGCTGATTGGTGAGCGTGGCCGTGAAGTCAAAGATTTCATCGAAAACATTCTGGGTGCGGAAGGCCGGGCCCGTTCAGTGGTAATCGCCGCCCCGGCGGATGTGTCCCCCCTGCTGCGTATGCAGGGTGCCGCCTACGCCACCCGTATTGCCGAAGATTTCCGCGACCGCGGCAAGCACGTGCTGCTGATCATGGACTCCCTCACCCGCTACGCGATGGCGCAGCGTGAAATTGCGCTGGCTATCGGTGAGCCACCGGCCACCAAAGGCTACCCGCCTTCGGTCTTTGCCAAACTTCCTGCGCTGGTTGAACGCGCAGGGAACGGCATCAGCGGCGGTGGCTCCATCACTGCATTTTATACGGTACTGACCGAAGGCGATGACCAGCAGGACCCGATTGCCGACTCCGCGCGCGCCATTCTCGACGGTCATATTGTGTTATCGCGTCGTCTGGCTGAAGCCGGACACTACCCGGCGATTGATATTGAAGCATCCATCAGCCGCGCAATGACGGCGCTGATCACCGAGAAGCATTACGCCCGCGTGCGTAACTTTAAACAACTCCTCTCCAGCTTCCAGCGCAACCGCGATCTGGTCAGCGTGGGGGCGTATGCCAAAGGCAGCGATCCTATGCTCGACAAAGCGATTAGCCTGTGGCCGCAGCTGGAGGCGTTTTTACAACAGGGCATTTTTGAACGTGCCGACTGGGAAGATTCAATCCAGGCTCTGGAGCTGATTTTCCCGCAGGTGTAACACAGGTGGAGGGCGAAGGTCATGGCGCAAAACAGCGCGTTATCAACGCTGAAAGATCTGGCTGAAAAAGAAGTTGATGATGCCGCATTGCAGCTTGGCGCAATGCGACGCGGGTGCCAGCAGGCTGAAGAACAGTTGAAGATGTTAATCGACTATCAGCATGAGTATCGCACCAACCTCAATACCGATATGACCCAGGGCATTGGAAGCCAGCGGTGGATTAACTATCAGCAGTTTATCCAGACGCTGGAGAAGGCGATAGAGCAGCACCGCCAGCAGCTTAACCAGTGGACCCAAAAAGTCGATACCGCGCTGAATTTCTGGCGTGAGAAAAAACAGCG
The DNA here is from genome assembly GCF_000534515.1 of Enterobacter sp. MGH 37. Lineage (NCBI taxonomy): Bacteria > Pseudomonadati > Pseudomonadota > Gammaproteobacteria > Enterobacterales > Enterobacteriaceae > Enterobacter > Enterobacter sp. MGH 37. The sequence continues at coordinate 2,084,372 of NZ_KI973205.1, forward strand.
GCTGCAGGCCTGGCAAACCTTACAGGACCGGCAGATCGCAGCCGCGACCCTGGCGGAAAACCGTCTGGATCAGAAAAAAATGGATGAGTTTGCCCAGCGCGCATCAATGAGGAAACCGGAATGATCACACTGCAACAACTGCTGATGAGCGACAGCGACCTGTCGGGCGGGATGCAAACAGGGAAAGGCACCGACGGTGCGCAAGACTTTCTCTCCCTGCTGACGGGTGCCCTGACGGACGCGACGGGCAAGGGCAAAGATGCGCCGCTGACCCTGGCTGACCTGAAAGCCGCTGGCAGTAAGCTGTCAAAAGTCGCTCAGGACGCCAAAGGCGATACCGCGCTGCAGGCCAAAATTGCCGACCTGCTCGCGCGTCAGCCAGCCCTGAGTGGCGATGAAACGGCGCAGCTTGCCACGCCTGAAACCCTGATTTCCGGGCTGGTGCCGCTGTCAAAGGGCGATGCCCTGAAAACGCTCAATGCGGCCAACAGCAAGGATGACAGCAAAAGCGAACTGAGCGAAGAAGAGCTGGCCGGATTAAGCGCGCTGATGGCAATGCTGCCGCACCAGCAGACCAGCACGCCTCACGCGGCGGGCAGTAACGGCGTTTCCGCAACCTCAACGTTGAGTTCAGCGACGCTTTCGCCAAACGCAGCGGGCCACCCCCCCCTGAACGCGGCAGCGGGAGACCACGATAAAGCGCAGCTTTCCGCACCTTATCAGAGTCAGGCGAAAAACAACGGCCCGGATCTCTCCGCCAATGCGCCAGTCACTCCGGTCGTGGCCGCTGCGGCAGAGAAGCAGGAATTCGCCAGTTCCTCTTCATCATCCTCACCCACGGCTACCCTGGCGCCGATCATGTCCAGTCATGCCACCAGCCAGCCTGCCGCTACCGTTGCCACCGCGCCGGTGTTAAGCCAGCCGCTGGGTACTCACGAATGGCAGCAGTCCCTGAGCCAGCACATCACGCTGTTCACTAAGCAGGGGCAACAGACTGCGGAGCTGCGCCTGCACCCGGAAGATCTGGGCCAGGTGCAAATCTCGCTTAAACTGGATGATAACCAGGCGCAGCTGCAGATGGTCTCGGCACACAGCCACGTGCGCGCGGCGCTGGAAGCGGCACTGCCTGTCCTGCGGACGTCACTGGCAGAGAACGGTATTCAGCTCTCTCAGAGCAGCGTCAGCAGCGAAAGCTTTGCCGGGCAACAGCAATCCTCATCGCAGCAGCATCAGGCTTCACGTTCCGGTCACAACGGCGGATTTAATGAAGAGAGCGAGGAGCTACTGCCCACCCCTGCCGCCCTGCAATCCGCGGCGCGCGGTAACAGTGCCGTAGACATCTTCGCCTAAACGCCAGAGGTAGCGTGATTATCCCCGTCTTTTCCACGCTTTGACGACGGCAGGACACGGGATAATCACCTTATTAAGCTGTACCGAAACAGGAAGCTCGTATCAGATGACAGACTCCGCTATCACCAAAAAAAGTAAGCGTTCCATCTGGATCCCGCTGCTGGTGTTGATCACGCTCGCCGCCTGCGCTACCGCGGGCTATAGTTACTGGCGTATGCAGCAGGAACCTTCAACCGCTGCCGCCAAAGCCGAACCCGCACCGCCGCCGGCGCCGGTCTTTTTCCCTCTGGACACCTTCACCGTTAACCTCGGTGATGCGGATCGTGTGCTGTATGTCGGTATTACGCTGCGCCTGAAGGATGAAGCCACCCGCGCGCGCCTGAATGATTATCTTCCGGAAGTGCGTAGCCGTCTTCTTCTGCTGTTCTCTCGTCAGGACGCCTCCGCGCTGGCCACCGACGTGGGTAAGCAAAAGCTGGTCGACGCCATCAAAGAGACGCTGGCCACTCCGCTGGTAAACGGCCAACCTAAGCAGGAAGTCACTGACGTTCTGTATACAGCCTTCATTCTGCGGTAACGACATGGGCGACAGTATTCTTTCTCAGGCAGAAATCGATGCGCTGCTCAACGGCGACAGCGATAAAAACGATGATCCGCAACCGGGCCTAACGGGTGACGACAATATTCGTCCCTATGATCCGAATACCCAGCGCCGCGTAGTTCGTGAACGTCTGCAGGCGCTGGAGATCATTAACGAACGTTTTGCACGTCAGTTCCGTATGGGGCTGTTCAACCTGTTGCGTCGTAGCCCGGATATCACGGTCGGTGCGATCCGCATTCAGCCGTATCACGAGTTTGCCCGCAACCTGCCGGTGCCAACCAACCTTAACCTGATTCATCTCAAGCCGCTGCGCGGCACCGGTCTGGTCGTGTTTTCGCCAAGCCTGGTGTTCATTGCGGTGGATAACCTGTTCGGCGGCGACGGGCGTTTCCCGACCAAAGTAGAAGGTCGTGAATTCACCCACACCGAACAGCGCGTCATCAACCGCATGCTGAAGCTGGCGCTGGAGTCCTACAGCGACGCGTGGAAAGCGATTAACCCGCTGGAAGTGGAATACGTTCGTTCCGAGATGCAGGTGAAATTTACCAATATCACCACCTCCCCGAACGATATCGTCGTCAACACGCCGTTCCACGTGGAGATCGGTAACCTGACCGGCGAGTTCAATATCTGTCTGCCGTTCAGCATGATTGAACCGCTGCGCGAGCTGCTGGTTAACCCGCCGCTGGAAAACTCACGCCACGAAGATCAGAACTGGCGTGAAAACCTGGTTCGCCAGGTCCAGCACTCACAGCTTGAGCTGGTGGCTAACTTTGCCGACATCTCAATGCGGTTATCCCAGATCCTGAAATTACAACCCGGCGATGTTTTGCCGATAGACAAACCCGACCGCATTATTGCCCATGTGGATGGTGTCCCCGTGCTGACAAGCCAGTACGGCACGATTAACGGTCAGTATGCGTTACGCGTTGAGCACTTGATCAACCCGATTTTGAATTCGCTGAATGAGGAACAGCCCAAATGAGTGACATGAACAATCCGTCCGATGAAAACAGCGGAGCACTGGACGATCTGTGGGCTGACGCGTTAAACGAACAAAAAGCGACCCCGACGAAAAGCGCAGCGGATGCGGTATTCCAGCAACTCGGCGGCGGTGACGTCAGCGGCACGCTGCAGGATATCGACCTGATTATGGACATCCCGGTCAAGCTGACCGTTGAACTGGGACGCACCCGGATGACCATTAAAGAGCTGCTGCGCCTGACGCAGGGTTCCGTCGTGGCCCTTGACGGTCTGGCGGGTGAGCCGCTGGATATTCTGATAAACGGTTATCTGATTGCTCAGGGTGAAGTGGTGGTGGTTGCCGATAAATACGGCGTGCGTATCACGGACATCATCACCCCATCTGAACGTATGCGTCGTCTGAGCCGATAAGTATGAAAACCCAGGCAACACTATCGCAACCGTCTGCCGTTCCCGGTTCCCCGCTGCTCCAGGTGAGCGGGGCGTTGTTCGGTATTATTGCCTTTATTCTTATCGCCGCCTGGCTGGCGAAGCGTTTTGGTCTGGCGGGTAAAACCGCCGGCACCCGCGGCCTGAAGGTGAGCGCCAGCACCACGCTGGGGCCGCGTGAACGCGTGGTTATCGTCGAGGTGGACGATGCGCGTCTGGTTTTGGGTGTCACCGCCTCGAACATCAACGTATTACATAAACTGCCGCCCGCCCCTGTCACGGTGGAGGAGCGCGCACAAGCCCCTGCGGATTTTCAGTCCGTCATGAAGAGTTTGCTTAAGCGTTCCGGGAGATCCTGATGCGCCGTTTGTTATCCCTTACGCTTGCGGGCATTGGCCTGTTTGCTCCCGCGGTTTATGCGCAACTGCCCGGTCTGGTCTCAACGCCCATTGCCGGTGGCGGTCAGAGCTGGTCGCTCCCGGTGCAGACGCTGGTATTCATCACCTCGCTGACCTTTATCCCGGCCATCCTGCTGATGATGACCAGCTTCACCCGCATCATTATCGTCTTTGGTCTGCTGCGAAACGCGCTCGGTACCCCTTCCGCGCCGCCAAACCAGGTGCTGCTGGGGCTGGCGCTGTTTTTGACCTTTTTCATTATGTCGCCGGTCATCGATAAGATTTATACCGACGCGTACCAGCCGTTCAGCGAAGATAAAATCTCCATGCAGGAGGCGCTGGATAAAGGCGCACAGCCGCTGCGGGAATTTATGCTGCGCCAGACGCGCGAGGCGGATCTGGCACTCTTTGTTCGCTTGTCCAATACCGGCGAATTGCAGGGGCCGGAAGCGGTACCCATGCGCGTTCTGCTGCCAGCCTACGTCACCAGCGAGCTGAAAACGGCGTTTCAGATTGGCTTTACCATCTTTATTCCGTTCCTGATTATCGACCTGGTGATCGCCAGCGTACTGATGGCGCTCGGGATGATGATGGTGCCGCCCGCAACCATTGCCCTGCCCTTTAAGATCATGCTCTTTGTACTGGTCGATGGCTGGCAGCTGCTGGTCAGTTCGCTGGCGCAGAGTTTCTACAGTTAAGGAACGGCAATGACACCCGAATCGGTCATGATGATGGGCACGGAAGCGATGAAAATCGCCATTGCCGTTGCCGCTCCCCTGCTGCTTGTCGCGCTGGTTACCGGTCTGATTATCAGTATTCTGCAGGCCGCCACGCAGATTAACGAAATGACGCTGTCCTTCATTCCGAAAATCATCGCCGTATTCGTGGCGATTATCGTGGCCGGACCGTGGATGCTGAACCTGTTGCTGGACTATATGCGCAACCTGTTTACCAATCTGCCGTACATCATCGGCTGACCTGACGATGCTGCACTTCACCAGCGACCAGTGGGTTCAGTGGCTCGGCGTCTATTTCTGGCCGATGCTGCGCATTCTGGCGCTGATCACCACCGCCCCGATTCTCAGCGAGAAATCGATCCCCAAGCGTGTCAAAGTGGGGCTGGGCATTATCATCACCATCATCGTCGCCCCTTCCCTTCCCCCGGTGGATATTCCGATCTTCTCGGCGAATGCGGTGTGGGTGGCATTACAGCAGGTGATGATTGGCGTTGCCGTAGGCTTTACCATGCAGCTCGCCTTTGCCGCCGTTCGCACGGCCGGGGAGCTGATTGGCCTGCAGATGGGCTTATCGTTCGCCACGTTTGTTGACCCCGGCAGCCACCTCAATATGCCGGTGCTGGCGCGCATTATCGATCTGCTCGCCATGCTGCTGTTCCTGTCGTTTAACGGTCATCTGTGGCTTATCTCCATGCTGGTGGATACTTTTCATACGCTGCCGATTGGTGAAAACCCGGTCAACAGCAATGCCTTTCTCGCGCTCACCCGCGCGGCGGGGCTGATCTTCCTCAATGGCCTGATGCTGGCGTTGCCGATTATCACCCTGCTCCTGACCGTCAACCTGGCATTAGGTCTGTTGAACCGCATGGCACCGCAGCTCTCCATCTTTGTGATCGGTTTTCCGCTGACGTTGACGGTCGGAATTTTATTAATGTCATTACTGATGCCCCTTATCGCCCCCTTCTGTGAACACTTATTCGGCGAGATATTCAATCTGTTAGCAGATATTGTCAGCGAGCTGCCACGTAAATAATAGTCCTCACGATTGATATTGTCTTTCTGAGGATATTCCTAAAATAAAACATGAAAAACATCTTCCAGGATATATCTGACGGGGTTTAATTGTTTCTAACCACCTCACAATACTTAATATTTACTTTACTTTAAGAAGATTCCTGGCAAATTATACGTAACTTTACGGGATAGTGAGTCCGCCTGAAAGTCTTTGTCATGCTCACAGGTTTATTATTTTTTTCCATCCCGTATGGCTGTTTTGAGCTCTCAGGCAGATGGTGAATTATCGTTACGCATTGAGTGAGGGTATGCCATGTCAACGATCATTATGGATTTATGCAGCTACACCCGGCTAGGGTTAACCGGGTACCTGGCAAGCAGAGGGGTAAGAAAGAGAGACATCAACGATGCACACACCGTTGACGAACTCGCAGTCGCTTGTGACGAACTAAAACCAGGCGTGGTGTTTATTAATGAGGACTGTTTCATTCACGATCCAGCCAACAGTCAGCACATTAAGCAAATCATTAATCAGCATCCAAAAACTCTGTTTATTGTTTTTATGGCGATCGCGAATATCCATTTCGATGAGTATTTGTTGGTCCGTAAAAATTTATTGATCAGTTCTAAGTCGATTAAGCCCGAGTCGCTGGATGACATTCTGGGTGATTATTTGAATAAAGAAGTTAAAAATGTAGGAGCGGTTAACTTACCCACCCTATCATTAAGCAGGACTGAATCAAGTATGCTGCGAATGTGGATGGCAGGACAAGGAACTATTCAGATCTCTGACCAGATGAATATTAAAGCAAAAACCGTTTCATCACATAAAGGAAATATTAAAAGGAAAATTAAAACGCATAATAAGCAAGTGATCTATCACGTGGTACGTTTGACCGATAATGTGACGAACGGGATTTTCGTCAACATGCGTTAGTGGCTTAAACCCCTTTGCACCCTACCTTTGATCTCTGGCCAGGCCAGAGATTTTTGCTTATGTGGGCGTTGTCGGGCAACCGCAATGCCACCCGACGCTGTGTTACTCCGCTTTTTCGACAAAAATGCCATCCGGATGCCCCAGTTCATTAAAAAACCAGATGCCGAGCGGGTAGTCTTCCAGTGATACCAGGTACATTGTTCCCTCACTGAACTCTTCAATTGCCAGTACCACCCCCGGGCGGCGCGGCCCACCGTCCGTTTTAACGGTAACCCGATCGTTGACCTTCATACATTCCTCCTCTGGTTTTGAGCCAGTGTAGAACAAAACGCATGCGCTGACATCGCTGACGGATGCGAATGCCGTTTTTGTGTGCGGTCTATACTTAACCGTGGACACGTTTATATGAGGTACCCCGTAATGAAGACCAACAAAGCGTATAGCGACACCATCAAGCGCGAAGTCGAAGTGGATGTCGATGCCCTGCTGGCCGCCATCAATGAGATCAGTGAATCCGAAGTACGTCGCGCAGAGGATGATTCCGAGAGGGTGATGGTAAACGGGAGGGATTACCATACCTATCGCGAACTGGCGGAGGCCTTCGAGCTTGATATACACGACTTTAGCGTGTCTGAAGCCAATCGATAGCGCGAAAAAAATCCCGGTCATGGGGATGGCCGGGATCAAAACTTGCTTATGCAAGAAGCACTTGAAAATTCGTTACACCAGGAAATCTGATGTACAAACCACACTATCCCCAACGATTTTGTCTGACAAGCATATATTCTTACGGCGAATATAATATTTTTAACATAATCATTTTTGTTATGAGCAATAACGCACGGTGAATGCGGCTTTGGCTGAATCGCGTCTTATAAAGACGGTTTTCCCTTCAGTATTTTTTAAGAATATTCTTAGGTAGAGGCGCATGCGCTTTCAGGAGTCATCATGCTTTCACTTCAGGGTCCCCTGCTGGTTTTTTCCGATCTGGATGGATCGCTTCTGGACATTCATACCTACGAGTGGCAACCCGCGATGCCATGGCTGGACAAACTGCAGGATTATCAGGTGCCGGTGATTCTGTGCAGCAGCAAGAGTGCCGCAGAGATGCTGGATATCCAACAGGATCTGGGCCTGGAGGGGTTACCTTTTATTGCTGAGAACGGCGCGGTCATTCAGCCTGATGTGCGCTGGGAGATGGGGCAGCGCCAGATCACAGGGATGACGCATCGGGAAATTCATCCGCTTATTGAGCAAATCCGCCAGCAGGCAGGCTTTAAATTCGTCACGTTTGATGACGTGAACGAACGCGTCATCAGCGAATGGACCGGGCTGACGCGCTACCGTGCGGCGCTCGCACGCAAACACGACGCCTCTGTCACGCTCATCTGGCGTGATACCGACGACGCAATGGTCCGCTTTGAAGAGGAGCTGGCGCAAAGGGGTCTGAAATGTCTACAGGGGGCCCGTTTCTGGCACATTCTGGATGCACGCTGCGGTAAAGACGTGGCGGTTAACTGGCTGATTGCGCAGTACCGCGAGCAGGAAGATTGTGTCCCCACCACTCTGGGGCTGGGGGATGGCCCAAACGATGCGCCGCTGCTGGACAGCGTCGACTTCGCCGTGGTGATTAAAAGCATAAACCGCCAGGGCATTACGCTACAGAATGATAGCCCTGAACGGGCTTATCACACGCAGCAGAGCGGTCCCTTAGGCTGGCGGGAAGGGATGGATCACTTTTTCTCCTGATCGCTCCAGCACACCCGGTTACGCCCGCTCTGCTTGGCCTGATACAGCCTGTCGTCCGCGGCAGACTGCAGCTGTTCAAAAACATAGTTCTCTTTTTCCTGCGCGCTGGCGACGCCCAGCGAGGCGCCGATGCGAACAGTCGTGCTCTTTTTCACCAGGATCTCCCTGCTGTTGATGCGTGACCGGATGCGCTCCGCGACCCTTCTCCCCTCTTCCAGGCTGCTCCCCGGCAGGACGACGCAAAACTCTTCCCCGCCCACGCGCCCGGCAACGTCATTTTTGCGCAGCACGCTGGCAATCAACCCTGCGGCATGGGACAGCACTTTGTCACCCGCCTGATGCCCGTACTGGTCATTAATGCATTTGAAATGGTCAAGATCGATCTGTATCACCGTAAACGGCTGACCGTGTTGTCGACAGTTCTCCGCAATCCCTTTTGCGCGCTCAAACAGCGCGCCGCGGTTATTCAGACGCGTGAGGGGATCGTGCCAGGCCTGCCACTGCAGGGAGTGCTGCAGGGTGTACATATTGCTGACCATCCTGCGGATGACCAGCCATGAAACAAGCAGCATGGCGGTAAAGAGCGCCCACAGCAGGGCCAGCACAATACTGATACTGCCAAAGTCACCCTGTACGCCTTCGTGCAACGTATGAACGCGTAAGATCACCCCGTCAAAATGATCGAGTCGCTCCCAGCTAATAAAACGGCTTCCAAGGCGAATTCCGCCTCGGGTGTCGTGTTCAATCGCGTGCGCAATTTGCGCCGTTTCAACCTCATCAAAGCGGTTCACCTGACTGCCGTCCACTTCTGACGTGGCAATCATGTTCAGACGCGTGTCATACAGTTGATACTCGCCCTCCGTCCGGTCCTGCGTCGCCTCAGTCAGCAGGCGTTTCATGGTGTGTATGGAGAAATCCATCGCTACCACGCCATACCAGTAATGCTCAAAATAGATGGGCACGCTCGCCGTTATCGTGCGCTCCCCATTGCTCCAGGGCGACGGCGCCGAAATAAACCAGCGCACCGCGCGCGCGCGATTGTGGCGTTCTGAGTGTAAGGTAAACCAGGGTTGGGTCACCAGAAAGTAATAGCGGGCGCTGATATCGTCAGCCATATCAGGCGTGTCTGTCGAAAGATAAAACCCCGCGCGGGAAACGTAGATAATCCGCTCTTCACTTTGCACACCCGACGAGGCCAGGCGCAGTAAATACCCCACTTCCAGCGCGGCAGAAATCTCATTACTGATACGCTCACTATCACGGTTAAGGAGCGTGGATTTTGCAACGAAGGCATCTGACACGCCGTTCAGGGGAAGGGTGCGTTTTTTATCAACGGCCAGCTGCCAGGTTTCATCCGTCCGCACGGCGCTAAAACGAGACACCGCATCGCGCAGGACATCAAACCCCAGGGGGGTCTGTAAGGCATCATGCATGCTGGTGCGAAAAAACAGCATTTTGTCCACGCTGTACTGCAGCTGACGGTCCAGCGACGTGGCGACCGTTTCGAGATGGTTACGCTGGCTGGAGATATACGCCTCCTCCAGGACCACCACCTCACGCCAGGTCAGGAGGGTGGAAAAGACAAGGACGACAAGAAAACAGAGATTAACGATTAACCCCGGATTGCTACGCTTATGCAGCCATTGCAGAAAAGATTGTTTTACAACAAAGGTATCGCGCTGCACACACACTCCCTGATTACTGCCTTACACCCGGTACATGAGATAAAAACGCCCGGCAAAGCCGGGCGTTATGTGATTAAGCCTTGTCCCGCTTGTGCTGCCCGTCGCCCGGCTGAAGCTCATCTTCACGAAATGCTTCCCGCTTGATGCTATAGCCATCGTGCCACCGACACTCCACCATTCCGCTAGAATAGCCTGTGACAATCATACGTGGGCCACCTTTCTTAGGCTTAACTTCATCACTGACCAAAAAGACCATACCTGCCTCCTGTATCAGGGTGAAACTGTTTCAATTTAGACGAGGAATAGTCTTTTTGCATACCACAACAGGTAACAATTAGTGCGCAGAACCGCGCATTTTTTCGACCAATTTCACCGCCGCCACCACGATAGCGCCAACGATAAAGCCCAGCACAAGATTAAGCAGCGTCGGCAGAATAGCGGCCACCACGCTCCCCTGCGCCGAGGAGAACTGTTCGATCGCATGGTGCAGCGGAGCAATGCCGTGGACCACAATACCGCCCCCCACCAGGAACATCGCCAGGGTGCCAACCACCGACAAGCTCTTCATCAACCACGGTGCCAGCGTCAGTAAGCTTTTACCGATGCCTTTTGCCACCGCGCTTGATTTCTCCTCCAGCCAGTAGCCGATATCATCCAGCTTCACGATCAATCCGACCAGACCGTACACGCCGACGGTGACCAGAATGGCGATGCCGGAGAGGATCAACACCTGATTGAGCAGCGGCGCATCGGAGACAATGCCCAACGTAATGGCGACGATCTCTGCCGAGAGAATAAAGTCGGTCCGAATGGCGCCTTTGACTTTATCGCGCTCGAAGGTTTTCGGATCCTGCGCGGCCAGCGCGTCCAGACGCTGCTGGCGCATCTCCGGCGTGTCGTTATGCTTGCGTGCGCTGAAGGAGTGCAGGACTTTCTCCACGCCTTCAAAGCATAAAAATGCCCCGCCAATCATCAGCAACGGCGTGATAGCCCAGGGAATAAATGCACTGATCAGCAGCGCCAGCGGCACCAGGATCACTTTATTCAGAAACGAGCCTTTTGCCACGCCCCACACCACCGGCAGTTCGCGGTTAGCCCGTACACCGCTCACCTGTTGAGCGTTAAGCGATAAATCATCCCCCAGCACACCCGCGGTTTTCTTCGCCGCCAGTTTCCCCATCACGGAAATATCATCCAGTAAGGTGGCAATATCATCCAGCAATGTTAATAAGCTACTTCCTGCCAAAATCGTGATCCTTCTTTTTTTGGTAATTAAGTGAATAGTATGGAGCAAAAGCGCAAACGCGGAAACAGGCACCTCACGTCAACAAAAAATTCACATCAACTACACAATTAAAGGGCTCGCCAGCACGATAGTTTTCGCGTTTACTATCAGCGACCTTTTTATTTCGTCGTGAGGGATTATGCGTTTCCGGCAACTGCTACCGCTCATCGGGGCACTTTTTTCGCTTTATATCATCTGGGGTTCGACCTACTTTGTCATTCGCATCGGCGTGGAAAGCTGGCCGCCGCTGATGATGGCGGGCATTCGTTTCCTCTCGGCGGGCGTGTTGCTGCTGGCCTTTCTGCTGCTGCGCGGTCATAAGCTACCGCCGCTGCGCCCGATGCTCAACGCCGCCCTGATTGGCCTGCTGCTATTGGCGGTAGGGAATGGGTTTGTGACCATTGCCGAGCACCAGAACGTACCGTCGGGGATCGCCGCCGTGGTCGTTGCCACCGTACCGCTGTTTACCCTCTGCTTCAGCCGTCTTTTTGGCATCCGTACCCGCAAGCTGGAATGGCTGGGCATTGGCATCGGCCTGGCGGGCATTATTCTGCTCAACAGCGGCGGTAACCTGAGCGGCAATCCGTGGGGCGCGATCATTATTCTTATCGGCTCAATGAGCTGGGCGTTTGGTTCGGTATACGGTTCGCGTATCGAACTGCCAACCGGCATGATGGCGGGGGCGATTGAGATGCTTGCCGCGGGGATCGTTCTTCTGATTGCCTCCATGCTGACGGGGGAAAGGCTGACGACCATGCCGGATCTGTCGGGCTTCCTGGCGGTCGGGTATCTGGCGCTGTTTGGTTCGCTCATTGCAATCAATGCCTACATGTTCCTGATCCGCAATGTGTCTCCGGCGGTTGCCACCAGCTATGCCTACGTCAACCCGGTCGTGGCCGTGCTGCTCGGTACCGGGCTCGGCGGGGAAACACTCTCTCCGGTTGAGTGGTTAGCATTAGGGGTGATTGTTTTTGCCGTCGTGCTGGTCACGCTGGGCAAATATTTACTGCCGGCGAAGCCCGTGATTACGCCTTGCGGGGTGGAGAAACCGTAAGCGCGTGGATCCCCTGTGTGTCGATCTGCGCGGTGTGTCCGCCGCCGCAGATCCACTCTTCCAGCCGTTCGCGCAGATCGGCATCGTTCAGTTTTAGCCGCCCTCTCAGCGCACACTCCCAGACGATCAGCACGCGCCAGCCCTGCGCGATAAGCGTGGTGAGATCACGCGCGTCGCGCGCAACGTTCTTGCCAATCTTCTCCAGCCAGAAATCAGTGCGCGTTGCCGGAACTTTAAACAGGTAACAGTCGTGATGATGCCAGAAACAGCCGTGGGTAAAGATAATGCACTGATACGCGTCGATGACGAAATCCGGTCGCCCCGCCAGCGCGGCATCCTGCACGCGGAAATCAAACCCCGCCTGCGTCAATAATCCGGCCAGACGCTTTTCAATGGCGGTATCACGCGTGCCGATGGCACGCATGTTTTTGCTGCGCGTTGCCTTATCGTGAACGTCCGTCATTGACGGCCTCACTCTGGCGGAGTGCCACCGCCTGCCGGATACGTGAGGCCAGCAGTTTTGCCACCGCCGCAAACGCGGGCACCACCACCGAGTTACCAAACTGACGGTATGCCTGAGTGTCCGACACCGGAATACGGAAACTGTAGCCCTGCGGCGTTTCAAAGCCCATCAGCCGGGCACATTCCCGTGGCGTGAGGCGTCGTGGACGGTGGAGCTGGTTTTGCGGATCGTCGAAATCCCTCTCGCCCAGCGCTTTATCCCAGCCTCTGTCGATCAGGATTTCCGCGCCGTCTTTATAATAACGGGCGGACAAGGTACGGGTCACGCTGTGCGGATCGTGAGGATTAACCATGCCAAATCCGAAGCCGTTGCCTTTTGCCTGATGCTTTTTGGCATAGCGGTAGAGGTATTTCCACAGAACGGGCGTAAGGATAAATTTCGCGTCGACCACAGGCTCCAGCAGGTCGGCGACGGTTGGACGACGCTCGGGATACAGAGACGGGATATCCCGCAGGGTAAAATCTCCCTTCAGATTGAGATCGCGGCGGAAGCCGACCAGCACAATGCGCTCGCGATGCTGGGGCAGGAAATGTTTCCCATCAATGATTTTTGGGTCATCCGCGCCCATATCCTCAGAATCGGCCACGTCGTAACCCAGCTCATCCAGGGTCTGCATAATAATGCGGAAGGTTTTTCCGCCGTCATGGCTCTTTAAGTTTTTGACGTTTTCCAGCACAAAAATGGCCGGACGGCGGGCGTCAATGATGCGGGCCACATCAAAAAACAGCGTTCCCTGCGTATCGCAGGCGAAACCGTGGGCGCGACCGAGGGCATTCTTTTTCGATACGCCGGCCAGCGAGAAAGGCTGGCAGGGGAAGCCAGCCAGCAGCACGTCGTGCGCCGGGATCGTCTGACGAATATGCCCGGCGGCCTGTTCATCCGTGACGCCGCTTTTATGGCTCAGGGTGACATCACGGATATCGGCGTTGAAGTGATGTTCGTGCGGATCGCAGTACCAGTTCGCTTTATAGGTGCGTACCGCATGTTTGTTCCACTCGCTGGTAAACACGCACTGACCGCCGATGGCTTCAAAACCGTGCCGGATCCCACCGATACCGGCGAACAGATCGATAAAGCGGAATGCATAGTCCGGGTGCGCGGCAGACGGACGCGGAAGCAGGTTTTGCAGATAACGAAACTCACCGTCGCTCAGGCGGCGCCCTGCCCGCTCGCTGGTCAGCAGTCGCTTAAGGATGGCCGGGCTCCAGTGGCTCTCACCGTGCGCTATCAGCTGGTTCGCCAGCGTTTTGACATCATAAATATCCAGCAGCTGGCGCAGTAATGCCTGCACCGTTGCCGTTGATTTCTCAGCCTGCTCTGGCGCGGGCCCTGTCACTGATCGATTTTCCTGCATTCTTTTAACCGGAGAATAAAGACTGGGAACAGATTACCACAGTTCAGTTGGGCAAACTGCGACAGAAGCGGTGCTGAATCTGGCTATCCAGCCCGATGCAGTCGCCCTGTAATTCGGCACTGAGTTTCGCCATAAAGTGAACGAGAAAATCGGCGTTATGTTGCGCGAGGTCGCGCCCGACGTCGGTTTGCATTGTATCAGGCAAGCGCAGCAGCTTAGTCTGAAAATGATCGAGGGCAAATGCCCGGTCATCCAGCGGGCGCGCATCGGCAAAGGGATCTTCCGCGTCAAACAGTGCCACGCCCAGCCCCCCGAGACGGCAAACACGCGCGCCAGGCCAATCGCGCCCAGCGCTTCGAGACGGTCGGCGTCCTGGACAATTTTGGCCTCGATACTTTGCGGCGCAATACCCGCGCTGAAACTGTGCGCCTCGATGGCATGCTCCACGGCGGCAAAGCGATCCGGCGGAAAGTCCGGGAAATCGCGGTGCAGAATGTCCCGCGTTTTGCGCGCCGCCAGACGCGATGACTGACTGCGTTCAGGATGATTTTTCGGCAGGCTAACGATGTCGTGAAAATAGCAGGCGGTCAGGACCACCAGCGGATCGGCCTGATGATGAATCATTATTTTACGGGCCGTCATCCAGACGCGTCGGAAGTGCGAAATATCATGCGCACTGTCTTCGCTGGCGTGATGTTCATCAAGCCAGGATTCAAAACGCTGCTGCCACTGTATGGGTTCCATCATTCTATCCTGTGACGAAAACAGGCCATGGATTATAACACAGCCGAATTAAATGATTTAAAAAATAGAAATGAGAAATACTTAATAATAATTATGCACAATGAATTCAGTTCATTAATTCACATGAAAAATAACGAGAGCTTTAGAAATATTTTGCAATATTTTTACCGATTTAATTACATTTATTTTTGAACCAAAATAACAATCCATAGAATAGTATCAAAATCGTAATTACGGAGGGTGATTACATATATTCATATAAATTATCTTTAAAGGGAATATATAATGAAAAGAAAAGTTCTGGCAATTCTGGTACCCGCATTATTAATGGCTGGCGCAGCAAATGCGGCTGAAATTTATAATAAAAACGGCAACAAAGTTGATTTCTACGGCAAGATGGTTGGTGAACGCATCTGGTCTGACACTGACACAAGCAACAGTGAAAACAAAGATACGTCATATGCTCGTTTTGGTGTGAAAGGCGAAACACAGATCAATAACCAACTGACCGGTTATGGCCAGTTTGAATACAACATCGATGCCAGCGCACCTGAAGGTGACCAGGACGAAAGTACCCGTCTGGCATTTTCAGGTCTGAAAATGTCTGACTACGGCTCATTCGATTATGGCCGTAACTATGGCGTGGCTTATGACGGCGCAGCTTACACCGATATGTTGGTTGAATGGGGTGGAGACTCCTGGGCCGCTACCGATAACTTTATGACACAACGTACCAACGGTGTCGCAACTTACCGCAATACCGATTTCTTTGGTATGGTTGATGGTCTGAACTTCGCTGTTCAGTATCAGGGTAAGAAAGACGACCGGGATCGCTTCAAAGCAAATGGCGATGGCTACAGCATGTCTGTGAATTATAATGTAGACGGCTTTGGCTTTGTCGGCGTCTACGGTAAATCTGACCGTACTGACTTACAAACGCTTGACGGCTATGGCGACAACGCTGAAGTATGGGCACTGTCTGCTAAGTATGATGCAAATAGCGTTTACGCCGCAGTTATGTACGGCGAAACGCGTAACATGACCAAAGCAGGTTCTAATCGCGGTTTTGCTAATAAGACTCAGAACGTAGAAGCAGTCGTTCAGTATCAATTCGACTTTGGTTTGCGTCCATCCCTTGGCTATGTTTATTCTCAGGCCAAGGATTTCGGTGCAACTAATGGTTATGAAGGTGTCAACGCTGACCGCGTGAATTACATCGAACTTGGTACCTGGTACTACTTCAATAAAAACATGAATGTTTATACTGCATATAAATTTAACTTGTTGGATGAAGAAGACGGAGCCATTACGGGTAATGTGACGGACGATCAGTTCGCGATGGGTATTGTTTACCAGTTCTAATCCCCAAAAATACTAAAGCCCGCACTCGCGGGCTTTTTTTCATTTATAAGAGCCGAATTTACGGCGCTTCCTGCAACGCCACGCGAATAAACCCGTTATTCTGCGCCAGCAGTTCGTGGGCTTTCCATGCATCCAGCCCGGTCAGTACCATCAGGACTGCCGTTTTACAGTTATGGTTACAGCTCTCCAGCGCGGCTTTTGCCTGCGCCCGGGTGCAGCCCCCCGCCTCCATCACAATGGCAATTTGTCGTTCGGCCCATTTGGTATTGCGTGCCTCCAGATCCACCCGCAGGTTGCTGTAAACGCGCCCGGTCCGCACGGCCAGCCCGGTGGTGACCATCGAGAGGATCATTTTTTGCGCAATCCCCGCTTTGGTATTGCTAAAGCCTGCCACCACATCAGCCCCCAGCGCCGGGGCAATCACCATGCTTGCCAGCTGCGCCGCTTCACTTTGTGCATCACCGGTAATGATGGCGACCATAGAGCCCAGCGACCATGCATGGCGCATTGCCCCCCAGACCCACGGCGTTTTTCCGCTAACGGTAACCGCCAGCATCATATCGTGTTCACCAAACTTAATGGCCTGCAGATCGGCAACGCCACGCTCGTAGCTCCCTTCCCCTTCCTGTGCCGTCACGGCAATCACGGGGGTTTTGCCCGGCGCATATTCATCGGCAGCCTGTTGTGCGACACGGCCAGACGGCCCCGCCCCGACAATGACCAGACGGCCCCCGTGACTAAGAGTTGCCGCGGCGTTATCCACCACGCGGGCGATCGTCGTTAAACAGGGGGATATTGCAGCGGAAATGAGTGCATCTTCCTGGTGAATGACCTTCAGCATGTCCAGCGTGGACAATCTATCAATATTCATCGTGCTGGCGTGCCGTCTTTCCTTGACCGAACCGGTAAGCATAATGCTCATAAACAGCCTCCTTATTATGAGTACCCACACACTATAAAGTGTTTTATATGGATGACCTGCGAGGAGGGTCACGAAAAGAGGACCAAATCCACGCCTTTACATGGCTTTAAGAAACGCGCGTCATCAGCGATAATTACCCCTTTGTTAATCATCGCGGAGTATTGATGAGCGATTTGCAGCCTTTCCTTCTGACGCGCAAGCGCCCCATGAAACTGAACACGCTGGTCACGTTGATGGTATGCGCGATTATTGCCTCTGTGCTGCTTCTGGTCTTTGCGCTCTACTCCGTTCAGATCACCCGGGCCACCCGCGATGATGTCAAAGACACCGCACTGGGTATCGCCCGCACGCTGGCCGACAGCCCGGAGATCCAGCGAGGCCTGATGCAGTCCCCGCAGGCCGACATCATTCAGCCCATCGCCAAAGCGATCACCCAACGCAACGATCTGCTGCTCACCGTGGTGACCGACATGCGCGGTATTCGTTACTCGCACCCGAACGAAGCACTGATTGGCCTGCATTTTATTGGCAACGATCTGGAACCCGCCCTGGAAGGTAAAGAGAATGTCTCGGTTAACCGGGGCGCCCTCGCCGAAGCGCTTCGCGTCTTTACCCCGGTTTATGACAGCCAGCACGATCAGATCGGAGTGGTGGTGGTCGGTATCTCCCTCAAAAAGGTGGAAGACCAGATTGCCCGCGGGCGGCTGAATGCGCTCTGGACGATATTATTCAGTATCTTTATGAGTTCAATGGCGATTTGGGGCCTGGTGCGGGTGCTGAAGCGCATTCTGTTCGGCCTCGAACCCTACGAGATATCCGCCCTTTTCGAACAACGTCAGGCGATGCTGCAGTCGCTTCGCGAAGGCGTACTGGCCGTCGATATTCACGGGCGCGTGACGATGATCAACCACACCGCCAGAGAAATTTTACTCCTGCCCTCCGGCAAGCAAACGGAAAACGCCAGCGCACCACTTTTAGCCAGCCTGCGTGAGATTTCAAAAACCGGCGTCGCGCGCCAGGATCAGGAGATCAGCTGTAACGGTCGGCTGTTGCTGTGCAACATGGTGCCGGTCAAAAGCCAGGAGCAGGTCATCGGGGCGATCGCCACCTTCCGCGATAAAACGGAAATCAGCCAGCTGATGCAGCGCATTGATGGCATGGTCAACTACGTCGACGCCCTGCGCAGCCACACGCACGAGTTTATGAATAAACTGCATGTGATCCTTGGCCTGCTGCATATGAAGCGCTACGACAAGCTGGAGGAGTACATCATCCAGACGGCGCATAATTACCAGACGGATATCGGTACGATCCAGAGCAAGGTAAAATCGCCGGTCATTGCCGGGTTCCTGCTGGGTAAAATCAACCGGGCAAAAGAGGCGGGCGTCACCCTGACGCTGGCGGACGAAAGCCAGATACCGGATACCGCCAGCGAAGAGCAGGTCGCGGTGTTGATCACCGCGCTGGGTAACCTGATTGAAAACGCGCTCGACGCGATGGAAGGACAGCAGGAAGGCGAGATCGGCCTGCTGCTGCATTATCAGAATGGCTGGCTTAGTTGCGAAGTCAGCGACGATGGCCCCGGCATTGATCCCACTCAGCTGGAGGCTATTTTTACTAAGGGCTTCTCAACGAAAGGTGAAAACCGCGGCGTTGGGCTGTTCCTTGCTCGCCAGCAGATTCAGAACCTGGGCGGAGAGATCTCCGTGGAGTCTGAGCCTGGCGTCTTTACCCAATTTTTTGTTCACATCCCCTGGGATAGCGAGAGGAATATCGCGTGATAAATGTATTAATTGTCGATGATGACGCCATGGTGGCCGACCTCAACCGTCTGTATGTCAACCGTGTTGAAGGCTTTAGCTGCTGCGGTGTCGCCTCCACGCTCAACCAGGCGAAGGCCATGATTAACGACCCCGGTCAGCCGGTCGATCTGGTGCTACTGGATGTCTATATGCAGCAGGATAACGGGCTGGATCTGCTGCCCGTGATTCGCGCGTCCGGCCGCCCGATCGATGTCATTATGATCTCCTCGGCCGCCGATGCCGCCACGATCCAGACCTCTATCCACTACGGCGTGGTGGATTACCTGATCAAACCCTTCCAGTTCCCGCGCTTTGAAGAGGCGCTCAACGGCTGGAAAGCGAAGCATAACCTGATGGAATCGCATCCGTATTATGAACAGGCCGACGTTGACCGCCTGATCCACGGCGGAGCGCCGGAGCTGGCGGACAGCAAAAAGCTGCCGAAAGGGTTAACGCCGCAGACGCTGCGCACGATCTGCCAGTGGATTGACGCCCACCCGGAGATGGAGTTTTCCACCGATGACCTGGCGAGCGCGGTGAATATCTCCCGCGTGTCGTGCCGCAAATACCTGATCTGGCTAGCGCAAATCAACATTCTGTTCACCAGCATTCACTACGGTGCCACCGGGCGGCCAGTGTATCGTTACCGTCTCCAGCCGGAACAGACGGGGCTGCTTAAGCAGTACTGTCAGTAACGCGGTAGGTATTATCCAGCAACGTAAAGCGGAAGTGGTGCATCGATGAGATCACCACTTCTTTTGTTTTGGTCACAAAAATGGCTTCAATATCCGGGCGAGAACGCAGCACCGCGCAGCCCTTCTCTATGCCCATGCCGTACATCAGCGTGGTCCAGATATCGCCGTCGATAGACTCTTTTGACACGATGGTGACGCTGTCCAGCGCGTTGTCCAGCGGGTATCCGGTGCGCGGATCGAGAATATGGTGATAGCGCTTGCCGTTTTGCTCAAAGAAGCGCTCGTAGGTTCCTGACGTCACCACGGAGCGGTTTTCCACCGTCATCGCGCCAATCAGCGCGCCGCTGACGAACGGTTTTTTCAGCCCGACGCTCCAGCCCCCTTCCGGTGAGCCCAACGTCTGGATATTTCCCCCCAGGTTGATGAGTCCCCGCTCGGTCCCCTCTTTGTGCAGGTAATCCCGCACCCGGTCAGCGATATAGCCTTTGGCGATGGCGCCCAGGTCGATCTCCATGCCTGCTCTCGCCAGAAACACGCTGCTCTGCGCCTCATCAAGGATGACATCCTCAGGACGGGTAATCGCCAGCAGCGCCGCAATGTCATCAGCAGGCGGAACGCTGTCACCCCGGAAACCAATTTTCCAGCGCTTCACCAGCGGGCCTATCGCCAGGTTAAAAGCGCTGTCCTTGAGCAGGCTTGTCGCTTTTGCACAGCGGATCAGCTCGAACACCGGTCGGCTGACGATGACCGGATGCTGCCCAGCCGCGTGGTTGATGTCCATCACCTGCGAGTGGGCACGGTTGACGGTAAGCAGATCTTCATACTGTTTGATGAGTCGAAACACGCGGGAGGCGAGGGCTTCGTCATGGGTGAAGAGTTTCAGGAGGATGGGGGAACCCATCAGGACGGCGGAGTAACTGTAAACACGGTTATCTGACATGCATGTTTCCTCAGATGTAGCCCCGGCAAGCACCGCGCCGCCGGGGAAATCGCCGGATAACGTTGCGTTTATCCGGCCTACAACACAGGTGCTTTATGCCATTTTTGCGCGCATCGCCGCCTGATGTCCGGCAAGGGTACCAAAAATAATGATGTCTGCCACCGCGTTACCGCCGATACGGTTACCGCCGTGGATCCCGCCGACCACTTCACCCGCAGCAAATGCCCCTGGCAGCACGTTGTGGTTGCTGTCCAGCACGCAGGTTTCAGTGTTGATGGTCACACCGCCCATGGTGTGGTGCACGCCCGGCGCAATCTGAATGGCGTAGAACGGCCCTTCATTGATTGGCGCACGCAGCGCGGTGGTACGGCCAAAATCATCGTCGTGCTGTTTCTCCACAAAGCCGTTGTAGCGTTCCAGCGTTGCCAGGAAGGCGTGATGATCCATGCCCAGCGCTTCGGCCAGGGCTTTTGGTGAGCTGGCGCTGGTCACGAACCCTTTGGCGATGTACTCATCCGCAGCTTTGTTTTTGGCGCGTACGTGTTCATCAAAGACGATGTAAGCGTATTTCTCTGGCAGCGCGATGATCTGCGCGGAGACTTTGTCGCGGGTCGACATTTCGTTGTAGAAGCGCTCCCCTTTCTGATTGACCAGAATCGCCCCGCCGCCGCGGATGGATTCGGAAATCAGGTACGAGGTTTTCTGCTCCACGGTGGGGTGAATCTGAATTTCGCCCATATCCACGGTGCCCGCCCCGATGCGCTCCAGCAGTGCGATACCGCCGCCGGTGGCCCCTTTATGGTTGGTGGTGACGAATCCTTCCAGGTCCGGACGGTATTTCACCACCATCTGGCTGTTGGCGCTGAAGCCGCCGGTCGCCACAATCACGCTTTTGGTTGCCACGATGACGGTTTCATTCTCTTCGGTCGTCAGGCGCACGCCGGTCACTTCGCCGTTTTCGAAAATAATGTCACTGACGGAGGTATCCAGCATCACCTCGATGTTACGTTTGTTGACGTTACGCACCAGACCGCTGATCAGATAGCCGCCTACTGCAGAACCGTCTTTTGGACGGTGAGTACGGTCGATGCTCATCCCGCCGGTGGTGGTGATGTCGTTGAGCATAATGCCGCGGGTTGCCAGCCACTCAATTGCTTCCGGTGCGTTCTCGACAAAGCGACGCAGCAGTTCCGGGTTGTTCTTGTTACCGCCGCCTTTCAGGCTTTCCTGGTAGAACAGCTCTTTGCTGTCCTGAATACCCTTCACGCGCTGGAAGCGAGTTTCAGCGGCGTTCATCCCGGCAGAAGCTTTGATGGTGTTACCGCCGATGGTTGGCATTTTCTCGACAATCAGCACGCTTGCGCCTTCGTCGTGCGCCTGAATCGCCGCCGCCAGACCGGCACCGCCGCTGCCCACGACAACCACGTCAACGCTGCGGGTTTCGTTCGGGTCAACGCCCTCCTCTGCCGCCTGCGCTTTACTGGATTTCAGCATCGCTTTAGAAACCGCTTTTTTCACCGCTTCACTCTGGCTGGTTGCGCCAGTGATGGCATCCACGTGCGGGGTGTTGGCATCCAGAATGCGGGTACGGATCTCTTCGAAGCTGGTCACAAACTCAACGTCTTCGCTTGGGCCGGAGGCCAGCGCGATGTCCGCAATGCGGTCGGTTTCCAGGCTGACGTTAATCACCAGCTCGTTAGCGTCGTCCTGCACTTTCTCGACGAAGGTGCCCGGTTTGAATTTAGACTCGCCCATGCTCATGTCGCGGATCATCGCTTCCACCAGCGAGAAGCGCCACAGCGGTTCCGGGATGTTCAGTTCCTCGCGTTTGGTGCTGTCCATAAACAGCTCAAGGCTTTCGCCAGCCGCGATGCGGTCTGTCCAGTCCGGATAAGCGATGGTGGCGCGGCCAACGGCAATCAGGTCGTAACCGTGGTCCAGCGCGTCATTCACGTCTGAAGCATTCACCACGCCGCCCACGCCCATGACCGGAACCTGCGCCAGCGTTTCTGAACGCATCGCGCAGTATTTTTCGATGAGCGGGGTCGGGTCCTGGGTGTCGACAATCGAAGGACGCAGGGTTGCACCGACGGAGAAGTGCAGGTAATCCACGCCGCGCGCGGCCAGTTTCTCCAGCAGGTACATGGTGTCTTCAAAACGGATGCCCGGAACTTCCAGCTCTTCAGGGGAGAAGCGGTAACCAATGATGAAGGCATCATCCGCGTACTGGCGTACCATTTTGTGCGTAATGTCCAGCACGGCCAGCGGGAACTTCGCGCGGTTGTCGCGGCTGCCGCCCCACTCGTCATCGCGCTGGTTAGAGTTCGGTGAGTAGAACTGCTGAATCAGGTAGGTGTTGGCCCCGTGGATTTCCACGCCGTCGAAACCGGCCTGAATGGCGCGACGCACAGCTTCCCCAAACTTGCCGATCATTCCTTCTACTTCTTCGGCGGTCAGTGCAACCGGCGTTGCGGCACCGTCACGCGGTGCGGCCACCGCGCTTGGGCCAACCGGGGTACGGCCACCAATCAGTTTTGGGTCAACCATACGGCCGCCGTGGTAGATCTGCAGCAGCGCTTTCGAACCTTTGGATTTAATCGCCTCTGCGATTTTCGCCAGCCCGGCAATTTTCTCGTCGTTATCAATACCGATGGCGCCCGGGAAGGCGAGACCGAGATCGTCAACGAAGCAGCACTCCACGATGATGGTACCGATGCTGCCGGAGCGAGCCCGGTAGTACTCCACCAGCTCACTGGTGACAGTACCGTCATAGTAGCCGGTACAGGTGGTCATCGGGGCCATTAACAAACGGTTTTTCAGTTCAGTGCCATTCGGTAATGTGAAGGGGCTAAGAATGCGTTCGTTAGTGCTCATAATAGAAACTCCAAACTTTTAAAATTAAGAATTCGTTATCGGGTTTAATTTTTAAATTGGTTGTTATTTGCCGATGTCATGATACTAATATAATGATTTTTTTAGTTTCTAAAGCCATTACGTTAGTTAAAAAACTATTTAATCCCTGAGATAACAGAAATAACACAATGGTGTTAGTGATAATAATTCACCCGTTTACAATAATTTAAAATACGTTAAATAAACATTGGTCATACCAATTTCATTTAACCATAAAAATTTCAATAAAATCAAACAATAAAATTAATACCAGATTTTGGATTGTTACAAGAATGATAAAGAAAACGATAAAAATAAATAATAACCCCATACGCCAGAGTGGTTATTAATAAAAGCACGAAAATAACGCTGCACTTCTGTTTTTTTGATCCTGATCAATAGTTGCAGCATCCAAAAGCGCAATATAAAAACATCATCAATTTTTAATTTAACGCACACAGAAAGGCGTTAAATCGTTATTAATGAAAAAACCAAACCGCACCTTTAATAACTAAAAAAAGCAAAGAAACTTAAAAAAACGCATTTGGTTTTTTCTGCACCACCGAATTTTTGACAACTTAAGACGTGAAACTATGAATACAAAAACTGCTGTAACGCCCCCAGTGGCGAACCAGGCATCAAATGGAAAAGCGAAAAGACTGCTGATGATGGCGTTGCCCGTCATCGTCGCCGTACTGCTGCTGTTTGTTCCGGTACCGGAAGGTTTACCGCCTTACGCGTGGCACTACTTCGCTATCTTCGTTGGCGTGATCGTCGGGTTGATCTTCGAACCACTGCCTGGCGCGGTGATTGGCCTGACCGGCGTGGTCGCCATTGCGCTGTGTAGCCAGTGGGTGCTCTTCAGCCCGGACCAGCTGGCAGATCCAAAATTCAAGCTGGCAGGCGCCTCCTTCAAATGGGCGGTGAGCGGGTTCGGTAACTCAACGGTCTGGTTGATTTTCGGTGCCTTTATGTTTGCCGCAGGCTATGACAAAACCCGCTTCGGCCGCCGTCTGGCGCTGATTCTGGTAAAATATCTCGGCCGTCGCAGCCTGACGCTCGGGTATGCTATTACCTTTGCGGACCTGCTGCTGGCACCGTTTACCCCGTCCAACACGGCGCGCAGCGGCGGGACCATCTACCCGATTATCGCTAACCTGCCGCCGCTGTACGGCTCAAAACCCAACGACCCAAGCGCGCGCAAAATTGGTTCTTATCTGATGTGGGTGGCTATCACCGCGGCCTGTATCACCAGTTCTATGTTCCTCTCCGCTCTGGCGCCGAACCTGCTGGCGCTGGCGCTGGTGAAAAGCACCGTTGGGATTGATATCTCCTGGGGCACCTGGTTCCTCGCGTTCCTGCCGCTTGGCATCCTGTTGATTCTGACCATGCCGCTGCTGGCCTACTGGTTCTACCCGCCTGAAGTGAAAGTGAATAACGAAGTACCGCTGTGGGCGACCCGCGAGCTGGAAAAACTTGGCAAACTGTCGCGCAATGAGATCCTGCTGCTGGTCTTCGTGTGCTGTGCGTTGCTGATGTGGATCTTCGCCGCCGCGTGGATTGAACCTGCCATGGCTGCCCTGTTAATTGTCGGTCTGATGCTGTGGACCGGTGTGCTGGAGTGGAACGATATCACTGGTAACAAAGCCGCGTGGAACACCTTCGTCTGGTTCGCCACCCTGGTGGCGCTGGCGGATGGCCTCTCCTCTACCGGCTTTATCAGTTGGTTAGGTAAAGAAGGCGGTCTGCTGATGAGCGGTATCTCTCCGGGCGTGGCGACTATCGTCCTGCTGCTGGCGTTCTACCTGCTGCACTACCTGTTTGCCAGCACCACCGCACACACCACCGCGCTGCTGCCCGCGATGCTGACCATCGCCTCCACCATTCCGGGCATGAATATGGAAGTGTTCGTCCTGCTGATGGTGACCTCGCTGGGTGTAATGGGGATCATCACCCCATACGGTACCGGCCCAAGCCCGATTTACTACGGTAGCGGCTACCTGCCAACCAAAGACTACTGGCGCCTGGGCACTATCTTCGGTGCCATCTTCCTGGCGGCCCTGCTGCTGATTGGTTATCCGTGGATGTCGATGATGTTCTGATTTCTGACCGCCGGGGTCTTCCTCCGGCGGTTTTATTTTTGTGGAGCAAGCTATGTCAAACAAACCGTTTATCTACCAGAACCCCTTCCCTCTTTCCCATGACGACACCGAATATTATCTGCTCACCAAAGAGCACGTCTCCGTTGCCGAGTTCGAGGGGCAGGAAATCCTGAAAGTCGAGCCGGAAGCCCTGACGCTGCTGGCGCAGCAGGCCTTCCACGATGCCGCCTTTATGCTGCGTCCTTCTCATCAGAAACAGGTTGCCGCCATTCTTAACGACCCGGAAGCCAGCCAGAACGATAAGTACGTCGCCCTGCAGTTCCTGCGCAACTCTGAAATTGCCGCAAAAGGCGTCCTGCCGACCTGTCAGGATACCGGCACCGCGATCATCATGGGCAAGAAAGGCCAGCGCGTCTGGACAGGCGGCGGTGACGAAGCCGCCCTGAGCCAGGGCGTGTATAACACCTACATTGAAGACAACCTGCGTTATTCCCAGAACGCCGCGCTGGATATGTATAAAGAGGTGAATACCGGCACCAACCTGCCCGCGCAGATTGACCTCTACAGCGTGGACGGTGATGAGTACAAATTCCTGTGCATGGCAAAAGGCGGCGGTTCCGCGAATAAAACCTATCTCTATCAGGAAACCAAAGCGCTGATTACCCCTGCGAAGCTGAAAAACTACCTGGTTGAGAAGATGCGCACGCTCGGCACCGCCGCCTGCCCGCCTTACCATATCGCGTTTGTGATCGGCGGTACCTCCGCAGAAGCCACGCTGAAAACCGTGAAGTTGGCCTCTACCCGCTACTATGACGCGCTGCCAACCGAAGGTAAAGAACATGGCCAGGCGTTCCGCGACGTTAAGCTGGAACAGGAACTGCTCGAGGAAGCGCAGAACCTCGGCCTGGGCGCACAGTTTGGCGGTAAATATTTTGCCCACGACATCCGCGTGATTCGCCTGCCGCGCCACGGCGCGTCCTGCCCGATCGGCATGGGGGTTTCCTGCTCCGCAGACCGCAACATCAAAGCGAAAATCAACCGCGACGGGATCTGGATTGAAAAACTGGAACACAACCCGGGCCAGTATATTCCTGAATCACTGCGTCAGCAGGGTGAAGGCGACGTGGTCAGCATCAACCTGAACAAGCCGATGAATGAAATCCTGGCCCAGCTCTCCGCGCACCCGGTCTCTACCCGACTGTCGCTGAACGGGACCATCATCGTGGCGCGCGATATTGCCCATGCGAAGCTGAAAGAGCTGCTGGATAACGGCGAGGAACTGCCGCAGTACGTTAAAGATCATCCGATTTACTACGCAGGTCCGGCCAAAACGCCGGAAGGTTACGCCTCTGGCTCACTCGGCCCGACCACCGCGGGACGTATGGACTCGTACGTAGACTTACTGCAATCCCACGGTGCGAGCATGATCATGCTGGCGAAAGGCAACCGCAGCCAGCAGGTGACCGACGCCTGCCATAAGCACGGCGGCTTCTACCTCGGCAGCATTGGCGGTCCGGCGGCGGTGCTGGCGCAAAACAGCATTAAGAGCCTGGAGTGCGTGGCGTATCCTGAACTGGGTATGGAGGCCATCTGGAAAATTGAAGTGGAAAATTTCCCGGCGTTTATCCTGGTGGATGACAAAGGCAACGATTTCTTCCAGCAGATCCAGAATCAACAGTGCAAAGGCTGCTCACAGCGCTGAGGCCTTCCACAACGCCGGTAACAGCGACAGCGTTTCGTTGATAAGCCCGCGCTTGTCGCTACCCGGTTTCCAGATGGTCACCATCGTCTGAGCTATCCCCTGGCTGCCCACCTCGGGGCAGCCTTTTTACATCCTTCCACTGCGCCGCATGAAGATGCGTCGGCAAAAATCCCCAGCCGCACCCCTTTTCCAGCAGACCGCGCAGCATCTCAAGTTCATTGGTAAAAAGGGTATGTCCGGAGATTTGCAGACGGCGCGCGACCGGCTCGTCAGACGCCGCATGCATAACGACCTGCGGCACCAGAGAGAGATCGAGTAGCGAAACCGGGGAGGCGTTATTCCGGAACAGCGCTTTCGAGGCGTAAAAATCCATCTCTATGGACCCTAACGCCCGCCATTCCATCTCATTGCCTACGCTGCGATTACGTGCCTGACAGATCCCCACATCGGCCTCACCGCTGGCGAGCATCGCTTCCGCTTCATCACGCGAGGTGCTGGTCAGGCTCAGCCGAATATTCTGGCTCGCCATTTTTGCTATCAGCGCCTGCAAAAAAGCGCGCGGGGTGAACGGATCGTAGACGAGCGCAATATCCTGCGTCGCGCTTTGCGGAACGGCTCTGGCGAACGCCTCAAAGGCTTTTACCTGACGCATCAACAGATGCGCCTGCCGCTGTAACTGCTCCCCCTCCAGCGTTAACCGCAGGGTTCGCCCCTCGCGCAGGAACAACGCGTAACCCAGACCATCTTCCAGAAAATCAATCAGATCGCGCAGGGTCGTGCGGTCTTTACCCAGTTTAGTGGCCGCCTTCACCAGGCTGCCATGTTCAGCCACGGCGGTGAACGCCTCAAGCTGGGCAAACGAATAGATCAATGACGCCACGCGATCCTCCACAGTTCCTTTTCGGGGGATTTTCCCCCATAACGCGTTTTTTATTATAGGCCGCGGGTTCGTAAACTGAAGTCCTTCCTGAGCCATACGAGAAAAACATGAAAAACAAAACAAACCGCACTCTGCTCGCGGCGCTGATTGTCAGCAGCCTGCTCTCTCCTGCCGCCATGGCTGCCTGCAACGGTACCGTTCTCGACACCTGTCCTGCCCCTTTTGATACAAAACTGCCGGACGCACATACGATGCTCACCTGGAGCCAGGCCGACCGCGTCGTGGGTTTCCGCAATGACTACCGCAACTATGCGGGCGACGTATTCCATCACGGCAACGCCTCGCCGTTGCTGGCCGCAGAAAAACCGCTGACCGATGCCCGCTATCAGGTGAATGGCAAGACCTACGATCTCCATGATTACCTGAAACGCCAGAACGTCAGCGGCATGCTGGTATTAAAAAACGGCCACGTTGCCTATAAGTATCTGGGTGAAGGGAATACCGACAGCACGCTCTGGACCTCACGCTCTGTCGGTAAATCGGTGGTCTCTGCGCTGGTTGGGGTAGCGATTAAAGAGGGAAAAATCCACTCCCTCGACGATCTTATTACCCAATATGAACCTGATTTGAAAGGCACCGCCTGGGACGGTGTGACGCTGAGACAGCTTATTACCCACACCTCCGGCGTGGCGTGGAATGAGGACTACACGAATCCGGGATCCGATTTCGCAAAGCTGACAGAGTGCGAAGCCAAACCGGGCACCTATGACTGCGTGCGGACATTAGTAAAAGGGTTACACCGCGCACACCCTGCGGGCGAAAACTGGTCCTATTCCTCGGGCGGCGCGTGGCTGCTGGGTGACGTGCTTGAACGCGCAACCGGCATGACGCTCGCGGCGTATCTGGAGAAAAGTATCTGGCAACCCTACGGCATGGCCAGCAACGGCGTGTGGCATGCCTACAGCAAAGGCCAGCATGATGTCGGCGCCCACGGCTTTAACGCCACGCTGGAAGACTGGGGCCGCTTCGGTCAGTTCATCCTTCATAACGGCACATTGCCCGGCGGGAAGCAGATCCTGCCCGAAGGCTGGGTAAAACAGTCCTCAGACTGGACGCAGGCAAAAGGTTCGGTGTCCGCCGCGCATCCGAACGGGTTGTATGGCTATCAGTGGTGGAATAACGAAGTGCCGGTTAATGCCACCCACGTCGCGCCAAAGGTCGACAACTCACTTAAAGAGTCGCTCTGGGCGCTGGGGATCTTTGGACAGATGATTATGGTGAATCAGAAAGAGAACCTGGTTATCGTCCAGTGGTCCACCTGGCCGCAGGCGGAACCGTCCTTCAGCGCTCAGCCGCTGGAAGCATCGTTAATGTTTAGCGCAATCGCGAACGCGCTACGCTGATTTTTAGAGCCAGGCGCTGCCTGGCGTCTCCTCTGCGCGATGTCACAAAACAGCGATATCAGCAACTTAGCGAATTAGCGTGAATAAAAAATCACAAGATTGTTAAGTTATTGTTAGGTATGTAAATCCTGGTCAACATCCTGTCATTGATGCACAACGCGCATCAGTTCATTCACTCTTTGCGCTTATTAATTTCCGTTTCCTGATCCAGTTTTCAAAAACAGACGAGCATAACGTCACGATAAAAACTGGAGATAATCATGGTTTCCTCAACCTCACCTGCAACGGTCCGTGCGAAAGCGGGCGCGATTTTTCGCGTCACCTCGGGCAACTTTCTTGAGCAATTCGACTTCTTTCTGTTCGGCTTTTATGCCACCTACATCGCGCATACGTTCTTCCCGGCGAGCAGTGAATTTGCCTCGCTGATGATGACCTTTGCCGTCTTTGGCGCGGGCTTTTTGATGCGTCCGATCGGCGCTATTGTGCTCGGCGCTTACATCGATAAAGTGGGTCGTCGTAAAGGGCTGATTGTCACCTTGTCGATCATGGCTGCCGGAACATTCCTGATTGTGCTTATTCCGTCGTATCAGAGCATTGGGCTGTGGGCACCGCTGCTGGTGCTGACGGGCCGTTTGCTGCAGGGCTTTTCCGCCGGTGCGGAGCTTGGCGGCGTCTCGGTCTATCTGGCAGAAATCGCCACGCCGGGCCGCAAAGGTTTTTACACCAGCTGGCAGTCCGGCAGCCAGCAGGTTGCCATTATGGTCGCCGCGGCGATGGGCTTTGCCCTGAATGCCCTGATGGAGGAGAGCGCCATTCGCGAGTGGGGCTGGCGCATCCCGTTTCTGTTTGGCTGTTTAATCGTGCCGTTCATCTTTTTCCTGCGTCGTAAGCTGGAGGAGACCGAAGCGTTCAACGCACGGCGCAATCATCTGGCGATGCGCCAGGTTTTCAAAACGCTGCTGACAAACTGGCAGGTTGTGGTCGCAGGTATGCTGATGGTGGCGATGACCACTACCGCGTTCTACCTGATCACCGTTTACGCGCCAACCTTCGGCAAAAAAGTGCTGATGCTGAGCGCGTCGGACAGCCTGCTTGTCACGCTGCTGGTGGCCGTCTCTAACTTCATCTGGCTGCCGATAGGTGGAGCCCTCTCGGACCGCTTCGGGCGTAAACCGGTGCTGGTTGTCATGACGCTGCTGGCGCTCGCCACCAGCTACCCGGCACTGACGATGCTGGCGGCGGCCCCCAGCTTCTCCATGATGCTGAGCGTCCTGCTGTGGCTCTCTTTCCTCTACGGCCTGTATAACGGCGCGATGATCCCGGCGCTGACGGAAATCATGCCTGCTGAAGTCCGCGTGGCGGGGTTCTCGCTGGCTTATAGCCTGGCTACCGCCGTCTTTGGCGGTTTCACCCCGGTGATGTCCACCGCGCTGATTGAATACACGGGTGACAAAGCCTCACCGGGATACTGGATGAGCTTTGCGGCGGTCTGCGCGTTGCTCGCAACGCTCTACCTCTACCGTCGCCGCGCGGCATCACTGCAAAACACCGTTAAGTCACAGGGGGCCGCATGAAACGTACGTCTCGCTCTACCGCCATCGCGCTAATGGCGATGTTCCTGAGCGTCAATGCCTGCGCAGAGGACGTGAAGGTCATGATTTCGGGCGGATTCAAAGCCGCCCTGGAAAAGCTGGCCCCGGAGTATGAACGCCGGACCGGGGATAACATTGTGATCATCCCCGGACCCTCAATGGGCACTACGCCGCAGGCAATCCCAAACCGGCTCGCGCGCGGAGAGAAAGCCGACGTGGTGATTATGGTGGGCAATGCACTGGCGAAGCTTGAACAGGCCCGTCTGACCCGGCCGGGTACGCGGACTGAACTCGCGGACTCTCCCATCGGCATGGTCGTGAAAAAAGGTGCGGATATCCCTGATATCAGCAGCGAGACGACGCTGCGTAATACCCTGCTGCAGGCTCGCTCCATCGCCTACTCAGACAGCGCCAGCGGCAGGTATGTCAGTGAAGAATTGTTCAAAAAGCTGGGGATTGAAAAGGAGGTGACGGGCAAAGCGACAAAAGTCGAGCGCATTCCGGTCGCATCAGAAGTGGCGAAAGGAAAATACGCCGTCGGGTTCCAGCAGGTCAGCGAGCTGCTGCCGATTCAGGGCGTCACCTTTATCGGTAAAATCCCGGATAATTTGCAATACATCACGCGCTTCGCTGGCGCGGTCACCCGTGACGCGGAACATCCCGCGGAGGGAAAAGCGCTGCTGAACTATCTCGCCTCACCGCCCTCAAGGGAAGTCATCCGCGAGACGGGGATGATCCCCGTTACGTCCGGCGATACTGCTCGGTGATCTGTTTTTCAAGCTCAGCCGCAATATAGGACTGGATGCGCCCCCGGCGTCGGATAAGCCCCACGGTACGCTTCACCTCCGGCGCCACCAGCGGCAAATGGGTCAGCAGCGTGTGCTCTGACGTCGGCATCGACATGGCGGGAACGGCAGCAATGCCGATCCCCGCCTCTACCATACCAAGCATCGTGGTGACATGACGCGTTTCGCAGACGCTGGGACGCTCGGGAATGATATCCCCCAGCAGGCGATCGAGCAGGTTGCGATTGCCGGACGTTTTATCGAGAGAGATGTAATTCTGCTGAAAAAATGCCTGCCACGTCAGCTGGCTCTTCTGCGCCAGCGGGTGATCCTTTCTGCATGCTGCAACATACACATCCTCCACCAGCGGGAAGAATTCGATTTCAGACGACAAGTTTCCTGCGAAGCAAATACCAAAATCCGCCTGGCTTCGGGCCACGGCGTCCATCACGTTGCCCGCGCTACTGTCGATGAGCTTAATGCGAACGCGCGGATAGCGAGACTGAAAGCGACGGATCACATCGGGCATAAAGTAACAGGCTGCGGAAGGTACCGTGGCCACCGTGATCAGCCCCGTCCGCTCTTCGCTGGCTTTATCGACATCAGCCAGCATTGACTCTACGTTATCGAGCAGCTGCGCGGAGCGTTCCGCAAAGTTTTGCCCGTATAACGTCAGCGAGACGCGACGGGTGGTTCGGTCAAAGAGTCGGTTCCCCAGCGCGGCTTCCAGCTTTTCAATCCTGCGGCTCAGCGCTGACTGGGACAGGCAGATAGATTCAGCGGCGACACGGAAGTTACCGTATTCCACTAACGCTCTGAAGGCATAGAGATCGTTGAGGTCGAAATTCACGGGCATAGTATCTGGCGGTCCTGTCAGGGAATACGTTAAAAAGTCCAAAATAATAACGGCTTATTTAGCTGCCGCAACCGGCGCGGTGTCGGAATGCCGTTCAAAGGTCGTTGAGATTGAGACGAATGTGTCCGGCGCGCTCAGCAATAGCGTGCCGTTCCTCTTCCGTCATATCCGCGAGTTGTTTAAAGACAATGCCCAGCCGGGGGTTGTGACCGAGACGTGCCTGGTTACGCACAAAGAAATCCCAGTAAAGCGCATTGAAGGGACATGCCAGCTCGCCGGTGCGTTGATTGTGTTGATACCGACATCCCTGACAGTAGTTACTCATCTTATGGATGTAAGACGCGCTTGAAACATAAGGCTTACTGGCCAGTAAACCGCCATCGCCAAACTGGCTCATGCCGAGAGTATTGGGCAACTCCACCCACTCAAACGCATCAATATACACGCCCAGATACCATTCATGTACCGCCTGCGGCGAGAGACCACCGAGCAGGCTAAAATTCCCGATAATCATCAGGCGCTGGATATGGTGAGCGTAAGCCTCCGTGAGCGACTGTCCAATGGCGTGCGCCAGGCAGCGCATTTGCGTCTTGCCCGTCCAGAACCACTGCGGCAGTGGGGTGTGCTGCTCTAACGCATTCAGCTCCCGATAGCCCGGCATTTGCGACCAGTAGATCCCGCGCACATACTCCCGCCAGCCAAGAATTTGCCGGATGAACCCTTCGACAGCAGGCAACGGCGCATCACCCGAGCGCCATGCCTGCTCGGCGGCGGCAACCACTTCCCGGGGATTGAGCATTTTGGTGTTCAGCGCAAATGAAATTAAAGAGTGGAAAAGAAAAGGTTCTTCCGTGTGCATTGCATCCTGCCAGTTACCAAACTGGGGCAGGACGTGCGAAATAAACGCATCCAGCCGGGCTTTAGCTTCAGCACGGTCGACTGGCCAGCGAAAAGTGTTGGCCTGCGGTTCGCCAAAGGTGCGTACGCCGCAGCGTTGGATCTCTTCCCATAATGCTGAGCGATCGTGGCAGATGCGAGAGTCATCCGGAGCAGGCGGTTCACCGGACCAGCGCTTGCGGTTTTCAGCATCGAAATTCCATTTCCCCCCTTCGGGCTCGCCTTCCGGGGTCAACAGCACGCCATGCTGACGACGCATTTCCCGATAAAAATATTCCATTCGCCAGCTTTTACGCGATGCAAAGAACGCGCTCACCTGCTCCCGGGAGGTGAAAAAATGCTCGCTGCTGACGCAGGTCGTCTCGACGGTCGCCGTTTTCGCCCACGCCTGCAACTGCGCATCAAGGCGCCATTCATCGGGCTCCTGCCACATCACCCTGCCAGCACGGTAATGTGCGATAAGCGCGTTGAGATTATCTTCCAGCGCGCCGCGATTTGAACCCTCAGAGAGCCGGACATACCTTACCCGATGCCCCTTCTCTTTTAACTCAGCGGCAAACGCGCGCATGGCCGCGAAGATAGCGATGAGTTTCTGAGCGTGATGAAGGACATACGCGGTTTCTGCCCGCAGTTCCAGCATAACGTAAATGACATTCGGGCTGCAGGTATCAAACCAGCTGTGATGTGGATTGAGCTGATCGCCCAGAATCAGGCGTAGTTCGGTCAACGGTGGCTCCTGCGACAGCGCTCAGAACAGTATTTGACCTCATCCCAGCATTTCGCCCACTTCTTGCGCCACGTCATGGGCCGCTGGCAGTGCACACACGCCCGACTGGGCAGGTTCTGCTTGTTACCTTTGAAATCACTCATCTTTTCAATACCGGACTGATTTATTCACTCGGGCTGCGGATAAAGGCTACGACAGACATCACAAAATGAAGGTGATGCCTGCAAAGCGATACCCACTGCTCTGTACGAAATGATAGTTTATTCAGGCTGGAAGTGTAGAAATAAGCCATTTTCTGGCATCTTAACTGAACCTGACTTTCCCATTTTTGTTCAAGTGACGAGTTTGCGAGCAAAGCGATGATTAAGTGGCCCTGGAAAACGAATGAGGCTGGCCGGGATATGGCGCTGCCGTGGGATGACGCGCTGGCGATCCCTGTTCTGGCGAATCTCCAGCCGGACGAACAGTCAAAACTGGTTCAGCTGGCGGATCGTTTTTTGCAGCAAAAACGCCTGGTTCCTCTGCAGGGGTTCGAGCTGGATCCCCTGAAAAACGCGCGTATCGCCCTGCTTTTCTGCCTGCCGGTGCTTGAACTGGGTATCGAGTGGCTGGACGGCTTCCACGAAGTGCTGATCTACCCGGCGCCGTTCATCGTCGACGATGAGTGGGAGGATGACATCGGGCTGGTACATAACCAGCGGGTGGTACAGTCCGGACAAAGCTGGCAGCAAGGGCCGATTATCCTGAACTGGCTCGACATTCAGGACTCGTTCGACGCGTCAGGCTTTAATCTGATCATTCATGAAGTGGCGCATAAGCTGGATACCCGCAACGGCGATCGCGCCAGCGGTGTTCCGCTGATCCCGCTGCGTGAAGTCGCAGGATGGGAGCACGATCTGCATGCGGCGATGGATAACATCCAGGACGAGATCGATCTCGTGGGCGAAAGCGCCGCCAGCATTGATGCCTACGCGGCGACCGACCCCGCAGAGTGCTTCGCGGTGCTTTCAGAGTACTTCTTCAGCGCCCCCGAACTCTTCGCCCCACGTTTCCCGGCGCTATGGCAGCGTTTTACCCAGTTTTATCAGCAGGATCCGCTTAAGCGTCTGCGTCAAAATGAGGCGGTCGGCCCTTCCCCTCACCAGGTACATTAATTTTTTTCGACAGGGGTGCGCCCGGTTAACCGTACCCCGATGCTCAGTACGAAAAACAGCACCGCCATTCCACCTGCCGCCATCGTTAAATACTGCTCGCCGAAAAAGCGCGTGACGACGGGCACCAGCAGCGCGCTGACGCCGTAGCCTAACGTATGGCTGGTGGCGATCGCGCCCGCGCCTTTCCCCGTGGTCAGCCGATCGTTCAACAGTAGCTGATAGCCCGGCGTTGCCATCGCCGCGCCGAGCGAGGTGACAGCAATTCCCACGTAGAACAGCGCCAGCCCGGCAATACACATCAACCCAAGTCCTGCCACCATCGATACCGCCGCCATACAGAGCAACGTCAGCGGGCTGAAGTGCTGCGGGCGAACAATCAAAAATTGCGCCGCGAGCGTGGCCAGCGCGGCCAGGCTCAGCAGGAGCGCAACATGGTGGCTGATCTCACGGGCGTTGCCCTCCAGCAAGGGGCTGAGATGCGGCGTGAGGCCAAGCTGCATCAGGCTCACCAGCGCCGCCAGCAGCATCGCCAGCAGCAGGAACGGCAGCATAGAGACCTGCAGACGGGTCGCCTGATGCGCCACCGGCGGCAGCGGAGGGTCTGCCACTTCTCTCAGCACCAGCAGCAGAGCGATAAACGGCGCAATCGCCATGAGCCAGAGCGGTGCCACCGGGTTAATGCTGAGCATCAATGCTGCCAGCGGTGGCCCCAGCAGACGGCCGCAGCTCAGGCCGGAGCTGATGGTGGCCAGCGCCGCCATGCGTTTGTCCAGCCCCGCACGCTGAATAGCCCAGGTCTGGGCGGCAGGCACCATCCCCGACACGGTTAAACCGTAGAGCAGGCGCGAAAAGATCAGCCCCGCCAGCCCCCAGCTGCTCTGGAGCAACCCGGCCGCCATTGCCCAGACCACCACGGCCATCACGGCGAAGCTGGCAAGATAGCCGCTGAGCGAGGCCACCATCACGACCTTACAGCCGCGTCGCTCGCTCTGACGCCCCCACCAGGGCGATGCCGGTAAAAAAAGCATGGAGCCGAACATTAACAGCCCGGCCCAGACCGAGAGCGACAGCCCGGTCAGGTTCACCAGCTGCGGGAGCATGACCAGCAAACCGTTCTGCCCGATGCCCAATAAACCTGCACAGAGTGCCAGCGGCCAGTTGGCTTTAGAGGTGACGTTTTCAGTCAGCGTTTCTGAATTAGCGCGCATGAGAATGTGAACATAGTGTCAATAAATGTGTGGAAATTATGAAGTTTATGAAAACAAATATTGCAAAAATGGTTGCGAGTGTAAATAGAATGAATATCATAACGAGAATTATTATCAATCATGGAATGAGGTACATCTATGCGTACTCTGCCCCGCTCCGCCGGTACAGACGTTGCGGCCCAGTGTTTTTTAAACGCCCTGCTGCGCGAAACGACGGACTGGCGCTATCTCCCCGCAGCCGCTGCGGATGAGCTGGCGCATATTCATATCCCGCTTTCTCCCGCTCAGGCCCTGCGGGTTCCGGTACGCTATTTCTCCCCCACCCAGCACCATCAGTACTGTTTCCCGGCAACGCTTATCCAGAGCGATAGCGACTGCGGTGACGCCGTCACATATACCCAACTGGTTGATTTACTTCTTGAAAAACCATCAGTAAAAGGCGTTCTTGATGCCGATACGCTGGCGCGTTTTAAGCAACGCGTGCTGGAAAGCCATGCGCATACCTGGCAGGCGATCGACCTGCGCCACAGCTGGTCCACGCTGCGTGATAAACCGCTGACGTTTGCTGAAGCAGAACAGGCGCTGCTGGTCGGCCACGCATTTCACCCGGCACCGAAGTCGCACGAGCCATTCAACGAAACCGAAGCGCGACGCTATCTGCCTGATTTTGCCTCCCGTTTCCCGCTGCGCTGGTTTGCCGTTGAGAGCACGCGCATTGCTGGTGACAGCCTGAACGTCTCCCTGCGCGAACGTCTGCTGCGCTTCGCCGCCCAGAGCGCGCCTGAGCTGCTCGGCCACTTCACCGACACGCGCTGGCTGTTGCCTATGCACCCATGGCAGGCAGAGCATCTGCTGGGTCAGGCCTGGTGCCAGCGTCTGGTGGAAAACGGTTCATTGCAGGATCTGGGCGAAGCGGGCGCACAGTGGCTGCCCACCAGCTCGTCCCGCTCGCTGTACAGCGAAACCAACAGCGACATGATTAAATTCTC
Source organism: Enterobacter sp. MGH 37 (assembly GCF_000534515.1). Classification (NCBI taxonomy): domain Bacteria; kingdom Pseudomonadati; phylum Pseudomonadota; class Gammaproteobacteria; order Enterobacterales; family Enterobacteriaceae; genus Enterobacter; species Enterobacter sp. MGH 37. Next base: position 2,122,124 of record NZ_KI973205.1, read on the forward strand.
CCTCAGCGTGCGCCTGACCAATTCCGTGCGCACGCTGTCGGTGAAAGAAGTTAAGCGCGGGATGCGCCTGGCGCGCCTGGCGAAAACGGAACGCTGGCAAACGCTTCAGGCACGCTACCCGACGATGCGCGTGATGCAGGAAGACGGCTGGGCGGGGCTGCGTGACGAAAACGGCGTGGTGCAGGAAGAGAGCCTGATGGCCCTGCGCGTCAATCTGCTGTTTGATACGCCGGACACGCAGACCAACGTGCTGGTCAGCCTGACCCAGGCCGCCCCGGATGGCGGTGACAGCCTGCTGGCTGCGGCAGTGCGTCGTCTGAGCCAGCGTCTGGATTTACCCCTCGCTCAGGCCGCACGCTGCTGGCTGGACGCCTATTGCGACCGCGTGTTACTCCCTCTGTTCAGCGCCGAGGCGGACTACGGCCTGGTGCTGCTCGCCCACCAGCAAAATATCCTCGTTGAGATGCAGCAGGATTTCCCCGTCGGGCTTATCTACCGTGACTGCCAGGGCAGCGCCTGGACCGAAGGAGCCGACGGGTGGCTGAAAGAGGCGGGTGAAACTGACGTGGAAAACCGCTTCGGTGAGAGCCAGCTGCTGCGCTACTTCCCTTACTACCTGCTGCTGAACTCCACCCTTGCGGTGACTGCCGCCCTTGCCGCCGCCGGTTTCGACAGTGAAGAGCGCCTGATGGCGCGCGTGCGTGATGCGCTAATCGCGCTGCGCCGTACGGCGAAGCAGACCCGCTGCCTTGACTACGTGCTGGACAGCCCGACCTGGAACTGCAAAGGCAACTTCTTCTGTTATCTGCACGATCGCAACGAAAACACCATCGCCGATCCGGCGGTGATCTATTTCGACTTTAGCAACCCGTTCTACAAGGAGAAGGCGTAATGGCCATCGCGAATATCGTCCATTCTGGCTTCGGCTTTCGCTGCACCGCAACGGATACCGCGCTGCCGCTGACGTTAGGTCTCGACGGCAGCGCGGTGCTGGAGCGTCTCGGGGCTATCCCGGCGGGCTGGCTGGTGGAAGCGCTGGATCAGCTGTTTGTCGCCGCACCCACGCTGACCGGCATTACGCTGCCGTGGGCAACCTGGCAGGATGAACCTCAGGCAAAGGCGCTGTTTAGCCTGGTCCACGGGGATTACCTGGCGCGTGAAACCTTCTGGCAATTGCCGCTCTGGCTGAAAGGCGAACGACCGCAGACGAGCAACGGTATGCAGTTTGATGAGAGCCGTCAGCTGTACTTCCCGCAGCGCCCTCGCCGCCCGCAGGGTGAGGTGTATCGCCGTTACGATCCGCAAATTAAACGCACGCTGAGCTTCCGCGTGGCCGACGTGGCGCTGGATGGCGAACGATTCACGCAATGGATGAACAACCCGCGCGTGAACGCCTTCTGGGAGATGGCCGGCCCGCAGGCCGAACAGGAAAACTACCTGCGCCGTCAGCTTGACTCGACCTACTGCTACCCGGTTATCGGCTGCTTCGACGACCAGCCGTTCGGCTACTTTGAACTCTACTGGGCACCTGAAGACCGCATTGGCCGCCACTACCGCTGGCAGCCGTTCGACCGCGGGCTGCATATGCTGGTGGGCGAAGAGCGCTGGCGCGGCGCGCAGTACATCCGCAGCTGGCTGCGCGGTCTGAGCCACTACCTGTATCTGGATGAACCGCGCACGACGCGCATTGTGGCCGAGCCGCGCTTCGACAACCAACGCCTGTTCCGCCACCTGGCGTCCGCCGGTTTCGACACCGTAAAAGAGTTCGACTTCCCGCACAAGCGCTCGCGCCTGATCGTGAGCGAGCGTCACCGCTTCTTCCATGAGGTGGAACTGTGAACGCGCTCTGGCAGAAAGTAAACCGCGAGATGGTGGCGAAGATCCTCGCCGAGCTGGAATACGAACGTACCCTGCGCGCTGAGCCGGTTTCATCGGACGGCTGGCGCATCACCATGGGCACGGAGTCCTGGCAGTTTCGCGCCACGCGCGGGATCTGGGGCTGGCTGCATATCGATCCTGATACCCTGACCACCGCCAGCGGCGCCGCCGTGGAAGCGGAAAGCACGCTGCTGCAGCTGGCGACCGTGCTGGAGATGAGCGACGCGCAAACGGCGGAGCATATGGAAGATCTTTACGCCACGCTGCGCGGTGATATTCAGCTGCTCCAGGCGCGTGAAGCGCTGGATGCCGACGCGCTGATCCACCTCGACCCGGATGAATTACAGTGTCTGATGAGCGGTCATCCTAAGTTTATTTTCAACAAAGGCCGCCGCGGATGGGGGCTGGATGCCCTGCATCAGTACGCGCCTGAGTATCGCGGACGTTTTCGTCTGCACTGGGTTGCCGTTCAGCGTGAACACCTGGTCTGGAGCAGCGACGCCGATTGCGACATTCAGAATCTGCTTGCCAGTACCATGGACAACGCCGAGCGCGTCCGGTTTGAGCATCGCTGGCAGGCGCTGGGGCTCGAAGAAAGCTGGCTGCCCGTGCCGCTACACCCATGGCAGTGGCAGCAGAAAATTGCCATTCACTTCCTGGCGCAGCTTTCGCGTGGTGAGATGGTGGAGCTGGGCGAGTTTGGCGATGAATATCTGGCGCAGCAGTCCCTGCGCACGCTCACCAACGCCAGCCGTCGCGCGCCGTTTGACATCAAGCTGCCGCTGACCATCTATAACACCTCCTGCTATCGCGGCATTCCGGGCAAATACATTGCCGCCGGGCCGCTGGCCTCACGCTGGCTGCAGCAGCAGTTCGCCTCTGACGCCACGCTGATTCGCTGCGGCGCGCAGGTACTGGGTGAACCCGCCGCCGGATATCTGTCGCATCCGGGCTATGCCGCATTACCGAAAGCGCCCTACCGCTATCAGGAGATGCTGGGGGTGATCTGGCGCGAGAATCCGTCCTGTTATTTAGAAGACGGTGAACAGGCGGTGCTGATGGCGGCGCTGATGGAAACCGATAACGCCGGGCGTCCGCTGATCGACGCGTGGATTAAGCGCTCGGGGCTAAGCGCCGACGCGTGGCTGGAAAAGCTGTTCGACGCGACGGTGATCCCGTTCTATCACCTGCTCTGCCGCTACGGCGTGGCGCTGATCGCCCACGGTCAGAACGTAACGCTGGTGATGAAAAACTACGTGCCGCAGCGCATCCTGCTGAAGGATTTCCAGGGTGATATGCGTCTGGTGGACGAAGATTTCCCGCAGGCGCAGAGCCTGCCGGCGCAGGTGAAGGACGTTACGGCACGTCTGAGCGCGGATTACATCATCCACGACCTGCAAACCGGTAACTTTGTGACGGTGCTGCGCTTTATCTCGCGTCTCACCCTGCAATGCGGCGTGAGCGAAATCCGTTTCTATCAAATCCTGGCGGGGGTATTGCGCCGGTATATGGCTGCGCACCCCGAGCTTGCGGAACGTTTCGCGATGTTCGACCTGTTTAAGCCGCAAATTATTCGCGTGATCCTCAACCCGGTCAAACTGACCTTCTCCGAGCATGACGGCGGCAGCCGCATGCTGCCGAACTACGTTACCGACCTTGATAACCCTCTTTTTCTGGCCTCCCGGGAGTCAGCGCAATGAAAACCTATGATTTCATCGGCATTGGTATTGGCCCGTTTAACCTCAGCATCGCCGCCCTGGCAGAAGGGCTGGACGGTTTTAGCTCACTGTTCCTTGAGCGCAAGCCGCACTTCTCCTGGCACCCGGGGATGATGGTGCCGGACTGCCACATGCAGACCAGCTTCCTGAAGGATCTGGTCAGCGCCGTGGAGCCGACCAACCGCCACAGCTTCCTGAACTACCTGGTGCAGCGTAAAAAGTTCTACAGCTTCCTGACCACCGAACAGCGCACGGTGTCTCGCGAAGAGTTTGCCGATTACCTGTGCTGGGCGGCAGAAAACCTCACCAATCTCGCCTTCAGCCAGCAGGTGCAACAGGTGAGCTTTGATGAGACAAGCGGTCTGTTTGAGGTCGTGACCCAGCGGGATCGGTTCTTTGCCCGCCACGTCTGCGTGGGGATTGGCAAACAGATTAACCTCCCGGATTGCGTGACGGTGCAGGACGACACCTGTTTCCACGCCAGCGAGATGATGCTGCGCACGCCAAATTTAGCGGGCAAGCGCGTGACCGTCGTCGGTGGCGGCCAGAGCGGTGCCGACCTGTTCTTAAATATCTTCCGCGGGGAATGGGGCCAGCCGCTAAGCCTGAACTGGGTGTCGCGCCGTAACAATTATAACGCGCTGGATGAAGCCGCCTTCGCCAACGAGTACTTCACGCCGGAGTATGTGGACAGCTTCTCCACGCTCGGCGAAGAGGCCCGTCGTCAGATGCTGCACGAGCAGAAGATGACCTCTGACGGCATTACCACCGAGTCCCTGCTGGCAATTTACCGCGCCATGTATCACCGCTTTGAGGTGCTGCGCGAAAAACCGTGGGCGCACCTTCTGCCGTCCCGCTCGGTGACGTCACTGGCGCGTCAGGAAAACGGTCAGCGTCTGAGCATACAGCATCATCTCGACGGCGGTCGCGAACAGCTGGATACCGACGTGGTGATCTTTGCCACCGGTTACCGCGCCGTGCAGCCTGCGTTCCTTGCCCCGCTGTCTCACCGCCTGCATCTGGATACGGACGAAGCCTTCTGCATCAACAACGATTTCACCCTCGAATGGGACGGCCCGCAGAGCAACCGCCTGTTTGCCGTCAATGCCGGGATGCACCGTCTCGGCATTGCTGAACCCCAGCTCAGCCTGATGGCCTGGCGTGCCGCACGCATTCTTAACCGCGCGCATCCTGACGAGCCATTTGAGCTGGCTACCACACCCGGCGTTATCCACTGGCGCACCACCGCCAGCCAGGACAGCAGCCCGGTTTTTAACGCGTTAGAGAAAACGACCGAGTACTGACACACACAATCAGGATCAACATAACAATGAAACGTTCTCATCTTTGGGTTTTAAATCCTTGCTTGCTTGCAATGCTTTCTACCTCTGCGTGGGCGGAAGAACAAAAGGAAGAAAATATCGTGGTCTCCGCCAGCCGTGCACACCGCAGCGTGGCCGAGATGGCGCAGACCACGTGGGTTATTGAACGGTCTGAAATTGAGCAGCAGGTTCAGGGCGGAAAGGAGATTAAAGAAGTCCTGGCGCAGCTGATCCCGGGCATGGACGTCAGCAGCCAGGGGCGTACCAACTACGGTATGAACCTGCGCGGCCGCTCGATGATGGTGATGGTGGACGGCGTGCGCCTGAACTCCTCCCGCAGCGACAGCCGCCAGCTCGACTCCATCGATCCGTTCAACATTGACCGTATCGAAGTGATCTCCGGCGCCACGTCCCTCTACGGCGGCGGCAGCACCGGCGGCCTGGTGAACATCGTCACCAAAAAAGGCCAGCCGGAGACCGAAGTTGAGTTCCAGACCGGAGCAAAAAGCGGCTTTAACAGCCACAACGACCACGATGAGAACGTGTCGGCGGCGGTCAGCGGCGGCAACGACAACGCCTCGGGTCGTCTGTCGGTGTCGTATCAGCGTTACGGCGGCTGGTATGACGGCAACGGCGACGAGGTGATCATTGATAACACCCAGACCGGCTTACAGTATTCCGACCGTATTGATGTGATGGGGACCGGCACCCTCAACATTGATGAACACCAGCAGCTTCAGCTCACGACGCAGTACTATAAGAGCGAGTCCGACGGCAAGCATGGCCTGTACCTCGGGAAAAACTTCTCGGCGGTCACGGGCGATGCGACTGCCTATAACAAAGGTAATCTCGATTCTGACCGTATACCGGGTACCGAGCGTCATCTGATTAACCTGCAATACTCCAATACCGACTTCTGGGGCCAGGATCTGGTTGCGCAGATTTACTATCGTGACGAAAGCCTGACCTACTACCCCTTCCCGACCCTGACCAAAGGCGTCGTGAGCAGCATCGGTGCGTCGCAGCAGAAAACCGATTTTTACGGCGGCAAGCTGACGCTGAACAGCAAACCGATGGATGATTTAACCCTGACCTGGGGTGTGGATGCCGACCATGAAACCTTCGATGCCAATCAGCAGTTCTTTGATCTGAGCAAAGCAGCGGCGAGCGGCGGCATGGAGCTTGATAACGCCTATAACGTGGGCCGCTACCCGGGTTACAGCATTACCAACCTCGCCCCGTTCCTGCAGGCCAGCTACGACATTGACGCCATCACCCTGAGCGGCGGCGTGCGCTACCAGTACACCGAAAACAAGGTGGACGATTTTGTGGGTTACGCCCAGCAGCAGGCCATTGCAACCGGGAAAGCCACCTCCGCAGACGCGGTGCCGGGCGGGAAAACCGATTACAATAACTTCCTGTTCAACGCCGGGATCCTCGGTCGTCTGACCGAACAGCAGCAGCTGTGGTTTAACTTCTCCCAGGGCTTTGAAATTCCGGATCTGGCGAAGTACTACGGTTCCGGGACTTATCAGCTCAGCAACGGTCACTATCGCCTGCTGAATAGCGTGAACGTGAACGACTCGACGCTTGACGGCATCAAGGTCAACGCATACGAGCTGGGCTGGCGCTACACCGGCGATAACCTGCGTACCCAGGTCGCGGCGTATTACTCGCTCTCGGACAAAACGATCACCATCAACAAGACGGACATGACCATCAACCTCGAAGACGACAAGCGTCGTATCTACGGGATTGAAGGCCAGGTGGACTATTTCTTCACCGACAGCGACTGGAGCACGGGCGCGAACTTTAACGCCATTAAGTCTGAAACCCGCGAAAACGGCAAATGGGAGAAGCTGACGGTAGACAGCGCCAGCCCGTCTAAAGCCAGCGCATGGGTCAACTGGGCGCCGGGCGACTGGACCCTGCGCGTGCAGAGCACGCAGACCTTTGACGTGTCAGATGCGGACGGCAAGAAGATCGATGGCTATAACACGGTCGACTTCCTGGGCAGCTACGCCCTGCCGGTGGGTAAAGTGAGCTTCAGCGTGGAAAACGTGCTGGACAAAGACTACACCACCGCCTGGGGCCAGCGCGCGCCGGGGCTGTATAGCCCAACCTACGGTGCGCCAGGTCTGTATACCTATAAAGGCCGTGGCCGTACGTTTGGTCTGAACTACTCCGTACTGTTCTAATCCTGTGCGCCGCCTGCGGGCGGCGCAATTTGCTGCGTAATTTCAGCACGAATTTGCTATAAAATCAGCGATTTGCTGAAATTGTCGGCAAACGAACGAAAAGTACGTTTTCCCCCTTTGACAAGACGAACTGAGGTCGCTACTATTCGCCTCGTTCACACGATTCCTCTGTAGTTCAGTCGGTAGAACGGCGGACTGTTAATCCGTATGTCACTGGTTCGAGTCCAGTCAGAGGAGCCAAATTTGAAAAGCCTGCTTTTAGAGCAGGCTTTTTGCTTTTCTGTTAGCCGTTACTTTCCACTGCCCCTGTCAACTGACGCCAGGCCGCCACTTCCTCATCCAGCCACTCACTAAAGAGAGCCACCTCCGGTTTCGCTTCCGTTAACTGCGATGTCACCAGCCAGTAAGGCCAGGGATAAGGTGCAGTGAAAGGGGTAAGCTGGACCAGTTCGCCCCGGGTGATGGCATCCTGTACCAGAGAGCGACGTTCCAGCGCGATACCTTTACCGAGTCTGACAGCCTCAAGGACTAAATTTGAGTCGTTAATGCATAACCCGCCGGGCACAATATCTTTTTCCAGTCCCGCATTGAAACACCAGGTTTTCCACGACTCCATGGAGAATATGATTTTACTCTTTGCCACCTCTGCTGGCGTTGCCGGGAGGATGCCGCCGTTATAACCGGGTGCTGCAACCACAATCAGTTCATCTGAAAACAGATAATGGCAGTCGCTTCCTTCCCAGTTACCTTTCCCCATGCGTATCGCCACATCTATCCCTTCCTGCTGCATGCTGGTGATCGTCAGACTGGCCTGGATCCGCAGCGTGATGTGTGGATATTTTTCCCGAAACCGCTCCAGACGCGGCAACAACCAGTGACAACCAAAAGACGGCACCATCGCCAGCGTCAGTTCCAGTATTCTCGGTTTCACCTGCACTAACCGGGTAGCATCTGCGATATGATTCAGCGCTTCGCGCACCTGTAACGCGTAGAGACGCCCCTCTTCGTTGATCTGCACCCCTCGCCCATGACGGATAAACAGCTTCACCCCCACCATTTCCTCCAGCACTTTAATCTGCTGGCTGATGGCGGAATGGGTAACGTGAAGCTCTTTCGCCGCAAGCGTTACGCTGCCAAGGCGAGCCACAGCTTCAAAACTACGCAAACTTGCGATAGGTGGAAAATCCGACATGAAACCACTCCCTCATAGACTGAATCTGATAAACGCTAACCGGCCAATCTGTCAGTAATACTAACTCAGGCCGTAAGATACTGATGATATTCGCCATAACGAATTTATTGTAATGTCTGTTTATCATCTTCAATGAAGCGTTTTTTCACACAGACAGGAAAACTGGAATCATGATAAAGCTGATTGGCATGATGGATTCTCCTTATGTACGCCGCGTGGCGGTCTCCCTGGAACTTTATGGCGTTGCGTTTGAAAGCCAGCCGTTGTCCGTATTCAGCACATTTGAGGAATTTTCCCGGATTAACCCTGCGGTAAAAGCGCCAACGCTGGTTCTGGAGAATGGAACACGTCTGATGGACTCGTCTCTCATACTGAATTATTTTGAGGCTCAGGCCGCGCCTGAACGGAGACTCCTGCCCGTGACGCCGGATGCACTGGCGAACGATCTCCAGACGCTGGGCTTTATCCTCGCCGCCGCGGAGAAAGCTGTGCAAAATGTGTACGAACACAACCTGCGCCCGGCGGAGAAACAACATAATCCGTGGATAGAACGTATTACCGTCCAGCTGCTGGCTGCCTGTCGGGAATGGAACGCGCTGCTGGAAGCCCGTCCGGAAAATGCGGTGGCCGATCAGGTTGCTGTCACCAGTACGGTTATCTGGACATTTATTCAGTCAATGATCCCTCACGTCGTTAACGCCGGGGATTTTAAAAAGATTCAGGCGGTTGCCGACGTTTTCGAAAACCAGGCGGCATTTAAAAAATACCCTTTTAGTTAACGCTTCGCTCGGCGTGTTATGGGGCTTTTCAGCCCCTTTTTTTTTAGGCAGGAATCGACAGACCCGCGGTGGTGGCATAGCGACCGTTGAAAAAGATGAGCGGTTCACCTTCAGTATGTAACGAATCCACCACCTCACCGATGAATATCCAGTGATCGCCACCGTCTACCTGACGCCACATTTTGCATTCAAGATGCGCGAGTGCCCCGTCAATCAAAGGCAGTTTAAAGCCGCTGACCCGGTGGTCTACGCGATGAAATTTGTCGCTCCCCGCGCTGGCAAAAATATCGCTAACCTGATGCTGTTGGCCCGACAGGACATTTATCGCAAAGGCGTCCGCCTCCAGAAAATGCTGAGCGTACCAGGATTGCTTGCGCAGGCTCCAGAGCACCAGCGGGGGTTCCAGGGAGACGGTGTTAAAGCTGCTGATGGTTAGCCCATGGAAATTGTTATCTTTATCCATCATGGTCACGACACACACGCCAGTTGCGAATTGACCAAATACGTTCCGTAATGTTCGGCTATCAAACTGCGCCATTTTATTTCACCTCTGCTAAGCCTGAAGACGCGACCTGCTGCTGCAGCGCGCCGGCAAAAATTGTCAGCCCTTCATCCAGAACGCTGTCTTCAATCGTTAGCGGCATTAAAAAGCGGATAGCATTTGCCTGTTTGCCGCATTTAAGAAGAATAAGCCCCTCACGGGCACAGCTTTTGACTAACCGATCGATAAGCCCGGTCGCCGGCGTTCGCTCTCCATGCTCCAGAGAAAAAAGCTCCAGCGCAATCATGGCGCCAGTCCCGCGTATCTCATAGCCAATCGACAGAGGGCTGACAATGGACACTAAGGCGGAGCGCAGACGTTGACCCAGACGCCGGGCTGCGCCCAGCAGGTCCGTCTCTTCAAAGAGCTTAAGTACCGCCAGCGCTGCCGCGCAGGAAAGCGGGTTGCCTGCCCAGGTTCCACCAAGACCGCCCGGTGCCACCTGGTTGATAAGCGACTCACGACCCACCACGCCAGACAGCGGAAGTCCGCCGGCAACGGATTTACCGAACACAATTAAATCGGCGTCAACACCGGTTTGTTCCATAGCAAAGAACGTCCCCGTGCGCCCCGCGCCAGACTGAACTTCATCCGCGATTAACACGATGCCTTCCCGGTCACAGAGTTCACGCAGAGCACGCATAAACGCAGGCGGCACGACGTAAAACCCGCCCTCCCCCTGAACGGGCTCGATGACGATAGCGGCCACATCCTGGGGGGCAATGTCGCTCGTTAATATCATCTTGAGGCCCGCCAGCGCCTGAGCAATATCACGCTCCGTCTCTCCCTGCGGGAAGGGTGCCCGAAAGACCGGGCCGGGCATGATCCCCATCCCCTGGCTGTAGGGCGCAATTTTGCCGTTCATCGCGAGGGTCATAAACGTACGCCCGTGATAGGCACCGCTGAAAACAATAACACCGCTTCGCCGCGTGGCCACGCGGGCAACCTTAAGCGCGCTTTCCACCGCTTCGGACCCCGTCGTCAGGAGAAAACTCCGTCGGTCAAAATCTCCCGGCATTAAGGCGTTAATACGTTCACACACCGCGATATACGATTCATAAGGGGTGGCGGCAAAACAGCTGTGGGTAAACTGGTGCAGCTGGCGTTCAACGGCCGCGATAACGTTGGGATGAAGATGGCCGGTATTGAGCGCGGCAATGCCGCCGGAAAAATCAATGTAGCGACGGTTGTTGACGTCATACATCACCGCATTTTCCGCTCGTTGAATATAAACCGGATGCATCTGGTTAATACCACGGGCGACGGCACCCTCCCGTCGCTGCAAAAGCTGCTCGACTACAGTATCCATAACGCTCTCCTCAGGGGGCGGTCGGAACAACCGCCCGTCAGGTTATTGATGACGCGCCTGTTGCAACATGGCATCTGCATGCTGGTTTAACTGCTGACGATCGCCATAGCGGTAAGGATCGAGGAAATCGAAACGGACCGGTTTATCTCCGCGGTCGAACAAGTGCCCGATTCCGCCAGGCGCGTTATGAGCCCAGTAGAACAGAGAATCGGCAAATTCCTCCGTTGCCCGGGACAGGTAACGATTGGTGAAATCAGAGAAATCGATGGGGAAATGCTCGCGGTTGTCAGCAAAAAGCGAATGAAGCGTAGCGATTACCTCTTTTTCTGGAAGGTTACCGGCGCGATAGGCTTCCATTGTTTCGCAGGCCTTATCGAAAATAGCCTCATAGTAAGGGCTCTCAATGGAAAGATGTCCCGGATAGGTTGCGCTTTCAAATTCCTTCTCAAGCCGCTCGTCATCACCGTGCTGCTGATAGTCGCTGAGGATTTTACGCAGACGCAACACGCCGATGTAACTGCCGCTAATCCAGATACGGAACCACGCATTCCACAGTGGGAAGCTATCAAATGCGGTGAATGAATTTGCCACCAGCCTGTCGTTTACCTTCACCACTTCCAGGCTGTAATCCTGATAGCTGGCGAAATTCGCTGCTGACCAGTCATCCTGTCTGACGGCACGAACAATTTTAGGCGCGACGCGCAGAATCGATTCGAACGTATTCACCAACCCGCGCGAGAACAGCGGATCGACAAAGCCCACTGCATGGCCTAAAAGGCAATAACGCTCCCCTACGCTTTCGCGGCTGGTGTAATTCAGACGAGGTGCAACGGTCCATTCGCGTACCCGTGCCGCGCTCTCAAAGTGACGGGCAACGGAGGGGTGCTCATCGAGAAAACGGGTAAACTCTTCTTCCGGATCGCCTGCGGGACCATGTTTATCAATATCGAACTGCAGGCCGACGCTGCATAAGGTATTGGTCGAATAGGGGTGGTTGTTGAACGGAATAATCCACAGCCATCCGCCTTCAAACATGTGGTGCAGCGTGCTCTGTGAGAGCGGGGTCGGCGAACCGGTCACGTCCGTTGAGGCGATGACGTCTTCATACAGTTTGACCCCTGTCATATGGGTGAACAACGAACGCGTACGGCTCTGCATCTCACGTGCACCTTCGCGCAGGCCAAACTTATCGGCAACCGGTGAACGATAGCCTGCTGCATCCACGACGTACCTGGCTTTTATCTGCTCTTTTCCCAGATCCAGCAGCATCCCGTCGCCGGTTTCTTCAATCGACTGGATGCGGGTTTGCTGGCGAATATCGGCCCCCAGACGTGCGGCCAGCGCCAGATAATAGGCATCAACATCCTGACGGAACAGATGCGCTTCCGGCGACAATACGGGTGTCGACACAACGTCCTGGGGATTATGCGCTTTATTCTTACCGTTCCATGCAAAGCTGAACGCCAGTTTAATACCGGCGCTCGACGTACCAATATTTTCCATCAGCGCGTGAATTTCCCCCGGCCACGCCAGCTCAGGAATATTGTACTGACGCGCCAGAATTTTCAACAGTACAGCACTTTCCGGCACCATCGATTCTCCGACGGCAAAGCGAGGATGGGTACCGGCATCAATAATTACCACGTTTAATTTCTGTTTTGCCAGAATAGCGCCGAGCATGGTTCCTGCAATACCGCTCCCGATGATGGCCACATCATAATGACTTTGTTTCATTGCTTTACCCTTAATAATATTACTGAGTGACTAGCTGAGTTGTTATTTCGATTTCATGTTCACGCGTGTGATCTGCCTGAATCAGAAAAAGATATGTTGCCTGTTGTGTTAACCATTCTCTCGCCAGAGACAGGGCAATTTCTTTGCCAGTGCGCTGCGGCATTGTCAGTACCATGGTGGGTCCCTGAAAGCGATAGCGCGTACAGCAAATGGAAATAGGTGCCCCAACATTGGCATTAATAAAATCGACCGGAGAGACGCGCGATTTTATTGCCATGTCATGAATAATTTTCTCGCTGGTATTCACTGGGAATGCCGTGCCAAACTGAATAACCCCGACGCTTTCAAGATGATTATCCAGCAATCCCTTGTGCTGTTGATAAAGTTCATCGACAGTAAACAGCACATTTAAAGACAATGGGTCGGCTGTTTTTAGCCCCCGGCGCAAGGTCTCATCTAAATCAGACCAGATTAATGAGCGTGCGGTACTCGTAGAAACGATCTTCATTAGCTGCCCCACCTTTTACATTACGGTAAATATCAGGCAGGTGTTAAAACCACCAAACCCAATCGTCATGCTTAACCCGGTCTTTCCCGTTAAGGGCTGAGGCTGCGCGGCAGGTAAATTAAAACGCAGGCCATCAATCGGCTTTTTCAGTTCATACACCGGGGGGATCGTGCCCGCATTGAGGCTATGAATGAGCGCGATGGCTTCCAGCGCCCCTGTCGCCCCCAGCGTATGGCCAAAATTGCCCTTCGTCGCGAAGACCCAGGGACGATGTGTGAAAAACTGGTTATAGGCATTGCTTTCAACCCGATCGTTGGTCAGGGTACCCGAACCGTGCGCATTAATAAGCGCAATATCGCCAGGTTCAAGTCCCGCCTGCGTCAGGGCACGCTGCAATGCCAGGCGGATGCCATTGCCTTGCTCATCCGGCGCGGTCAAGCCTGCCGCATCGTTAGACGCCCCAGCACCGACAAGCCTTGCCAGCACGCGTGGTGCAGAGCCGCCTTCTCGTTGCAGCACCAGAAAACCGGCCCCTTCTCCGAGAATGGTTCCTTCGTGTGTAGCATCGAACGATTTCAGGGTAGAAAGTGAGAGCGTGCCTAATGCGCTATGGGCCAGACGTTTTGAATCAGTAAGAATATCGGCGCCGCCGCACACGCACAGATCGGCTTGCCCCGTTGCAATTAAATGCGCCCCCAGAAGAAGAGCATCCGAGCCCGAGGAGCAGGCGGTAGAAAGGGCTATCCCTTCCATTCCCAGCGACTCCGCTACCTCGTTGACCCAGCCGTCGAGCGGCTCCCGGCAAAACGCCTCGCTGTCGAGGCGGAATCCCAGACTGGTTCCGACAATCAAAAAGCGTCGCTCCTCCGGCACAGGTTCTGCTGCACCCGAATCCTCTAGCGCCTGGCGGGCCGTGCGTTTCGTCAGAGCGATCAATTTTTCGCGCATTTCGGCAGGCCATTCACCCGGCAGCATGGCGGCCAAATCGGTACGCAAGCTTCGATCCGATGGCGCAGGCGCAATACCGGTTTGTTTTTCCAGTAAAGTCTGGAAAACATCCTCGATACGATCGCCAGACGCAGTTGTCCATCCCATGCCGACAACATTGGCGACATACGTTGTAGTAGTCATCATTTTTTCCTTTACCGCAAAATAGTACGGTAAGCTGGTTAAAGTGAATTAACGATATATCAGTGGAACGCGCGCAAAAATTCGTTTGAAGGTTTATCTTCAAGCGGAGAAGGAGAAAAATTATCTTTAATCTCGCCTGCCGTTAACTCTATCTTTCGTTGATAAGGTTCTTTTTGTAGCCAGCGTGGACTTTCAATAAAATCAAATGCGATGTCTGTCGCATCAAATCCTTCGAGCTCGGCAGGCTTAACCACTTTCCTTCTTTTACGGTCCAGAACCTGTGCATAAGCAGAAATATCAAAATATCGAATGCGATCATCTTCCACTACTGCATTAATACAATGCCAGGGGCGGGGCAAATAAAGATAATTCACAAAAATATTCCGAAGAGAATACACTGGCTTGTTGATTATCTGGCTATACAGTATTGCCGAGACATCGGCCATTTCCGAACAGAAGCAGGGCAAGCGCTGTGTTTGACCCAGCATTTCACGAAGATAATCCTGAGGTGTCAGGTTACGTATGACCTCGTCGCGAAAATGCTCGTAACGTGAAATATAATAATCCCAATGCTCCTCAGGAAATTTGAGGCGAACGATGTCTGCCGGCCATGTTTCAAACACATCTGATTCCTGAAGGACATGGCACATTGTTTTTGGAACTTCACGTAGAATATCATCAAGGCTCGCCAGGTGATATTTTTCAATGACTGCCCGTGCCAGTTCCCGAAGTTCATCATTCATAACATCACCTTACTTATATTGTGTTAAAGAGGCCGCGCCACAATAAACAAAGTTTATATTACGTGGCCGTTCGTGGCGTTTGAGTTTTTTCAGCAGGCTGGCACTGTGCTGCTGGCAATTGGTTTCATTGATCACTGATTCATCGCAGGTCAAAACAATATCGAATCCCGCAATTTGATCCCCTTCATTGACAATTTGGGTCTTGCAGGTCATCACCCCTTTAATTTCCCGGCACAGCTGCTTCACGGCGCCGATATTGACTTTCTCATCCCTGATAACAATAAAATCACTGATTCTGCCTTTGAAAAACAGGAACCCATCAGCGTCCTGGAAGAAGATGTCTCCGGTGCGAAGCCAGCGTTTGCCATCAAGCTCAATGAACGTTTGTCGGTTACCGCGCCCAATGCGCTTGACGAGCAACGTATCAGAACTAATTAGCAACTCCCCCTGCCCGTCCTGGCCGTCTGCACCGGGCAGGATACGAACGTCCGTCTGGTCAATAGGACGTCCGGCTGACGCATAATATCCTCTCCCCAGCAGATGAGCCGGGCATGTCGACACCCGCGGTCCGGCCTCACTGATGCCATAAGTCAGATATAACTCAAGCCATGGCTGTCGGAGTAAAAAGGCTTCCACCTCATTCGGCGCAGCCAAATCGCCCCCAATCGTCAGTTTGTTTAACCCCGGCGGAAGCGTTGTTTCCCAGGCGTTCAACTGTCGCAGCAATACGGGCGTGAGCGAACTTAGGGTCACGCCGTATCGCTGTAAATCATCCAGATAATGGGGTACAGAAAACGGAGGTCCACTGATAACAATTTCGCAGCCCGTCTCCAGGGCAGCAATCATCTGGGCAACCAGCGCGGTGGAATAGCACATCGGCAAACTGATCAATACCCTGTCGCTGGCGCTCATGCCGATACTTTTGGCATGACGCAGCGCGTTACGCCGCAGCGAATCAAAATGATGGACACAGCCGCTGCTGAACGACGACGACGTGCCGGACGTGGCTATCACGACCTGCCCCGGCTGTGTCTGTACGGGTCCGCCATCACGGCATTTTCCCACCTGCCAGCGCCCGAGGGGTTCAGCTGCGCTTACGCCCAGCTCCTGCCATCGTCCTGGCTGAACCGGCGTACGCACCAGCGCCCCCGCCGCAAAGTCCTCAAGCATCTGCAGGATGCGTTCTGCTGGCGTGAGCGGCGGGATCAGCGCAGGCACAAAGCCACTGTTGAGGACAGCAAAGAACATATACATCAAGTCCGGGCAGTTCGGCATCGCTATCAGCACCACCCGACCGGGTTCCAGACTCTGCCGCTGCCAGTAATCGACATAGTATTGATAACTCTCTCCTTCAGTGCCGCTGGTCCCCACCGCAGACGTTGCCTGCACCGGAGAAAATAAACCGGCAGGCTCATAGGGAACAAATGCGGCACATTCTTCTGCTCGCGTTAACATTCTCAGGCTCCAAGCTTATTCATAATGAAACGCGAAAGGGTTTGGCACGAATAAAAATTCGCGGGCGAAAACTCTTTATCTTCAACTTTAATATTAAACTCTTCCTCACACTGGAAGCGTAATTCTACAAATCCAATAGAATCCATTCCTACCATTGAGGCGAGACCGGTCTCGTCAGCAATATCTTCGCGCTCGACATCCAGACCAATACGTTCAGCGATGATTTCTTTAATACGATCGACAATTACAGGCATATCCAGCTTCATAATTTTACCCTTTAATGTTTTCAAGTGTTTTATTTACTACAGCGGAAGATGATTCTTTATTTAACCAACGTAATATTGGCGGTGTGGTTGCCGTTACCACGAGCGCCACGATGACCATAATGGAGTAGACTCGTTGTGAAATAAGATGCAATTCGAGCCCGATAGACAGCACAACCAGCTCCATCAGACCACGCGTATTCATGAGCGCGCCAATCATAGAGGCTTCACGAAGGGAATATCCTGAAATACGCGCCCCGAGCAGAGCACCACTGAATTTGGTTATAAATGCCAGTAAGGTGAACCCAATTATCCAGGCAATGTCCTGCGTTGCCATACTGAAGTCGAAATGCGTTTTCAGACCGGCGCTGACAAACAACACGGGAAGTAAAAGATAGTGCATGAAACCGTTCATACTCGCATGCCATTGCTTCGCTAACCCGGGGATCCGCGCGAACATGCTGCCCGCCAGCAAGGCACCGAAACCACTGTGCAGGTGAAGATACTCCGCTCCCCACGCGCTGACCAAAATCCAAAAAATGATCGCCGGAAATCTCATCTCCGGCCTGTGCGCATACCGTATAAGCAGGGGAACCACGACTTTGCCGGTCACCAACCCATAAAGTACCAGGGCTGCCGTCACGACCGCCAAATACGACCACAGCGAATCAGATTTTCCTTCAACCGCGGCAAATACGCTGTCCAAAGCCAAAATCCCCCAGCCTGCCACATCGGTAAGAATGGCAGCGGTAATGACGGGAGGAATGATGGCCAGGTGAAGCATTTTTAAATCTTCAATGATTCGCACAATGACCGGCAGAGCGGATACCGCCAGCGCCGTCCCCATAAAGATATTAAATAAAAGACGATCGGTTTGTGGCGCCAGTTCGGCATGTACCGAATTTCCCGCTAACATGCCACCGATAAACGGCAGCAGCATGCCCAGGAACGCTATTTTCAATGCAGCGATAGTCTGCTTTCGACGGCCATGATTATGACCATGAAAATGCGACAACCCAATATCGAACATGAGCAGAATCATGCCCAGATTCGCCAGCTTATCTATGGTGGTCAGCGACTCCTGGCTAAATAAAGACGTTTGAAATGAGAACAGAGACATTATTCCGGGAAAGAAAGTCGGTCCCAATAAAACGCCTGCAGAAATATGGCCAATAACCTGTGTTTGACCTATTTGCTCCATAAGTTTGCCGACGACATAGCAGGCAAAAACAATTACCGAAAGCTGAATAATAAACATGGGTATCCCCGCCAATGCTAGCGTTGAGTTTATTGATATTAAAAGTGTTTAGTTCGAAACGTGGGCGACGCTGTTCTCGTTAAAATACCCCATCGCGGTGGTTATCATCGCTATCATCACCATAACGAGGCTCAGCAAACAGATGCCCTGCCAGTCCCACCTTTCATAAACCCACGGACCGGTAACGGATCCGGCTGCGCCCAATGCATAATAAAAGAACATATAAAGCGCATAGAGGCTGCTTCTTTTATCCGGATGTAATCCGAGAACCCGCGTCTGGTTAGCCACCTGCGCGGCAAAACACCCTAAATCGAATAATATAATGCCCAGCGTAATTCCCGGTAAGGACGCAGGAAAAAGAAATAGTATGGCTATTCCCGCAACCACAAATACCATTCCGCCAAAAATCACGCTGCGACACCCGAAGCGGTCAGCCAGTTTCCCCGCATAGTTCGCCAGTACAAGACCGACGATACCCGCCAGGCCAAATAATCCGGCTGTTCCCGCTGGCAGATGGAGTGGCGGTCTTTGCAGATGAAGCATGATGGTCACCCATAACAGGCTAAAGACGAAAAACCATGCCCCTCCGGTGACGGCAGATTCAATAAGCCGCACGTTACGCAGCAAGCCCGGCAATTGCACCATGACGCTCAGATACCCCGTCTCCCTTGCGGGTTTAACATCAGGCAGGCATCTGATGGCCAGTAGCGCCATGGAGGCCATAACGGCTGCGACGATGGCCAGCATCCCTCGCCAGCCAAGCGCATCGGCCAGACTGCCGCCCACGAGCCTCGCGAGCAAAATTCCTGCCGAAATGCCCATGGTGATCAGTCCGACCGTAGCGCCTTTTGGCGTAATGTGAAATCCAAGCGCATTCAGTTGCACTGCGCTTGTCGCCATGGCGCCTGTCACTATTCCCGCGCTAAAAAGGAGCAACGGCTGACGGGTCAGGGAAGCGGCGAAGAGCGCAAGTGAGAGGAGAATAAACTGAGAAATAATCAGTTTCTTACGGTTAACGCTGTCTCCAAGCGGAACAAGAAACAGTATTCCCAGCATATAACCTATTTGCATGCTCGCCGCAATGAAGCCGGTATAAAACAGAGGCAACTGCAAAGATGCCGCGATAGCGGGCAATACGGGCTGAAGAATATAGTTATTTGCCATAGCCGTACCCGCCGCGATGCTGGCGAACCAGATAAATAACGGCGAAACCGGATTTTCTTGCGCGATATCACTCATTAATCGCCCCCTGTCTTTTTTTTGCCACAATATCAATTGCTACTTTCATTTTTTTCTCGGGAAACGGTAAGACATGCAATAACGTAAATGCAGGTCGGGAATCACGGAAATAGTGCCCATGGATACGCGCTACCTGCTGCCATTCTTCAATTTCAGTCAGATACAGCCTGCTTTGTATTACATCGTCTATTGCATAACCACTGGATTCAAGTATCCCCTTGATCTTATTCAGAACGCATTCCGTTTGCAGTGAGATGTCATCAGATTCAATCTCACCACAAGAATTAAGAGGTCCCGTTTTCGAAATATATAGCCAACCGTCTGCTTCTACCGCTCGCGAGAAACCGAAAGCCTCCTCCCAGCTGCTGCCAGAAGTAATAAGTCTTTTTGATTCCACAATGTCATGCCTTTCATCACAGGGTGAAACAAACATATTACAACCCAATCAAATTTGTCCAGAAAAAATAACAAAAAATTGACCTGAAATTTAGCAGGTAATTAAGTAAGCATTTCCTGGATAAGCTGTAAGCACAGCTAACCAATCAATATCTAAATTAATAAAATTAAATGATAAATAAGGCAGAAAATTTCCCACAGATAACGGCAATTAAATGTGCTAGGTATTAAAATAATGACTCTTTTATTTAACCGCGAGTTTTTACCGCACGCAAATATTACCCTTACCTAAAAGAATCATATTTCGTTATTTATTTTTATATGTAACTCAATGGAAAATATGAGAAATATTTAAATATAAGACAACCTTATGACGTTACAAAGTATCGTTGTTAATCAGGGTATTCTTAAGAATAAGCGGTCAGGAAATTAAACGGTTTCAATAAAAAAGCCTGCTTTAATTGCAGGCTTGTGCTTCTTGTCGACGGAGACGGTGCTATAAAGGGCTTAAATCTGATAATCAATCGCCACTTCTTCTGGCTCCATCACCTGACGTTTAATCTCATCAACGGACAGCCCGGCGTTGCAAAGTTCGATAAAACGCCACACATAGTTGCGCTGCAGCTGTCCACGCTTCAGGCCGAGCCATACGGTATTAGCATCAAACAGATGACGTGTATCAAGACGCACCAGATCTCCCCCCTCGCGTTCGCCACTGGACTGTTCTGCCACCAGACCTATGCCCAGCCCGAGCTCGACGTAGGTTTTGATTACATCAGAGTCCTGTGCGCTCAGCACCACGTCCGGCGTGAGCCCTTTGCGGTTGAAGGCTTCATCAATGCGCGAGCGTCCTGTAATGCCCTGGCGATAGGTAATCAGCGGCCATTTGGCAATGTCTTCCAGCGTCAGGGGCGAAACCTGATTCAACGGATGATCGGCGGGGAGCAACAAACTGTGATACCAGCGGAACCAGGGAAAAGCCACCAGCAGCGGGTCATTGCTCAGGCGTTCACTGGCAATGCCGATATCTGCCCCACCGTTTTGCAGCAGCACTTCAATTTCCTGCGGCGTCCCCTGGATAAGCTCCAGGCGGACGTCGGGAAAGAGTTCGCGGAAGGCTTTAATCACCGGCGGCAGGCTATAACGCGCCTGGGTGTGGGTGGTAGCGATAGTGAGAACGCCCGAGGCGTCATTCGTGAAGAGATCCGCCAGGCGGCGCACATTGCTGGCTTCGTTGAGGATCCGCTCCGCAATGGTCAGCAAGGCTTTGCCCGGCTCCGTCATGCCAAGAAGACGTTTGCCGCGACGGATAAAAATCTCTATCCCCAGTTCTTCTTCCAGCTCGCGGATATGGCGACTGACGCCGGACTGAGAGGTATAAAGCATATTGGCGACCTCGGTCAGGTTGTAATCCCGCCTGGCCGCCTCACGGATAATTTTAAGTTGCTGGAAATTCACGATTCACTCCGGCGCATCTGACATAACGCTATTGTTAGAGTCAGCCGCACTGCAGAACAAATAATAAAAACCCGCAACTTATGCTTTTATGGAATATCAGCTCACGAGCTGGAGTTCACGGTTCTCAAGCGATGGCTTGCTGACCAGCGACATCAAAATCTCTTTTACCGCCTGCGCCTGTGGCGTCAGCGAGCCGCGTGCGGACATGTTGAGCGACAGCGGCAGGCTCATCGAAGGCGTGGTGATCCGTGCCATCCAGCCATTTGCCGCACTGCAGAGCGAGCGCGCTGCGGATTCTGGCAACACGGTGACGCCCATTCCGCTGGCAATGGCCGCGGTCAGCGTGGAGAGTGAGTCGATCTCGCCGATGATTTTGGCCGTCAGGCGACGCAGGGAGAATGCTTCATCCACGCGCACACGCACGGCGCTGTAATCACGCGGCAGATAGAGGTTCATTTCTGCCACGGCGGTAAGATCGACGCTCTGCCCCGGACAGTCGCGGGTGCCCACGAGGTAGAGATCTTCTTTCAGCAGCGGCTGGCTGGTGATCCCGGCGACCGGAGAACGATCGTAAAGGACCGCCATATCCAGCTGGCCATTGAGCAGTTTGTCATTGAGTACCGAACCGCTGTTCTCGTGCAGATAGACCAGCACTTCCGGCAGCTCAGCACGAACGGCCTGCAGCAGCGGCATGGTGATAGAAGACGCCGCAGTGCCCGGCGCAAGACCAATGGAAACGTGCCCGCTGAGGGTCTGGCCGACGTTGTTGACCGCCAGTTGCGCCTGTTCGCACTGGCGCAGAATAGTGCGGGCATGGGTATAAAGAATTTTTCCGGCTTCCGTTGGCGTGACGCCGCGTTTGGTACGAATCAATAATTGCTGATCCATCTCGCCTTCCAGAGTAGCCACCTGCTGGCTCAGCGCAGGCTGCGCGATATGCAGCACTTCTGCTGCTTGAGTCAGGCTGCCGATATCGACGATTTTTACGAAGTATTTCAGTCGTCTTAAGTTCATTTTGCCCCCTGTTCGAAATGCTTTGCCGGTACTGGCTATCGTTGTTGAACAGGTTTTGCAATATGAATGCCACTTTTACCGGGCGGTCTGAATTCCTCGCTAAGCGCCTGAAAATAAGGAAACCTAATCATGGAGGGGGGTTTTATTACTGAAACAGCAGTTTATGATCTGCCCCATTAGAGGTATATACGCACCAAAGCGGTGCATTACGCTGTCAAAAACATCACATTGCCGATTTTGTCAGCAAACGATCAAAAGGCGTTGATCCACCCTTTGACAAGCGCGGCTGACGTCGATAATATGCGCCCCGTTCACACGATTCCTCTGTAGTTCAGTCGGTAGAACGGCGGACTGTTAATCCGTATGTCACTGGTTCGAGTCCAGTCAGAGGAGCCAAATTTGAAAAGCCTGCTTACGAGCGGGCTTTTTGCTTTTCTGCATCTGGTAAAATTGTCGGGTGGCGGCTTCGCCTTACCCGACCTACAAAAACCTCGAATCTTAGGCCGGGTAAGGCGAAGCCGCCACCCGGCGAAAATCACCTCACATACCGATCTTAACCGGCATCCCCGACCGACGTTCCAGCTCCGCTCCCGCGCCCTCGTTAATCAACTGTGTCCGCTGCGCGGCCGAAATGGGCAGAGGCACTCTCCGGGTTGACTCGAATTCCGCCCGATTGCGTGATAGCGGTTCATGAACCTCCACCCATCGGCTACCGTCCGGCTCTGTCGTCACTTTAACGGGGCGATCGATAATCTGCACACGGGTGCCCACGGGAACATTATCGAAAAGATATTTGATATCGGCGTTACGCAGACGAATACATCCCTGGCTGACCCGTAGCCCGATACCGAAATTCGAGTTAGTGCCGTGAATCGCATACAGCCTGCCGATATATATCGCATACAGGCCCATCGGGTTATCCGGCCCGGCGGGCACGAAGGCTGGAAGCGTTTTCCCCTCTGCCGCATAGGCGCGCCGCGTATTCGGCGTCGGAGACCAGGTGGGGCCTTCCTGCTTACGCTCAACGGCCGTTACCCAGTTTCGCGGAGTTTCACGCCCGGCCTGACCGATGCCGATGGGCAATACGTCAACGGTATTACTGCCCGGTGGATAATAGTAGAGACGCATTTCCGCCACGTTAACGACAATCCCCTCGCGGACGGTGTCGGGCAAAATCAGTTGCTGGGGGATCACCAGCCGGGTGCCGGACGTAGGCAGAAAAGGATCCACGCCCGGGTTTGCTTCCAGCATATTGCTTAGGCCCTGTCCGTAGCGCGCGGCAAACGCCTCCAGCGGTAGCGTATTGCGATCCGGCACGATGATGACCTGCGAGCTGCCCACCAGACGACTGCCCGTCGGTGGTAAGGGATAACTCACCGCCTGCACGCTGTGGCCGATCAGTAATGCAGCAAGACAACCCAACACCTCTGTACGGCGCATCTTCCCTTCCTCAGTCGCTTCGCTATTTGTTAAGCATAGCGTAGCCGTTTTGCATTACCCATCAGGAGATAAAATCAGTTTGCACGGGCTGCCTGTCGCGGTAGTCTCATAGGTTCCGTTTATATGACGGCTGCTATGTGAGTGACCTTTTCTTATACCAATAATTAAAATCAGTATGGACAGGACAACTATGGACTCCACCCTCATCTCCGAACGACCCGGCGAGGAGACCCCTTCGCTCAATCGTGCCCGTCGCGCCGCCCTCGGCAGCTTCGCGGGCGCCGTCGTCGACTGGTATGATTTTCTGCTCTACGGTATCACCGCCGCGCTGGTGTTTAACCGTGAATTCTTCCCCCAGGTCAGCCCCGCGATGGGCACCCTCGCCGCATTTGCCACCTTCGGCGTCGGGTTCCTGTTTCGTCCGCTTGGTGGGGTGATCTTCGGCCACTTCGGCGACCGGCTGGGCCGCAAACGCATGCTAATGCTTACCGTCTGGATGATGGGGATTGCCACCGCGCTGATTGGCATTCTCCCTTCGTTTTCCGCCATTGGCTGGTGGGCACCGGTATTGCTGGTGATACTGCGCGCCATCCAGGGCTTCGCCGTAGGCGGCGAATGGGGCGGTGCGGCGCTGTTATCCGTTGAGAGCGCACCGAAAAACCGGAAAGCGTTCTACAGCAGCGGCGTACAGGTGGGATATGGCGTGGGGCTGCTACTGTCGACCGGGCTGGTGTCACTCATCAGCCATTACACCACCGACGAGCAGTTCCTGAGCTGGGGCTGGCGCATTCCGTTTATCTTCAGCATCGTGCTGGTCATTGCCGCGCTGTGGATCCGTAATGGGATGGAGGAGTCGGCAGAATTCGAAAAGCAGCAGGAAAAGCCTTCCGTCAAAAAACGCCTTCCGGTTATGGAAGCCCTCGTCCGGCACCCTGGCGCTTTTCTGAAAATTATCGCCCTGCGCCTGTGTGAGCTGCTGACGATGTACATCGTCACCGCGTTTGCCCTGAACTACTCGACGCAAAATCTCGGTCTGCCGCGTGAGCTATTCCTGAATATTGGTCTGGTGGTCGGCGGGATCAGCTGCCTGACTATCCCCTGTTTCGCCTGGCTGGCGGACAAATTTGGCCGCCGTCGCGTCTATATCACCGGCGCGCTGATTGGTACCCTCAGCGCTTGGCCGTTCTTTATGGCGCTGGAGGCGCAGTCTGTCTTCTGGATTGTTTTCTTCGCCATTATGCTCGCGAACATCGCTCACGATATGGTGGTCTGCGTACAACAGCCGATGTTTACCGAACTGTTTGGTGCGAGCTATCGCTACAGCGGCGCGGGTGTGGGCTACCAGGTTGCCAGCGTGGTCGGCGGCGGTTTCACGCCGTTTATTGCCGCCGCGCTGGTGACCTTCTCCGGGGGAAACTGGCACAGCGTGGCGATTTATCTGCTGGCTGGATGCCTGCTGTCAGCGGCGACGGCGCTACTGATGAAAGAGACGCGCCACAGCTGATCTCCCTTTTGTTTCACAGGCGTGTGACATACTATCGGGTAGAGTCGCACACCTGTGGAACAAGGAGACAGAGATGAATAATAAGGGCTCCAGCCTGACCCCGGCTCAGGCGCTGGAAAAACTCGACGCACTGTACGAACAGTCCGTCAACGCGCTGCGCAGCGCCATCAGCGAATATATCGAAACAGGGAAACTTCCCGACGAAAAGGCCAGAAGTGAGGGCCTTTTTGTTTATCCATCGCTCTCTGTGACCTGGGATGGCAGCGCCAGCACGACGCCAAAAACCCGCGCCTATGCCCGTTTTACCCACTCCGGCTGCTACAGCACCACCGTCACCCGCCCTGCACTGTTCCGCCCTTATCTTGAAGAGCAACTCACGCTGTTATACCAGGATTACGGCGCACACATTGCCGTAGAACCTTCACAGCATGAGATCCCGTATCCTTACGTGATTGACGGTTCGGCGCTAACCCTTGATCGTTCCATGAGCGCGGGACTGACCCGCCATTTCCCAACCACCGAGCTTTCACAGATTGGCGATGAAACGGCAGACGGGATTTATCACCCGGCAGAATTTTCTCCCCTCTCGCACTTTGATGCCCGCCGGGTGGATTTCTCGCTGGCACGCCTGCGCCACTACACCGGCACGCCCGCCGAGCATTTCCAGCCGTTCGTGCTGTTTACCAACTACACCCGTTACGTCGATGAGTTTGTCCGCTGGGGCTGCAGCCAGATCCTTGACCCGGAAAGCCCGTACATCGCGCTCTCCTGTGCGGGCGGGATCTGGATCACCGCAGAGACCGAAGCGCCCGAGCAGGCCATTTCCGACCTGGCATGGAAAAAGCACCAGATGCCTGCCTGGCACCTGATCACCGCCGACGGCCAGGGCATCACGCTGATCAACATCGGCGTGGGGCCGTCGAACGCCAAAACCATCTGCGACCATCTGGCGGTACTGCGCCCGGACGTCTGGCTGATGATCGGCCATTGCGGCGGCCTGCGCGAAAGCCAGCTGATTGGCGATTACGTGCTGGCCCACGCCTACTTACGCGACGACCACGTTCTCGACGCCGTGCTGCCGCCAGACATTCCGATTCCGAGCATCGCTGAGGTGCAGCGCGCGCTGTATGACGCCACCAAAGAGGTGAGCGGCATGCCCGGTGAAGAGGTTAAGCAGCGCCTGCGCACCGGTACGGTGGTCACTACCGATGACCGTAACTGGGAGCTGCGTTACTCCGCCTCCGCGCTGCGGTTCAACCTGAGCCGTGCGGTGGCGATTGATATGGAAAGCGCCACCATTGCCGCGCAGGGGTATCGCTTCCGCGTGCCTTACGGCACCTTGCTCTGCGTGTCAGATAAGCCGCTGCATGGCGAAATCAAGCTGCCGGGTCAGGCCAACCGTTTCTATGAAGGGGCGATATCCGAACACCTGCAAATTGGCATTCGCGCCATTGATTTGCTGCGGGCGGAAGGTGACAAACTGCATTCCCGCAAGTTGCGTACCTTCAACGAGCCACCGTTCCGCTGATAACAATTAAGGAAAATGCATGTCCAC
Organism: Enterobacter sp. MGH 37; assembly: GCF_000534515.1. Taxonomy (NCBI): domain Bacteria; kingdom Pseudomonadati; phylum Pseudomonadota; class Gammaproteobacteria; order Enterobacterales; family Enterobacteriaceae; genus Enterobacter; species Enterobacter sp. MGH 37. The sequence continues at coordinate 2,148,759 of NZ_KI973205.1, forward strand.
CTCATCACCCTTAGCGGCCCTGCGCCGGTGGCTTCAGGAAAACCATCTCGACGGGATGATCGTCCCGCGCGCGGATGCCTGGCAGAGTGAATACTGCGCGCCGTATGATGAAAAACTGGCCTGGCTGACGGGCTTTGACGGCTCGGCTGGCCTGGCGCTGGTTCTGAAAGACAAGGCGTTGCTGTTCGTCGACGGGCGCTATCAGGTGCAGGCCCGCGTTCAGGTCAACCTGGATGAGATTGAAATTCATCATCTGCACAATGAACCGCTGGCAGCATGGCTGGCGGCAAACGTTGAGCCCGCCACGCGCATCGGTTTTGATCCACTGCTGATGACAAATACCGAGTTTACGCAACTTTCTGCCACGCCGTGTGAGCTCGTCCCGCTGAATGCCTCACCGTTTGACACGCTCTGGATCGATCGTCCTGCCGCACCGGCGGGGCCGATCCGTGAAATGCCGGTTGCGGTAAGCGGTGAAAGCAGCGAAGACAAACGTCAGCGCGTTGCCGCCGTGCTGGCCGCGAACAATGCTGATTATCTGGCGGTTACGCTGCCGGATAACATTGCCTGGCTGCTCAACGTACGCGGGTCAGATATCCCCACCAGCCCGGTACCGCTCTCTTTTGCCCTGTTGCGTCGCGACGGTCACGTGGAGTGGTTTGTTAACGACATTAAGCTCAGCGCCCTGCCCGAAGCCGTGCGTAACACGCTCGCCACTGCGCCACAGGACACCTTTATCGAACGCTGCCGAGAAATTGCGGAAGGTAAACGAGTGATGGTCGATGCCGATTCCGCACCGGTAGCCCTGCGCTTCGCCATTGAACCCCAGGGGGAGATCGTCTGGCAGACCGATCCGATCACCCTGCTGAAAGCCACCAAAAACCCGGTCGAGCTGGCAGGATATCGTGAATGTCATCACCAGGACGGCGCCGCGTGGGTCAACTTCCTGGCCTGGCTGAGCCGTGAAGTGCCGCGACGTGAAGCGGCTGGAAATCCGTTAACCGAGCTCGAAGTACAGGCGCAACAGCTCGCGTTCCGTAAACAGCAGCCCGGCTTTATCGAGCAGAGCTTTGCGACCATTTCCGCCTCTTCGAGCAACGCGGCGATGTGCCACTATCACTCCAGCGAGGCCAGCAACAAACCCATCGGCCACGATCATTTTTACCTGAATGATTCTGGCGGTCAGTACACTAACGGCACCACTGACGCCACGCGCACGCTTGCCTGGGGTCATGTTCCCCCGCAGCAGCGTATGCATTATACCGCCGTACTGAGAGGCTTCCTGTCGCTGATAACCCTGCAGTTCCCATCCGGCACACACGGGCATCAGCTGGACGCTTTCGCGCGACGTCCGCTGTGGGAAATGGGGCTGGATTACGATCACGGCACGGGACATGGCGTGGGGCATCAGCTTCTCATCCATGAAAACCCACACCGCATCGCCAAAAAGGTTAACCCCTGGCCACTGGTGGCGGGCAATATCATGACCATTGAACCGGGGTATTATCTGGGCGGCAGCCACGGTATCCGCATTGAAAACCAGGTGGAAATTGTTGAAAGCCGCCCGGGGTTCTGCACGTTTTCTTCGCTAACGCTTATCCCGATTGATTTAAGCCAGGTGGAATTGCAGCTGTTGACCGGGCAGGAAAAGCAGTGGCTGGATGAATATCATCAGCAGGTTCGCGAGGCGCTGTCACCGCTGGTGAATAGCGAGGCGCGTCCGTGGCTGATTGAGGCGACAGCGCCGATTAATTTGGCTCGATAGTGCGGCTTTTGCCGGGTGGCGGCTTTGCCTAACCCGGCCTACGGAACAAGTAGGCCCGGTAAGCGCAGCGCCACCGGGCAATACTTCCAGAGATTAAAAAGCAAAAAGCCTGCTTTAAAAGCAGGCTTTTTAAATTTGGCTCCTCTGACTGGACTCGAACCAGTGACATACGGATTAACAGTCCGCCGTTCTACCGACTGAACTACAGAGGAATCGTGTGAACGGGGCGCATATTATCGATGCTCCCCCGGGATGTCAAAGGCAGAATGCAGATTTCCGATCGTTTGCCGATTTATTCTCCATTTCGCGCATTTGTCAGGCATTTTGTCGCGGATATTTCCATAGCCAGCGCCCGCTGACCATACGCCAGTAGAACAGCGCCCCGCGCACGGCCCAGTCAAGGAACATTCCCAGCCAGACACCCACCACGCCCCAGCCAAGCACCACACCTAACGTATAACCCGCCACAACCCGACACCCCCACATGCCGAGCATCGACACCCACATCGCAAAACGAGCATCACGCGCCCCTTTCAGACCCGCGGGTAGCACCCATGAGGCCGCCCAGATGGGCATAAACGCGGCATTGAGCCAGATAAGGATCTTAACAACCTCTTTCACATCCTGTTCATGGGTATAAAACGCGGCCATCAGCCCGGCAAAGGGGGCGGTTCCCCAGGCGATCGCCGTCAGGCCAATCGTTGACAGCCAGAACACGTGGCGCAGCTGACGTTCCGCCTGGCCTATCTGCCCTTTCCCGAGCCGTTTGCCCGTGATGATGGTCGAGGCTGAACCCAGCGCGTTACCCGGCAGGTTAATCAGCGAGGCGATGGAGAAGGCGATAAAGTTACCGGCGATAACGTCGGTCCCCATACCGGCGACAAACATCTGCGTCAGCAGCTTACCGCCGTTAAACAGCACTGATTCAATACTGGCGGGAATACCAATCCCCATCACTTCCCAGATAATGGCGAAGTTAAAGGGTCGGAAGTAGCTTTTCAGCGTAAGCCGCAGCGAAGGCGTGATGCCCGTCATCAGCACCCCGATAATCGCCGCAGCACCAATGTAGCGAGAAATGGTTAGCCCCAGACCGGCACCGACGAACCCCAACCCATCCCAAGAAAACACGCCGTAGATCAACACGCTGCTGATGATGATATTCAGGATATTCATCCCGCCGTTGATCAGCAGCGGGATTTTGGTGTTACCTGCCCCGCGCAGCGCGCCACTGCCAATCAGCGCGATGGCTGCGGCCGGATAGCTTATGACGGTCATTTCGAGGTAGGTTAGCGCCAGGTCCTTCACCTCGTTCGTGGCTTCCCCGGCGACAACGTCGATAATCTCTTTACCGAAATAGTGGATCACCGCCGCCAGAACGATCGAAAAAATGGTCATGATCATCAGCGACTGGCGAGCCGCCTCGCGGGCCCGTTTGGGGTCAAGCTTGCCAAGGCTGAAGGCCACCACGACGGTTGTCCCAAGGTCGATAGCCGCGAAGAAGGACATCACCACCATGTTGAAGCTGTCCGCCAGCCCAACCCCCGCCATCGCCTCTTTCCCCAGCCAGCTGACAAGGAAGGTGCTCAACACCCCCATCAGCAGTACGCAGGTATTCTCCAGAAAGATAGGCACCGCAAGGGGGGTGATTTCACGCCAGAAGAGGACACGATAGCTTTTACGTTTTGCATACCAGGGCGTGCGCATGATCGCCTGGCGCAGAGGAGCAGTGACGTTCAAAATGGACCTTAGCGAGAAAAGTTGAAACTCCATTTCAAATGATGGGGGAGAAATGCTCATCCTGCAAAGTATTTTCCTGAAAAAGATGTGTGGATTTACAACAAACTGACGACAGATTCAGCAGTCGGTCGATTTTCTCTAAGATCAGGTTTGACAAAAGTTTTTTCGCCGCTAAGATAAGCCTCCACAACGATTCCTCTGTAGTTCAGTCGGTAGAACGGCGGACTGTTAATCCGTATGTCACTGGTTCGAGTCCAGTCAGAGGAGCCAAATTTAAAAAGCCTGCTTTTAAAGCAGGCTTTTTGCTTTTCTGTGCCTGATAAAATTGTCAGGTGGCGGCTTGCGCCTTACCCGACCTACTAAAATAAAAAAGGCTCTCTGTCACCAGAGAGCCTTTTTCACCATTCACTGCGATTACTCGCTTTTTGCTTCGCCGTTTTTGATTTCGCCCATCACTTTCAGCTTTTTAGAGATATCGCGACGCTCTTTGGACAGCTCAGCATTTTTGATGATGTAGTCATCCACGCGGTCTTCATAGTCGCTCTTCATGCTGGCGATGATGCCCTGAATAGCTTCAACGCTCATGCCTGGCTTGATGTAGTCGCTCAGGTTGTCGAGCAGCAGGACACGTTTCTGGTTGTCACGGATCTTCTTCTCAACGTCCTGGATTTCACGCTGCAGTTTGTTTTTGCGACGGAACAGGCGGACGAATTCCAGAACATCCTGGAACGAAGGCTTGGTAGTTTCCATTTTTACACCCCTGATAATGTGAGATTCGGATTCGTTAAAGCAACCGTTGTATCAATAACCTTACTGACAGCGGCTGCGAATGACAATGACTATATCGTTTAACGCTATCATAACCCCAATTGCTGCTGAATCGAAGCAGCAGGCGTCACATCCGCGTTTTATTTGCGCAGCGCCCGGCAAATGAGGTGCGATAACAGTTCAAGCTGCCGGGCCAGTTCCAGGCTCAACCAGACATAGCCATGAATGGGCGTTTCCGCCACGTTATCACCCTGCCGCTCGCTAATAAGCGTTTTCAGCTCCGCCACAATGTCATTCAGACGCTCGCTGTTCGCCAGTATCGGCTGCGGGTTGCCTTCATAGAGCGCATGAGCGATGGTCAACAGGGTTTGCTGCGTCATCTGCTGTGTCTCTTTCAGCGTATGTGCGTTGAGCATCAACAGATGGCTTGGGCGAGAAGCCCAGTGCGCGTTAATCTGCAGCTCAAGCATGCAGACCAGATTGCGGCTTACGGTCTGAATAGCCTCGAAAATCGCTTTCTGAATATGGGTCTCTTTGCTCGCGGGGGTAATCAGGCCGCGCATTTTGACCACGTCATTAAGGATGGTTTGCAGATGCTTTTCCAGCCGTGGGCGCTCAACCAGATTGGGGGAGAAACCGGCCTGGTAAACGCGGTTAAACGCGGTGACATAGCTGGCCATCTGGATACGCCAGTGCAAAAAAGCACGCTGCGGCCAGATGCCGGTAAACAGCATGGCAAGCAGCGAGCCCAGGATGACATCCCCGCTTCGCCAGAGCGCCGTAGTCATATCCCCGGCCGGTGCGCCAACCACCACCGCAAGGGTGATACCAATCAGCAGCGCCTGATAGGGGCGTTTGCCCAACGCCAGCCAACCGCAGAGGAACATGGCCGCACCGCACCATGCCAGCATGACCGGAAATGAGATAAGCTCCAGCTTCAGGGCAATAAGCCCCAGCGCAGAGCCAAGAACGGTACCGCCGATCCGCTCGAAGGCGCGAGGAACAACGTTCCCCCAAAATGAGATAGGCCCCATCACCACCACCAGCGTGATCAGCGGCCACGTCCCCTCCGGAACATCCAGCAGTCGGACCAGTATAAAGGTCAATACGAACGCCAGCGCAATGCGGCACCCATGCACCACGCGGTAATGTTTGTATAGACGAATTTCAAACGGCGTTAATGATTTGTCGGGACGCACACCCGCTCTCCAGCTACACGGCAAATCACAATTGTACTGTGTTTTCAGCCGGGCGGATCACACCCGGCTGAAAAACCCTTCATTTAGCAGGATTAAGCCGTTTTGTGCTCTACCGCGATAAACATTTCGATATCCCAGTAACCGTCCGCGTTGCCATCATTGAGATAGCGTTCGAAGCAGGGTTTGAGCGCCATCTGGTATTTATTGTCCTGCAACAGGGCATTGAAGAACTGATACCACGGTGTTGCAAAGTCGTAGTTTTCCACACGCGCCGTGGCCACGGCATAATCACCCGCCGCGATTTCCGTCATCATGACGCCTTCGCTGTTATCCGGGATAACAAAATCCTCCGGTACCGTAACGGCCGTATCACAGCGCAGTTTTTCCGCCGGGACCTCATCAGGATTATCGTAGTAGACCGCCACCCACTCCAGCGGCTCAATGTGACGTCCGTCCACCCACATGACCAGCTGTTCAAATCCCTGCTTAACCGTTTTTTCCCACGGCCCAACAAGATGAAAACCCGCAATCTTACGCTTCTGTTGCTGCTTGATGCTGTAGTCCATACTGCCTCCGCTTATTACTGTATATTTATACACTATAAAACAGGAACAATATTATCGGCAAACGAGGAGTGTTTATTATGTGAGCAGACTCGCAACCCTGCCAGTCTGCTCAGAAAGGTTAGATTTTTTGGTGCAGGTAATCACTGAGGCGAGAGAAAATCCCACCCTTATCAACACGTTCCAGGGTGACCAGCGGCCAGTGTGCCACCACTTTGTCGCGGTCATAGAGCTGGATCTCCCCAACCCGCTGATGTGCGGCAATCGGCGCTTCCAGCTCTTTTTTATCCAGAACGTATTTCGCCTTAATGTTCGCCACTTCCGCTTTCGGTAAAGCCAGCCAGAAGTCCTGATCCGTACCCAGATTTACCTGTTCTTTATCACCGTACCAGATACGCTCTGTCCCTACTTTTTTACCGCTGTGCAGAATCTGCACCGTATCGAAATTCTGCTGACCCCAGTGCAGCAGTTTCCGGGCCTGGTCTTCGCGCCCTTTCGGGCTGTCCGCCCCCATCACCACCGCGATTAAACGGCGCTGACCGTCAACGGCGGAAGCAATCAGGTTAAAGCCCGCGCCAGAAGTGTGCCCCGTTTTGAGGCCATCCACGTTCATGGTTTTATCCCACAGCAGGCCGTTACGGTTTTGCTGGGTGATCCCGTTCCAGGTGAGGCTCTTTTCGCTGTACATATGGTAAAACTCAGGCTCACCGTGGATGATAGCCCGGGAGAGAACGGCCAGGTCATAGGCCGAGCTGTGTTGACCCGGCGCATCAAGCCCATGGACGGTTTCAAAGTGCGTATCGCGCAGGTTCAGCTTCTGCACATAATCGTTCATCATCTTCACAAACTGCGGCTGCCCACCCGCTACGTGATCGGCCAGCGCCACGCAGGCGTCGTTGCCGGAATCCACAATCAGCCCGCGGCTTAAGTCCCGCACGGAGACGCGATCGCCCTCTTTCAGGAACATCAGGGATGATCCGTCAAAAACCGGGTTCCCTTTGGCCCATGCATCACGGCCTACGGTGACAATGTCATCCGGCGTAATGCGATGGCTATCAATGGCCCGATCAACCACATAACCCGTCATCAGCTTAGTAAGGCTCGCCGGATTACGTTGTTGATGTTCGTTGCCCGCCGTTAAGATCTGACCAGTCGTGTAATCCATCAGCACCCAAGAGCCCGCCTGAATGGCCGGAGGCTGCGGGGAAAAATCCAGCGGTTCGGCCGCAAAAGCAGATGAGATACTCGAAGCGAGTAAAGAAACAGCAATAAACAGACGGCGTTTCAACGGTATATCCTCAGGTCATTAAAAATCGATGACCTTTTTACGGGAGTTCTGATGTCGTTACCTGGGTTAATTGCAAAAAAATGTGACAGAACGCAGGTTTCACGCTGAATCTGTCTCGCAAATTTGCACCACGGCGGCGCTTTTTATTCGGTCTGACCCGCACGATCGTTTACCATAGTGGCGTCATTTTTTAACAGGATGGTATTACTGGTGTCTGACTCTGCCGCACGCCCCACTTTTTTATTCCACGACTATGAAACCTTTGGCACGCACCCGGCGCTGGACCGACCGGCGCAATTTGCCGCCATCCGTACCGACGACGAATTCAACATCATTGGCGAGCCTGAGGTCTTTTACTGCAAACCTGCTGATGATTACCTGCCGCAGCCAGGCGCGGTCATGGTCACCGGGATCACCCCTCAGGAAGCGCGGGAGAAAGGGGTGAACGAGGCGGAATTCGCCCGCCGCATCCACGAACTGTTTACCGTCCCCAATACCTGCGTGGTCGGTTACAACAACATCCGTTTCGATGACGAAGTGACCCGCAACGTTTTCTATCGCAACTTCTACGATCCGTACGCCTGGAGCTGGCAGAACCGCAACTCGCGCTGGGATCTGCTGGATATCATGCGCGCCTGTTATGCCCTGCGTCCTGAAGGCATCAACTGGCCGGAAAATGAGGAAGGTCTGACGAGCTTCCGCCTGGAACACCTGACGCGCGCTAATGGCATTGAGCACAGCAATGCCCACGACGCAATGGCGGACGTCTATGCCACTATTGCCATGGCGAAGCTGGTGAAAGCCGCGCAGCCCCGGCTGTTTGAGTATTTGCTAAGCCATCGCAGCAAGCAGAAGCTCATGACCCTTATCGACGTGCCGCAGATGAAACCCCTGGTGCATATCTCCGGTATGTTCGGTGCCTGGCGCGGCAATACAAGCTGGGTGGCACCGCTGGCGTGGCATCCGGACAACCGTAACGCCGTAATCATGGTGGATTTAGCGGGCGATATTTCGCCGCTGCTGGAACTTGACAGCGATACCCTGCGCGAACGGCTCTACACCCCGAAAAATGAGCTTGGTGACCTGCCCGCGGTGCCGGTCAAACTGGTGCATATCAATAAATGTCCGGTACTGGCGCAGGCGAATACGCTGCGCCCGGAGGATGCTGACAGGCTGGGCATTAACCGTCAGCACTGCCTGGATAACCTGAAAGTGCTGCGCGAAAATCCGCAGGTACGCGAGAAAGTGGTCGCGATCTTCGCCGAAGCGGAGCCGTTTGTGCCGTCGGAAAACGTCGATGCACAGCTCTACAACGGCTTCTTCAGCGATGCCGACCGTGCAGCGATGAATATTGTCCTGCAAACCGAGCCGCGGAACCTGCCGGCGCTGGACATCACTTTCGCCGATAAACGCATCGAAAAGCTGATGTTTAATTACCGCGCACGTAACTACCCCGGCACGCTGGATGAAACAGAGCAGGAGCGCTGGCTGCAGCATCGTCGTAACGTGTTTACGCCAGAGTATCTGCACCACTACGCCCAGGAGCTGGAGATGCTTTACGGTCAGTACGAAGGGAATGCAGAGAAACAGGCGCTGCTGAAAGCGCTGTTCCAGTACGCACAAGAGATAGTCTGAAAATCAGACATAAAAAAAGCGGAGACGATGGTCTCCGCTTTTTTTTGCCCGGTGGCGCTTCGCTTACACGGGCCTACAGGAGTGATGTTTTGTAGGCCGGGTAAGCGCTAGCGCCACCCGGCGAGTCATCACGCAACGTCTTCGTACTGAGGAACCGGGTTACGGAAGCTCTTCGTTACGCAGGCCAGGTAAACCAGGCCGATACCGCCCCAGATCAGCCCCAGAATCATAGAGCTCTCTTCAAGGTTGATCCACAGCGCACCCACCGTCAGCGCACCACACACTGGCAGCACCAGATAGTTGAAGTGGTCTTTCAGCGTTTTGTTGCGCTTCTCACGGATCCAGAACTGCGAAATCACGGAGAGGTTAACGAAGGTGAACGCCACCAGCGCACCGAAGTTAATCAGCGCAGTTGCAGTCACCAGGTCGAATTTAATCGCCATCAGCGCAATCGCGCCAACCAACAGCACGTTCCACGCCGGAGTACGCCATTTTGGATGCACATAACCGAAGAAGCGAGTCGGGAACACGCCGTCACGGCCCATAACATACATCAGACGAGAAACGCCTGCGTGTGCCGCCATACCGGATGCCAGTACGGTCACGCTGGAGAAAATCAGCACGCCCCACTGGAACGTTTTACCCGCAACATAAAGCATGATTTCAGGCTGCGACGCATCCGGATCTTTAAAGCGAGAGATATCCGGGAAGTACAGCTGCAGGAAGTAGGAGGCACCGATGAAGATCAGGCCGCCAATCAGCGCCGTCAGGAAAATCGCTTTCGGGATCACGCGCTCAGCATCTTTGGTCTCTTCTGACAGAGAAGAGATACCGTCAAAGCCCAGGAACGAGAAGCACAGAATCGTCGCACCGGTAATCATCGGCACAACATGTGCGCCTTCAGACCAGAATGGACGCGTGCTGGTCAGCGTGCCCGCACCTTCACCGTGAGAAACACCGTAGATGATCAGGCCGACGATAACTGCCACGATGCCCATCTGCAGAATAACAATCAGGGTGTTGAAGTTTGCCACGGTCTTGATGCTGCGCAGGTTAGAAATGGTCATAAAGGCCACCAGCGCGACAACAAAGATCCACGACGGCACGGAAGGCACCAGCGCTTCAAAGTAAATTTTTGCCAGCAGAATGTTGATCATCGGCATGAACAGGTAGTCCAGCAGAGATGACCAGCCCACCATAAAGCCAACTGCCGGGCTAATGGATTTCTGAGCATAGGTGTACGCAGAGCCTGCTGACGGGAAACGGCGGACCAGTTTTCCGTAGCTCAGCGCGGTAAAGAGGATCGCGACCAGTGCAAAGGCGTACGCCGTCGCAACGTGACCGTTGGTGAGGCCCGATACGATACCGAATGTATCGAACAGCGTCATCGGTTGCATATAGGCAAGGCCCATCATAACAACCGGAATCAACGTAAGCGTTTTACGTAATTCCACGCGAGAGGTGTTTGGAGTTGCGTTATGCGACATAGTTATTCTCCTTTACGGTGATAACCGCCACGTAAGCGAAAAATTGCCCCATTTCTTTCTTCCTCAGCGACAACAACTGTCGGATTTTAGTAAATATCTATCCGGTACGAAGCCCGGCCTCTTGGTTTTTAGTTTCGTTTCGTACATGCAAAAAAAAATAACCGACGCCTTTTATATCGTCGATTATTCATTTGGTTGCAGCGGCGGCATTTTGCCCCACATCGGATACAAAAGGCAATACTTTGCAACGCACCGGGCCGTTTTCTTTCTGCTAACTGGCTGATTTCTGGACGCCGGGCTGAGAGTAAATTGCCGCGATAGCACTATTTGCTAAAATTTCATCCCGCCACCAGGCGCTCGCAAGCCCGGCGGTTTGTTCATTCCAGCCCATCCATACCGATTCGTTACTGCTTTGAGCAAGTACCTGTTTTTCAACAAGCGCACCGCTATCAATAAACCGCTGCGCCAGATAGCGCGGTAAGTAGCCGCAGCCGAGTCCACTAATTTGCAGTTCCAGCTTAGTTTTAAAATCAAAAACCGTGATGGCTTCCTGCTCATCAAGCAGTTGCGAGGAAACCGAACATTCCGGGCGAGCGCTATCCCCCACCACGATGGCGCGATAGCCTTTAATCACGCGACGGTTAAGGGGCTCTGGCTCCTGAGCCAGCGGATGATGAGGCGCCACGGCGAACACCTGCTCCAGCACGCCAAGTCGGGCAAAGCCAAATTCACTCAGCTGGGGAGGCTCATGCAATGCCCCGACAAAAATATCTGCCCTGCCCTGCGTTAAGGCATCCCAGGAGCCGCCAAGCACACCGTTGATGAAGATAAGCCGGGTGACGCTATGATGTTGATAAAACGCTTCGATCAGCGGGGTCAAAAGAGAGAACGGGAAGGTATCATCCACGCCAATGACCAGCTCGTTCTCCCATCCCTGGTGGAGCTTGACGGCCTGTTTTTCCAGTTCACGAACGGTGTGCAGGACTTCGCGGCCTTTTTCCAGCAGCATCTGTCCGGTACGGGTAAAACGCGCGCGATGTCCGGTGCGATCGAGGATTTGGATATTAAGATCGCTTTCCAGTTTTTGAACGGTGTAACTCAATGCCGAAGGGGTTTTATAGAGCTTTGCTGAAGCAGCCGCAAAGCTCCCCTCTTTTTCCAGTGCATCCAGAATAATAAGAACATCCAGCAGCGGTTTCATGCTCGCCCCCTTCCGGTGTGCGATCGTTTCCGCTGCGGGACTTATTCCATGGGCATCACCAGCGGATCGGGATATTGATACTCAAACCCCAGCTCATGACAAATGCGATTGCCATCAACAATTTTGCCTTTGCTTTCGTCCTTTGCCTCAGCAAAAACCGGCGGAGCCAGGCCAAGCTGACGCGCCATCAGCGGGTAAAACGTGCTGCGCGAAGGATGAGAAGGTGCACATATATTATAGATGTGTCCACCTTTTGGAGCTTTTAAGAGTAGCTCAATCGCGCCAATAACATCCTCAAGATGAACAAGATTGACGACATGCTGCCCGTCCGGCGCCGATTTCCCGGCAAAAAAGCGTCCCGGATGCCGCCCGGGGCCGACCAGCCCCGCCAGACGGACGATATCCACCTGCGTGCCGGGCAAATTATGCAGCCAGTCTTCCAGCTCTTTAAGGACCTTGCCACTCGCGGTCACCGGACGGCGCTCAGTTCCTTCTTTCATTACGCCCGGAGCATCGCCATAGACCGACGTCGAACTGGTAAAAATGATACGCGGAACATGGTGCGCAAGGGCACTGTCGACAATCTCCTGCATCGCCTGCAGATAGAATGATTCACCCGGGCCGCTGCGCCGCGCGGGTAGTGTAATCACCAGCGCATCGACGTTCATCAGCGTGTCCAGATCGTCCGCATCACACACCAGCTCCGGTTCCAGACGCAGTTCAACGCCATCAATACCGCACATGCGTGCCGCTTCGACCCCATCCCTCGTCGTTTTGCTCCCGGTCACCTGCCAGCCTTTCGCGGCTAATGACATCGCCAGCGGCATTCCCAGCCAGCCCAAACCGACAATCGCGACCTTTTTCATGCGAATTCTCCTGACTCTCACTCGTCTTTCATAAGGCTACGCCAGCCTGGCAGAACACACAATTCATAGCATCAATATGAAATGAATTAATGATCAAAAAAAGCCCTTGCAATCTGTCACACAACTGGTTTAGGTTAAAAGGCATCAAATGAATAAGCATTCATCGAGAATTTATATGACACGCGTTCAATTTAAACACCACCATCATCACCATCATCCTGACTAGTCTTTCAGGCGATGTGTGCTGGAAGACGTTTGGATCTTCCAGTGGTGCATGAACGCATGATAAAGCCCCCGGAAGATCTTCTTCCGGGGGCTTTTTTTTGGACCAAATTCAGACAGGTTAAAACAGGTTAACGAGGAATAAAGAATGTTAGATAACTCACGATTACGCATAGCTATTCAAAAATCAGGTCGTTTGAGTGATGATTCACGCGAACTGCTGGCCCGCTGCGGGATTAAAATCAACCTGCACACCCAGCGCCTGATTGCTCTGGCTGAAAACATGCCGATCGACATTTTGCGCGTGCGTGATGACGATATTCCAGGCCTGGTCATGGATGGCGTCGTTGATCTCGGGATTATCGGTGAAAACGTGCTGGAAGAAGAATTGCTGACCCGCCGTGCGCAGGGCGAAGACCCGCGTTACTTCACCCTGCGTCGTCTGGATTTTGGCGGCTGCCGCCTGTCGCTGGCAACGCCGGTTGATGAACCCTGGGACGGTCCGGCCGCGCTGAATGGCAAACGTATCGCCACCTCCTACCCTCACCTGTTAAAGCGTTATCTGGATCAGAAAGGCGTGCAGTTTAAATCCTGCCTGCTGAACGGCTCGGTTGAAGTGGCACCGCGTGCGGGTCTGGCGGACGCTATCTGTGACCTCGTCTCTACCGGCGCGACGCTGGAAGCGAACGGCCTGCGCGAGGTCGAAGTGATTTACCGCTCCAAAGCGTGTCTGATCCAGCGTGATGGCGATATGGCCGATGCCAAGCAGCAGCTCATCGACAAACTGCTGACCCGTATTCAGGGCGTGATTCAGGCACGTGAATCCAAATACATCATGATGCATGCGCCGACCGAGCGTCTGGATGAAGTGATTGCCCTGCTGCCGGGCGCAGAACGTCCAACCATTCTGCCGCTGGCGGGCGATCAGCAGCGCGTGGCAATGCACATGGTCAGTAGCGAAACCCTCTTCTGGGAAACCATGGAAAAACTGAAGGCACTGGGCGCAAGCTCCATTCTGGTGCTGCCAATTGAGAAGATGATGGAGTAACGGCCATGCGTTTTAACACAATCATCGACTGGAATACCTGTAGCGACGCACAGCAGCGCGAGTTGCTGATGCGCCCGGCGATTTCCGCCTCCGAAAGCATCTCCCGCACCGTGGCGGAGATCCTTGATAGCGTCAAAACGCGTGGCGATGACGCGCTGCGTGAATACAGTGCAAAGTTTGATAAAACCGAAGTGGACGCGCTACAGGTCACCGGGCAGGAAATCGCGGAGGCGGAAAGCCGCCTCGGTGACGACATCAAACAGGCGATGGCCGTCGCGGTGAAAAACATTGAGACCTTTCACGTCGCGCAGAAACTGCCGACCGTGGACGTGGAAACCCTGCCCGGCGTGCGTTGTCAGCAGGTGACTCGCCCGGTGGCGTCAGTCGGGCTTTATATCCCTGGCGGTTCAGCGCCGCTGTTTTCAACCGTATTAATGCTCGCAACCCCGGCGCGTATCGCCGGATGCCAGAAAGTGGTGCTGTGCTCTCCGCCACCCATTGCCGATGAGATCCTTTATGCGGCAAAGCTGTGCGGCGTACAGGCAGTCTATAAAGTGGGCGGTGCTCAGGCCATTTCGGCCTTGGCGTTCGGGACTGAGTCCATTCCGAAGGTCGACAAAATCTTTGGACCGGGCAACGCGTATGTAACCGAAGCCAAGCGCCAGGTCAGCCAGCGTCTGGACGGTGCGGCAATTGATATGCCTGCCGGCCCGTCTGAAGTGCTGGTGATTGCCGACAGTGGCGCAACGCCGGATTTCGTGGCGTCCGACCTGCTTTCACAGGCTGAACACGGCCCGGACTCACAGGTCATTTTGCTGACACCGGACGCCGATATGGCTAAACGTGTGGGTGAGGCCGTTGAGCGTCAGCTTGCCGACCTGCCCCGTGCCGACACGGCACGCCAGGCATTATCCGCCAGCCGCCTGATTGTGGCGCGTGACCTGGAGCAGTGCATTGCTATTTCCAACCAGTACGGCCCGGAGCATCTGATTATTCAGACCCGCAACGCCCGCGATCTGGTCGACAGCATTACCAGCGCTGGCTCGGTGTTCCTCGGCGACTGGTCACCGGAATCCGCGGGCGACTACGCTTCTGGTACCAACCACGTTCTGCCGACGTATGGCTATACCTCAACCTGTTCCAGCCTGGGCCTGGCAGATTTCCAAAAACGGATGACCGTGCAGGAACTTTCCCGAGAAGGGTTTGCCTCGCTGGCTTCAACTATTGAGACGCTGGCCGCCGCCGAACGTCTGACTGCCCACAAAAATGCCGTTACGCTGCGCGTTGCAGCGCTGAAGGAGCAAGCATGAACATTGAAGAATTAGCCCGCGAAAATGTCCGTCGCCTGAAGCCTTATCAGTCCGCGCGCCGCCTGGGTGGCAAAGGCGATGTCTGGCTGAACGCCAACGAATTCCCGACGGCGGTGCAGTTTGAGCTGTCGCAGCAAACGTTGAACCGTTATCCGGAGTGTCAGCCGAAAGCGGTAATCGAAAACTACGCCCAGTACGCAGGCGTGAAGCCGGAGCAGGTGCTGGTCAGCCGTGGGGCAGACGAAGGCATTGAACTGCTGATCCGCGCGTTCTGCGAGCCGGGAAAAGACGCAGTAATGTACTGCCAGCCAACCTACGGCATGTACAGCGTCAGCGCCGAAACCTTCGGCGTGGCGTGCCGCAACGTGCAGGCGCTGGAGAACTGGCAGCTGGATCTGCAGGGGATTGCCGACAATCTTGACGGCGTAAAAGTCGTGTTTGTCTGCAGCCCGAACAATCCAACCGGACAGATTATCACGCCACAGGATATCCGTACCCTGCTGGAAATGACGCGCGGTAAAGCGCTGGTGGTCGCGGACGAAGCCTATATTGAGTTCTGCCCACAGGCGACGCTGACAGGCTGGCTTGAGGAGTATCCGCATCTTGTTGTGCTGCGCACACTGTCGAAGGCTTTCGCCCTCGCGGGCTTGCGCTGCGGATTCACCCTGGCGAATAAAGCGGTCATCGACCTGCTTTTGAAAGTCATCGCCCCGTATCCACTCTCCACGCCGGTTGCGGATATTGCGGCACAGGCGTTGACGCCTCAGGGCATTAATGCGATGCGCGAACGCGTGGCGCAGATCCTGGAAGAACGCCAGAACCTGGTCACCGCCCTGAAGGATATTGCGTGCGTGGAGCAGGTGTTTGACTCGGAAACCAATTACATCCTGGTGCGTTTTACCGCCTCGAGTGCCGTATTTAAATCTTTGTGGGATCAGGGCATTATCTTACGAGACCAGAATAAACAACCTTCCCTGAGTGGCTGCCTGCGCATTACCGTAGGCACCCGCGCAGAGAGCCAGCGCGTGATTGACGCCCTGAAAGCGGAGAAAGCATGACCCAGAAGATCCTTTTCATCGATCGTGACGGCACCCTTATTTCGGAGCCACCAGCCGATTTTCAGGTCGATCGTTTCGACAAACTGGCTTTTGAACCGGATGTGATACCGGTGCTGCTTACGCTGCAAAAAGCCGGTTATAAGCTGGTGATGATCACCAACCAGGACGGTCTGGGTACCGACAGCTTCCCGCAGGCAGACTTTGACGGCCCCCATAATTTAATGATGCAGGTGTTGACCTCTCAGGGCGTAGTGTTCGATGAGGTACTGATTTGTCCGCACATGCCAGCCGATGAGTGCGACTGCCGTAAGCCAAAAGTGAAGCTGGTTGAGCGCTATCTGGCTGAGGATATGCTGGATAAAACCAACAGCTATGTCATCGGGGATCGCATTACTGATATTACGCTGGCGGAAAATATGGGCATTGCGGGGCTTCGCTACGACCGCAACAATCTTGGCTGGGCAAAGATTGGCGAACAGCTGACAAAACGTGACCGCTACTCGCACGTTGAACGCAACACCAAAGAGACACAGATTGATGTGAAGGTCTGGCTGGACCGTGAAGGCGGCAGCAAGATCCACACCGGTGTCGGTTTCTTTGACCATATGCTGGACCAGATTGCCACGCACGGCGGTTTCCGCATGGAAATCTCGGTGAAGGGTGACCTTTACATTGACGATCACCACACCGTAGAAGATACCGGTCTGGCGCTGGGTGAAGCCCTGAAGCTGGCGCTCGGCGACAAACGCGGCATCAACCGTTTTGGTTTTGTTCTGCCGATGGACGAATGTCTGGCGCGCTGCGCGATGGACATCTCCGGTCGTCCGCACCTGGAATACAAAGCCGACTTCACCTATCAGCGCGTGGGCGATCTCAGCACCGAAATGGTGGAGCATTTCTTCCGTTCCTTGTCCTACACCATGGGCCTGACGTTGCATCTGAAAACGAAAGGCAAAAACGATCACCACCGCGTGGAAAGTCTGTTTAAAGCCTTTGGCCGTACGCTGCGTCAGGCGATCCGCGTGGAAGGTGACGCCCTTCCCTCGTCGAAAGGAGTGCTGTGATGAACGTGGTGATTCTGGATACCGGATGCGCCAACCTGAACTCCGTCAAATCGGCCATTGCGCGCCACGGCTACGAGCCGGTGGTGAGCCGTGATCCGGACGTGGTATTGCGCGCCGACAAGCTTTTCCTGCCCGGCGTAGGCACCGCCCAGGCGGCGATGGATCAGATCCACGAGCGCGAGCTGGTCGATTTGATCAAAGCCTGTACCCAACCGGTACTGGGGATTTGCTTAGGCATGCAGCTTCTGGGTCGCCGCAGCGAAGAGAGCAACGGCGTTGACCTGCTGGGTATTATTGACGAAGACGTACCGAAAATGACCGACCACGGCCTGCCGCTACCGCATATGGGGTGGAACCGCGTTTACGCGAAAGCAGGTGACCGTCTGTTTCGCGGCATCGAAGACGGTGCGTATTTTTACTTCGTGCACAGCTACGCCATGCCGGTGAACGCCCATACCATCGCCCAGTGCAACTACGGCGAGGCATTTACTGCCGCGGTGCAGAAAGACAATTTCTTCGGCGTGCAGTTTCACCCGGAACGTTCGGGCGCCGCGGGCGCGCAGTTGCTGAAAAACTTCCTGGAGATGTGATGATCATTCCCGCTTTAGATTTAATTGACGGCACGGTTGTCCGTCTGCATCAGGGCGATTACGGCCAGCAGCGTGACTACGGGAACGACCCGCTGCCGCGTCTGCAGGATTATGCGGCTCAGGGCGCGCAGGTATTGCATCTGGTGGATTTGACGGGCGCGAAAGATCCGGCGAAACGACAGATCCCGCTGCTGAAAAACCTGGTTGCTGGCGTTAATGTGCCCGTACAGGTCGGCGGCGGCGTGCGTACGGAAGAGGATGTTGCGGCACTGCTGGATGCAGGCGTGGCGCGCGTGGTTGTAGGCTCAACCGCGGTCAACGATCCTGAGACCGTGAAAGGCTGGTTCCGCCGCTTCGGCGCCGATGCGCTGGTGCTGGCGCTGGACGTTCGCATTGACGAACAAGGTAATAAGCAGGTGGCGATCAGCGGCTGGCAGGAAAACTCCGGGGTAACGCTGGAAGAACTGGTCGAGATGTATCTGCCCGTTGGCCTGAAGCACGTGCTGTGCACCGATATCTCTCGCGACGGTACGCTGGCAGGCTCTAATGTCTCGCTGTATGAAGAGGTTTGTGCACGTTATCCGCAGGTGGCGTTCCAGTCTTCAGGCGGCATCGGCGATATAGACGACGTGGCTGCGCTGCGCGGTACCGGTGTAAAGGGTGTGATTGTAGGCCGTGCCCTGCTGGAAGGTAAATTTACTGTAACGGAGGCGATTCAATGCTGGCAAAACGGATAATCCCTTGTCTTGACGTACGCGACGGTCAGGTTGTGAAAGGCGTGCAGTTCCGCAACCACGAGATTATTGGCGACATCGTTCCGCTGGCAAAACGTTATGCCGATGAAGGCGCAGACGAGCTGGTCTTTTACGATATCACCGCCTCAAGCGATGGTCGCGTGGTCGACAAAAGCTGGGTCGCGCGCGTGGCGGAAGTGATTGATATTCCGTTCTGTGTCGCGGGCGGGATTAAGTCCGCTGACGACGCGGCCAAAATTCTCTCTTTTGGTGCCGACAAGATTTCCATCAACTCCCCTGCCCTGGCCGACCCGGAGCTGATTACCCGTCTGGCCGATCGCTTTGGCGTGCAGTGCATTGTGGTTGGGATCGACACCTGGTATGACGCTGCAACCGGTAAATATCACGTCAACCAGTATACCGGTGATGAGAGCCGGACGCGTGTCACCCAATGGGAAACGCTGGACTGGGTGCAGGAAGTGCAGAAGCGCGGCGCGGGTGAGATTGTGCTGAACATGATGAACCAGGACGGCGTGCGTAACGGGTATGACCTCGAGCAGCTGAAAAAAGTCCGCGCGGTCTGCCACGTGCCGCTGATTGCCTCCGGCGGTGCGGGCACCATGGAGCACTTCCTGGAAGCTTTCCGTGATGCGAACGTAGACGGTGCGCTGGCGGCGTCCGTGTTCCACAAACAGATTATTAATATTGGTGAGTTAAAGACGTACCTGGCCGACCAGGGCGTGGAGATCAGGGTATGTTAACAGAGCAACAACAGGCGCAGCTGGACTGGGAAAAAACTGATGGATTACTGCCGGTGGTTGTACAGCATGCCGTCTCAGGCGAAGTGCTGATGCTGGGGTATATGAACCAGGACGCGCTGGCGAAAACGATCGACAGCGGTAAGGTGACGTTTTTCTCACGCACGAAACAGCGTCT
Source organism: Enterobacter sp. MGH 37 (assembly GCF_000534515.1). Classification (NCBI taxonomy): domain Bacteria; kingdom Pseudomonadati; phylum Pseudomonadota; class Gammaproteobacteria; order Enterobacterales; family Enterobacteriaceae; genus Enterobacter; species Enterobacter sp. MGH 37. The sequence continues at coordinate 2,168,230 of NZ_KI973205.1, forward strand.
GTGGACCAAAGGTGAAACCTCTGGTCATTTCCTGAATGTGGTCAGCATGGCGCCAGACTGCGATAACGACACCCTGCTGGTGCTGGCCAATCCGATCGGGCCGACCTGCCACAAGGGCACCAGCAGCTGCTTCGGTGAGGCGAGCCACCAGTGGCTGTTCCTGTATCAACTGGAACAGCTGTTGGCAGAGCGTAAAACGGCGGATCCTGAAAGCTCTTACACTGCGAAGTTGTACGCCAGCGGAACCAAGCGTATTGCGCAAAAGGTAGGGGAAGAAGGCGTTGAGACTGCGCTGGCCGCGACGGTGCATGACCGCGAGGAGCTGACCAATGAGGCATCGGATTTGATGTATCACCTGCTGGTACTGCTGCAGGATCAGGAGCTGGATTTGACGGCGGTGATCGAGAATCTTCGTAAGCGCCACAAATAAAAAAACCGGGGAATTTCCCCGGTTTTTTTATATCCGATGTGGTTCAGGATTTGGGTTTGTAGTTACGCAGTGCATTGCGGCCCAGTACCACACCAGAACCAATAATCCCGCCCAGCAGAACCGCCAGAATTAAGGTGATCGCCTTTTTCGGGCTATCACGTCGGACAGGGAGATCCGGCTTCATGACGTAACGATAGACGTGAATCGTGTCTGGATTCACATTCAACTTCTCGATATCCAGTAAGTTTTGTTTCGTCTGATAGTAAGCAGGAGAGAACACTAACGGGCGAGACGCTTCGTTATCAATCATCGATTTCAGCGCTTCACTACCCAGCAGGAACATAGTTTCCTGGGTCACATCCTGAGTTTGCTGGATCTGTGGGGTCGCGATTTTTGCAGCTTCCGCATTTTTAAGCGCCTCAGCGATCTGTTTGATTCGCAGATCTTTCTGCTCCTGAGCAACCTTTTCCTGGTTTTCCAGAGAGTCATTTAGCGTGGTAATTTGCTGCTTGATATTATCTTTGAGGTCGAGAGAAAGTTCTTTCGCTGTTTGCTGATCAACCTGCTGTATGTATTGCGCCAGCTGTTTTTGAGCCGCTTCTGCAGACTCCCCCTGATAGGAGACGCTTAACGGCAGCGGTTGCCCCTTAACGGTGGTGTCGATAGTCAGCTTTTCTGGAATGTCCTGGTTTTCGAGAGCCTGAGCTAAAGCAGAAAACGAGGAATTGAAACGATTAATAGCACGGTTCTGGATATCCAGCATTGAAGGTGCAGCGCTACCGTAAAGGATATTCAGTGCATTGGCGTAAGTGGCGATCTGCGCCGCATCTGGCTGAGCAATAATGGCGGAGGAGGTCCATTTCTCTTTCGCGACTGTAATGTATACGCCCGCTAATACGATAAAAACCGCAATAAATGCCCCAATTACCCACTTTCCGCGCCAAAGTTGCAGCACTAAATCAAGTAAATCAATTTGCTCCGGGTCAGTACTGCGCGTGACCAGGCTATTGTTGTTTTGCGTCATACAATCCCTAACAGATGAAAAAGGGCAAAAAAAATTATGTTTACGTAGTTTATCTGTTGCTGAGGATTTTTCTATAGGAATTCGATGAGTTATATCGGAAAGATGGGTTATGTATCGGGTGTGCTACGCGCTATCATAGACAAATTCGGATGCCCTATGCATCACAAGAACGAAGCGTTAACGAGGAAAGATATGAAATTTTTGGTAACGGGCGCAGCAGGTTTTATCGGTTCACATGTCAGCAAGCGACTGCTGGACGCAGGCCATCAGGTTGTCGGTATTGATAATCTGAATGACTACTATGACGTCAATCTTAAGCTGGCACGTCTGGACTTGCTCAAATCTGACAATTTCTCTTTCCATAAACTTGATTTAGCCGACCGTGAAGGGATGTCTGCGCTCTTCGCCGATGAGAAGTTTGACCGTGTGATTCATCTGGCCGCGCAGGCTGGGGTTCGCTACTCGCTGGATAATCCACATGCTTATGCAGAAGCCAACCTGGTGGGTCATCTCAACGTGCTGGAAGGCTGTCGCCATAATAAGGTTCAACACCTGCTTTACGCCTCATCCAGCTCCGTTTATGGGCTCAACCGTAAGATGCCTTTCTCTACGGACGATTCAGTGGATCACCCTGTTTCGCTGTATGCGGCAACTAAAAAGGCCAATGAGCTGATGTCGCATACCTATTCTCATTTGTACAACCTGCCAACGACCGGCCTGCGCTTCTTTACCGTGTACGGCCCGTGGGGGCGACCGGACATGGCCTTGTTCAAATTTACCAAAGCAATGATCGAAGATAAGCCGATTGATGTTTACAACTACGGCAAGATGAAGCGCGACTTCACTTACATCGACGACATCGCCGAAGCCATTATTCGTCTGCAGGGTGTCATTCCTCAGGCCGATGCAGACTGGACCGTCGAGACCGGTTCCCCGGCGACCAGCTCCGCGCCTTATCGCGTTTACAACATTGGTAATAGCTCTCCGGTCGAGCTTATGGATTACATCACGGCGCTGGAAGAAGCTCTCGGCAAAGAAGCAGAGAAAAACATGATGCCGATTCAACCGGGTGACGTGCTGGAGACCAGCGCGGATACGAAAGCGTTGTATGACGTTATTGGCTTTAAACCGCAGACGTCGGTCAAAGACGGAGTGAAGAACTTTGTCGACTGGTATCGCGCTTTCTACAAGGTCTGAAAATAAAAAACCCGGCTACATGGCCGGGTTTTTTACGTGCGTTAAGAGTAATCAATCGCTTCCGAACAGATCGCGGGTATAGACTTTATCCGCCACGTCCGCCAGCTCTTCCGCCATGCGGTTAGAGATGATCACGTCCGCTTCCTGCTTGAATGCATCCAGATCGCGAATCACGCGGGAGTGGAAGAACTCATCTTCCTGCATCGCGGGTTCATAAATAATAACCTGCACTCCTTTAGCCTTAATGCGCTTCATGATGCCCTGAATGGAAGAGGCACGGAAGTTATCTGAACCGCTCTTCATGATCAGACGATACACGCCCACAACTTTAGGCTGACGCGCAAGGATAGAGTCAGAGATGAAATCTTTACGCGTGCGGTTGGCATCTACAATGGCTGAAATCAGGTTATTCGGTACAGCCTGATAGTTGGCCAGCAACTGTTTGGTATCTTTTGGCAGGCAGTAGCCCCCGTAACCGAATGACGGGTTGTTATAGTGGTTGCCGATGCGAGGGTCGAGGCACACGCCTTCTATGATCTGACGGGTATTCAGGCCCAAACTCTCTGCGTAGCTGTCCAGCTCGTTGAAGTACGCTACACGCATCGCCAGATAAGTATTGGCGAACAGCTTGATGGCTTCGGCTTCCGTGGAGTCGGTAAACAGAACCGGAATGTCTTTCTTGATTGCGCCTTCCTGGAGCAGCGCGGCAAAACGCTCCGCCCGCTCAGAGCGCTCACCGATCACGATACGCGAGGGGTGCAGGTTATCGTATAGCGCCCTGCCCTCGCGCAGAAACTCTGGCGAGAAGAAGACATTATCAATACCCAACTCTTCTTTAATCGATTTGGTGAAGCCTACCGGAATGGTCGACTTAATGATCATCACTGCTTGAGGGTTGATTGAGATAACGTCTTTGATCACGGCTTCAACAGTAGAGGTGTTGAAGTAGTTGGTTTTGGGATCGTAATCTGTTGGTGTCGCGATGATGACGAAATCTGCACCACGATAGGCATCTTCTTTGTCCGTCGTCGCACGAAAATTCAGAGGTTTGTTGGCAAGATAGTCCTGGATCTCTTTATCGACAATCGGAGACTGCTTCTGATTGAGCATATCTACTTTGGACGGAACGATATCCAGCGCCACCACTTCATGGTTTTGTGCAATCAGGATGCCGTTTGAAAGCCCAACATAGCCCGTTCCGGAGATAGTTATTTTCATTCGTTCAACTTCTTCAAGTTTTGAGTTTCAGGAGGCATAAACACCCCACCGCAATAAACAACTGTTGAGGTTTTTACCTCTTATGTTGAGCGGCTGTCAAGGCGAATGCCTGGCTACAGAAATGAGAAAATGCAGTGGTTTATATGGTGTTAAACGATGCTCGTTGAGCAAAGCAAGCCCACATGGGCGTAAGCGCGATAAAAAAAGCCCGATGAGGTTCATCAGGCTTTGTTATCAGACGGAGTTAAATCAGATTAATCCAGCCATTCGGTATGGAACACACCTTCTTTATCGGTGCGCTTATAAGTGTGCGCGCCGAAGTAGTCACGCTGTGCCTGAATCAGGTTCGCTGGCAGTACGGCAGCACGGTAGCTGTCATAGTACGCCACGGCAGCGGAGAACGTCGGAACCGGAATACCGTTTTGAACAGCGTAAGCAACCACATCACGCAGTGCCTGCTGGTATTCGTCGGCAATCTTCTTGAAATAAGGTGCCAGCAGCAGGTTCGCGATACCGGCATTTTCAGCATAAGCATCGGTGATTTTCTGCAGGAACTGCGCACGAATGATGCAGCCCGCACGGAAGATCTTCGCGATTTCGCCGTAGTTCAGATCCCAGTTGTTCTCGTCAGACGCTGCACGCAGCTGTGAGAAGCCCTGCGCGTAGGAAACGATTTTACCCAGGTACAGAGCGCGACGAACTTTCTCAACGAATTCCGCTTTGTCACCCGCTGGCTTAGCCTGCGGACCAGAGAGCACTTTAGATGCCGCAACGCGCTGCTCTTTCAGAGAGGAAATGTAACGTGCAAACACAGATTCGGTGATCAGGGACAGAGGTTCGCCCAGATCCAGAGAGCTCTGGCTGGTCCATTTACCGGTACCCTTGTTCGCTGCTTCATCCAGAATCACATCAACCAGGTATTTACCCTCTTCATCTTTTTTAGTGAAGATATCTTTGGTGATGTCGATCAGGTAGCTGTTCAGCTCACCTTTGTTCCACTCGGTGAAGGTTTCAGCCAGCTCTTCGTTAGAAAGGTTCAGACCGCCTTTGAGCAGGGAGTAGGCTTCTGCAATCAGCTGCATATCACCGTATTCGATGCCGTTGTGAACCATCTTAACGTAGTGGCCCGCACCGTCCGGACCGATATAGGTCACGCACGGTTCGCCATCTTCGGCAACCGCTGCGATTTTGGTCAGGATAGGTGCAACCAGTTCGTAGGCTTCTTTCTGACCGCCAGGCATGATTGATGGGCCTTTCAGGGCGCCCTCTTCGCCACCGGAGACACCGGTACCGATGAAGTTAAAGCCTTCAGCAGACAGTTCACGGTTACGACGGATGGTGTCGTGGAAGAAGGTGTTGCCGCCATCAATGATGATGTCGCCTTTATCCAGATACGGTTTCAGGGAATCGATAGCAGCATCGGTACCCGCGCCCGCTTTCACCATTAACAGGATACGACGAGGCGTTTCCAGAGACTCAACGAACTCTTTAACCGTATAGAAAGGAACCAGTTTCTTGCCTGGGTTTTCGGCAATCACTTCTTCAGTTTTTTCACGGGAGCGGTTGAAAACGGAGACGGTATAACCACGGCTTTCGATGTTGAGCGCCAGGTTGCGCCCCATCACTGCCATACCGACAACGCCGATCTGTTGCTTGGACATTACATACTCCTGTCTTAGGGATAATCACTGCGATGCGATGCAGTTTGAATGTATCTATGATGTTAACTCATGCATGTGAGTTTTAGATAGCCTTTGGTGCGCTTACCACTGCGAGATAAGCAAACTGGCTATCAATTAGTCAAAATACACGGCGTCGGCGAAGGGCTTACCCTCTCGATCCTTGGATGAGAGCACAGGTAACTCACCCTCGGTAAGAGGCCATGTGATCCCGATAGAATCATCGTTCCACAATAAAGAATGCTCGGACTGCGGGTTGTAATAATCAGTGCATTTATAGACAAACTCTGCACTTTCAGACAAAACGTAGAAGCCGTGAGCAAAGCCTTCAGGGATCCAGAGTTGTCGTTTGTTTTCGGCGGAAAGAATAACGCCGACCCACTGTCCGAAAGTGGCTGATGATTTTCTCATGTCGACCGCAACATCAAATACTTCTCCACTGACGACACGGACTAATTTACCCTGCGGATTTTGAGTCTGGTAATGTAAGCCTCTCAAAATGTTCTTTGCAGATTTCGAGTGATTGTCCTGCACGAAGCTGCGATTACAAACCAGCTCACAAAACTTTTTCTGTTGCCATGTTTCCATGAAGAAACCGCGTTCATCGCCAAAAACAACTGGCTCAATGATTTTGACATCAGAAATTTCAGTATCAATAACTTTCATTATTCACTCTTTATTTACCTAATACTTCAACAACCACGCGCTCAACCCCTTTTTTCCAGTCAGGAAGCTTCACGCCAAAAACACGCTCAAATTTTTCGTTAGAAAGGCGTGAATTCAATGGCCGGGTAGCCGGGGTTGGATATTCGCTGGTCGGTATGCCGATAACATCATTCACAGCAAGTGATTCACCATGAGCCTTAGCGACATTGAATACAAAACTGGCATAATCAAACCATGTCGTTTCCCCGCTCGCAACCAGATGGTAGCTACCGGCGACATTTTTATTACGTTGCTCTTCACGAATGGCCAGAGCAGTACAATCGGCAAGCAGTTCAGCACTTGTCGGAGCACCGTGCTGGTCGTTGATAACAGAAAGGGTTTCTTTTTCACGCGCTAGGCGCAGCATCGTTTTCGCAAAATTATTCCCGCGCGTGGCGTAGACCCAACTGGTGCGGAAGATAAGATGACGAGGATTAAGACGGGCAATCGCTAATTCTCCCGCTAATTTGGTCTCACCATAAACATTTAGCGGTGAGGGTTTCTCATCCTCTAAGCGATAATGGTCACCCTCTCCGTCGAACACGTAGTCAGTAGAATAATGGATAAGTAGCGCACCGATCTTCGCTGATTCCTCAGCCAGCACTGCGACGCCTTTATGATTCAGTAATTCTGACAACTCGCGTTCTTGCTCCGCTCTGTCAACGGCAGTATGTGCTGACGCATTAACAATAACGTCAGGTTTTACGGTTCGAACCGTCTGCGCGATGCCCGGTAAATTCGTCAGGTCACCACACAAATCCTTATCAAAATAATCGACTGCGATGACGTCGCCAAGGATAGAAAGAGAACGTTGTAATTCCCATCCGACCTGACCATTTTTTCCAACAAGTAATATTTTGAGTGCCATAACCGATTATCGTCCAATCAACATTTTCAAATACTGACCATAGGCGGTTTTCTGAAGCAGTTCGGCCTGGATAGCTAATTGGTCAGCACTTAACCATTTATTCCGGTAGGCAATTTCTTCAAGACACGCCACTTTCATACCCTGCCGTTTTTCGATGGTGTGGATAAACTGAGAAGCTTCAATTAAGCTGTCATGCGTGCCTGTATCAAGCCAGGCAAAGCCACGGCCAAGAAGTTCAACATCAAGCTTACCGAGATCAAGATACATCTGATTCAATGTGGTAATTTCAAGTTCGCCGCGCGCAGAAGGTTTGATTTCTTTAACCATATCCACAACATTGTTATCGTAGAAATAAAGCCCCGTCACTGCCCAGTTAGATTTTGGCTTCAGCGGTTTTTCTTCAATAGATAACGCTTTGAAATGTTCATCAAACTCGACGACACCAAAACGCTCGGGATCCTGAACCTGATAACCAAACACAGTCGCGCCTGTAGTTTTCTTAGCCGCTGCATTTAACTTCATTCCAAAACTTTGGCCAAAGAAAATATTATCACCAAGAACCAAAGCACAAGGATCGTTACCAATAAACTTCTCACCGATAGTGAAAGCCTGAGCCAGACCATCAGGTGAAGGTTGGACTGCATAAGTGAAATTTACGCCAAACTGAGAGCCATCTTTCATTAAGCGTTGAAAAGCAGGCATATCCTCAGGCGTCGTAATAATCAGGATATCCCGAATACCGGCAAGCATAAGCACCGATACTGGATAGAAAATCATAGGTTTGTCATATATTGGAAGCAACTGCTTTGACACACCTTGGGTAATGGGGTACAAACGCGTGCCTGAACCTCCAGCTAAAACAATGCCTTTCATAACTCTGTACCTCGATTATTTATTCAGTCCAAGACGTTCGCCAGCATAAGAGCCATCAAGAACGCGCTGCCACCAACCCTGGTTGTTTAAATACCAGTGAATCGTTTTTTCAATACCGCTTTCAAACGTTTCGAGAGGTTCCCAGTGAAGAGCATTCTTCATTTTGGTAGCATCAATGGCATAGCGAAGATCGTGTCCAGGGCGGTCAGCCACAAAAGTAATAAGGTCGGCGAAACTGGAAATTTCTTTGGGTTTTTTATCGATAATTTTATCAAGTATTGCACAAATGGTTTTTACAACATCAATATTTTTTCGTTCGTTATGGCCACCTATACAATAGGTTTCACCATTCTCGCCCTCTGTCGCTACTTTATACAGTGCCCGGGCATGATCCTCGACATATAGCCAGTCACGAATTTGCTCACCATTCCCATAAACGGGAAGCGGTTTTCCTGCCAGTGCGTTAAGGATGATGAGAGGAATTAATTTCTCCGGGAAGTGGTACGGACCATAGTTATTCGAACAGTTAGTGATCACCGTTGGTAAACCATAGGTACGGTTCCAGGCGCGAACTAAATGATCGCTTCCCGCTTTGGATGCAGAGTAAGGGCTACTTGGCGCATAAGGTGTCTCTTCAGTAAAGAGGTCATCTGCATCGTGCAGGTCACCAAATACCTCATCGGTAGAAATATGATGGAAACGAAAAGCCTTTTTACGCTCATCATCAAGTGATGCATAATATTGGCGTGACGCCTCAAGCAGAATAAATGTGCCGATTACATTGGTCTGTATGAAAGCTGCGGGTCCATCTATCGAGCGGTCAACATGACTTTCGGCCGCTAAATGCATTACGATATCGGGCTGAAAGGTATTGAAGACATCTGCCACACCTTTTGCATCGGTAATATCAGTTAGAGAAAATGAATAGCGTGGATTGTCCTGAACCGGAGCCAGGGACTCTATGTTTCCGGCATACGTTAAACAATCAACAACACAAACCACATCCTGAGTATTGTTTATTATATGACGGACCACGGCTGAACCAATAAAACCCGCACCACCAGTGACAAGAATTTTCATAATTTTCACTTTCAATTAGTTAATTTTAAGATTATGCAATCATCATATTGCTATAAAATAAATAAGGAAAATACAAGGATTACATTTTTCTTAGTAATTTATCTACATGTAACGCGAGTATGTCTTCCGTACGGGCAAAATCACATTTCGCTTTAAATACCTTCAAGGCATTTTTCGACATTTGCTCTACCAACGCCGGATTATTATTCAACTGTTCAAGAGCTCGCAACCACTCACTCTCTGAATTGTTTCTAATATAAATACCGCAATTTTCTTTCTCGATATCGACGTACCAGTATGGATTATAGGTTGCTATAACTGGAACTCCCAGAGATATTGCTTCAATCAACGAAGATAATCCGACACAATAATTTACCTTAGAAAGTTTAAGCGGAATTATCATACATTTTGAAGCACTTACTTTTTCAAGTAATTCTTTATATTCCCATCTTCCTTTATTTACATCAACCTTTCCTGTTGCATTAACATAACTATCCTGTAATGACAAATCGCTGGTATAAATATCTATCGTAACGTCGCTATTTTTTAACGCATTCATTACTGCCGGGAGATCCCTATTCTCTCGCCCTGTAGAAATGATTTTATCATCATGGCGCATTTTAACAAAGGGGGCGTAAAAATTCGCCTCCCCCCCCCAGGGAACAAAATGACATCGGTCCTGAGGAAGCTGTCTTGATAGAATGATTTCTTCGCGAGTTTTATCAGAAAGAAAGAAAATGGCATCAATGCGTTTAACATATAGCTGCAAAAAAGGCAGCAGCAGTGAATGAATCATTCTTTTGAGTCTGGAACCTGGTGGCGAAAAGACGTCGAGATGCATCCAGCCCGCGAATTTTGTTGGGAACATGAAAATTTTTGCTAGAATGAAATAGAGCATCGTCTTTCTTTTGAGAAATGGCATAAAAAACAAGTCAGGCTTAAATTTCCAGAAGGAGACTAAATCTTTGAATAAGCGTCCTTCGCCAACCTTTACCTCAAATCCCATTTTTTCCAGTTTTGATACACCATACACAAACTGTGCAGGTATCTCATTTTTAGCATAGCGACAATAGGCCGCACCATTATCATTAACAAAAACAAAAGCTTTCATTAAAACTCCGTATTACCGATCACATCCAGGTATGAAAATTAATAAGCACCTTTTCTAAAAAGAACCACGCTAACCGTTTTAAACAAAATCACTATGTCATTCCATAGAGACCAGTTTTTGACATACCAGGAGTCAAAATAGACACGGGTTGTGTAATCTACGTCGTTACGGCCACTGACCTGCCATAGCCCGGTCATTCCTGGCTTAACCATCAGATAATAATCAACATCATCAGCATATCGTACCAGCTCTTCATGAATGACTGGACGAGGGCCAACGAGACTCATTTCCCCTTTGAGCACATTGAACAATTGAGGTAATTCATCGAGGCTGGTTTTACGAATAAAGTGGCCAATAGGTGTAATCCGGGGGTCGTTTTTGAGCTTAAAATCTTTTTCCCATTCCGCCCTGGCTTCTGGGTCATTTTCTAGCAAACGCGCAAGAATTTCTTTCGAATTGATATTCATCGAACGGAATTTGTAACAGTCAAATTTTTCACCCCGACGACCTATCCTTGTATGTGCATAGATTGCAGGGCCGCCGTCGCGGGAGACTTTATACCAGAGATAGGCTTTGTTGAATAAATCAGATTTCGGGTAAGTCTCCCCCGTAGCGGGTTGTGTTTTCAGGCAATACGCACGCTTTCAGGCATACCTGCTTTCGTCATTTTGTTCAGCGCTCGTACCAGGGCCATAGCCTCTGCAACCTGACCATCGTAGTCACGCAGTGTCAGTGAACCTCCGAACAGCTGTTTTACCCGGTACATCGCCGTTTCCGCTATCGAGCGACGGTTATAATCTGTTGTCCATTTCCACCGCGCATTACTCCCGGTCAGCCGCTGATTCGCAACAGCACGGTTACGGTCTGCATATTCACCGGGCCAGTAACCCGCGCCTTTTCGGGGCGGGATAAGCGCGCTGATTTTCTTACGCCGCAGTTCATCGTGACAGAGCCGGGTGTCGTAAGCGCCGTCTGCCGATGCTGCCCTGATTTTTCTGTGAGTCTGCCGGATAAGACCCGGGAAGGCTTCTGAGTCCGTCACATTGTTCAGCGACAGGTCTGCACAGATGATTTCATGTGTGTTGCTGTCAACTGCCAGATGCAACTTTCGCCATATACGACGGCGTTCTTTGCCGTGTTTTTTGACTTTCCATTCGCCTTCACCAAAGACCTTCAGCCCGGTGGAATCAATCACCAGATGCGCGATTTCACCTCGGGTGAACGTTTTGAAACTGACATTAACCGACTTTGCGCGCTTGCTGACACTGGTGTAATCCGGGCAGCGCAACGGAACATTCATCAGTGTAAAAATGGAATCAATAAAACCCTGTGCAGCCCGCAGGGTCAACCTGAACACGCGTTTAATGACCAGAACGGTGGTGATGGCGAGATCAGAATAGCGCTGAGGTCTTCCCCGTGATGAAGGCGTTGCCGACTCATACCAGGCCTGAATAGCTTCATCATCCAGCCAGAAAGTTATGGAGCCACGGTTGATGAGGGCTTTATTGTAGGTGGGCCAGTTGGTGATTTTGAACTTTTGCTTTGCCACGGAACGGTCTGCGTTGTCGGGAAGATGCGTGATCTGATCCTTCAACTCAGCAAAAGTTCGATTTATTCAACAAAGCCCCAGAGATAAACAAACAAAGGTGACGAAACAACGAGAATACCCAGACTACAGACAATATCGAACGTCCGTTTGATGAAGCGTGACGTTGCTTTGGAAAGATTATTGTGAACCTGCAACAGTAATACTTCATGACTGAATATAAAGGACATACTAGTGCCGTATAAAGGGAATCCTCGCAGGGAAGGAATAATAATCACATTTCGGCACTTATGTTTCGCCAGGAACCTTAACCAGTTTTCAAACTTATCTTTTTCATCAAAATCACACGCCACAACAAACTGCGTTGAAAATGAATTATAAGATGTGAGTAATGTCTCCACGTCTTTGACTATGGGACATTCTTCCATCATATCGTCAGTTGCATCAAAATCACAAAACGCATCAATTTTAAAACCTGAGACTTCGTGGCTCTGTAAAGCAAAATAGGCTTCACGCGCATTCCTGCCTGAACCTAGAATAACCGTACGTTTTTTCCAGTAGCCCAACTTGTTAAGTATAGATTTGGTGATTTCACGCGATAATGGAACCATGATAATGGCGTATAACCAGCAATAGGCCCAAATATAGCGAGAAAAATGCCATTTGGAGAATGCAACCAATGCAAGATCGAAGATCGAAAAAATGACGATAGTTCGTAATGTTTCTTTTAGCTCTGACCAGAACGGCTTTTTTTGTGCATAGTGGCGAAGGCGGACGCCAAACCAGAAAACACACAACGCAGTGAGAATAACGTGTGATAAAACACGCACATCTATCTGACGGATCGGCATGAAGGTATTCAGGTCGCCAATAAAGAACATGACGGTTAGAAACGAGAGTCCTAAAGAAGCATTTAGCCAAAAAAAGTCTGACGCCATTAGGGCGCTACGGCAAATAAATTCTTTCTTTTGATCTTTAAATACGCTGATTTTCATTATTTAATCCCTGGCATAAATCATTTGATCTATGCCGTGGTCATTATTTTTCCGAATGAGTATAGCTGTTCTGTAGTCTTGCAGCCTGAGTATTAATTAAGGACTCAGAGTATTGCGCCCAGGCGCTTTCAACATATTGACTAAGTTGGTCACGGAAGCGCTGCTCCGAGAACGTTAAAGCATGTTCGCGACAATCTTCCGGCTTAATCTCGCTCGCATATTTTTCAAAGGTATTCACTGCTTCACAAATGGCATCTGCGGTTTGTTCAAAGAAGAACACGCCGGTCGCTTTCTTACTACCCAGTGGTTTAACCGTTTCGAGGCAACCACCTTTACCGTAGGTGATGACCGGAGTGCCGCTTGCCTGCGCTTCAACAGGTGATATGCCGAAATCTTCTTCTGCGGCAAAAACATATGCCTTAGCACGCTTCATAAAATCAACTAGTGCAGCATCGTCCTGATATCCCAGAAGCGTAACGTTATCCGTAGCCAACTGTTTAATCTTCTCCATTTCAGAGCCGTCACCGATAACAATTAATTTCTTTTCTGGCATATTAGCAAATGCGCTAACAATGAGATCAACCCGCTTATAAGGCACCATACGACACGCGGCCAGGTAGAAATCTTCTTTACTATCGCTAAATTCGAATTTTTCAGTATTTACAGGAGGATAAATAACATCAGCTTGTCTTCCATAAACTTTATTAATACGCCGTGCGATAAAATTCGAGTTGCCAATAAAATGATTAACACCCGCAGCAGTACGGTAATCCCAAATACGGATTTTATGTAGCAAATATTTTGCAAGTAAACCCTTCAGACCCTTATCCAGTCCAGATTCGCGCAGGTATTGGTGTTGGAAATCCCATGCGTAGCGGATAGGAGAATGAACATATGAAATATGAATTTGATCCGGCCCAGTGATAACCCCTTTAGATACAGCGTGGCTGCTTGAGATAATAACATCGTATTCAGACATATCAAGCTGCTCAATTGCCAGCGGCATTAATGGAAGATATGACTGGAATTTTTTAGATGCAAATGGCAAACGCTGGATAAATGTTGTGGTGACCTTTTTATTATTTAAAAAGTGGCGGTCATTTGGTTTTAAGAAATCACAGACAGCGAACACATCCGCATCAGGATAGCAATGAAGGATTTGCTCAACGACTTTTTCAGAACCTGCATAGGAACTGAACCACTCATGTACGATTGCTACTTTCATTACGCTTCTCATCAATTAACTTGAACATTTTTTCAGTGCGTGACTGGTATGTATATTCCCGAGCGAGTTCCTGACACTTTTCTACCGAAATCCGGTTTTCAGAAGTGATATCTTCTAGCGCAGAAATAAATTCAGAGGGACTGTGGGCGATACGAACATAGTCCGTAAAGTCACAAAGCGAGGCTAAATCCACACTCACTACAGCTTTTCCCGCAGCCAGATACTCAAAGAATTTCATTGGGAACATCGAAGCTGTATATTCATTTAGGTTATTCGGAAGCAATGTCGCCGTAAATCCTTTCAGATAACCAGGCAGTTCCTGATAGGCTCTCGGTCCAAGAAGATGAATATTTTTATGCCGAGTAAGCTGTGTTGCGTCGGTGTCTGGATCCCCCTCTCCTATATCCCCAATCATCACTATTGACCATTCAGGATGAGCTTCCGCAATTCTTTCAAGTAACGAGAAATTTACCTTATAGCCACTGATTGCACCGATAAATCCCATTCGTGGTTCTGGAATGTTGCTCAAGTCGACAGGTATCGGCAAATGTTCATCCAGCGCCTTTGAGAAATGGTTATAATCCGCGACGTTGGAGAAGTAATAGACTTCATCGCTCCATTTCTTCCTTGTTTTAAGCAACGTCAATGACGTAACAAACGTAATATCAGCGCGTCGCACTAATTCTTCTTCAGCATTTTGAAGAATGTCAACTGGCATCCCAGGTTGGGCCTTAATTTCATCAACGCAATGGTATACTACGTAACTGAAATTATCGGGTTCAAGAAAACGCGTTGTCAAAGGATTATAAGTCCATAGCGTTTCATTCTTGAATTTTAAGCGCCAACACCAGTACTTAAGAGCACTACTTAGAATGAGTTTGTTTAGCTTGCGAACAAATGCATAGCTGTTGAACGGGATAGAAATTGGCGACCATACCCAAATATTATCGCGAACTTTTCGCGGCGCCTTAATTGCTTTAATTATGCGGCGAAGAATTCGCGATAGATCTTTCTTGTTTACGCTGGGTCGACGTAATCCCAAAGATTCAATATAAAGAACACGATGACCACGTTTCGCCAGTTCTAAAGCAACATGCTGTTTGTTGGTCCAGAAAGGATTATCCCAGTCAGCAGTAGATAAAACGACAATATCTTTAATGTCTGTATTTTTCTTCATAAATTATTACGCTATCGTAGTCCTTTCTTAGTGAGAATCCCTTTAATACCATTTCTGTACATAGGGAATGACATAGCCCATATTAAGCTAAACATCACGAAAATTGAACCATTCATCATTATCCGGAGAATCACATTATCTGGTTCAACTAAATAATGTCCAAATGCAAGAATGAGTGATGTATAAACAACAAGACCAATAGATATTTTAATGAGTACCGGGAGGAGATCTTTTGCAATTTTCAAATAACAGGCGCTAAGAATGAACATCATTAAACTGTAAATTGAGTTCCCCAAACCTAAACCGAAAGCGCCCCAGACTTTGTAAGTCACCAGGTTTACAATAGCATTACTGAGCAGAGCAACCATCATAACAATCAGTACCTGCTTATTTTTAAGGTGCGCACTGAGTGCTTTTATAAATATATAGCCAATTACCTGTGCCCAGAGTCCTATACACATACCCTGGATAATATCTGTAGTCACCGCTACAGAATGGTGGTCGAAAGCACCGCGCATAAACAGGAGGATAACAAGGTCTTTCGCATAGAAAAAGATGAAAAAAGATATGTTAATTACTAATAAAGCCAACCATTTATAAATAACTTTGATCTTGTCTCTGACAACCTCTGGTTTCTGTGAGGACCATTCGGACAAGCCCGCAAAAGCTATTGGTACAGATAAAATAAAAACAACAGTATCGGTGATAAAACGCGCATAATCTAGACCAGATACCACATCAATACTAATAAATGATGCAAGGGCTCTTTCAAGAGTAATATTTCCCTGCAAGATTAACGGCAATATAAGCAAAGGTCGCAGAGTTATCCAAAAGCTCTTCGTTACCAACTTAACTTCTACAATATCAAAACGGTGTGGGAGAGTTAATATGGTACTTTTTCTGGCACGTAAAAGCGCCCATATACTGAAAATGATATAACTGCCGGTAAATCCCCAGGCTAAATATAAATAATTGCGAAAATAGTATGCAGCGACCACCCCTAACAGCATTCCAACATTCTGGATAGAAGCTCGCATCGATATGGGTTTGTAGTCCCCATGTGCCATTGAGAGGTAGTTTATTAATGCTGAAAAAAGATAAAATGGGCAGCAAATTGCCATTATCTTTAGTAGTTCGGTCGACATCTCACGTGCGTTCCCGCTAATTCCAGGTGCCATGATGCCAACCCAATAGTCTGACAAAAAGTAGAGAACTATAAATATCGCTATCGATACCAACGCAAAGAAAATAAACATACATAACTTGAATGTTGATGCACGAAATTCATTTTCTGTTAAATATTTTTTGTATAAGGGAATAAACGCTGAATTAAGGCTATCACTTGTCATAAAATTAATTGGCACTAAAGTTCCTGTCTGGGCAATACGGTAGGCCCCATTAACATCACCTGTGCCAAAAAACTTAGCCATTAAAACTTCCCTGGCTAATCCAAGTACCTTTGAGAGCATATTTCCACTAAGCAATTGGCTTATGGCTTTTTTCATTTGGATGCTCTAAGAAATAATGAAATGTATTCGTTAACCGCATGACTTAATGTATTCTGCTTGGATATATATGATTTTCTTTCTTTACAACTAATCATATCTATATAACCTAATAAATCATTAATTGATATCTCACTCGGATTGCACTTAAATACTTTCTCTCCAGCAGTGAAAGTGAGATGTTCAGAGATGACAATTGGTACCCCAGCACTCATGGCTTCCAGCACGTTTAAAGGTAACCCTTCAACCCTTTTCGTCAGGAATAAAAATATATCAGCACACTGCATAAGCTTCGCTAAATCATAGCGACTTTTAGCGCCAAGGAACAATACGTCATTGTTCAGGGAAAGGTCATCAACTCTCTTTCGCAATTGTGGTTCGTAGGGACCGTTGCCACATATGAGAAGTTTTGAATTAGGTTTTGATTTTTTAATTTTCGCAAAAACATCAATATTGTTATCGATACCTTTCTGCTCATGTAAGCGTGAAGCCGAAAGAAACACCAACGCATCAGAATCGATTTTCAATTCTGCCCGCAATGCCGCTCGATTTGATGTTTCATCAGAGAATAATATTTCATCAATGCCATTCTCGATCTTTACAACTTTTTCTTTTTGGCAGATCAGCGTAGTAGGAAAATGTGTTAAATCAGTCTTTACCGCTTCACCGACAGCAACAATCCAGTCAAACTGAGAATAATGTTTTGCATCAGCATAAAAACCTAAAATATTTTTTACACTGGACAGAATTTTTTTAAGCTGTCGGGTTTTGAGCTTTGAAATCATCTCACCTACAGATGTTCCGTGCGCCTGCATGATAAACTTAGCATTCTGGAAGCATTTTTTATGCTGCAAGACACTGAACGCACCTGCGCTGATACTTATTACAGCAACTACGTTATCTTTATTACGCCAGGAATTGGCCAGTTTTTCAGTCTCAGACCACCACTCCTTAGAATAGACTGCCTGCGGTATATTTTTAATCTTGATTATTTCAGGACTGTTTACTGGTAATATTGTTTCCGCATCAAAATTAGTTGTAACAACTTTTACATCAAATCCTTTTGCTTGCAACTCAACAGCTAAATCCCATGCCACCACTTCCATCCCACCAAGATGATGAAATGGAAGAGAGCGGGAAAAAATAATTACTTCTTTAGCCATGAATCAGTTCCTGGTAAATTTTTTCTAATTTCAAGGTTTGTTCTGAGAGATTAAATTTTTCGCGAATAAAGTTGCGCGCATTATCGCCCATTTCAAAAGATGTTTGTTCGTTGTTCAATAAGTAGTCTATTCTCTCAGCAAGCTGATTAGCATCTCGTTCCCTGACCAAAAATCCAGTGTGCTCGTCGATTATCGCTTCAGGAATGCCTCCATGACGGGTACCAATAACGGGTACACTTGTCACTGCCGCTTCGAGAAGTACCATCCCTAATCCTTCTGCATCCCCTGTCTTCGCTGTAATGCTTGGTAGAACCAACATACTTGCTTTACGCATCCACGTCATCACGTCACCGTGCGAAAGCGCACCAGTGAATGTCACATTCCGTTCGAGCCCTAGCGATGAGACCTGAGCTTTAAGCTCCCCCATCAAAGGACCATCACCGATGATAACGAGTTTTACGTCAGCATTTCGTTCTTTCACATGCTTAATGGCGTTGATTAATACGGCAGTGCCTTTCTTCTCAACCAAACGAGCTACATGCAGGATGATACCTTGATAGTCTTGTCTTTCACGCGGCTTATATTTGTCAATGTCGATACCAATGTAGTGCTGAACGATCTTATTTTCAGGGAAGCCATGGCGCAAAGCCTGTTGGGCAATAAAATCAGAAACACAGATAAATTTATCACCCTGATTTTTAAGTTTCTTCTGATGAAGAAAATAGCTAATCCAGGCTGGAGACCGTGATGTTAGTAAATCTTTGTTACTCACAGTCACATCAAATCCATGCAGCGTCGTACACAGTGGGATTCCTTTCAGCTGCGCCAGTTTTAACGCATATAGTCCATCTATCGCAAAATGTGCATGAATAAGATCAAGGGGTTGAGCTTTTAGCACTGTTTGATAGGGCAGCGCGGAGGTTGTGAATGCGTTCGCAATCTCAGAAATTTTACCCGCAAGGTCTCCGCGTTCATTTAAAACGTGTGCGACAGCCCCCTCTGGTTTTTTGCCAATGACTCGTCTGCCGATATAGCACTTTTTGAAATTCTCGAGGGCTTCTGCCTGCTGTTGGATAAAAACTTCAGAACCCTTGAATAGTTGATTTCTGAAAATACCGACCGTGTTCATTCCTGTACCCTAAAATTCCTGTTTATCGGTAAATTTCCTGCCAGACAAAGCCCAAGCATTACTGCAAAAACAACCATCTGGTGTTGCTCACCAATCAAACCAAAGTTCTCACCAAAGCCATGTGCGAATAGCCATGAGATCACCATTAAAAATGAAAATCCGATGTTTTTCTGCTTTTCATCGATGCTTCGTATCGCCCGAAGGGCAATTCGAATGCAGCACAGAATAAAGCCGAGCCCCAAAAGAGAGGCGATCAAGCCTGACTTTGACCAAAGATAGATAAGTGTATTATGCGGTGGAAGGAAATAATCAGTATGTTTACTGTAATCGGCTTCCCATCCACCAAATCCTTGTCCCATCATTGGATTATCAGTAAACGCATTAAAAGCATAACTCCATATCTGGTAACGCGTTTCAGCGGTATCAGTTGATTCCTGTAAAAATCCGTTTTGTCCGATTACGCTAAAGATAACGCTGATAGCAATTAAGACGATGGCAAAAGAAGCGCCTGCTGTCACCACAATGACCTTAGTCGAGCGCTGCAATGTCAGGTAGAAAACGAATGCCGGGATAAGAATGGCAAAAAGGATGCCAGCTTTGGAGCCAGTAAAGAAAACAGTGGCCCACAACAGGATAGCCATTATTAGCGTTATTTTCGCCTTTGAAACTTTATAGATACCCCATGCCATAAACGAAGAGATACCGACGTAACAGGCTGCCGCATTGGCATTGACGAACAACAGTCCCCCAGATTTTACCGGGTCGTAAAAGTTGTTTCTGGCACCATCTAACAAGCCCTGCAGCGTGTTCATCCCCATCGTAAACTTACTTACAGGTGAAAGAATAACTGCTAATTCAAGGGACTCATTAAACCGGAAAATGATTACTGTTATAGCCTGCAAGCAAACAAAGAACAGCATCAAATTAATAATCTTATATAATGCAATGCGATCTTTTAATGCCAGAACATAGATGGCGTTGGAAATAACGATAAACTCACACAAATAGGCAATATCACGGATGCCCATTGATTTCTCAACTGACCATGCCAGGCTTAAGAGGCTAATACCAATCAACCCAAGCAGCATCACATTTGCCGGTTTGCCTAAGAACCGATTGGCGTTAATGATAAATTCAGGAAGGAGTATAGCGGGCAAAAGAAAAGCCAGCGGGACATCCGCCCCACTTAATTGCACCAGGTAGAGCTGCGGGATGCTGCATACAAGCACCAGCAACAATCGGGTTCGTAAGGACAGCGCGAGGAAAACAAAATATACGAGTAAACCTACGACTGCTGCTAATAAGACTTCAATCATTAATTTTATCCCACGAGATTTAGCAACCCAAAACTATCTATTTATCAGCCCTAATAGTTCTTCTCGCTTTGTTTCCATTAATCTCTGATCTCCATTCGATTCAACATTCAGACGAAGCAGAGGCTCGGTATTCGATGTACGGATATTAAATCGCCACTCAGGAAAAGACATACTCAAGCCATCCGTATAGTCAATATCGGTAGCTTGTGAGGCATAGCGCTCCTCGATATCAGCGATTAATCTCGAAGCATTTATAACTTTTCTGTTTATCTCACCCGAGACAGGGAAACGCGCAATTCGCGACTCAACCAATGAGCCAAGAGAGTGGCCTGTTGTTAATACCAGTTCTGCCACAAGCAGCCAGGGGATCATGCCACTGTCGCAGTATGCAAATTCACGGAAATAATGATGGGCACTCATTTCTCCACCATAAACCGCGTTCTCAGCACGCATGCGTTCTTTAATGAAAGCGTGGCCTGTTTTAGACATTACAGGGATACCCCCAGCACTCTGGACGATATCAACCGTATTCCATGTGAGTCGTGGGTCGTGGATGATTTTTGACCCAGGCTCTTTGTTGAGAAACGCCTCAGCTAACAAGCCAACAATGTAATAACCTTCAATAAAATTCGCTTTTTCGTCAAAAAAGAAGCAGCGATCAAAATCACCGTCAAACGCAATCCCCATATCGGCCTGAGCAGCTAACACAGCATTAGCCGTATCCTGTCGTGCTTCTGGTAAAAGCGGATTGGGAATGCCATGTGGGAAGGTACCGTCCGGATCGTTATGAACTTTTATAAATTCTACCGGTACACCGGCCTGTTTGAAGCGTAGTTCGATTGCATCAATGACATGCCCTGCCGCACCGTTGCCGGAGTTAATGACTAATTTCATCGGTTTGATACGGAAATTATTGAGATTCACATAGCTTAATAAATGATCAACATACTCCCTGAGAATATTAATCTTCTTATAATTGCCTTTATGCTGTGTGGGCGCAAAATCATTAATTTCCGCTACGTGCTGAATCTCTTTTAAACCCGTATCACCACTGACAGGTCGCGCACCGCTACGAACAAGCTTCATCCCATTATAATCGATGGGATTGTGGCTCGCGGTGACTTCAATACCGCCGTCGACGTTCAAATGAAATGTGGCGAAATAGATCTCTTCTGTGCCCGACAGTCCAATATCAAGCACGTCGCATCCGCCAGCCATGAGCCCCTCAGCCAGAGCCAGCTTTAATGACTCACTGGTCAAACGAACATCCCCTCCAACGACAACCTGCTTCGGAGCAAGACATTGTGCGTAAGCACGGCCAATACGCCAGGCAATATCTTCATTAAGTTCTTCGCCCAATTTCCCACGAATATCATAGGCTTTAAAACAACTTAACTTATTATTATTTTTATTTACCATCATGAAATCCTTAGTACGTCATCTTCGCCTAAATAACTACCAAACTGAATTTCCAGAACCTCAAGATTTATTTTTCCTGGATTCGAGAGCTTGTGTTTTCTTCCAACTGGAATCGTCGTTGATTCATTCTCGGTAAGATAGATTTCGTTTTCTTCAACACCAATAAGCGCGGTTCCAGTGAGCACAACCCAGTGTTCAATGCGATGGTGATGCAACTGAAGGGAAAGCTCACCACCGGGTATAATAGTCACACGGTTAACTCTATATCGTGCGTCCCGAACCAGCGTTTCAACGTGGCCCCAGGGCATATAACGGGTAGTATGTTCACGGCATTCACTACGTGAATTGGCTTTTAGGTGTTCAACAACGACTTTCACATCCTGGACACTATCTTTATGGGATACCAGCAATGCATCTTTCGTATTGACAATAATAAGGTCTTCTAAGCCAAGTGCTGCCGTTAATTTATCCTCGCTACGGATATAACAATCCCGAGTTTGATGAGTAAAGATATCACCGATCAACGCATTACCTTCAGCATCGTGGGCAGACGTTTCCCATAGCGCTGACCATGACCCTACGTCATTCCAACCTGCATCCATTGCGGTCACAATCCCCAGTTCAGTATGTTCCATAACCGCATAGTCGATGGAGTCTGAAGGGCAACGGCTGAAAATCTCTTTGTCGAGCTTAATGAAGTCGAGATCGTTAACCGGCTGCTGCATAGCATTTTTACATGCTTCCAGAATCGACGGACAAAACTTAGCCACTTCGTTCAGATAGGACGAGGCCCGGAACATAAACATACCGCTGTTCCAAAGGTACTCTTTGCTTTCAAGGTAGGACATGGCGGTCGTCAGATCCGGCTTTTCCACGAATCGTTTGATTTTCCATGCTATAGACTGACCCGCATGCTGCACTTCACCGCGCTGAATGTATCCGTACCCCGTCTCTGGTTGCACAGGCACGATGCCAAAGGTAACCAGTTTACCCTCTTCAGCGAATGGAATAGCGTTGCTGATAACCGAATGGAAAGCCGCAGTATTCGCAATGAGATGATCGGCAGCAAGAATGAGCATGACAGGATCGTTACCGGTTTCCAGCGCATGAAGAGCGGCAAGCGTGATTGCTGGCGCTGTATTTCGCCCAACGGGTTCGAGGATAATATTACCGGCCAGTTTATGCATTTGCCTTAACTGTTCGGCCACCAGAAAACGATGATCTTCATTACAGATGACAATGGGGTCGGCTACTTCCAGGCCATCAAGACGCGAGATCGTATTTTGAAGCATCGACCCTCCCTGATGGAATGAAAGAAATTGCTTGGGCTGCAATTCTCGAGACATCGGCCATAGTCGACTCCCTGTTCCTCCTGCGATCACCACTGGAAGTAACATCCTGCTTCTCCTGCTTTGCTCAATACGGTTTGTGTGTAAAAAAGCATGCTACCGCCCCTGGCCTACGCTACCAGAAGCAATACTCGCCATTAAAACTCTCGGACTGCATGTCGTTTCAGCAGTTGACGAGATGAATAATAAGTTTTTGGGCTGCTGTTTCGCCAGAAACTGAAATCAAATTTATTGGGTTTATATAAGACAAAAGACCACACTGATATTTCAGGGTAGTCTCCTGTTTTACTGGACTATCAAAGCTGACAATCAGTCATGCGTATCTAGCAGCTTTTTAATGGTCTCGCGGAACTTATGGCCCTCTTTGAGGTTACGCAGCCCATAGTTCACAAACGCCTGCATATACCCCATTTTCTTACCGCAGTCATAGCTGTCACCCGTCATCAGCATGGCATCCACAGACTGCTTCTTCGCCAGCTCAGCAATCGCGTCAGTCAGCTGAATACGGTCCCAGGCACCTGGCTCGGTTTTTTCCAGTTCCGCCCAGATATCGGCATTCAGAACATAACGACCCACCGCCATCAGGTCGGAGTCCAGCGTCTGCGGCTGATCCGGCTTTTCGATGAACTCAACGATGCGGCTCACCTGCCCTTCCGTCTCCAGCGCTTCTTTCGTCTGAATCACAGAGTACTCAGAAAGATCGCCCTTCATGCGTTTCGCCAGCACCTGGCTGCGACCGGTTTCGTTGAAACGCGCCACCATGGCCGCCAGGTTGTAGCGCAGCGGATCGGCAGACGCGGTATCAATGATGATGTCCGGAAGAACAACGATGAACGGGTTATCACCGACAACCGGACGGGCACACAGGATGGAGTGGCCCAGCCCCAGCGGCTGCGCCTGGCGCACGTTCATGATGGTCACGCCAGGTGGACAAATAGATTGCACTTCCGCCAGCAGCTGGCGTTTGACGCGCTGCTCAAGCAACGCTTCGAGTTCGTAAGAGGTGTCGAAGTGGTTTTCAACCGCATTCTTGGACGAGTGCGTAACCAGGACGATTTCTTTGATCCCTGCAGCAACAATCTCGTCGACGATGTATTGAATCATCGGTTTGTCGACGATCGGCAGCATTTCTTTAGGAATGGCTTTTGTGGCTGGCAACATATGCATGCCCAGGCCTGCTACCGGAATGACTGCTTTCAAATTAATCATTATTTCTTCCACCTTAAAATGGTTGACGAATTATAGCTCTTAAACCTGTTTTCGCCAGCATGATTTGCCGTAATCCTGAGGTAATGTTACGCCTCAGCATCACAAATTTCTGTAGTTGTAATCTGATTCGATCGCGCTTTTGTGCCAGGAATAGTCTCAAAACAGACGATCGTCGATTATTTGCGCGGAAGTGGAAAGTTCAGCCTTTCCACATTCACCACCTGCTGGTCCACCCGGTCAATATCCACCGAGCTCTGCCCCTTCTCATTCACCGCTTTTATGTTCGCCAGTGACAGCAGGGTCTCATCTTTGGCCATAAATTTGCCCCGTACATCCTTACGTAAGTCAAAGTTTATCTTCAGCGCAGGACCGATAGCAGCCTCCTGCATCACATTGATATTACGTAAGAACAGATGCTGCGGCTTATTGTGCAGCTCAAGCGTCGCGCGCTTCATCTCGACGTTGGTGATCGCCACAAAGGAGGTGGCATTGCCGGATGATATTTGGATTCCGCGCAGCTTATACGCAAGCTGGCGATTATCCAGATGAATATTGTTGAGCTTGAAGTTCTGGGGAATGGACAAATAATCGCCTTTAATGACCCCATAACCAATTAGCATTCCGGCACTATTGACCATATCGACATTATCAATAATGAAATTATCACAGCCATAAATAGCTACCGTGGCGTTATCTATTCCCGCTTTTTTACTGAAGTCGGGGGTAATATTTTCGGCCTTTATATTGCGGATAACAAAGTGTTTACCGTTTTCAACATGTACCAGCTGGCGACAGTTGCTGCCGGTGATGTTGGCCACCACGAAGTTCTTAACGGTCTGTTTTTCAGGATATTCGTTGTCGTAGGTGCTCCCGGCGAGGCCAATACCGATACCCCAGTTGATCTTGCCGTTGGTGCAGTTGATGTTGTCGATGACGTGATCGGAGATCAGGATATTGCGGTCATTGATCGCCACATTCCACTCAATCGCATCGCCCTGCAGGTGGCTGAATTTGCTGTTGGTAATACGGGCCCCATCGATCTGGTTATGAAAACCCTGACGCAGGATAGCGTAGTTAGCCTGGCTCACGCTGATATTATCAATCAGCAAATTGCGCATCACTTTGGGTTTCTTACCGCCAATGTAGATCTGCGTTACCGGGCCAAATCCACTCATTGCTAGCCCTTTAATCACACAATCTGAGCCACGAACGTCGAGCGTAATGTTCTCCGTGCGCCCTGCCCCTTCGCCAATGACCTTGCAGCCTTCCTGCAGAACAAAGCGGCCGCGCCCGTTGCCGGTTAACGCCCCGCGGATCAGCAGCGTTTTACCGTCAGGAATGAAAATGCCCGTATTGATGTTTTCGCAGGTGAGTCCCGCCGGGACAACGACGATGTCACCTTCTTTAAACGCCTGCTTAAAGGCAGCGATCCAGTCGTTGTTATTGTACTGATTAACTGAGACCGTCTTTCCACCTGCCGCCCGCGCGAGGCGGGACGACAGCAGCGGCGTGGCCGCCAGAACGGACAGAGAAGAGACAAAAGTGCGTCGGGTAATCTTTTTCAGCATACAACCTCGGCGTTACAGCGTTTGCAGCAGGCTCGCTAACTGGCGATTAATCACCTGCTGGTTAAAATCGGTTTCTACTTTTTGTCTGGCATTGTGAAGCACGGGCTCCAGCGCCTGCTGGTCGATGTCGCTGAAGGCCGCTAACCGGTCAGCAAGGGCCATCGCGTTATTCTCCGGCACCAGCCAGCCGGAATGGTCAGATTTAATCAGCTCCGGGATCCCGCTGTGCAGGGTCGATACCACCGGAATACCCACGGCCATCGCCTCCATCAGCGCCACCGGAATGCCTTCCATGTCACCATCGGCGCCCGTCACGGAGGGCAGCAGGAACACGTCCGCCTCATCGAGCATGGCCTTAACTTCATGGCTCGGCTTAAAGCCCGGCATCTCCACGACATCGTCCAGTTGATACTGTTCGATAAGCGTGCGCAGACGACGTTCCCACGGCCCAATGCCGAGAATGCGATAGTGGAACGCCACCCCGCGCGCTTTTAGCTGACGGCAGGCCTCAATGGCCACATGCAGACCTTTCTTTTCGGTCAGACGTGCCACAGAGATGATCTGTAGCGGTTTTCCCGGCACCTTCACCGGACGACGCGTAAAGCGCGTTAAATCGACACCCATGCGCGAAACGGCAATCTTCTCACCCGGGCAGCCCATACTTTTCAGGCGTCCGGCCCACAGGTCGCTGATGGGCAGCATCATGTCACCGCGGCGGAAAAGCTGCTGATACTCTGGCGTATAGTGGTTCAACACTTCACGGCTTGAGATGTCGATTCCGTGGAAAATAGTCGCAATCTTGCCGTCTATTACCCCCAGTTCGCGCAGCTTCGCGGCAGTGACACCCGCCGGGCCGAAGTGGGCGATAAACACATCGGCACGATACGGCTGCGCCGTTTGCCCGCAGATGGCCGACAGGATCAGATTGCGAGATTCGGACCCATAGCGGGAAACATTCAGCGCCCGCCAGGTCTGCGGCCGATGGATCCCGCGTAAGGTCTGGCTGGCCCGGTGGCGCAGCTTGCTCAACTTCCCGGAAGGCTCATCCTGCAGCCAGCGGGTTTTCGCCTCCAGCCCATACTGGGTATAGGCCGCATGGGTGTTTTGGGTATCGCCCTTTTGCAGGGCGATAATCTCCACGTCATATCCCATATCGATAAACGCGGTAATTTGGTTCAGCACAAAGGTCTCGGACGACAGCGGAAATTTCAGTAAGAAGAAACCAACCTTCATTTCCCCTCCCGTACGCGGTCGAGTACCGATTTCACCATGCCAATGCCCTTCTCGCGCTCGGCTTTCACCGCCACGGCCAGCCGTTCGTTGATGGCGGGCAGTTGACCCAGCGTGTCCCCCACCATCGCACCAAGCGAACCATCCAGCAGATGACGGATATCCACGGCCATTTCCGGCATGCCAAGCTGCTGCATAATCCCGGCGGATTTGTGTTCGTAGTTAATGGCGATGGCCGGCGTACCGAAGTTCATGGAGATAATGGCCGAATGCAGGCGGGTGCCGACGGTCAGGTCACAGGCGCCGAGCAGCTTGCCCATTTCAAGGTCGTTCAGCTCATCCATCACAACGTGATAACGGGACGGATCGTTAACCAGGTTGCGCAGGTTCAGCGCCACCATGCGGTCATCTTTGTTGTAGCTGTCGATGCCGGTACAGGTGGAAAGCGCCAGTACCTGATAGCCGCTGTCCAGCACGCGGTTTACCACGTCGGCAAAGGCTTTCTCATACGCCGCCTGGGTGGTGCCTAGGCGTTTATCAAAGGGAGCCAGTTCACGCAGCGTGATGGCGACCGTTTTTTGTTTTGCCGCCACGTCCAGCCAGTGCTGTACCGCGTAGCTTGCCTGGAAGCTGTCGTCCTGATGATCCACCAGCCAGGCGGTGTCCACGCCGTGTTCTACTTTAGACGTGTCAATTTCGCTGCGCTTCATCATATCCAGACTCACCGACTCACGCAGGATCAGCGCGTCGCAGTGCCCAAAGACATAGTTCGCCAGCTGGTTAAACTGCGGATCCTGGAAAGGTCCGACACTGTGGCCAATCATAAACAACGGCTTTTTGGCCATAAACGTGCAGAGCGCATGTTCAAACTGAGGTACGCCGTAGAGATCGACGAAGAACGAACCGCCAACCTGAATAATCGCGTCGTAGCCGGACAGCAGCCGCACGAAATCGGTAAAGCCCTGCGCAATCGCAATGTTGCGCAGCTTGCCGGTATCCGTCACGCGGGAAAGTAGCACCTGGTGCTGGTAGCGACGACGCAGGACTTTCTTCACTCGCCCCATCACGCCTGCGGCGTTGTTATGCTGTTTCATCTGGCTGTAGAGCGGGTCGCCCATTACCGGGCGGTTCAGTAACCAGGATGAGCTGACCGGATAACGGCTCATCACGTCCACTTCGGTCTCAGGCTTAAGGGTGTTAATTGCATCCAGTAAACCGCGCAGGATGGCGCTGTCGCCACGGTTGCCGCAGGTATGGTTGCCAAGAATTAATAATTTCATAATGGCCTCTTAAATAACTAGCCTGCGCGAAGCAGCGTTTTCATTTTTTCGTTACGGCAAAACTGGCGCTTCATTTCGACCACCAGCGCATTGCGTGACAGCACAATCATCACGCCAAATGCCAGCGCGCCGGCGGCCACCTGCACCGCCAGCAGTGCGGCCAGCGGCAGATGGCCGCGAAGGATAATGCCCAGACCGTAGCTCACAGCCAGGGTTGGCAGTGAGAGGTAAAAAGGCAGCCACAGACTCAAAATGTACTGACGGTAGCTGGAGCCCAGCACCGGCTTAATCATGATGAAGTAGCTCAGAACGGTATTGACTACCTGCACCAGCAGGAAGCCCAGCGTGACGCCGATGGCGCCCGCCATATGGCCACCGACGATAATTGCCGGAATAAACAGGAAGGTTTTGAACACGTTGAACTTGAAGCTGATATCCACCCGTGCCTTCGCCATCAGCAGCGAACCAATCGGATTCCCCACAGAGCGCAGCAGTCCCACCACGCAGAGCAATTGCAGGATCGGGATAATGCCGTTCCACTTCTCGCCAAACACCAGCGGTACGAAGTTGCTCGAGACCACCATTAACCCCAGCAGCACCGGGAAGTTGATGATCCCTACCACGGACAGCAGCTTGTAAAAATTAACGCGCAGCTTTTCGGTATCGTCCTGAATCTTGGCAAACGCCGGGAACAGGACGCGGGTGATAATCGGGTTCAGCTTCATCGGCGGTACAACCGCAACGTTATAGGCCAGGTTGTAGCCCCCCGCGACGCTCGCCCCAAGAATACGTGCCAGCACCAGCGTTGAGAGGTTGGTATTCACGTAGTTAATGATGCTGTCCGCCGTCAGCCACGCGCCAAAGCGCAGGTTAGACGAGACGGACGCGAGAGAGAAATGCAGCCCCGGGCGATAAATTTTGCGGCCAAAATAGCCAAACAGCAGCGTACGCACGGCGGAGTTGACCAGGTAACCGAGGATGGCCGTCATCGCCAGCGGCCAGAAATGGGCACTGACCACGGTGAAGGTAAAGCCCGCCAGCACGGCGCTGGTTTCGATCATGCCGATTTTGTTGAACTCCAGCTCTTTCTGCATCAGCGCGCGGAACTGCTGCCCGTGTGGGATCACCACGAAGGCAAAGGACAATGTGCGCATCAGCGGGGCGAGATCCGGGTTGTGCAGCACGCTGGCGATAGTACCGCTCAGCAGAAAGACCAGCACAAACACGAAAATACCCAGCCCCACATTCAGCCAGTAGAGCGTGGTCAGCTCCAGATGGCTGATCTCTTTACGCTGGATAATCGAGTTGGCGATACCAAAGTCCGACAGCGTGTCGGCCAGCGCAATAATCACCAGCGAGACGGTCAGCAGGCCGAACTGGTGATTATCAATAATGCGCGCCAGCACCGTCATCTGCACCAGACCGAGGCCAATGATGACGATGGTCGCCATCGCTGACCACTTGGCGCCGCTGATGGTTTTTTCACGTAAGCTCATCTTAGTACGCCGCTTTGTTCACGAAGCCTTTGAAAATGGTCAGAAAAACAATCTTGATATCGAACCAGAGGCTCCACTCGCGGATGTACTCCAGATCGAACTCGATGCGTTTTTCCATTTTTTCCAGCGTGTCGGTTTCACCGCGCCAGCCGTTGATCTGTGCCCAGCCGGTGATGCCCGGCTTCACCTTATGGCGCAGCATGTAGCCTTCAATCAGCGAGCGGTACTGCTCGTTGTGCGCCACGGCGTGCGGACGGGGGCCAACAATCGACATGCCGCCGGTAAAGACATTGATAAACTGCGGCAGCTCGTCCAGCGAGGTGCGACGCAGGAAGTTACCTACACGGGTGACGCGCGGATCGTTCTGCGTCGCCTGGGTGACCACCTTGTCGTTCTCCATCACCTTCATAGAGCGGAATTTCCAGACCATGATCGGCTTACCGTCCATGCCGTAGCGGGTCTGACGGAAAATGACCGGGCCGGGGGAGCTCAGCTTCACCGCCAGAGCGATGCAGCACAGTACCGGGGAGATGAGGAGTAAAATCAGCGAAGAGAGCACGATATCTTCCACACGCTTGAGCACGCGGTTAATGCCCGACAACGGCGTATCGTACAGCGGTACCACCGGCACGCCGTTCACCTCTTCAATACGGGAATGCAGAATGTTGAAGGTAAACACATCCGGAATGAGGATCACCGAGCAGGTGGTATCCGCCAGCTCGCGCATCAGCTGCTTAATGCGGGATTCGTCTTTCATCTGCATGGCGATATAAACGTTGTGAATTTTTCCGGCTTTCGCGTCTTCAATCAGCTGGACGTAATTCCCCGCCCAGTCCGACGGCACGCCGCCCGGTTTCGCGTCGTGATAAATGCCCACCACTTCAAACCCTAACCACGGCTCTTTGCGGAAGCTCTCGAGCAGAACCCTTCCAACCGGTAAATCCCCTGCCACCGCCACAAAGCGACGGTTATAACCGCGGTTACGCAGCCAGCCCGCGCCAAAGCGGATCAGGGAGCGGCACACCACCATGCCGACGCTGGTCAGCAGATACCAGCTGAGATAGGTCACGAGGCGATTATCGAAATCATGGCTGAACGCCACCAGGCCCGCGCTGAAGATCAGACTCAGGGTCCAGTTCTGCAGCAACAGCATCAGTTCGGTAGTCATTTTCACGCCGCGCCACGAGCGGTAGAAATCGGTCATCCCGCCGATCATCTGAAACACGACCAACGCAATCAGCGCCATCAGCAGATGCATATATAAAAACGGCAGCCCGCCGATCCGACACACCGCCCACAGTCCGCCGACCATGATGGTGATATCAGAAAAACGCTGCACCATAGAGATTAACGATGCATTCGTTCTCGCTCGTTCGCGTTTTTTTAGATTCGTCATCGTTGTTCCTGTATTCGGTTTCCCCTCCTCCCGGAGGGGCAATTGTTACTGATTCAACAGCGCCAGAATGTCCTTCGTTCGGGCTTCCATCAGCGCCGTATCCGCGCGGGATTCCACGTTCAGGCGCACCACCGGCTCGGTATTGGAGGAGCGCAGGTTAAAGCGCCACTGTGGAAACGCCATGCTGATGCCGTCGGTGCGGTCAACTTCCAGCGCGTGAATGGCAAAGTGTTGCTCCACGCGGGCAATCGCCTCGGCGGGCTGCGCCAGCTTGCTGTTGATCTCCCCGCTCGCCGGGAACGCCGCCATGCGGTCGCGCACCAGCTCACCCAGCGTTTTCCCTTTCAGACACAGGAGTTCAGTCACCAGCAGCCACGGGATCATCCCGCTGTCGCAGTAGGCAAAATCACGGAAGTAGTGGTGGGCGCTCATCTCGCCGCCGTAGATAGCGTCTTCTTCACGCATGCGCTCTTTGATAAAGGCGTGACCGGTTTTGGACATCACCGGCGTGCCGCCTGCCGCTGACACCACATCGACGGTGTTCCAGGAAAGACGCGGGTCATGAATGATTTTCGCACCCGGGTTTTTCTCAAGGAACGCTTCCGCCAGCAGGCCGACAATGTAGTAGCCCTCGATGAACTGCCCTTTCTCGTCGAACAGGAAGCAGCGGTCGAAATCGCCGTCAAAGGCAATGCCCATATCCGCGCCGTGCTCAATCACCGCGTTACGGGTGTCGTCGCGGCACTCCGGCAGCAGCGGGTTAGGAATACCGTTCGGGAAGTTGCCGTCCGGGGTGTTGTGCACTTTGATGAAGGTCACCGGCACGTTCAGCGCTTTAAAGCGAGCTTCCAGGGCATCCACCACCGGGCCGGCCGCGCCGTTACCGGAGTTGATGACCAGCTTCAGCGGCTTGAGGTTCGCCACGTTGATGTAGCCCAGCAGGTGATCGATATACTCTTTTTGCAGGTTGATTTGCTTATAGCTGCCGCGTTTCGCGTCGTTCACTGGCGGGAAATCGTTGGCTTCCGCCAGACGCTGCACGTCGCGCAGGCCGGTGTCGCCGCTGATAGGACGCGCACCTTTGCGCACCAGCTTCATGCCGTTGTAGTCCATCGGATTGTGGCTGGCGGTCACTTCAATACCACCGTCCACGCCCAGGTGGAAGGTGGCAAAGTAAATCTCTTCGGTCCCGGAAAGTCCGATATCCAGCACGTCCACGCCCGCGTCCTGCAACCCTTTCGCCAGCGCCAGCTTCAGGGATTCACTGGTCAGACGCACGTCGCCGCCCAGCACGATGGTCTGCGGCTTCAGGTATTCGCCATAGGTGCGGCCAATGCGCCACGCGATATCTTCATTCAGCTCTTCGCCCAGCTTGCCGCGAATATCGTAGGCTTTAAAACAGGTTAATTTTTCCATGATGACCCCTTTTTCAGGCAACAGTCGGCCCTGACCACTAAATGGCCAAATTGATTTTTTTGTCATTCGTAGGCCCGGCAAGCGCAGCGCCACCGGGCGTATTGCAGAGTGCTACACCCGGCCGTAGCGATCCTGGAAGCGCACGATATCGTCCTCTTCCAGATACGAGCCGGAGCGCACCTCAATTAAATCGAGAGGAATTTTCCCCGGGTTCTCCAGACAGTGCGTGGCCCCCAGCGGAATATAGATGGACTCGTTTTCACCCAGCAGTTTGACTTCGCCGTCGATGGTGACTTTAGCCGTGCCCGCCACCACGACCCAGTGCTCGGCGCGGTGATGGTGCATCTGCACCGACAGCCCTTCGCCCGGCTTCACGGTGATGCGTTTCACCTGATAACGCTCACCTGCATCGATGGAGTCATATTTTCCCCACGGACGGTACACTTCGCGGTGAATGTGGTGTTCGTGTCGGCCATCGGCCTTGATTTGCTCGACCACTTTTTTAACGTCCTGCACGGCGTTACGGTCGGCAATCAGCACGGCGTCTTTGGTCTGGACAACCACCAGATCTTTCACCCCGACCGTGGTCACCAGGCCGGACTCGGCGTAGACGTAGCTGTTTTCCGTTTTGTGGCTAATGACATCGCCGTGATGGACGTTACCCTCCGGGGTATGGGCGCTGATCTCCCACAGTGAGGACCAGGAGCCCACATCACTCCAGCCCGCATCCATCGGAACCACAACGGCGTCGGCCGTGCGTTCCATCACCGCATAGTCAATGGACTCTTCCGGGCAGGCGAGGAACGCCTCCTCATCCACGCGGATGAAGTCGAGATCCGGGTCCACCACTGCCATCGCCTTCTCACAGGCATCCAGAATATCCGGACGGTATTTGCGCAGCTCTTCCAGATAGCGCCCGGCACGGAACAGGAACATCCCACTGTTCCAGTAGTACTCACCGCTGGCGACGTAGGCCTGAGCGGTTTCCAGATTCGGTTTTTCGACAAACTGCGCCACATCAAACGCCACGCTGTCGCCTTCGCCAGGCGTCACATTACCGCGGCGAATATAGCCATAGCCGGTTTCTGGCAGATCCGGCACGATGCCGAAGGTCACCAGTTTGCCGCTTTCGGCGTAAGGGATCGCCGCACGCACCGCCTCGCGGAACGCCTCTTCCTGCTGGATAACGTGGTCTGCCGCCAGCACCAGCATCAGCGGGTCACAATCAGGACTGCTGCGTTTTGCCGCCAGCGCCGCGAGGGCGATAGCAGGCGCGGTATTACGTCCGGCAGGCTCCAGAATGATGTTTTCTGTGAGTTTATTCAGCTGGCGCAGCTGCTCGGCAACAATAAAGCGGTGCTGTTCGTTACAAATCACCACCGGGCTTTCACACTCCACACCGTGCAGACGGTTTACCGTCGTCTGCAGCATGGTGAGGTCACCCTTCAGGCACAGAAATTGTTTTGGATAAAGCACGCGGGACAGTGGCCACAACCGGCTCCCGGATCCACCCGCCATTACGACCGGATACAAAGTGGTTTGACTCATGATTTATCCCCGTATATCTGCAATAAATTGACTCAGCACGTTCTCTTTCTCGAGCGTGCGTTCGGCATATTCACGTGCCACCGTGTTCACTTTCGGCATGGCAAGTGCCTGTTCAATGCCGGTGACCAGTGCCGGGACCGATTCCGGTTCGACGCACACGGCAATCCCCGGATAGCTGTCACACAGCTGGCCTAATTCAGTTTCGGCTTCTGCCGTGATCACCGCGTTGCCGCCCACCGCCAGAATGTTTGTCAGCTTGGAAGGCAACACCGCATCCGCCGCGCCACGTTTTTGTACCACCAGATGGCAGTCGCCCATCTTCAGCAGCGCAGGTAACGCCTCGTAAGACTGAAGCGGGAAGAATTTCACGTTGCTCAGGCCGCGTTCGCTGACCATCTTTTCCAGCCGCGCTTTCCCGCCGCCCTGCCCGACAATCACAAACATCCACGGATGCTCGTTAAGCTGCTGAGCCGCTTCAATCACGCTTTCCAGCCCTTGCTTTTCGCCGATGTTGCCTGAGTAAAGAATGATTTTTTGGTCTTCAGGCAAACCGAGTTGGGCGCGTAGCGTCTGAGCGTCCTGCTCCGTCACGTCGCGAAAACGCGCCACTTCGGACCAGTTCGGGAAGAAGATCACCTTCCGGGCAGGTACGCCCTTCTCCTGCGCCTTGTTCATCATCGAGCGTGAGATGGTCGAAACGTAATCCACGTTATGCAGACCGCTACGCTCAAAGGCGCTGGCGAGCTTCGCCACTTTTCCACCCTTGCCTTTGCCTGCCATCCCCAGGCCCAGCATGGCGTCCACTTCATAATCCTGTATGTGCAGCAGGGTGCGTGCGCCGGAGAGTTTGCCCAGCAGGCGCATACCCGGCGTGCAAAACAGCGTCGGCACCACACCAATGATGCGATCCGGCTTCCAGCGACGCTGCGCCATCAGCGGGAAAAAACTGCTCAGGGCAAAGCTGCCGAGATGCAGTAGCCGTTTCAGCGTCGAGGGCTGCTTAGGTACATAAAGCGGGCAGCGCCAGACGGTTGCCGCCCCCTCTTCACGACGGTAGCGCCAGCTTGAGTAGCGCTCACCGACTTTCCATTCCGGGTAGTACGGCGGCGCGGTAATGACCCGCACGTCATGTCCCTGGCTCGCCATCCACTCGACCATCTCGCCGGTATATTTTCCGATACCGGTTAATTCCGGCGAGTAGTTAATTCCGTATACGAGGATTTTCATATGCCTGGCACCTCGGCCTGACGATCCGCCAGGAAATACGCCCGACTGTTGTCATGGACGTTCTCGCTTGCCAGAAGCGGCTCCGGTGCCAGCCAGCGGTAGTCGTCATGCTGAGCATCAGGCAGACGCAGGTCTGCCTGAGTCACCTTCAGGCGGAACCCCAGCACGATGTAGTGCGTGGTGAACCCGGTGCCTGAAAAGTTATCGTCATAGAAGTGCTGCCAGACCCCGTAAAACTGGCCCGCCGCCATCGGCAGCTGGAGGCCCAGTTCCGCCAGAGTGAGACGCTCAAACGCATCATGAAGCGTCTCATCCTTCTGCACGCGCCCGCCGGGCACGAACCAGAAGCCCTGTGCAGGACGGTTGGTTCGTTTCCCCAGCAAGAACTCGCCGCGTTCGTTCTCCACGATCAAATCAATCGAGATGAGCGGAGTGGAACGCACCACCGTGGCAAAATCTTCCTGACTTAAAAACATCGTTACCCCCGGAAGCGGTGCTGGTTTTCCAGGAACCACTGGTAGGTGCTGGCCAGCCCCTGCTCCAGTGATACCTCGTGATACCAGCCCAGCTGATGCAGACGGGTCACGTCCAGCAGTTTGCGCGGCGTGCCGTCCGGTTTCGTCGCGTCAAACACCACGCGGCCTTTGTAGCCCACCACCTGCGCGATGGTTTGCGCCAGCTCGCGAATGGTGCAGTCCACGCCGGTTCCCACGTTGATGTGCGACAGCATCGGCTCGGTGTTCTCCTGCCACACTTCGCGATCCAGCTCCATCACGTGAATGCTGGCGGCAGCCATGTCGTCCACGTGCAGGAATTCGCGCATCGGCGTGCCGCTGCCCCACACCACCACATCCGGTGCGTTCTCGGCGGTCGCCTCGTGGAAGCGACGCAGCAGCGCCGGGATCACGTGCGAGTTGCTCGGGTGGAAGTTGTCGTGCGGTCCGTACAGGTTGGTCGGCATCACCGAGCGATAGTCGCGGTTGTACTGACGGTTGTAAGATTCGCAGAGCTTAATCCCGGCAATCTTGGCAATCGCGTAAGGCTCGTTGGTTGCCTCCAGCGTGCCCTGCAGCAGTTCGCTTTCCGCGATCGGCTGTTTTGCCATTTTCGGGTAGATGCAGGATGAACCGAGGAACAGCAGCTTATTCACGTTGTGCAGGTGCGCCGCGTGAATGATGTTGCTCTCAATCATCATGTTCTCGTAGATGAAATCCGCCGGGTAAGTGTTGTTGGCGACAATGCCGCCCACTTTCGCCGCCGCCAGATACACCTGGTCAATGTGTTCGTTAGCAAAGAAGTCCTGCACCGCACGGCTATCGAGCAGGTTCAGCTCGTCGCGCGTGCGGACAACCACTTCTACGTCACCGCGCTGTTCCAGTTGGCGAACAATCGCGGAACCCACCATTCCGCGATGACCGGCGACAAAAATACGTTGTTTTGTCATTCTCAGGACTCCAGCGCGATGGCAACCTCGTAGCCATGAGACTTGAGCAGGGAGTGTTTTTTCGCTGCTTCAAGATCTTTGGCGACCATCTCGGAAACCATCTCCTGCAGAGTGATTTCTGGTTTCCAGCCCAGTTTCTCGTGCGCTTTGGTTGGGTCACCCAGCAGGGTTTCCACTTCAGCAGGACGGAAGTAACGTGGGTCAACCTGAACAATGACGTCGCCTGGTTTCACGCCTGGCGCGTCATGGCCGGTTACGGAAACAACGATACCTTTCTCTTCTACGCCGGTACCTTCGAAACGCAGCTTGATGCCCAACTGTGCAGCGGCCATCTCAACGAACTGACGCACGGAGTATTGAACGCCGGTCGCGATCACGAAGTCTTCTGGCTGTTCCTGCTGCAGCATCATCCACTGCATTTTCACGTAGTCTTTCGCATGGCCCCAGTCACGCAGGGAGTCCATGTTGCCGAGGTGCAGGCACGATTCCAGACCCTGGGCGATGTTCGCGATAGCGCGGGTGATTTTACGGGTAACGAACG
Source organism: Enterobacter sp. MGH 37 (assembly GCF_000534515.1). Taxonomy (NCBI): domain Bacteria; kingdom Pseudomonadati; phylum Pseudomonadota; class Gammaproteobacteria; order Enterobacterales; family Enterobacteriaceae; genus Enterobacter; species Enterobacter sp. MGH 37. The sequence goes on from NZ_KI973205.1 coordinate 2,205,594, forward strand.
TTTCACCGCGACGTGGGGATTCGTGGTTGAACAGAATGCCGTTACAGGCATACATGCCGTAGGATTCACGGTAGTTCACGGTGATCCAGTAGGCGTACAGTTTTGCGACCGCATACGGAGAACGTGGGTAGAACGGCGTGGTCTCTTTCTGTGGGATTTCCTGCACCAGACCGTACAGCTCAGAGGTAGAGGCCTGATAGAAACGGGTTTTCTTCTCCAGACCCAGGAAGCGAATCGCTTCCAGCAGACGCAGAGTACCCATGGCGTCAACGTCAGCGGTGTATTCCGGGGATTCGAAGGAGACCGCCACGTGGCTCATCGCGCCCAGGTTGTACACTTCATCCGGCTGCACTTCCTGCAGGATACGGGTCAGGTTGGAGGTATCGGTCAGGTCGCCGTAGTGCAGGTGGAATTTCGGGTTTGCCGCGTGAGGATCCTGATAAATATGATCGACACGTTCGGTGTTGAACGAAGAGGCACGACGTTTAATACCGTGTACTTCATACCCTTTTTCCAGCAGGAACTCTGCCAGATAAGAACCATCCTGCCCGGTAACGCCGGTGATGAGAGCGACTTTAGACATGTTTATATTCCTCTACTTATGAATTTAATCAGTTTCAACGCGTTCGCGTATCACCACTGCGGGGTTGCCACGGCAAACTTTATTTGCCGGTAGCGATTTAAAAACGCTGCTGCGGGCACCCACTACCGTGCCATCGCCAACAGAAACACCTGGTGCAACAAAAACATCCGTTGCCAGCCAGCATTTTTCACCAATCACAATAGGCGAAGCGGTAATATCAAAATGCTGACTCATAAAATCGTGGCTGCCGGTGCACAAATAACACTTCTGTGACACCACCGAATTTGCGCCAATCGTAATTTCGCCAAGGGTATATAACACCGCGTCATCGCCTACCCAGGCGTAATCCCCAAGCGTTAATTTCCAGGGGTAGGTAATTTTTACCGAAGGTCGAATGACTACGTTTTTTCCGATTTTTGCGCCAAAAAGACGCAATAAGAATGCTCGCCAGCGGTACAATATTTGTGGTGACCAGGCAAATAACGTTGCCTGAACGGCCCACCACAGCTGCACTTTAATACCGTTGCCGCCCCGAAAGCCTTTCGGCACGGAGAAACCCTTCAAATCCTGCATTGCGTTTCCTTATATTCAGGCTTTGTTATATAAGGTTTTCGTTTTACCTGTCGTCCGCAGGCGTAATAAATAAGACAATTCCGCCCAGAACCCCGGCACGCGTAATATTTTGCGCTGCACGTTTTTGGCATCCTGGCACAATTCCAGATTATTCGATGTTGACACGCCACCCATTGAGAATTCAGAGACCAGCCCTTTAATTCGGCGGAACGGATAGCCCGACTTATACAGACTGGCGGCCAAGGCATAATCCGATGACACTTTATACTGCAAATCGTATGGCTGTTTTTTCAGACCGTTTACCGGGAAGAAAATGGCCTGATGGCTGGCGGGCAAACTGTGGTAGATATACCAGCCTGGCTTTGCGCTGCGGCACACTTTATGCCCATCACCAAAATCAAGCAGTGCATCGCCGATATACATGGCCTCCTCTTTCTGACGCGCCAGCTGACGGGCAAACAGCGCCACGTCATCATGGAAAACATCGCCAGAATTGAGGAAGATGGCATAACGACCCTGGGCCATGTTAATGCCCTTGTTCATCGCATCGTAAATGCCTTTATCTTTCTCGCTGATGTAACGTAAGTTGAACTCACCGTTGAGTTTTTCCAGAAACTCCGCCGTGCCATCGTTCGAGCCGCCGTCGACCACAATCCACTCAAAAGTGAGGCTTGGATCGCGCGCCAGGTTGCGCAGCGAGCGCCAGGTTTTTACCACCCCTTCGTAATTACGAAAAGCGACAGTAATGACGCTAAGAAACATAAATCACCTCATTTCGTCATACGTTCGTAATATTAAGCGCTTTGCGCAAAATAAACGGACAGACAATCAAGAAAGCATATTCCGGGCTAAATATTGACCCGGTAAAAAACAGCGACACCGGTGTAAACAGATAAAGTTGCACGCGAAAGTTCTGGTTATCACCAAACGCGTTAATCATCATTTTGAAAACTTTAAACAGATACCACAGCGTCAACAGTACGGCGAACCACGAAAAATAAATAATTAACAGATACAGACCATTGTCTATGGTTTTACCGACATCCGCACCGTTAAAGATTCCGAATGATGCAACATATTCGTAAAGTGAGCCGAATCTTACTACACCATCAATATGGGTTAAGGAATAACCCACCATCACCAGCGGACCAATGATGCGATAATAGGACGATGAGCCTTCTGTTCCCAAATCTCCCAGACGTTCTGAGATGTACGGGAACGCAAATATCACGCCGACCAAAAATACCGTCAGGGAGATAATCGCCAGCGGCAGTTTTTTCTTAATCGCATCTTTGTTCAGGTACTGGAACGCCCACTCCAGCAGGTAAAACAGGATAAATGTCATTACCCCTGAGAACGATCCAGACAGAACAATTCCTGCAAGAATCATAGCATCGGTCTTAGGTGTTTTGATACCAAACTGTTTGATGCTGAGCCAAATTGAGATTAACGCCAGAGCGAAGAACGCCGGTTCAAAATAGAGGGCCGTGGTACGCTTTCCGCCAAACTTAATGAAGTTCAATACATAGCTGTTGCTGTAAATGAGATATTTCGAAATTATCTCCATCAGGCTACTGCCACCGGTGAGAATAATTTGCGCCATTTCCAGTGCAGCAAGCATAACAATTAACGCAACGGCAATATAAAAGAACCTGAGGATTTTCCTATAATTGTGCGGAGAAATCGTTTTAAACCGAATACTCCAGACCATACCGATAATAATGACAATATAGACAAACAGCATGGTAGAGGTGACGTATTTACTGGCATCCAGTGACTGGCCAAAGATGTAGTTAAACAGCGTCAGGCCCGTGCCCAACCCCAGGGCAATCATCAGCTTCTTCAGGTTGATTTTATCGACATACAGCAGAAGCAGAACGGGCAAGAAGGTGACGATGGTTATCGGGAAGCTTTCGCCAAGCTGGGCAATTTTGACGTTGACCAGCAGGTAGATCAGCGGCAGCAGCAGATAACTACAGATTCTGATAGAACGAGACATACTCCTCCAGCATCTGTTGTCCACTGTAGGCCTTGCGGCTGCGGTTGCGGAACGATTCCAGGTCAGTGCCAAAAACAGTCTCAGCGATCTGCGCTTTCGGCATCTGCACCAGCGGCAGCACTTCCCCTTCCGAGAACGTTTTACCGCCCGACTTTTCCAGCACTTCACGCGCGGCATCGCTGTGGGTGGCAATCACCGGCACGCCGATGGAAAGCGCTTCGCAGAGGATCAGCGGGTAGTTATCCACGCGGGAGCTGAACACCAGCGCATCCATGCCGTTCAGCGCGCTCATCAGTTTGCGCTTGTCGGTTTCAAACCCGTGGTTCACGACGTTCTCCCCTTCGAACGGGGAAAACTTGCCGAAGGTATGCAGTTCAATCTTGTCACCGAGCGCCATCATGTCGCGCACCAGCTGCTGGTTGGTTTTGCCGTCGTAACGCAGGTCATGCGCAACGATGGCGATTTTCGGTTTACCCGCGGTGTCCGCCACCGGCGTCAGCTCCGCCAGAATGGCTTCCGTCGCCACGTCGATACCGTTGTTGATAATCTGGCAGCGCCCTGCCCCGTAAAGGCTGTTGAAGGCATCGGCCACGTGCTGGCTCGGGGAGATAAACGTGCAGCCGAGCGAGAGCATGTCGCGGAACAGTTTGCGCTTGCCGGTTACCAGCTGATGAGCACGATCCACTTTCACCGGCGGGTAATTGCTTAACGTCGGGCATTTCTGGCAGTTATCTTTCCAGCCTTCGCAGCCGTCGGTAAAGGCGCAGCGTCCGGTCACGCTCCAGTGATCGTGCAGCGTCCAGACGAAGCGTGTATCAGGCTTGTGCGCCTGCACCTTCTGACAAAACGCCACCACCTCTTCCAGATTCAGCCAGTAGCTGTGCAGGACGTGGAAATGCAGCACAACCGGGCCCGTGGTTCGGGTCACAGTGCGATAAAGATTATTCAGGTTGCCAAACAGATCGCGGTTAAACAGGCGGAACAAGGCAATGTTGGCCATCGAGGTCAGACGCGGCGTGTGCTTTTGCACCTGCGGGAAGTTATCGTGACTGACGCTTTTCTTGCCGCCTTTGCCGTAGCCATAAATAAAACGAGACTGAAGTCCTTTTTGCAGTGCGCGCTGGTGCAGATCCAGGGCCACGCCTGCCGCTCCGCCTTCAGCGAGGCGGACGTTAAATTGCAGAATGTTCATTTAATCACCTTCACGCGGGCCTTTTCTCCCACCACCAGCGCGTTGTCCGGAATGCTGTCCAGCACCACGCTGCCCGCACCAATCGTCACGTTGTTACCGATGGTAATGTCACCAATGATCACCACGTTCGCGCCCAGCTCGACGTTATTGCCGATAACCGGGCAGGCCAGGCTGTCTGGCCCTCGGTTGCCAATGGTGACCGCATGACGAATGGTGAAATCATCCCCGGCGACCACGAACTTATTGATCACCACCGCATAGCCGTGGTGAATGGTAAAGCGGCGGCCAATGGTGGCAGCGGCCTGAATTTCATAACCAAAAAAGCATTCAGTAATAATGCGGTACAGCACCAGAACCGGCGCTGCCCAGAGGTTGTTCAGCACGTTTTTCTTGCGCCACACCGAACAAAAATGCGCGATACGGTACGCCAGGACCATGCAGCATGGGCGCAGGCTCCAGCTGTTTGCGCGGCAATCTTCAAGAAACATTATTTCCCCCGAAGTCCATCAGCCAGACGTTTGCCGTTACGGACGGACAGCAGCGTCAGCAGCGTGCGCCAGTTCATGCGCTTATTGCGGATCTGATAGAGGGTAAAGAGCTGATACTTCCGGCTGGCACGGTCGAACTTGTCCTTATGCTTGCGGTAAAAATGGAAGTAGCCCGAGAACTTCTTCGGCGAGGAGGTAATTTGCATCTCCCCGTGATTGATGTGCAGGATCTGCGTGGCCTCTTCCACTTTCCACGGTTCGCCATACTCAACCACCATCCGCAAGAAGATGTCGTAATCCTGCGCGGCTTTCAGTTCGGTATCGAACAGGCACTCCTTAAAGCGCCATGCCCAGGTGAAAACCTGATTGCCGATAATGTTGCGCTTGTAGAACAGGCGGCGAGAATAGGGTGATTTCGGGTACAGCGGCAGGCTGGCAGGCTGCGAATAAACTTCACCCTGACAGACATAGTCGTTGGCATACAGGAACGCATGCGTCACCAGCTGTGCTTTATGTGAAAGGAAGACAGACAGTCGGTTCGGGGTCCATTCGTCATCGTCGTCGATGCCGGTCAGATACTGCCCTTTGGCCTGCATAATCGCCTGGTTACGCACCGCGCATGCCCCGGAGTTAATCGGGTTATGGGTGTACATCACGCGCGGGTCATTGAGATCGGTGACAAATTTTTGCAGCTGTTCATACGAAGAAGAACAGTCATCCACGATGATCAGTTCCCAGTTGTCATAATCCTGACGTAACACCGACTTGATTGCGCGGATCGCCAGCTGCTGACGATTCCATGTCGGCATATAGATAGAAATCAAAGGGCGTTGTGTGGTCATTTCTTTCTCCTACCCCTCACCCCGGCCCTCTCCCCTGAGGGGATAGGGTGAAAGCGGCACCGAACAGTCCCCTCTCGCCTCAGGGGAGAGGGTTAGGGTGAGGGGTGTAAGGGTATGTTTTGACTGTTATTTACTGTCAGACTTATATTCGTACTCGTAATAACCGTAATCCTGATACCCGGTCGCGCGGCGGAAGATGGAGTTCAGGATCACCCCTTTCACCTCAATCCCGTTCTGCTCGAAGCGGCTCAGGCTGGTTTCCACTTCTTTCAGGGTGTTCACCGCGTAACGTGCCACCATCAGGGTGGTACCCGCATGGCGGCCTACCACGGCGGCATCGGTCACGGCCAGAATCGGCGGCGTATCGATCAGCACCAGGTCATAGTGTTTGCTCGCCCACTCAATCAGCTGGGTGAAGCGTTCGCTCATCAGCAGTTCCGACGGGTTAGGCGGTATCTGACCACGTGGGATCAGATCGAATCTCGGAATCGAGGTCGGCTTGGCGCTCTGGCTAATCTCCCCCTGCCCCAGCAGGATTTCCGACAGACCGTTAACGTTGTTGGTGCCCAGCAGCTCGTGGGTATAACCCTTGCGCATATCGCAGTCGATCAGCAGCACGCGTTTGTTAGTCTGGCTGACGACGGCCGCCAGGTTGGCGCAGACAAAGGTCTTACCGATTGACGGACTGACACCGGTTAACATCAGGACGTTGTTTTTGGCCTGCATCATGGCGAAGTGCAGGCTGGTACGCAGGCTACGTATCGCTTCAATCGCCAGGTCCGTCGGGTTACCCACGGCCAGCAACTGGCTCTGTTTGTATCGCTTAACGCCTTTAATGGTTTTGACGCTGTCACGGGATTTTTGCCACTCGGAAAGCGGGATGCTGGCATAGACGTTGATACCACTCTCTTCCAGCGCCTGCGGGCTTTCGATTCCGCGGTTGAACAGCGAGCGCAGCAGCACACCGACAATGGAGAGCATCAGGCCGAGAATAATGCTGCCGAGAACGATCAGCGCTTTCTTCGGCTTCAGCACACCGGGCTGGGTAATCGCCGGGTCGACGATGCGCACATCACCCACGGTACTGGCTTCGGTGATTTTCAGCTCCTGCTGTTTGTTCAGCAGCTGCATGTACACCTGCTGACCAGATTCCACGTCGCGGGTCAGACGCACAATTTCCTGCTGCGTTTTCGGCATCGCGGTCACGCGGTCGTTCAGCTTCGCCTTCTCTTCTTCCAGCGTGCGACGTTTTTCCAGCAGCGTCCGGTAGGCCGGGTGGCGTTTGGTGTACAGCTTGGAAATCTCCGCCTCTTTGAAGGTCAGCTCGTTGAGCTGGGCGTCGATGTTAACCATTGAATCAAGAACAGACTTCGCCTCCAGCGGCAGGTCGACAGAGTCTTTATCCTGACGGTAAGCGTTCAGTTTATTCTCGGCATCATCCAGACGGGCGCGCACTTCCGGGAGCTGTTTAGCAAGGAAAGCCAGGCTTTTCGCCGCTTCCGCCGACTTACGCTCAACGTTCTGCTCAAGATAGTTGCGGGTGATGCTGTTCAGGATGTCGCGGATTTGATCTTTATCTTCACCGGTAAAGGTCATGCTCAGCACGCCGGTGTCCTTACCGTTTTCAGTCACGGTGAGGTTGTTTTGCAGATTGTTGATCATTCCCAGCGTGGAGAATTTGGTCACGGTGAACTCGCCGCCCTCCTGGGCATGAATGGCACTCACCATCATGCTGACGCCATCTTTCGTCAGCATCTGGCCCACTTCGCCGCGCGCGCTGAATCCCGCATCGCTGGTCAACTGGTACTGTTTCGGACCCAGCACCGTCAGGGTAAAGGTTTGATCGCCCGCCCCTTTCGGCAGCACAAAGTCAGTCACCTTTACCGTATCGTTGCTTCGTCCCATCAGGCGATCCCAGCCGGCACCAAAGATCGGGAAGGTATTTTTGGTGACGGAGATATCGAGACCGAGGTCGTGAACCGTTTTCCCCAGTACCAGACGTGACTGAATCAGCTGAATTTCAGCGTCGGATGCCGGTGGTTTGTTCGCCAGCGCAGAGCCAATATCCTGCACCAGCGAGTTGCCGGTATTTTGCTCAATCTGCACCAGCGCGTCGGCGCTGTAGATAGGCGTGGCGAACAGCGTGTAGACGACGGCTGCCGCGGCAAACACAGCGGTAATGCCAAGCACCCACCACTTTGCCTCGATAACCGTGCCGACCAGGCGACCAATATCAATTTCATCACTGCCCGAAGTCGGGGCGGCAGAAGGTCTTGTTTTTTCTGTCATTGTTATCCCTGCTGAGCTTTCAGTGCCTGCGCCCACTGTTGGGCAGACTGGTCAAGTAAGGTGTAAACCGCCTCGAAGGCCTCATGGCTTTTGCGATACGGATCGGGGATTTCGCGTTCATTGTCCCAGTGACCAAACAGCATCACCTTGCCGCGCATCTCCGGTGCGATATCGCATAGCGCATGAATATGGCGTTTTTCCATTGCCAGGATCAGGTCATATTCCCGGCACATGCGGCCGGTGACCTGGCGGGCAATATGCCCGTCAAGGGAGAGGTTATGATCGCGGGCCACGCTCGTTGCGCGCTCATCGGCCGCTTTACCGACCAGCGCGCCAAGGCCTGCGGACTCGACGGTCAGTTCAGGCTGGTAGTGTTTCAACAACCGCTCTGCCGTCGGGGAACGGCAAATGTTCCCCACGCATACCACCAGAATTTTGTTAAACATCGCGGATTACCAGGTATGAATGTCGCGCGCCGTATCCGTCATGTAGCGAACGCCACTGATGGTTGGCAGCAACTGGTTGATCAGACGGTTCCAGCGGGCAACCGGCGCGGTAGTGACATACACCACATCGTATGGCTGGAGGCGGAACGACGTTGCCATCACCAGCGAGGTGGCGTCGGACATATCGAGCTGGTAAATGTTGGCAATCTTGCCTTTGTTGCTGGCGTCGTCCTTAAGTGGGCGAATCACGAAGATGCCGCTGGCGTTGGAGGAGGTCAGATCGATGCCTTCCGCATTGCCCAGCGCTTCGGTCAGCGTCATGCCGCTGAAGTCCATTTTGAGGGTGCTCTGTTTCTTCACTTCACCCATCACGAAGACTTTCAGATCGTCATTACGCGGTACGTAGAGAATATCGCCCGGATAGAGCAGGCGGTTCTGGGTCAGATCGCCGTTTTGCATCAGCGCCTGCAGTGAGATGCGCTGCTCTTTGCCATTGTGGGTCAGGACCACGTTGCGCCAGTCGGCACCGTCGGTTAACCCGCCTGCGGCGTTAATGGCATCCAGAACGGTTAACGGTACGTTGGTGATGGCCTGCTGGCCGGATTTATTGACCTGGCCGGAAATGTAGGCTTTTTGCGAGCGGAATGCGGCAATATTAACGTCCACCTGCGGATCGGCGATGTACTGCGCTAAGCGGCCGGTAATATCACTCCGGATCTCGGCAAGGGTTTTCCCGGCAACATGGACTTTACCAATGTAGGGGTAGAACATCGTGCCATCTGACTGTACCCAGTTCCCGGTGTCGCTTGAGCTACGGTACTGGCCCGCAGGCGTGGTCAGTTCAGGGTGGTCCCAGACGGTCACGTTGATCACGTCACCCGGCCCCACGCGATACTGATAAGCGGCGATTTCCTGGTCCAGAGACATATTCGGCTGAGCAACATTCGGACGTGGGCGTAATTGTTCGACCAGACGTGGCGTAAGTGGATAAACATTCACCATTTTGTCGAGATCAAAATCGGCATCCTGTTGCTTGATCACATCCTTACCCATTGTTGACATATTGCTGCCGGGAAAGACCGTGCAACCACTCATCAAGGTCACAGACACCAATAATGGCATCAATTTCATTTTGGATTTCATCATTGATTATTTATCACTTTGGCAGAGTAATTATCCTGTGCAATTTAAATAAGCTTGGGTCGTATTGGGTTTCAGCATGCAGTTAATCAAATAGAAATATAACTGGCATCAGTCCTAAAAAAAGCTTATTCATCCATTGGCTATTGACAGAATAACCGAGGCTGATTCACACGCTTTCAGGCACGCTACCGCCCTTGGCTTTCAGTTACCAATCCACTGACTAAACAATGTGTTATGGATAGACACCCTCTTGAGCAAGGCCTTCTGGAAATATATCAGCCGGGTGAGACACCCAACGGATAATGAATAACCATCCCGGAAGACCAAAACAAAAATAGCAACAACAAGATTTAACATTTGATGCTGGGAGAATTGTTGCAGCTAACCTAATAGCAGGCAAGGAGACAACTGTCCTAATATCTGTTTTTAAGATTAATATTAAGAGCAAAGTTTTAACCTTTTAGGATTTTCTTTATATTGACAAAGCGGGAGTGAAAACCATTATCTGCGATATATCCTAAAATGTTCTCTTTATAATTAAATATACGTATTTTGCTTATTTACACCCCGATGAGTTTGCTCTCTTTTAAGCGTTTCGTATTAAGAGAAATCTCAGCCCGGCATTGCAATTTTCCCCGGCTTTATCCATGATCGAAGTGTGACAATCGTCATATAACAGAAGGTATTGCTATTACTATGGAATGGATTGCCGATCCATCAATCTGGGCCGGGCTGGTGACGCTGGTCGTCATCGAATTAGTGCTCGGGATTGATAATCTGGTCTTTATTGCCATCCTCGCTGAAAAACTGCCCCCTTCCCAGCGCGATCGCGCGCGCGTAACGGGCCTGCTGCTGGCGATGGTGATGCGTTTACTGTTGCTGGCCTCTATCTCCTGGATGGTCACACTCACGCAACCGCTGTTCTCCGTTCACGGCCTCAGCTTTAGCGCCCGCGATCTGATCATGCTCTTCGGCGGGTTGTTCCTGCTGTTCAAAGCCACGGTAGAGCTCAATGAACGGCTCGAAGGTAAAGACAGCGAGAACCCGACCCAGCGACGTGGCGCGAGATTCTGGCCGGTGGTAGCGCAAATCGTGGTGCTGGATGCCGTCTTCTCCCTGGATTCGGTGATCACCGCCGTCGGGATGGTGGACCATCTGGCCGTTATGATGGCAGCGGTGATTATCGCCATCACGCTGATGGTGATGGCGAGCAAGGCACTCACCCGCTTTGTGAACAGCCACCCGACCATCGTGATCCTCTGCCTGAGCTTCCTGCTGATGATTGGCTTTAGCCTGGTGGCCGACGGTTTTGGCTTCCACATTCCGAAAGGCTATTTGTACGCCGCCATTGGTTTCTCCGTCATGATTGAAGCGCTTAACCAGCTGGCGATATTTAACCGCCGCCGCTTCCTTTCCGCTAATCAGACCCTGCGTCAGCGCACGGCCGACACCGTTATGCGCCTACTGAGCGGTAAAAAAGAGGATGCAGAGCTGGACGCCGAATCTGCTGCCATGCTGGCCGATCACAGCGACGGGCAGATCTTTAACCCGCAGGAGCGCCTGATGATTGAGCGAGTGCTTAACCTTAATGAGCGCACGGTCAGCAGCATCATGACTTCCCGGCATGACATTGAGCATATCGATCTCACCGCCCCCGAAGAGCACATCCGCGCCCTGCTGGATAAAAACCAGCACACGCGCGTGGTGGTGACCGGCGGTGAAGAGGAAGAAGAATTACTGGGCGTCGTGCACGTTATCGACCTGCTCCAGCAGCAGCTGCACGGGGAGGCGCTCAATCTGCGCGCCCTGGTACGCCAGCCCCTGGTCTTCCCGGAAGGATTGCAATTGCTCTCTGCCCTTGAGCAATTCCGAAATGCGCGAACGCACTTTGCCTTTGTGGTGGATGAGTTTGGTTCAGTTGAAGGGCTGGTCACGCTCAGCGACGTGATGGAAACCATTGCCGGTAATTTGCCAAACGAAGTGGATGAGATTGATGCCCGCCATGATATTCAGAAAAACGCCGACGGCTCGTGGACGGCCAACGGCCATATGCCGCTGGAAGACCTGGTGCAGTATGTGCCGCTGCCGCTGGATGAAAAGCGGGAGTACCACACCATTGCGGGCCTGCTGATGGAATACTTACAGCGCATCCCGCAGCCAGGTGAAGAGGTTCAGGTAGGTGACTATCGGCTTAAAACGCTGCAGATTGAAAACCATCGCGTGCAGAAAGTGCAGCTCATTCCACTGCGGGATGAGGAAGAACTGGATTTTGAGGTGTAAAAAAGCCGGGTGGCGCTGCGCTTACCCGGCCTACGACGTCAGGCTTTTGTAGGCCGGGTAAGGCGAAGCCGCCACCCGGCACAACTGTCATCAAAGCTTATCCAGCAGTTTCTTCACATCCTTGCCGTTCTGGGAATCTTTATTACGATCTGCCCAGCTATTAAGCCGACGTTTCGCTTCATCCTGCAGATGCTTACGCAGGATCTGATCCACCTGAAGGCTGTAATTCAGCGCCTGCCATTTACCATAGACGCTAAGCGGCACTGGCGTCTCTTTCAGGAAATCAATCAGCTTACTTTCGCCCTGCCAGCCGGAAAGTACCCGGACGTTAAAGCGCGTGTCCGCCGTCTCTTTGACCAGATCCAGCGAGCCTTCTCCGGTCAACGACAGCATAGAAGAGGTTCCCTGCATAGCTGCCAGCGTCAGTTGCCCGTTATCCAGCGTCAGATCCGTGGAGAAACTGTCGAGGCGCGTGACGCTATCGTAGTTTTCCTGCGCTTTGACGTCACTGCTGCGCTCCACAGCCTGCTGTACCAGCTGCTGGAAGTTAAGACCTTCCATACGGGAGTCTTTCAGGTCCACGTGCGCCTCGCCCTGCCATTCACGGCGGAAAGCTTCGGCATCAATTTTTGTGCCTGAGAAATCCCCCGCCAGCGTCAACTGCCCTGTCAGGGATATCGGATAGTTAAAGGCTTTAAGGATGGTACCAATCTCAACGTTGTCGAGACGCGGCTGGAATTGCGCGCGGGTTTCGTCCTTACGCACGTCCAGCGTGCCAGGCAGTGAAAGATGCCCTGCCCCCATTTTGCCGCTCAGCTCGGAGATCACCAGCAACCCGTTGTGGTTAAACATCTGGCCGCTCACGTCGGTGAAGTCCATACCGCGCCAGCGCAGGCTGTTGGCTTTCAACAGGATATCGGCCGTGAATCCGCGCAGAGCGTTATAGTCAGGTTGATCAAGATTCGACGAGATAACCGGACGCGACACCGGCGGCTGGCTTTGTCCTGTCTGCACAGCATCGCTGTCCGTTGTGCCAGCCGGTAGCGGCGGCAGGATGTTTTCCAGGTTGAGCTTGTCAAACTGCAGGTTCAGCACCCACTTTGGCTTCTCTTCGAGCGTGACGCTCGCCTGCCCCTTCAGGCTGCTGTCATTGGCCTGCAGGTTGAGGTTATCCAGCTCCAGCTGTTTTTGTTCTTCGCGCCAGACGGCCTGCATCGTCCCCTGCCCGGTGATCCCCTGGGTCGGAAGATCTGCGCCCGTGAGCTGCCAGTTGAGCTGCTGAATATCGGCCGTCAGCTGATGGGGATAGTCTGACGCATTGACCCTGGCATTTAGCGAGAGGGTTAGATCGCGCTGGTCGCGATTCATTCGCCCGCTGAATTCCAGCGACGCAAGATGATGCGCATCCTGTTCCATCTGCAGATTAATATTGCGAACCGTAACCTGCTCTTGATCCTCATGCTGGAACACCAGCACGCTATCGGCAACTTTCAGTTTGGCAATATCAAAGGACCAGCCCGTATCGGACGGCTCATCCGGTAAGGTATTCTCACGCGGTGCAACCGGCGCATTCGCGTTGCGCACGGCTTCAGTCTGCTGGGTAAGCTGAATGACCGCCCCTTTGAGCATCACCTGGTTAACCTGCAACTGGTGAGAAATGAGGGGGATGAGCGCCACATCGAGACGCATGTTGTCCGCAGACACGATCGGCTGGGCAGCGCCCGGTGCCGTTAACGACATGCGGCCAGAGAGAATGCTGAGCTGTGGCCAGACGTGCCAGCGTAGCGGCCCGTCGAGCTTCAGTTGGTAACCACTGCGCGCCTCGACCTGCCGCACCATGTAAGCGCGGAAATCGTTAGGGTTAACCAGCAGAACCAACGCCGAAAGGCCAGCAACCAGCACGACCAGCAAAATCATCAGCGTTGTCAGAACTCTTCTCATGGCATCCTCAATGGACTAACGATCAGTCTTTATCAATACGGCTGGCAACCGCACCCTGCTGGTCGCGGTATTTTGCGTCCTGCCGGCGGTTATAAGGCCTGTCTGCCGGGCCGGTTAGCGGTTCAAAGCTTAACGCACCAATCATCATGCCGGGGCGCAGCGCCAGCGGCAGTTTGCCGGCGTTGAAGAACTCCAGCACGATACGGCCCGACCAGCCGGGATCGATACGGTGTGCGGTCACGTGCACCATCAGCCCCAGACGGGCCAGAGAAGAACGGCCATCCAGCCAGCCGACGAGGTCAGCAGGCAGGGTCACGGATTCGAACGTCACCGCCAGCGCCAGTTCACCTGGATGCAAATAAAAAGCGTCACCTTCGTCAATGACGATTTCGTCACTCATCACGCGATCGAGCGCGGCGCTGACTTCATCCTTCGGCCCGCTGAGGTCGATGAACGGTGCAGTATGGCCACTAAAGGTGCGGAATTTATTCCCCAACCGTACATCAACGGTCACCCCATTGATACGCTCTACAGGAGGACGTGGGGTAATAGACAAACGGCCTTCATCCAGCCAGGCTTCAATATCGCGATCACAAAGACGCATGGCACTTTCTCCTTTCATGCATCGACCCCTGAGACCTTAACATCTCAGGGTAAAACCAGGTTATCTCTGAACGGTACACAATTCGCGCGGCTTATTCAAAAAACTGGCTGATTTTCGCTTTTAAGATATCAATGGCAATGCGGTTTTTGCCTCCGCGCGGCACGATGATATCGGCGTATTGTTTGGAGGGCTCGATAAACTGCAGGAACATCGGACGGACCGTTTTCTGGTATTGCGCCATGACGGAGTCCATTGAACGGCCACGCTCGTTAACGTCTCGCTTGATGCGGCGCATCAGGCAGATATCCAGCGGGGTATCAACGAAAATCGAGAAGTTCATTGATTCACGCAGGCGAGCATCGGTCAGGAGCAGGATACCTTCAAGGATAATCACCTTTTTCGGTTCGATGCGGATCGTCTCCTGGGTGCGGGTGTGTTCTACGTAACTGTAAACGGGCAGCTCAATTGCCTGGCCGCTTTTTAGGGCTTCTAAATGCTGGAACAGTAAACTGTGATCCATTGCATTCGGGTGGTCATAGTTGGTTTTTACGCGCTCTTCCATCGACAGATGGGATTGATCTTTGTAATAGCTGTCTTCGGGAATGACGCCGATGTGCTCATCACCTACTTGTTCACGCAGTTCGCGATAAAGCGTACTGGCAATTAGACTTTTACCTGAAGCCGATGCGCCGGCGATGCCTATAATGACGCACTGATGAGACTTATCAGTCATAAATTTAGCGACCTGATTAACCTGGATGTTAAGGAAGGACGACGCCGGAGCGTCAAACGCGGCAATTATAGGGATTTCGCGGGCGTGATACCAGTCGAAAGCGCAGGTAATGCGAGACAGCCTGTAAAGTTGCGAATTGTTCCCTGAGTGAAATTTTAATGCGCGTTTTTTCAGCGTTTCACAGCGATTTTTTAACCTGTAACTATTTAATAAGTCTATGATGTCAAATTATGAGCAGTCGCCATATGAATTGTAAATTGTTTGTACTAGCATAAACCAAATTATCAAATTCACTCGTACGGACTTCTCTCCTGACGGCACGGCGTCTCTGGATAAAGCGGTAATGAATAAACAATACCAGCGGGTTTTGGTTACCACCCCACATCCTTTATTACGACTTGTCTGTCTGGGCCTGGTCACCTTTATCTTTACCTTATTTTCGCTGGAGCTTACCCGCTTCGGCACCCTGCTGGCGCCGCTCTGGTTCCCCACCGCCATCATGATGGTGGCGTTTTACCGCCACGCGGGAAAAATGTGGCCGGGCATTGCCCTGGCGTGTTCGTTCGGCAATATTCTGGCCTCGTGGATGTTGTTCTCGTGGGGGGCGATTAACCTCACCTCCACCGCCATAAATGTGATTGAGGCCGTCGTCGGTGCATTACTACTGCGCAAACTGCTCCCGTGGTATAACCCGCTGCAAAATTTAAGTGACTGGATCCGTCTGGCGATGGGCAGCGCGCTGGTGCCGCCGCTGGTAGGCGGTATTCTGGTGATTTTTCTGGTTCCCGGTCCTGAGCCACTGCGCGATTTCATTGTGTGGGTGTTATCTGAATCCATTGGCGCGCTGGCACTGGTGCCGCTGGGATTACTGTTTAAACCCCACTACCTGCTGCGCCACCGTGATCCGCGACTGCTGCTGGAAACGCTGCTCACAATGGCCGTGACGTTGGCCCTGAGTTGGGCAGCCATCACCTGGCTACCATGGCCATTTACCTGCGTGATCGTCCTGCTTATGTGGAGCGCCGTGCGCTTACCGCGAATGGAAGCGTTCCTGGTGTTTCTGGTCACCGTGATGGTCGTGTCCCTGATGATTGCCCATAACCCTGAGGCGCTGACCACCCAACACGAAGGGCCGATGATCAACGCGCCCTGGCTGCCGTTCCTGATGCTGCTTCTCCCGGCGAACGTGATGACCATGGTGATGTATGCCTTCCGTGCCGAACGCAAACACATCACTGAAAGCGAAGCGCGTTTTCGTAATGCGATGGAGTATTCCGCCATCGGGATGGCGTTAGTCAGCATTGAGGGGCAGTGGCTACAGGCCAACAAAGCGCTGTGCAATTTCCTCGGTTACAGCCAGTCCGAACTACAGTCACTCACCTTCCAGCAGCTCACCTGGCCGGAAGATTTGCACACCGACCTCGAACAGCTGGAGCAGCTGGTCAACGGCGAAATCAACACCTATACCCTTGAAAAGCGCTATTACACGCGCAACGGTGAAGTGGTCTGGGCGCTGCTTGCCGTCTCCGTTGTGCGCCATACCGACGGCTCGCCGCTCTATTTTATCGCCCAGATTGAAGACATTAACGACCTGAAGCAGACCGAGTGGGTCAACAAACGCCTGATGGAGCGCATTACGCTGGCCAACGAAGCGGGCGGCATCGGCATCTGGGAGTGGGATCTGGAGCCTGACATCATCAGCTGGGATAAGCGGATGTTCGAACTGTATGAAATCCCGCCGCACATCAAGCCCACCTGGCAGCTCTGGCACGACACGATGCTGCCGGAAGACCGCGCCCATGCAGAACAGGTGCTGCGGGATTCACTGATCTCACGTCTGCCGTTTAAGCTGGAATTTCGTATCCGCGTGAAGGAAGGCGTGCGCCATATTCGCTCCCTGGCAAACCGGGTGTTGAATAAAGAGGGTGAAGTCGAGCGTTTGCTTGGCATCAACATGGACATGACCGAGGTTAAGCAGCTTAACGAGGCGCTGTTCCAGGAAAAAGAGCGTCTGCATATCACGCTCGACTCCATCGGCGAAGCCGTGCTCTGTACCGATATCGACATGAACGTCACCTTTATGAACCCGGTCGCCGAGAAGATGAGCGGCTGGCTACAAACCGAGGCTATCGGCCAGCCGGTTCTCAAGGTATTACACATCACGTTTGGGGAGCGAGGGCCGCTGATGGAGAACATCCACAGCGGGGATATGTCACGCTCAGATATCGACCAGGACGTGGTGCTGAACTGCCGCACGGGTGGAGCGTTTGACATCCATTACAGCATTACGCCACTCAGCACGCTGGATGGACAAAGTATCGGCTCGGTTATCGTTATTCAGGATGTCACCGAGTCGCGCAAAATGCTGCGTCAGCTGAGTTACAGCGCGTCGCACGATGCCCTGACCCACCTGGCAAACCGGGTCAGCTTTGAAAACCACCTCAAACGACTCCTGCAAACGGTTCGTGAGACGCGGCAGCGTCATGCGCTGGTCTTTATCGATCTGGACCGCTTCAAAGCCGTCAATGATACCGCAGGCCATGCGGCGGGCGATGCCCTGCTGCGGGAACTCTCTTCCATGATGTTAACCATGCTGCGCTCCAGCGATGTGCTGGCGCGTCTGGGGGGTGATGAGTTTGGGCTGTTGCTGCCGGACTGCAATATTGAGAGCGCACGCTATATCACCGGTCGTCTGGTCCATAGCATCAACGACTATCACTTTATGTGGGAAGGCCGCCTGCATCGAATTGGCGCCAGCGCCGGGATCACGCTGATCGATGAACATAACCACCTGGCGTCAGAAGTGATGTCACAGGCAGATATTGCCTGTTATGCCTCGAAAAACAGCGGGCGCGGCATCGTGACGGTTTACGAACCGCAGCAGGAGCGGGATCACAGCACGCGCAGCATGATGTCGCTGGACGAACAATGGCACATGATCAAAGACAATCACCTGATGATGATAGCCCGTAGCGTCGCCTCCCCTCGCATACCGGAGAGCTGTAATTTCTGGCTGATTTCGCTGCGCCTGTGGACCAGCCAGGGCGAAGTCCTGGAGGAACACGCCTTCCGTTCTGGCCTGGCAGAGCCGGAACTGCTGCACGCCCTCGACAGACGCATCTTTAGCGACTTCTTCCGGACATCTGCCGCCAGGATCGCCAGTAAAGGCATGGGGATCGCATTGCCGCTTTCGGCAGCCGGTTTAGCCAGCGTGACGCTGGTCGACGAACTTCTCGATCTTCTTGATAAAAGCCCAATGCCGGGCCGTCTGCTGCATCTGGTGATCCCTGCCGGCGTGGTGTGTGATTCGGATGAGAATCTGCAGCGGGGTTTACAAAAGCTTCGCCAGGCGGGCTGCCGCGTGATCCTCAGCCAGATAGGCCGCGACATGGACATTTTCACCCACCTGAGTCCGAACATGGCCGATTACCTGATGCTGGATGCCGAAGTCGTGAGCAACGTCTATGGCAACCTGATGGATGAAATGATGGTGACCATCGTTCAGGGCCATGCCCAGCGTCTGGGGATGAGAACCATCGCAGGCCCCTGCAACCAGCCCATCATGATGGATACGCTTTCTGGCATTGGCATTGATTTTATCTATGGTGACACCATCGCCGAGCCGCAGCCGCTGGATCTACTGCTCAACACCAGTTATTTCGCCATCAACTGACGGCGCCCAGCCGTCGGTATACCAGATGTGCAGCAGCGCGTAGGAGCGCCACGGCTGCCAGCGCTCGGCATAGCGACGAATTTGCGCAGGCGTCATCCCGGCGAAACGTTGCTTAATCAGATAATCATCCGGAAGAAACACATCTTTCGCCTGCCAGCCGCGAAGGGCGAGGTAATTTGCCGTCCAGCGGCCAATACCCGGCCGTTGTTGTAACGCCTTCATGCCTGCCTCAACGTCCTCAGGCGGCGTGAGCGGAAATGTCCCGTCGACGACCGACTGTGCCAGATGAATCAGCGATTCCGCGCGTTTGACCGGCATCCCGAGCGCTTTGAGCGCCAGCGGGTCGGCAGCCGCCAGGGCTTGTGGGGAGGGAAAGCAGACATAGCCCGGCGCATCCTTGACCGGCTCACCGCACAGGGCGACAACGCGTGAAGCCAGTTTCGCCGCCATCGCCACGCTGACCAGTTGACCCAGAATGGCCCGCACGCCCTGTTCGTAGGCATCCATTGCCCCAGGCAAACGCAGGCCTGGTCGCGCGGCGCCGAGATCGCCCAAAGTCCGGTGGACGTCCTGCGGATCGCAGGCAAGATCGAACAGACGCCCGATACGCTCAAGGCAAAGTCCGGCCACCGGCGTTAACCCCGGGCTAAGCGTGACCTGTAGCGTATGGGTTTGCGTGTCCGGCGTAACGCGGAAGATCCCCTGATGCCCTTCACAGGCAAAACTGCGCTCGTAATAGCTTTCCGTGACCGTCTCAACCCCCGCCACCGCACGGGCGCCAAGAAAGCCAAACATCCATTGCCAGTCGTAAGGGGGGTGCCAGGTCAGGGTATGCATTGTCGCTCCTTTTTTGTTCCCCTCAGGATAAACTGAAAAAGCGTGTTACGCCTTGCTTTCATATTCCTGTTGTCGCCGGACAGGCATTCCGCTAAAGTCTCGCCCCTTCTCACTGGCATGGGGATTTATTGTGTTTATCGGATTCGACTACGGTACGGCAAACTGCTCGGTTGCAATTATGCAAAACGGGCAACCACAGCTCCTGAAAATGGAAAAAGAGAGCACGCTGCTGCCGTCAATGCTCTGCGCGCCGACGCGTGAAGCGGTGAGCGAGTGGCTGTTCCGCCACCATCAGGTTCCTGCGACTGCGGCAGAAACCCAGGCGCTGCTGCGCCGGGCAGTGAGCTTTAACCGCGAGGAAGATATCGACGTTACGCCTTCCAGCGTGCAGTTCGGCCTCTCTTCACTCGGGCATTACATTGAAGACCCGGAAGAGGTCTACTTTGTTAAATCGCCAAAATCTTTCCTCGGGGCCAGCGGCCTCAAGCCGCAGCAGGTGGCGGTGTTTGAAGACCTGGTATGCGCCATGATGCTGCATATCCGTCATCAGGCGCAGACGCAGGTCCCCGAGACGATTACCCAGGCCGTGATTGGCCGCCCGATCAACTTCCAGGGGCTGGGCGGCGATGAGGCCAACCAGCAGGCGCAGGGGATCCTTGAGCGCGCGGCGCACCGGGCAGGCTTTCGCGACGTGGTGTTCCAGTATGAGCCGGTTGCGGCGGGGCTGGACTTTGAGGCCACGTTGACGGAAGAAAAACGGGTGCTGGTCGTGGATATCGGCGGGGGTACAACGGACTGCTCGCTGCTGCTGATGGGGCCGCAGTGGCATCACCGCCGCGACCGTGAAAATAGCCTGCTGGGGCACAGCGGCTGCCGCGTGGGCGGTAACGATCTGGATATCGCCCTGGCATTCAAGAGCCTGATGCCGCTGCTCGGCATGGGCGGGCAAACGGAAAAAGGCATCGCCCTGCCGATCCTGCCGTGGTGGAACGCGATTGCCATCAACGACGTCCCGGCGCAGAGTGATTTTTACAGTACCGCCAACGGCCGCTTCCTGAATGACCTGATGCGTGACGCGCAGGACGCCGATAAAGTCGCCCTGCTGTATAAAGTGTGGCGTCAGCGCCTGAGCTACCGCGTGGTACGCACCGCCGAAGAGAGCAAAATTGCCCTTTCAAACCGCGCTGAACATGCGGTGTCCTTGCCATTTATCAGCGACGATCTGGCCACGGCGATTTCACAGGAGGGGCTGGAGACCGCGCTCGCGCAGCCGCTACAGCGCATACTGGAACAGGTGCAACTCGCGCTGGAGAACGGCAAAGAGAAGCCGGACGTCATCTACCTCACCGGCGGAAGCGCCCGTTCACCGCTGATCAAAAAAGCGCTGGCGGAACAGTTGCCGGGTATTCCGGTTGCCGGTGGCGATGACTTTGGCTCCGTTACCGCGGGGCTGGCGCGCTGGGCGCAGGTGATGTTTAGCTAGTGCCGCTGTGCCGGGTGGCGGCTTCGCCTTACCCGGCCCACAAAACCCTCGAACCGTAGGCCGGGTAAGCGAAGCGCCACCCGGCAAAAAAAAGCACCACACTCAGACAATTCCAGACAGTCTTCCATATTTCCTCCATTTTTCCGCTGTGTTGCCTGACTAAACTAGTATCATTCCCCGAAGTATTCAGGATGAGAACGTATAACGATGAAAGGCCGTAATAAATCCCGCTGGGCAATCGCCGCTGGCATCATTGTGGTGGCATTTGCCGCCGCCTGGTACTGGCACAGCCAATCCGCAGACTCTGGCACACCCGCCGGTGCCAACAGCGCATCACAGCGCCCGGCAGGTGGCGGCCGTCACGGTATGCGAGGCGGTGCGCTGGCGCCGGTTCAGGCAGCCACGGCGGTGAGTAAAGCCGTTCCGCGTTATCTGACGGGGCTCGGAACCATTACCGCCGCTAACACCGCCACGGTGCGTAGCCGCGTCGATGGTCAGCTCATTGCGATCCACTTCCAGGAAGGTCAGCAGGTTAAGGCCGGTGACTTACTGGCGGAGATCGACCCAAGCCAGTTTAAGGTGGCCCTCGCCCAGGCGCAGGGACAGCTCGCGAAAGACAAAGCCACCCTTGCCAACGCCCGGCGTGATTTAGCGCGCTATCAGCAGCTGGTAAAAACCAATCTGGTCTCCCGCCAGGAGCTGGACACACAGCAGTCGCTGGTCAGCGAAACGCAGGGCACCATCAAAGCCGACGAAGCCGCCGTGGCCAGCGCCCAGTTACAGCTCGACTGGAGCCGCATCACCGCACCGATTGACGGGCGGGTTGGTCTGAAGCAGGTCGATATCGGCAACCAAATCTCCAGCGGAGATACCACGGGCATCGTGGTGATCACCCAGACTCACCCGATTGATTTAGTCTTTACCCTGCCGGAAAGCGACATTGCGACGGTCATTCAGGCGCAAAAAGCCGGGAAAGGCCTGGTGGTGGAAGCCTGGGACCGCACCAATAAACAGAAGCTCAGCGAAGGTAGCCTGCTCAGCCTGGATAACCAGATCGACACCACGACCGGTACCATTAAGCTGAAGGCCCGCTTTAACAACCAGGACGATGCCCTCTTCCCCAACCAGTTCGTCAACGCGCGAATGCTGGTCGCGACCGAAGAGAACGCGGTGGTGATCCCCACCGCCGCGCTGCAGATGGGTAACGAAGGCAACTTTGTCTGGGTACTGAACAGTGAAAACAAAGTCAGTAAGCATCTGGTGAAAACCGGGATTCAGGACAGTCAGACGGTGGTAATCAGCGCCGGGCTTTCCGCTGGCGACCGCGTGGTCACCGACGGTATCGACCGTCTGACTGAAGGGGCGAAAGTGGAAGTGGTTGAACCTGCGAAACAGGGAGCGGCCTCCTGATGCAGGTTATGCCTCCCGTCGCTACAGGTGGGCCGTCACGCCTGTTTATCCTCCGTCCTGTCGCCACCACGCTGCTGATGGTGGCGATCCTGCTGGCGGGGATTATCGGCTACCGCTTCCTGCCCGTCTCGGCGCTGCCGGAAGTGGATTACCCCACCATTCAGGTGGTGACGCTTTATCCCGGCGCCAGCCCGGACGTGGTGACGTCCGCCATCACCGCCCCGCTGGAGCGCCAGTTTGGGCAGATGTCGGGCCTGAAGCAGATGTCCTCCCAAAGCTCCGGCGGGGCCTCTGTCGTGACGCTACAGTTCCAGCTGACGCTGTCACTGGATGTCGCCGAGCAGGAAGTTCAGGCCGCCATCAATGCGGCCACCAACCTGCTGCCGTCGGACCTGCCTAACCCGCCGGTCTACAGCAAAGTAAACCCGGCGGATCCGCCGATCATGACGCTTGCCGTCACCTCCTCCGCCATGCCAATGACGCAGGTGGAAGACATGGTCGAGACCCGCGTGGCGCAAAAGATTTCTCAGGTCTCCGGCGTCGGTCTCGTCACGCTGGCGGGCGGGCAGCGCCCGGCGGTGCGCGTTAAGCTTAATGCGCAGGCGATTGCCGCACTGGGGCTGACCAGTGAAACCATCCGCACCGCCATCAGCAGCGCCAACGTTAATTCGGCAAAAGGCTCGCTGGACGGCCCAACCCGCGCCGTCACGCTCTCTGCCAACGATCAGATGCAGTCCGCGGATGAATACCGTCAGCTGATTATTGCTTACCAGAACGGCGCCCCGGTGCGTCTGGGCGATGTGGCGACGGTGGAGCAAGGGGCGGAGAATAGCTGGCTTGGCGCATGGGCGAACAAGCAGCAGGCGATCGTAATGAACGTCCAGCGCCAGCCGGGCGCCAACATCATCGAAACCGCCGACAGCATTCGCACCATGCTGCCGCAGTTGATCGAAAGCCTGCCGAAGTCGGTCAGCGTGAAGGTGCTTTCCGACCGCACCACGAACATTCGCGCGTCGGTCACCGACACTCAGTTCGAACTGATGCTGGCGATTGCCCTGGTCGTGATGATTATCTACCTGTTCCTGCGCAACGTCCCGGCAACCATTATTCCCGCCGTCGCCGTGCCGCTCTCGCTGGTTGGCACGTTTGCGGTGATGGTGTTCCTCGATTTTTCAATCAACAACCTGACGCTAATGGCGCTCACCATCGCCACCGGCTTCGTGGTGGACGACGCCATCGTGGTTATTGAGAACATCTCGCGCTATATCGAGAAAGGCGAAAAACCGCTGGCGGCGGCGCTGAAAGGGGCGGGTGAGATCGGCTTTACCATTATCTCGCTGACCTTCTCGCTGATTGCCGTGCTGATCCCGCTGCTGTTTATGGGCGATATCGTCGGGCGACTGTTCCGCGAGTTTGCCGTCACGCTGGCGGTGGCCATTTTGATCTCCGCCGTGGTGTCATTGACCCTGACGCCGATGATGTGCGCCCGCATGCTGAGCCACGCGTCCCTGCGCAAGCAAAACCGCTTCTCGCTCGCCTCCGAGCGGATGTTCGAACGGATCATTGCGGCGTATGGTCGCGTGCTGGCAAAAGTGCTGAACCATCCATGGGCCACGCTCGGCGTGGCGCTTGGCACGCTGGCGCTCAGCGTGATGCTGTGGATTTTTATACCGAAAGGCTTCTTCCCGATTCAGGACAACGGCATTATTCAGGGAACCCTGCAGGCGCCGCAGTCGGTCTCCTTCGCCAATATGGCGCAGCGTCAGCAGCAGGTGTCTGAGATCGTCATGAAAGACCCGGCGGTAGAGAGCCTGACGTCCTACGTTGGCGTCGACGGCACCAACCCGTCGCTGAACAGCGCCCGTCTGCAGATCAACCTCAAACCGCTGGATGAGCGTGACGATCGCGTCAATGCCGTTATTGAACGGCTGCAAAGCGCCGTCGCTCGCGTCCCGGGCGTGGAGCTTTATCTGCAACCGATACAGGATTTGACCATTGATACCCAGGTCAGCCGCACGCAGTACCAGTTTACGCTGCAGGCCACCACGCTGGATGCCCTCAGCACCTGGGTGCCGCAGCTGGTCGATAAGCTAAAAACCCTGCCGCAACTTAACGATGTAAGCAGCGACTGGCAGGACAAAGGGCTGGCCGCGTATGTGAACGTCAACCGCGACACGGCAAGCCGTCTCGGCATTACCATGGCGGACGTGGATAACGCCCTGTATAACGCGTTTGGGCAGCGACTGATCTCCACCATCTACACCCAGGCGAATCAATACCGCGTGGTACTGGAGCACAACACGGAAAATACACCCGGTCTGGCCGGGCTGGATTCGGTGCGCCTGACCAGCAAAGACGGTGGGATTGTGCCGTTAAGCGCTATCGCCACGGTGGAAGAGCGCTATACCCCGCTGTCGATTAACCACCTGGATCAGTTCCCGTCCACCACGATTTCCTTCAACGTGTCGGACAATTATTCGCTCGGCGAAGCGGTGGAGGCGATCCAGGCGGCTGAAAAAGCGCTCAGCTTCCCGTCCGATATTCAGACCCAGTTCCAGGGCAGCACGCTGGCGTTCCAGGCCGCACTGGGCAACACCATCTGGCTGATTGTCGCCGCCGTCGTGGCAATGTACATCGTGCTCGGCGTGCTGTACGAAAGCTTTATCCACCCGATCACCATCCTCTCTACCCTGCCGACGGCAGGCGTGGGGGCGCTGCTGGCATTAATGCTGGCGGGAAGCGAGCTGGACGTGATTGCCATTATCGGCATCATCCTGTTAATTGGGATCGTGAAGAAAAACGCCATCATGATGATCGACTTTGCGCTGGCCGCCGAACGTGAGCAGGGCATGTCGCCGCGTGAGGCTATCTTCCAGGCTTGTCTGCTGCGTTTTCGTCCGATCCTGATGACCACGCTGGCGGCCCTGCTTGGCGCACTGCCGCTGATGCTCAGCACCGGTGTCGGCGCGGAGCTGCGCCGCCCGCTGGGAATAGGCATGGTCGGCGGTCTGCTGGTGAGCCAGGTATTGACCCTGTTCACCACACCGGTGATTTATCTGCTGTTTGACCGTCTGGCGCTGTGGACGAAAAGCCGCTTCCCGAAACGTGAAGAGGAGGCGTAAGTGAAGTTTTTCGCCCTCTTCATTTATCGCCCGGTGGCGACAATATTAATCTCGCTCGCCATCACCCTCTGCGGCGTGCTCGGTTTCCGGCTACTGCCGGTGGCCCCCCTGCCGCAGGTGGATTTCCCGGTGATCATGGTCAGCGCCTCGCTGCCGGGCGCCTCACCGGAAACCATGGCGTCATCCGTCGCCACGCCGCTGGAGCGCTCGCTCGGGCGGATTGCCGGGGTCAACGAGATGACCTCCAGCAGTTCGCTCGGCAGTACGCGCATCATTCTGGAGTTCAGCTTCGACCGGGATATTAACGGCGCAGCGCGCGACGTGCAGGCCGCCATCAACGCCGCGCAAAGCCTGCTGCCGAGCGGGATGCCGAGCCGCCCGACCTACCGCAAGGCCAACCCGTCCGATGCGCCGATCATGATCCTGACGCTGACCTCCGATACCTATTCTCAGGGGCAGCTTTACGACTTTGCGTCCACCCAACTGGCGCAGACGATCTCGCAGATTAACGGCGTCGGCGACGTGAGCGTCGGCGGGAGCTCCCTGCCCGCCGTGCGTGTGGGATTAAACCCGCAGGCGCTGTTCAATCAGGGCGTGTCGCTGGACGATGTGCGATCCGCCATCAGCAACGCCAACGTGCGCAAACCGCAAGGGGCGGTTGAGGACAGCAGCCACCGCTGGCAGATCCACACCAACGACGAGCTGAAAACTGCAGCTGAATATCAGCCGTTGATCATTCACTATAACAACGGCGCGGCGGTGCGCTTAAGCGACGTCGCCAGCGTCACCGACTCGGTGCAGGACGTGCGCAATGCCGGGATGACCAACGCCAAACCGGCCATCCTGCTGATGATCCGCAAGCTGCCGGAAGCCAACATTATCGAGACGGTGAACAGCATCCGCGCCCGCCTCCCGGAGCTGCAGGAGACTATCCCGGCCGCGATCGATCTGCAAATTGCCCAGGATCGTTCCCCGACCATTCGCGCCTCGCTTGAGGAGGTGGAGCAGACGATGGTGATCTCCGTCGCGCTGGTGATCCTGGTGGTATTCCTGTTCCTGCGCTCCGGTCGGGCGACGCTGATCCCGGCGGTGGCCGTGCCGGTGTCGCTTATTGGCACCTTTGCCGCCATGTACCTGTGCGGGTTTAGCCTCAATAACCTGTCGCTGATGGCCCTGACCATTGCGACGGGTTTTGTGGTGGATGACGCTATCGTGGTGCTGGAGAACATTTCCCGCCATCTGGAAGCGGGCGTGAAGCCGCTTCAGGCCGCGCTGCAGGGGACGCGCGAGGTGGGCTTTACGGTGCTCTCCATGAGCCTGTCCCTGGTGGCGGTGTTCCTGCCGCTGCTGCTGATGGGCGGCCTGCCGGGTCGGCTGTTGCGGGAGTTTGCCGTCACGCTTTCGGTCGCCATCGGCATCTCGCTGCTGATTTCGCTGACGCTCACGCCGATGATGTGCGGATGGATGCTCAAGCGCAGCAAGCCGCACTCCCAGCCGCGTCGCAAAGGCTTTGGCCGTTTCCTGATGGCGATGCAGGAAGGCTATGGCAAATCGCTGAAGTGGGTGCTCAACCATACCCGGCTTGTCGGCCTGGTGCTCATCGGCACCATTGTGCTCAACGTCTGGATGTATATCACCATCCCGAAAACCTTCTTCCCGGAGCAAGATACCGGCGTGCTGATGGGCGGCATTCAGGCGGACCAGAGCATTTCGTTCCAGGCGATGCGCGGCAAGCTGCAGGACTTTATGAAGATCATTCGTGAAGACAACGCCGTGGATAACGTCACCGGCTTTACCGGCGGATCGCGCGTCAACAGCGGGATGATGTTTATCACCCTCAAACCGCGCAGCGAGCGCAATGAAACCGCCCAGCAGGTGATCGACCGCCTGCGGGTCAAGCTCGCCAAAGAGCCGGGGGCCAACCTGTTTTTGATGGCCGTTCAGGATATCCGCGTCGGCGGGCGTCAGGCTAACGCCAGCTATCAGTACACGCTGCTCTCGGATGATTTGGCGGCCCTGCGCGAGTGGGAACCGAAGATCCGCAAGGCGCTGGCCGCCCTGCCAGAGCTGGCGGACGTGAACTCCGATCAGCAGGACAACGGCGCCGAGATGGCCCTGACCTACGACCGCGAAACCATGTCGCGGCTGGGCATCAACGTTGAGGCCGCCAACAGCCTGCTAAACAACGCCTTCGGCCAGCGCGAGATCTCGACCATCTACCAGCCGATGAACCAGTACAAGGTGGTGATGGAGGTGGATCCGCGCTATACCCAGGACATCAGCGCCCTGGACAAAATGTTTGTGATTAACAACGATGGCAAGGCGATACCGCTCTCCTACTTTGCCAGCTGGCAGCCAGCCAACGCGCCGCTGTCGGTAAACCACCAGGGGCTGTCAGCGGCGTCGACCATCTCCTTCAACCTCCCCGCCGGTTCGTCGCTTTCCGAAGCCAGCGATGCGATCAACCGTGCGATGACGCAGCTCGGCGTGCCGTCCACCGTGCGCGGCAGTTTTGCCGGCACCGCGCAGGTGTTCCAGGAGACGATGAACTCGCAGGTGATTTTGATTCTGGCCGCCATCGCCACGGTCTACATTGTGCTGGGTATCCTGTATGAGAGCTACGTTCACCCGCTGACTATTCTCTCAACGCTACCCTCCGCGGGCGTGGGGGCACTGCTGGCGCTTGAGCTGTTTGGTGCGCCATTCAGCCTTATCGCGCTCATCGGGATCATGCTATTGATCGGTATCGTGAAGAAAAACGCGATTATGATGGTCGACTTCGCGCTGGACGCCCAGCGTAATGGCAATCTCTCCCCGGAAGAGGCGATCTTCCAGGCGTGCCTGCTGCGTTTTCGTCCGATCATGATGACCACCCTGGCGGCACTGTTTGGTGCGTTGCCGCTGGTTGTCTCGGGCGGCGACGGGTCTGAACTGCGCCAGCCGCTGGGGATCACCATTGTCGGCGGCCTGGTGATGAGCCAGCTGTTGACGCTGTACACCACGCCGGTGGTCTATCTGTTCTTCGACCGCCTGCGGCTGCGTTTTTCGCGTAAAAACAGATCCACGGTGACCGAGTAAATGACCGACCTCCCCGCTAACGTTCGCTGGCAGTTATGGATAGTCGCCTTCGGCTTCTTTATGCAGTCGCTGGACACGACCATCGTCAACACCGCCCTCCCCTCCATGGCGAAAAGCCTGGGGGAGAGCCCGCTGCATATGCATATGGTGATTGTCGCCTACGTGCTGACGGTTGCCGTCATGCTGCCTGCCAGCGGCTGGCTGGCGGACAAAGTGGGCGTGCGAAATATCTTCTTTACCGCCATCGTGCTGTTCACCACCGGCTCGCTGTTTTGCGCTCAGGCCAGTACCCTCGACCAGCTGGTCATGGCGCGCGTGCTGCAGGGCGTTGGCGGGGCGATGATGGTGCCCGTCGGGCGGTTAACGGTGATGAAGATTGTCCCGCGCGAGCAGTACATGGCGGCGATGACCTTTGTCACCCTGCCCGGCCAGGTGGGGCCGCTGCTGGGCCCGGCGCTGGGCGGGATGCTGGTGGAGTACGCCTCGTGGCACTGGATTTTCTTAATCAACCTGCCGGTGGGCATCATCGGCGCGATTGCCACCCTGGCGCTGATGCCGAACTACACAATGCAGACGCGTCGCTTCGATTTCTTCGGTTTCATTCTGCTGGCAGCGGGCATGGCCACGCTCACTCTGGCGCTCGACGGACAAAAGGGGCTGGGGATCTCTTCCCTCATGCTCGGTGTTCTGGTCGCCCTCGGCATCACCGCGATTCTGTGGTACCTGTGGCATGCCAGAGGAAACGATCGGGCCTTGTTCAGCCTGAATTTGTTTAAAAACCCGACCTACCGTCTGGGACTGCTGGGAAGTTTTGCCGGACGTATTGGCAGCGGCATGTTGCCGTTCATGACCCCCGTTTTTCTGCAAATCGGGATGGGATTTTCACCGTTTCACGCGGGCCTGATGATGATCCCGATGGTGCTCGGCAGCATGGGCATGAAGCGCATCGTAGTGCAGGTGGTAAACCGCTTTGGCTATCGTCACGTGCTGGTGGCCGCCACGCTGGGGCTGGCGCTGGTGAGCCTGCTGTTCATGGCCGTGGCGTTAATGGGCTGGTTCTACGTTCTGCCGCTGGTCCTGTTCTGCCAGGGAATCATAAACTCCATGCGTTTCTCGTCGATGAATACCCTGACGCTGAAAGATCTGCCGGACGAACTGGCGAGCAGCGGCAACAGCCTGCTGTCGATGATCATGCAGCTCTCCATGAGCGTGGGGGTGACGATCGCCGGACTGCTGCTCGGCATGTACGGCCAGCACCATCTCAGCGTCGATACGCCGGTGGCGCATCAGATCTTTTTATATACGTATCTCAGCATGGCGGTCATCATCGCCCTGCCCGCATTCATCTTCGCCAGAGTGCCGGATGATACCAGCAAGAACGTCGTGATTAGGCGCGGCAAAAGGAGTGGCTCATGAAATTCTGGCGACCGGGGATTACCGGCAAGCTCTTTGTGGCGATCTTCGCCACCTGTATCGTCCTGCTGATCACCATGCACTGGGCCGTGCGGGTCAGCTTTGAGCGGGGTTTTATTGATTACATTAAGCACGGCAACGAGCAGCGTCTGCAGGGCTTAAGCGATGCGCTGGGCGAGCAGTACGCCCAGCACGGCAACTGGCGTTTTCTGCGCAACAATGACCGCTTTATTTTCCAGATCCTGCGCTCGCTGGAGCACGATACCGGGGACGATCGTCCCGGCCCGGGCATGCCGCCGCACGGCTGGCGCACCCAGTTTTGGGTCATTGACCAGGAGATGCGCACGCTGGTTGGCCCGCGCGCACCGATTCCGCCGGACGGCACCCGGCGGGCGATTAAGGTCAATAACGCCACCGTCGGCTGGGTTATCGCCTCCCCGGTGGAGCGCCTGACGCGCAATACCGACATCAACTTTGACCGCCAGCAGCGCCGGACCAGTTGGCTGATTGTCGCCCTCTCCACCCTGCTCGCCGCGCTCGCCACCTTCCCGCTGGCGCGCGGTCTGCTCGCCCCGGTAAAGCGGCTGGTGGAAGGGACGCACAAGCTGGCCGCCGGGGATTTCACCACCCGCGTCGATACCCGTAGCCAGGACGAACTCGGCCGGCTGGCGCAGGACTTTAACCAGCTCGCCAGCACGCTGGAGAAAAACCAGCAGATGCGACGCGACTTTATGGCCGATATTTCTCACGAACTGCGCACGCCGCTGGCGGTCCTGCGCGGCGAGCTGGAAGCCATTCAGGACGGCGTGCGTCAGTTCACGCCTGAATCAGTGGCCTCTCTGCAGGCGGAAGTGGGCACACTCACCAAGCTGGTGGATGACCTCCATCAGCTCTCTATGTCCGACGAAGGGGCACTGGCCTACCAGAAGGCGCCGGTTGATGTGATTAACGTGCTTGAAGTTGCCAGCGGCGCCTTCCGGGAACGGTTTGCCAGCCGCAACCTGAAGATCGATCTCTCCCTGCCGGACAGCGCGGTGGTGTTTGGCGACAAAGACCGTCTGATGCAGCTCTTCAATAATCTGCTGGAAAACAGCCTGCGCTATACCGACAGCGGCGGCGGGCTGCATATCTCCGGCAGACAGGAAAACGGGCGCTTTGCCCTCACCTTCGCCGATTCCGCCCCAGGGGTGCAGGATGCGCAGCTGGACAAACTATTCGAACGTTTTTACCGGACCGAAGGCTCCCGCAACCGCGCCAGCGGCGGATCCGGCCTGGGGCTGGCGATTTGCGTTAACATCGTCGAGGCGCATAATGGGACGATCCGCGCCGCCCATTCGCCTTTTGGCGGGGTTAGCATTACAGTAGAGTTACCTCTGGAACGGGATTTATCGAGAGAAGCATGACCGAGTTACCGATTGACGAAAACACGCCACGTATTTTGATTGTCGAAGACGAACCCAAGCTGGGGCAGTTGCTGATCGACTATTTACGCGCGGCCAGCTATGCCCCGTCACTGATAAGCCACGGCGACCAGGTATTGGCGTACGTGCGCCAGACGCCGCCGGACCTGATCCTGCTGGACCTGATGCTACCCGGTACCGATGGCCTGACCCTGTGCCGGGAAATTCGTCGCTTCTCCGACGTGCCGATCGTCATGGTCACCGCCAAAATTGAAGAGATTGACCGCCTGCTGGGCCTCGAAATCGGCGCGGACGATTACATCTGTAAACCCTACAGCCCGCGTGAAGTGGTCGCCCGGGTGAAAACCATTCTGCGCCGCTGCAAACCGCAGCGCGAACTGCAGGTGCTGGATGCACAAAGCCCGCTGATTGTCGACGAAAGCCGTTTCCAGGCAAGCTGGCGCAGTAAGCTGCTGGACCTGACGCCTGCCGAATTCCGCCTGCTGAAAACCCTCTCTCATGAGCCCGGGAAGGTATTTTCCCGAGAACAGCTGCTGAACCATCTGTACGATGATTACCGCGTGGTGACCGACCGCACCATCGACAGCCACATCAAAAACCTGCGCCGCAAGCTGGAGGCGCTGGACGCCGAGCAGTCGTTTATCCGCGCGGTGTACGGCGTGGGGTATCGCTGGGAAGCGGATGCGTGCAGGATAGCCTAGTCCGCCGCTGGTCAACGTAAGCCGGGTAAGGTGAAGCCACCACCCGGCACAATCACTTTACCTCCCTGCCCCTCAGCGCTACAATGCCCGCCCTTAAAGTGGGGGATCTCCCCTTACCGCTGCACCTGGTGCATGCGGATCTGACCTGTCATCAGAACGAGAACAAACATGTTTAAACCGGAACTCCTTTCCCCGGCGGGAACGCTGCAAAATATGCGTTACGCTTTCGCCTATGGTGCCGACGCCGTTTACGCGGGCCAGCCTCGCTACTCGCTGCGCGTGCGTAACAACGAATTCAACCACGAGAACCTGCAGCTCGGCATCAACGAAGCGCATGCCCTTGGCAAAAAATTCTACGTGGTGGTCAACATCGCGCCGCACAACGCCAAGCTGAAGACGTTCATCCGTGACCTGAAGCCGGTGGTGGATATGGGGCCGGACGCGCTGATCATGTCGGACCCGGGTTTAATCATGCTGGTTCGGGAGAACTTCCCGGAGATGGATATTCACCTCTCGGTACAGGCTAACGCCGTCAACTGGGCGACGGTGAAGTTCTGGAAGCAGATGGGGCTGACCCGCGTTATCCTGTCTCGCGAATTGTCCCTTGAAGAGATCGAAGAGATCCGCACTCAGGTGCCGGATATGGAGATCGAAATCTTCGTTCACGGCGCGCTGTGCATGGCCTACTCCGGCCGCTGCCTGCTTTCCGGCTATATCAACAAGCGCGACCCGAACCAGGGTACCTGCACCAACGCCTGCCGCTGGGAATACAACGTCCAGGAAGGCAAAGAGGACGACATCGGCAACATTGTCCACAAACATGAGCCGATCCCGGTGACCAACGTTGAGCCGACGCTGGGCATCGGCGCACCAACCGACAGCGTGTTTATGATTGAAGAAGCCAAACGTCCGGGCGAGTACATGACCGCCTTTGAAGACGAACACGGCACCTACATCATGAACTCGAAAGATCTGCGCGCTATCGCCCACGTTGAACGCCTGACCCAGATGGGTGTGCACTCCCTCAAGATCGAAGGCCGCACCAAATCCTACTACTACTGCGCGCGTACCGCGCAGGTCTACCGCAAGGCCATCGACGATGCGGCAGCCGGTAAACCGTTCGATACCAGCCTGCTGGAAACCCTGGAGGGTCTGGCGCACCGCGGCTATACCGAAGGCTTCCTGCGTCGTCACACTCACGATGACTACCAGAACTATGAGCACGGCTACTCCGTTTCCGAGCGTCAGCAGTTTGTCGGTGACTTCACCGGCGAGCGTAAGGGCGCACTGGCGGCCGTGGCGGTGAAAAATAAGTTCACCAAAGGCGACAGCCTGGAGCTGATGACCCCGCAGGGCAATATGAACTTCACGCTGGAGCATCTGGAAAACGGTAAAGGCGAAGCGATTGAGGTTGCCCCGGGTGACGGTCATACCGTCTGGCTGCCGGTTCCGGAAGAGGTGGAGCTGAAATTCGCGCTGCTGATGCGTAATTTCAACGGTGAAAGCACCCGAAACCCACACGGTAAATAGTTAATCAGGGGAATTTTTTCACGGTGGGATAATTCTTAGAATCGGATCACATACCGCTTCGTTCAATACGGGTATTATCCCCCCGCTGAAAAACATAACCCATAAATGCTAGCTGTACCAGGAACCACCTCCTTAGCCTGCGTAATCTCCCTTACGCGGGCTTATTTTTTGCCTTTCATCCTGTTCTTACCCGCTTTTTTCCGCTCTGCTATACACTCTTACTAACGCTAAAAAAGGGAGCAGCGCGGATGGCAACCTATCCAGACAGTTTATTGATTCTCAATGGCAAAAGTGCAGGCAACGATCTGTTGCGTCAGGCAATTCAGGGGTTGCGTGACGATGGCGCACGTATCCACGTGCGGGTAACCTGGGAAAAGGGCGACGCGGCACGCTATATCCATGAAGGCTTAACGTTAGGCGTCAGCACTATTATTTCCGGCGGCGGCGATGGCACCATCAATGAGATCGCCTCTGCGCTTATCGACCTTCCCCCGGCTGACCGCCCGGTGATGGGCATCTTACCGCTCGGCACCGCCAATGATTTCGCCACCAGCGCCGGGATCCCGGAAGATTTAGAGAAAGCACTCCAGCTGGCCATCCTTGGCAAAGCCACCGCGGTGGATATTGCCCAGGTGAATGACAAAACCTGCTTTATCAATATGGCGACGGGCGGATTTGGCACGCGCATCACCAGCGAAACGCCGGAAAAGCTGAAGGCGGCGCTGGGCGGCGTGTCGTACCTGATCCACGGTCTGATGCGCATGGATACCCTTAAGCCAGACCGC
Source organism: Enterobacter sp. MGH 37 (assembly GCF_000534515.1). Taxonomy (NCBI): domain Bacteria; kingdom Pseudomonadati; phylum Pseudomonadota; class Gammaproteobacteria; order Enterobacterales; family Enterobacteriaceae; genus Enterobacter; species Enterobacter sp. MGH 37. Next base: position 2,240,160 of record NZ_KI973205.1, read on the forward strand.
TGCGAAATTCATGGCGAGGATTTTCACTGGCAGGGAGATGCGCTGGTGATTGGGATTGGCAATGGCCGTCAGGCAGGCGGCGGACAGCAGCTCTGCCCGGAGGCGCTGATCAATGACGGTCAGCTCCAGCTACGTATTTTCACAGGTGACGGCCTGCTGCCCGCGCTGTTTACCACGCTGACGCAGCCCGAAGAGAGCCCGAATATTATTGCCGGGAAATCGGCATGGTTTGAGGTGAATGCCCCGCACGGGATGACCTTTAATCTCGACGGCGAACCGCTGAGCGGGACGCAGTTCCGCATTGAGGTATTGCCCGGCGCGCTGCAGTGCAGATTGCCGCCGGACTGTGTGCTTTTGCGCTGATTGTATTGCCGGGTGGCGGCTACGCCTTACCCGGCCTACGTTTCGTCCTCAGGTCAGGCAATCGTTACTTTGCTGTCCAGATAGACGTCCTGAACCGCATTGATCAGCTTCACGCCGTCGGCCATCGATTTCTTAAACGCCTTACGGCCCAGGATCAGCCCCATGCCGCCCGCGCGTTTGTTAATAACCGCTGTACGCACCGCATCTGACAGGTCAGTGTCGCCCCCTGCAGCCCCGCCGGAGTTGATCAGCCCCGCGCGGCCCATATAGCAGTTCGCCAGCTGGTAGCGCACGAGGTCGATTGGGTTTTCGCTGGTCAGCTTGCTGTAGACGCGATCGTCGGTATAGCCGAAGTTGACCGCTTTATAGCCACCGTTATTCTCGGCCATTTTCTGCTTCACAATATCCGCGCCGATGGTCGCGGCCAGATGGTTCGCCTGCCCGGTCAGGTCAGCGGAGACGTGGTAATCTACCCCGTCTTTTTTGAACGCTGAGTTACGCAGGTACGCCCACAGCACGGTGACCATACCCAGCTCGTGCGCACGCTCAAACGCCGCAGAGATCTCTTCAATCTGACGGCGGGACTGTTCAGAGCCAAAGTAAATCGTCGCGCCAACGGCCACCGCCCCCATATTGAACGCCTGCTCGACGCTGGCGTAGAGGGTCTGGTCATATTCGGTTGGGTAGCTGAGGGTTTCGTTGTGGTTCAACTTCACGAGGAACGGAATGCGGTGGGCATAGCGACGCGAGACGGAGGCCAGCACGCCGTAGGTGGACGCCACGCAGTTACAGCCCGCTTCTATCGCCAGTTCAACGATGTTCTTCGGATCGAAATAGAGCGGATTCGCGGCAAAGGAGGCACCCGCCGAGTGTTCAACGCCCTGGTCTACCGGCAGAATAGAGAGATAGCCGGTGCCACCCAGTCGTCCGGTGTTATAGAGCGTTTGCATATTTCGCAGAACCGCTGGCGGACGGTTGTTATCCACCATCACCCGGTCAACATAGTCATGACCAGGCAGGTAAAGCTGGTCGGCTGGAATGGTCATACAACGATGCTGTAAAAGGCTGTCGGCGTCTTTGCCAAGCAACTGCGCAATATCAGTCATGTGATACTCCCGTAAATCCGACATCGTGTCGGTGTGTGTTTATCCCGTCCCATTTTTTATGGGCAGACTAAGCCTGGTACCGACTTAACCGATTTTCCACCCTTTGCATTTTTTTTCAGCACAATCTGCTGGCTCGATTCGTGTACAACAAAACTGTTACATTGATCAAACAATCGCCACAAAGGTATTTAAAAGGTATTATTGAGTGGTATGTTAAAGGCGTACCCTCACTGACATGCAGGATTAAAAAATGAAAACGAAAGTCCAACTGTCATTCATGATGTTCGTTGAATGGTTTATCTGGGGCGCCTGGTTTGTGCCATTGTGGCTGTGGCTGAGTAAAAGCGGGTTTACCGCCGGGGAAATCGGCTGGTCTTATGCCTGTACCGCCATTGCCGCTATCCTCTCGCCTATTCTGGTCGGCTCGCTGACGGACCGCTTCTTCGCCGCCCAGAAAGTGCTGGCGGTACTGATGTTTGCCGGTGCCATTCTGATGTACTTCGCCGCGCAGCAAACCCAGTTCAGCACCTTCTTCCCGCTGCTGCTGGCTTACTCCCTGACCTATATGCCCACCATCGCACTGACCAACAGTATCGCCTTCGCCAACGTGGGCGATGTCGAGGCCGATTTCCCGCGCATCCGCGTGATGGGAACGATCGGCTGGATCGCCTCCGGGCTGGCGTGCGGGTTCCTGCCGCAAATGCTGGGCTATAGCGACATCTCGGATACCAATATTCCGCTGCTGATGACGGCAGCCAGCTCCGCCCTGCTCGGTGTCTTTGCCCTGTTCCTGCCAGACACGCCGCCGAAGAGTACCGGCAAGCTGGATTTCAAAGTGATGCTGGGGCTGGATGCCCTTATCCTGCTGCGTGATAAAAACTTTCTGGTGTTCTTCTTCTGCTCATTTTTATTCGCCATGCCGCTGGCCTTCTATTACATCTTCGCCAACGGCTATCTCACCGAAGTGGGAATGAAAAACGCCACCGGCTGGATGACGCTCGGTCAGTTCTCCGAAATCTTCTTTATGCTGGCCCTGCCGTTCTTCACCAAACGCTTTGGTATTAAGAAGGTCTTACTGCTGGGTCTGATTACGGCCGCCATTCGCTATGGATTCTTCGTTTACGGCGGCGCGGAACAGTACTTCACCTATGCCCTGCTGTTCCTCGGTATTCTGCTGCATGGCGTGAGCTACGACTTCTACTACGTTACCGCGTATATCTACGTGGATAAAAAAGCGCCGGTGCATATGCGCACCGCCGCGCAAGGCCTGATTACGCTGTGCTGCCAGGGTTTTGGTAGCCTGCTGGGTTACCGCCTGGGCGGCGTGATGATGGAAAAAATGTTCGCCTACAAAGAGCCGGTGAATGGGCTGACCTTCAACTGGGCCGGAATGTGGACATTCGGTGGGATCATGATTGCCGTGATCGCCGTGCTGTTTATGCTGTTTTTCCGCGAATCGGACAAAGAGATCACTGCAATTGAGGTGGTTGATGGCGATGCCGCGCTGACACAAGGGGAAGTTAAATGAAGCAAGAACGTATTCTCGGCGCCCTTTACGGGCAGGCGTTAGGCGATGCGATGGGCATGCCGTCGGAGCTGTGGCCGAGAAAGCGCGTTAAGGCGCACTTCGGCTGGATTGACCGCTTTTTACCCGGCCCGGCGGAGAATAATGCGGCCTGCTATTTCAAACAGGCAGAGTTCACCGACGATACCTCAATGGCGCTGTGCCTGGCGGATGCGATTATCGAATGCGACGGGCAGATTGATGCGGATGTTATCGGCAAACATATCCTGAACTGGGCGCTCGATTTCGACGCGTTTAATAAGAACGTGCTCGGCCCGACGTCGAAAATCGCGCTCAACGCGATCCGTGACGGGAAACCGGTCAGCGAACTGGAAAACAACGGCGTGACCAACGGGGCGGCGATGCGAGCCTCCCCGCTGGGCTGCCTGCTCCCGGCCACGCGTCTGGAACATTTTGTGGAGCAGGTGGCGCTGGCCTCCAGCCCGACCCATAAATCGGATCTTGCCATCGCCGGTGCGGTGGTGGTTGCCTGGGCGGTTTCCCGCGCCATCGACGGCGAACGCTGGCAGAACATCGTCGATGCCCTGCCGGGTATCGCCCGCTATGCGCAGGAGGCGAAAACGACCACCTTCAGCGCATCGCTGGCAGCGCGTATTGAGCTGGCACTTAAGACCGTGCGGGAAGCTAACGGCATCGACTCCGCCAGCGAGCAGATTTATCAGCTCACGGGCGCGGGAACCAGCACCATCGAATCCGTTCCGGCGGCCATTGCGATGGTCGAACTGGCGGGAACCGACCCGAACCGCTGCGCGGTCCTGTGCGCCAACCTGGGCGGCGATACCGACACCATTGGCGCGATGGCAACGGCCATCTGCGGGGCGTTGCATGGCGTGCAGGCGATTGATCCGGCGCTCAAGGCCGAGCTCGACGCCGTCAACCAGCTCGATTTCGGCCACTATTGCGAAAAACTGCTGCACTACCGGGAGCAAAGGGAGGGCGTATGAACTCGTTTGCCCGACGTCTTGAAACCTTGTATGCCACACGCCCGGTGACGGTGCTGGGCGCGGCGGTGATTGACGTCATCGCCGACGCCTACGCCCTGCCCTGGCGCGGGTGCGATATCGAGCTTAAACAGCAGGGTGTGAATATCGGCGGCTGCGCGCTGAACATTGCCATCGCCCTGAAACGACTCGGCATTGCGGCACAAAACGCCCTTCCCGTCGGCCACGGCGTGTGGGCGGATATTATCCGCAACGCGATGGCAAAACAGGATCTGCACAGCGCCGTGGAGGCCGAAACCGGCGACAACGGCTGGTGTCTGGCGCTGGTAGAGCCTGACGGCGAGCGCACCTTTATGTCGTTTAGCGGGGTGGAGAACCAGTGGCAGCCGGGCTGGCTTGATACGCTGTCTGTACCATCACACAGCCTGGTTTATTTGTCCGGATATCAGCTGGCCTCACCGTGCGGTGAGCTGCTGACGAGCTGGCTGGAAGGGTTACATGAGGTGACGGCATTGATCGATTTCGGCCCGCGCATCGGGGATATTCCAGACCCCCTTATGGCGCGGATTATGGCCTGCAGGCCGATCGTGTCGCTTAATCGTCAGGAAGCAGAAATTGCGGCAGAAAGACTGGGGGTGAAGCCTGAAAACCTCGGCGTGGCATGGCAGCGGCGTTTCGGCGCCGCGCTGATTGTCCGTCATGATAAAGACGGCGCGGCCTGGTATGACGGTGACGCTTCAGGCGTTGTTCCGGCGTTTCCGGCCACGGTAGTGGATACCATTGGCGCAGGCGACAGCCATGCGGGCGGTACGCTCGCCGGGCTGGCGGCAGGATGGTCACTGGCAGATGCCATTCTGTTGGGGAATGCCGTGGCGTCCTGGGTTGTCAGCCACCGCGGCGGTGATTGCGCCCCCACTCGCGAGGAACTACTCCTCGCACACAAAGACGTATAGATCGCTACGACAGTAGCTGATGCTGTACTCAATCGGCCGGTGTTGCTGGTCAAGCGCAACCTGCTTGATCACCAGCACCGGTATTTTTTCGTCCATCTTGATGTGCGCCTGAAACTCGCTGTCCGGCATACGGGCGCTCACCCGTGAACGGGTACGCTGCGGGAAAATATTCTGACTGCGGAAGTAATCGTACAGCGAAATACCAATCGCATCCGGATCGGGAATTAACCCGACCGGCACCCAGGACTCTTCAATCGACACCGCGTCGTCGTCAACATAGCGAATGCGTTTCAGCATGAACACCTCGCTTTCAGGCTCAAGCGACAGCTGGCTGGCCACCTCTTCCGGGCATTTTACCACCCGTTTATTGACCCACAGCGTGTTGGGCGTTTTACCGCGCAGCACCACCTGCTGAGAAAAACCGCGCGCCTCTTTCAGCGAATATTCGAAGATGTTGTGGATTTGCGTTCCGTAACCCCGGGCACGCGTTACAACGCCCTCGGCTTCCAGCGCCTGCATCGCTTTGCGCACGGTGATGCGGGACACGCCGGTTAACTGGCTGAGATCGCGTTCGCCGGGCAGAATATTCCCGTGCTCCAGCACCCCGCTGCGCACCGCGTTTTTTACCGTTTCGGCAAATTTCAGGTACAGCGGTGTGTTATCAGCCGCGGCGATCCGTTCATTCAGTTGAGCGATTAATCGGGTATGCGCTTGTTCCATCTCTGTTTTCTCAGACGTGGTGTTTCCTGCCAGTATACTGGCTTACCACCATGCATGAAAATGATGAACCGGCCCAATACCGTGACCGACTTCCAGAGTATCGGCTTTTGCCAGCGCCGCCGAGAGCCAGGTCTTCGCTTCGCGTACCGTATCGGCCCAGTTGTCATGCCGTGGACGCAGCGCCGCCAGCGCGGCAGAGAGCGTACAGCCCGTGCCGTGGGTATTTTTTGTCTGTACGCGCGGGGCGGTAAAACGCACTTCTCCGTCGCGGGTAAAGAGCCAGTCAGGGCTTTCAGCATCATCGAGGTGCCCACCTTTCATCAGCACCGCGCCACACCCCATCGCCAGCAGCGCGTTTCCCTGCGCTTTCATTTCACGTTCAGTTTGCGCATGCGATGTGCCTAACAGCGCGGCGGCCTCCGGCAGATTAGGGGTAATGAGCGCCACCTGCGGCATCAATTTCCAGCGCAACGTCTCAACCGCGGAAGCGGAAAGCAGCGGATCGCCACTTTTTGCCAGCATCACGGTGTCCAGCACCACGTTTTGCACCTGATAACGCTTCAGTCGTTCTGCCACCGCTTCAACAATGTCCGTTTCGGCCAGCATGCCGATTTTGGTGGTATCAATGCGCACGTCGCTGAACACCGAATCAAGCTGCGCGGCAACAAAATCCGGTTCGATTCGGTAAACCGACTGCACGCCGCGCGTATTTTGCGCCACCAGCGCGGTAATCACTGAACAGCCGTACGCGCCGAGGGCCGAGAAGGTTTTCAGGTCAGCCTGGATACCCGCGCCGCCGCTGGGGTCGGTACCGGCAATGGTCAGGGCGTTAATCCGTTTCATGCCTGGTCCTCCAGCGTATAGAGCGCATCAAGGAACGCGCTGGCAAAACTGCCTGGCCCGCGAGCGTGCGCAACGCCAACCGTTCCGGCACGCTTCATCCATCCGCAGGCGGCGGCAACGTTATCCAGCCTGTCGCCCGGCAGCGAACAGCAGGCCGCGACGACGGCGGAGAGCGCACAGCCCGTACCCACCACGCGGGTCATCAGCGGGTCGCCGCCCGCAACCGTTCGGGTGCGCTGTCCGTCAGTGATGTAATCTATTTCCCCCGTCACCGCCACAATGGTATTAGTCTGACGGGCCAGCGCCTGTGCAGCTGGCACCGCGCTGACCGCGGTATCGGTGGTATCAACGCCGCGCCCACCGGCGCTCATTCCGGCAAGGGCAAGGATTTCGGAGGCATTGCCGCGAATGGCGGCCGGTTTAAGGGCAAGAATTTGGTGGCAAAAGCGGGTGCGGAACGTCAGCGCGCCCACGGCCACCGGGTCCAGCGTCCAGGGCTTTCCTGCCGCCACCGCGCTTTCAATCGCCCGACGCATCGACTGGGCGCGCGGCGAGGTCAACGTGCCGACGTTAATCAGCAGGGCATCGGCAATCCCGGCAAACTGCTCAGCTTCTTCGGCCTCAATCACCATCGCAGGGGATGCGCCAAGCGCCAGCAACACGTTAGCCGTGAAGGTCTGTACGACATCGTTGGTCATGCAATGGGTAAGCGGAGAACGGGTACGGAAATGATGTAAAACGTGTAAATCGAGCAGGTCAGGCTGCATGGGTTCGCTCCTGCCTTGCGTGAAGAAGCGATGACCGGGGAGGCATCTGACTTCCCTACGCTGGCATTATCCAGATCAGGTAATACGGGTATTTCTCAGCCCATCATTGATGGGGCACCCCGAGTCATGTGGATTACATTTCTCTTACTTTTTGCAAGCTTAGGGGAAGTTGCTCGCTGGCGCAAGCCTGCCCTTCCGGTTATCGCTTCTTCACCTTAAAAATACGTCTGACCCCCTTTTTGCCCCCCATTCCAGATAACAAAAAAGGAGCCGAAGCTCCTTTGATGTTTTAACCGCCTGTTTTGCTTTGACCACTGCAACTGTGCGAGACAATCATGTGAAGTAACTGTACGCTGCCGCTTTGCCGTCATTAGAGGCATTGTGGAGATTGACTATTCAAGTCATAGGTGAATTCCCTTGCAGGGCGCAAGCAGGAAGGAGTTAAAAAACATCTGGATTTTTTTGGGTTTTTATGGCAGGCACCACTTGACAAGTGACAGGAAAATGTGCTATCCAACAAATAATTTCGCTAGCGAAACGAGGGATTTGTTATCCCAAAGGGATAGAGATACCTTTGCACTATAGTGATCTTTCATGTTAGTCATGAAAGAGAGTGTATGTCTGTTCCTGTGTATCAATCACTACTCAGGTATACACTCTCCCTCCGATCTGAACTAACCATTAACCTACCCTGATAATAATCTGTTCCTGTTACTACCTGATGTAGCTACGTAGGTATGAGATTCCGAAGTCATGCACTGATCCAACTACTATTAACTTAACCTTTTATAATAATCCCTTCCTGTTACTCACCGATAACCCCCACCAGAGATCCATCTCGATGAGATTCCAGAGTATGCTGGAGAATCGTCTCGATGATTACCATTGTCCACCAGCAGCCCCTGCACGCAATACAGCCTGTCTCCCTGACGTTCACCCATCCTTTGAGAGAAAGCAGCACACAACGCAGCAGACGAAGCGAGAACAGCGCCCCAAGCTGGTACATCGTAAGCCGTCGCCCTTCTCACTGGTGCAACATCCAGAAGATGAAAACCAGTATTATCAACGGCTCGGAAGTGTCTAGATTATCCGTGGCGATTCAGAGCGTGGTAACAGTCACTGACGAACGAACCACCAGCGGCCCGGAACTTATTTCCTATCAGTGGAACCATTTTGTAGTCACTCACCGCAGCCCCTGGGCGCTTGAGGATTACTGGATCAAATACTACCCGTTTAGCCGCCCGGAGCATGTAGCTAAGTAGCTCTATCAAGTGTAGTTTTTGGGTATACATTAACGCTACGTGATAAGAGTGACCTAAAAGATGTAGTTTAAATAGCGATTGACTACTTAAACACTACATGTGATTATACTACAACCCAGACGCTACACAAGGACTACCCTGATGACCACCAGCCGAGTTTATGCCTATCTTCGTGCCTCCACTAAAGAGCAGGACGCTACACGCGCCAAAGCAGTATTGGCAGAGTTCGCCGCCGCTCATAATTTGGGCCACGTCACTTACTTCACTGAAAACGTGAGCGGAGCCAGCTTACAGCGCCCGGAGCTTATGCGCCTGATAGACATAGCCGCGCCTGGTGACATTCTGTTAGTGGAGCAAGTAGACCGCCTGAGCCGCCTTAACGCTGAGGACTGGGAGACACTGAAAGCCCAGATCGATAATAAAGGCTTGCGAGTGGTGGCTCTCGACCTGCCTACCAGTCATGTAGTGTTAGCCGCACAAGGTGAGTTTATGCAATCCATGATGAAAGCTATCAACGGCATGATGTTAGAAATGCTGACGGCAATCGCCCGTAAAGACTACACAGACCGCCGCCGCCGTCAGGCTGAGGGAATCAGCAAGGCGAAAGCTGGGGGCGCTTACAAGGGCCGTCCAGTGAATGACAAGCTTCACGAACAGATCCGCGCATGGCATGAAGCTGGTAAAACAAAGAGCGAGATCCATCGCCTCACAGGTGCAGCCCGAACCACCATTAACAAAGTGCTGGAGGCGTAAGCCACAGCTTAACAGAATCCTTTCTGGGGCCACCAGCGCCCCGTCGCGCCCTTAATTCGTTACCGTACATCCTCCACCAGCCCCTGATATTTGGGGATTGCTGGGGTAAAAACAGAGAGTGCCTTAAAATTCGCGCTTAATAGCTTAAGCAATAGCGCAATGCCTCTTCAGCGATCAACTTGAAAAACGGCAGTTGCTGCAAATCCAGTATGAGCTATGGACTCTCCCTACCGCCCCAACATGACGCATGTACGTTTTGAGTTTCTTAACTTCAAAGCATTGTGGGCAAAAAGCGATCTGATCGCTCTCTTTCCAGTACAAACCATCTTTGAAAGTGAAAGCTGATTTATCTTTCAAATCATCTTCAAGCTCTTTGATTTTTTGTTCAGCATCAAATAAAAGAGTCTGCATTGTCACGGCTTCGATCTTGGCGTTGGCAAGTTCAACCATCAGATTTGCCAACTCAAGTTTTAGCGTTGCCTTGTCCAGCTCATCGCTATTATTTGCCAGCTTCTGAGTGATGCTAACCGCTTTATCGAGAATCCCGACTGCCGCCGCCGTGCTTGCCAATACACCTGCCATAACATCCCCTGTCTGAGATTTATTGAAGATTAACACTCACCACTTTACCGGATAACCTTCTGTACGAAATGTAGTTTAGCTTAAGTCTAATACTTGTTGCGCATATAGCCATTGTTTGTAAAATGACCGCTGTGATTATTACCATAACAAGTAGAGGGACTTATGAAACAGTACAATAACGATCTTACCGCTGAAATACTGGCTTCTTTCAACAAACCGACTTTCACCCCTGAACAAATCGCAGACATGGCAGACAGCGCAAAAGCGGTTATCGCCGAACAAGAAGAAATTAATCGTCTGCACCCTGTAAACAAGATCTATCGTTTTGCCACTGTCGGGAGTCTTACGCGTCTTGGTGGCGTGATCCGCGAGACTCACCACAAAGCTAAAATGCAAACAGAAAACGGCGAAATGATGAGTATTGCCCTCAAAGGTGATGAAGTTGTTTACCCCGACGGGACTACTGCGCGTATTGCCACCAGCACCGGACAAAGCAAAACCTACAATGGCTGCAGTATTGCCGTTGTAGGCAGCAAACTTGATAACGGTGATGAAATCATCAGTACCCCACAATCAGGGGCAATGTGCATAGATCGTGAAGGATTGCCATCAGCCAAGGATTTTCTTGCTGATGAGGCTATTGCATGAGCAACCGTTCAACATGGGATGGGATCCCCGAAGGGCTTCACGGCGACGAAACGACTACAGGGGCACAAGGCCTTAGTAGCTTGCCAAATTTTTCAAATGCGCACCTGGGAGCACTGAGACACGGCGATAAAACTACACCCTGCCCTAAATGCGGGAAGGTTGGGGAGATAATCGGTAACATCCCAACGATGAACCTTGAAGGTAAAATCGCTGCTGGTGCAGATGCTGTTGTGATTTGTGGTTGTCCTATGGGAACTAATCGACTTATATCTCCTGCTGGTCAGTGGATGGGAAACGCCCCAAGACCAGAACCCACCTGGATCAGATCATCAGCAGAGCCAGAACAACACGCCCAAACAGCCAAAAAGAAACGCACTGGTGTAGATGCTGGTTTCTGCGTTGTTCCCCAGCAATCCACCACGGAATCTTTCGAAAACATCCTGTTTGCAGGAAACCAGCCGGAAGGAACACGCGAGCTTTATCGATCTCTTAACGGTGCAGACGAAAGATACAAAGCCGGTTCTATTATTCTTCTGGTTGATCCTGATAAGCAGGACGACGAACAGATCGCCCACATGAAAGCCGCGAAAGCGCGAGTCGATGCAGCATTGGCCCCATTGACTCATGAGGAAGCTAACTTACTGCACAAACACTACGCTACCATAGCTAATTTCACCAGCTACGCTGATACAGGAATTGGCCTTGCTGCTGATCCTGTTGGAAAATACTTCGAGAGTATCGAAAAAATACTCAAAGAGATCCAGGAAACATATAAAAACACCTACTTAACTCGCGGTGCATTAATTGGTGAACAATTTTATGTACGACGCAGCCAGTTGTTTAAAGAGCTTGAATCCATACTCAAAGTCAACTTCCTGAATAAGGCTATGAAATTCGGAGAGTATACCAAAATAAAAAATGCACTCGGCCTTTCCAGTAGTTCTATTACCCACAAATGGAATGAAACGGGGATCAGTGACATTGAAGGTTATGCTACCCACATCCAACGGGCAGCTAAATACGTAAAAGCAATGCGTTACACTGGTTATTTAGGCATTGGTTTTAGCGGACTCCATTCTCTTAACGAAATCCATGAGGCATGTTCTGTTGGTCGCGAAGCTGAATGTACCAAGAAAAAGTATACTGAGATAGGTAGTTTTGCTTTGGGTACAGGTGGCGGTGTTCTCGCTGGTGGCGGGGCTATACCATTATGCGTCGCAATAGGCGTTGGTACTGCTGGTGTTGGCGGGCTTGTTTGTACCGTTATTGCAGGTGTTGGTTTAGGGTACGCTGGTAGCACAGTGGGAAGTGCTGTTGGGGAATTAGGCGGAGAACAGTTGTATGACGTTTTCGGCAATTAATTTTCTGACGATACATCGAGTTGAAATCGCTGGGATCTTTTTGATTCTCGGAATAATTAATTATGTTTCTTACGTGATTCATGACAAATTAGCCAAGAGAAAATTCATGACTCTTTGCTCGCTATTTGTCGATAAATTTGGGGCAAGACCAGCAGAAGTATTAATTTATCAGGATGGGGGATTCTTTTTCTCGTTTATGCGTGATGCATTCTTTATTAAAGCATTATACTTTAAAGAGAACTCATTCCATACGCGAGGAATGGATAATGAGCAAATCCGATTCATTAAAGAACTTCCTAATCAGTACACCGATTGGTTACGTGTAAAAATGCGATTTTCTGTCGTCGGTATTATTTTTCTATTCATGATGTTATCAGCTTTCTATTTACCAACGTTCATTTAATGGAAGTAAAATAAATAGCCAAGCGAAAAACTTGGCTATTTTATTCACTCCCAATCAATACCATCAATTACCTAAGAAACTGAGGATAAGGGAAACGTATGCAAATAGCGTTTAGTGATCCCTCCGCTTTTCTCGTGACCTACGGTTTGCTGTAGGTGCAGAATGTTTTTCACCCAACCAGCCATAGCAGATGAACAGACGCTGTGGCGGATCGAATGCAGTAACCGCCGTTGTCCGTAATCATCCAGATACGGGATACCAAGCTGATCTCGTAGGTCAGCAAACACCTTGCCGATCTTAGTCATGTTTGTACCCGCCACTTCTGAGAAGATCCGCTCTTTCCACTGGCGATCAACGTATTCCATGAATTCCCATTGGATCAGCTTGGGATGAATAACTACCTGTCTTGTAGCATTCTCCGTCTTCCCTTGGCCTCCTTCGGCAATCAGGAAATAGTCGCGCTGGCTATCTTCGTCGAATTTAATTTGTGACTTCTCCAGTTTGCCTATCTCGCCTCTTCTCGCCCCCGTGTATGCCAATAATAACGTGATCAATTTTTTTGCCAGTTATCAGGCTGCTTAAGCGCCCATCCAACAAACTTTTTCATCTCCGCCGTGCTGTATGCGCCAAATCTTGCTTTTGATGGCGCAGCCACTACGCCATCAGTTGGCGATTTAGGCAGAATGTCTTTGCCCTCGGTAAGGAAAGTTTTGAACAGCGATTTGTAGATCTTGAGATGCTTATGGATGGCCTCAACACCCACCAGCTCATCCGGTGTCACGTCATCACATTCTATCAATTGCTGAATGGACATTGAGCGGTAAGGCTGAACAACACGCTTAGGCAGATTTTCAACGACTTCCATTACCTGCTTAATGTCCTGTTTGGTGATTACCGTTACATCAGTTTCCGCTCCTAAGACAGTTAGCAGCACTTCCATGTAGCGCTCATTTGCCATTGAGATCGATTTCGTCCAGTTGCGCCCTTTTTCGGCTTTGTACATAGCCCACGCATCAGAAAGGGTCAGCACTTTTTCCGGTTCGGCTGGCGCTTGAGAATCCACTATTCCAGTAGGAACAATTATCTGCTGTTGTTGGGCTAAAAGTGGATTTCTTGCGGCCTTGCGTTCTAACGTAATCAGATTTGATAAAAACGCTTCGAACATAGGGATCGGCGTAGCTAATGATTTAAGAAAAGGAATGTGCGGAATGATGCTAATCATCAAAGCATATGCTTCGCGATAACTGTCTGTAGAAAGTGATTTTTTGTATGACCGCCCATCAGATAAGCGGATCTGAATGTAGTAGTTACCGTACCTCTTGAAGGTGTACGGAAGTGATTTTAACCTCATGGATAAGCCCTTTTTGTACCTCAAGTGCATTACGCACGGACAAAAAGAAATGTAATCCAATGATAAGTAGGCCGAATTTCGGCCCCCTACGCTGGCATTATCCAGATCAGGTAATACGGGTATTTCTCAGCCTTCACAAAGAAGGGCACCCCGAGTCAAAATACTTTTGAAACAACGAGTTAATTAACGCTTATTGCTGTTGTTTAGTGTAACCGCGGCGGCGTGCCAGGCGCAAGGGGTTTCGATTTATCGCGGTACTCATCACAACAGAGACCGGGAAAGGAATCACCTGTTCATCTTCGTTTATTACTCTGTCAGAGCAGATCGGCGGTGAGTAAAGAAGCAACGTAAAACAAAGGCGTCGCCTGTCGCCTTTTTATTTGCAGACCATAACGGATTATGACGTCAGGACGTTATTCCTGACGTCATTCGTTTACCCTAATTGCCATGCTCCGGCATCGATAAGCGAAGCGGCCCCGGTCCACGCGAACAACGCCAGTTCGCGACACTCTGCATCAGGGTAAATGCGGCTGCTCAGGCACGCCTCCCCTTCATTGACAAACACTTCTACGGATGAATTGTCAAAGAACAAGCGCAGGTTTAGCGTGTCGTTCATATCAAGCGCAACGCTTCGGGTACCACAGAGGCCATACTGCGGATAGTGACGCTCCAGCACCAGGCGCTGCATCTGCGCATCAACATAGACGCGTAAGCCATCTCCAAAACGAATGCCGTATTGCTCTGCACCGCTGTTGGCGCAATCCCACTTCAGCATGACCTCCATCGCGTCGCAGTGTTCCACCAGAGTAATCTGCTGGTTTTTAAGAGTACTTACTGGCCAGGGGAACCACTCTCCCCGGAGGCCTTCGACCTCTCTGGCCGGTCGCATTTGCAGGCGGTTATCCGCACTCAGCGTCAGTTCACGCGGTAAAGAGAGCATGCCAGCCCATCCATCTTCCTGCTCCGGCAGTGGGGATTCCCACATGTCCAGCCAGCCGATAACGATACGGCGGCCATCAGGGGTCAGGAAACTTTGTGGCGCATAGAAATCATGTCCGCGATCCATCTCCACAAACTCACCTTCTCGCACAAAAGGCTGACCAGGCTGCCACTCGCCCAACAGATAGCCACTCTGAAATAGATTACGATTTTTGTATCCTTCAGCCACCACTCCCTGAGGTGAAAACATCAGTACGCGCTTGCCATTGAGAGTGAAAAAGTCAGGGCATTCCCACATATACCCCATCTCTTTTTCTGCCACCGCAAGCACGCCCATATCCTGCCACGCGTGCAGATCTTCAGAGCGATACACGCGCACCTGACCCGTTTCGCCGTCCCGCGCACCGACGACCATGTACCAGCTCTCCCCCTCACGCCACACTTTCGGGTCACGGAAGTGATGCAGGCCAGGCGGCGTGTCAACAACCATGCCTTCCCGGCTAAAATGAATACCATCACGGCTGGTCGCCAGACACTGCACCTGGTAGAGATTTGCCTCATCATCAGGATCGCCGTGGAATTTATGTCCGGTGTAAATCAGCGCAAGCGTATCGCCATCCACCACTGCCGATCCGGAAAAACAGCCATCCTTGTCTTCTGCTCCTTCTGGCGCCAGTGCAACCGGGAGATGTTCCCAGTGAACTAAATCCTTGCTGCGCGCATGGCCCCAGTGCATCGGGCCCCACTGGGTCGAATACGGATGATGTTGATAAAAGGCGTGATACCAGCCATCAAACCAGACCAGGCCATTAGGGTCGTTCATCCAGCCAGCGCGTGCAGCGAGGTGGTAACGCGGATACCAGCGCAGGTTAAGCCCCTCGCGTCTGGACAGAAGTTCCTGCTCTGCTTTCGTAATGGAATACGTCATTTCTCTACTCTTTCGATCAGATAGTGGAAGGTTGCGGCATGAGCGGGTCAGAAGAGGACTTACCCGAGCGCAAAAGGAAGATGGAGATAAACGTGGTGCTGAACACTAACAGCCCCATAATCAGATAAGACTGGGCAAAACCGTATTTCTCATAGCTGTAACCTGCCAGCGGCGACAGGACTGAGGCAATTACCGAGCTTGTACAGGCGAAGCCCACCAGATAAAGGGTGGAAGAGAGCCGCTTATCAAAATGTAAACTGTTGTATTTAAAGATTGAGACCAGCAAAACAGGCAGTTCTACTGCGTGCAATAGTTTGGTTATGGAGATCAATACCGGCCCCTCAACCAGTCCCGATGCCACCATACGCATCGCCATCACCATTCCCGCGAAAATCAGGCCATTCTTCGCGCCGAGGCGATTCACCAGCCAGGGAGCGCAGAACATCCCCGCCGCTTCAAGGAAAACCTGGAAGGAGTTGAGGTAGCCGTACATGGCGTTCCCTTCCTGCAACGTCGGGAACTGGGAGGAGAAATAGACCGGAAACTGCTGGTCGTAAACGCCGTAAATACAGGTCCCGATTACGAAAAACACCAGCGCCCAGAAGCGTGGCAGCGTCAGCAGGCGCAGCGCGTCTTCCAGCGTGACCTTGCCGCCGGAGACCGCTTCCTGCATGGCGTGCGGTGCCGAAGAGACCCTGAGACGCGCCAGCAAAATAAAAAACACCAGTCCTGCGCAGCTCGCGACAGCGAAATTCAGCTTCGGATCGATGTTAAACAAGAGTCCCGCAAAAAAGGTCGCCACTGCCCAGCCAAGCGATCCCCACATCCTCGCTTTGCCGAATTCAAACTGGCTTTGGCGTGCCACGCGCTCGGTATAGGATTCCAGTACCCCTATCCCGCCGTTAAACGTCAAACCGATAAAAACCCCGCCGAAAATACTGCCGAGTAAAACGTTAATCTGCAGCAGATAACCAAACAGCAAAAACGCCGGACCCGAAAGAATGAGCAGACTGGTCAAAAACCAGAGCAGGTTTTTTCGCAGACCGAGCTTGTCCTGAATGAATCCATAGCAGATTTGAGCAAACAGCGCAGAGACTGAAAGCACGGCATAGATAATGCCGGTATCCCCTGCCTTTAAGCCCACTTCCTGGTGGAGCCAGATAGAAAGCAACGAGCCGGAAGACGACCAGGTCACAAAAAAGAAAAACAGTAATGCGCTCAATAAAGGGTAGCTGTGAGAGTGATGCGTTTTCATCATGACATTCTCATGTTGGAGTAATGACGCGATGGTAACGTTAACATAATTTTATTCTCATGCTGTTTGACTAAGATTTATGATGTTAATCACGAAAGTTAACGTTAACATTGAAGGAGTGCGATCGCGATCAAATATTCATCTGTGATCGCTGCACGACACAACCCTTGAACAGGCTTCCCTTTTACATCAGTTACTTAGTTGTATATTCTCTCTTACAGATCATTGACGGAGTAAGAAAATGGCTTCCCTGAAGGACGTCGCAAAGCTGGCGAACGTGTCTCTGATGACCGTATCACGTGCGCTTAACAGCCCGGAGCGCCTAAAACCGGAAACGCTGGCGCGCGTACATCGGGCCATCGAGCAGACCAACTATGTGCCCGATCTGTCCGCCAAGAAGATACGTGGTGCACATGCCTCACCTAAAACCATCGGCGTGCTGGCCCTTGATACGGTGACGACACCTTTCTCGGTGGAGATTACGCTGTCCATTGAAGAGACCGCCAGGATGCACGGCTGGAACAGCTTCGTGATGAATATGTTTAGCGATGATAACCCGGACGCCATTGTCGACCTTCTCCTGTCTCATCGGCCTGACGGGATTATTTACACCACCATGGGGCTACGTCAGGTTCCCCTCCCGGCTAAGTTGCTCACCCTGCCCTGTGTGTTGGCCAACTGCGAAAGTGACGGTGAACGGGTAGCCAGCTATATTCCAGATGACGAACTGGGGCAGTACACCGCCGTGCGCGCGTTGCTTGCGGAGGGCTATCAACAACCACTCTGCCTGCATTTGCCTGCGGGCCACCTGGCCACAACCCGACGCCGTCAGGGGCTGGAACGCGCATGCCTTGAAGCGGGAATCGACCCGGATAGCCTGGAGCACAACTATATGGCGCCCGGCGATGAGCACTATCGTGACATTCCCTCAGTGTTGCTGGCGCGCATCCAGAATGGTGTCCCACGGTTCGACGCCGTGATCTGCGGCAACGACCGCATCGCGTTGATGGTCTATCAGACGCTACTGGCGCAAGGGCTTCGCATTCCCGAGGATGTCGCGGTTATCGGCTACGACAATATGGTCGGCATTGGGGAACTCTTCCTCCCTCCGCTCTCTACGGTTCAGTTGCCGCATTATGAAATTGGTCGCCTGAGCGCCCTGCATATTATTAACGGTGAGCAACACCTGGAAACCACACGTGTTGAAAGTCCATATTTAAAGCGTGATTCCGTTGCGCATGCATCCTGACCGCAGCTTTTTGCACAGGTCGCAGAAATAAGCGTGCAAAGGAGGCGGCTTACCTCCTTTTCATCAAGCGAATCGCACAATTTGCCACACTCTTTTTTATGATTTTACAATCAGGGCGTAAAGTACGTAACAGGCTGTTTTTATTTACCATAAAGTGTAATTTCCTCTCCTTAAACGGGGATAAACCCGCCCCTGTAACCCATGTCACAAAACAGTAAACAAATTAACCATTGAGCCCCGTGGCAAAAGGCTCTATATTGGCGGCGTTTTTTTCAGGCCCCATCTGTTTTTTAACTTTTTATTCAATCGTGGCTCATAACGAAGCGGCGGTTGTAGGAGTGATATGATGACGGATAAAGTCCGTATTGACACTGTAGATGCCCACAAAAGCAACGAAACCTATCTGGCCCGTCAGGCCGAGTTTGAATCTAACGTCAGGAGTTATCCGCGCAAACTGCCTTTAGCGATCACTAAAGCAGAAGGCGTGTGGATCACCGATGCAGATAATAAAGAATACCTTGACTGTTTAGCAGGTGCAGGGACCCTTGCGCTTGGACATAACCATCCTGATGTGCTGAAAAGCATCCAAAATGTCATTACCAGCGGCTTGCCGTTACATACACTGGATCTGACGACGCCTCTGAAAGACGCGTTTTCTGAATACCTGCTCTCTCTGCTGCCGGGTCAGGGCAAAGAGTACTGCCTGCAGTTCACCGGTCCATCCGGTGCTGACGCCGTTGAAGCGGCGCTGAAGCTGGCGAAAAAAGTGACCGGCCGTAGCGGTATCATCAGCTTCTCAGGTGGTTACCACGGGATGACCCACGGCGCACTGTCCGTGACGGGTAACCTGTCTCCGAAAGAAGCGGTTGACGGTATGATGCCAGAAGTGCAGTTCATGCCTTATCCGCACGAATACCGCTGCCCACTGGGTATCGGTGGTGAAGCGGGTGTTAAAGCGCTGACCTACTACTTCGACAACCTGATTAACGACGTTGAAAGCGGCGTGCGTAAACCTGCAGCGGTGATCCTCGAAGCCGTTCAGGGTGAAGGCGGCGTGAACCCGGCTCCGGCTGAGTGGCTGCAGCGCATCCGTAAAGTGACGCAGGAACATGGCATTCTGCTGATCCTCGACGAAGTTCAGGCAGGCTTTGCCCGTACCGGTAAATTCTTCGCCTTCGAACACGCGGGCATTGAGCCAGACATTATCGTGATGTCTAAAGCCGTTGGCGGCGGTCTGCCGCTGGCCGTGCTCGGTATCAAAAAGCAGTTCGACGCATGGGCACCGGGTCACCACACCGGCACCTTCCGCGGCAACCAGCTGGCGATGGCAACCGGTCTGACGACGCTGAAAATCCTGAAAGACCAGAACATCGCAGGCAAAGTGGCTGCACAGGGCGAATGGCTGAAAGGCCAGCTGAAAGAGATGGCGAAACGTTATCCGGTCATCGGCCACGTTCGCGGTCTGGGCATGATGATCGGTATTGAGATCGTTAAGCCACACGAAGCGGCTGACCACATGGGTTGCTTCCCGGGCGACGGCGAGCTGTCTGCACTGATTCAGAAGAAATGCTTCGAAGCCGGTCTGATTCTGGAACGTGGTGGTCGCAACGGTATCGTTCTGCGTCTGCTGCCTTCTCTGCTGATCAGCGATGAAGAGCTGAAAATCTTCCTGGATAAATTCGAGCAGGCACTGCTTGCTGCGGGCGTTCGCCCGGCGTAACCGGAGTAGTTGATTACGATGTCAGATTCAAACCCAATTTTGTTCTCCTCTGCGCAGAGCATTGACGCTTATCAGCAGGCGATTGAACAAAGCACTCAGGCTGTGATGCAGTGGCTGAAACAGCCTGAGATGTACCAGGGCAAAACGGTCGCGGAACTGCGCGACCGTATTAAGCTGGATTTCAACCCGAAAGGGCTGGGCAACGAAGCGGCGATTGAACGCGCCGTTGAGTTCTTCCTGAAAGACAGCTTGTCCGTTCATCACCCACAGTGTGTGGCGCACCTGCACTGCCCAAGTCTGGTCGTAAGCCAGGCGGCAGAAGTGCTGATTAACGCCACTAACCAGAGTATGGACTCCTGGGATCAAAGCCCGTCCGCAACCATCATTGAGATCAAACTGATCGAATGGCTGCGTACCCGCGTGGGTTATCAGGCTGGCGACGCAGGTGTTTTCACCAGCGGCGGCACTCAGAGCAACCTGATGGGTCTGATGCTGGCCCGTGATGCGTTCTTCGCGCGTCAGGGTCACTCCGTTCAGCAGGACGGTCTGGTGGGCGATCTGCGTAAGATCCGCGTACTGTGCTCCGAAAACGCGCACTTCTCCGTGCAGAAAAACATGGCGCTGATGGGTCTGGGCTACCAGTCCGTGGTGCAGGTGAAAACGGATGAATTCTCCCGTATGGATCTGTCCGATCTGGCGGCGAAAATTGCGCAGTGCAACGCGAACGGCGAGCAGATTCTGGCGATCGTCGCGACAGCCGGTACCACCGATGCCGGTGCTATCGACCCGCTGCGTGCGATTGCTGAACTGGCGGCGAAGCAGAACATCTGGGTACACGTTGATGCGGCCTGGGGCGGCGCGCTGCTGATGTCTGAGCAGTATCGTCATTACCTGGACGGTATTGAGCTGGTGGATTCCGTCACGCTGGACTTCCACAAGCAGTTCTTCCAGACCATCAGCTGCGGCGCGTTCCTGCTGAAAGAAGCACGTCACTATGAGCTGATGCGCTATCAGGCGGCCTACCTGAACTCTGAGTTCGACGAAGAGGCGGGCGTGCCAAATCTGGTGTCCAAATCTCTGCAGACGACCCGCCGTTTCGACGCGCTGAAGCTGTGGATGAGCCTGGAAGCACTGGGTCAGGAGCAATACGCCGCGATCATCGATCACGGCGTGACGCTGGCGCAGCAGGTTGCCGCCTACGTGAAAGAGCAGCCTGCTCTGGAACTGGTTATGCAGCCACAGCTGGCAAGCGTGCTGTTCCGCTTCCGTGGCCAGGTGCAGATGGACGATGCGGGTATCGCCCTGCTGAACCAGAAAATTGGTGATGCACTGCTGGAGTCTGGTCGTGCGAACGTCGGTGTGACCGAGCATAACGGCGTTACCTGCCTGAAGCTGACGCTGCTGAACCCAACCGTGACGCTGGAGGATATTAAAACCCTGCTGTCTTTGGTTGAGCACACCGCGCAGGAAGTTCTGGCTAAGTAATACAAAACCCCTCTTCCACCGGGAGAGGGGTTATTTTTACAGACCTGCCCACCACATCCTGATTTTTAATCCCCAGTAGCTCGTCCAGCCCGTTGTGGTACTGACCACATTCCCCTTCGATACAATCACCAGCGTCGGCGTTACGCTCACCTGCCACTGTTGTGACATCGCACCGTTTGCATCGTTAATCACCGGCATACTCAGGCTTTTCTTCTCGACCCAGCGAGCCAGCTTCGCATCATCACCAGAACGCATGGCAATACTGATGACGTTACCGCCCTCTTCTGCCAGCTTATCCACCGCCGGTGTCGTATAACGGCAGATGCTACACCAGGTGGCCCAGACGTAGATCAGCAGTGGCCGCTCCTGGCTGAGCGCTTCGATATCGTGGCGCTTTCCGTCAATGCTTTGCATTGGGGTGGCGCTAAAACTGGCGGGGAGTGTGGGCTTGCGGTATTGATCCACGCCCCACATCACGGCCAGCGCGAGCAAAAAGAAAATGATCCCTTCCCGCGCCCAACGGCGCAGTCGACTCAATTTACGGTTATCCATTATGACCTCTCGTTGTAACGGAGGTCATCTTAACGGGCTGTTCGGCGCGGTGCTGTAAAGAAGTGTCGCGCCACGCTTATTCCTGGGTGTAGCCATAGTCGTAGTGGCTATAGCCCGAGTTGTAATAGAGCGCAGCGGATTTCACGATATCGTTGAGGATAGCGCCATTCACCTGCACGCCCGTTTGCCGCAGACGCTTCAGTGAGTGCTCGACCTCTTTACCGCTGGTTTTTCCAAAACGGGCAACCAGTAGCGTGGTGGCCGCGGCTCTGGTGATCAGCAATGCATCCGTCACGGCAAGTACGGGTGGGGTGTCGATAATGACGATGTCATAAAGTGTGTCGATCCGTGACATTACCGCCTGGAAGCGTTCACTCATGAGCAAATCAACGGGATGTGAAGGCCGGGGTCCGCAGGTCAGGACATCAAAACCGCCTTTCTCAAAGCGTTGAACCGCGTCCTGCCATTCTACGTTTCCTCCGAGCACGCTGGACAATCCAAGATGATTGTTCAGTTTGAAAATATTGTGGACATACCCCTTGCGCATATCCGCATCAATAAACAAGACTCGCTGTCCCGCCTGAGCCGCAATCGACGCCAGTGAGGTACTGACCAGGGTCTTTCCGCAGTCCTGGGTAGGGCCTGACACCACTACGATCCGGTTTGTTGCATCCATCATCGTAAAATGCAGACTGGTACGGAGCCCGCGCACCGCTTCGATAAACATATCGGTCGGCCGGTCAACAGGCAGGAAAGGTACGTTTGATGTTCTGTGTTTCCAGTGGGAAGCAAACAGGTTCCGCCTGCGCAGATGCGTCTTTTTCCAGAGCCAGACTGAGCGCGGGAGCGTCGCCAGAAGCGGTATTCCCTGCACTTCTAGTTGCTCAGATGACGTAATGCCCCGCTTAAAGGCCGAACGCACGAAAACCGTTCCGGTCGAGAGCATTAACCCCATCAGCATGCCCAGCACGATAATAAGCGCTTTACGCGGTTTAATCGGAATGGGCTGCGTCACGGCCGGGTCAATGATCCGCACGTTTCCAATCGCGCTGGAGCGGGAGATATTCAGCTCCTGCTGCCGCGTCAGAAGTTGCAGGTAGATGGTACGCCCGGATTCCACGTCACGACTCAGGCGTAATATTTCCTGCTGCGTGGAGGGCATGGCTGAAACGCGTTTGTTGAGGCGCGTACGTTCCTGCTCGAGCGTTTGTTTCTTTTCCCGTAACGCGCGGTAAGTGGGGTGATCCTTCTTGAAAAGCTGAGAAACCTCTGCTTCACGGAATGTCAGCTCGTTAAGCTGGTTTTCCACATTAACAACCTGATCAAGAACCGACTTTGCCTCCAGAGACAAGTCGACAGAATCACGTTTCTCTCTGTAGGCATTGAGGCGAGCTTCAGCTTCATCCAGCTCCCGACTGATCTTCGGTAATTGAGTCTGTAAAAACGTCAGGCTCCGGGTATCTTGAGCTTCCTGACGCGCGATATTCTGACTGAGATAATTTTCAGCGATTGTATTAAGCACTCTGGCGATCTTACTGGGGTCTTCACCCGCTATGGTTAACGCGATCATACCGCTCTGTTTCGCCGATTCAGCAACCGTAAGCCTCTTTTGAATGGCGTTGATCGCTTCAAGTTTCGTGACGGTTTTGAGGATAAATTGGGTACCCGGAACCGCATCGAGGGATGTCACCAGCAGAGATACCCCATCTTTAACCAGCGCTTTTCCCACAACGCCGTCTACAGCCAGCGTCTTACCCTCAAGATGAAATCGCCCCTGGTCCTGTGCGGTGAGTAAAAGCGTTTGTGGCTCACCTTCCAGAAGCGGAATAGTCAGTGCGCCAATCGTTATTTCATCAGATTTTCGTCCCCGAATCTGTTCCCACACAGGACCGATAACAGGGAGTACGCGCCGCTTAACGTGGTATGTTAGCCCGAGTTGATCAACGGTCTCTCCCAGAATCATCCTTGATTTAAGGAGTAGAAGTTCTGGGGCGACATCAGGGGAGAGATCGGACCCGAACTGGCTTAAGCTTTTAAGTAGCGAGTTATCCTGCTTCGCCTCGACCTGCACCAGGGCATCAGCCTGATAAACTGGCGTGGCGCTAAATGCATAAATCCCCGCACATACTGTGAACAGGAGTGTGATACACGCAATCATGATCCGGTGATCAAACATCTCAGCAAGCAACTGAATGAGATCGATTTCATTATTCTGCGGTGTCGCAGCACCAAATTTGTCTGATTTAGAAGACGACATTACTGCTTCATTCCTTGTTGACTCAAACGACGAGCCCATTCCTGACTGGCTTTTCCCAATTGGTTGAAAACATATTCGAAGGCTTCCCGACTTTTATGATACGGGTCGGGAATGTCCTTGGTTTCCAGCCATTGTCCAAATAGCAGCGATTTTCCCCGGTTCTCCGGGGCCATAGTGGCGATAAAACGAAGGTGTTTCGGCTCCATCACCAGAATCAAATCGGATTTTTGTAACAGGCTACGCGTCACCTTGCGGGCAACATGCCCCTCCAGCGAAATACCATGACGCCAGGCCACGGCCTGCGCAGCGGCATCCGCCGGGCATCCTTCGAGACCGAAAATACCTGCCGAGGTCACCTGCCTGCCGGGTAACTGCTGGCGCAACAGCCGTTCACCCATTGGCGAACGGCAAATATTGCCTGTGCAAACCACTAAGATTGAATTGAACATTATTGCGGCCACGATCTGATATAGCGGACGGTTTCGGTCAGATCGTGAACACCTGTGATAGTCGGCACCAGTTGGGTAATGACGCGATTCCAGCGTGAAAGCGGTGCGGTGGTCACATAGACAATGTCATACGGCTCCAGCTGAAATTCCGTGCTTAGCACCATGGCTGACGCATCTTCTGCATTCAGTTGATAGATGTTGGCAATTTTGTCCGCGTCGCCTTTTTTCGCTACCTGTCGAATAACAAAAATGCCGGTGGCATCGGCCATGTTCTGGTTTAAGCCGCCAGCATTTCCCAGCGCTTCGGCCAGCGTCATGCCGCTACGATCCATTTTAAGGGTGCTCTGTTTAACCACCTCCCCCATCACGAACACTTTCAGCGCGTCGTTTCGGGGAACAAACAAGATATCGCCAGGATAAAGCAGCTTGTTTTGCGTTAAATCGCCGTGCTGCATCAGGGCATAGAGGGAAAGACGTGAGTCCTGACCATTATGCGTGAGTACCACATTCCGCCAGTCGGCATCCGCAGATAGCCCACCAGCAGCGTTGACTGCATCCATCACCGTCAGTGGAATATTGGTAATGGGCTGCTGGCCCGATTTCTCTACCTCACCAGTGATATAGGCTTTTTGCGAACGGAAGGAGGCTATGCTGACATCCACCTGAGGGCTCTCAATGACCTTATCCAGTCGCGCGGTAATCTCTTCACGTATCTGTGAAACTGTTTTGCCCGCTACGTGCAGCTTACCGACATAGGGGTAAAAAAGCGTACCGTCGGCGTTGACCCAGTTGCCCGCATCGCTCGCGCTACGATACTGCCCGGCAGGCGTCGTTAATTCAGGGTGATCCCAGACGGTGACCGTCAGGATGTCGCCTGTGCCAATACGGTATTCCCAGTTTTTGAGCTGCTCATCCAGATTAGGATTCGCCTGAGATTTCGACACGGGCGGACGCAGTTTTTCAATCAACCCAGGGGTCACTGGAAAAATTTCTACACGTTTATCCAGTTGATGATTAATTTCTTCACTCGGCGTAACTTTTTTTCCAGACAGACTTAAGTGCTGACCCGGTGAAAATACACACCCTGTTAACTGGCTAAGAAAAAGAAATAATAGTGGGAATGCAGTTGTGTTTTTCATTTATATAAAATGTTGATTTATCGTTGCGCCAGGCGTTACATCTGCAAAAAGAATGCAACTAACACCATGAAATATAATTAGTTATTATTTTAATGGCATTACCATGATATTCTAAAAAACGAATACATTCGCTTTAAAAAACTGAGCCGATGCACAATCGTCTAATAAAATCAAAAGTAATATCACTTCATCCGAAGGATGATACTAAAGGGTATTCCTCAGTAAAGCATTCGCTTAACCGCGCAATTTTGATGCTAAAAGTTATTTTCAGAATAGATTAATAAAAATAACAAATATTAGTAATGGTAAATATCGACCACACAAATAAGACCCACACGGTTCGACTACACAAAACTGTCCATTTTTGTTACATTTTTTTCATACACGGCTTGCGTTGATCCTTAAAATGGACTGTCTGCCTTGCTTCATACGCGCGCCCGCAGACAAAACATCTGTAACGATATCACTGGAGAAAAAATGGCTAAGCGTAAATTGCTGCTTCTGGGTGTATTACTGTCTCTGGCGGGATCCGCATTTTCTGCCCCGCAAACCGCCGCTGCGCCATCAGGCATCAAAGCCTATGAGGAACAAGAGTTCATCGCTGATTTCACTAAGTTCAAAATCGGCGATACCGCACCGGCGCAGTATCAAACGCCCGAATACACCATCAAACAGTATCAGTTGCGTAACCTGCCGGCACCGGATGCAGGGACCCACTGGACCTACATGGGCGAAAACTACGTCCTGATTGGCGATGCAGATGGCAAAATCTACAAAGCCTATAATGGGGATATCTTCTATCATCGCTGATACGATCGTCATCCGTCCGTGGCAGGAGAGCGATCGGCCTTTCCTGCGCACGCTCTATCTCCACGCCCGACGCGATGCCTGGCCCTGGCTTGATGACTCTGGCTGGCATCTGGAAGATTTCGACGCCGCTACCCGGGACGAAGCCATCTGGGTTGCGGAGCAGGACGGCCATCGCCTGGGGTTTGCTTCCGTCTGGACCAACGATAATTTTCTGCACAACCTGTTTGTTGATCCGCAGTATCAGAGCCTGGGTGTCGGACATCTGTTACTTGAGCACGTACAGAAAACGTTTACCAGCACGGGTGCACTGAAGTGTCTGGTGAAGAACAGGCGGGCTATTGCGTTTTACCAGCGACATGGCTGGCACATTGAGGCAACGGGTGATTCTCCGGACGGAGAGTACTATCTGATGCATTATCGGCTGAGTTAACGTCGGGTGGCGGCTTCGCCTTACCCGACCTACGTGATGGTGCCATTTGTAGGCCGGGTAAGCGAAGGGTATGAACCGGAAACATGGGTAACACTTTAGACCGGATACATGGGTAACAGTTATAACTGGCATAGAAGAGGAGACTCGCTATGCCCTGGACTGAGACCCGACCTATGCAACGCCTTGATTTTATCCGTGCCAGCCATGCAGGTACGGACTCCTTCTCCGCGCTTTGCCGTCTTTTTGGCATCAGCCGTAAAACCGGCTATAAATGGCTTCAGCGTTTTGACCCTTCTGATCTGTCATCTCTCTCTGACCGGTCGCGCGCGCCACGCTCCCACTCCCGGACGGTTCCTGATGATATCGCCGGACACCTGACTGCCCTGCGTCAAAAACACCCTGACTGGGGGCCAAAAAAACTGCGGATGTGGTTGCTCAATCATCACGTCAATTTTACCGTACCTGCCGCCAGCACTATCGGCGATATCCTCAAGCGCGAAGGCCTGGTTCCGGATAAAAAACGAAAACGCAGAACACCAGGCAATCGCCAGCCCCTGACCATCATCAGTGAGAACAATCAGGTCTGGAGCGCTGATTTTAAAGGCAAGTTCAGGCTGCTCAGCAGAGAGTACTGCCATCCTTTCACCCTGACCGATAATCACAGCCGGTATCTGCTCAGCTGCCGGGGAACACACCGTGAGAGTGAACCCTTTGTCAGAGAGTGCCTGACGGATGCGTTCCTGGAATATGGTCTGCCGGAAGTGCTTAGAACCGATAACGGCCAGCCCTTCGCGGGAACAGGAATAGCCGGATTAAGTCGTCTTGCCGTCTGGCTAATCAAGCTGGGCATCAGGCCGGAGCGTATCAGAAAGGGGCATCCGGAAGAAAATGGCCGCCATGAGCGAATGCACCGCTCCCTGAAAAGTGCGGTGAAACAGGGCAACACCTTCATGACGATGGAAGAACAACAGCGGTGGTTCAGTGACTACCGGAAAGAATTTAACTACGAAAGGCCGCATGAAGCACTGGCGGGTGCAACGCCCGGAACGGTATGGCAACCCTCAAACCGACACTGGGATGGCCGTCTTCCTGAATATGCTTATCCGGAAGGAGGTACAGTCTACAGGGTGAAATCGAGGGGGACCCTCTATATGGGAAAAAAGGGTACGGTGTTCCTGAGTGAAGCACTGACTGGGGAGTACATCATGCTGGAAGAGCAAGATGATGGCCTTGAGGCCATCATCTTTAATGGAATAACACTTGCGTACTACGACCGAAAAACCCAGAGTGTGCTCCGGATAGACTAAAAGTGTTACCTATGTTCCCGGTCTGATCTGTCACCTATGTATCCGGTCATACAGAAGCGCCACCCGGCATTAAAGTGCAGAGGAATTACACCGCGCGGAACGCGATTTCGCTCGGAATGACTTCGCCCTGCCAGTAAAGCTGCGCCGCAACGCGCCCCGCCAGCTGACGATACATATCCGCAAATTCGCTGTCCGGACGGCTAACAACCGTCGGTTTTCCACTGTCCAGATCTTCGCGCAGGGTGATATGCAGCGGCATCTGACCCAGCAGTTGGGTATGATACTGTTCGGCCAGCTTTTCTGCGCCACCGGTACCAAAGATTGGCTCGTGGTGCCCACAGTTGCTGCAGATGTGCATGCTCATGTTCTCAACGATACCGAGTACCGGCACCTCCACTTTTTCGAACATGACGATGCCTTTTTTGGCGTCGATCAGCGCGATGTCCTGCGGTGTGGTCACCACCACAGCACCCGTTACCGGAATGTTCTGCGCCAGCGTCAGCTGGATATCACCGGTACCCGGCGGCATATCCAGCACCAGATAATCGAGATCCGGCCACATGGTTTCCTGCAGCATCTGCATCAGCGCTTTGCTGGCCATCGGGCCGCGCCAGACCATGGCGTTATCGTCAGTCACCAGGTAACCGATTGAGTTGGTCGCCAGCCCATGCGCCACGATCGGCGCCATATGCGTACCGTCCGGCGAGGTTGGACGCTGGTTTTCCGCACCCAGCATGTTTGGAATGGACGGACCATAGATATCGGCATCGAGAATACCCACCTTCGCCCCTTCCGCCGCCAGCGCAAGCGCCAGGTTTACTGCGGTAGACGATTTGCCCACCCCGCCTTTACCTGAGCTCACGGCGATGATGTTTTTCACACCGTTCACGCCAGGCTGATTCTTCACACGCTTCAGCGTGGCGATGCTGTGGCTCAGCTTCCAGTCGATCGCTTTCGCTCCGGTAATGCGCAGCAGCTCAGAGCTGGTCTGCTCTTTCAGCGCATCAAAGGCGGTGCTCCAGACGAAGGGCATCTGCAGCTCAATGTGCAGCGTATCGTCCAGCCACGCAACGTGGTGTAACGCTTTCAGCGTCGTGAGATTATGTTTCAGGGTTGGATGCTGAAAGTTAGCCAGCGTCCCGGCGACCATTGCTCGTAAGGCTTCCGGTGATTTGGCCTGGGATTGAGAACTCATCCCGACTCCTTTGTTCTTGTGAATAAGACCTTAGACAACAAGTTTACCTGAAAGGCCGCGGTTTGTGCTTACTTAATAATGCCCCTTTTGGTAATATCGAAAACCCTTTTCACAGTTAAAAGAAGTAATGCCTACTATGACTCAAGTCGCGAAAAAAATTCTGGTAACGTGCGCCCTGCCGTACGCCAACGGCTCAATCCACCTCGGCCACATGCTGGAGCATATCCAGGCTGATGTCTGGGTCCGTTACCAGCGAATGCGCGGCCACGAGGTCAACTTCATCTGTGCAGACGATGCTCACGGCACGCCGATCATGCTGAAAGCGCAGCAGCTGGGTATCTCCCCGGAGCAGATGATTGCCGAAATGAGTCAGGAGCATCAGACCGATTTTGCTGGCTTTGACATCAGCTATGACAACTATCACTCCACCCACAGCGACGAGAACCGTGAGCTGTCGGAGCTAATCTACACGCGTCTGAAAGAGAACGGTTTTATCAAAAACCGCACCATCTCTCAGCTGTACGATCCGGAAAAAGGCATGTTCCTGCCGGACCGTTTCGTCAAAGGCACCTGCCCGAAATGCAAATCACCGGATCAGTACGGCGATAACTGCGAAGTGTGTGGCGCAACCTACAGCCCGACTGAGCTTATCGAGCCGAAATCCGTGGTGTCCGGCGCTACGCCTGTGATGCGTGATTCCGAGCACTTCTTCTTTGACCTGCCATCCTTCAGCGAAATGCTGCAGGCGTGGACCCGCAGCGGCGCGCTGCAGGAGCAGGTGGCGAACAAGATGCAGGAGTGGTTCGAATCCGGTCTGCAACAGTGGGATATCTCCCGCGATGCGCCGTACTTCGGCTTCGAAATCCCGAACGCACCGGGCAAATACTTCTACGTCTGGCTGGACGCACCCATCGGCTACATGGGCTCCTTCAAGAACCTGTGCGACAAGCGTGGCGACACCGTCAGCTTCGACGAATACTGGAAGAAAGATTCCACTGCCGAGCTGTATCACTTCATCGGTAAAGACATCGTTTACTTCCACAGTCTGTTCTGGCCGGCAATGCTGGAAGGCAGCAACTTCCGCAAGCCGACCAACCTGTTCGTGCACGGCTACGTGACGGTTAACGGCGCGAAGATGTCTAAATCTCGCGGGACGTTCATTAAAGCCAGCACCTGGCTGAACCACTTCGACGCGGATAGCCTGCGCTACTACTACACGGCGAAGCTCTCCTCTCGCATCGACGACATTGACCTGAACCTAGAAGATTTCGTCCAGCGCGTGAACGCGGACATCGTCAACAAGGTGGTGAACCTGGCGTCCCGTAACGCAGGCTTTATCGCCAAACGCTTTGACGGCGTGCTCTCCGCAGAGCTGGCCGATCCTGAGCTGTATAAAACCTTCACTGACGCCGCCGCTGCGGTTGGCGAAGCGTGGGAAAGCCGTGAATTCGGTAAAGCCATTCGTGAAATCATGGCGCTGGCAGATGTTGCCAACCGCTATGTAGACGAGCAGGCGCCATGGGTGGTTGCCAAACAGGAAGGCCGCGACGCCGACCTGCAGGCGATCTGCACCATGGGTCTGAACATGTTCCGCGTGCTGATGACCTGGCTGAAACCGGTTCTGCCGCAGCTGGCCGCGCGTGCTGAAGCCTTCCTGAACACCGAACTGACCTGGGATGCTATCCAGCAGCCGCTGCTCAGCCACAAGGTGAACACCTTCAAAGCGCTGTATAACCGCATTGAGATGAAGCAGGTTGAAGCCCTGGTCGAAGCCTCTAAAGAAGAGGTGAAGGCCGCTACAGCACCGGTGACCGGCCCGCTGGCGGACGATCCGATTCAGGAAACCATCACCTTTGACGATTTCGCCAAAGTTGACCTGCGCGTAGCGCTGATTGAAAACGCGGAATTCGTGGAAGGCTCTGACAAGCTGCTGCGCCTGACGCTGGATCTGGGCGGCGAGAAGCGCAACGTCTTCTCCGGCATCCGTTCAGCCTATCCGGATCCACAGGTACTGATTGGCCGTCAGACCGTGATGGTGGCGAACCTGGCACCGCGTAAAATGCGCTTCGGCATCTCTGAGGGGATGGTGATGGCCGCAGGCCCCGGCGGGAAAGAGATTTTCCTGTTAAGCCCTGACGAAGGCGCGAAGCCGGGTCAGCAGGTGAAATAACAAAAAAGCCGGAGATTATCTCCGGCTTTTTTGTTCTCCCTCTCCCTGTGGGAGAGGGTCGGGGTGAGGGCATCAGGCCGCACCCATGCCGCCTTTACGCTTTAGGGTGATGCACCCGGTGGGTCAGCCCGCGCAGAAAATTACGCAGAAACTGATCGCCGCACTCGCGGTAGTTTTTGTGG
Organism: Enterobacter sp. MGH 37; assembly: GCF_000534515.1. Taxonomy (NCBI): domain Bacteria; kingdom Pseudomonadati; phylum Pseudomonadota; class Gammaproteobacteria; order Enterobacterales; family Enterobacteriaceae; genus Enterobacter; species Enterobacter sp. MGH 37. The sequence continues at coordinate 2,271,865 of NZ_KI973205.1, forward strand.
TCCGGCGCGCGCATCATGGCAGTCACTTCCGGCACGGATACGCGGTATTTTTGCTCCGTCATGATCGCCACAATATCGTCCGTTTTCAGCGAGAACGCGATGCGCAGCTTTTTCAGTACCGTGTTGTTGTTCACGCGACGCTCCAGCGCCAGCTCCGGGGCGGACTCATCTTTGCCACGCTTGTCATAAATCAGACCGTTCAGGAAACCCGACAAAATGATGTCGGGGCAGCGCACGAAGCCCTCTTCATCCTCTTTGGTCATCCAGGTGTCAAAGCCTGCAGACGTGGATTCCATGTCGGACAGGGCAAGAATGCGCACCATGTCGTTGTTGTTTGCTTTCAGGGTGTAGCGCAGGCTACGGAGAATATCGTTACTGAGCATAGAGCCTTCGAATGTCGATGATGCAATGGCGCGCAGTGTACCAGCTTTACAGGCCAATCGCCTCTTTCAAACTTTTCAGATAGCGGCGGCTGACGGGAACAGTCTGCCCGGCGCGCAGGACCAGCTCGGCCTGGCCGTTGTCTTCCAGGCGGATCTCTTTCAGATGCGCCATGTTCACCAGATACTGGCGATGACAGCGGATCAGCGGCGTGCGGCTCTCCAGCGTGCGCAGAGTCAGTTCGGTAAATCCTTCATTTCCCTCTGCACTGGTGACAAACACGCCGCTCAGTCGGCTACTCACGAAGGCCACATCATCCATCTGCAAAAGATAGATTCGGCTGTGCCCGGTGCACGGGATAAATTTCAGCGGCTGCTGGTTCTCTGGCAGCAGCGTGACATCCTGGACGGTTCGCTCCTGGCGTAACCTGTTCAGGGTCTTTTCCAGCCGCTTCTCTTCAATCGGCTTGAGTAAATAATCAAACGCGTGCTCCTCAAAAGCCTTAACGGCATACTCGTCGAAGGCCGTCAGAAACACGATGTAGGGACGATGCGCCGGGTCGAGCATACCCACCATCTCCAGCCCGCTGATACGCGGCATTTGAATGTCGAGGAACAGCACGTCAGGGCGCAACTTATGCACGGCACCAATGGCCTCAATGGCGTTCGCACACTCTCCCACAACCTCAATATCTGGCTGCTCCTGCAGCAGAACGCGCAGGTTTTCCCGTGCCAGCGGCTCATCATCCACAATCAGCACTCTTAACATGCGTTTTCCTCCAGCGGCAGTCGAACGGTAATACGGGTAAATCGGTCCGGCTCACAGGCCACGGTAATACCGCAGTCGTCGCCAAAGTGGGCACGCAGACGTTTATCCACCAGGCTCATCCCTAGCCCGCCCGACGTGGAAGGCTGATAAAGCCCGGCATTATCTTCAATATCCAGCACCAGATGATGGTTAAAACGGCTGGCAGCAATCGTGATCTCTCCGATCCCGAGCAGCTGCGAAGTTCCATGTTTGATGGCATTTTCCACGATAGGCTGCAGGGTAAAGGCCGGAAGATGCTGATACGCCAGGTCATCCGGGACGGAAAGCGACACCTGCAGGCGAGACTGGAAACGCGCCTGCTCAATCTGCAGATAGGCGTTCACGTGCTCAATCTCATCGGACAGGGTCACTATCTCTGACGGACGTTTCAGGTTCTTGCGGAAAAAGGTCGACAGAAACTGCACCAGCTGCGCGGCCTGATCGCTGTCGCGGCGGATCACCGCTTTAAGCGTATTCAGGGCATTAAACAGGAAATGCGGATTAACCTGCGCATGCAGGAGCTTAATCTCAGACTGCGTTAAAAGAGCTTTCTGCCGTTCATACTGCCCGGCGAGGATTTGCGCTGACAGCAGCTGAGCGATCCCCTCCCCCAGCGTGCGGTTGATGGAGCTGAACAGGCGGTTTTTCGCCTCATACAGCTTGATGGTGCCCATCACCCGCTGATTTTCACCGCGCAGCGGAATGACGAGCGTGGAGCCCAGCTTACACTGCGGATGCAGCGAGCAGCGATAAGGCACTTCGTTACCATCGGCATACACTACTTCGCCGGTTTCAATGGCCCGCAGCGTATAGGTTGAGGAGATAGGTTTGCCCGGCAGATGGTGATCGTCTCCGGTGCCGGTAAACGCCAGCAGCTTTTCGCGATCGGTGATGGCGACCGCGCCGATATCGAGCTCTTTGTAGAGCACCTGCGCCACCTTCATGCTGTTCTCCTCGTTGAACCCCTGGCGCAGGATCCCTTCGGTCGAGGCGGCAACCTTCAACGCCGTGGCAGAAAAGGCCGAGGTGTACTTCTCAAACATGGCGCGTTTATCAAGCAGAATGCGCATAAACAGCGCCGCGCCGACAGTGTTAGTCACCATCATCGGGGCCGCAATACTGCTGACCAGGTGCAGCGCATCGTCAAAGGGACGGGCAATCAGCAGGATGATCGCCATCTGCGCCATTTCGGCCACAAAGGTGATCGCCCCGGCAGTGAGCGGGCTAAAAACTTTATCCGGGCGGCCACGCTTGATCATGTAGCTGTGTACCAGGCCGCCAAGCAGCCCTTCCACGATCGTAGAGATCATACAGCTGAGCGCCGTCATCCCACCCATGGAATAACGATGCAGCCCGCCGGTTAACCCCACAAGGCCACCGACGACGGGGCCGCCAAGCAGCCCGCCCATCACCGCGCCGATCGCGCGCGTATTGGCGATAGAGTCTTCGATATGAAGACCAAAATAAGTCCCCATTATGCAAAAAATAGAGAAGGTGACGTAGCAGAGCAGCTTATGCGGCAGACGTACGGTGACCTGCATCAGCGGGATAAAAAGACGCGTTTTGCTCATCAGCCAGGCGATGACCAGAAACACGCACATCTGCTGAAGCAACAGCAGCACCAGATTAAACTCGTACATACTCAAAACCGCACACGCTAAAAACGCGTAACATACACTGTTGCAGGTTTGCTTTCTTTGAAGCATCCCAAAAAAGCGCAAAATCGTGTCCGTTATCACACCTTTTTCCGATCATCGCGCATCCTTCGCATTATTTGTTCAAAAATCAATCAATCCTTCCTGGTTCGGCAAAGTGGGTCTACAGTTAAGCTGGGAACGCGTAAGCCAGGGGGCAAATATGGCGCTTTACACGATAGGTGAAGTGGCACTCCTTTGTGATATCAATCCCGTTACCCTACGGGCGTGGCAGCGACGGTATGGATTGCTTAAACCGCAGAGAACGGACGGCGGACATCGCCTGTTCAACGATGCCGATATCGACCGAATCCGCGAAATTAAAAGCTGGATAGACAACGGCGTGCAGGTCGGTAAAGTGAAGTCCTTGCTGAGCCACGACGACCCGGACACGCAGCACCTCTGGCGCGAACAGCAGGAAACCCTGCTGCGGCTCCTGCAGGCGGGTAATGTGCAGCGCCTGCGCGCATGGATCAAAGAGCAGGGCCGCGATTATCCGGCACAGACGCTCATCGCCCATCTTTTCATTCCGCTCCGTCGACGCCTGCAATGTCAGCAGTCCACCCTGCAGGCGCTGCTCAGCATGCTCGACGGTGTGCTGATTAACTACATTGCCGTCTGCCTCGCCTCGGCGAAGAACAAGGCCGGAAAAGATGCGCTGGTGGTCGGCTGGAACGTGCACGACACCACCCGCCTGTGGCTGGAAGCGTGGATTGCCACCCAACAGGGCTGGCGCGTGGATGTCCTTGCGCACTCGCTGGCGCAGCTTAAGCCTGAGTTTTTCGACGGCCAGACTCTGCTGGTCTGGTGTGGCGAAGTGCCGTCCGCCACGCAGCAACAGCTGCTGACGGAATGGCGTGAGAATGGGTATCCGGTTTATTCCCTTGGCCCGGATGAGCCATAACGGCATTTAATGGTTCATTAACAGCCGCGCTTCACCGTATAATTGTTCCGTTAACAACAGGAGCACATGATGAAGGCAACCAAACTGGCCGTGATTACCCTTTTTGTCCTGATGGCCGTAAGCGGTATCGGCGGCGTAATGCTGGCAGGGTACTCGTTTATTGTTCGTGGCGGTGTCGGCTGAGGTACATCGCCAGCCGCTCAAAAAGGCGATCGACGACGATAGCCGCCAGCGCGACCAGCACCGCCCCCTGCACAATATAAGCCGTGTTAAACCCGCTTAAGCCGATAATGATCGGCGTTCCCAGCGTATTGGCCCCCACCGTAGACGCAATGGTCGCCGTCCCGATGTTAATAATCACCGACGTGCGGATCCCGGCAATGATAACCGGTGCTGCAAGCGGCAGTTCCACCTTGCGCAGCCGCTGCCAGCGACTCATCCCCATCCCTTCTGCCACGCTTAACACCGATGCCGGGACAGCCGCAATACCCGCCAGCGTGCCCTGCAGAATGGGCAACACCCCGTATAAAATCAGCGCGATAAGCGCAGGCTGCTGACCAAATCCCATGACAGGCACCGCAATGGCCAGCACCGCCACCGGCGGAAACGTCTGTCCAATAGCCGCGATGGTTTCCACCAGGGGACGAAACTCCCGCCCGGCAGGCCGGGTCACCGCGATACCCGCGCCGGTGCCCAGCACAATCGCGACAGTGCTGGAGAGCGCCACCAGCCAGAGATGCGCCACGGCGAGATTAATAAAGCTCTCCTGCTGGTACACCGGGCGCGGCAGCCCAGGGAAAAGTGCGCTGAACAGTACCGCGCTGTGAGGCATCAAAAACAGTAAGGCGACAAACAGCGCTACCAGCCAGAGGAGCGGATCACGCAGAGCCTTCACGCGTCACCTCCCCGGCCAGCAGATCGCGAAAATGTAAGCTTCCGCACGGTTCCCCCCGGGCATCCGAAACGGGTAGCACTTCACACTGGCGCGCCACAAACGCGGAGAGGGCATCCCGCAGGGTCATTTGCGTCTGTAGCGGTTCACCGGCGAGCGACGTATCCTGTCGACGCATATAGTCACTGACCGTTCGCAGGGAGAGCAACCTGACGCCCAGCTCGCTACGGCCAAAAAACTCACGCACAAAGTCGTTCTTCGGGCTGGTCAGCAGCGCGAGCGGCGCGCCCTGCTGCACCACTTCGCCGTGATCCATAAGGACCAGATGGTCAGCCAGACGCAGAGCTTCATCAATATCGTGCGTCACGAGGACAATCGTCCTTCCGAGAATGCGGTGAATACGGGTCATTTCAGTCTGCAGCGCCCCGCGCGTCACCGGATCCAGCGCACCAAAGGGTTCGTCCATCAGCAACACCTGCGGATTGGCCGCCAGCGCGCGCGCCACGCCCACTCGCTGCTGCTGCCCACCGGAAAGCTGGTGCGGATAGCGGTCGCGCAAGGCAGGCTCTAACCCCAGCAGAGACATCAGTTCCTCCACCCGGTCAGCCGTTTTAGCCCGCGACCATTTCTCCAGCTGCAGCACGGTGGCAATGTTTTGCGCCACCGTCCAGTGGGGAAACAGTCCGATGGACTGAATGGCATAGCCCATCCGACGGCGCAACTCCAGCACCGGCAGACTGCGGATCTCTTCCCCGGCAAAGCGGATCAGCCCACTGTCATGCTCGACCAGACGGTTGATCATCTTCAGCGTGGTGGATTTTCCCGACCCTGACGTACCAATCAGCACGGAAAACGCGCCTTCGGCAAAGTTCAGGTTGAGATGGCTCGCCGCCGGGCGACCCGCAAAGGTTTTACTGACATCATGAAATTCAATCATTGGCGCTTCTCCTGAGCAGCGCGAGCCATAAGGCAAACAGCGCGTCGACAACCACCGCCAGCGCAATCGTGGGCACCACGCCCAGCAACACCAAATCGAGAGCACTGCTCAGCAGCCCCTGGAACACCAGCGCACCAAAGCCACCCGCGCCAATCAGCGCGGCGATCACCGCCATGCCCACGGTCTGAACGGCAACTACCCGCAGGCTACGCAGCAGCAGGGGTAGCGCCAGCGGGAGCTGTATCTTCCAGAAACACTGCCGCGCGCTCATCCCCATGGCATGGGCGCTTTCCAGCACATCCGGCGCGACCTGGCTTAACCCCGCGACCACGCCGCGCACCAGCGGCAACAGTGCATAGAGCACCAGCGCGATAAGCGCCGGGGTTAATCCCGTTCCGGCGATGCCTGCCGCGCCCAGCACCGGAAACGACTTCACCAGCCCGGCCAGCGGGGCAATCAGCAGGCCAAACAGCGCAACGGAAGGAATCGTCTGGATGACGTTGAGCACGGCAAAAATGCTGCCCTGGCGGGAAGGATGGCGGTAACACCACATGCCCAGCGAAATCCCGAGCAGAAGCGCCGGAAGGAGCGTGCCGAAGAGGATCGTCAGGTGTTGCGCCAGGGCATCATCAAATACCTCCTGGCGGTTGGCGTACTCTTTTAACAGCGAGAGATTGTTCAGCTCCCCGCTGAACAGCAGGAACAAGGGTATACACCAAATCTGCGCATTCAGTACCCAGCGCCAGACGGCACTGGAGATGAGTCGACGAATCGCATCGCTGCAGGCCAGCAAACAGAGCGCCAGCCACAGCCAGAGGCCGCTGCCTATAGAGGTCCTCGCCAGTGGACTTTCCGCCGACGCCATATGCGTCGCCGCCAGTCCGGCACTCCAGAACAGGAGAATAAACAGCCCTTCGGAGAGGAGCAGCGTCAGCCACTGCGCCGGGCGTCCCTGACAGAGCGACAGGATCACCCAGGCGCCCAGCGACGCCGCCAGCCACCCCGGCGTAAACGACCAGACCTGCCAGAGCGCTTTTCCCTCCCCCGACATCAGGCGGTTAGGGGCGACATTCACAAACGGTAACGCGACCGCCGCGATGGCCGTGCAGGCCAACAGCAGCAGTACGCGGTTATGACATTTTATTGGCACAGCCCTTTCCCGTTACTTCACAAGCCCTTGTTGTTTCAGGAAGTCGGCGGCCACTTTTTTGGCATCCAGTCCCTCGACGGCAATGCTGGCATTCAGCTGCTGCAGCGTTTTTTCATCCAGCTTTTCGAAGACCGGCTTGAGCCAGTCGGCAATCTCCGGATGGGCTTTCAGCACCGCCTCACGCACAACTGGGGTCGGGGCGTAAATCGGCTGAACGCCTTTAGGATCGGTCAGGGTCTGCAGGCCGAGCGCCGCCACCGGGCCATCGGTACCGTAGGCCATGGCCGCATTAACACCCGAGGTTTGCTGCGCTGCGGCTTTGATGGTCACCGCAGTATCCCCGCCCGCCAGAGAGAGCAGCTGCGCCTGGTCGAGTTTGAAACCGTAGGCTTTTTCGAACGCGGGCAGCGCGTCAGGACGCTCGATAAACTCTGCGGACGCCGCAAGCTTAAAATCACCCTTCTCTTTCAGGTAGCGGCTAAGATCCGTCAGTGAGGTCAGCTTACCTTTCTCCGCCACATCTTTGCGCACAGCGATGGTCCAGGTATTGTTGGCCGGAGCCGGGGTCAGCCAGACAAGTTTGTTCTGTTCCGCGTCGAGTTTTTTGACTTTCTCATACCCGGCTTTGGCGTTTTTCCATGCCGGATCGTTTTCATCTTTAAAGAAGAATGCCCCGTTGCCGGTGTATTCCGGGTAGATATCCAGTTCGCCGGAGGTAATCGCCCCGCGCACCACGGGCGTGGTGCCGAGCTGGACTTTATTGACGGTTTTCAGACCGTGGCTTTCCAGCACCTGCAAAATAATATTCCCGAGCAGCGCGCCTTCGGTATCGATCTTGGAACCCACTTTTACCGGCTCCGCCGCCTGTAACGGCACACTCAGCGCCGCCAGTAATGCCGCCGATCCCAACATCCCCTTAATAATCGTCATTCCGCTATCCTCATTTTTTTGCTGCCTTTTTCAGAGGCTTGAGAGAAAAGCGTAGCTTAAAACGGCAGAATTAACCGTCAAAATGCCTTTTTAGCATAAGGTAAGATGCATCCCCCGCAGGACGGGGGGATGCAAAGGCAGGAAAGGTTACAGCAGTTCGAACTCGCCTTTATTCACGCGAGCGGAGTCCACCCCGATAAACACGTTAAATTTGCCGGGTTCCGCATCATATTTCATCTGCTGGTTCCAGAACTTCAGCGCATCCACGTCAATCGGGAAGCTGATGGTTTTGGTTTTACCCGGTTTCAGGTCAACCTTTTCGAAACCACGCAGCTGCTTCACGGGACGACTCATCGACGCAGTGACATCCTGCACGTACATCTGAATCACCGTTGCCCCTTCGCGCTTGCCGGTGTTGGTCACCTCGACGCTGGCGGTAACTTTGCCATCACGCTTCAGGGTCGGGGCCGACATTTTCACCTCGGAGACCTTGAAGGTGGTGTAGCTCAGACCATAACCAAACGGATACAGCGGGCCGTTGGCTTCATCGAAGTAACGTGACGTGTACTTGTTCGGCTTGTCGGCGTTGTACGGGCGACCGGTGTTCAGGTGGCTGTAATAAACCGGGATCTGCCCGACGGAGCGCGGGAAGGACATCGGCAGCTTGCCGGACGGGTTGTAATCGCCAAACAGCACGTCGGCGATAGCGTTACCGCCTTCGGTACCGGCGAACCAGGTTTCCAGAATGGCATCTGCCTGCTGGTCTTCTTTCACCAGCGCCAGCGGACGACCGTTCATCAGCACCAGCACCAGCGGCTTGCCGGTGGCTTTCAGGGCGGCAATCAGATCGCGCTGACTCTGCGGAATAGTGATATCGGTACGGCTGGAAGCTTCATGCGCCATCCCCTGCGCTTCGCCCACGACCGCGACAACAACGTCCGACTGCTTAGCCGCGTTTACCGCTTCGTCGATCATCTCTTTCGGCGTGCGCGGATCGACCTTCACCGCTTCCTCGTACTGGTTGAGGAAGGTGACGATGTCTTTATCATTGGTGACGTTTGCCCCTTTGGCGTACACCACTTTGGCGTTTTCACCGACGGCGCTCTTGATACCGGTCAGCACGGTCACGGACTGATCGGCGACGCCTGCCGCAGACCAGCTGCCCATCACGTCGCGTTTGCTGTCAGCCAGTGGGCCCACCACGGCAATGGTGCCGGACTTTTTCAGCGGCAGCGTGTCGAGGCGGTTCTTCAGCAGCACCAGGCTTTCGCGCGCCACATCACGCGCTTCTTTGCGGTGCAGGCGGCTTTCAGCATTGGTGTCCGCCGGGTCGGAATCCTTTGGCCCCAGGTGGCTGTAAGGATCGTTAAACAACCCCATGTCATATTTCACGTTCAGCACGTGGCGCGTGGCATCGTCCAGCTCCGCCATCGTCACCTTGCCGCTCTTCACCAGCCCCGGCAGGTATTTGCTGTAGTATTCATCGCTCATGCTCATGTTAATGCCAGACTTCAGCGCCACGCGCACGGCGTCTTCCGGGTCGGATGCAGTGCCGTGTTTGATCAGCTCTTTAATCGCGCCGTGGTCAGACACGGTGATGCCCTTAAAGCCCCACTGGTCACGCAGCACGTCTTTCAGCAGCCACGAATCGGAGGTCGCCGGCGTGCCGTTCAGCGAGTTAAGCGCCACCATCACCGCGCCGCTGCCTGCATCCAGCCCTGCCTTGTACGGCGGCATATAGTCGTTGAACAGGCGCTGCGGGCTCATGTCGACAGTGTTGTACTCTTTACCGCCCTCCACTGCGCCATAGGCCGCGAAGTGTTTGACGCTGGTCATCACCGAATAGCGGTCTGCCGGGCTTTTGCCCTGCATCGCTTCCACCATGGTTTTGCCCATCGTGGCGGTTAAATACGTATCTTCACCGAAGCCTTCCGATGCACGGCCCCAGCGCGGATCGCGCGAGACATCGACCATCGGAGCCCAGGTCATGTTCAGGCCGTCATCCGCCGCTTCATAAGCCGACACGCGACCGACGGTTTTCACCGCATCGAGGTTAAAGGAGGAGGCCAGGCCGAGACTGATAGGGAAGACGGTGCGCTGGCCGTGTACCACGTCATAGGCGAAGAAGAGAGGGATCTTCAGGCGGCTAAGCGCCATTACCTGATCCTGCATTTTGCGGATATCCTGGCGGGTGACGGTGTTAAAGATGGCGCCCACCTGGCTTTCTTTGATCATCTCCCGGATGGCCTCTTTCGGGTTATCCGGGCCGACGCTTATCAGACGCAGCTGGCCGATCTTCTCATCAACCGTCATCTTTTTAAGCAGTTCCGTGACAAATGCGTCCCGGGCTTCAGGCGTAAGCGGGTGATTGCCAAACAACTCATCTGCCAGCGCAGGCTGCAGCGCCAGGCTGACGGCGACACCTAAAGAACATATCCATCTCATGTCGTTACTCTCTCATCATTAACCGCCGGAAGAAGGCCACCGGTCCGGGCGAAAAGCGCAGTGTGCCATAAACCCTCTTTTGCTTGCAGGGTTATTCTCTGATTTTTCTCATGAATAGTAGACCGCGAAACTGTTAATCGCGCTATGCTTTACAGCGAGAAATTTGCCCCACCACAAGGAGTGGAAGATGTCTTCTGTTCGAACTGACGATAACAAAACATTCATTAACGAACTGTCGCGCCTGGTTGGCTCCTCTCACCTGCTCACCGACCCGGCTAAAACCGCCCGCTACCGTAAGGGTTTCCGCTCCGGTCAGGGCGAGGCGCTGGCGGTGGTCTTTCCGGGCACGCTGCTGGAACTGTGGCGCGTGCTGAGCGCCTGCGTTGCCGCCGACAAGATTATATTAATGCAGGCGGCCAACACCGGCCTGACCGAAGGTTCTACGCCGAACGGCAACGATTACGATCGTGACATCGTGATTATCAGCACTCTGCGCCTCGACAAGCTGCATCTGCTGGATAAAGGCGAGCAGGTACTCGCCTTCCCTGGTACCACTCTTTACTCGCTGGAAAAAGCGCTTAAGCCGCTGGGACGCGAACCGCATTCGGTGATCGGCTCCTCGTGCATTGGCGCCTCGGTCGTCGGTGGGATCTGCAATAACTCCGGCGGCTCGCTGGTGCAGCGCGGCCCGGCTTACACCGAGATGTCGCTGTTTGCCCGTATCAATGAAGACGGCAAGCTGACGCTGGTGAACCATCTGGGTATCGACCTGGGCGTCACGGCGGAACAGATCCTCAGCAAGCTCGACGACGATCGCGTGAAGGATGAAGACGTTCAGCACGATGGCCGCCACGCGCACGACCATGACTACATTACCCGCGTGCGCGATATTGAAGCCGATACGCCGGCGCGCTATAACGCCGACCCGGACCGTCTGTTTGAGTCCTCCGGCTGTGCGGGCAAGCTTGCCGTTTTCGCGGTGCGTCTCGACACCTTCCCGGCAGAGAAAAAGCAGCAGGTGTTTTATATCGGCACCAACCAGCCTGAAGTGTTAACCGAAATCCGTCGTCATATTCTGGGCGAATTCACCCACCTGCCGGTGGCGGGCGAATATATGCATCGGGACATTTACGACATTGCCGAGCGTTACGGCAAAGATACGTTCCTGATGATCGACAAGCTCGGCACCGACAAAATGCCGTTCTTCTTCACCATGAAGGGCCGCACCGATGCGATGCTGGAGAAAGTGTCGCTGTTCAAACCTCACTTCACCGACCGCTTTATGCAGAAGCTGGGCAACGTTTTCCCGGCGCATTTGCCGGAGCGAATGAAAACCTGGCGTGATAAGTACGAACATCATCTGCTGCTGAAAATGGCCGGGGACGGGATTGCCGAAGCGCAGGCCTGGCTCACCGACTTCTTCAAAACCGCCGAAGGGGATTTCTTCGCCTGTACCCCTGAAGAGGGCAGCAAAGCCTTCCTGCACCGTTTTGCCGCGGCGGGAGCCGCTATCCGTTACCAGGCAGTACACTCTGACGAGGTGGAAGATATCCTGGCGCTGGATATTGCCCTGCGCCGTAACGACACCGAGTGGTTTGAGCATTTGCCGCCGGAAATTGACAGCAAGCTGGTGCATAAGCTCTATTACGGCCATTTTATGTGCTATGTCTTCCATCAGGATTACATTGTCAAAAAAGGGGTTGATGCCCACGAACTGAAAGAGCAGATGCTCGCCCTTCTTCACGAGCGTGGCGCACAATATCCTGCGGAACACAACGTCGGGCATCTTTATAAAGCTCCTGACGCACTTAAGCAGTTTTATCGCGAGAATGACCCTACAAACAGCATGAACCCCGGCATTGGTAAAACAACGCGGAAGAAATACTGGAAAGAGAGCCCAGACGCGGAGCAGCACTTAACGCAAGCGTCTGATTAATTCCTACAGCCAAATTTGAGAGATTGTTTAGCGCTTGTTAATCGTAATAGAGTAACGGTCTGTCGCCGGAGAAACGTTTCTCCGGCATGCGATCACGAGGAGCAGGCACATCATGTCGGCTGTTGACGTTTTATCCGAAACCGAACTGGAAGTGCGCGACGCCCTTCCCGATGATGTGCATGCCATCACCGCAATTTATGCCTGGCATGTGCTTCACGGACGCGCGTCCTTTGAAGAAGTCCCCCCGACTATCGACGAAATGCGCCAGCGTATGAAAAGCGTGGCTGAGAACGGTTTACCGTGGCTCATCGCGCTGTATCGCGGCATCGTGGTGGGTTACTGCTATGCCAGTCCTTACCGACCGCGACACGCCTACCGCTATACCCTGGAAGAGTCGATTTACGTGGACGCCAGCACCACCGGCCGCGGTTTTGGCACAGCATTAATGGATGCGCTTATCGCACGCTGCGAACAAGGCCCGTGGCGGCAGATGATTGCCGTAGTGGGAGATGGCAATAACAACGCCGGTTCGTTGCGGCTGCATAAAAAGCATGGCTTCGAGATTGTCGGTCAGCTGCGCAGCGTGGGATACAAGAAAGGCGACTGGCGGGATACGGTGATTATGCAGCGCCCGCTCAACGACGGGGACTGGACGCTGCCGGAATAAAAGCAAAACGGTAACCTGGGTTACCGTTTTTAGTGTGTTCTCCCTCTCCCTGTGGGAGAGGGTTGGGGTGAGGGCATCAGCGCGCAGAGGTACCTAATCGTTCTGCGCCGTCGCCATCTGCTCCGCTTTCTGCTTTTTATACGTCAAAGCCGCGGCCGGTACAGGCTGCACTTTCCCGGTCTCAATCCAGGTCCGCAGGCGGCTCGCATCCGCAAAGTGAGTATATTTCCCGAAGGCATCCATCACCACCAGCGCCACCGGCTTACCGTTAAACACGGTGCGCATCACCAGACAGTGTCCTGCCGCGTTGGTGAATCCGGTTTTCGTTAGCTGAATATTCCAGTTATCCCGGTAAACCAGATGGTTAGTGTTGCGGAACGGCAGCGTATAGGCCGGGTTGGCAAAGGTCGCCATCTCTTCACGGGTCGTGCTGAGCTGGCCAATCAGCGGATACTGCTTGCTGGCAATCAGCAGTTTCGTCAGATCGCGTGCCGTCGAGACGTTGTTAATCGACAGACCCGTCGGTTCAACATAGTGCGTATTGTTCATCCCCAGCGCTTTGGCTTTGGCGTTCATCGCGCGAATAAACGCGTCGTAACCGCCAGGATAGTGGTGTGCCAGGCTCGCGGCCGCACGGTTTTCGGATGACATCAGCGCCAGCAGCAGCATGTTTTTACGGCTGATTTCGCTGTTCAGGCGCACGCGAGAGTAGATCCCTTTCATCTCTGGCGTGTGGCTGATATCCACTTTCAGTTTTTCGTCCAGCGGCAGATGGGCATCAAGCACCACCATCGCGGTCATTAATTTGGTTATTGAAGCGATCGGGCGCACCAGGTCCGGATGGCTGGCGTAAATCACCTTATTGGTGTTGAGGTCGACAATCATCGCGCTGCCGGATGCAATTTGCGGCTGGGCAGCAGCAGTGGTCACCGCGGGCGTTTTAGCGACGGCTGGCACAGCAGCGGACGCCCCCAGCAACAGCGCCAGGCTAAGTAAAGAGACTCGGAATTTCAGCATGGTGAGACTTCTGATAATTATTCACGCACGTAATGACGTACACCGCCTGCGTCGACGGATAAACGCAGGCTGGCTTCGGCATCATAGCCGTCACAGTGCTTTGTCGCCAGCGGATAATCGTGAACAGATGCTGCATTGCTGGCATTTACGCCAGCAATGCAGTGAGCTTAGAAGAGACGGTATCCATAACCCCAAAGAATAACCGTCAGTGCCAGTAACGCCTCCAGCACCAGCACACCGATAGCCAGTGTTGAGCTGGAGAAGCTCAGCCCCTCTTCTTTGTTGATATTCAGGAAGGTTGGAACTCCCAGATACAGCAGATAACCTGTGTAACAGAGAGCAATCGTACCGATCAGTGCGCACAACCAGACCAGTGGATACAGTGCAACAATACCGCTTAAGAACAGCGGGGTCGCGACGTATCCAGCGAAGACCATACAGCGCGCCAGCGATGGACGTTGCGGATAGTTACGTGCCATCCAGTGAATGACACGCCCCATGACCGCCACGCCCGCCAGCATCAGGCCATAAAAGAGAATGGCAAGATAAAGCCCGGTAAACCAGGAAAGCTGAACCACGGTGCCGTCACCGAAATTCCAGCCGATTTGTGTTGTGCCAATAAACGCGCATATTACCGGCACCGCGGCCATCAGCAGCACATGGTGGGTGTAATGATGCGAGACCGTTTCGTTCTCACTTTTGATGACATGCATTTCACGATCGGGATGGGAGAAAAGTCCCCAGACATGGTTCATAGCGCCCCCTTGTTGTCGGCCCGTCAGCGATACCTTAAGTATAATGCAGGCTTTAGATTATTTTATGTACAGTGGGAAATTTCCGTTGATTTCCCCGCTGTTGATTCATGGGGTATATGATTAAACCAGGTACGCTGAGGGAGATAACATTTACGTAATGGATATTAACGCACTCATTGAACAATATGGCTATGCCGCGCTGGTCATTGGTAGCGTGGCAGAAGGTGAAACCATCACGCTGTTAGGCGGCGTCGCCGCGCATCAGGGCTTACTGAAATTTCCGCTGGTCGTCGCTGCGGTCGCGCTGGGCGGCATGATTGGCGATCAGCTACTCTACTTTCTGGGTCTGCGCTTTGGTCCGACGCTTCTCAAGCGTTTCGCTAAACACAAAAAGAAAATTAACCGCGCGCAGCGCCTGATCCAGCGCCACCCTTACCTGTTCGTCATAGGCACCCGTTTTATGTACGGCTTCAGGATAATCGGGCCGATACTGATTGGCGCCAGCCGTCTGCCGCCGAAAATTTTCCTGCCGCTGAATATTCTTGGCGCCGTTGCCTGGGCGCTGATCTTTACGACGCTCGGTTACGTGGGAGGCGAGGTGATAGGTCCGTGGCTGCATAATCTCGACCAGCATCTGAAGCACTGGGCATGGTTGCTTGTCGTGGTTGTGGCGGTGATTGGCGTCAGGCTGTGGCTGAAACATCGGGAAAAGGCGCGGGATGAGGCGTAGCCGGATGCGGCCTGATGCCCTGCCCCTTACCCTCTCCCACAGGGAGAGGGCAAAAAGTAGCTATCCCTCCGGCTTAAACTGCGGATTCGCCAGCATAAAACCCCCGTCAACGATAAACGATTGCCCGGTGGTATAGCTGGCGTCGCTGTCGCACAGCCACGCCACCAGGCTGGCGATTTCTCTCGTATGCCCGGGGCGCGCCAGTGGGATTTCCGGCATTGAGCCTTCTTTCACTTCGCTGTCGTCCATATCGTTCATGGGTGTGGCAATGGCACCCGGCGCGACGGCGTTCACCAGAATGTTGTGCTTAACCAGTTCTATCGCCATGGATTTGGTCAGGCCGCCGAGCGCATGTTTCGCAGCGGTGTAGGCGCTGGCCTCCGGCAGCGGCGTGTGCTCATGCACCGAGGTAATGTTGACAATTCGCCCTCCTTCCCCCTGCTTCACCATCTGCCGTGCCGCAATCTGCGAACAGAGAAACGCACCGTCCACGTCGACGGTGAAGATGTTCCGCCAGTCGTCAAACGGCATCTCCAGGAAGGGCACTTTGGTCATCGCCCCGGCATTGTTAACCAGCACGTCCAGCCGACCGAAACGCGCAATCAGCACGTCAATGGCTTCAGCACCTTCCGGGAGCGTGCTTAAATCGAGATGGACAGCCTCTGCTCGCTGCCCCTTCGCTTCCACTTCACGGCAGGTTTCCAGCGCACCTTTTTCATCAGAATGCCAGGTAATGCCAATATCAAACCCGCGCTCTGCCAGCATCAGGGCCGTGGTTTTACCAATCCCGGAATCCGATGCGGTAACAATCGCTACTCTGGTCATACTCACCTCCTGAAAAACAGCAAAGAGATAAGTATAGATAACGCCTCTTTTTAGCCGTGATGATAGCCGCCCCCCAGCGCCGACGTTAGTTGCAGCGTGGCGTCGATATACTGTCCTTTCAGCATGACCGTCTCAAGGTGTTCTTTAAGCGCCGGGATTCTGGCTTCGCTGACCCGCGACCCCGCAATGATACCTGCCCTAAAACGAGCCTGCGCCAGCGCCACTACACGTGCCGCGTCTTTTTCGACCTGCTGCTGGTGACGGTTTTTTGCCGTCAGGGTTTCGACTTCGCTGGCCGTACGCGCCACCTGATTCACCGCCTCCACCACCGCTTTGTTGTAGTTCGCGACAGAGAGGTTATTCTGCGCCTGGGCACTATCCAGATTGGCGTTCAGCCTGCCGCTGTCGAAAATCGGCAGGGTCAAACCGGCGGTCACGCCCATCTGCTGAGCGGAAGAGCGGAACAGATCGCTGAGGTGCAGGGCATCCTGCTGTAAGAAGGCCATCAGATTCACGTCAGGATAGAACGCGGCTCTGGCGGCCTCCACCTCGCTCAGGGAGGCTTCGATATACCAGTGCGCCTCCTGAAGATCCGGGCGGCGCGCCAGCAGTTCATATCCCAGCGTTGAAGGGAGCGAGGCTTCTGTCGCAGGCAACGCATGGCGCGTAAGGGCTATGGCCGATGTACCGGTCAACGCAGTCAGTCGCGCCTCAATGGCCTTCATTTTGCCCTTCACGTCCGCTAACTGTTCATCCGTTTTGCTGGCATAAATATCGGTTTCGACGCCCTCCACCGAGGAGGTAATACCTTGCTGATACAGTTCGCGATCGGCATCGATAATATTTTTCTGCTCCTGCTTAATTTGGGAAAGGACATCTCCGGCAGCAGCCTGGGTCTGCCACGCCCAGTAAAGGCGCGCAACGCTGCTGGCAAGCAGCTGGCGAGTCTGCTCCAGCTCCGCTTTTTGCGCATTCACTTTACCGATACGCGCGGCAATCCGGGCGCGATTTTTCCCCCACAGATCCAGATCCCACCCCGCCGTGAGGCCAAAAGTGCCATTGGTGTACCATGGGCCGGTCGTTCCCGCCGCCGGATCGGTCAGCGCGAACGGGCCCATCAGGCCTTCTGCCGACATTTTCTGCCGTTCAACATCCGCAGAAAAATCCAGTTGTGGGCCATCGGCAGCAATAGCGGCCTTCGCCTGTGC
Organism: Enterobacter sp. MGH 37; assembly: GCF_000534515.1. Lineage (NCBI taxonomy): Bacteria > Pseudomonadati > Pseudomonadota > Gammaproteobacteria > Enterobacterales > Enterobacteriaceae > Enterobacter > Enterobacter sp. MGH 37. The sequence continues at coordinate 2,289,143 of NZ_KI973205.1, forward strand.
TTCCGCGAGCGTAATACGTTGCCGGGCAATTTGCATATCCGGGGCATCCGCTATCGCTTTCGCGATAAGCGTATTTAGCTGCGGGTCGTTATACTCTTTCCACCATTCGTTTTTCGGCCAGTCCGCATGGTTAAGTCGGGTATTTACAGATGCAGCTGTCGCCTGCGTTTTTATTGGCGCTACCGTGGAATGTTCCGGTGCGCACGCAACCAGCATAAAAACAAGGGGAGCACTCAGAGATAAAATAAGAAAACGTTTCATTACGCCATGCACTCAAAAAATAAAGGCGCAACTTACGCTTGATGACTTTCCGTTTTTTAGTAACGCGTGGCAATCCGCAAATTGTTATACATTTACATAATCAGCAAAATATTCACCCAGTGAATTATTTAAATTTAAATATTACCGCTAGTTATTTTGACTGAATGACCCGCGCAATTTCAGCCGACGTCTGGAGCGTGCGGATCGCCTGAAATAACCCCAGCGCTTCGCTGTATTCTTTACGTAAATAGCTCAGCCACTGCTTGATGCGCGCGACGTGATACAAACCGGTATCACCCTGCTTTTCCAGACGGCTGTATTTTTGCAGCAGCGTCACCACGTCAGCCCATGGCATACGCGGTTCGTTATATTTCACGACGCGACTGAGGTTGGGCACGTTCAGCGCACCGCGGCCAATCATCACCGCATTGCAGCCCGTCTCTTTCAGGCATGCCTGCGCGCTTTCATAATCCCAGATTTCGCCGTTGGCGATCACCGGGATAGTGAGCCGTTTGCGGATCTCGCCAATCGCCTGCCAGTTAATACGCTCAGCTTTATAACCATCTTCCTTGGTGCGGCCATGCACCACCAGCTCGGTAGCCCCAGCCTGCTGCACCGCATCGGCAATTTCAAACTGCTTATCTCCGCTGTCCCAGCCCAGACGAACTTTCACGGTGACCGGCAGATGCGAGGGTACCGCCTCGCGCATGGCTTTTGCGCCGCGATAAATCAGCTCAGGATCCTTGAGTAGCGTTGCCCCGCCGCCGCTGCCGTTGACCAGCTTTGACGGACAGCCGCAGTTGAGATCGACGCCATACGAACCCAGCGCCACGGCCCTGGCGGCGTTTTCCGCCAGCCATTCAGGATACTGGCCTAACAGCTGGATCCGCACCAGCGTACCGGAAGGCGTCCGGCTCTGGCGGTGCAGTTCAGGACAGAGACGATAGAATGACTTTTCTGGCAGCAACATATCGACCACGCGCAAAAACTCCGTCACGCAGAGATCGTAATCGTTCACCTCGGTAAGCAGCTCGCGCACAAGAGAGTCGAGCACGCCTTCCATCGGGGCCAGTAAAACACGCATTCTGAGTACCTGTGAAAAAAGACGCGCTATAGTAGCTGCTCTGTATGTATGTGGAAAGCCCGGCGTTCCATTCCGGAATGTCTGGTATGCTCAAAATTCATGATGTGATCCGTGGCACATTTTCAGGTTTAATTGTATGATGAATGCGTTTCATCAAGGACTATCACCATGAGCAAATCATTGAACATTATCTGGCAATATCTGCGCGCATTCGTCCTGATTTACGCCTGCCTGTATGCTGGGATTTTTATCGCGTCGCTGCTGCCTATCACCATTCCTGGCAGCATTATCGGCATGCTGATCCTCTTTGTTTTACTGGCGCTGCAAATTCTGCCCGCAAAGTGGGTTAACCCCGGCTGTTTCGTCCTCATCCGCTATATGGCGCTGCTTTTCGTGCCCATCGGCGTCGGGGTCATGCAGTATTTTGATTTGCTCAAAGCCCAGTTCGGCCCGATTGTGGTCTCCTGCGCGGTTAGCACGCTGGTGGTTTTCCTTGTTGTGAGCTGGAGTTCACATCTGGTACATGGCGAACGTAACGTCATCGGGGAGAAAACAAAAAAATGATGGCTAATATCTGGTGGTCTCTGCCGTTAACCCTGCTGGTCTTCTTCGCCGCGCGCAAACTTGCCGCACGCTTCAAAATGCCGCTGCTCAACCCCCTGCTGGTGGCGATGGTGGTAATTATTCCTTTCCTGCTGCTCACCGGCATCCCTTACGAACGTTACTTTGCCGGCAGCAAAATCTTAAACGACCTGTTGCAGCCCGCCGTTGTGGCCCTCGCCTTTCCTTTATATGAGCAGCTGCACCAGATCCGCGCCCGCTGGAAATCCATCATTACTATCTGTTTTGTGGGCAGCCTGGTGGCGATGATCACCGGTACGTCGGTGGCGCTATTGATGGGCGCTTCGCCACAAATTGCGGCCTCTATTCTGCCTAAATCGGTGACCACACCTATCGCAATGGCGGTAGGCGGCAGCCTCGGCGGGATCCCGGCCATCAGCGCGATGTGCGTCATTTTCGTCGGTATTCTCGGCGCGGTGTTTGGTCACACCCTCCTGAACGCGATGCGGATCCATACTAAAGCGGCGCGGGGATTGTCGATGGGCACCGCCTCGCACGCCCTGGGTACCGCCCGCTGCGCGGAGCTGGACTATCAGGAAGGGGCTTTTAGCTCCCTGGCGCTGGTGATCTGCGGGATTATCACCTCCCTGCTCGCCCCGTTTATTTTCCCATTGATTCTGGCGGTGATGGGCTAAAATTTGCGATGCGTCGCGCAAATTTCATTTTGATTTCATAAGTTGCATACATAATGAGAAGTGGATCACATATAAAGCCCCAGCGGCTCCGTAAACTACCGATCCATTAACCTTTATGAGGCAAACGCCATGCACCCACGTTTTCAAGCTGCCTTCGCTCAGCTTGCAGAGAATTTGCAATCAGCCCTTGCTCCCGTCCTGGCAGATGCACATTTCCCCGCCCTGCTGACGGCAGAGCAGGTCACCATGCTGAAACAAGCAGCGGGACTGGATGAAGACGCGCTGGCTTTCGCACTGCTGCCCCTGGCTGCCGCCTGCGCGCGTGCCGATCTCTCCCACTTCAACGTCGGCGCTATTGCGCGCGGCGTCAGCGGAACCTGGTACTTCGGTGGAAACATGGAGTTCCTGGGCGCAACCATGCAGCAAACCGTTCATGCGGAGCAAAGCGCCATCAGCCACGCCTGGTTGCGCGGTGAAAAGGCCCTGAGCGCCATCACCGTGAACTACACGCCGTGCGGCCACTGCCGTCAGTTTATGAACGAGCTGAACAGCGGGCTGCAACTGCGCATCAACCTGCCGGGACGTGCGCCACACACGCTGGGCGATTACCTGCCGGATGCCTTCGGCCCGAAAGATCTGGACATTAAAACGCTGCTGATGGACGAGCAGGATCATGGTTTCGCCCTGTCCGGCGATGACCTGAGCGAAGCGGCCATTCGTGCGGCTAACAAGAGCCACACTCCGTACAGTAACGCCCCAAGCGGCGTGGCGCTGCAGTGCCGCGATGGCCGTATCTTCACCGGCAGCTATGCGGAAAACGCCGCGTTTAACCCAACGCTGCCGCCGCTGCAGGGTGCGCTCAACCTGCTGAGCCTGAACGGCTACGACTACCCCGACATTCAGCGCGCAATTCTGGCCGAAAAGGCCGATGCGCCACTGATTCAGTGGGATGCTACCGCTGCGACGCTCAAGGCGTTAGGCTGCACGACGATCGACCGCGTACTGCTGGCATAAATCCTTCCGGCGGACTGAAATGTCCGCCACATTGCTGAAAAACCCCTCAGTTGAGTCGCTGTTTCTTGCGCTAACCAGACGGGTAAAGTAGCCTGAGTGAACTTTCATCCACGAACGAGCCATCTCCATGTTAAAGCGCGTTTTTTACAGCCTGTCTGTCCTGGTCGGCATACTGCTGTTGATCGTGCTGGGTCTCGACCGCTGGATGAGCTGGAAAACCGCCCCTTACATCTTTGATGACCTGCAGGATCTGCCCTATCGCCAGGTAGGCGTGGTGCTCGGCACCGCCAAGTACTACCGAACCGGGGTGATCAACCAGTATTATCGTTACCGAATTCAGGGCGCGCTGAACGCTTACAACAGCGGCAAGGTGAACTATCTGCTGTTAAGCGGTGATAACGCGCTGCAAAGTTATAACGAACCGGTGACGATGCGTAAGGACCTGATTGCCGCAGGCGTGGATCCTGCCGACATCGTGCTCGACTACGCAGGCTTCCGCACCCTCGACTCCATCGTGCGCACCCGCAAAGTGTTCGACACCAACGACTTCATCATCATCACCCAGCGTTTCCACTGCGAGCGCGCGCTGTTTATTGCGCTGCATATGGGTATTCAGGCGCAGTGCTACGCGGTGCCGTCGCCTAAAGATATGCTGAGCGTGCGCGTGCGCGAATTTGGCGCGCGTTTTGGCGCATTGGCGGACCTCTACATTTTCAAACGTGAACCGCGCTTTTTAGGCCCGCTGGTGCCGATTCCGGCGATGCATGAAGTACCGGAAGACGCGCAGGGTTACCCGGCTGTGACGCCGGAGCAACTGCTTGATATGCAGAAGAAAGAGAAAAAATAGCCCGCCTTTATACTTTCTTTACGCCGGGCCTGCTGCTTTTTATCCCCCGTTTACGCCGCCCCATTTAAGCTGAGTTCACTGCCGCTACGGCTTCATTGAAGAACGACTATGAACTCGATAATAAATGCGTTTTTCCTCAAAAGTATCCGTCCGTATTTTAGCTTTCCCGGTTTATCACTCCCCGGCGCACTCAACTCAGGTCTGTGGCTTGATGAAAAAATTGATGCCCTGCAGCACAACATTTCCGTGGAAGTGGCGGATTATCTGGAGCGTTACCCGCAGACAAAACATGTTGACGTTTACCTCAACGATATCAACGGCATTATGCGCGGCAAGCGTCTCTCGGTAGAGAGCATGTTGAATCTGGAAAAAGGCTGCTACTTTCCCCTCTCTGTCTACTCGATGGATCAGAAAGGGAAAATAGCCGCCCTGCTGAATGATGAACCGGATCGACTCTGCATTCCTGTCGCCGGTTCCCTGCGCCCCTCAGCACAAGATCCGCACCACAACGCGCAGATCCTGCTGACGATGAAAGACAGCGACGACGCCCCCTGCCCGCTTGAGCCGCGCGTGATACTGCAGAACGTGCTGGCCCGCTTCCACCAGCACGGGCTGTTCCCGGTGATTGCCCCGGAAATTGAGTTCTACCTGACGGGGCAGGATCCTCATGAGCCGCAGAATCAGGGCTGCTTTCATATGGATACTTCGGCAGAACATACGGCGCTGTTTGACGAACTGGAACAGCTGGCACACCTTCAGCGCATCCCGCTGACAGGGATCGTCGCGGAAGCCGAGTCCGGGCAGTTCGAGTTAAACCTGAAGCATAGCCACCGCGTCGTTGAGGTCTGCGATAACGTACTGGCCCTGCGCCGCCTGACCCGCTACGTTGCCGAAAAGCACGGCCTGCAGGCCAATTTTATGGCCAAGCCTTTCAGCCAGCAGTCCGGCAGCGGTTTGCATTTTCATTTCAGCATGAACAATAGTCGGGGCGAAAACGTCTTCGCTTCACCAGTGAATGCGCTTAACAGCATGATGCGTTTATGTATCGCAGGTCAGCTGGCGCTAATGCCCGCCTCCATTGCCATTCTGGCGCCGGGCGTCAACGCGTTTCGCCGCCTGCGTAAAAACCTGACGGAACCCGTCTTTAACTCCTGGGGCTATAACACCCGCTCCGCCGCATTGCGCATTCCCTGCTCGGATGACAGCAACCGTCGTATTGAGTACCGACTGGCCGGAGCTGATGCCAATCCGTATCTGGTCGCCGCAACTATCCTCACCGGCATGCTGTACGGGCTGGAAAATATCGAGGAGGACGGTTTACCTGAACCTCAGCATGATGAACCCGCACTGCCGCTGTTTCAGCAGGAGGCGATTGAGACATTTTCCCGCTGTCAGTATCTCACCGACAGCCTGGGAGACGCTTTTTCTGAACAGTGTGTGGCCTGCAAGCTTTCAGAGCTCGACTGGTTTGAAAGCATTGTAACCCGCGAAGAGTCACGTCTTGCGTAGGACAAAAAAAGCCCGCTCGGTGAGCGGGCCAGGTAAAGCACGTGACGATTACTTCTTACGTGCGTACTTCAGTGAATCCAGCGCAACAGCGAAGATAATAATCGCGCCTTTAATGATGTACTGCCAGTACGGGTTCACGCCGATGTAGGTCAGGCCGTAGTTGATCACGGTGAAGATGATCACACCGGTGACCACACCGAGTACGGTACCCACGCCGCCGCTGAAGGAGACGCCGCCGACCACACAGGCTGCAATCGCATCCAGTTCGTACATAAAGCCGAGGTTGTTGGTTGCAGAACCGATACGACCCGCTTCCAGCATCCCACCGAAGGCGTAGAACACCCCGGACAGGGCATAGATCATCAGCAGGTTCAGGGCCACGTTGACGCCGGAAACTTTCGCCGCTTCCGGGTTACCGCCGATAGCAAAGATGTTTTTACCAAAGCGCGTTTTGTTCCACAGGATCCAGACGAACGCCACCGCGATCAGCGCATAGAAGGTGATATACGACAGGCGGAAACTGCCCAGCGCGATAAACCCTTGCGTGAAGGTTGAGAAGCCGCTGTCAAAGCCCGATATAGGAGACGCGCCCACGAAGTCGTAGTAGAGGGAGTTGATACCGTAAACGATGATCATCGTACCCAGCGTGGTGATAAATGGCGTCACGTTCAGGTAAGCGATGATGATACCGTTGATCAGACCAATCACCGCGCCGATGGCGCAGACAATCAGTATCACCACGAAAATCGGCATGGTCGCCATTTCCGGGAAGACCTTGTTGGCGTTTTCCATCGACTGCAGCAGGGTTGCCGCAATAACCGCCGCCAGGCCGACCTGACGACCGGCAGAAAGGTCAGTACCCTGGGTGACGATAAGGCCCGCCACGCCCAGCGCAATGATAATACGCACGGAAGACTGGGTCAGAATGTTACTCAGGTTCAGCAGACTTAAGAACGTAGGGTCCTGGAAAATGATAATGGCCAGCAGGACTAAAAGAACAACGTAAATTCCGCCTTCTTTCAGGTAAGTGAGAAAACTTTTTTTATTTAACGCACTCATGAGGAGCCCCTGATCTTAAAGGTGCAAAGACGCAAGACGCAAAATTTCGTTTTGCGTTGTCGTTTTGGTGTCAACAATACCGGCAACGAGACCATTGCTCATAACCAGAATACGGTCTGTGATCCCTAACAGTTCCGGCATTTCGGAAGAAATAATAATGATCCCTTTATTCTTTTTCGCCAGCTCGGCAATCAGCTGATAAATTTCAAACTTCGCGCCGACGTCAATGCCACGGGTAGGTTCATCCAGCATCAGAATTTCTGGCTGGGTTAATAACCAACGTCCGATAATGACTTTTTGCTGGTTACCCCCCGAAAGCGAACCAATTTGCGTGCGGTGACCAGGCGTCTTCACACGCATGGAGTCAATCACCCACTGGGTATCGCTCTTCATGCGGGAGTTATCCAGCAGTCCGACTTTATTTTTGTAATTACGAATATTAGAAATTAACGAGTTAAAGTTAATATCCAGATAAGCATAAATACCCGTCGAACGACGTTCTTCCGTTACCAGCGCAAAACCGTTATTAATGGCTTCGTTGGCATTGTGGTTGTTAATTTTCTTTCCGTGCAGCGTAATGGTGCCCTGGGCCTTCTCACGGATACCAAACAAGGTTTCCACAATGTCGGTTCGCTTTGCCCCCACCAGACCGGCAATCCCCAGGATTTCGCCTTTGTGCAGATCGAAGGAGACATCGCGGATGGACGGCTGACGCAGCGAGGTGAGATTGCGCACTTCAAGAATCACTTCACCCGGCTTGTTCTCTTTGTCCGGGAAGCGCTGGTTAAGGGAGCGGCCAACCATCATGGCGATGATCTTGTCCATATCCAGCCCTTCCAGCGGCTGCGTGGCAATCCACTGGCCGTCGCGCAGGATGGTAATCTCATCGCACAGCTGGAAGATCTCTTCCATTTTGTGAGAGATGTAGACAATACCGCAGCCGCGTTCTTTCAGCTTACGAATAATGGTAAAAAGGTGATTAACCTCTTTTTCCGTTAATGACGATGTCGGTTCGTCCATGATGACGATTTTCGCATCATAGGAGAACGCTTTGGCAATTTCGATCATCTGCATTTGTGAGACGGATAAGGTTCCCACGCGAGCGCGCGGATCGATATCAATATCCAGCTCATCAAAAATCGCTTTGGTGTCACGATACATTTTGTCCTGATCGACAAAGACACCTTTGGTTGGATAACGCCCCAACCACATGTTATCCATAACGGAACGTTGCAGTACCAGGTTTAATTCCTGGTGAACCATCGAGATACCGTTTTCCAGTGCTTCTTTCGCTGAATGGAAATCGATCTCTTTCCCCTGAAAAAGAATGCTGCCAGAATCTTTTTGATAGATCCCAAAAAGACATTTTAATAATGTTGATTTACCCGCACCGTTCTCCCCCATTAATGCATGAATAGAGTGAGGACGGACTTTTAAATTAACATTATCGAGTGCCTTAACACCGGGAAATGACTTGTTAATACCGTTCATTTCCAACAAGTATTCACCGGTTGACTGAGTAGTTGTGCTGACCATAATTATACCTTGTTGGCCTCGCATATCGCGTTATAAAAGGGCGCAACGAATTGCGCCCAGTGGAGACAGGTTAACTCACTTATTTACCGATAAACTCAGCCAGGTTGGACTGGTCTACGCCCACGTAAGGTACGCGAACGATTTTGTTGTCAATTTTCCAGCTGGTGCCATCTGCCGCGCCTTTACCGTCAGCGAGGTTTTTCGCCAGATCGAAGGTGGCTTTCGCCTGGTTATTGGCATCGTTCAGAACGGTACCGGCCATCGCGCCAGATTTAACCAGCGCCAGCGCTTCTGGCAGGGCATCCACACCGAATACCGGAATGGACGATTTATTGTGGGCTTTCAGCGCTTCTACCGCACCCATTGCCATCGCATCGTTGTTGGCAATAACCACTTCGATTTTGTTCGCGTTAGGGCCGGACAGCCAGGCATCCATCTTATCTTTCGCCTGGGCGGTATCCCACATCGCGGTATCTAATGCCAGCTGCTGGGTTTTCAGGCCCTTATCATTCAGCTCTTTGATAACGTAAGTCGTACGCGCTTCAGCATCCGGGTGACCAGGTTCGCCTTTCAGCAGAACGAACTGGATCTGACCGTCTTTGTTCAGGTCCCAGTTCGGGTTCGCTGCCCAGTGTTTCGCGATCAGATCGCCCTGAATAATGCCGGACTCTTTGGAGTCAGTACCGACGTAATACGCTTTGTCATAGCTATCCAGCGCTTTACGGGAAGGTTCTTTGTTGAAGAAGACGATTGGCACATTCTGGCCGCGCGCTTTTTCAATTACCGTGCCTGCTGCAGCCGGGTCAACCAGGTTGATCGCCAGGGCTTTCACGCCTTTCGCCAGCAGAACGTCGATCTGGTCGTTCTGTTTGGACTGGTCATTCTGGGAGTCATTCATCAGCAGCTGTACGTCTGGCGCTGCTTTCGCATCTTTCTCGATAGCTTTACGTACAACAGACATGAAGTTGTCGTCGTATTTATAAATCGTCACACCAATACGGGTATCTGCAGCGTGCGCTGCTGCACCAAAAAGCATGCTTGCCATTACAGCAGACAGGGTCAACACCTTCTTATTCATGGTATCTCCGGTTTTTTTTATGCAGGGTAGTTCTGGTGAATAACGAGCGGCAGGCAGATGTTAATAAAACGTTACTGACAGCCGACGTTCACTTATAAAATTTCTCTCTTCCGTGGTCGGTAACGCTCCAGAAATGCGTTTTATTCGTTGTTTGCGGCACATTGGCTACTGTTAAAGTGAATAGTCACCGTTACATAGCGTTTCAGCTGCTAAAACGCTGACATCATAGTCAGCGCCTTGTTAAGATACTGTGAATTTACTCACAGATTGAAAACGGTTACATCACCTCATGTAATCAGTTAGTGATCGGAGCCACAATTTGCCGCGACGCGACGGAATGTCGACGCACCAGGGTTGGCATGAAGCAATGCGTCGCCCCAGGATCCAGCAGCCCTGCGGCTCCCTGTAACGCCAGTTCAGTGGCCAGTTTTGCCATAGAAGCAATGGGATAGCGCACCGTGGTCAGCTGCGGGTCGGTGTAACGGGCGATCGGAATGTCGTCAAAGCCAATCAACGACAAATGCTGCGGCACCGCAATGCCGTTATCTTTCAGTGCCGTCAACGCGCCTGCTGCCATGCTGTCGTTATACGCAAACACCGCAGAAAGCTGCAGATTGCGGCCCAGTAGCTCCACCATTGCCGCCTCACCGCCCTGCATGTCAGGCGTACCGGTGCCGATCCAGCTCTCTGATGCGGTAATGCCCTGTTCTTTCAGGGCGTTTTGCCAGCCCTCACGCCGGTACGCGTCATCTTCAATTTGATGGCTGGAGGCAAGATAACCGATCCGCTGATGGCCGTTATTGATAAGCATTTTGGTGGCCATCATGGCGCCGCTGACGTTATCCAGCCCAACACAGCGGTGGGCATAGCCCGGCACAATCCGGTTAATCAGCACCATGCCCGGTATCTGTTCCATAAACCCGGCAAGCTCTTCATCACTTAAGGCTTTGGAGTGAACAATCAGGGCGTTACAGCGCTGGCGAATCAGTACTTCGATGGCATGACGCTCTTTCTCCGCCTCATGATAGCTGTTGCCAATCAGCACATATTTTTGATGCTGCTGGGCAACCACATCGACCGCTTTCACCAGCGCACCGAAAAAGGCGTCTGAGACATCCATCACCACCACGCCGATGGTATCGCTGACCTGCGTGGCAAGCGCCTGCGCGTTGGCATTTGGCCGGTACCCGAGCTGGGTCACGGCTTTCATTACGGTTTCACGGGTTTCAGGGCTCACCAGCGCACTGTTGTTCAGCACGCGGGAGACAGTAGCCACAGAAACGCCCGCCAGACGGGCGACATCACGAATGGTGATCATATTCACCATCCTTCAAAGGATTGCAGCAACTCACAGACACCCCCTGTGTTTAGCAAGGTGGCTATTTTGGCAGCGAGAGAAAAGGGACTACGTGAAGAAGCTCACAGTCATGAAAACGCTTACATCCGTTTTGTTAATGATTGTGATCCAGATCGTTATCTGGATGTATTACTCAATGATACCCCTGAAGCATGTGCGGTTAACTGATGCCACACCCACTCCAGCGGCCCCTGACGGAAATAACGCAGCCAGATAAGGGAAAACGCCAGATTAACCGCCCAGATTGGAATAACAAACGCCAGCAGCCCGAGGCGGTCGAATTTCATAAACAGGCCAAAGCGATAGAAAATCGTGGTGCATATCAACGTTTGCAGGAGGTAATTGCTTAACGCCATGCGCCCGACGCAGGCGACTGCGCTGACAAGCCACAGGCGAGAAAGCTGCGGCCAGAAGCCATATATTAGCGCCGCGTAGCCGATGGTCTGGAATGGCGCGCTCAGTTCACGCGGTACCTGGAGCAGGAAAGCGCACCAGCGATAATCCCAGTGAATGTGCCACTGTGTCATCACCGCCGGGAGATTTATCAGCACGCCGAGCAGAACCAGCCCCGCCCCGGTGAGACGATAATGACGCAGGCTGAACTCCCCTTTTAGCCAGCCGGTGCGCATCAATGACGCCCCCATCAGCATCATCCCTGCCAGCTGCCAGCCGTATTGCGCCCCCAGCGCAAGAAGGTTATCCCCCAGCATATCCGCCCGGTTGCTAATGGCTTCCGTACCGCCTTTTAGCTTCCAGAACTGCTCGTACTGCAGGTTTGCAGCATCCGGGATCCAGGAACGGTTGGTCGCTTCGCCAGAGATCATCCCCAGCAACAGCAGCACCCCAAGCCCCATGAGATAGAGCATCACGCCGGTGTTAAACAGGCTTTTCACGCTGTGCGCATCACGAATGAGACGCCAGCAGATAAGCCCGACTAACCCATACGCGAGAAGAATATCGCCGTCCCAGAAGAACAGACCGTGGATAAAACCGAGGATCACCAGCAGGGTTAAGCGCGACTGGATCCAGCGGGTGCCGCGTTTAAGCAGAAGCTGTAGTCCTGCGCCAAACAGCAGGGCAAAGAGCGTGAGGAATTTAACCTGGGCAAACAGGTCAAGGATTGCCCAGGTCCAGGCATCGCTTCGGGTGATATCGCCGTACCAGGCGGGATTGAGATAAGCGGCCTTCGGCAGACCGAAGGCGCTAATATTCAGCAGCAGGATACCCAGTATGGCGACGCCGCGAACAAAATCGAGCGTGACGTTTCGCTCCATGGTCCCTGCCCTGTGAGATTAGTTGTGGTGACGCACGGCGCGCAGGAACTCCTGGCGGGTGTTCTGGCTCGATTTAAACAGACCGCCCAGCGAAGTGGTGGTGGTTGCACTGGTCGCATCACGTACGCCGCGGGCTTTCACGCAGTAGTGAACGGCATCGATGGAGACCGCCACGTTATTGGTGCCCAGCAGCGTTTGCAGGGCAATCAGGATCTGCTGCGTCAGACGCTCCTGAACCTGAGGACGCTGCGCGAAGAACTGCACAATACGGTTGATCTTCGACAGGCCAATCACCGTATCTTTCGGAATGTAAGCCACGGTCGCTTTACCGTCGATAGTGACGAAGTGATGTTCGCAGGTGCTGGTCAGCGTGATATCACGTACCGTGACCATCTCGTCCACCTTCATCTTATTTTCGATAACGGTAATTTTCGGGAAGTTGGCGTAATCCAGGCCAGAGAAAATTTCGTCGACGTACATTTTCGCGATGCGCTTAGGCGTCTCCATCAGACTGTCATCGCTCAGATCGAGATTCAGCAGTTGCATGATCTCGGTCATATGCCCGGAAATCAGACTTTTACGGGTTTCATTGTCCATATCCTGAACGGGCGGACGCAATGGCGTTTCGAGACCGCGCGCAAGCAGGGCTTCATGGACCAGGGCAGCTTCTTTACTGAGTGATGACATTTTCTTCTCCTGCAGGTGTGGCGTCTTTCGCCCTCGTTGTGGCAAAAGTATGCGCTCATTGTGCGTGAGGCGACGCACATAATCCAGTATTCACGACGATAATTATTGCAATTGCTGTTGCCTTTCAGCGTGACGATTCCAGACCAGGGCGCCGCCGATGAACAACGCGACGCCCGCCAGCCCCAGCGCAGGCTCCAGCCGGTGGGTTAGCCAGGTCGATAACGCCGACGTCACCGGGCCAATCAACTGCCCGATGGCATACCCGGTGGTGAGCAGTCCCGCCATATAACGCGTGTGGTTCGGTGCCAGCTCTCGGCCGTATAAAAGGGAGAGCTGCACGGCGCAAAGGAACCCGCCACCTACCAGCAGCCCGCCCGTCAGCAAACCGCCGATGCCCGGCAGCAGCCAGGCCGCCAGGACACCCGCGCCCTGAAGCCACAGCACGATAGCCAGCCTGCGGTTAGCCGTGGAGATATGTCGCAAGGCAATGCTGAGCGCAATCCCCACCACGGAGGCGAGACCAAAAATCGGCCAGACAAACTGGGCAAACAGGCTACCAGGAAAGCGCACGGCGGCCATTTGCGATAAAAAGGTCGCCGGAAGGATATAGCCAAATCCCGCCAGGCTGTAGCTCCAGACCAGGCGCTTTAAATCCGCGGTCAGCCGCAACGGCTCAGGCGCAGTCCCCGGGCGATGAAGCTGGCCCGCACGCGGCAGATAGCGTGCCACCAGCGCAATCAACACGAGCGCCAGCACGCCGTAGATCTGCCACGCCGCACCGGCCGAAAGGGATTTCGCCTGAATATAGACCGCGAGCAGGCCGCTCAGGGCGATACCCGCGCCGGGGCCGGCAAACACCGCAGCACTGAGCCCCGGTTTACCCAGTTGCCCCAGCCGCTCGTTGGTCCAGGCGGCAATGAGTACCATTGACCAGCCACTCATGCAGCCGATCGCAAAGCGCAGCAGGCCGTGTATGACGGCGTTATCCGCCGCCGCGGAGAGCAGCGTCAATGCAACCGCACCCGTAATGCCGAGCCAGAGCCGCGTTTCAACAAAGCGGTGCGCGCGCATGGCATCCCATGCTCCCACCAGATAGCCAAGATAATTCATCGCCGCCACCAGGCCTGCGCTGGTGAGCGTGAGTTGCCCGGCGGCAATCATCAGCGGTACCTGAGGCGTAAAGGCAAAGCGCCCTATCCCCATCGCCACCACCAGAACGACAAACCCACTAAGCGCAATACGCAGCGCCATGATCGCTCCAATTGTTAAAGAAAAGTAAATTTATGATGCAGCATCTTGCCGTTGCGCGAAAGTGAAAGTTGCTCACAGGTAAATGAAAACGCTGTATTATGATGCTAATGAATAGCTATTCTCATTAAGGAGCCTTGCATGGAACTGCTCGAAGAGCACCGTTGTTTTGAAGGTCGACAGCAGCGCTGGCGGCACGACTCCACCACGCTGAACTGCACCATGACGTTCAGCATTTTCCTGCCACCGGCAGAGAATCCGCCTGTTCTGTTCTGGCTTTCTGGCCTGACCTGCAACGACGAAAACTTCACAACCAAAGCCGGTGCGCAGCGTATTGCGGCCGAGCTGGGTATCGCGCTGGTGATGCCCGATACCAGTCCCCGTGGGGACGATGTGGCGGATGATGCAGGATACGACCTGGGTAAAGGCGCCGGGTTTTACCTGAATGCGACCGGGCAGCCGTGGGCGAGTCATTATCGTATGTATGACTACATCCGTGACGAGCTGCCTGCGCTGATTCAGGCCGAATTCGCGGTAAACGATCGCTGCGCCATCAGCGGACACTCCATGGGCGGACACGGGGCGCTAATTATGGCGCTGAAAAACCCCGGGAAATATACCAGCGTCTCTGCGTTCGCGCCGATTGTTAACCCAACGCAGGTACCGTGGGGACAAAAAGCCTTCACCCACTATCTGGGCAAAGATGAAACGAAATGGCAGGAATGGGACAGCTGTGCGCTGATGCTGGCGAGCGACTCAGCGAATGCTATCCCGATGCTTATCGATCAGGGCGATGCGGATCAGTTCCTCGCCGGGCAACTCCAGCCCGCCGTTTTTGCTGAAGCGGCACGCCAGAAGGACTGGCCGCTCACGCTGCGCATTCAGCCAGGATATGACCACAGCTATTACTTTATGGCCTCCTTTATTGAGGATCATCTCCGCTTCCACGCGGCGCATTTGTTCGCGTAATTTTCGCTATTTGCCCGATAGCCTCTCGCCTGTCGGGCTTTTCCCCTTATTGACATAATCCTATCCGCTTGAAACCAGGCTATTTTCTTGCCAACACATCAAACACAAATGATTTCAATTATCATTTGTGTTTACAATTATACATTCTTTTGTACAATTCCAGACTCTTCTCCATCACAAAGAGTTCTTACAAGACAAATACATACAGTTCTCAGGGTTATCCCGATGGAGTTTTTTTCTTTTTATATGGAATGTACAAATGACAATACCACGCGTTAAATTGCTGGCCGCCGCCATTGGCGCCGCCACACTTTCCTCCTTCGTTCACGCAGCCGATCAGGACACCGTTGTCGTCACTGCGACGGGTTTTGAACAAAAAATCCAGAATGCCCCCGCCTCCATCTCGGTGATTTCAAAACAGCAGATTGAAGATAAAGCCTACCGTGATGTCACCGATGCCCTGAAAGACGTCCCGGGCGTCGTCGTTACTGGCGGCGGGAGCAGCAGTGATATCAGTATTCGCGGCATGGCGTCGCAGTACACGCTGTTCCTGGTGAACGGCAAACGCGTGAGTACGCGCAGTACCCGCCCAAACAGCGACAACTCGGGCATTGAACAAGGCTGGCTGCCGCCGCTGGAGTCCATTGAGCGTATCGAGGTTATCCGTGGCCCGATGTCCTCACTTTACGGCTCTGATGCTATGGGTGGAGTCATCAACGTCATTACCAAAAAAGTGTCGAACACCAAAGCCTGGACAGGTTCGTTGCATGGCGATGCAACCTTCCAGGAAAACAATGATTCCGGTGATATCTTTCAGACCAACGCCTACGCTTCAGGTCCCCTGATTGACGGGCTGCTTGGCGCAAAAGTGACGGGGCTTTTGTCACGCCGCGCAGAAGATAAGATTGTGAACGGGTATAACGAGCAGAAAATGCGTAACGGCGGTATTACGTTGAATTTCACGCCGGACGAGCAAAATGATTTCGACCTCGACTTTGCCCGTGAACTTCAGGACAGAAACAGCACGCCGGGGATGTCGAAAGCGACGGAAACCTGCCGTGGAACAACCTGTACGCCAAATACCAAAAGCGAAACCCGCTATGAACATACCACCTACTCATTAACCCACAGCGGTTATTACGACGACTTCAATACCACCAGCTATATCCAACAGGAAGAGACGAATAACCCGGATCGTGAAATGCGCTCGTACAACACCACCTTCAACAACCAGAACCAGATCTTCCTCGCCGATCATACCCTGACTCTCGGCGGGCAATATCGCTATGAGAAACTGCGCGACAACGGCAATCAGCTGGAGGCTGCCGATGGCCTGAACAAACTGACACGCTGGAGTTGGGCACTGTTTGCCGAAGATGAATGGGCAATGACGGAAAGCTTTACGTTAACCGGCGGCCTGCGCATGGACAAAGACCAAAACTATGGTACTAACTGGACGCCACGTGGTTACGGTGTATGGCACCTCGCCGAGCAGTGGACATTGAAAGGCGGGGTTTCTGCGGGCTACCGTGCACCGGACCTGCGTCAGTCGTCTGCCAACTGGGGGCAGGTAACGGGTGGTGGCCGTCTTGACGGTATCATCGTTGGCAACCCGGACCTGAAACCAGAGAAGAGTCTGAGTGAAGAGATCGCCCTGCTCTGGGATAATAACGACAATCTTAATGCCGGTGTGACGCTGTTCAATACCGACTTCAAAGACAAAATTACTGAAGTTCGCCGCTGTAACAGCAGTTCCGATCCCGCCTGTACGATTGGCGATCACAGCTATGATTTCGTGAGCGATCGCGTCAACGTGGACAAAGCCAACATGCGCGGCGTGGAGTCTACCTTCGGCTGGAAAATCACGCGCGATGTGAACTGGACTGCCAACTACACTTATACGGAATCCGAGCAGAAGAGCGGCCAGTTCTCCGGTAAGCCGTTGAACAAAATGCCAAAACATATGTTCAATACCACCCTGGACTGGCAGGCGACACCAGACGTCGGCTTCTGGAGTCGTCTGAACCTACGCGGTAAAACGTCTGAGTATCTGAGCCGTACATCAATGTCCCAGGGTACACCGTCCTATACCCAGGTGGATGTGGGTCTGCGCTACAACGCGAACAAAAACCTGCTTGTGACTGCCGGTGTGTATAACGTGCTCGATAAGCAAATTGATTACGATACGTATGACACCGTGCTTGATGGGCGTCGTTATACCGTTGGCATGACTTACAGCTTCTAACCGCCCCATAAAAAAGCCCGCTCGAATGAGCGGGCTGAAAGAGAGGAATTGCGGTTATTGTTTAAATCGTTCCGGGAATTCCATTTCACTGTAGCGAACGAAGTGTGTTCCTTTCGTCAGTTTGTAACCAAACCAGATGATCAGGAACAGCGGAATACCAATGTAGGTTGCCGTGACGGCGCCCCAGTCGATAGTATCCGCGAGGAACGCTTCATAGTTCTGGCCCAGCGTAATAATCAGACACAGAATGAAGGCGAAAATTGGCCCCAGCGGGAAGAACCCTGAGCGATACGGCAGGTCGTTCAGATCATGACCTTGCATTACGTAACCGCGACGGAAGCGATAGTGGCTGATGGCAATGCCCAGCCAGGCGATAAAGCCCGTCATCCCGGAGGTGTTAAGCAGCCACAGGTAAACCGTCTGGTTGCCGAACATAGAGGTCAGGAAGCACAGACCGGCAATCACCGTGGTGGCATACAGAGCGTTACGTGGCACACCACCGCGAGACAGTTTAGCGAAGATGCGCGGCGCTTTACCGTCGCAGGCCAGGGTGTAAAGCATACGGGTGGACGCGTACATACCGGAGTTCCCCGCAGACAGCACTGCCGTCAGGATCACCGCATTCATTACCGCCGCCGCAGAGAGCAGTCCCGCGTGCTGGAAGACCAGAGTGAACGGGCTGACGCTGATGTCTTTCACATCGTTACGCAGCAGGCTTGGATCGGTATACGGAATGATCAGGCTGATAATCAGGATCGCGAACACGTAGAACAGCAGGATACGCCAGAAGACCTGACGCACCGCGCGCGGAATGTTCTTCTCCGGGTTTTCAGATTCACCGGCCGCAATACCAATCAGCTCAGTGCCCTGGAAAGAGAAGCCGACAATCATCGCAACGCCAATCATGGCCGAGAACCCACCGGCAAACGGCGCATCGCCTATTGTCCAGTTGCTCCAGCCCGCAGGCTCTGCCCCTTTGAAAATACCAACGATCATCGCCACACCGACGACGATAAAGATGATGACGGTTGCCACTTTGATCAAAGAGAACCAGTATTCTGCTTCACCAAACCCGCGTACGGAGATGTAGTTCAGCAGGAAAATGACGACCAGGAACAACGCGCTCCAGATCCAGCCCGGCGTGTCCGGGAACCACCAGGTCATCACCAGCTGTGCGGCGACGAGGTCAACGGCGATGGTAACAGCCCAGTTGTACCAGTAGTTCCAGCCCAGCGCGAAGCCGAAGCCTTCTTCCACGTATTTTTGTCCGTAGGTCGAAAACGAACCGGATACCGGCATGTATGCCGCCAGTTCACCCAGGCTGGTCATCAGGAAATAGACCATCAGGCCAATCAGGATATAAGAGAATAATGCCCCACCCGGGCCGGCTGCCGAAATCGTTGCGCCAGAGGCAACGAAAAGACCTGTACCGATGGAGCCGCCAATGGCGATCATCGTCAGGTGACGCGCCTTGAGTTCACGACGTAGCGTGGGCGCTTCTGTGGTTTTAGTTTCTGAAACCATGTGAAAATGCTGTCCATTCAATAAATGAGGCGCGATTGTAGCAGACGATCGGCGTTCCTTCCGGCAGAAATACTCAGTTATAAGAGAGCTTCATGACGCGGCCAGGATTATAAGTAAAGCATCATTTTTCCCTCCCCCTTTTGGGGAGAGGGCCAGGATGAGGGGCAATTTCACATCTCGCAATAGCGCAGAAAACGCTGCAGCGAACTGGAAAGGTGTTTCTGACGATGATGGATGCACCACAGCGTGCGCACCAGTTTCGGCAATGGAACAGAAATTTCCACCAGCGATCCCGTCTCAAGCTGTTCGGCAATCACGCGTCGGGAAAGGCAGCTGATACCCAGTCCATGACGCACCGCATGCTTAATCGCCTCCGAGTTCCCCAGCTCCATTCCCAGCTGGAAATGCGGCAAATGAGACAGCAGCAGGTAATCGACAATTTCACGCGTGCCGGAACCCTGCTCGCGCAGGATCCACTGAGCCTGCGCCAGGCGCTCCAGCGTCACCTCGCCCTGTAATAAAGAAGAGGCCGGGGAGGCAAACACTACCAGTTCGTCTTCCAGCCAGGGCTCGGCGATGATATCGACGTTGTGGCACGGACCTTCAATGAGACCGATATCCACGCGAAAATCGATCACCGCGTTGATGACGTCCTGGCTGTTACCCACGCTCATCTCCAGCGGCAACGAGGGAAAATCCCGGCGATAGCGGGCAATCACTTCCGGCAGGATGTAGTTACCGATGGTACTGCTGGCAAAAACGCGGATCGCGCCGTTGTCTTCGCGGAACAGCTGTTCAATTTCGATAGCCTGCTCCAGCAGAGCCAGCGCGCGCGGGTAAAGCAGGCGGCCATGCTCATTGACCACCAGACGCTTCCCTACCCTGTCGAAAAGCTGAACGCCTAACTGTCCTTCGAGATCGGTCAACGCCGCGCTAACGGCAGACTGAGAGAGCGCCAGCATTTGTGACGCCTGAGTCGTAGAGCCGCTCTTCAGCACTTCGGCAAACACTTCCAGCTGACGCAATGTAATGTGCATGGTCACTTACCATTTATATAGATTGATTATAAGTATATAATCAATTTTATTTTTAAGCCAGATCGCCGTAACCTTTAGCCAGACAAAGGAGAAGGTTATGTCAGAACTCACCTTACAACATCATCGTACAGTGTGGCACTTCGTGCCGGGTCTCGCGCTCAGCGCCGTCGTCACCGGTGTGGCCTTATGGGGCGGCAGTATACCGGCAGTGGCCGGTGCCGGGTTTAGTGCCTTAACGCTGGCTATTTTGCTCGGCATGGTGGTCGGGAATACCGTCTACCCGCACATCTGGAAATCCTGCGACGGGGGCGTCATTTTCGCCAAACAACATTTATTACGTCTGGGCATTATTCTTTACGGTTTCCGCCTGACCTTTTCGCAGATTGCGGATGTCGGCGTGAGCGGGATTGCCATTGATGTCCTGACCCTTTCGAGCACCTTTATGCTGGCGTGCTTTATCGGCCAGAAGGTGTTTGGCCTGGACAAGCAGACCAGCTGGTTAATTGGCGCAGGCAGCAGCATTTGCGGTGCGGCAGCGGTACTGGCAACGGAACCGGTCGTTAAAGCTGAAGCCAGTAAAGTGACGGTGGCCGTCGCGACGGTGGTCATCTTCGGTACGCTGGCGATCTTCCTTTATCCGGCTATGTATCCGCTGGTGGCGCACTGGTTTAGCCCGGAAACCTACGGCATCTATATCGGTTCGACGATGCACGAGGTGGCACAGGTGGTCGCAGCAGGTCACGCCATCAATCCGGAAGCGGAAAATGCCGCGGTCATCGCCAAAATGCTGCGCGTCATGATGCTGGCCCCGTTCCTGATTTTCCTGGCCGCGCGGGTTAAGCAGCTGGCTCCGGCAGGTGGCAGCGAGAAAAGCAAAATCACCATTCCGTGGTTTGCGATCCTGTTCATCGTGGTCGCTATCTTTAACTCGTTCCACCTGCTGCCAAAAGCGGTCGTGGATATGCTGGTGACGCTGGATACGGTGCTGCTGGCCATGGCGATGGCGGCTCTGGGTGTGACCACGCACGTCAGCGCCCTGAAAAAAGCCGGCGCAAAACCGCTGCTGATGGCGCTGGTGCTCTTTATCTGGCTGATTGTGGGCGGCGGCGCGATTAACCTCGCCGTACATAGCCTGATGGCATAAACCCTCTCGTCGTTCTCCTGTTAACCCGTTATGATAAGCGTTTCGGGTTAACAGGAGTCTTTTTATGAAATATGTTGGAGCGCACGTCAGCGCTGCAGGTGGCCTTGCAAACGCCGCCATTCGCGCCGCCGAAATCGAGGCAACCGCTTTCGCCCTGTTCACCAAAAATCAGCGCCAGTGGCGCGCCGCACCGCTCACCACCGACGTGATTGATGATTTCAAAGCCGCCTGTGAAAAATACCACTACGGGCCGGGCCAGATCCTTCCCCACGACAGCTATCTGATTAACCTCGGTCATCCGGTTCAGGAAGCGCTGGATAAATCCCGCGAGGCGTTCCTTGATGAAGTGCAGCGCTGTGAACAGCTGGGGTTGACGCTGCTGAACTTCCATCCGGGTAGCCATCTGATGCAGATCGACGAAGACGCCTGTCTGGCGCGTATTGCTGAGTCCATCAACATCACCCTGGAGAAAACCAACGGCGTGACCGCGGTGATCGAAAACACCGCCGGTCAGGGCAGCAATCTCGGTTTTAAGTTCGAACATCTGGCGGCGATCATCGACGGCGTGGAAGATAAATCCCGCGTGGGCGTGTGCATTGATACCTGTCACGCGTTTGCGGCTGGTTACGATCTGCGTACAACCGAGGCAACGAAAAACACGTTCGATGAGTTTGAGCGCATCGTTGGCTTCAAGTACCTGCGCGGTATGCACCTCAACGATGCGAAGAGCGCCTTTGGTAGCCGGGTTGACCGCCACCACAGCCTGGGCGAAGGCAATATCGGTCACGATGCATTTCGCTTTATTATGCAGGATGCCCGTTTCGACGGTATCCCCATGGTGCTGGAAACCATCAATCCGGATATCTGGGCGGAAGAGATCGCGTGGCTCAAGGCACAGCAGACCGCTGAACAGGCGGCATAAAAAAAGCCGGGTTGCTTCGCACCCGGCTTTTTTGTTGCTTATCGCTTACGCTGCTTTTGCAACCCCTTCCGCTTCCGGACGTTTCAGCACCGCGTAAGAGAGACCCGCCACCAGCGTACCGGCAATGATTGCCAGCAGGTAACCCAGTACCGGGGTGATTGCGCCAGGGATCAGCAGGACGAACAGACCACCATGTGGTGCCATCAGCTTCGCGCCAATCGCCATGGAGATGGCCCCCGTCACCGCACCGCCCACGATACAGCATGGCAGCACACGCATTGGATCACGCGCCGCGAACGGGATTGCACCTTCGGTGATGAAGCACAGACCCAGCACCAGCGCCGCTTTACCACCTTCCTGCTGCGCTTTGTCGAACTTACGACGGGCGATAATGGTCGCCAGGCCGAGCGCCAGAGGTGGCACCATACCGGCCGCCATGATCGCCGCCATCGGCGCGTAGGTCTGGGTACTCAGCAGGCCAACGCCAAACGCGTATGCCGCTTTGTTCACCGGACCGCCCATATCGGTACACATCATACCGCCGAGGATTGCGCCCAGCAGAACCGCGTTCGCCGTACCCATGGTTTGCAGCCAGTGGGTCAGACCCGTCAGGATGCCCGCTACCGGTTTACCGATGAGGTAAATCATCGCCAGACCCACCACCAGGCTGGAAATCAGCGGGATGATGAGAATCGGTTTCAGCGCTTCCATACTCTGCGGCAGCTTCAGCTTCGAGCTGATCAGCTTCGCGACGTAACCGGCCAGGAAGCCGGCAATGATACCGCCGATAAAGCCGGAACCGGTGCTGACGGCCAGCATACCGCCGATAAGACCCGGCGTCAGACCAGGACGATCAGCGATGGAGAAAGCGATAAAGCCTGCCAGAACCGGCACCATCAGCGCGAACGCTGACCCCCCGCCGATCTGCATCAGCGCAGCCGCAAGCGTACCTTCTTCTTTAAATGCTGTAATACCAAACGCAAACGAGAGCGCGATACACAGACCACCCGCCACCACCATCGGCAGCATGTAAGACACACCCGTCAGCAGGTGACGGTAGGCCCCCGCAGACTCTTTCTTCCCTTCGGTGGCGGTTTTAGCCGCACCGGTAGCCTGGTAAGGTTTGGCTTCCGCCAGCGCTTTATCAAATTCCTGAGCGGTCTTTTTCAGCGCCAGGCCGGTTGAGGTGCGGTACATCGGCTTACCGGCAAACTTCGCCAGATCGACTTCGATATCGGCCGCCACAATCACCAGATCGGCTTCCGCCACTTCTTCCGGGGTGATGGCGTTACCGGCACCCACGGAGCCACGGGTTTCGACTTTTACCCACCAGCCGCGTTTTTTCGCTTCGGTTTCAATGGCTTCAGCCGCCATAAAGGTATGCGCTACCCCGGTTGGACACGCCGTTACCGCCACAATGCGTTTCGGCCCGGCGGCTGTAGCCGCGGTCGGTGCTGTCGCGACAGGTGCGCTGTAAACCGACGCGTGGCCTTTCGCTTCACTCAGGAACAGTTCTGGATGTGCCACCGCGCGATTAATATCGCCCAGCCACACTTTTTTGCCGTTCAGCGAACTGTCCGCAGGGATTTTATCACCCAGAACAATCGCCAGTTCAGCATCACCCGGGTTATCAATGATGTCCAGGTGTGCTTTTTGTGCCGCCGCGCCCAGCAGGGTCTTCGCCATATAGGCGCGAGCCTGTCCGAGACCGGAGTCAATGATCAGCAGCGTTTTCATTATTCCTCTCCTGCTGTTAGTTAAAAGGTTTTAAGTCAACGCGCGCCATCATCGCGGCTAACTGGGTACGATCGGTAATACCGACATTGCTCTGGCTCACGGCCAGGGCTGCAACGGCGGTGGCAAGACGTAACGTATGTTCACTGGATTCACGCATCAGCAGGCCGTAAATCAGGCCGCCAACCATCGAATCCCCAGCGCCAACGGTACTCACAACTTCCATTGACGGCGGTTTGGCAATCCATTCGCCAGAAGCGTTAACCCACAACGCGCCTTCTGCACCCAGCGAGATCACGACGTGAGCGATACCCTGCTCACGCAGCGCATGGGCTGCATCAATCACATCTTTTAATTCTGGCAGCTTACGGCCAGCCCAAATCTCCAGTTCGCGGCGATTCGGCTTCACCAGCCATGGAGACGCTTTCAGACCCGCAACCAGTGCGTCACGGCTGCTGTCGAAAATAATGCATGGGCACTGGCTACGCAGGCGCGTCATCCAGTCGGTAAACGCTTCCGGGCTCACGCCGGACGGCAGGCTGCCGCTGACGCACACCATGTCGAACTGACCGAGCCAGGTGAGGGAGTCGTTAACAAAGCGCTCCCAGTCTGACGGGGTGACTTCGAAGCCAGAGAAGTTCAGGTCGGTCACTTCACCGTCTTTCTCCGTCAGCTTGACGTTGATACGGGTACGGCCCTGAACGACCTGGAAGCGGTTAGCAATGCCCAGCTCGCTGAACAGCTGCTGGAAACCGTCCTGGTTATCTTTACCGAGGAATCCACCCACGGTGACATCGATACCGAGATCCTTGAGCACTTTCGCGACGTTAATCCCTTTGCCCGCAGCATGCAGGCCAGTGGTACGCACGAGGTTTACTTCGCCGCGCTCAATCTCCGGGCAAAACCCCACCAGGTCATATGCCGGGTTCAGCGTAATAGTCGCAACACGTCTGCTCATTATGCGCCCTCCCCCAGACCTGCCGCGATGGCGTCGCCAATCGCTTTCAGCGCCTGTTCAGCATCAGCACCCTGCGCGGTGAAACGCAGACGGTGACCTTTCTTCACGCCCAGCGCGACCACTTTCATCAGACTACGGCCGTTGGCCGGTTTGCCCGTGCCATCAAGGTTAGCCACGGTGATCTCACTTTCGAATTGTTTAATGGTATTCACCAGCATGGTGCCTGGACGGGCGTGCAGGCCGTGTTCGTTACGTACCACGAACTCAGCGGTCAGCAGGTCATCCGTCAGCGCGTCATCACTGGTCAGCAGAGCCAGCACGGTGGCAGCATCCGCGTTCAGCAGTTTTTCAGCTTTGTTATTCAGCAGCAGATCGCCCAGACGCTTCAGCACCGACACTGGCTGCTCATCGTTCATCGCCACGGTGACCAGCATGGCGGCAGGCTCACCCTCAACGTCAAACGCTGTGGCTGCACGGCTCACCGCGATAGCACTGCGCAGGTTGCCTTCAGCACTGTCGTTCAGCCAGATACCCTGGCCAAGATTCAACGGTTTGTCGTTAATCACACGCGTCACAAAGGTGGCATCAGCCGCCCCGGCTTCTTTAAGACGACCCGCGTTCAGCGCCTGCAGCGTGACCAGATCCGAAGCCACAACATCCAGCGTCAGCGTGTCATTATCCAGTTTCAGCGCTTCACTCTGTTTTTCACCCATCAGCAAGGCACGCAGCTCTTCAGCGGTTGTCGCTGACTTCAGCTGTTCTGCCACGGCGTCATCGCTCAGGACATGCGTTAGCTGACGCAGCAGGCCCAAATGTTCGTCGCTGCTGGCCGCAATGCCGATAGCCACATACGCTACCTGACCTTCGCCCCAGAGCACGCCCTGCGGGAACTGATAAACCTTCACGCCGGTTTTCAGCACCTGGTCGCGGGTGTCTGTTGTACCGTGCGGAATGGCAATCCCATTACCGAGGAAGGTGGAGGTCTGCTGCTCGCGCGCCAGCATACCGTTTACGTAGCCGTCCGCGACGTTGCCTGCCTGCACAAGGGCAGCGGCAACCTGACGAATAGCCTCTTCTTTATCCCCGGCCTGAGCGCCCGGGTGAATATCCTGAACAGATAACTGGAACATGGTTCTCCTCTCCTGCTGAAAGTGAATCGTTTCAGCTTACATGAGAAAAAATACGCTAGCCTGCTCCGTTTGCTAAAACAAGATAGCGCTGAAACGTTTCAAAAAGTCTTGCGCTTTCTGCAATGTCTTGCAAGAAAAGTCGTATTTCCGATCTCAGAATTTAGAGATGCAGCACATTTCTTCCGCATTCAGCTGAATTTTGCTGAAGTTCAGCAAATCAATTTCAGCTAAGTTCAGCCAGCAGGGTGAGAAGTTGAAATGCCATTTTGATTTTTCGTGGCATCATTGACCTCGTCCACTGTTTATTTTTTAGCTAACGGCGTAAACTCCGCCCCTCTCTGTTACTCGCTAATTATAAAACATGCATAACACCCCTGCGGCCACCTCGCCGAAGCCCTTCGATTTGACGTCAACGGCGTTCCTGATTGTTGCCTTCTTCACGGGCATTGCTGGCGCGTTGCAAACCCCAACGCTGAGCTTATTCCTGACCAACGAGGTTCACGCCCGTCCTGCGATGGTTGGCTTCTTTTTTACCGGGAGCGCCATTATCGGCATCCTGGTAAGCCAGTTCCTGGCGGGCCGTTCCGACCGAAAAGGCGATCGTAAAAGCCTGATCGTTTTCTGCTGCCTGATGGGCGTCCTGGCCTGCGTTTTGTTTGCCTGGAACCGTAGCTACTTCATTTTATTGTTCGTGGGGGTTTTTCTGAGCAGCTTTGGCTCAACCGCCAACCCGCAGCTGTTTGCCCTCGCCCGCGAGCATGCTGACCATACCGGGCGTGAAGCGGTGATGTTCAGCTCGGTCCTGCGTGCTCAGGTGTCGCTGGCGTGGGTGATTGGCCCGCCGCTGGCTTACGCGCTGGCGATGGGGTTTGGCTTTACGGTGATGTACCTGAGCGCGGCGGTCGCATTTGTGGCGTGCGGTGCGATGGTGTGGTGCTTCCTGCCGTCAATGCGCAAAGAACCCAAAGTGGTGACAGGCGTTCTGGAGGCCCCGCGCCGTAATCGTCGCGATGCCCTGCTGCTGTTTATTATCTGCACGCTGATGTGGGGCACCAACAGCCTGTATATCATTAACATGCCGCTGTTTATTATTGATGAACTGCATCTGCCGGAGAAACTGGCCGGCATAATGATGGGCACCGCTGCCGGTCTGGAGATCCCGACCATGCTGATAGCGGGCTATTACGCGAAGCGTTTCGGAAAACGTTTTTTGATGCGCATCGCGGCCGTCGCCGGGCTGCTGTTCTACGTTGGTATGCTGACGGTCCATACGCCGGGGCTGCTGCTGGCTTTACAGCTGCTGAACGCCATCTATATCGGGATTCTGGCGGGGATTGGCATGCTCTACTTCCAGGATCTAATGCCGGGCCAGGCAGGCTCAGCGACCACCCTTTATACTAATACCACGCGCGTGGGCTGGATTATTGCAGGCTCCATGGCCGGGATCGTTGCTGAGATCTGGAACTACCACACGGTGTTCTGGATTGCGCTGGTGATGTGTACGCTGACCATTGGCTGTCTGGCGAGAATCAAAGACGTTTAAGGCGCGGTGAGCGCTTCCAGCTCAAGCAGATAGAGCATCGCCTGCGCACGCGAACTGCCGCACATCTCGACCCCAGGCTGCAGCCCGGAGCAGACCTTCGGGCGCAGGGGCGAACCAAAGATCATACACAGGTTGGATTCAGAGAGCTGAACACAGCGGGTATTGGCGGGCTTGCCCTCCGGCATTCCGGGTATCGGGCTTGAAATGGACGGAGCGGTACAGCACGCGCCGCAATCTGGACGACAATCCATACATGCTCTCTCAGTGACGAAGCCCGTGCAGTCGGGCATCGGGCGCACAGTAACACCTTTTGTGCGTTGATAGCAAAAGCCACGAATTCCGCTTGCCTGAAAGGCCGCGCACGAGTAATTTGGCGCGATATTTTTTACCTCCCGTAAACAGGATTATTGCAATGCCAAGAGCGAACGAAATTAAGAAAGGTATGGTACTGAATTACAACGGCAAACTGCTGATTGTGAAAGACATCGACATTCAGGCTCCCAGCGCCCGTGGTGCTGCCACGCTGTACAAAATGCGTTTTGCCGATGTGCGTACCGGCCTGAAAGTGGAAGAGCGCTTTAAAGGTGACGATATTGTCGATACCGTGACCCTGACCCGTCGCTATGTTGATTTCTCTTACGTCGACGGCAACGAGTACGTGTTCATGGATAAAGAAGATTACACCCCGTATATCTTCACCAAAGATCAGATTGAAGAAGAGCTGCTGTTCATCCCTGAAGGTGGTATGCCTGACATGCAGGTTCTGACCTGGGATGGCGTGCTGCTGGCGCTGGAACTGCCTCAGACCGTCGATCTGGAAATCGTTGAGACGGCACCTGGCATCAAGGGCGCATCCGCAAGTGCCCGCAACAAACCTGCCACTCTGACCACCGGTCTGGTTGTGCAGGTGCCGGAATACCTCTCCGCAGGCGAGAAAATCCGCATCCATATCGAAGAAAAACGCTATATGGGTCGCGCTGACTGATCGCGGCGTTTGTCGGGTGGCGGCTTCGCCTTACCCGACCTACAAAAACACAAAAACCGGCTCTCAGGCCGGTTTTTTTGTAGGCCCGTAAGCGTAGCGCCACCGGGCAACAGAACTTAAAGAAGCTCCGGGTATTTCGTCATCTTCAGCGCCAGCTCAACGCCGCGCACTTCCGCCATCCCTTTCAGTCGGCCTATCGCCGAATAGCCTGGGTTGGTTTTCTTGCGCAGATCGTCCAGCATCTGGTGCCCGTGGTCCGGGCGGAACGGAATAGGACGGACATCGCCAGCCTGCTTACGACGCGCCTCTTCTGCCAGGATGGCATCGACCACCGCGACCATATTAACGTCTCCGCCCAGGTGCGCGGCTTCGTGGAAGGTCTTAGGATTATCCTCCCGGCAGGTCGCGCGCAAATGCGTGAAGTGAATGCGATCGCCAAAGGCTTCAATCATCTGCACCAGGTCGTTATCCGCGCGAACACCGTAGGAACCCGTACACATGGTAAAGCCGTTATAGATGCTGTTGACCGTCTCTTTCAGCCACTGCATATCTTCGATAGTGGAAACGATGCGCGGCAGACCGAGGATAGGACGCGGTGGATCGTCCGGATGCACGGCCAGACGCACGCCGACTTCTTCCGCAACCGGTACGATAGCGCGCAGGAAATAAGCCATGTTTTCACGCAGCTGGTTCTTATCAATATCGCCGTATTCCGCCAGACGCGCGCGGAACTGGTCCAGCGTGTACCCCTCTTCTGCGCCCGGCAGGCCCGCAATGATGTTGCGGGTCAGCTTTTCAATATCCGCTGCACTCGCGTCATTAAACCATTGAAGCGCCTGCTGCTGCTCTTCAGCGGTGTAATCCGCGTCGGCGCCAGGGCGTTTCAGGATGTGCAGCTCAAATGCCGCAAAGGCAATCTGGTCGAAACGCAGCGCTTTTGAGCCGTCCGGCATCGGGTATTCCAGATCGGTCCGCGTCCAGTCCAGAATAGGCATGAAGTTATAGCAAACCGTATCAATGCCGCAGGCCGCCAGGTTGCGAATGCTCTGCTGGTAGTTCGCAATCCAGGTCTGGTAATCCCCGGAATGGGTTTTGATATCTTCGTGGACCGGAATGCTCTCCACGACAGACCAGGTTAATCCCTTCTCCGCCAGCAGCGCCTGGCGTTGTTGAATTTCCTCAACCGGCCAGACCTGGCCGTTAGGAATGTGATGCAGCGCCGTCACGACACCCGTTGCGCCAGCCTGACGCACATCATCAAGAGAAACCGGATCGTTCGGCCCGTACCAACGCCAGGTTTGTTCCATTGCCTCACCCTCTAAAGTTGTTATACCAATATGTGTTACTGCAATGACGACTACCATACATGTTTAGCGTGCAGGGTCAACATACCGCCACACGTTGATTGATCTAACTCACAGAACGGGGATATTTACGGCTCACCAATTTTATTTGCTGTCATATAACTTTACACTGGCATTGTTAATTAATGGTTAATCAGGTGTGTATTTCATGAAGACAATTGCCTCCACCTCGCTTCCTGCCCATGTTCAGCAACCTCGCTACGATCGCAAGCAATTACGCTCCCGGATCGTCCATTTTGGCTTTGGCGCATTTCACCGCGCGCACCAGGCGCTGTTAACAAACCGGGTGTTGAATGAAAAAGGCGGCGACTGGGGGATTTGTGAAATTAGCCTCTTTAGCGGCGATGTGCTGATGGGCCAGCTACGCGGGCAGGATCATCTGTTTACCGTGCTGGAGAAAGGTGCTGAAGGAAATCAGCCAATCATTGTCGGCGCCGTTCATGAATGCCTGAATGCAAAGCTTGACTCCCTGTCCGCCATTATTGAGAAATTTTGTGAGCCCCAGGTGGCGATTGTATCGCTCACCATCACCGAGAAAGGCTACTGCATCGATCCCGCGACCGGTAAGCTGGATCGACAAAACGCGCGGATCCAGCGCGACCTGGACAACCCCGCCGAACCGCATTCTGCGCCTGGGATCCTGGTCGAGGCGCTACATCGCCGCCGCGAGCGAGGTTTGCCAGCGTTTACCGTGCTTTCCTGTGACAATATTCCTGACAATGGCCACGTGGTGAAAAATGCCGTGCTTGGCATAGCGCAGAAACGTTCCCCGGCGCTGGCGGAGTGGATCGAAGGCCACGTGAGTTTTCCGGGCACGATGGTCGACAGAATTGTTCCCGCGGCGACGGAGGCCTCGCTTGCAGAAATCGCCGATGCGCTCGGCGTCGACGATCCGTGTGCCATCAGCTGCGAGCCGTTTATTCAGTGGGTGGTGGAAGATAATTTTGTTGCCGGGCGTCCGGAGTGGGAAGTGGCAGGTGTCCAGATGGTGCAGGACGTTCTGCCGTGGGAGCAGATGAAATTACGCATGCTCAACGGCAGCCACTCTTTCCTGGCGTATCTGGGATACCTTGCCGGGTACGCGCATATTAATGAATGTATGGAGGATGCCGCCTTCCGTGAAGCCGCCCGGCGGTTAATGCTGGAGGAGCAGGCGCCTACGCTGCGTATAAAGGATGTGGACCTGACCGCCTATGCCGACAGCCTGATTGCGCGCTTCGCCAACCCGGCGCTGCAACACCGGACCTGGCAGATTGCGATGGACGGTAGCCAGAAACTGCCGCAACGGATGCTGGATGGCATCCGCATCCACCTTGAGCGAAATACCGACTGGCCTCTTCTGGCACTGGGCGTTGCCGGCTGGATACGGTACGTCAGCGGTACCGACGAACGCGGCAATGCGATTGATGTTCGCGATCCCCTCAGCGATAAAATTCGCGCGATTGTCGGGGCCAGCCACGACGCTGACCGCGTTAACGCGCTGCTGGGGCTGAGCGAGGTCTTTGGCCACGATCTCCCCCAGAATAGCGTATTTGTTGAGGCGGTAAGCGAGGCATACGCGCGCATCACCCGCCGCGGCGCCCGTCAGGCTGTTATAGAAACGTTAAATATTTAACGATTATTGCGCTTAACGCGAACGGACGTCGCCGCCGTTCGCCCTTCCCCTTCTCATTGGGTACGTTTTTCGCCAGGATAAGAGAATAGTGTTATAGCATCACAATTCTCGACTGGAGTGCATGTGACCAAAACGAACCTCATCACCGGTTTTCTCGGCAGCGGTAAAACCACCTCAATTCTCCATCTGCTGGCGAATAAAGATCCTGCAGAAAAATGGGCCGTACTGGTCAATGAATTTGGCGAAGTGGGCATTGATGGTGCGCTGCTGTCAGAGAGTGGCGCAATGATTAAAGAGATCCCCGGCGGGTGCATGTGCTGCGTCAATGGCCTGCCGATGCAGGTCGGGCTCAATACGCTGCTGCGTCAGGGTAAACCGGACCGCCTGCTGATTGAGCCTACCGGTCTGGGCCATCCGAAGCAGATCCTCGATTTGCTGACCGCACCGGTCTACGAGCCGTGGATCGATCTGCGCGCCACCCTGTGCCTGCTCGACCCGCGTCTGCTGCTTGATGAAAAAGCGGTGGCCAATGAGAACTTCCGCGATCAGCTCGCCTCGGCGGACGTTATTGTCGCTAATAAAGAAGATCGCGCCACGGCGGAAAGCCAGGCCGCGCTTGAGGCGTGGTGGCAACATTTCGGCGGCAATCGTACCCGCGTGCAGACCACCCAGGGAAAAATCGATAGCGCCCTGCTCGACCTGCCTCGCCAGAATCTGGCGGAACTTCCGGCCAGCGCAGAGCATGCTCATCACCATCCCGTTAAACAGGGACTGGCGGCGCTTAGCCTGCCAGAGCACCAGCGCTGGCGGCGTAATCTGAATAGCGGCCAGGGATATCAGGCCTGCGGATGGATTTTCGATGCCGATACGGTTTTCGACACCATAGGCATCCTTGAGTGGGCCAGACTTGCGCCGGTTGATCGCGTAAAAGGCATTATGCGCACGCCAGACGGGCTGGTGCGGATCAACCGCCAGGGCGAGGATTTCTTTATCGAAACGCAAAACGTCGCGCCGCCGGATAGCCGAATAGAGTTAATTAGTGCGGTTAACGCCGACTGGAATGCCCTGCAGTCCAGCCTGTTGAAGCTTCGTTTAAGTTCAGGCGGCTAACGTTGCCCCAGTTTTCACTCTATGCTGAACATTATGACAACTCGATTTCCCCTGATATTACTGCTTAATGTCGCCGGTCTGGCGCTCTTTTTCTCCTGGTATATCCCGGCGAATCACGGTTTCTGGTTCCCGCTGGATTCAGGCCTGTTTCATTTCTTCAACCAGGCGCTGGTGAAGAGCGATGCGTTTCTGTGGCTGGTGGCGATCACCAACAACCGCGCCTTCGACGGCATTTCCTTGCTGGCGATGGGTGGTCTGATGCTCTCTTTCTGGCTCAAAGAGGATGGCACAGGGCGTCGCCGTATCCTGATTATCGGTCTGGTGATGCTTCTGGCTGCGGTGGTTATTAATCAGCTGGCGCAACATCTGATGCCGGTAAAACGCGCCAGCCCGTCGCTCTCTTTCCCGAATATTTACCGCGTCAGCGAATTGCTGCATATTCCAACGAAAGATGCGTCGAAAGACAGTTTTCCGGGCGATCACGGCATGATGCTGCTTATTTTTTCGGGTTTCATGCTGCGCTATTTCGGCAAGAAGGCATTCACTATTGCCCTGCTTATTGTGGTGATATTTGCCTTCCCGCGCGTGATGATTGGCGCTCACTGGCTGACGGATATTGTCGTGGGTTCTCTTTCAGCAGTGCTGATTGGTCTGCCGTGGGTGCTGATGACCCCCTTGAGCGATCGCCTGATTGCCGTTTTTGATCGCTATCTCCCGCGCAGAAAGCAACAAGTATTAAACAAATAACTACCGTT
Organism: Enterobacter sp. MGH 37; assembly: GCF_000534515.1. Taxonomy (NCBI): domain Bacteria; kingdom Pseudomonadati; phylum Pseudomonadota; class Gammaproteobacteria; order Enterobacterales; family Enterobacteriaceae; genus Enterobacter; species Enterobacter sp. MGH 37. Next base: position 2,322,388 of record NZ_KI973205.1, read on the forward strand.
TTTTAACGTTAACCGTCAGGGATCATTGCGATCCCTGATAGATCACGCCCCCCGATCCTTTCACGCTGTCATATTCTCGTCATCGTATTCATGATAAAAATGAAGCAATTGCGCGATAACGCTGCGGTTCTGTCGCTATTTTGAGCAATTGCCCATTTTTACTTTCTGTATCACAATTTCTTATAAAAAAAACGTTTTTTTTACTCGCAATACCCCAGGCAATCGGTTAATCTCGAACTCGTTTTGCCCCATAGGGATAATTATTTCGATGGTGAATAATTTTGTGCGCTGTGCCACAAATGTCATCAGAAACAATTGTCTCATTGTGTACAGATAATTAGTCTCGTCACGTTTGGCATTTTTATAACGATATTTGTCGTTAAGGACTTCAAGGGAAAATAAACAAAATGGTCAAATCTCAACCGTTTCTGAGATATATCTTACGGGGGATCCCGGCGATAGCAGTCGCGGTACTGTTATCTGCATGTAGTACATCGAACACCGCAAAGAATATGCATCCTGAGACGCGTGTTGTGGGAACGGAAGATTCCTCTTCACTGCAAGCTTCTCAGGATGAATTTGAAAATATGGTACGTAATCTGGACGTGAAGTCCCGTATTATGGACCAGTATGCTGACTGGAAAGGCGTGCGTTATCGTCTTGGCGGCAATACTAAAAAAGGTATTGACTGTTCCAGTTTTGTACAACGTACGTTCCGTGAGCAATTTGGATTAGATCTTCCGCGTTCAACCTACGAACAGCAGGAGATGGGCAAGTCAATTTCCCGCACCAAACTGCGCACCGGTGACTTAGTTCTGTTCCGTGCTGGTTCAACAGGTCGACACGTTGGCATCTACATTGGTAATGACCAGTTTGTACATGCCTCCACCAGCAGCGGCGTCACCATCTCCAGCATGAACGAACCGTACTGGAAGAAGCGCTACAACGAAGCGCGCCGCGTACTGACACGCAGTTAATATCATGATTGTATCGCTGGTTATCCCTTGGCTGGCGATATAATAAAAAAAAGCACTGCTTAGGCGGTGCTTTTTTTTGCCCGTTACACTGAATATAATCAGCGGCAATTCAGGAATCACGACGTTTATGCTCACCCGCTACTTCGCCAGTCATCGCAAGATACTGTTTTTCAGCATTATTACCGGCCTGATCGCGGCTATCCTACTGGGCTCATTGCAATTTTTCTGGAGCTACCATAAGCGGGAAATCCGATTCGATACGCTAATTAAGGATGTGAGCATCTACATGGAGAACTATTTCGAGGAGCTGAAAACCTCGATCGACGTACTCCAGCCGCTCACGCTGAATAATTGCCAGGACGTTAACGCGGAGCTTACCTCGCGCGCGGCCTTCAGCATCAACGTGCGCGCCTTTCTGCTGGTCAGAAACAAAATGGCGTTCTGCTCGTCAGCCACAGGGCCGATGAATACGCCGATGGAGGAGCTGATACCCGAACTGCACATCAACAAGCAGATTGATATCGCACTGCTGCCCGGCACGCCCATGCTGCCCAACAGACCCGCCATTGCCATCTGGTATCGTAATCCGTTAGTGAAGGACGGCGGCGTATTCACCTCGGTGAATCTCAACCTGACGCCGTACCTGCTTTATACCGCGCGCCAGGAAGAGTTTGCCGGCATCGCGATTATCATCGGCGACAATGCATTATCCACCGCCTCAAGCACCCTCGTCAGGGCGCGTGATTTACATCAAACGCCTGCGCGCATCGCGACGCTCACTGAGGTCCCTCTGACCATCAAACTGTACGCCAGGGAGTGGACGAGCGACGAGATCCTCTTCGCCCTGTTCTTCGGACTGTTATGCGGGATTGCGGCAGGGTCGCTTAACTTCTACATCCTCACCCTGCGTCTCAACCCGGGCAAAGAAATTCTGAGCGCCATCAAGCGCGGTCAGTTTTATGTGGTTTATCAGCCAGTGGTGGATACGGATGCACTTCAGATGCGGGGCGTTGAAGTGCTGATGCGCTGGAAACACCCGACCATGGGTGAGATCCCACCGGACGCCTTTATCAATTTTGCCGAAGCGCAAAAGCTGATTGTCCCGCTGACGCTGCATCTGTTTGACCTCATCATTCGCGATGCGCCGGTGTTACAAACCGTGCTGCCGCCGGGCGCAAAACTGGGGATCAATATCGCGCCGGGGCATCTGCATGCGGAAAGCTTCAAAGATGATATGCGCACCTTCAAAAGCTTACTGCCGCCAGATTACTTCCAGATCGTGCTGGAGATCACCGAGCGCGACATGCTTAACCATCGGGAAGCCAGCAGCCTCTTCGAATGGCTACATAACGAAGGATTCGAAATCGCCATTGATGATTTCGGTACCGGCCACAGTGCGCTGATCTATCTTGAACATTTCACCATGGACTACCTGAAAATCGACCGTGGGTTTGTCAACGCAATTGGCACCGAAACCGTCACCTCTCCGGTGCTGGATGCTGTGCTGACGCTGGCAAGAAAGCTGAATATGTTAACCGTTGCGGAAGGGGTGGAAACGCCGGAACAGGCTGCCTGGCTGCGTGAGCATGGCGTCCACTTCCTGCAGGGATACTGGATTAGCCGTCCTATGCCGCTGGAACAGTTCCGCACCTGGCAAAATAAGGTGTCGTCTCAGGCCGAATAATTTCACATTGCCTGTGACGTCACTTATTATTCAGCTTAACTGAGCCGGTCTGTAAAAAAGGGAGCCGCCGCGAGATGTTTATGCGCTTCATGTTGCTTTTGTTGGTATTAGCAAGCCTGTCGAGCCAGGCGCAAACCATCAAAGAAAACATCGCGTTCGCCGTGATTGGCGAGCCAAAGTACGCGGTCAATTTTACGCACTTCGATTACGTCAATCCTGCCGCCCCCAAAGGCGGAAAGGTCACGCTCTCCGCCACGGGAACATTTGACAACTTTAACCGCTTCGCCCTGCGTGGCGTCGCGGCGGCGCGAACGGAATCCCTTTACGATACGCTTTTTGTGACCTCCGATGATGAACCCGGCAGCTACTATCCGCTGATTGCTGATAATGTCCGCTACGCGGATAACTTCGCCTGGGCCGAAATTTCGCTCAACCCCCGGGCCCGTTTTCACGATGGCACGCCGGTTAAGGCCAGCGATGTGGCCTTTACGTTTCATAAATTTATGACCGAAGGCGTACCCCAGTTCCGCATTGTGTATAAAGGCGCAACGGTGCGCGCCATTGCCCCCCTGACCGTGCGCATTGAGCTGAGCGAGCCGAATAAAGAGAATATGCTCAGCCTGTTTTCGCTGCCGGTTATGCCTGAATCGTTCTGGAAAAAGCATAAGCTCAGCGACCCGCTCTCCACGCCGCCGCTGGCCGGCGGCCCCTACCGCATCACCGACTGGCGCATGGGGCAGTACGTGGTCTATTCCCGGGTGAAAGATTACTGGGCGGCAAACCTGCCGGTAAACCGTGGGCGCTGGAATTTCGATACCCTTCGCTATGATTACTACCTTGACGATAATGTCGCATTTGAAGCGTTCAAAGCGGGCGCCTTCGATTTACGCGTGGAGAGCAGCGCGAAAAACTGGGCGACCCGTTATATCGGCAAGAATTTCGCGAAAGGCTATATCGTTAAAGACGAGCAGAAAAACGAATCCGCCCAGGACACGCGCTGGCTGGCGTTTAATATTCAGCGTCCGGTATTCGCTGACCGCCGCGTTCGGGAAGCGATTTCCCTGGCCTTTGATTTTGAATGGATGAACAAAGCGCTGTTTTACGGGGCTTACAGCCGTGCGAACAGCTATTTCCAGAATACGGAATATGCCGCGCGTGATTATCCGAAAGCCGACGAACTGGTTCTGCTGGCCCCGCTGAAGGCGGAAGTGCCGCCGGAGGTGTTTACCACGGTCTTTCAGCCCCCGGCCTCAAACGGTGACGGCTACGACCGCGACAACCTGCTTAAGGCCAGCAAGCTGCTGGATGAGGCGGGCTGGCACCTTAAAAATCAAAAGCGCGTGGATGCCAAAACGGGTAAGCCTCTCAGCTTTGAGCTGCTGCTCTCATCCGGGGGCAACGATCAGTGGGTACTGCCGTTTAAGCACAACCTGGAGCGACTGGGGATTACCATGAACATTCGCCAGGTCGATAACGCGCAGATCACCAACCGCATGCGCAACCGTGATTACGACATGATGCAGCGTCTGTGGCCGGCTCAGCCGTGGCCGAGCTCGGACCTGCAAATTTCCTGGGCTTCCAGCTACATCGACTCCTCATACAATGCGCCAGGCGTAAAAAGCCCGGCGATTGATGCGCTGATTGCGAAAATTGTGGCGGCGCAGGGCGATAAAGAAAAACTCCTGCCGCTCGGCCGTGCCCTCGACAGGGTCTTAACCTGGAACTACTACATGCTGCCCATGTGGTATATGGGCGAAGACCGTCTGGCACGCTGGGATAAATTCTCCGTACCTGCCGTGCGCCCTGTCTACTCGCTGGGCTTTGACACCTGGTGGTATGACGTCAATAAAGCCGCCAGACTGCCCGCTGAGCGGCGATAAGGAATCATCATGGGTGCCTATCTGATTCGCCGTCTGCTGCTGGTCATCCCCACGCTGTGGGCCATCATCACCATTAACTTTTTTATCGTGCAAATCGCCCCCGGCGGCCCGGTCGATCAGGCGATTGCTGCTATTGAGTTTGGTAACAGCGGCGGCATGCCCGGCGGCGGCGGAGAAGGCATGGGCGCGAGCCATGCGCGTACCGGCGTGGGGAATATCAGTGAAAGCCACTATCGCGGCGGGCGCGGGCTTGATCCTGAGGTGATCGCCGAGATCACCCACCGCTACGGCTTCGATAAGCCGATTCACGAGCGCTATTTCAAAATGCTCTGGGATTATATGCGCTTTGATTTTGGCGATAGCCTGTTTCGCAGTGCGTCAGTGTTAACGTTGATCAAGCAAAGCCTGCCGGTTTCGGTCACGCTGGGGCTGTGGGGAACGCTGATTATCTACCTGGTCTCTATCCCGCTCGGGATCCGTAAAGCGGTTTACAGCGGCAGCCGCTTCGATATCTGGAGCAGCACCTTCATCATCATCGGCTATGCCATCCCGGCGTTCCTGTTTGCCGTCCTGCTGATCGTCTTCTTTGCCGGGGGCAGCTATTTCGACATCTTCCCGCTACGAGGTTTAGTCTCCGCCGATTTCAGCACGCTGCCGTGGTATCAGAAAATCACCGACTATCTCTGGCATATCACGCTGCCGGTTCTGGCCACGGTGATCGGTGGGTTTGCCGCTCTGACCATGCTGACCAAAAACGCGTTTCTCGATGAAATCCGCAAGCAGTATGTTGTCACGGCCCGCGCCAAAGGGGTCAGCGAGAAGCAGATTATGTGGAAACACGTCTTCCGCAACGCCATGCTGCTGGTGATTGCCGGATTTCCCGCCACGTTCATCAGTATGTTTTTTACCGGCTCACTGTTGATAGAGGTGATGTTCTCGCTCAACGGTCTGGGGCTGCTGGGCTATGAGGCCACCGTGTCGCGTGATTATCCGGTGATGTTTGGCACACTCTATATTTTCACCCTGATTGGCCTGCTGCTGAATATCGTCAGCGATATCAGCTATACGCTGGTCGATCCCCGAATTGATTTTGAGGGCCGCTGATGCCGCGTTTAAGCCCCGTCAACCAGGCCCGCTGGGCCCGTTTTCGCCACAACCGTCGCGGCTACTGGTCGCTGTGGATTTTTGCCGTCCTGTTTGTCCTGAGCATGTGTTCGGAGCTTATCGCCAACGACAAACCGCTGCTGGTGCATTTTAACGACCGCTGGTATGTGCCGGTGCTGGCTAACTACAGTGAAAGCGACTTTGGTGGCCCGTTTGCAACACCGGCGGAGTATCAGGATCCGTGGCTGCGCCAGCAGATTGAGCAGCACGGCTGGGCCCTCTGGGCGCCGGTGCGTTTTGGTGCGAACAGCATAAACTTTGCCACCACGACCCCCTTCCCTTCCCCGCCCTCGACGCAAAACTGGCTGGGGACGGACGCTAACGGTGGTGATGTGCTGGCACGCATTCTCTATGGCACACGGATTTCAATTCTCTTTGGGCTGATGCTGACACTCTTCTCCAGCGTGATGGGCGTGGTGGCGGGTGCCGTTCAGGGCTACTACGGCGGGAAAATTGACCTGTGGGGCCAGCGTATCATCGAAGTCTGGTCCGGTATGCCAACGCTATTTTTGATCATCCTGCTGTCCAGCGTGGTACAGCCGAACTTCTGGTGGCTGCTCGGCATCACCGTTCTGTTCGGCTGGATGGCGCTGGTGGGTGTCGTGCGGGCGGAGTTCCTGCGCACCCGTAATTTCGACTATATTCGCGCCGCGCAGGCGCTTGGGGTGAGCGACCGGGGGATCATCTTCCGCCATATGCTGCCTAATGCCGTCGTGGCCACGCTCACCTTCCTGCCGTTTATTCTGTGTAGCTCCATTACCACCCTCACCTCGCTGGATTTTCTGGGCTTTGGCCTGCCGTTGGGCTCACCGTCGCTCGGCGAACTGCTGCTGCAGGGCAAGAATAACCTTCAGGCACCGTGGTTAGGCATCACCGCCTTTCTTTCCGTGGCCGTGCTGCTTTCGCTGCTGATTTTTATTGGCGAAGCCGTGCGCGATGCCTTTGACCCCAATAAGGCGGTATAAGATGACCCAGCCTCTTCTCAGTATTGATAACCTGTCGATTGCTTTCTCGAAACAGGGTGAGACGCGCACCGTGGTCACCGATTTGTCGCTGCAGATCCAGCGAGGTGAAACGCTGGCCCTGGTGGGGGAATCCGGTTCAGGTAAGAGTGTTTCAGCGCTCTCTATCCTGCGGCTGCTGCCTTCACCACCGGCGAGCTATCCGCAGGGGGATATTCTTTTTCACGGCAGTTCACTGCTTCATGCCGACGAACATACCCTGCGCGGTATTCGCGGCAATAAAATTGCCATGATCTTCCAGGAGCCCATGGTCTCTCTCAACCCCCTGCATACCCTGGAGAAACAGCTCTATGAAGTCTTGTCTCTGCACCGGGGCATGCGCAAAGAGGCTGCGCGGGGGGAAATACTGGATTGTCTTGAACGGACGGGCATACGCAATGCGGCCAAACGGCTGAATGATTTTCCGCATCAGCTCTCCGGCGGTGAACGCCAGCGAGTGATGATTGCTATGGCTCTGCTCACCCGGCCCGAACTGTTAATTGCCGACGAGCCGACGACGGCGCTGGACGTGACGGTACAGGCGCAAATATTGACGCTGCTGCGGGAGCTGCGCGACGAGCTGAACATGAGCCTGCTTTTTATCACGCACAACCTGAGTATTGTGAAAAAGCTGGCGGACAGCGTCGCGGTCATGCAAAACGGCCGATGCGTTGAACAGAATAGCGCATCCACGCTGCTAAACGCGCCACAGCACCCTTATACGCAGCGTCTGCTCAACAGCGAACCTTCCGGCGACCCGGTTCCGCTCACGGCGGACAGCACTCCGCTGCTGCGCGTTGAGGATTTGTCCGTCTCCTTCCCGATCCGCAAAGGCATTCTGCGGCGTATCATCGACCCAAACCCGGTCCTCAAAAATATCCGCTTCTCGCTGCGTCCCGGTGAATCCCTGGGGCTGGTGGGTGAATCCGGTTCGGGTAAAAGCACCACCGGTCTGGCACTGCTGCGCTTAATTGCCTCTCAGGGCGAGATCCTTTTTGACGACATGCCGCTGCACCGCTGGAACCGCCGCCAGATGTTGCCGGTGCGCCCGCGTATGCAGGTGGTGTTTCAGGATCCCAACTCCTCACTTAACCCGCGGCTCAGCGTATTGCAGATTGTCGAAGAGGGTTTGCGCGTTCACCAGCCCGGCCTGAACGCGCAGCAGCGTGAGCAGGAGGTCATACTGGCGATGGCCGAAGTGGGCTTAGATCCCGATACCCGTCACCGTTATCCGGCGGAATTTTCCGGCGGGCAGCGCCAGCGTATCGCCATCGCCCGTGCGCTGATCCTGAAACCGGAGCTGATTATTCTGGATGAACCCACCTCCTCTCTGGACAGAACCGTCCAGGCGCAGATTCTGGCATTGCTGAAAGGGCTACAGGAAAAGCATCGGCTGGCCTATATCTTCATCAGCCACGATCTGCAGGTGGTACGGGCGCTATGCCATCAGGTGATTGTTTTGCGACAGGGTGAGGTGGTCGAACAGGGGGAATGCCAGCGCGTATTTACTGCGCCAACGCAGAGCTACACGCGCCAGCTGCTGGCAGCAGACTAGCGCTCAGAACGGGTACTGGCCGGAAAAAGGCTCAGCAATCGCAACACCAAAGTTTTTCAGACGGCAGGTGGCGGCAAATTCATCCTGGCTTTTAACAAACAGGCACGGCTCACCTTCGCACTCCAGTACGGAGCTGTCCACTTCGATATCCGTCAGGGCCTGACTGAGACGCTCCATCACCCGCCACGCATTTTCGTCGCTTGGGCTCAACAGTTTGAGCGCCACGAGGCAATTGTCACTGCCCGCGCCGTTTTGCGGAATCGGTTCAACTTTCGAACCTGCAAAACCCGCCGACCAGCGATAGCTCTGGGGCAAGCGATGGACAATGGAGAGTTGTAATGTATTCACGTTCGTTCCCCGGAAGCAAAATTTACTTCACAATTTATTTACATTTATAGTAACACATCATCGCTAACCTGCACTATTCAGCGCTTTTTTATCGGTATAGAGGTTCGCGTCGGCGCTATATGTACCCGTTTCTGCGATCTAACTCAACCTTTTTGAATACAATGATGTGACTTTTTACATAAATAGATTTTACATAAAATAAACAAACACGGGATAAACGAACGCGGGTTTGGTTGATATGTATCAACAAAAAAGGCCCTGTCGGGCCTTATCTGCTCATCAATGAGCCACTTTCCGTGGCCGGCTGGCATAAAGACAGAAGAGGACGGAGCTGGTTGCGCAAAACGCCATCGCCCATAGCATAGGCCAGGCCGTGGTGAAGGTCGCCATAGACAGTAATGCCCCGACGATGGCGCCAATGCCGAAGCGGAACGTCCCCGCCAGTGACGATGCAGTTCCCGCCATATGCGGGAATTCATCGAGGATCACCGCCATCGCATTTGAGGATATCATCGACACGCAGCCCACAAAGGCCGCCACGCCAATCACCAGCGCCCAGAAGCCCACGCCCAGGAATGCACTGACCACCAGCCAGACAGCCATCACAAACTGGATCCACAGCCCGGCGCGGAACATGTTCAGCGCGCCGACCCGCCGGACAAAGCGGCTGTTAATAATAGTCAGTACAAACAGGAAGACGATATTGAGCGCAAAATAATAGCCGAAGTGCTGCGGAGAAACATGGTTCAGCTCGATATAAACAAACGGCCCGGCGCTCAGGAAGGAGAACATCCCGGCGAAGCTGAACCCGCTTGCCAGCATATAGCTCAGCACGCGCTTGTGGCGAAACAGCGAGGCAAAGTTACCTATTGTGGTGCGAATGTGGAATTTCTGGCGGTGCTCGGCAGGAAGCGTTTCATCAATAAAGAAGAAAATCATTGCCGAGGCCAGCAGTGCAGCCAGCGCCAGGATCCAGAAAATCGCATGCCAGCTAAACCACACCAGAACCGCCCCACCGGCCATCGGAGCCACCAGCGGCGCAATCGTCGTCACCAGCATGACAAACGACATCATGCGGGAGAACTCTTCTTTCGGGTAGATATCACGCATCAGGGCGTTGATCACCACACTCGCTGCAGCAGCGGCCAGACCGTGCAAAAATCGCATGAAAATCAGATGATCGATGGTTTGCGCCAGCGCGCAGGCCACCGCCGCCCCGGCAAAGACCAGCGTTCCGCCCAGAATAACCGGTTTGCGCCCCAGGCTGTCGGCCATCGGGCCGTACAATAACTGGCCGAGAGCAAAGCCGAGAATATAGGTGCTGAGCGTCATCTGTGCGCTGCCAGCAGGTACCCCAAACTGCGCGGAAATGACCGGCAGCGCGGGCAGATACATATCTATAGACAGCGGCATCAACATGGCCAGCAGGCCAAGAATGAAGACAATTTTGAACGACGAGTGTGGCCTGGTGGTCACAGAAATCTCCTGAAATTAGTGCGAAGGCAGACCGACGCTGGCGATCTCTTCTTCCGTCAGCGGGCGATATTCGCCAGGCGCCAGGTCGGGATCGAGCGCGATTGCGCCAATACGTTCGCGATGCAGACCGACAACGCGGTTACCCACTGCGGCAAACATGCGTTTAACCTGATGGTAACGCCCTTCGCTGATGGTAAGACGGACTTCCGTCGGCGTGATCACGTCCAGCACCGCCGGTTTAGTCAGGTCTTTTTCATTATGCAGCTGAACGCCTTTCGCGAATTGCTCTGCAGTGTCATCCGCAACCGGCGACTCCAGCGTGACCAGATAGGTTTTCTCGCAGTGGTGACGTGGGGAAGTAATACGGTGTGACCACTGCCCGTCGTCGGTCATCAGCACCAGCCCGGTGGTGTCGATGTCGAGGCGGCCCGCGGCATGCAGCTTATGCGCCACCGGTTCGTCGAGGAAATAGAGTACCGTCGGGTGATCGGGATCGTCCGTTGAGCAGACGTAGCCTTCCGGCTTGTGGAGCATGAAGTAGCGCGGGCCGTTCTGCTGGGTCAGCGGATTGCCGTCGTATTCAACCTGATGCTCAGGTTGAAGTTTGAAAGCGCTGTCTCTCACAATGTCGCCATCCACGGTAACGCGGCTGGCGCGAATTTCGCGCCCGGCAATAGCGCGGCTTACGCCGAGTTGCTGAGCGATAAACTTATCAAGTCGCATGAAATCTTTTTAGCCTTAATGGTGCTGGAAGTCGGACCGTGCGTCCGAAAAAGAAGCAGTCAGGAACGGTTCAGTATAATGGTCTGGTTGCGCCACTCAAGGGAAAAAGTTTCGTGGCATACTATATGCGGATTAACGAAACTGAGACACCATGACTTTTACACTTCGTCCCTATCAGCAGGAAGCCGTTGACGCCACCCTCGCCTGGTTTCGCAAACACCGGGAACCGGCAGCGATTGTCCTCCCGACCGGCGCAGGCAAAAGCCTGGTCATTGCCGAGCTGGCCCGCCTGGCGCGTGGCCGCGTGCTGGTGCTGGCGCACGTCAAAGAGCTGGTCGCGCAGAACCACGCCAAGTATTGCGCGCTGGGGCTGGAGGCCGATATTTTCGCCGCCGGGCTCAAGCGTAAAGAGAGCCACGGTAAGGTTGTCTTTGGCAGCGTGCAGTCGGTCGCCCGCAACCTGGATCTGTTTCGCAGCGAGTTTTCGCTGCTGATTGTCGACGAGTGTCACCGCATCAGCGATGACGACGACAGCCAGTATCAGCAAATCCTCACGCACCTGAAAGAGGTGAACCCTCACTTACGCCTGCTGGGCCTGACGGCAACCCCGTTTCGCCTGGGCAAAGGCTGGATTTACCGCTTTCATTATCACGGCATGGTGCGTGGCGATGAAAAAGCATTGTTCAGCGACTGTATCTACGAACTTCCGCTGCGCTACATGATTAAACACGGCTACCTGACGCCGCCCGAGCGGCTGGATATGCCGGTGGTACAGTACGACTTCAGCCGGTTACAGGCGCAGAGCAACGGCTTATTCAGCGAAGCGGATCTCAACCAGGAATTGAATAAGCAAAAGCGCATAACGCCGCATATCATCAGCCAGATTGAGGAGTTTGCCGCGACGCGCAAAGGGGTGATGATCTTTGCCGCGACAGTCGAGCACGCGCGAGAAATTACCGGACTGCTCCCCGCTGACGACGCTGCGTTAATTACCGGCGAAACGCCCGGCCCTGAGCGTGACAGGCTGATTGAGGCGTTTAAAGCCCAGCAGTTCCGCTATCTGGTGAATGTTTCCGTGTTAACCACCGGTTTTGACGCCCCGCACGTCGACCTGATTGCGATTTTGCGCCCGACGGAATCCGTCAGCCTGTATCAGCAGATTGTCGGTCGTGGTCTGCGCCTGGCGCCGGGCAAAACTGACTGTCTGATCCTCGATTACGCCGGTAACCCGCACGATCTTTACTCTCCCGAAGTGGGCACGCCAAAAGGCAAAAGTGACAACGTGCCGGTACAGGTGTTTTGTCCAGCCTGCGGGTTTGCCAACACCTTCTGGGGGAAAACCACCGCCGACGGCACGCTGATTGAACACTTTGGCCGCCGCTGTCAGGGTTGGTTTGAAGATGATGACGGGCATCGCGAGCAGTGCGATTTCCGTTTTCGTTTCAAAAACTGTCCACAGTGCAACGCCGAAAATGACATTGCCGCCCGCCGCTGCCGTGAGTGCGACACGGTGCTGGTCGACCCGGACGACATGCTGAAAGCGGCGCTGAAGCTGAAAGATGCGCTGGTGCTGCGCTGTTCCGGCATGGCCTTACAGCCGGGCGCGGATGAAAAAGGCGAGTGGCTAAAAATTACCTATTACGACGAGGACGGCGCTGACGTCAGCGAGCGATTCCGGGTACAGACGCCAGCCCAGCGCACGGCATTTGAGCAACTGTTTATCCGCCCGCATACCCGCACGCCTGGCGTGCCGCTGCGCTGGATCACCGTGGCGGATATCGTGCATCAGCAGGTGCTGCTGCGCCATCCGGATTTTGTTGTCGCCCGCAAAAAAGGCCAGTTCTGGCAGGTACGTGAGAAGGTCTTTGACTATGAAGGTCGCTATCGTCGGGCAAACGAATTGCGTGGTTAGCAGGACTTTTCATTGATGTGAGCGGCGTTTGAGTATAAAATGCCGCCCGCTTCACATCCGTGGGGCAGAACACTCACCTGCTGCTGGGTCGCCTGTAGTAGGGTTTTAAATACAGAGAGAAATCAATGTTCACTATCGAAGCAGAAGTACGTAACGTGCAGGGTAAGGGTGCGAGCCGCCGCCTGCGTACCGCTAACAAGTTCCCGGCTATCGTTTACGGTGGCGAAGCTGCTCCAGTTGCAATCGAACTGGATCACGACAAAGTATGGAACCTGCAGACCAAAGCTGAATTCTACAGCGAAGTTCTGACCATCGTTGTTGGCGGTAAAGAAGAAAAAGTGAAAGTTCAGGCTGTTCAGCGTCACGCGTTCAAGCCAAAACTGACTCACATCGACTTCGTTCGCGCGTAATCGCAAACCTGTCGAGAAAAACCCCGCTTCGGCGGGGTTTTTTTATGGCGATTATTTACCGCCCGAGGTGCGACGCTGAAGCTGATCGCGCAGGTTTGGCGGCGTGCCTTTGATGGTCAGCGTATCGGTGGCAGGATCCCAGAAGATACGTTCCCCCAGCAGCATGGCATCGAAGTTGATGGTTAACCCACCGCCGCTCCCGGCAAATTTGGTTAACTGACGCAGCGTACTGCGATCCGCCGGGAAGCTCTCTTCAAGCTCATAGCCTTTCTCTGCGGTGAACGCCTGGAAGCTGACTTCGCTGACGCCCGCCAGCTCTTTTGACAGCGACTCCAGCTCAATCTCTTCCCCCGCCTGCAGCTGTTCGTTGCAGTAGCTGTAAACCTGCTGACGCACGTTCTGGCGTTCAGATTTATCGAGCTGCGCCTCAGCCGTAAAGTCATCTACCGCCTGCAACAGCCCTTTGTTCTGCGCTTTGGCGTTAAGTCCTTCGCTGGCGCCGAGGAAATCCATAAAGAAATCGGCCACTTTACGGCCCACACGCCCTTTCAGGAAGGTCAGGTAGCGGGTCGATTCCGGGTTGGTTTCCCACTCGGTCAAATCAATCCGCGCCACAATATCCGCATGGTTGATATCCAGATAATGCGTCGAGCTGATATCCAGTTGCTCATTCACGCGCATGCTGCTCAAGTTATTCAGCACGGTAACCAGCAGATACTCTACCGCCAGGTAGCGATAGTGGCAGAACAGGACGATGCCGCCGTCGGCGAAGGGATATTTTGCCAGCTCGTCGCGCAGACGCCCGGTGGCCGCGCGGCTAAACGCCAGGAAATCCTCTTCCCCCTGACGCTGCAGGCGCAGGCTATCAGCCAGTTCACTCTCTTCGCTGAACAGACCATAGGCTTTATTTTTGGCGCTGTAGACGCGATGCAACTCAGCCATCATTTCCACAACGGTCGCCGTGGGTTCCAGTAACGAATCGCGTAGCACCACTTCAAGGGTTTGCTCATCACGCTTGATAAGCTGGTGCAAGGCAATCTGGTTGATTTCCAGACTCATGATAAACTCTCCTTTTAGACCGGGCGGTATTCAACCACCACCAGGACATGTGTGCAACAACAGATAAAAAAGGGGAAAAAAAGCTGTTGCTACGGTAATATGTTGCCCTTTCATCAACAAACTGATTTTGATTTATGCCACAACATTCCCGCTACAGTGATGAACACGTTGAACAACTGCTCAGTGAGCTGGTCAACGTACTGGAAAAACATAAAACGCCGACCGATCTCTCCCTGATGGTTTTGGGAAATATGGTCACCAACCTTATCAACACCAGCGTTGCTCCGGCTCAGCGTCAGGCGATCGCAAAATCTTTCGCCCAGGCGTTACAGTCATCCGTCAGCAACGACCAGGCCCATTAAGGGAAACGAACAACAGTTTATGGTGACGAATCGTCAGCGCTACCGTGAAAAAGTCTCCCAGATGGTCAGCTGGGGACACTGGTTTGCCCTGTTTAACATTCTGTTAGCGGCGGTGATTGGCTGTCGTTATCTGTTTGTCGCAGACTGGCCAACCACGCTAACCGGGCGTATCTACTCCTGGATAAGCGTTGTCGGTCACTTTAGCTTTTTGGTATTCGCCACCTATCTGCTGATCCTGTTTCCTCTGACGTTTATCGTCATGTCGCAGCGTCTGATGCGGTTCTTATCCGCGATCCTTGCCACAGCAGGGATGACGCTGCTGCTTATCGACAGTGAAGTGTTCACCCGTTTCCACCTGCATCTTAACCCTATCGTCTGGGAACTGGTGATCAACCCTGACCAGAACGAAACGGCCCGTGACTGGCAGCTGATGTTTATCAGCGTCCCGGTGATCCTACTGATTGAGATGTTGTTCGCCACCTGGAGCTGGCAAAAGCTCCGCAGCCTGACCCGACGCCGCCACTACGCGAAGCCCGTCGCCGCACTCTTTTTCATCTCATTTATCAGTTCGCACATCATGTACATCTGGGCGGATGCGAACTTCTATCGCCCTATTACGATGCAGCGTGCCAACCTGCCGCTCTCGTACCCAATGACGGCCCGTCGCTTCCTTGAGAAACACGGCCTGTTAGATGCCCAGGAGTATCAGCGTCGTCTGGTCGAACAGGGTAATCCGGAAGCGGTCAGCGTTCAGTATCCGCTGAGTGAACTGCGCTATCGCGATATGGGCCGCGGACAAAACGTCCTGCTGATTACCGTCGATGGTCTGAACTATTCCCGTTACGAGAAGCAGATGCCTGCGCTGGCCGATTTCGCGAGTCAAAACGTCTCGTTCACCCAGCATATGAGTTCCGGGAACACTACCGATGCGGGCATCTTTGGCCTGTTCTATGGCATTTCTGCCGGATACATGGATGGCGTTCTGGCTGCACGCATTCCTGCGGCGCTAATTACCGGACTGAATCAGCAAGGCTATCAGTTAGGGTTGTTCTCATCCGATGGCTTTAACAGCCCACTCTACCGCCAGGCGCTGTTGTCTGATTTCTCGCTGCCTGCTGCGCAGAGCCAGTCTGATACCCAGACCGCAAACCAGTGGATAAACTGGCTGCAGCGCTACGCCCAGGAAGATAACCGCTGGTTCTCGTGGGTGGCCTTTAACGGCACCACGCTTGACGACAGCAACCAGACTGGCTTTGCCCGCCGATACAGCCGTGCGGCCAGCAATGTTGACGCGCAGATCGGCCGCGTTCTTGACGCGCTACGCGAATCAGGCAAGCTCGATAACACTGTCGTGATTGTGACCGCAGGCCATGGTGTACCGCTCGGCGACGAAACGAAGAGCATGAGCTGGTCACGCCCGAACCTGCATGTACCGCTGGTGATCCACTGGCCGGGAACGCCGGCGCAGCGCATCAATATGCTCACTGAACATAAAGATGTTATGACGACCCTGATGCAACGCCTGCTGCACGTCAGTACGCCAGCAAACGAGTATTCGCAGGGGCAGGATCTTTTCAGCGCCGCGCGCCGCCATAACTGGGTGACATCAGCAGACGGTAACACGCTGGCGGTGACCACACCGACGCTGACGCTGGTGCTGAACAGTAACGGAAATTACCAGACGTATAATCTACAGGGTGAACGGTTGAAGGACCAGAAACCGCAGCTGAGCCTGTTGCTGCAGGTCCTGACGGATGAGAAGCGCTTTATCGCTAACTGATTAATTATAAACCAGTTAGCGACAGATTCTCTTGCATTCGAAACGGAATCGAGTAGTATCTTTTTATGCGTCGGCACGTAGCGCAGCCTGGTAGCGCACCGTCATGGGGTGTCGGGGGTCGGAGGTTCAAATCCTCTCGTGCCGACCAAAAACACATTGAAAACCAGCCTCTTATGGCTGGTTTTTTTTATGCATAAAAAAGCCACCCCGCAGGATGGCTTCCTTATCGCACGTCGGCGCTTAGTGCTTCTCACGTCCACCCAGGAAGAAAATACCCAGCGGGATGGCAAGCAGAACGGTGAAGACAAGGCTGTAAACGAAGATCATCGCCGATTGCAGAACATACATGCTGGTGGTCCAGGCGGAGAGAGGAATGTTGTACTGTTCGATAACGCCAACAATGGTTGCCCGCCCCACGCACGCGGCCGCAATCATAAACACAACCAGTAGCGCCAGGAGGAACTTGCGGCCTTCAGGTGTTTTCAGTTTTGCACGAACCATCTCTCTTCCCTTTACAGATGAATAACATTATGTGGCGTTCAAAATAACACGATCTGCCGCCAGATACCATTTCAGCACAAAAAACTGGATTTATAGTGTAAGTCAGGTTTATTACACCACTTATATTGAAAATGTAAGTAAATGACGCTAATCATTCATAAGTGTTATGCTAATCTGATTCGGCTCGTTTTGACATAAAGGAATGACAATGAAAAACGCACCTAAATTTGCCATCGCCCTGATTGCCGCGTGCATCAGCACCGGCGCTTTCGCCAGCGAAACCCAAAAAGAGCAGCCGCTGGAAAAAGTTGCCCCCTATCCGAAAGCGGACAAAGGGATGAAACGTCAGGTGATTCAGCTACCGGTTCTGCAGGACGAAGCGAACTACAAAGTGGAGCTGTTGATTGGTAAAACGCTGGAAGTGGATTGTAACCAGCACCGACTGGGCGGCCAACTGGAGAGCAAAACGCTGGAAGGTTGGGGCTACGATTACTACGTCTTCGACAAAGTGACCTCCCCCATCTCCACCATGATGGCGTGCCCGGACGGCAAGAAAGAGAAGAAATTTGTAACGGCATATCTGGGTGATAACAGTCTGCTGCGCTATAACAGCAAGTTGCCTGTCGTGGTGTATACGCCTGAAAACGTAGAAGTGAAATACCGCGTATGGAAAGCGGATGAGAATGTCGGACAAGCGGTAGTACGTTGAAATTAAGTCGGGTGGCGGCTTCGCCTTACCCGACCTACAACACTAAAAACGGTAACGAATGTTACCGTTTTGCTTTTACCTTACAGGGCGATATCCGCAACCGGTTTGTTTTCCGCCTGAGGCTTCAGTTCCGCCTTTGGCGCAGCATCCGCTGCCTGCGGCTTCACATATTGCAACTGCAATACGCGGCTGGTGTATTCCAGCTCCTGCTCCGTCGCGTCAACATTCCCGTTCAGCTTCGTACCGTAGGATGGAATAATCGTTTTCAGCTTCGCCTGCCATTCCGGGCTGGCAACTTTATCTTTAAACACTTTTTCCATCAGGTGCAGCATGATTGGCGCAGCAGTAGATGCACCCGGTGACGCGCCCAGCAGCGCGGCAATCGTGCCATCCTTATCGCTCACCACTTCCGTACCCAGACGCAGCACGCCGCCCTCTTTCGGGTCACGCTTGATGATCTGAACGCGCTGTCCCGCCTGCCACAGACGCCAGTCTTCTTTCTTCGCCTGCGGATAGTACTCTTTCAGCGCCTCGAAGCGTTCCTCGTCAGAGAGCATCACCTGGCTGATGAGATATTTCACCAGATCGAAGTTATCCAGACCCACGTCCATCATCGGCTTGACGTTAGAGGTGGTCGTGGCGCTGAGCAGATCCCACAGGGAGCCATTTTTCAGGAACTTGGTGGAGAAAGTCGCGAACGGTCCGAACAGCACCACGCGCTTACCGTCAAGCATACGGGTGTCGATGTGCGGAACAGACATCGGCGGTGCACCGACGGAAGCCTGACCGTACACTTTTGCCAGATGACGATTCACCACTTCCGGGTTCTCGGATACCAGGAACTGACCGCCAACCGGGAAGCCAGCATAGTCGTCAGCTTCAGGAATACCGGACTCCTGCAGCAGTTTCAGCGCCGCCCCACCGGCACCAATAAAGACAAACTTCGCCTTGATGACGTGCTCGGCTTCGTTGTTTTTCAGATCGGCAACGGTCACGCTCCAGCTGTTATCCGCGTTGCGCTTAAAACCACGCACTTCGGTGCTGAGCTGCAGGTTGAAGTTCTCTTTCTTCTTCAAAGACGTCACCAGCTGACGGGTAATTTCGCCATAGTTAACGTCGGTACCAATTTCAGTCCGGGTCGCGGCCACTTTCTGGTTCGGGTCACGACCTTCCATCACCAGCGGCGCCCACTCTTTGATCTGAGCGTGGTCTTCAGAGTATTTCATCCCACGGAAGAGCGTGCTCTGCTGCAGCGCAGCGTAACGCGCGCGCAGGAAGTTGACGTTCTGCTCGCCCCACACAAAGCTCATGTGCGGTACGGTGTTAATGAAGGAGTGCGGGTCATGCATCACGCCGCTGTTGACCTGGTGAGACCAGAACTGGCGTGAGATCTGAAACGCTTCGTTGATCTCTACCGCCTTCTCGATACTAATGGAACCGTCCTTTTTCTGCGGCGTATAGTTCAGTTCCATGAGTGCCGAATGTCCGGTACCGGCGTTGTTCCAGCCGTTCGAACTTTCCTGCGCCACGCCATCAAGGCGCTCGACCATGGTCATGGACCAGTCCGGCTGAAGTTCTTGCAGATAGGTTCCCAGCGTGGCGCTCATGATACCGCCACCAATTAAAAGGACGTCCGTTTCCTGCTCTTTAGGGGTGTCAGCTTTCGCCGCCATAGAGACGGTGTTAAGCCCCACGGCCAGAGAAAAGAGCATGGCAGTCATTTTTTTCATAATTTATGCCTTAGTGTAAAAGTGCTTGATGCGTGGAAATTGCAGGTGAAAAAAGCTGCGGAGGCACGGTAACAACTTTTAAATATTGTTTAAAGGTTACGAAATTATTGTAATTGTGAAATTTAATGGTGGGTTGTTTGTAAGGAATTATCGATGTGGCTGGTAAATCGTGGGTTTACTGGCTAGTATGTGGCGTTTTGTGATCGCGCGCACGGAAGCCTGCCCTAATCTGCGAAGAGTTATGTCCTTACCCCATTCTGCTGTACCCGGCGAAGACCGCGTCACCACGGTCCTTAGCTCGCCAAAACTTCTGATGCGTGAAACGCTGGCGGGCGTCATTACCGCCCTGGCCCTGGTCCCTGAAGTGATCTCATTTTCGGTGGTTGCAGGCGTTGATCCCAAAGTCAGCCTGATCGCCTCCGTGGTGTTGTGTTTTGCTTTGTCTGTGCTGGGCGGTCGTCCGGCGATGGTCACGGCGGCGGCCGGTTCCGTGGCGCTGGTTATTGGCCCGATGGTGCACCAGCACGGCGTGCAGTACATTCTTCCGGCGGTTCTCATGGCGGGGGTGATCCAAATACTGTTTGGCGCACTGGGCATGGCAAGGCTGATGCGCTTTATCCCTCAGTCGGTGATGACCGGGTTTGTTAACGCCCTCGGCATCTTAATTTTCTTTGCTCAGGTTCCGCACTTCTGGAGCCGAAGCCCCTTAATCGTCGGCCTGTTCGTGCTCACGCTGCTTATCGTGCTGTGGGTGCCGCGCTATATCAAAAGCATCCCTTCCCCGCTGATTGCGATAGTGGTGCTCACGGTGTTCACCGTTACCAGCGGGCAAATTCTGCCGACGGTGGGTGATGAAGGCTCGATGAGTGGCGGGTTACCGGGACTGACGGAACTGCTGGTCCCCCTGAACATAGAAACGTTAAGCATTATCTGGCCGTGCGCGTTAAGCATTGCGTTCGTCGGGCTGCTGGAGTCACTGCTGACGGCGAAGCTGGTGGATGAACTGACCGTCACCCCGTCCAGTAAACGCCGTGAAAGCATCGGGTTGGGCGTGGGCAATATCCTGGCCGGGCTCTATGGCGGGATCGCAGGCTGCGCGATGATTGGACAAACCATCGTCAACGTGGAGATGGGGAAAGGCCGAAGCCGTATTTCAACGTTAGCGGCTGGCATCGTTTTACTGGTGCTGGTGACGGCGCTGAGCGACGTGATGGCTAAAATTCCGATGGCGGTGCTGGCAGGCATTATGGCGATAGTCGCCATCAAAACCTTCAGCTGGCACAGCATTCAGCCCGCAACGGTAAAAAATGCACCTGTTGCGGAAACCGTCGTGATGCTGGTGACGGTCGCCGCAACGGTATCAACCGGTAACCTGGCGATTGGCGTGCTGGGGGGGATTATCCTCATGGCACTGCTTCCCGCCCGCATTAAACGTCGTCTTAAAGCAGAAAAAGCGTTGCAAGCCCAAGAAAAATAAAGAAACCACCGGTATCGGTGATGGCAGTGATCATCACGCTCGACCCCACCGCGGGGTCGCGCCCCAGTTTGGTCATGGTCAGTGGAATAATGACCCCCATCATCGATGCCACCAGTAAATTCAGCACCATCGCCAGCATCATCACCCCGCCTAAGGCCATATCGTCATACAGCCACCAGGTGATGCCCCCCATAATGCCGCCCCACACCAGGCCGTTGATCAGCGCCACCCCCATCTCCCTGAAGATCAGAAAGGCGAAATTGCCGGGCTGAATATTTTCCAGCGCCAGCGCGCGGACGATCATCGTGATGGTCTGGTTTCCGGTGTTGCCGCCAATCCCGGCCACAATCGGCATCAATGACGCCAGGGCCACCAGCTGTGAAATGGTGTGTTCAAAGCCATCGATTACGCGGGAGGCGATAAAGGCGGTACACAAATTAATGGCAAGCCACGCCCAGCGCGTTTTCACCGCCTTACCGACGGAGGCGTGGACGTCATCTTCGGCACTGATCCCCCCGAGCGCGCGCAGGTCGTTATCGGTCTCTTCGTAGACCACGTCAACGATCTCATCAACCGTCAGACGGCCCATCAGCTTGCCGACGGAATCCACGACGGCCGCACTCACGAGGTCGTCACGTTCGAAGGTACGTGCCGCTTTTTCAGCATCGTCTTCCGGAGAGAAGACCATCGGCTCGTTTTCCATCACCTCACTGACTCGCCGCTGGGTGCTGTTAAGCAGGATCGTTTTCAGCTCCAGCTCGCCCAGCAGGGTTTTATCCCGCGAGGTAACGAACAGTTTATCGGTGTTATCCGGCATCTTGCCCAGGCGACGCAGGTAGCGCTGCACGGTACCGAGCGTGACGTCCGGACGCACCGTGATAACGCCAAACTCCATGATCGCGCCGACGCTATTTTTCTCGTAGTGCATCACCTGACGGACACGCGCGCGCTCATCGGCAGGCAGGGAGGCCAGCAGGCGACCGGTCAGGTTACGCGGCAGGTGTTGTACAAGGTAAATCTGTTCGTCGATATCCAGCGTTTGCAGCGCATCGAGGATGTCCCGGTCGCTCATCTCGTCGATCAGGTCATCCCAGACGTTTTCCGAAGCTTCAAGCAGTACCTGCCCGCGCTCGTGATCCTGCACCAGACGCCACAGGGCGTGACGCTCTTCGGAGGGAAGTGCTTCGAGCGTATCCGCCAGATCCGGCGGGGGTAAATGAGCAACCAGCGCACCTACCTCAGCAATATCGTCGGCTAAAGTGCCGACATCATATTGCTCAGCCAGGGTCAGTTTGCCTAATAACGTAGAAGTGACCGCTTTATCGGTCGTGAGAAGCCAGATGAGTCGCGCACGCTCCTGATCGCGCTGCCTGGCGCTGTTTTTCTTTAATACCGACATCAATCATAAATCCATTAAATGAGTTGGCGTTAAGCATAGCGCGAGGATATGTAAATAAGAATAAACAACGGGACGGGATGAAGAAAAAAACGGCATTACGGCCACGATCTATCCCCTCTCCCTGTGGGAGAGGGTTAAGGTGAGGGCATCAGGCCGTGCGCGCCACCGCATCACGCGAGGCCGCCGCACGCTCGTCACCGGTCAACTCGCTCAGCTTGCCATCGCGCATCTCCAGCAGACGGTCGGCGTGAATGAAGTAGTGATCGTCGTGGCTAATGGCGAAAATGGTTTTGCCCATCTCCTGCATCAGCGGCAGCAGCACCTGATAGAACTCACGGCGGAAGTGGGGATCCTGATCCGCCGCCCATTCGTCCAGCAGAATGATATCGCGCTCTTCCGCCAGCGCCAGCAGCAGCGCCACGCGCTTCTTCTGCCCTTTAGAGAGCTTCAGGTTGAGAATTTTACCGTCCTGAAGCTCCAGCTTGTGCGACATCTGCAGCTGTGCCAGCCATTTTTCCACCAGCACAGGATTGGCCTGCTGCCCTTCAGGACCGAGCAGCCGATCGAACAGCCAGACGTCGGTAAATACCGCCGAAAAGAGCTTGCGGTAGTCCTCAGGTTTCCCGGCACTCAGCGCCTTACCGTCCAGCAAAATCTCGCCCGACTGCGGCTGGTAGAGTCCGGTGAGCAGCATCGCCAGCGTGGATTTACCGCTGCCATTACCGCCGATGAGGAACAGCAGTTCGCCGCGGTGAATCGTCAGGTTGACCGGCCCCACGGAGAAGGCGTTGTCCTGATAGCGGAACGTCACGTCGCGCAGCTCCAGCGTATGCCAGTCCGGGAAGGCTTGCGGGCGAGGGAATTCCGCCTTAAATGGCGCGAGGTCGAATTTTTTGAGCTTGTTAAACGCCACCTGCGCACTCAGCAAGGTGGGCAATGCGCCGACCGCCGAGAGCAGCGGCGTGCGTAAAAACAGCAGCGTCAGTGAGTAGGTTGCCGCCACGTTGGTGTCCGCCCAGCCCAGGCTGTTCGCCATCCAGAATACCAGGCCAATGGCACCCAGCATCATGATATTTGACCAGTTCACCGCGCTCAGGTGGAAAGTATCGGCGCGGATGATGTGATGCCGATATTCGCGCGCGTCCGGGATATAGAGATGATTGAAGATATACTCGGCGCGCTCGCGGTTCAGGGTCAGCTCCTTGCGCCCTTCCAGCACCGTCTGGTAATCGTTATACAGTTTATCTTCCGTTTCGCGCAGCACCGCCATATGTTTATAGACGCGTGACACCAGCACAAAGCCGCCCCAGATGGTAATGGCAATCCACAGAGCGGTCACCGCCAGCATTTTACTGGAGAGCCAGGCAAGATAAGCCGCCGAGCCAAAGGTCAGAATGATCCCCTGCACCAGCTCCGGCAGACGAACAAACGCGATGGTGATAGCCCGCACGTCACTGGTCAGCCCCGCCAGCAGGGAGGCGCTGCCAAGTTGCTCCACCCGTTCAACCTGAGTGTCCAGGATCCGCTTGATAAATTCGCTGCGCAAACGGAAAACGAAATGGTGGCCGAGCGCGGTTAGCGCCAGCTGAGAGCCAAGCGTAACCGCCATCAACAGCAGCAGCAGGCCGAGAAACTCTGGCAAAACAGAGAGTGAGGTATCGACCATTTCAATCAACCGCACGTTAATAAACGCGATCAGGCCAATACCCAATGCGGCGCTGGCAAGGCTTAACGCCATGACGGCAATGAAGGGCCAGCGATACTGACGCCAGACAAGGAGAAGTAGTTGCATGCAGGCAATCCGGACAATAAAAATCAGCCAGCAGTGTAAACTGCCCGGCGTGTACATCAAGAATAATTCTTATTTTTGTTTACTAAACCCTGCCTGGCGAAACGTCAGGTTAAAACGGTACTCGCCAGTGAGGGGATGCACCCCGGGTTTCAGAGGCTGAATGCCGTGATAATACAGCCGCGATTCCCTGCCCCACACCACCACGTCGCCATGCTCCAGCATAATGCGTTTGAGCGGATCGTTACGGCGTAATCCGCCAAACTGGAAGACGGCAGGAAGCCCTAACGATACCGAGACGATGGGCGCGCGGAGATCGGGTTCATCTTTATCCTGATGCAGGGAGAGTTTCGCGCCAACGGCGTAGCGGTTAATCAGGCAGGCATCCGGTCGGAAGTCAGGATAATCAGCGGCAACGGCAGCCTCGTGGCAGAGAGCCTGAAAAACCGCAGGCATCGGGGGCCACGGCTGGCCGGTCGCGGGATCGTTCGGCGCATACAGGTAGCCTCGTTCATTCGTCGCCCACCCTAATTCGCCGCAGTTCGCCATGGCCACCGACATCGTGTAACCGCCCGGCGTGACCATATGGCGAAAAGGGGAAACCGCCGTCACCTCTTCTATACCCGCAAGCAGCGCCGCCGCACGGGAGAGCGCGAAGCGACGCAAAATAACCGCCCCCGGTGCCAGTGGCTCCTGCCAGGGTTCCGCATCCGCAAAAAGATCGAGCATTATCCCTCCTGGCGTTTCGCCTCACGTTTTAGCAATAGCGCTTTTCGCGCCGTCCCCCATCGGTAACCCGACAGTGCACCATCGTTACGGACAACGCGGTGACAGGGGATCACAATCGCCAGCCTGTTTGCCGCACAGGCACCCGCGACGGCACGTACCGCGTTGGGTTGTCCAATCGCCTGCGCCACCTGCTGATAACTTGCCGTTTCACCGCAGGGAATTTCACGAAGGGCCTGCCAGACTCGCTGCTGGAACGCGGTTCCGCGTATATCCAGCGGCAGTTCAAGCGGCGCTGCGCGGTTATCAATACTGGCAATCACCTGGCGGATACGCTGCGCGAAGGCATCTTCCTGCGGCGCGGGCTCTGCTTTTGGAAACAGCGTCGCCAGCTCCCCGGCTAATTCGGCATCGTCATCACCGAGCAGTATTGCGCAAATCCCCCGCTCGCTTTCAGCGACCAGACAGCGTCCTAATGAGCAGTCATCGATGGCGTATTGCACCGCCACGTCGCCTTTGCGGTACTGCTTCGCCGTCATACCCAGCGCATCCGTGGCTTTACGATAATAGCTGCTGCTGTCGGGAAAGCCTGCGGCCAGCACGGCATCGGTAACGGTATCCCCCTGGGCAAGCGCCGTGCGCAGACGTTGACCGCGCGCCGCCTGCTGCCAGGCTTTTGGCGTCATTCCGGTGACGGACTTAAACAGCCGGTGGAAGTGAAAAGGACTCATGGCCACCTGCTGCGCCAGACCGTCCAGCGTTAACGCAGGATCCTGCTCCAGAAGGCGACAGGCGTGCTCCACTTTCGCCAGCTTCTGCTGCTGCGGATCGCGTTTATCCGGCATACAGCGCTTGCACGGGCGAAACCCTGCCTCAATGGCATGGTGAACATCAGGATAAAAGTGGACGTTTTTACGCAGGGCGTGACGTGCCCGGCATGACGGACGACAGACAATCCCCGTCGTTTGCACGGCAAAGACAAACTGATCGTCAGCACGCGGATCGCGAGCCAGTACAGCCTGCCAGCGATCCTCATCGGTCATATAGGTTGGATTTTTCATCATCAGCTCCTCTTACAAGCATACCTGTAGCGTGCCTGAGTGCCACTGATAAAAAACCCGCAACCTTGCTTTTTAATTTTTGTCGCCCACCAGGAAACTGTTGAACTGCGGCGAGCTCCAGGTTTTAAACTCGTCGCCCTCTTTGGTGATCATGTACACCGCCAGCCCTTCCTGACGAACCACCTCTTTCGCTTTTTCCGGGCCGAGGACCATTAAGCCGGTATCCCAGGCATCGGCTTCCAGCGCCGTCGGCGCAATCACCGTCACCGAGACCAGATTATGCGCGATCGGCCGCCCGGTCTGCGGATCAATAACATGCGAGATGCGCTTCCCGTCAAGCTCGTAATAGTTACGGTAACTCCCGGAGGTGCTGATGCCATGTCCGTTGATATCGACTATCGCCTGCACGGCATTTTGCCGATCGGTCGGTTTTTGAATCGCTACGCGCCACGGTTTATCGCTGGCGTTCATGCCCCGGCTGACTAACGCGCCGCCCACGGAGACCAGATAGCGCGAAATGCCTTCCTGCGTCATCAACGCGGCAAGGTGATCCGCCGCGTAGCCTTCCCCTACCGTCGACAGATCGACAAACAGATCGGGGATATCTTTTTGCAGGTACTGTTGGCCGTACTGATTGATCACCGTCAGATGCTGCAGCCCTGTCCGGGCACGGGCATCATCAATAGCCGCCTGATCGGGCGTCGCCACCGGCTGTTTATTCGGGCCAAATCCCCAGAGGTTCACCAGCGGCCCGACGGTCACGTCCATCGCACCGTTGGTTTTATATCCCACGCGAATGGACTCGGTGACGATATCAGCCATCGCTTCACTCACCGGCCACAGAGACGTACTGGTGGAGAGGTTAAAGCGCATCAGCGCCGAGTCATTTTTGTAGGTCGACAGCAGCTGATCGTCGGCGTCCAGCTGAGCCTGGATTTTGCCGCGAAGCTCTTCCGTGCGCGTTTTATCGAGATTCATCACGCTGACGCGCCAGAAGGTGCCCATCGTTTTGCCTTCGAGCACCGTGGCAGCGGGTGCGTCAGTTTTCGCCACGGGGGCGGGATCGTTACATGCGGTCAGGAAAAAAAGCATAGCCAGAAAGCTGGCGCGTAAAAAAGTCATATCCATTCATTATTATCCTCATGCCAGGGCGGCAAGAGTACACCAAAACGGGTCAATTGTGAGATCCAAAAACACGCACAAAAAAGGGGCCATCAGGCCCCTGAGTCATACTACGACGCGATTAGAACTGGTAAACCAGACCCAGCGCGACGATATCATCAGTACCGATACCGGCCTGACGGGTGAACTCATTTTCATCAACCAGGTTGATTTTGTAATCCACGTAGGTGGACATGTTTTTGTTGAAGTAGTAAGTCGCACCCACATCAACATATTTCAGCAGATCCTGGTCGCCATACCCTTCGATGTCCTTACCTTTAGACTGCAGGTAAGCCACGGATGGACGCAGGCCGAAGTCGAACTGGTACTGAGCAACCACTTCGAAGTTCTGCGCTTTGTTAGCGAAACCGTAGATATCGCTGCTGCTCTGAGAGTTGCCGAAACGTGTTGCGTTATAAGTCTGAGAGTACTGCGCGGCCAGATAGATGTTGTTGGCATCGTATTTCAGGCCACCCGTATAGACTTCGGCGTGATCGCCTTCGCCTTTCAGGGCTGGGTTAGCCGTGTTGTTCTGATCGGCGGTACGTTTGGAAGAAGACATTGCACCACCGATGCTGAAGCCTTCGCCCAGGTTATAGGTCAGGGACGCACCGTAACCGTCGCCGTTCTGTTTCAGGGTGCTACGACCGGTGTCGTTTTCACCGCTTACGCTACCGTTTTTACCCTGATACTGCAGAGCAAAGTTCAGGCCATCCACCAGACCAAAGAAGTCCTGGTTACGGTAGGTTGCCACGCCGTTAGCACGAGATTGCAGGAAGTTGTCTGCACCGTAGGTATCACCACCAAATTCTGGCAGCACGTCAGTCCATGATGTTACGTCGTAGATCACACCGTAGTTACGACCGTAATCGAAAGAACCCGCTTCAGCGAATTTCAGACCAGCAAACGCCACACGGGTCCAGGCCTGGTTGTCGCTTTCTGTTGTGTTGCCCTGGATCTGGTATTCCCACTGGCCGTAACCGGTCAGCTGATCGTTAACCTGAGTTTCACCTTTGAAGCCAAGACGCATGTAGGTCTGGTCACCGTCAGCACTCTTGTCGTCAGAGAAATAGTGCAGACCATCAACTTTGCCGTACAGATCTAATTTGTTGCCATCTTTGTTATAAATTTCAGCCGCATTTGCTGCGCCTGCTACCAGCAGTGCTGGTACCAGGAGGGACAGTACTTTAACTTTCATTTTATTAACCCTCTGTTATATGCCTTATAATTGCCACTGCTTACTGGCTAACCCTCATTAACCAGTCGGCAATTTCATTCTCCGCAAAATTACAGAATAATCCAATGCGAATATGATACGAAAACTTTGAAGATGTTTCATTCATCTATCAACATGCTTCAAAATGTTAATATCAAGGAACTTTTACAAAGCACAAATAGCTTAGAAAATTAGCATTTATTATCAAAATTAATATTATTCCATTAAATTTCAATGACTTGAGATATAAATCGTTACAGCACTGAATGACAAAACAAGATCGCACCTAATCTCTAAAATAACTCTCGCTATCATCATTAACTTTATTTATTACCGTCATTCAGTTTTGAATGTCTGTTTATCCCTAATTGAGCCGAATGCATCGCATTCGGTTTTTTTTTACCCTTCTTTACGTAACTTTTCTTTTTATGTGCTACCAGCACGAAATTGTAACGACTATTAACTAATCCCGTTACGAGGGTCAACCAACGTGCAAAAATTCAGCAGAAACTTAATTTCTTGTTAATTCGTGCTATTTACTGGCGAGAAGTTTCTTTTATTTATACACGCATCGTGAACTTGTACACTTTTAACGCACATCGCCTCTTCCTCAGTGTTCCCTGAAAAAGTCGCCTGTTCCAGGCCAGTGGCGCTGGAAATTCAGGTATTACCCTTTATACTGCCCTATCGCCACAGAGCACGACCATTACGGGTTAAAGATATCAATGAGTCAGACTGAAACTACCGCCCCGAGCAAATTCTCCCTTCTTCCCGGGAGCATCACCCGTTTCTTTCTTCTTTTGATCGTTGTGTTATTAGTCACCCTGGGCGTGATGGTGCAGAGCGCGGTAAACGCCTGGCTGAAGGACAAGAGCTACCAGGTGGTTGATATCACTCATGCCGTCCACAAGCGCATTGATACCTGGCGCTACGCCACCTGGCAGATTTACGACAATATTGCCGCAGCGCCTGCAAGCGCATCGGGGGATGGGCTTCAGGAGACCCGGCTTAAGCAGGATGTCTACTATCTCGAAAAACCGCAGCGTAAGACTGAGGCGCTTATCTTTGGCTCTCACGACAGCGCAACGCTTGAGATGACGCAGCGTATTTCAACCTATCTGGATACCCTCTGGGGTGCCGAGACGGTGCCGTGGTCGATGTACTATCTGAACGGTCAGGACAACAGCATGATCCTGATCTCGACGCTGCCATTGAAAGATCTCTCTTCTGGTTTTAAAGAGACGACCGTTGGCGGCATTGTCGATTCCCGCCGTGCAGAAATGCTGCAGCAGGCGAATGCCCTTGATGAGCGTGAAAGTTTCTCATCGCTGCGCCGCCTGGCCTGGCAAAATGGTCACTATTTTACCCTGCGTACCACGTTCAACCAGCCGGGACATCTGGCGACGGTCGTGGCGTTTGATTTGCCTATTAATGATTTGATCCCGCCGGATATGCCGCTCGACAGCTTCCGTATGGAGCCAGACAGCAGTACCCAGAACATGCGCGCGGCGTCCGACAAAGAGGCCGCAGAGAGCGTCACCATCTCCTTTAACGGCTCGAAAATTGAAATTGCCTCGTCACTGAACTCAACCGGCATGCGCCTGGTGTGGCAGGTACCGTTTGGCACCCTGCTGCTCGATACCCTGCAAAATATTTTGCTGCCGTTGCTGCTGAATATCGGCCTGCTGGCGCTGGCCCTGTTTGGCTACAGCACCTTTCGCTTCCAGCCGGGACGTCAGAGCGACGCCTCTGCGGTCACCGCGGGCAACACGAATGAACTTCGCGTGTTACGCGCGCTCAATGAAGAGATTGTTTCCGTGCTGCCGCTGGGCGTATTAGTCCACGATCAGGAAGCGAACCGCACGGTGATGAGCAATAAAATTGCAGACCATCTGCTGCCGCATCTTAACCTGCAGAACATCACCACCATGGCGGATCAGCACCAGGGGGTTATTCAGGCCACCATCAATAATGAACTGTACGAGATCCGTCAGTTCCGCAGTCAGGTAGCCCCACGCACGCAAATCTTCATTATCCGCGACCAGGATCGCGAAGTGCTGGTGAATAAGAAACTCAAGCAGGCGCAAAGGCTGTATGAGAAGAACCAGCAGGGGCGCGCCGCCTTTATGCAGAATATTGGCGACGCCTTCAAACAGCCATTAAAAACGCTGGCAACCCAGGCGGCGGCGTTAAACACCTCTGAAAGCCACCAGCTTGCCTGCCAGGCCGACTCGCTGGTTCGTATGGTGGATGAGATCCAGTTAGCGAACATGCTGGAGAATGATTTCTGGAAAGGTACGCCTTCCCTCTTCTCCATTCAGGATCTGATCGATGAAGTGGTTCCGGAAGTCCTGCCGGTGATCAAGCGTAAAGGTCTGCAGCTGCTGATCAACAACCATTTACCGGCAAATGACGAACGCCATGGCGATCGCGAAGCGCTACGTCGCATTCTGCTGATGATTATTCAGTATGCCGTGACCACCACGCAGATCGGCAAGATCACCCTCGAAGTGAGCACCGACGAGTCGGCAGAAGATCGCCTGACGTTCCGCATTCTGGACACCGGGGAAGGCGTCACGACGAGTGAAATTGATAATCTGCACTTCCCGTTCCTGAATGACACACAAAGCGATCATTACGGTAAGGCTAACGCCCTGACCTTCTGGCTGTGCGATCAGCTGGCGCGTAAGCTCGGCGGCCACCTGAATATCAAAGCACGTGAATCGCTCGGCACCCGCTACTCTCTGCACGTGAAAATGGCCGTCAATCCGCAGGAAGAAGATGAAGAGCGCCTGCTGGATGACGTGGTGGCGATGGTGGATGTGACCTCAAACGAGATCCGCAACATCGTGGTGCGTCAGTTAGAAAACTGGGGCGCGGCCTGCATCACGCCGGATGAACGACTGGCAAGTCAAGAATTTGATCTGTTTTTAACGGATAATCCGTCTAATCTTACTGCCTCGGGCTTGCTTTTAAGCGATGATGAGTCAGGCGTGCGGAAAATCGGCCCTGGCCAGCTGCGCGTCAACTTTAATATAAGCAATGCGATGCAGGAAGCTGTACTACAACTAATAGAAGAGCAGCTGGCGCAGGATGAGATAACGGAATCCCCGTTAGGCGGCAATGAAAACGCCGAGCTTCACGCCAGCGGATACTATTCACTCTTTGTTGATACAGTACCAGATGATGTTAAGCGGTTGTATACTGAGTCCGCTGCGAATGATTTTGCAGCGCTGGCGCAGACAGCACACCGGCTTAAAGGGGTGTTTGCCATGCTTAATCTGGTTCCCGGCAAGCAGTTATGTGAAACGCTGGAACATCTAATTCGTGAGAAAGATGCCTCTGGCATTGAAAAATACATCAGCGACATTGACGACTACGTCAAAAGCTTGCTGTAGCAAGGTAGCCTTATACATGAACAATATGAACGTAATTATTGCCGATGACCATCCGATTGTACTGTTCGGTATTCGCAAATCGCTTGAACAGATCGAGTGGGTGAATGTAGTCGGTGAATTTGAAGACTCTACAGCACTGATCAATAACCTCCCAAAGCTTGATGCGCACGTGCTCATTACCGATCTCTCCATGCCTGGAGATAAGTACGGTGATGGGATTACGCTCATCAAATATATCAAACGTCACTTCCCGGACATCTCGATCATTGTTCTGACCATGAACAACAACCCGGCGATCCTGAGCGCCGTGCTGGATCTGGACATCGAAGGGATTGTGCTGAAACAAGGCGCACCGACCGATCTGCCAAAAGCGCTCGCTGCGCTGCAGAAAGGCAAGAAGTTCACGCCTGAGAGCGTCTCTCGTCTGCTGGAAAAAATCAGCGCGGGTGGCTACGGTGACAAACGTCTGTCACCGAAAGAGAGCGAAGTTCTGCGCCTGTTCGCTGAAGGTTTCCTGGTGACCGAGATTGCCAAGAAGCTGAACCGCAGTATTAAAACCATCAGCAGCCAGAAGAAATCCGCAATGATGAAGCTGGGTGTGGACAACGATATTGCCCTGCTGAACTATCTCTCCTCCGTGACGCTGAGCGCAACGGACAAGGATTGATCACCGCAGTAAATGCCGGGTGGTGTTCGCGCAAGCGAAGCGCCGCCGGGCAAATAAAAAAGGCCCGAAAGGGCCTTTTTTATATCCTCGTTTTCCTGACGCGTTCCGCATAGACCGACAAGGTCTGCTTCAGCACGTCCAGCGTGACCGGTTTCGACAGACAGCTGTCCATGCCTGACTCCAGGCATCGCTGTTTCTCTTCCGCCAGCGCGTTCGCCGTGACGCCCACCACCGGCAACGTCAGGCCAAGCTGGCGGATACGTTGCGTCAGACGGTAGCCGTCCATGTTAGGCATGTTGACGTCACTGAGAACGATATCAATATGATTTTTACTCAGCACATTCAGCGCATCCACACCGTCATTGGCCGTTTTGCACTGGTAGCCAAGCGACCCGAGCTGGTCTGCCAGCAGTCGGCGGTTAATCGGATGGTCATCCACGACCAGAATCATCATATCGTCATTCACTGACGCCAGACCTTCCGGTGACGGCAATTCACCGGCTCCGTCGTTCTCTTCCAGCTGCACTTTGTAGATGCGTGCCAGCAGGCTCAACAGCTCATGCGGCGTGGCGACACTGTGTACCCACTCTCCCGGCGCACGTTCAACCGGTATGCCAATGTGGCGACGACAGAAAAGTACCGTTCCTCTCCCCTGCCACGCCTGTTCCGGCATCTCGTCGGCGATCAGCACGTCATCCGCGTCCGGCGTCTGGTCTTCATAGCGGCACACCCTCACGCCGCTATGGGTAAGCAGCGCCGTCAGGTAATCATTCAGCGAAGCGTTATTCACCGCCAGCCAGCAGCGCTTATCGCTCAGCCCGTCAACCGTCGCTTTTGCCGGATACTGCGCCGAATAGAGCGGAATACGGATGGTGAACTGGCTACCCATGCCGGGCTCGGTATCCACCGAGATATCACCGTCCATCATGCTGACGAGCTTCTCACAAATCGCCAGCCCCAGACCGGTACCCTGGAAGTTACGCTGCACGCCGGTGCCGACCTGGAAAAACGGGTCGAACAGGCGAACCACTTCTTTCGCCGGGATGCCTACACCCGTGTCACGGACGCGAATGCTCAGGTAATCCCCCGCCCGGCAGACGTGTAACACGATACAGCCAATATCGGTGAATTTGATGGCGTTGCTAAGTAGGTTAGAGATGACCTGCTGCAGGCGCATCGGATCGCCGTGCAGCGTCAGCGGCACATCCGGTTCAATAAAGCAGTAGAGACCCAGCTGTTTACGCACCACCAGCGGCAGATAGTTGGCGCTGATGTGGTTCATCACTTCACGCGGCGAAAACTCCCGCGGTTCGATTTTCAACTGCTCAGACTCAATTTTAGAGAAATCGAGAATATCGCTGATGATTTTCAGCAGCAGGCTGGAGGAGTTGTTCATTGCCGTCACCAGCCTGTCGACCCCTTTCGGCAACTCTTTCGTCTGCAACAGGTCGAGGTTACCGATAATCCCGTACAGTGGCGTACGCAGCTCGTGGCTGACGGTGGCAAGGAACATAGATTTCGACTGGCTGGCCTGCTCCGCCGCCTGCGCCATCTCCTGCAACGACTCCTCCATCTTCACGCGTGCGGAGACATCCACCAGCACGCAAATCGCCACGTTTTCATTACGATAGCGGGAGTGAACAAAGCTGATCTGCAGGTTGGTATGGGTGCTGGTGAGCACGTCGACAAAGTTTACCTGCTGACCGCAGATGATTTGCGTCAGCCTTTGACGATCCTCATGCGTCAGCATGTTCAGATAGTTGTGCGCCAGCTCGTTACTCAGGATGTTGGTCCCGTCCTGAGTACGCAGAATACAGATCCCCACCGGTGCCGAGGCAACTATCTTACGGTTAAACTGCTCGTGCTCTTCCAGACGCTGGGCGTCGCTTTCGGCGGGAATAAAGATTCTTCGCTCATACATGCGCGCCAGCGTAAACAGCGCCCCTCCCACCAGCAGGTTGAGCAGAATCGCATTCATAATCAGAATGCGTATCCGCTCCAGCACCATATCGACCGGCAGCGAGTAGACGATACTCAGCGACGACGGTGGCAGGCTTTTTTTCAGCACCAGCTCACGAAAGCCGGAGGTGTAACCAAACCACGAGCGTTCCTGCATCCAGTGCGGATCGACGTTCAAACGGTTATCCGGCCCGGCAAGCGAGATCAGCTGATGTCCGTTTTCATCCAGAATGGTCACACCCATCGGCAGGCTGCCTGGCGTGAAGAAGTTTTCCATGCGGATGGTCTGCTCAATGCCCAGCAGCGCCTGCAGGCGGTTACCGAGGTAAACCGGCGTCAGCGCGTAGAAATAGCCCACGCCCATGCGCGGCCCCTGGCTAATCCAGAAGATGTTATTCCCGCGCTCGTCCTGCGGCGCATTGCGATATTTCACAATACGCTCATGCAGGCTTTTCAGCGCATCATCACGCTCGACGGGCACGTCGCGCAGGCCGAAGTCAGCCATGCAGAGATTTTCGCTGCCAATCAGGAAGACGCGATTGAGATCGTAGGCGGCGGAAAAATTGTCGCGCCAGTAGCGCATAAACCAGGCGAGGGATTCCAGCGACCCGCGCCAGGTGTTGCTCATGGTGGAGCAGTCGGAGTCCGGGAACAGCGGCTGGAAGTCCGGCACTTCGGTTTTGTCATTACGCCCGCGAAGCGCCAGGATGCCGTTTTCCGCCGTCAGCCGGTTTTCGGCAATATACTTCAGCTCCTTCATTACATCAGATGTTCGCTGAATGTAACGCTGGGCCTGATCGGAGCTTAAATTAAACTCCTGGCGGATCTCCGCTTCTTTCTTGTGCAGCGCGTTGACGATGTAGAACACCGACAGCAGGACCACCAGCAACCAAAGCAGGAGCGCCAGCGCCCGGAACAGATAGCGAGAAACTTTCAGCGTGGTACGAAAGGAGACGAGGTATTTCAAAGGGGCGAGGCTCCGCCGTCGGGGTCAAAAGAATGTGGTTAAGGTAGCGGTAAACGCGGCTTGCCGCAACGTTCACTTGTCTGCTTACGTAAAAGAAAAGGGCCGGAATCCGGCCCTTTTTGCGTCAGGAGACATTACTCGTCAGCGTCATCCGCTGCATCATCGTCGGTGTCCGCTTCCGGCGCGATTTCATCGTCACCTTCCGCAACGCTACCGTCGATGGAATCGAGCTCTTCGTCATCCACCGGCTCAGCCACGCGCTGCAGACCCACCACGTTTTCATCTTCCGCAGTACGGATGAGGATAACGCCCTGGGTGTTACGACCCACCACGCTGATCTCAGATACGCGTGTACGCACCAGCGTACCGGCATCAGTGATCATCATGATCTGGTCGGCATCATCGACCTGTACCGCACCCACAACGGAACCGTTGCGCTCGGTAACCTTAATAGAGATAACGCCCTGCGTGCCACGTGATTTGGTCGGGTATTCGCTTTCCGCGGTACGTTTACCGTAACCGTTCTGGGTGACGGTCAGGATTGCACCCTCGCCGCGAGGAACGATCAGGGAAACAACGGAATCTTCACCCGCCAGTTTGATACCGCGTACACCGGTCGCTGTACGACCCATTGCGCGCACGGCGTTCTCTTTGAAGCGCACCACTTTACCGGCCGCAGAGAACAGCATGACTTCATCAGAACCGGAGGTCAGATCCACACCGATCAGCTCGTCGCCTTCGTTCAGGTTCACCGCGATGATCCCGGCGGAACGTGGACGGCTGAACTCGGTCAGCGCGGTTTTCTTCACGGTACCGCTGGCGGTCGCCATAAAGACGTTCACGCCCTCTTCGTACTCGCGTACCGGCAGAATGGCGGTGATACGTTCGTTCGCTTCCAGCGGCAGCAGGTTGACGATTGGACGACCACGCGCGCCACGGCTCGCTTCAGGCAGCTGATAGACTTTCATCCAGTACAGACGGCCACGGCTGGAGAAGCAGAGGATCGTGTCGTGGGTGTTGGCCACCAGCAGACGGTCAATAAAGTCTTCTTCTTTAATACGTGCCGCAGACTTGCCCTTGCCGCCACGACGCTGTGCTTCGTAGTCGGTCAACGGCTGATACTTCACATAGCCCTGGTGAGACAGGGTGACCACCACATCTTCGCGGTTGATCAGATCTTCAATGTTGATATCTGAGCTGTTCGCGGTGATTTCGGTGCGGCGCTCGTCGCCAAACTGGTCGCGGACCAGCTCCAGCTCTTCACGGATCACTTCCATCAGGCGCTCTGCGCTGCCCAGAATGTGCAGCAGCTCGGCAATCTGCTCCAGCAGCTCTTTGTATTCGTCGAGCAGTTTTTCATGCTCAAGGCCGGTCAGTTTCTGCAGACGCAGATCCAGAATCGCCTGGGCCTGCTGTTCAGTCAGGTAGTACTGACCGTCACGTACGCCGAACTCAGGTTCCAGCCACTCAGGACGCGCCGCGTCATCACCCGCACGCTCCAGCATCGCCGCCACGTTACCCAGATCCCACGGACGGGATACCAGTCCGGCTTTTGCTTCTGCCGGGGTTGGCGCGCGACGGATCAGTTCAATGATCGGGTCGATGTTGGCCAGCGCAACCGCCAGCGCTTCAAGGATGTGCGCACGGTCGCGCGCTTTGCGCAGTTCAAAGATGGTACGGCGGGTCACCACTTCGCGGCGGTGACGCACGAACGCGCTCAGGATCTCTTTCAGGTTCATGATCTTCGGCTGACCATGGTGCAGTGCCACCATGTTGATACCGAAGGAGACCTGAAGCTGAGTCTGGGAGTACAGATTGTTCAGTACAACCTCACCCACCGCGTCGCGTTTGATCTCAATCACGATGCGCATACCGTCTTTGTCAGACTCGTCACGCAGCGCGCTGATGCCTTCAACACGTTTTTCTTTTACCAGCTCGGCGATTTTTTCAATCAGACGGGCTTTGTTCACCTGATACGGGATCTCGTGAACAATAATGGTTTCACGGCCGGTTTTAGCGTCCGCTTCAACTTCGGCGCGGGCACGGATGTAAATCTTGCCGCGACCGGTGCGGTACGCTTCTTCAATACCGCGACGACCGTTGATGATCGCCGCCGTCGGGAAGTCCGGGCCCGGGATGTGCTCCATCAGCCCTTCAATGCTGATGTCTTCATCTTCGATATAGGCCAGGCAGCCGTTGATCACTTCCGTGATGTTGTGCGGCGGAATGTTAGTTGCCATACCCACGGCGATACCGGACGAGCCGTTCACCAGCAGGTTAGGGATTTTCGTCGGCATGACGTCAGGGATTTTTTCCGTGCCGTCGTAGTTATCAACGAAATCAACCGTCTCTTTTTCCAGGTCGGCCATCAGCTCATGGGCAATCTTCGCCAGACGGATTTCCGTATAACGCATTGCCGCGGCGGAGTCGCCGTCGATAGAACCAAAGTTACCCTGACCATCTACCAGCATGTAACGCAGCGAGAATGGCTGCGCCATACGGACGATAGTGTCGTACACCGCGGAATCACCATGGGGATGGTATTTACCGATTACGTCACCAACGACACGGGCAGATTTTTTGTAGGCTTTATTCCAGTCATTGCCCAATACGTTCATGGCGTATAGTACGCGACGGTGTACCGGCTTCAGGCCATCTCGGACGTCCGGCAGCGCACGGCCAACAATGACCGACATCGCATAGTCCAGATAGGAGCTCTTCAGCTCTTCCTCGATGTTAACCGGTGTAATTTCTCTCGCAAGGTCGCTCATCTAACCGCTATCCCTCTACTGTATCCCGGATTCAAAGGTCGCAAATTATAACACAGCCGCGGTGATTGAGGTAAACCTATACGCTTTATTCATGGGGATTGCCTGATATACTCCTTTGTCTTGCTAAATAAGGAGTAAAAGCGCCCATGAATGCCGAAAAATCCCCGGTGGCTCACAACGTTGACCACGAAGAGATTGCCAAATTTGAAGCGGTGGCGTCCCGCTGGTGGGATCTCGAAGGTGAGTTCAAACCGCTGCATCGCATTAACCCGCTGCGTCTGGGCTATATCGCGGAGCGTTCCGGCGGCCTGTTCGGTAAGAAGGTGCTTGATGTCGGCTGCGGCGGCGGCATCCTGGCGGAGAGCATGGCGCGCGAAGGCGCGACGGTCACCGGTCTGGATATGGGCTTTGAACCCTTGCAGGTGGCCCGTCTCCATGCGCTGGAGTCAGGGATCCAGGTTGAATACGTGCAGGAAACCGTGGAAGAACACGCGGCAAAACATGCCCACCAGTATGATGTGGTGACCTGCATGGAGATGCTGGAACACGTTCCCGATCCGCAATCTGTGGTGAACGCCTGCGCAAAACTGGTGAAACCGGGCGGTCAGGTCTTCTTCTCAACCATCAACCGTAACGGTAAAGCCTGGCTGATGGCCGTCGTCGGCGCGGAATATGTGCTGCGCATGGTGCCAAAAGGCACGCACGACGTGAAGAAATTCATTAAGCCAGCGGAGCTGTTAAGCTGGGTTGACGAGACGTGGCTCAAAGAGCAGCACATTACCGGCCTGCACTACAATCCATTGACCGATAAATTCAAACTCGCCCCGGGCGTGGATGTTAACTATATGTTGCATACTACCGCCAAAAACGACTAACGTCATTCGTTATTCTTATAAAGATTGCGCGACATCATGTTGCGCAATTCTGCCCTCCCGTTGAAGAAATCAGCACTCGATCAAATTTTGAATTTTTTTTCTTAATTATTGACATGTCGTCCAGGCCTTACGGTACGAGGACTTAGCCTTTTTTACCCTTTCACAACCTCAATTTAACGTCAAAATCAACCCTTGTGCTGAAAAGATTCGATACTAGAATACTCACCATATAGCGTTTTTCTTATCGCAAACCCCCTATATGTAGTATTTATCCACAGAGTTAGTCACAAGACGGTTCTGTGGATAAGCGGGGGATATTTTTTATTTCACGGACAGGTAAAACCCACATGAATCAGAGTCTGCTGGTGACAAAGCGCGACGGGACGACCGAGCGTATCAATCTGGACAAAATCCATCGAGTTCTCGACTGGGCAGCAGAAGGACTGAACAACGTATCTATCTCCCAGGTTGAACTGCGTTCCCACATTCAGTTCTACGACGGCATCAAAACGTCTGATATCCACGAAACGATTATCAAAGCAGCGGCAGATCTGATCTCCCGCGACGCACCGGATTATCAGTACCTTGCTGCACGTCTGGCGATTTTCCACCTGCGTAAAAAAGCCTACGGCCAGTTTGAGCCGCCTGCGCTTTACGATCACGTGGTGAAAATGGTTGAGCTGGGCAAATACGACACGCATCTGCTGGAAGACTATACGGAAGAAGAGTTCGAGCAGATGAACGGGTTTATCGATCACTGGCGCGATATGAATTTCTCCTATGCGGCGGTGAAGCAGCTCGAAGGCAAATACCTGGTTCAGAACCGCGTTACCGGTGAGATCTACGAAAGCGCCCAGTTCCTCTATATTCTGGTGGCCGCCTGCCTGTTCTCAAACTACCCGCGTGACACCCGTCTGGATTACGTGAAGCGTTTCTACGATGCGGTATCGACGTTCAAGATTTCTCTGCCAACGCCAATCATGTCTGGCGTGCGTACCCCTACCCGTCAGTTCAGCTCCTGCGTACTGATCGAGTGTGGCGACAGCCTGGATTCCATCAATGCGACCTCCAGCGCCATTGTGAAATACGTCTCCCAGCGCGCCGGTATCGGCATCAACGCCGGTCGTATCCGTGCACTGGGCAGCCCGATTCGCGGCGGTGAAGCGTTCCACACCGGCTGTATCCCGTTCTACAAGCACTTCCAGACGGCAGTGAAATCCTGCTCTCAGGGCGGCGTGCGCGGCGGTGCTGCGACCCTGTTCTACCCAATGTGGCACCTGGAAGTGGAAAGCCTGCTGGTGCTGAAAAACAACCGTGGCGTGGAAGGCAACCGCGTGCGTCACATGGACTACGGCGTACAGATCAACAAACTGATGTACACCCGTCTGCTGAAAGGGGAAGACATTACCCTGTTCAGCCCGTCCGACGTCCCGGGCCTGTACGACGCGTTCTTCGCCGATCAGGACGAGTTCGAGCGTCTGTACACCAAATATGAAAAAGACGACAGCATCCGCAAGCAGCGCGTGAAGGCGGTCGACCTGTTCTCCCTGATGATGCAGGAGCGTGCCTCTACCGGCCGTATCTACATCCAGAACGTTGACCACTGCAACACCCATAGCCCGTTTGATCCGGTGGTTGCGCCAGTACGCCAGTCTAACCTGTGCCTTGAGATCGCCCTGCCGACCAAGCCGCTGGAAGACGTGAACGACGAAAATGGCGAAATTGCGCTGTGTACGCTGTCTGCGTTCAACCTGGGTGCAATTAAAAGCCTGGACGAGCTGGAAGAGCTGGCCGTGCTGGCGGTTCGCGCGCTCGACGCCCTGCTGGACTACCAGGATTACCCAATTCCGGCCGCTAAACGTGGCGCGATGGGTCGTCGTACCCTGGGTATCGGCGTGATTAACTTCGCCTACTGGCTGGCGAAAAACGGTAAGCGTTACTCCGACGGCAGCGCCAATAACCTGACGCACCAGACGTTCGAAGCCATTCAGTATTACCTGATGAAAGCGTCTAACGAACTGGCGAAAGAGCAAGGCGCATGCCCGTGGTTCAACGAAACCACCTATGCAAAAGGCATTCTGCCGATCGACACCTACAAGAAAGACCTGGATGCGATCGTCAGCGAGCCGCTGCACCTTGACTGGGAAGGCCTGCGCGAGTCCATCAAGACTCACGGTCTGCGCAACTCCACGCTCTCTGCCCTGATGCCGTCTGAGACCTCTTCGCAGATCTCCAACGCCACTAACGGTATTGAGCCGCCGCGCGGCCACGTCAGCATTAAAGCGTCGAAAGACGGCGTGCTGCGTCAGGTGGTACCGGACTATGAAACACTCGGGAACAACTACGAGCTGCTGTGGGAAATGCCAAACAACGACGGCTACCTGCAGCTGGTGGGTATCATGCAGAAGTTTATCGACCAGTCGATCTCTGCCAATACCAACTATGACCCGACGCGTTTCCCGTCTGGCAAGGTACCAATGCAGCAGCTGTTGAAAGACCTGCTGACCGCCTACAAATTTGGCGTGAAAACGCTGTACTATCACAACACCCGTGACGGTGCAGAAGACGCGCAGGACGACATGGTACCGTCAATTCAGGACGATGGCTGCGAAAGCGGCGCATGTAAGATCTAAGCACTTCGCCGGGTGGCGCTACGCTTACCCGGCCTACGGTTTTGTAGGCCCGGCAAACGCAGTGTTGCCGGGCAATAAAATCTCAACAGGACTCACCGCAATGGCATACACCACATTTTCACAGACGAAAAACGACCAGCTCAAAGAGCCGATGTTCTTTGGCCAGCCGGTCAACGTGGCACGCTACGATCAGCAAAAATATGACATCTTCGAAAAGCTGATTGAAAAGCAACTCTCCTTCTTCTGGCGTCCGGAAGAAGTAGACGTCTCCCGCGATCGCATTGATTACCAGTCGCTGCCGGATCACGAAAAGCATATCTTCATCAGCAACCTGAAGTACCAGACGCTGCTGGATTCCATTCAGGGCCGTAGCCCGAACGTGGCACTGCTGCCGCTGATTTCCATTCCCGAGCTGGAAACCTGGGTGGAAACCTGGGCGTTCTCCGAGACGATTCACTCCCGCTCTTATACACACATCATCCGCAACATCGTGAACGATCCGGCGGTGGTGTTTGACGATATCGTCACCAACGAGCAGATCCAGAAGCGTGCGGAAGGCATTGCGCACTATTACGACGAACTGA
The DNA here is from genome assembly GCF_000534515.1 of Enterobacter sp. MGH 37. Classification (NCBI taxonomy): domain Bacteria; kingdom Pseudomonadati; phylum Pseudomonadota; class Gammaproteobacteria; order Enterobacterales; family Enterobacteriaceae; genus Enterobacter; species Enterobacter sp. MGH 37. Next base: position 2,364,342 of record NZ_KI973205.1, read on the forward strand.
TCGAGATGACCAGCTACTGGCACCTGCTGGGCGAGGGTACGCATAACGTGAACGGTAAAACCGTTACCGTGAACCTGCGCGCGCTGAAAAAACAGCTGTACCTGTGCCTGATGAGCGTCAACGCGCTGGAAGCGATCCGCTTCTACGTGAGCTTCGCCTGCTCCTTCGCCTTTGCCGAGCGCAAGCTAATGGAAGGCAACGCCAAAATCATCCGTCTGATCGCCCGTGACGAAGCCCTGCACCTGACCGGCACCCAGCACATGCTGAACCTGCTGCGCAGCGGTACGGATGACCCGGAGATGGCGGAAATCGCCGAAGAGTGCAAGCAGGAGTGCTATGATCTGTTCGTGCTGGCGGCTCAGCAGGAGAAAGAGTGGGCAGACTACCTGTTCCGCGACGGTTCCATGATTGGCCTGAACAAAGACATTCTCTGCCAGTACGTTGAGTACATCACCAACATCCGTATGCAGGCTGTCGGTCTCGACCTGCCGTTCCAGACGCGTTCTAACCCAATCCCGTGGATCAACACCTGGCTGGTGTCCGATAACGTGCAGGTTGCGCCTCAGGAAGTGGAGGTGAGTTCTTACCTGGTCGGTCAGATTGATTCTGAAGTCAACACTGACGACCTGAGCGACTTCCAGCTCTGATGTCACGCGTCACGTTAAGTCTTTCCGGCACTGAGGTGCTGTGTCGGGAGGAGCACCCTTCTCTGCTGGTGGCGCTTGAGGCGCATCAGGTAGAAGTAGAGTACCAGTGTCGTTCCGGCTATTGCGGCTCCTGCCGCTGCCGTCTGGTCGCCGGCCAGGTGGACTGGCTGACTGAACCGCTGGCCTTTATCAACGAAGGGGAAATTTTGCCCTGCTGCTGCCGGGCAAAAGGCGATATTGAGATCGAGATGTGATTGCCCTGGTTCCCTCTCCCTGTGGGAGAGGGTTAGGGTGAGGGCATCAGGCCGCAGAGCCTGATTGTCGGGTGGCGGCTTCGCCTTACCCGACCTGCCAAACCTACTTCCGGTGAATGAATTCGACCGCTTTATCCGGGAAATCCGTAAACAACCCGTCCACGCTCGCCTGGTTATACAACACCTCATAAAGCTGATTCACGTCCGTGGCATACGGCGGCAGCTGGTCTGCACGCACGGTATACGGATGGACCTGCATCTTGCTGGCATGCGCCTCTTTCACCATCGCCGTCAGCTTCACGTGACCCGGCGTGGAGCCTTCTGCCACCAGCATGTGGTAATCCGGTCCGATGCCGTCAGCGTACTGCGCAATCTGCTTCATCGCGCCCGGCTTAAACATCCAGTCGTAGTTGTAGTTCACCCACTTCCCGTCCGGCTGTTTCTCCTGGGTTTCATTCCAGTCGGTGTAGGCAATCAACTGCACCAGATTGAGATCCATCCCCATCTTCGGCTCCAGCTCGGTTTTAATGCGCTTCAGCTCGGCGGCGTCAAAACACTGCAGGTAAACTTTGTCCTTCTTGCTGGTGTAGCCGTACTGCTTCAGGACCTCCAGGGTTTTCGCGGCAATATCCTTCCCTTCCTGATGATGGAACCACGGCGCTTTGATTTCCGGGTAGATACCGATATTTTTACCGGTCGAGTGGTTCAGCCCCTGAACAAACTCTATCTCCTCCTGGAAGGTGTGAATACGGAAGTCAGATTTGCCCATCGGGAAACGTCCCGGATAGACCTGTACCTTCTTGCCGTTTTCAATCTCGAACCCTTCGGTAAACTTCAGGGAGCGGATCTCCGCCAGGGTGAAATCAATGGCGTAGAAACGGCCATCTTTACGCGCGCGGTCCGGGAAACGCTCCGCCACGTCCGTTACGCGGTCAAGATAGTGATCATGCAGGACGACCAGCTGGTCGTCCTTCGTCATCACCAGATCCTGCTCCAGATAATCCGCGCCCTGCGCATAGGCCATTGCTTTCGCCGCCAACGTATGCTCCGGCAGATAGCCGCTCGCGCCGCGGTGGGCAATCACGATTTTATCCGCCGCCAGCGCGGAGCCTGTCATCAGGCCCGCCAGCAGCAGACCGGTGGTTAAATGAGATAATTTCATGGTCATGTTCCTTATTGACGACGCGCCAGCACTTCCGCGTGGTGACGTTTCTCACCGATCATCACGACAATCAACAGCAGTACCGCCAGCACGCTACCGCCAATCATCACCATAAAGCCGCCGTCCCAACCGAAGAAGTCAACGGTGTAGCCCACGATGGCGCTCGCCGCGACCGAACCGCCCAGGTAGCCGAACAGACCGGTAAAGCCTGCCGCCGTGCCCGCCGCTTTTTTCGGTGCCAGTTCCAGGGCATGCAGGCCAATCAGCATGACCGGGCCATAAATCAGGAAGCCGATGACGATCATACAGGCCATGTCTACGCCCGGGTTGCCCGGCGGGTTGAGCCAGTACACCACGGTGGCGATGGTCACCAGGGTCATGAAGAACACGCCTGTTGCACCACGGTTACCTTTAAACACTTTGTCCGACATCCAGCCGCAGATCAGCGTGCCCGGGATCCCCGCGTATTCATACAGGAAGTAGGCCCAGGAGGATTTATCCAGCGCGAAGTGTTTCACCTCTTTCAGGTAGGTCGGTGACCAGTCCAGAATGCCGTAACGCAGCAGATAAACGAACACGTTGGCCACCGCGATGTACCACAGCAGTTTGTTAGGCAGCACGTACTTCATGAAGATCTGCTTCGCGGTCAGCTCTTCTTCGTGCTTCTCGCTGTAATCATCCGGATAGTCGTCTTTATACTCTTCAATCGGCGGCAGGCCGCAGGATTGCGGCGTATCGCGCATCAGCGCGAAGGCAATAATCGCCACCAGAATGGCGCCAAACGCAGGCATGTAGAGCGCAGCGTGCCAGTCGTTAAACCAGGCCATCCCCAGCAGGAACAGCAGCGGCGGAATACCGCCACCCACGTTATGCGCGCAGTTCCACACCGACACAATGCCGCCGCGCTCTTTCTGCGACCACCAGTGCACCATGGTACGTCCGCATGGCGGCCATCCCATCCCCTGGAACCAGCCACAGAGGAACAGCAGCACGAACATAACGGCAATGCTGGAGGTTGCCCACGGCACAAAACCCATGAACAACATCACTGCAGCCGCCAGAATCAGACCGGCGGGCAGAAACACGCGCGGATTCGAGCGATCCGACACGGACCCCATAATGAACTTGGAAAAACCATACGCGATAGAGATCCCCGACAGCGCGAACCCCAGATCGCCGCGTGAAAAGCCCTGCTCCACCAGATACGGCATGGCGAGCGCAAAGTTTTTACGCACCAGATAGTACGCCGCGTACCCGAAGAAGATCCCCAGGAAAATTTGCCAACGCAGACGACGGTATAGCGGATCAATCTCTGCCTCTGGCAGACGCGCCCGATGCGGCGCGGGTTTGAAAATACTGAGCATGACAGCCTCCGTGGCCTTGAATTGAATGAGCAGGTGGCTCGCACCTGAATTCCAGAGCCGGGGATGTTAAGAAATCATGGTGATTGTTACTGTGAATCAACGCACAGATTGTTACAGAAATATGACATAATGCGCAAAAAAGCGCATTAAATCACGTTTCACTTTCGAATTTCGCGCGTTTATGTTCGAAATCAAACAAACCACAGTTTTCATGTGGCTAAATGATAAAAAAACGAACATTGAGGGAAGACAATGACAATTCACGATCCTCGCTACAGCGATGTGATTATCATTGGCGGAGGTGCCACCGGCGCCGGTATCGCTCGCGATTGCGCCCTTCGCGGATTAAGCGTCACGCTTCTGGAACGCCACGATATTGCCACGGGCGCGACCGGGCGTAACCACGGTCTGCTTCACAGCGGTGCACGATACGCCGTCACTGACGGCGAGTCGGCACGGGAATGTATTGCGGAAAACCAGATCCTCAAGCGTATCGCCCGCCACTGCATTGAACCGACCGATGGCCTCTTTATCACCCTTCCCGAAGATGACCTCGCCTTTCAGGAAACCTTTATCACCGCCTGTAACGCAGCAGGTATTCAGGCGGAGGCCATGGATCCGGCGCGGGCACGGCAGCTGGAACCGTCAGTCAACCCGGCGCTTATTGGCGCAGTGAAAGTCCCGGATGGCACCGTCGATCCGTTCCGCCTGACCGCCGCCAATATGCTGGATGCCCGGGAACATGGGGCGCGCATTCTGACCGGACATGAAGTGACCGGACTTATCCGCGAAGGCCATCGCGTCTGCGGCGTGCGGGTGTTTGATACGCAATACCACGAACACAGCGAGCTGTTTGCCTCCGTCGTCATTAATGCCGCGGGGATCTGGGGGCAGCGCATTGCAGAATACGCTGACCTGTCGGTGCGCATGTTCCCGGCGAAAGGCTCGCTGCTGATCCTCGACCATCGCATCAATAACCATGTGATCAACCGCTGCCGCAAACCGTCTGATGCCGATATCCTCGTGCCGGGCGATACCATTTCGCTGATTGGTACGACCTCAACCCACGTCGACTACAGCGACATTGACTACAACCGCGTGACCGCCGAAGAGGTGGATATCCTGCTGCGTGAAGGCGAGAAACTGGCCCCGGTGATGGCCCAGACGCGTATTCTGCGTGCCTACGCGGGCGTGCGTCCTCTTGTCGCCAGCGATAACGATCCTGGCGGACGTAACGTTAGCCGGGGCATCGTGCTGCTCGACCACGCCGAACGCGACGGCATGGACGGATTTATCACCATTACAGGCGGCAAACTAATGACCTACCGCCTGATGGCCGAATGGGCCACCGATGCAGTCTGCCGCAAGCTGGGGAATACCGAGCCGTGCGTGACGGCAGAACAACCGCTGCCGGGATCGCGTCAGTCCACCGAAAAAACGTTGCAAAAAATCATCTCCCTGCCCGCCCCGCTGCGCGGTTCCGCGATTTACCGCCACGGGGACAGAACGCCGGTCTGGCTCGGCGAAGGTCGGCTGAGCCGCAGCCTGGTGTGCGAGTGCGAAGCCGTCACCGCGGGCGAGGTGCAATACGCGGTGGAGAACCTGACGGTCAAGAGCCTGCTCGATCTCCGCCGTCGCACCCGCGTCGGCATGGGAACCTGCCAGGGTGAATTGTGCGCCTGCCGTGCGGCGGGTCTGCTGCAGCGTTTTCATACCACGACTGCCACCCAGTCGCTCGATCAGCTCAGCGCCTTTTTAAACGAGCGCTGGAAAGGCATTCAGCCTATCGCCTGGGGCGATGCCCTGCGTGAGAGCGAGTTTACCCGCTGGGTCTACCAGGGGCTTTGCGGTCTTGAGAAGGAGCAACACGATGAAATTTGATACCGTGATTGTCGGCGGCGGGCTGGCGGGCTTGCTCTGTGGCATCAAGCTCACGAAGCAGGGGCTGCGCTGCGCCATTATCACCCGGGGCCAGAGTGCCCTGCACTTCTCGTCGGGATCGCTGGATCTGGTGGACGACACGTACCGCGACAAACTGCCGCCGGAGCACCCGTATCATCGGGTTGGCGCGCAGCATATTGACCGCTTTGCGCTGGAAACCGAAGCGCTGCTGGCTGACTGCGGTGCGCATCTGAAGGGGAGCGCCAGGCAAAATCATCAACGCATCACGCCGCTTGGCACCCTGCGTTCCGCGTGGCTCAGCCCGGAGGAGGTCCCCGTTGCCCCTGTGAGCACAGGACGGGTACGGGTCGTGGGTATTAGCGGCTTTCTGGATTTTCAGCCCCATCTTGCGGCGGCGTCACTGTGTCGCCAGGGCGTGAACGCCGAGACGGCAGAGATAGAACTGCCTGAACTGGATGTCCTGCGCGAAAACCCGAGCGAGTTTCGCGCGGTGAATATCGCCCGCTTTCTGGATAACGAAGACAGATGGCCGCTGCTGTATGAGGCGCTCAGACCGCTCGGTGAAACCTGCGATACGCTGTTGATGCCTGCCTGCTTTGGACTCAGCGATAACCGCCTGTGGCGCTGGCTGTCGGACCGTCTGCCCTGCTCGCTCGGCCTGCTGCCAACGCTTCCCCCTTCCGTGCCCGGCATTCGCCTGCATACCCAGCTCCAGCGCCAGTTTGTGGCGCAGGGCGGCGTGTGGATGGCGGGTGACGAGGTGAAAAAAATCACCCTGAGGGACGGCGCGGTGAGCGAAATCTGGACCCGCAACCACGGTGATATTCCGCTTCGCGCCCGCTATACGGTGCTGGCAAGCGGCAGTTTCTTCAGCAACGGGCTGCTGAGCAGCCGGGAGGGCATCCGGGAAGCCATTATGGGGCTTGATGTCCGGCAAGGCGCCTCCCGCGCGGACTGGTATCAGAGTGATTTCTTCTCGCCGCAGCCCTGGCAACAGTTCGGCGTGATGGTTGATAACCAGCTGCACCCGCAACTGTCCGGTAAGCCCGTCAGGAATCTCTTTGCCATTGGCTCGCTGTTGGGCGGGTACGATCCCATAACTCAGGGGTGCGGTGGCGGGGTCTGCGCCGTCACGGCGCTGTATGTGGCAGAGCAGATTAGCCAGCGCGCGGAGGCGGAACAATGAACGATACCCGTTTTGAAAGCTGCATTAAATGCACGGTCTGCACGACCGTCTGCCCGGTCAGCGGCGTGAACCCGCGCTATCCCGGACCGAAACAGGCCGGGCCTGACGGCGAGCGTCTGCGTCTGAAGGACGGTAAGCTGTACGACGAGGCGCTGAAATACTGTATCAACTGCAAACGCTGTGAAGTCGCCTGCCCGTCGGATGTTAAAATCGGCGATATCATCCAGCGCGCCCGGGCGCGCTACGGCACACAAAAGCCGTCCCTGCGCGATGCCATCCTCAGCCATACCGACCTGATGGGCAGCGTCTCAACGCCGTTTTCCCCGCTGGTCAATGCCGCGACCTCGCTCAAGCCGGTGCGCCAGCTGCTGGATGCCACGCTGAAGATAGACCATCACCGCAGCCTGCCGAAATATTCTCACGGCACCTTCCGCCGCTGGTACAAATCCGTCGCGGCGGAGCAGGCGCAGTACGCCGACCAGGTGGCCTTTTTCCACGGCTGCTATGTGAATTACAACCACCCGCAGCTGGGCAAAGATCTGCTGAAGGTGCTAAACGCCATGGGAACGGGCGTTCAGCTACTGAACAAAGAGAAGTGCTGCGGCGTACCGCTGATCGCCAACGGGTTTACCGATAAAGCGCGCAGGCAGGCTCAGAGCAATGTCACGTCACTGCGCGAAGCGATTGTCGATAAAGGTATTCCGGTGCTGGCGACCTCGTCCACCTGTACCTTCACCCTGCGCGATGAGTACCCGCATCTGCTGGACGTGGATAATACCGGCCTGCGCGAGTACATCGAGCTGGCGACACGCTTCCTGTGGCGCAAGCTGGACAGCGGGCAGACGTTGCCGCTGGGGGAATTGCCCCTGAAAGTGGTGTATCACACCCCGTGTCATATGGAGAAAATGGGCTGGTCGCTCTATACGCTTGAGCTGCTGCGGTTAATTCCCGGACTTGAGCTGACGGTGCTGGATTCGCGCTGCTGCGGGATTGCGGGAACCTACGGCTTTAAGCGCGAAAACTACGCAACCTCCCAGGCGATTGGCGCCCCGCTGTTCCGCCAGATCGAAGAGAGCGGCGCGGATATCGTGGTGACCGACTGCGAAACCTGTAAATGGCAGATTGAGATGTCCACCAGCAAGCGCTGTGAGCATCCGATTACCCTGTTGGCGAACGCGCTGGGCTGAACATGGCCGGGGCGAACGCCCCGGCACAAACATTACTCGACGAACAGCGACTCAACAACGTTAATCCAGCCGTGCTCGCTGGCGACCTCTTTGCCATTGAGCCAGCGGCGCAGCATATTCAGCGCCATCATGGCGCAGACTTCCTGACGCACCGCCAGACTGTGGCGAGTGATGCTCATTTTGACCCTCAGAGCCCAGGTCCCCTCCGGCGTCGCCAGCGCGACGTTAAGGTGTTCCTCATCCAGCCCACCCACGAACAGCGCCAGACCGGCAAAATGTTTAACCCGTCGCTCCGAGGCCCAGCGGGCGGTTTGCGCCAGGGTCTCCTGCTGGAACGGCACCACTTCGCTGGCCAGCAGCGGCGCGCTGGCGCGCGACAATTGCAGCGCCAGCAGGCCACCGGTGAACTGCTCGCTTAAGGTCACGCTCAGCTGACGATCCTGCAGGTGCTTCGCAATCTGCGCAGGCAACCCCTCCGTCCCTTCAAAGATCAGGCTCTCGCCCGCCACGCGCTGCACTTCGGGCCACAGGGCCAGCATCGCCGCTTTCTGCGTCGCCGGTCCTGTCAGCTTGAGTTCAATGATCGGCATAGAGGAGCGATAGCCCATGGACACGCCCGGCGGCAATTGCAGGTGGTCAAGACTCTGGGCCAGATCGCTTTCAGAACGGCCAAACGTGGTCAGTCGCAGGCACAGCGGAGGTTCAGGCAGGGTAAAACGGTCGCGAAGGCGCGGCAGGATCTGCTGCTCAACCATCACTTTAAATTCGGAAGGTACGCCGGGCGTGAAGAACATCAGGCAACGGTTCAGCTGCAGGGCAAACCCGCACGCGGTGCCGACCGGGTTATCAACCAGCTCAGCACTGGCGGGGATTTCAGCCTGCTTGCGGTTGCTGGGGGCCATAACGCGGCCACGTTCGGAGAAAAAGCGTTCCATCTGTGAAAGCCATGCCTCATGCAGCACCAGCCCTTCACCTTTTGCGGTTGCGGCGGCCAGCGCGCTGAGATCGTCACTGGTAGGACCGAGTCCGCCATTCACGATCAGCACATCGCAGTGTTCGCTCCGCTCACGCAGAATGCTGACCAGCGACTCAAGATTGTCGCCTACCGTATTGCGACGCGTTAACGGTAATCCTTGCTCAAAGAAAAGATCGGCAAGCCAGGCAGCATTGGTATCAATAATTTGTCCATGCAGCACTTCGTCGCCGGTGGATAACATCTCCACGTTAATCATTGTGTTCTCCCGCTTATTTGGTGAAAACACTATAGCGCAAACGCGGGAGGGAGAAGAGAGAAACTGGCGCGACGGAACGCCGCGCCGACAGGATTAGAAGCCTGCGCTTACGCCCACGTAGGGACCGTCGGCCAGCGCGTTGTCGCGGTTGCCGTCTTTGCCCGCCAGGTTCAGGTAGCGATAGCCCGCTTCGATGGTAATCGGACGCATGATGGTCCAGCGCGCGCCGGCGTTGGCTTCTTCATAGCTGTCGATACCGCTGGAGAGCGAGTCCGGAGAGTAGTAATACTCGCCAAACAGACCGAAGCTGTCGCCAATTTTCCACTGCAGGCCGCCACCCACCGCTGCCGCATACCCTTCGTCACCGTCGTTCGGGTTGGTATAGATACCTTTACCGCCGACGGTCGCCAGGAATGGACCAAGAGGAATGTTCAGACCCAGACCGAGGCTTGCCGCATCGCCGTCGTCATCGTTATGCGTCCAGCCACCGGTCATCGCCAGGCCGGAAGTCTCTGTTCCCAGGCCAAAGCCCAGGTGGGTATAGTCCTGACCCGCCGAGCCGTTGAAGCTGATGGCGTTAGCCGCCGCCGATACAACCATCAGGCCGAAGCCCAGTAATGCCACTTTTTTCATTGTCATGATCCCGCGCAATTTTATAGAGAAGTCCCAAAACCGCGAGATTTTAACCTGAGTCTCCCGGGGATCAAGCACTCTGCGTGCGGCGGGGGGGAAGATTGTAACGATTTGAAACTTGCGGCTTTTTTATGCAAGCAACAGAAAGCGCATTTTGACACACAGGCCACCCAGGGATTCACTGCGGTTGAGTTGCAAATGGCTGCGGTGCAGCCGGGCAATATCACCCGCCAGTGCCAGCCCGATCCCGGAACCGGCAGCGTCCCCGACGTTGTCCAGGCGGTGGAAAGGGAGCATTGCCTGGTGAATTTGATCCTCTTCAATGCCGGGGCCGCTGTCTTCAACGCGCAGCTCAACGGCACCGGCCTCCGCGCGCAGGAAAACGGTCACGGTCCCGCCTGCTGGGGTATATTTAATCGCGTTCTCCAGCAGGTTAGCGCACAGTTCGCCCAGCAGGACGTCATCGCCTTCGATCATGACCGGCTGCTCCACACCGTCGTAACCCAGATCGATCCCTTTGCTCCGCGCCTGCGCCAGTCGGGAGAAGCAGCAGTTCTGCACCACCTGAACCAGATCCACAGGCGAGAACTGACGATCGCCCTGCTCTCTCCCCTTCACCGCCGAAAGCTGCAACAGCCGCTCGGTGAGTACGATAGTCTCATCCAGCGTGGCGTTCATTGCCCGCAGACTCTCCTGCCACAAAGCGGGATCCTGGCGAGTAAGCGCGACAGACACCTGTGTTTTCAGCACCGCCAGCGGCGTTTTGAGCTGGTGCGATGCATCCGCGTTGAAACGTTCCTGACGCGAAAGCACGCCGCGCAGACGGTCGATATAGCGGTTAAAAGCCACAATCAGCAGCCGGGTCTCGGACCAGGGCAACAGCTCCGGCAGCGGTGCCAGCAGGCCCGGCTCGCGCCGCACCATCAGCGAGGAGAGCTGGCGCATCGGGCGCAACACGCGGCGCAGCATCCAGGCGGTTAGCACCAGCGTCAGCAGCACCAGCAGCCCCTGCGAAACCCAGGATGAAAAGAGCAACTGGCTGGCGAGATAGCGGCGGGACTGGAGCGTCTCCGCAACGTAAATTTCCGCCATGCCAAAAATAGAATCTTGATTCACGGGCTGCAGCAGACGCGCCACCCGAATCGCCTGCCCGCGATATTCGGTATGGTAAAACCACGCCAGCGCGGGGTAGAGCGTGGTACGCGATGTTGCAGGCGGCATCTTCGGTAGATCGTCATAGCCGGAGATCACCCGCCCGTCGGGGTCGACCACCTTGTAATAGAGCCGGTCGTTCATGTTGAGCTCAAAGCTATCAAGCACCACCCAGGGCACGTCCACCGCCAGCTTGCCGTCGCGCACCTCCAGCCGTTCCGAGATGGTGCGGGCAGAGGATAACAGCGTGCGGTCGTAAGCCTGCGTGGCCGCCTGCAACGCGCTGACGTAGCTGTTAAAGGCTGACAATCCCCACAGCAACAGCAGCGGCAGGCCAAGGAAAAGCAGCAGTTGCAGATAGAGCGACTGCGGCTTAAACCCTCTCATCGCCGCACTCCAGCACGTATCCCAGCCCCCGTAACGTGGTGATCCGCACGCCGCTGCCGGTGAGCTTCTTTCGCAGGCGGTGAATATAAAGATCGATACTTTCAGGGCTGACGTCGTCGTTCAGGCTGAACACCTGGTCAAAAAGCTGCTGCCGCGAAACCGGACGGGTGCGGCGGTGCATCAGCACTTTCAGCAGAGAGAGCTCGCGCGGCGTCAGGGAAAGCGGTTCATCGCGGAGCAGGAAAAAGCCCTCGTCGTCATACTCCAGCTCCCCAAGACGCTGACGTTCCTGCGTGCGCCCCTCGCTTCTTCGCAACAGGGCACGCAGCCGGGCGTCAAGCTCCTCCAGCTCAAACGGTTTTGGCAGATAATCATCCGCCCCGGCGTTCAGGCCCTTTACCCGGTCCGCCACGTTGCTGCGCGCAGTCAGGAACAGGACGGGCAGCGTCTGCCCCCGTTTTCTGAGGCGATGGACCACTTCCAGGCCGTCAAAACCGGGCATGCCGATGTCCAGAATAGCAACCGCGTAATGTTCTCCCTGCAGCAGATGGTCGGCGGCACGCCCGTCAGACACGCAATCCACGGCGAAGCCCTCCTGCACCAGTGCTTTCTCCAGCCAGTGAGCCAGCTCACGATTATCTTCTGCGAGTAAGAGACGCATGTCACATCCTGTAAAGTTGGTTCCCCATTGAAAGGGAAATGAAAGGTTATTGTTTTAACAATCACGCAACGGAACCGCTACAAGGCGGTTCACATAATCAGAAAAAAGACCCATACCCGTACCCCGGCGTGAGGATAAACGATGAAAAAACACTTACTTTCTACCCTTGCTGCAAGCGCATTCCTGTTGAGTACCTCTGTCGTTCAGGCGCAGGACGCCCCGTCCCGTACCGAATGTATCGCCCCGGCCAAACCGGGTGGCGGTTTCGATCTCACCTGCAAATTGATTCAGGTCAGCATGCTGGAGACGAAGGCCATCGAGAAACCGATGCGCGTGACCTACATGCCCGGCGGCGTGGGCGCGGTGGCCTATAACGCCATCGTCGCACAACGACCTGCGGAAGCGGGGACGGTGGTGGCCTTCTCCGGTGGTTCACTGCTGAACCTGTCTCAGGGCAAGTTTGGCCGTTATGGCGTGGATGACGTGCGCTGGCTGGCGACCGTCGGTACCGACTACGGGATGATTGCCGTGCGTGCCGACTCACCGTGGAAGTCCCTGAAAGACCTGCTCACCGCCATGGAAAAAGATCCGAACAGCGTGGTGATTGGCGCAGGCGCGTCGATCGGTAGCCAGGACTGGATGAAAGCCGCCCTTCTCGCGCAACAGGCGAAGGTTGACCCACACAAAATGCGCTACGTGGCCTTTGAAGGCGGCGGCGAGCCGGTTACGGCACTGATGGGCAACCACGTTCAGGCCGTTTCCGGCGATCTCAGCGAGATGGTGCCCTACCTGAACGGGGACAAAATCCGCGTGCTGGCGGTCTTCTCGGAAAACCGTCTGCCGGGACAGCTGGCTAACGTGCCGACCGCCAAAGAGCAGGGTTACAACCTGGTCTGGCCGATCATCCGCGGGTTCTTCGTCGGGCCAAAAGTGACCGATGCCGAGTACCAGTGGTGGGTCAACGCGTTCAACACACTCCAGCAGACCGAAGCGTTTAAGAAACAGCGCGATTTGCGCGGGCTGTTTGAATTTAACCTGACCGGTAAGCCACTGGATGAGTACGTCAAAAAACAGGTGAATGACTACCGCGAGCAGGCGAAAGCCTTTGGCCTGGCGAAATAACCGGAGGCGCTATGAGCGATCGTATTTTTGCCGGGATATGGCTGCTGCTCTGCGTTGGCGGGATGTTTGTCGCCTGGCAGATCCACAGCGAATACAGCTATGAACCCGTAGGGCCACGCCCCTTCCCGATGGGCATCGTCGGCCTGATGCTGCTCTGCTCGGTGGCGCTGCTGTTGCGCCACCCGGACACCGTCGAGTGGCCACCGCGTCGCATTCTGCAGCGTCTGCTGGTGATGGTCATTGTCCTGCTGATGTACGCCTGGGGCTTTGAATGGCTCGGCTTCCCGGTGGCGACCGCCATCCTGACGATGGTGATCGGCATGCTGTTTAACGCCACCCTTCCCGCGGCAGGGATCTCAGGCGTGGTGATGGGGATTTTACTGTGGTACGCCTTTGACCGCCTGCTGGACGTGACGTTACCGCTCGGCGCCTGGCTTAATTAACGGAGCACGCTATGGATACCTGGATTTACCTCTCACAGGGGTTCGCCGTGGCGATGACCCCGGAAAACCTGGTGATCGCCCTGATCGGCTGTTTCGTGGGCACGATTGTCGGCCTGCTGCCGGGTCTTGGGCCGATCAACGGGGTAGCAATTTTACTTCCGCTGGCCTTTGCCCTGCATCTGCCTGCGGAATCGGCGCTGATCCTGCTGGCAACGGTCTATATCGGCTGTGAATATGGCGGGCGCATCTCGTCGATCCTGCTTAACGTGCCGGGAGATGCGGCGGCGATCATGACCGCGCTGGATGGCTATCCGATGGCGCGACAGGGTCGCGGGGGCGTGGCGCTCTCCATTTCAGCGGTCAGTTCGTTCTTTGGCTCGCTGGTTGCCATTGGCGGCATCATTCTGTTTGCGCCTGCGCTGGCCCAGTGGTCGCTGGCGTTTGGTCCGGCAGAATATTTTGCCCTGATGGTGTTTGCCATTGCCTGCCTCGGCAGCATGATGGCGCAAAATCCGCTCAAGTCGTTTTTGTCCGCGCTGATTGGCTTAGGGTTAGCCACCGTCGGCGTGGATGCCAACACCGGGGTCTATCGCTTTACCTTCGACAGCGTTCACCTGTCCGACGGCGTGCAGTTTATCGTGGTCGTGATTGGTCTGTTCTCTGTCTCTGAAATCTTACTGATGCTGGAACATACCAGCAGCGGGCAGACGCTGGTGCGCAAAACCGGCCGGATGCTCTTTAGCGCTAAAGAGGGCGCGCAGTGCATCGGCACCACGCTGCGCTCATCGGTAATTGGCTTCTTTGTCGGCATCCTGCCGGGCGCCGGGGCCACCATCGCCAGCGCCATTACCTACATGACCGAGAAAAAGCTCAGCGGCAACAGCGACAGCTTTGGTAAAGGCGATATTCGCGGCGTGGCGGCGCCTGAGGCGGCCAATAACGCCTCGGCCTGTGGCTCGTTTATCCCGATGCTGACCCTTGGCGTACCGGGCTCCGGCACCACGGCGGTGATGATGGGCGCCCTGACGCTCTACAACATCACGCCGGGACCGGCAATGTTTACCGAGCAGCCGGATATTGTCTGGGGGCTGATTGCCGCCCTGCTGATCGCTAACGTGATGCTGCTGGTGATGAATATCCCGCTGATTGGGCTGTTCACCCGCATGTTGACCATTCCCCTGTGGTTCCTGGTCCCGGCGATTGCCGCCGTCTCTGCTGTAGGGGTGTACGCGGTGCACAGCACCACGTTTGACCTGGTGCTGATGGTGGTCCTGGGCGTGCTGGGATACATACTCCGTAAGATGCACTTCCCGATGTCACCGCTGATTCTGGGGTTCGTGCTTGGCGAGATGCTGGAGCAGAACCTGCGCCGCGCGCTGTCCATCAGTAACGGCAATATGTCGATCCTGTGGGACAGCAGCGTCGCGAAGGTCCTGTTAGCGCTGGCAATCATGGTGATTGTGGTGCCGCCGGTATTACGCCTTCTGCGCCGTCGTCAGCGCAAACCGGAGCCGGATATCGGCTAATTACGCCGACAGCTGGGCATTCACCCACTGTTTTAACGTCTGGCGGGAGATCTTAATCCCGCCATTTTTTAGCTCAGCCGGCAGTACCAGCCAGTGGACCGGCTGCTCAAAGCGCGCCAGTCTGCCCTGGATCCAGTCAGGAAATTGCGCGATATCCGTTCCCGGCTCGCACTCCACCACCGCCACCGGACGTTGTCCAAACTCGGCATCGTCCAGCGGGACGATAAACACCTGGTTAATCTGCGGGTGTGCGGCGATAACACGTTCCAGCGATTCCGGCTGGATCCCCTCTCCTCCGCTGAAAAAGAGATTGTCTATGCGGCCTAAAATCGTCAGTCGCCCGTTATGCCATTCCCCACGGTCGCGGGTGGCGAACCATCCCTGCGCATTGGTCAACGGCATCAGCGCACCGTCCCGCCAGTAGCCGGAAGCCATACTTTCAGCCCTGATCCAGACTTCACCGTCAACGACCTGCACCTCTCTGCCCGGCAGCGCATACCCTACGTCCGGCTCGCCGTCTGCCTCTTTCGCACAGACGGTAGAGGCAAACTCGGTCAGGCCGTAACCGCAGAAGGAGTGAATACCCTGTTCGCGCGCCTGCTGTGTTAAATCAACGGGGATTGCAGCCCCGCCCAACAGCACCGCTTTCAGTGCAACAGGCTTGTGACGATTAAGCAGACGCCAGAGCTGGGTCGGCACCAGCGAGGCGTGGGTGCAGCCGCGTAACGCCTGTTCCAGAGGTTGTTTCTCGCGCACCGTTAAGCGTGCCCCGGCCACCAGCCAGCGCCATAAAATTCCCTGACCGGAAACGTGAAACAGCGGCAGCGAAAGGAGCCAGTCGTCGTTGTCCCCATAGGGCATCAGCGACAACACGCCGCGTGCGCTGGCAAGGTGGGCGGCACAGGTATGCACCGCCGCCTTCGGTAGCCCGGTCGAGCCGGAGGTGAGCGTCATCGAGGCCAGCCGCGCCGGTTGCCATGCAACGCGGTATGCATCGGCTGGCTCACGCATGCTCAGGGCAGGAAGAGCGTCGTAGCTGCCGTCCAGCACCAGCGCAAAGCGCAGGGTCATCTGGGGGAGCAGCACGTCCAGCAGCGGACGCGGCAGCTGTGGATTCACTGGAAGAATACGCGCGCCGCACTGGAGCAGCGCCAGCCATGCCATCAGCGTTTGCGGGTGGTTATAGGCCAGCAGCAGAACACCGTCACCCTCCTCCACCCCCTGCTGATGAAAGCCCGCGGCAAGGCGATCGATACGCGTGCACAGCTGTTGCCAGCTCAGCGCGTCGTCGTTCAGCCTGAGAGCAGGTTTATCGGCAAACTGCGCACACCAGTGCCGCCATGGCCAGTCGGTAAAACTCATAGCAGCGGCTCCAGCGCCTCAACGCTGAGGCACGGCAGCGCGCTGTCCGGCCACTGGCGGAGAAGCTGAGCCTGCATCAGGTTCAGCGTATCGAGGCCGGGGACAGCGTCAGGCGTTAACCAGGCGGCAATACGTGCCAGCTGGGTCAGCCCAAGGCTGGACTCAATCGACGAACTGATCACCGCCGTCAGACCCAGCGCATGCGCCGCGGCAACCTGCTCGCGGACCTTCGCCAGGCTGCCGGTTAACGTCGGTTTAATCACCACTGCGCTGACGCCGGGCTCGGCAATAAATTCAAAATCGTCTTCGCGCAGGCTTTCATCCCAGGCGATAGCAATCCCCGTTTCACGAGCAAACGCGCGCGAATCGTCGCGGGTTTTGCACGGCTCTTCCAGGAAGGCGATGCGGCTGCGGTACGCCGGGTTGACGTATTTCGCAAACTGCTGCGCCTTAAGCGGCGTCCAGGCGCGGTTTGCGTCAAGACGCAGGTGCAAATCGGGAATCGCTTCCAGCAGCAGGTTGGCAACCATTCCGTCGCGCACCGCTTCGTAGAGACCGACCTTAATTTTCGCCACTTTCTCGCCCGGCATGGTGGAGAGCAACGCAAAGAGCTCGTCCGGGTCGCCCGTGCACAGCGGTGCCGCGCGGTAATTGCCCTCTTCCGGCAGGCTGCCCTCCAGTTCTGCCAGCGCACAGCTGATACCAAAGGCCGCAGAAGGCACGTCCGGCAACGCCGGGTTCGCGCCCTCGCGCCACGCACCTGCCCACGCCAGCAGCGCAGCCTGTGCATCATCGAGCGATTCCAGGCTAAAGCCCGGCAGCGGCGAAATCTCGCCCCAGCCTTCTCGCTCACCCTGCTGGAGATGCACAAAGAAGCCATCACGGGTTTTTAACCGCCGTTCACGCAGCACCACGCCCGCGTCCATCGGTATCTGCCAGCGGTAAACCTGCGCGCGACACATTACGGGTTCCGTTTGTATTTGCTGAAATCAGGCTGGCGTTTTTCGTTAAACGCGTTGCGTCCTTCCTGACCCTCTTCGGTCATGTAGAACAGCATGGTGGCGTTGCCCGCCAGCTCCTGCAGGCCCGCCTGACCGTCACAGTCAGCGTTGAGTGCCGCCTTCAGGCAGCGCAGCGCCATTGGGCTGTTTTGCAGCATTTCACGGCACCAGCGGACGGTCTCTTTTTCGAGATCGGCAATCGGTACCACGGTATTCACCAGGCCCATATCCAGCGCTTCCTGGGCGTTGTACTGACGGCACAGGAACCAGATTTCACGCGCTTTTTTCTGCCCGACGATGCGCGCCATGTATGAAGCGCCCCAGCCGCCGTCGAAAGAGCCCACTTTCGGACCGGTCTGGCCGAAGATGGCGTTCTCGGCGGCAATGGTCAGGTCACACATCATGTGCAGCACATGACCGCCGCCGATGGAGTAACCCGCCACCATCGCCACCACCGGTTTCGGGCAGGTGCGGATCTGGCGCTGGAAATCGAGCACGTTCAGGTGATGCGTACCCGCATCGTCCTGGTATCCGCCGTAGTCACCGCGCACTTTCTGATCGCCACCGGAGCAGAAGGCTTTCTCACCTTCGCCGGTCAGGACAATCACGCCGATGTTATCGTCATAGCGAGCATCCGCCAGGGCCTGGATCATCTCCTTGACGGTCAGCGGACGGAAGGCGTTACGCACCTGCGGACGGTTGATGGTGATTTTGGCGATGCCGTCAGCGGATTTGTGGTAACGAATGTCGGTGTAGCCTTCGGAGCAGTCTTGCCATTCGACCGGCGCGTAAAGCATGTTTTCATCAGGATAGATCATAGAGTGTCCTTTGTTCGAAGACGCAGTATCTGAGCCAGACTCGCGGCGACCGCAGCGGGGTTTTCCCGGTGGGCGTTGTGTCCGGCGTTTGGAATTTCATGGCGAACGGCGTGCAGTTCGGCGGCAAGGGCCGCGAACTTTTTATCACGTTCGCCATAGAGGTAATCAAAAGAGAAATAGCGGGTGCTGAGCGCGGGACGTAAATCCGGCTGCCCGGCCAGCGAGGTCGCTTCAAGCATTTTCGCCAGCGTTATGCCGTTGTTTTGGCTGCGCAGGGTAATAAGCGCCTTCCGCTCAGCGTCCGGGAGAGAGGCAAACACCGGCTGCTGGTACCAGTCAGCAAAGACCTTATCCAGCGGTTCGGTGCGAAAACGTGTCGCCCAGCGGTGGTCGGATACCCGCCGCGCATGGCGATCGTCGGCGTTCTGCAGGCCCGGATGTCCGCCCTCAACCATCACGCCCAACAGCCCCTTCGGCTGCTGGCAGGCGTGAAACATCGCAATGCGGCCGCCGAGGGAGTACCCCACCAGCCAGAAATTCAGTATGTTGTAACTAAGAAGAGTCCGGGTCAACAAATCGCTCATCTCCTCGAACCCCGTCACGGTAATATTCCGGGATTCACCGTGCCCCGGCAGGTCAAGATAGAGCCGGGGATACTCGCTCAGCGTCTCCCCGACAACCTGCCACTCGCGGCAGTCTCCGGAAAAACCGTGCAAAAAGACCAGCCAGGGATAGCCGGGTTCTCCGGTCTGCTGCACGCCTGCGAGGATCACAGCTGGCTCACCTGTGCCAGCAGGCTTTGCAGGCTCTGTGCACCGTCGGCATCGTTCACGACCAGCTCAATCAGCGTCGCGCCCGGTTGCTTCCAGGCGCAGCTTAGCGCGGCTTCCAGCTGTTCCCAGCTCTCCGGGCGGTGGTATTTCAGGCTGAACATTGCCGCAGCATGTTCAAACTGCACGTTCTGCGGCATCAGATAGAAGCGCTCACGCTCGCTCTGGGGCGTTGGCAACAGAGAGAAAATCTGCCCGCCGTTGTTGTTCACGACGATCAGCACAAACGGTGCGGAAGCCTGACGCAGCAGCGCCAGCGCGTTGAGATCGTAAAGCGCGGAGAGATCGCCCACGATCGCCAGCGTCGATTTCGCGCTGGCGCGCTGCACGCCCGCCGCCGTCGAGATCAGCCCATCGATGCCGCTGGCACCGCGGTTGCTGTAAACCGGGTAGCCCGCAGGCAGCTTCGAAAAGGCGTCAATCAGACGCACCACCAGGCTGTTACCGACAAACAGCTGGCCCTGTTCAGGCAGATACTGACGAATACGGTGCGCCAGACCGGCTTCGCTGAATGTCTCACAGTGCGCTTTGGTGATTTCCCACGCCTGACGAGATAATTCGGGGATTGCCACCGCCCAGGGTCGACGTTTTTCCGCCGGATGCAGTTCCAGCCAGCTCTCAATGTTGCTCACCAGACGGCGGCCGCGATGGTGCGCCGGGTCAAGCCGCCCTTCCAGCGGGTCGACCAGCCAGTACTCTTCCGGCGTGCAGGTCGCCTGCCACTGCAGCAGGCGTTTCCCGGTCAGGCTGGCGCCGATCTGGACCACAATCTGCGCCTGTGAAAGCTCAGTGACCGCCTTCGCATTCCCGAGCCAGAGATCGGCGCACGGCAGCGGCTGACCGGTCTGGGAAAGCACGTCGCCAATCAGCGGCCAGCCGAGTGTTTGCGCCCATTCGGCGACCCGCCGGCCTTCGGCGGCGCTCATGCGCCCGGCAATAACCACGCCGCGTTTTTGGCGCCAGAAGAACCAGTCGCGCTGTTTCGCGCTCTCAAGATGCGTTTGCCCGCGCAGCCACGGTTTTTCACTCTGCCACCAGTTACCGAGGGAGCGCTGCCAGTCAAGGCCGGTATCGTCCAGTTCGCCATACAGCGGCTCGGCAAATGGACAGTTAATGTGCAACGCCCCGCTGCGCAATGTCTCCATGGCGTGATCGACGGTGGAGACCAGCCAGCTTGCCGGAATATCCTGGGTAGGACGCGGCAGCGAAACCGTCTGCGAAGGATGCGAAGAAAAGAGTCCCGGCTGACGAATGGCCTGATTCGCTCCGCAGTCGATAAGCTCAGGAGGACGGTCGGCCGTCAGCAGGATCAGCTTTTCACCGGTTAGCCCGGCTTCAATCAGGGCCGGGTAGAGGTTCGCCACGGCGGTACCGGAGGTGACAATCACCGCCACAGGTTCTTTGCTGACCTTTGCCAGCCCAAGCGCCAGATGCCCAAGGCCACGCTCATCAAAATGGGTGTGATGAATCAATGCCCGATTTTCGGCGGCCGCCAGCGTCAGCGGCGTTGAGCGAGAACCCGGTGCAATACACACGTGCCTGACGCCATGGCGCGTCAGGGCTTCAAGGATCACCGCCGCCCAGCGTCGGTTAAAAGAACTTACTGACATGAGATTGTCCGGTATCAAGAATGCGACACAGTATAAATAATAGAAAAAATTGGAATTTTGATATGAATCGGGATTGCGCGAATCAGTATTAATCCCTAAGGAGCAGAGAGCGCAAGCCAGCAGCTTTGTTTTCGATCTCCTGCCACTCCTGCTCCGGGTCAGATCCGCTGACGATGCCCGCCCCGGCGTAGAGCCGCAGGGCGTCATCCTGGACGCGCGCCGAGCGCAACGCCACACAGAACTCGCTTTGATCGGGCGATAAATACCCGGCCGAACCGGCGTACCATTCGCGGTTGAAAGGCTCAACGTTGTGGATAAACGCACGCGCGGGCTGTCGCGGAAGCCCGGCAACGGCGGCTGTCGGCTGGAGCACATGCAGACACAATTCGTCATCGGCCTGTTTTAGCTCCGTCCAGATACAGCGTCGTAAATGCTGGACTTTACGCAGCCGGACGACCTGAGCAGGCAATACCTCAAGCGTCTGCGTATGGTGCTGAAGACGCTGACAGATATCTTCCACGACCAGCATATTTTCACGCTGGTTTTTATCATCATTCAGCAACCACTCGCCCAGGCGCTGCGCCTGTTTATCATCCGTATGGCTGGCGACGGTGCCCGCCAGCGCTTCGGTGCGCAGCAGCTTGCCACGTCGCCGCCAGAGGCGCTCGGGCGTGGAGCCGAGGAACGCGTTGCGGGCGTCGAATACCATGCAGAAATGATAGCAGTTGAGATTCAGGGCGCGGCTGGCGGCCATCAGTGCGACAGGATTAACCCGCTGTTTACACTGCAGATCGGTGGCCCGGGCAAGCACGACCTTTTCGAAATCGCCGCGCGCGATAGTCTCCGTCGCCTTGCCGATCAGGGTCAACCATTCCGGTTTTTGCGGCAGATGCGTTTCGCGCTCAACCTGGACAGACAGCGGACGAATGGCTCTGGCTGGACGGAGTTGCTGGAGTAACTCCAGGGCAGTGCGCGCGTCGTCCTGAAGCGAGCTATCGCTCCACAGCTGCAGGCGGAGAGTGGCGTTGCCAGCGGTACGTCGCCAGAGCAGGCGCGGCAGAAAAAGACTGCCATGCTCCGGGCTGAATGCGTTGAGGCCGCAGATGCGCGTCTCTTTTGGCGCATGTTCTGCACGCAAAAACTGTGAGGCCAGCGCCAGAGAGGAAAATTGGGTGACCGCCCCCAGCGCAGCCAGCTCTTCATCACCGTTACGCTGCTGCCAGTAAAATTGCGGATAGCACTGCTGCTCGCCAAGCCAGGCGAGAGGATCGAAGGCGTCGTTTAACGGGAAAGAGACGTCGAAATGACGCAGGCCGGGTGTGGCGGGTAACGCTTGCGAAAGCTGGGTATGCAGTTGCTCCAGCGCAAGGAAAATCGAATTCACGCGAACCTCTCCCTGTTAAAACCGCATATTATACGGGGTACTAAACATAAATAGCAGTACCCACGTATAGGGAGTGGTTAAGCGGCTTAACGACGGGCCAGCAGCAGACCCAGCACCAGCCCTACGGCAGCACCCACCCCAATGCCCTGCCACGGTTTTTCATGGACATAGTCATCGGCACGATAAACCGCTTTTTTGGCACGGTAGTAGTAAGTATCAGACGCATGGCTGACGCGGTTTTTCACTTCATGCAGCGCCTGTTCAGCACGGGCTTTTAACTCAATATATTTCTGATCGGCAGGGTCGCCCGAGGAACGTAACACCTCTTCCAGCGTTTCGCTCAGCAAAGCCAGGTCGTCGTCGATACGGGTATCCCAGGATTGAAATGACATATTTTTCTCCATGTTAGTACACCAGTCCGCTAACTATAGACAACGACGTGCCATTACGCCTGTTTCACTTCCCGTGCCATGCCGATGTGCGGGATACCATCTTCGTCATAAACGTCGGTAACCGGCGTAAAACCAAAATGGCCGTAGAAGGGTTGCAGGTGCGCCTGCGCGCCCAGGTATAACGCCTTGTCCGGCCACTGTTTCCGGCACGCATCCAGCGTTTTTTCCATCAGCTGATAGCCGAGTTTTTCGCCCCGTGCTTTGTTGCTGACAATGACGCGACCTATCACGACGGGCTCAAAATCGTCCTCGCTTTTCAGAATCCTCGCATACGCCACCAGCTCGTTATCCTTCCAGCCGAGGATATGACGGTTTTCCCCTGTGAGATCATCACCGTCGATATCCTGATACGGACAGGTTTGTTCAACCACAAACACTTCGCAGCGCAGTCTGAGCAACGCGTAGAGCGACTGAACGGTGAGCTCACTATGGTGTAAATCTTGCCACTGGATCATCTCTTTCTCCTTCCTGGGGTTCATCACGTTATACTAAACCCCTCCCCGTTCGGCAAAGGGCTGATTGCATTATGGAACTGATATTTCTGGGGACGTCTGCTGGCGTGCCAACCCGATCACGAAATGTGACCGCGATACTGCTGGATCTTAAACATCCCACCCGTGGCGGGCTATGGCTGTTTGACTGTGGTGAAGGGACACAACATCAGCTTTTACATACCGCTTATCACCCCGGCAAGCTGGATAAAATTTTCATCACTCACCTGCATGGCGACCATCTTTTTGGCCTTCCCGGTTTGCTTTGCAGCCGCTCAATGGCCGGTAATGCCAACCCGCTGACGATTTATGGGCCTGTGGGAATCCGGGAATTTGTTGAAACCACGCTACGCCTCAGCGGCTCCTGGACCGACTATCCGCTTGAGGTCGTTGAGATTACCGAAGGCCTGGTTTTCGACGATGGGAATTATCAGGTCACCGCCCGACCGCTTAATCATCCGGTGGAGTGCTATGGCTACCGCATTGAGGAACACGACAAACCCGGCGCACTGGATGCCGCCGCGCTCATCGCCGATGGCGTAAAGCCTGGACCACTGTTCCAGCGCCTGAAGCACGGACAGCACGTTACGCTGGAGGACGGGCGCATCATCAACGGCCAGGATTATCTCGCCGCACCGCAGCCGGGCAAAAAACTGGCCATTTTTGGCGACACGGCACCGTGCCCTGCCGCCGTTCAGCTTGCTCAGGGCGTGGACGTGATGGTGCATGAAGCCACGCTGGAGACGGCGATGGAAGAGAAAGCCAACAGTCGGGGCCATAGCTCAACGCGTCAGGCGGCGCTGCTTGCCCGTGACGCGGCTGTCGGCAGGCTCATTATCACCCATGTCAGCTCGCGTTACGACGCGCGGGGGTGCGAAAGCCTGCTGGCAGAGTGTCGGGCGCTGTTCCCGGAATGTGAGCTGGCCGAAGATTTCGCTAAGGTCAGCGTTTAGCCCTTCATTTTTCCCTCAGGATGCCGATAACGATTAAAAGGCCAGCATTTCTCTCGAGGGTAGAATGGATAATTTCCAGAAAGATATTGATGACAGGGCGAATCTGACCCTGTCGAACCGTTTTGAACTGTTGCTGTTCCGTCTTGGCACCTCTCTGAACGACAACAAATCCGAGCTGTTTGGTATTAACGTTTTCAAGCTGCGCGAAATTGTACCGATGCCGGAGTTCACGAAACCTGCCGGCATGAAGTCTCCGCTGATGGGGATGGTGAATATTCGCGATCAGGTGATCCCGGTGATCGATCTGGCCGCCGTGGCGGGCTGTAAACCCACCACCGGGCTGAACATCCTGCTGATTACCGAATATGCCCGCAGCGTGCAGGCGTTTGCCGTGGAGTCGGTTGAGAACATCATGCGTCTGGACTGGAAGCAGGTGCACGCGGCGGAAACTGCCGTCAGCGGGCGCTACATCACCAGTATTGCCTGCCTGGACGAGAAGGCCGATACCAACGAACTGGCGATGGTGTTGGACGTTGAGCAGATCCTGTATGACATCACCCCGGCGAACCACGACCTGCACGCCACGAATCTGAAGACCACTAAATTCAACATCAAGCCGGGTTCTGTGGCGATTGTGGCGGAAGATTCCAAAGTGGCGCGCTCGATGCTGGAGAAAGGTTTGCAGGCGATGGAGATCCCGGCGCAGCTACATATCACCGGTAAAGATGCGTGGGAAAAAATTAGCCTGCTGGCCGCTCAGGCGCAGGCCGAAGGTGTGCCGATCACCGATAAGATTGCCCTGGTGCTGACCGACCTCGAAATGCCGGAGATGGACGGTTTTACGCTGACGCGCAAAATTAAAACCGACCCGGTACTGAAGGATATTCCGGTGGTGATCCACTCTTCCCTTTCCGGCAACGCCAACGAAGACCATATTCGCAAGGTGAAGGCGGACGGGTACGTGGCGAAGTTTGAGCTGAACGAGCTGTCGTCGGTGATTGAAGAGGTGCTGGATCGCTCGATGAAAAAGATTGATGGGCCGTTGATTAGCCGCAAGCAGCTTGCTTAGGTCTGGTGCGGGCTGGTGCCCTCACCCCGGCCCTCTCCCACAGGGAGAGGGAGAAAACCATAAAAAAAACCCGCCGAGGCGGGTTTTTGTTTTTACATCAACGGCATCGCTCGCTGCACGATATCAATCAGCGGCTGCGGATAGATACCGAAGATCAGCACCAGCAGGGCTGAGATAAGCACTACGATACCACCGGCGCTGTACTGCCAGTTAGATGGCGCATCGCGGTTGAGCTGCTGAGGCGCGCTCAGGTAGAGGCTCACGGCAACGCGCAGGTAGTAATAGAGACCAATCGCGGAACCGATAACCACACCGGCAGTCAGCCACCACAGGTGTGCCTGCACACCGACGGCCAGCACGTAGAATTTACCGATAAAGCCCAGCGTCATCGGGATACCCGCCAGAGAGAGCATCATCACGGTCATCACCGCGGACAGGATCGGACGGTGCCAGAACAGACCACGGTAAGAGAACAGTGAGTCGGCATCCGGGCCACGGTATGGGCTGGACATCAGGCTCACCACGCCGAAGGCGCCGAGGCTGCTGAACAGGTAACCGGCCAGATACACGCCCACGGCTTCCATCGACATTTCACCGCTCTGCAGCGCAATCAGCGCCACCATCAGGTAGCCCAGATGAGAGATGGACGAGTAGCCCAGCAGACGCTTGATGTTGGTCTGGCTCAGCGCCATCAGGTTACCGAAGATGATGGAGACGAACGCGATGATGCCCAGCACCACGCGAACCGCTTCACTGTCACCCACCGGCGCGTACAGGAACAGACGCATGACCACACCGAAGATAGCGATTTTGCTCGCTGTCGCCAGGAAGGTCGACACCGGCGCAGGCGCGCCCTGGTATACGTCTGGTGTCCACAGGTGGAACGGAACCAGTGAGAGTTTAAAGCCAAGGCCTACAATCATCATGCCCAGACCCGCCAGCAGCAGCGGCTCGTGGAGCATGCCGTCGCCGAGGCTCTTGCCGAGCGCCATGAAAGAGAGGTTACCGGACTGTGCGTACAGCAGCGCAATACCAAACAGCAGGAACGAGGACGCAGCAGCAGACAGGATGGTGTACTTGATGCTTGCTTCCAGAGAGCGCTTTTGACGGAAGGCGTAACCAATCAGACCGAACAGCGGCAGAGAGATCAGCTCAATACCGAGGAACAGCGCGGCCAGATGGTTAGCATTCGCCAGCAGAATGCCGCCCAGCGCGGCAATCAGAACCAGCAGATAAAACTCTTCTTTGTTGTCGTTGTAGCCCTCGAGCCATGGGTACGCAAAGGTACAGGTCGCCAGGCTCGCCAGCAGCACCAGACCGGTGTAGAGCATGGCATAGCCGTCAACGCGCATCAGCGGCGTGACGTCCATCGCACCGCCCTGGCCAACAAACCAGAGAGAGACTAACGCGGCGTTCAGGCCGATGACCGACAGCGTGGCATTCAGGAAGTGATTGCGTCGCCACGCAATGGAGAGCATCACAACCACCACCGTCAATCCGACGATCAGCAGCGGTAGCAGCGCAATCAGTTGTTGTGGAGTTATTGTCATGGCGATTTACGGCCTTGTAGTAGAAGCAGAATTAACAAACCACTGCTGGATGTTGCCCATCGCACTGTGCGAGGTATCCAGAATCGGCTGAGGGAAGAAGCCCAGCAGCACCAGCAGTACGACCAGCAGCAGGATGATGAACAGCTCACGCAGCGACATCCCCGGCAGTTCTTGTGCAGCAATTTCGCTCTTCGCTTTACCGAAGTAAGCGCGGTGCAGCATCGCCAGCGAGTAGACGGAAGCGAACACCAGACCAAAGGTGGAGATCACGGTGATCACCGGCACCACTTTGAAGCTGCCGAACAGAATCATAAATTCGCCGACGAAGTTACCGGTGCCTGGCATCCCCAGGGTGGCAACCGCGAAGAACATGGAGAGCGCTGGCAGCCATTTAATTTTGCTCCACAGACCGCCCATCATGCGCATGTCACGCGTGTGCAGACGTTCGTACAGCTGACCACACAGGATGAAGAGGCCGGCAGCGGACAGACCGTGCGCAATCATCTGGATCACCGCGCCCTGGTACGCCAGCTGGCTGCCGGTGTAGATGGCAATCAGCACGAAGCCCATGTGGGAAACGGAGGTGTAGGCAATCAGACGCTTGATGTCGTACTGCGTGAAGGCCATCCAGGCACCGTAGAAGATACCGATCACACCGAGCCACATGGCAATCGGGGCAAACTCAGCGGACGCATTCGGGAACAGCGGCAGCGCGAAACGCAGCAGACCGTAGGCCGCGGTTTTCAGCAAGATGCCCGCCAGGTCAACGGAACCCGCCGTGGGTGCCTGAGAGTGCGCGTCTGGCAGCCAGCCGTGCAGCGGAACCACCGGCATTTTCACCGCGAATGCGATGAAGAAGCCCAGCATCAGCAGGTATTCAACGCCGTGTGACATCGGGGTTTTCAGCAGATCTTCGTAGTTGAAGGTCCAGATGCCCGTTGCGTTATGGTGAACAAACACCAGCGCCAGAATGGCAATCAACATCACCAGACCGCTCGCCTGGGTGTAGATGAAGAACTTGGTCGCCGCCGTGATACGCGTTTTACCGTCGGAAGCCTTGTGGCCCCAAAGCGCGATCAGGAAGTACATCGGCACCAGCATCATCTCCCAGAAGAAGAAGAACAGGAACATGTCGATGGCAAGGAACACGCCGATCACGCCGCCCAGGATCCACATCAGGTTCAGGTGGAAAAAGCCCTGGTATTTTTCGATTTCTCGCCAGGAGCAGAGTACCGCCAGAACACCGAGCAGACCGGTCAGCACCACCATCAGCAGCGACAGACCGTCAATCGCCAGGTGGATGGTGATACCGAAACGTGGGATCCAGGGCAGGATGAACTCAGACTGCCACTGCGGGATGCCCGCAGACTGGGTCAGTGAGTAACCGCCCTGCAACCACAGTTGCAGGCCAAGCGCGAGCGTCAATCCCATGGTGATCAGCGCGATCCAGCGCGGCATCTTCACGCCAAAGCGTTCAGTCTGCCAGCACAGGAAGCCGCCGATGAAGGGAATTAATATTAGCCAGGGTAGTAACATGGCGATTTACATTCCTTTTTAAGGCCCCCAGCAGGGGCCTGATTTTCAACGAATTCGAATAAAATTCACTTAACGATCAACGCAACACCATCAGCAGCGCCAGCACGACAACCGCACCGATGCTCATGGACGCCACATACCAGCGCAGGTAACCGTTCTCGCTGTACAGCAGGCCTTTACCTGCAAAGCGGGAGAGGATCGCCGGGATATTCATCAGGCTGTTCAGTGGGTCGCGCTTCAGCAGCCACGCAATGCCCAGGAACGGCTTAACGAAGATCATGTCGTACAGCCAGTCGAAGCCCCACGCGTTGTACCACCAGGTGCCCAGCAGACGGCCAGGCGCGCTGTTGGCAACGGCGGTCACCAGCGTGCGTTTGCCCAGCCACAGCCATGCCGCAATCAGGATGCCCGCAATAGCGACTACACCGGAGGTGATTTCAAGCGTCAGAACGCGACCGTGCTCAAGCTCGGTGGTGTCTGGCAGTACGCCCTGCAGCGGCGGCACAATCATTGCGCCAACGAAGGTGGACAGTACCAGCAGCACAATCAGCGGCAGGTGGTGGGTAATCCCCTTCCCTGCGTGAGCGTGAATTTGTTCTTTACCGTGGAATACGATGAAAATCATACGGAAGGTATACAGGGAGGTCATGAATGCACCGACCAGACCAGCAACCATCAGATTGATATGACCATTCGCCATGGCACCCGCAAGGATTTCGTCCTTACTGAAGAAGCCCGCGGTGATCAGCGGCAGTGCCGCCAGCGCCGCGCCGCCCACCAGGAAGCAGACATACACCAGCGGAATGGACTTACGCAGTCCGCCCATCTTGAAGATGTTCTGCTCGTGGTGGCAGGCCAGAATCACCGAACCGGATGAGAGGAACAGCAGCGCTTTAAAGAACGCGTGCGTCATCAGGTGGAAAATGGCCGCGTCCCACGCCTGAACGCCCAGCGCCAGGAACATATAACCAATCTGGCTCATGGTGGAGTACGCGAGAACGCGTTTGAGGTCGGTCTGTACCAGCGCAGCAAAGCCTGCCAGCACCAGCGTGACCGCACCGACGATACCCACCAGATGCAGAATTTCCGGGGTCATCAGGAACAGGCCATGGGTACGCGCAATCAGGTAGACACCGGCGGTGACCATGGTCGCGGCGTGGATCAGCGCGGAGACAGGGGTTGGACCCGCCATCGCGTCGGCCAGCCATGTCTGCAACGGCAGCTGTGCGGATTTACCCACAGCGCCACCCAGCAGCATCAGCGTTGCCCACCACAGCATGTTGTTGCCTGCAGCGAAGTGCGCTGGCGCCAGTTCAACCATTTCGCGGAAGTTCAGCGTGCCCAGTTCGTTGTAAAGAATGAACAGCGCGAAAGCGAGGAAGACGTCACCCACGCGGGTCACGACGAACGCTTTCATGGCCGCTGCGCCATTCTTCGGATCGGTGTAGTAGAAGCCAATCAGCAGGTAAGAACACAGACCCACGCCTTCCCAGCCCAGATACATCAGCAGCAGGTTATCGGCCAGCACCAGAACCACCATGCTGGCGATAAACAGGTTGGTGTAGGCGAAGAAGCGGGAGTAACCCTCTTCACCGCGCATATACCAGGAGGCGAACATGTGGATCAGGAAGCCAACGCCGGTGACCACGGAGAGCATGGTCAGAGACAGACCATCCAGCACCAGGTTGAAGCCGATGTTGAAATCACCGACCGACATCCAGGTCCACAGCGGCACGCTGAAAGGCTGACGTCCGTTGTTAAAGAAGTCGATCCCCGCATACGCTGTGACCAGCGCAGCCAGACCGATTGAGCCAATGCCCACGGATGCAGACAGATTCTCAGACCAGCGGCCGCGAGAAAACGCCAGCAGCACGAAGCCAATCAGCGGAAAAATAATGGTTAAGGCAAGCATGTTCATCCACGCAACTCACTTACTGAATCGATGTTCAGATTCTGGCGGCGACGATGGAGCTGCAGCAACAGCGCCAGGCCAATACTCGCTTCGGCAGCCGCGAGGCTGATGGCGAGAATGTACATCACCTGACCATCGGTCTGGCCCCAGTAGCTTCCGGCGACCACGAAGGCCAGCGCGGAGGCGTTAATCATGATTTCCAGACCGATCAGCATAAACAGCAGATTGCGGCGGATAACCAGACCGGTCAGACCCAGAACGAATAAAATCGCAGCGAGGATCAGTCCATGTGTTAAGGGGATCATGCGCGCTCCTCCGTTTTTCTTTTCGCGCGGTCGTCAGTGCGGTTGCTCAGCACCTCGCCAGCACGCTCTTCGCGACCAACGTGGAAAGCAACCACCAGGCCTGCCAGCAGCAGCATAGAGGCCAGTTCCACCGCCAGAACGTATGGGCCAAAGAGCGTGATACCCACCTCTTTAGCGCCGATCGGCGTGCCGTCGATGCCCTGATCGTTCACGCCCAGAATGGCGTAAACAATCACCACCAGCATGATGGCCGACAAAATTGCCGGGCCAATCCACACCTGCGGTTTTAACCACTGACGTTCCTGCTCAATTTCAGAGCCGCCCAGGTTCAGCATCATCACCACGAACACGAACAGCACCATAATGGCCCCGGCGTAGACGATGATTTCCAGCGCACCGGCGAAGTGCGCGCCCAGTGCGAAGAACACCCCGGAGATAGCCAGCAGCGAGATGATTAAGTACAGCAGCGCATGCACCGGATTGGTGTGCGTAATCACTCGCAGCGTAGCCAGGATGGCGATAAGGCCACAGATATAAAAAGCGAATTCCATTGCCCTCTCCTTACGGTAACAGGCTCTTGACGTCGATAGGCTTAGCTTCGTTCTCTGCTTCGCCCTTATCTTTACCGTCGATTGCCATACCCGCCATCCGGTAGAAGTTATATTCCGGGTATTTGCCCGGACCGGAAATCAGCAGATCCTCTTTCTCGTACACCAGGTCCTGACGCTTGTACTCACCCAGCTCGAAGTCTGGAGTCAGCTGAATCGCCGTGGTTGGGCACGCTTCTTCACACAGACCACAGAAAATGCAGCGTGAGAAGTTGATGCGGAAGAACTCAGGGTACCAGCGGCCATCTACCGTCTCTGCTTTCTGCAGAGAGATACAGCCGACCGGACACGCTACCGCACACAGGTTACAGGCAACGCAGCGCTCGGAACCGTCCGGGTCGCGCGTCAGCACGATACGGCCACGGTAGCGCGGCGGCAGATATACCGGCTCTTCCGGGTACATCCGGGTTTCGCGTTTGGCAAACGCGTGCAGGCCGATCATCCAGATACTGCGTACCTGGGTACCGAAGCCTACCAGTAATTCTTTTAAGGTCATGGTCTATAGCCCCTTATGGCTGCTGCCAGAGAATGACAGCTGCCGTTACCAACAAGTTGACGAGCGTCAGCGGCAGGCATACTTTCCAGCCGAAGGACATTACCTGGTCATAACGTGGACGCGGTAACGCTGCGCGAATCAAAATGAACATCATCATGAAGAACGCGGTTTTCAGCGCGAACCAGATGAACGGCGGTAAGAACGGGCCATGCCAGCCACCAAAGAACAGCGTTACCATCAACGCGGAAATGGTGACGATACCGATGTACTCGCCCACGAAGAACAGACCGAACTTCATACCGGAATATTCGATGTGGTAACCATCGGCCAGTTCCTGTTCGGCTTCTGGCTGGTCAAACGGGTGACGGTGACACACTGCCACGCCCGCGATAGCAAAGGTAATAAAACCAAAGAACTGCGGGATAACGTTCCAGATGTCAGCCTGGTTGTTGACGATGTCGGTCATGTTGAATGAACCGGCCTGCGCCACCACGCCCATCAGGGAGAGTCCCAGGAACACTTCGTAGCTCAGCGTCTGCGCGGAAGCACGCATCGCACCCAGCAGCGAGTATTTGTTGTTACTGGACCAGCCTGCGAACAGGACCGCGTAAACCGCGAGGCCTGCCATCATCAGGAAGAACAGAATGCCGATGTTCAGGTCAGCGACCACCCAGGTCGGGCTAACGGGAACGATAGCAAATGCCAGCAGCAGCGAGGTGAAGGCGATCATCGGCGCCAGCGTAAAGATCACGCGGTCCGAGAAGCGCGGGATCCAGTCCTCTTTAAAGAACATCTTGATCATGTCCGCGACCAGCTGGAGTGAACCACCCCAGCCCACGCGGTTCGGTCCGTAACGGTTCTGGAACAGACCGAGCAGACGACGTTCACCGAAGCTCATGAACGCGCCGCAGGTGACCACCACCAGCAGGATAACAATCGCTTTCAGAATGCTCAGCAGGATGTCGATAAGATCCGGCGTTAACCAACTCATGCTTTTGCCTCCTGCAGATTATCAAGACGCGCACCCGCCAGAACCGGCGCGATGCCTGGCATACCCATCGGCAGACCCACCTGCCCTGCTGTCAGGCTTTCAGAGATAATCAGCGGCAGGCTGATGGTCTGGCCGTCATAGCTAAAGGCAATATTCGCACCCGCGTTAACGCCAAGCTTTGCGGCATCCGCCGGGTTGAGCTTGATGTACGGCTGCGGCATACGGGTCTGG
Organism: Enterobacter sp. MGH 37; assembly: GCF_000534515.1. Classification (NCBI taxonomy): domain Bacteria; kingdom Pseudomonadati; phylum Pseudomonadota; class Gammaproteobacteria; order Enterobacterales; family Enterobacteriaceae; genus Enterobacter; species Enterobacter sp. MGH 37. Next base: position 2,396,799 of record NZ_KI973205.1, read on the forward strand.
AAGACAGGTGAACGCTGGGACAGCTCGTCGCTACCGAACAGATGGTAGTACGGCGCAATACGCCAGCTACCGTCCTGGGCCTGGAAGCTTGCTGGCACGGTCGTGAAGAAATCCAGCCCGGTTTCAGACGCTTCAATCAGACGCACGCCCGGATCGCCGTGGCGCAGGGAACCGCCCACTTCAGCCTGGAACTTGTTCCACGCCTGCGGGGAGTTCCAGCCCGGAGCCCATGCGAACGGGATTTGCGAACGCGGCGCAGACGGCTGGTTGTTCCCTTCCATTGAGAAGGCGAACATGGTGTCTTTATCCTGCGGCTGACGCGGTTCGTGTACGCTGATGTTGGCACGCATTGCGGTACGGCCACTGTAGCGGTGCGGTTCACGTGCCAGTTTCTGGCCGCGAATACGGAAGCTTGCTTCAGGGGCTGCATCTTTAATGCCCGCCAGCTGAGGCAGTTTTTCCACCACCGCGTCGATAACGTGGTCAAGCTGCGTCCAGTCCACTTCACGGCTCTGTACGGTGCTGTGCAGGGAGTGCAGCCAGCGCCAGCTTTCCAGCATCACGGTGTTGCTGTCGTAGTACGCCGGATCATAGACCTGGAAGAAACGCTGTGCGCGACCTTCGTTGTTGATAACGGTACCGTCACTTTCTGCGAAGCTTGCCGCAGAGAGCACCAGGTGTGCTTTGTCCATGATCGCGGTGCGCTGATGGTCGATGACCATGACCAGCGGCGCTTTGGAGAGCGCGGCGTCAACGCGAGCGGCAGAAGCATGGCGATGCAGGTCATTTTCCAGCACCACAACGGCATCCGCAGAACCAGACTCCAGTTCGCTTAACGCCGCTTCCAGCGAGCCGCCGCCAATCATACCCAGACCGATGCTGTTCACCGCACGGGCAATCATGGTCACACCAACATCTGCACCACGGCCTTTCAGCGCTTTAGCCACGTTAGCTGCCGCCTGAATGATCTCCGCGCTACCGGCGTTGGTACCGGAAATAATCAGCGGTTTCTTCGCACCTGCCAAAGCCTGAACAATCACGTCAACCTTGTTTTGCAGATCGCGATCCAGTTCAACGGCGGGAGAGTTGTTGTCCAGCGCGTGGGCGATGGCAAAGCCAAGGCGTGCCTGATCTTCAACCGGCGCGCAGTAGGTCCACGCAGCGATATCGTCCAGACGGGTGTTGTCGACGTTGGTCACAAACAGAGGATGCTTCGCACGCTGACCGATGTTCAGGATCGCCGCAATCTGCCAGTCAGCCACTTTCTGCGCGGCAGCCATTTCACGTGCTTTTCCTTTCACCGCCTGACGAACCGCCAGAGCCGCGCGTGCGCCGGTCTGAGTCAAGTCTTCACCCAGCACCAGAACCGCATCGTAGGATTCAATTTCGCGCAGCGCAGGGGTATGAATACCGCCTTCACGCAGCACTTTCAGAACCAGCTGGAGACGTTCCTGCTCGCCCTCGGCGATGCCGGTATAGAAGTTCTCAGCCCCAACCAGCTCACGCAGCGCGAAGTTGCTTTCGATGCTGGCGCGCGGGGAACCGATACCGATCACTTTCTTAGACTGACGCAGAATATCTGCCGCGCCCTGCATCGCCTGCTCAGCGTTCAGGGTAATGAAGTCGTCACCACGGCGCTGAACCGGCTGACGCGGACGGTCTTTCAGGTTCACATAGCCATAGCCGAAACGACCGCGGTCGCACAGGAAGTAGTGGTTAACGGTACCGTTGTAACGGTTTTCGATACGACGCAGTTCGCCGTAACGCTCACCCGGGCTGGTGTTACAGCCGAGGGAACACTGCTGGCAGATGCTAGGCGCAAACTGCATGTCCCATTTACGGTTGTAACGCTCGGAGTGGGTTTTATCCGTGAATACGCCGGTCGGGCAGATTTCTACCAGGTTACCGGAGAACTCGCTTTCCAGCGTTCCGTCTTCCGGGCGACCGAAGTAGACGTTGTCATGCGCGCCATACACGCCCAGATCCTGACCGTCTGCGTAGTCTTTGTAGTAACGCACGCAGCGGTAGCAGGCGATGCAGCGGTTCATTTCGTGAGAGATGAACGGCCCCAGATCCTGGTTACGGTGGGTACGTTTAGTAAAGCGATAGCGACGGAAGCTGTGACCTGTCATTACGGTCATATCCTGAAGGTGGCAGTTACCGCCCTCTTCACAGACCGGACAGTCGTGCGGGTGGTTGGTCATCAACCACTCCACCACGCTTTCGCGGAACTGTTTGGCTTCTTCGTCATCAATCGAAATAAAGGTGCCTTCGGTGGCTGGCGTCATACAGGACATCACCAGGCGACCACGCGTGTCTTCCGCGTTTTGATATTGCTTCACCGCACACTGGCGGCAAGCACCGACGCTGCCCAGCGCCGGATGCCAGCAAAAGTACGGAATATCGAGGCCAAGAGACAGACAAGCTTCCAGAAGGTTGTCCGCCCCGTTGACTTCGTATTCTTTGCCGTCTACATGAATCGTAGCCATTAGCATGCTTCCAGTTGGCTCGGTCGTAACCGAGCGTTAATCAAAATTCTGTCTTTACCAGCGTGCTTTCAGCAGGTTCGGCTGAATCCCATTGATAGAATGGGTATTGCTGAACGGCTGCTTGATGCCTGCTTCGAATTCGTCGCGGAAATATTTAATCGCGCTCTGCAGCGGCTCGACGGCACCCGGTGCGTGGGCACAGAAGGTTTTACCCGGGCCAAGGAATCGACACAGTTGCTCAAGTGTCTCGATATCGCCCGGCTGACCTTCGCCGCGTTCGATAGCACGCAGGATCTTCACGCTCCACGGCAGTCCGTCACGGCAAGGTGTACACCAGCCGCAGGACTCGCGGGCAAAGAACTCTTCCAGGTTACGCACCAGCGAAACCATGCCGATCTCGTGGTCGACGGCCATCGCCAGCGCCGTACCCAGACGGCTGCCTGCTTTACCAATGCTTTCGAATTCCATTGGCAGGTCAAGATGGGCTTCGGTCAGGAAGTCTGTCCCTGCCCCACCCGGCTGCCAGGCTTTGAATTTCAGGCCATCACGCATGCCGCCAGCGTAGTCTTCAAGAATTTCACGTGCGGTGGTACCGAACGGCAGTTCCCAGACGCCAGGATTTTTAACGCGACCGGAGAAGCCCATCAGCTTGGTACCGGCATCTTTGCTTGAGGAGATGCCCTGATACCACTCCACGCCGTTGGCGAGGATAGCTGGAACGTTACACAGGGTTTCAACGTTATTGACGCAGGTCGGTTTACCCCATACGCCGGAGCTTGCCGGGAACGGTGGCTTGGAACGCGGGTTCGCGCGGCGGCCTTCCAGGGAGTTAATCAGCGCGGTCTCTTCACCGCAGATATATCGCCCGGCACCGGTGTGCACAAACAGTTCGAAGTCAAAACCCGTGCCCAGGATGTTTTTACCCAGCAGGCCGGCTTCGGTGGCTTCGGCAATCGCACGACGCAGGTTTTCCGCCGCTTCGATGTACTCACCGCGCAGGAAGATGTAGCCACGGTAGGCTTTCAGCGCAAACGCGGAGATCAGCATGCCTTCCACCAGCAGGTGCGGCAGCTGTTCCATCAGCAGGCGGTCTTTATAGGTGCCCGGCTCCATTTCATCCGCGTTACACAGCAGGTAACGGATGTTCATGGATTCGTCTTTCGGCATCAGGCTCCACTTCAGACCGGTGGAGAAACCTGCGCCGCCGCGGCCTTTCAGACCCGACTCTTTCACCGCGTTAACGATGTCGTCCGGCGCCATGCCGCCAAGGGCTTTACGCGCACCGGCATAGCCGTTTTTGCTCTGGTATTCGTCGAGCCATACCGGCTGTTTATCATCACGCAGACGCCAGGTCAGCGGATGCGTCTCAGCAGTACGAATTACAGTTTTCATTTGTACTGCTCCAGCAGGTCAGGAATCGCTTCCGGCGTCAGATGGCTGTGAGTATCCTCATCAATCATCATGGTCGGCCCCTTGTCGCAGTTACCCAGGCAGCAGGTTGGCAGCAGAGTAAAGCGACCATCGAACGTGGTCTGGCCCGGCTTGATATTGAGTTTCTTCTCAATGGCAGCCTGAATGCCCTGATAACCGGTAATGTGGCAGACCACGCTGTCACAGTAGCGGATCACATGGCGGCCCACCGGCTGACGGAAGATCTGGCTGTAGAACGTGGCTACGCCTTCTACGTCACTGGCCGGAATACCCAGCACTTTTGCGATCGCGTAGATCGCCCCATCCGGCACCCAACCACGCTGTTTCTGTACGATTTTCAGCGCTTCAATGGACGCCGCACGCGGGTCTTCGTAGTGGTGCATCTCGTGCTCAATGGCGGCACGCTCTGCGTCACTCAGCTCAAAAGCCTCGGTTTGTGGTTGTTGATTCTCGTGCATAATTAGCGGTCCACATCTGACATAACAAAATCGATACTACCCAGATACACAATCAGGTCGGAGACCAGACTGCCGCGAATGGCGGACGGGATCTGCTGCAGGTGCGCAAAGCTCGGCGTACGCACGCGGGTACGGTAGCTCATGGTGCTGCCGTCACTGGTCAGGTAGTAACTGTTAATACCCTTGGTCGCTTCAATCATCTGGAAGGATTCTTGCGCCGGCATGACCGGGCCCCAGGAAACCTGCAGGAAGTGAGTGATCAGGGTTTCGATATGTTGCAGCGTGCGCTCTTTCGGTGGCGGCGTGGTCAGCGGGTGATCCGCTTTGAACGGGCCTTCCGGCATATTGTTGAGGCACTGCTCAAGGATGCGCAGACTCTGGCGCAGTTCTTCCACTTTCAGCATCACGCGGGTGTAGCAGTCGGAAACACCGCCGCCCACCGGGACTTCAAAGTCGAAGTTCTCATAGCCAGAGTAAGGACGGGCTTTACGCACGTCGAAATCAATACCGGTCGCACGCAGACCTGCACCTGTCGTCCCCCACTCCAGCGCTTCTTTTGCGCCGTAGGCAGCAACGCCCTGGGAACGGCCTTTCAGGATGGTGTTGCGCAGTGCGGCTTTCTCGTAAGAGGCCAGACGTTTTGGCATCCAGTCAAGGAATTCACGCAGCAGACGATCCCAGCCGCGCGGCAGATCGTGTGCCACACCGCCGATACGGAACCAGGCCGGGTGCATACGGAAACCGGTAATCGCTTCCACCAGATCGTAGATTTTCTGACGATCGGTAAAGGCGAAGAAGACCGGGGTCATCGCGCCGACGTCCTGAATGAACGTGGAGATGTACAGCAGGTGGCTGTTAATACGGAACAGTTCTGACAGCATTACGCGAATCACGTTAACGCGATCCGGCGTAACGATACCCGCCAGTTTCTCAACGGCCAGCACGTAAGGCATTTCGTTGACGCAACCGCCGAGGTACTCGATACGGTCGGTATACGGAATGTAGCTGTGCCAGGACTGACGCTCGCCCATCTTCTCAGCACCACGGTGGTGGTAACCGATGTCAGGAACGCAGTCGACAATCTCTTCGCCATCAAGCTGAAGAATAATACGGAATGCACCGTGCGCAGACGGGTGGTTCGGACCGAGGTTGAGGAACATGAAGTCCTCGTTTTCGGTACCGCGCTTCATGCCCCAGTCTTCCGGCTTGAAGGTCAGTGCTTCCATCTCCAGATCCTGCTTGGCTTTGGTCAGCTCAAACGGGTCGAATTCGGTTGCACGTGCCGGGTAGTCTTTACGCAGCGGGTGGCCGGTCCAGGTCTGCGGCATCATGATGCGCGTCAGATGTGGGTGGCCGTCGAAGGTCATGCCGAACATTTCCCAGGTTTCACGCTCATACCAGTTCGCGTTCGGGAAAAGTTTGGTGATCGTCGGCAGATGCATGTCGTTTTCAGACAATGCCACCTTGAGCATGATATCCGTGTTGCGGTCTATTGAGATCAGGTGGTAGAAAACGGAAAAATCCGCAGCAGGGAGACCCTGGCGGTGAGTACGCAGACGCTCATCCATGCCGTGTAAGTCAAACAGCATGACGTAAGGTTTTGGCAATTTCTTGAGGAAATCGACCACTTCCAGTAATTGTTCACGCTTCACCCAAACAACGGGTACCCCGGTGCGGGTCGCCTGAACGGTAAAGGCATCCGGCCCAAAACGGTTGCGCAGTTCGCCAATGACGGGGTCATCCAGATGATCCCGTGTCTGCCATGCGGCTTCTTGCGCGGTTAAGTCGGTCATATTGTTCACCATTGCAAATGGTCCGTGGTGACTGTTAAGCCTGGCTTCGCGCTATTTGAGTAGTGATATGCGAAGGTGTTCTCCAGGCCCACAGGCGCAAATTAAATTTCGTCAGGCGTACGCAGGTTGGTGACGGCAATACGTTCACCACGTTTACGCTCGCGCTCAGATTGCATGTTCGCGCGGTAGACACCCTGATCGCCAACAACCCATGAAAGCGGACGACGCTCTTTACCGATAGACTCCTGCAGCAGCATCAGCGCCTGCATATAGGCTTCTGGACGCGGCGGGCAGCCCGGGATGTAAACATCCACCGGAATGAACTTATCAACGCCCTGCACAACGGAATAAATGTCGTACATGCCGCCAGAGTTTGCACATGCGCCCATGGAAATAACCCATTTTGGCTCCAGCATCTGGTCATAAAGACGCTGAATAACAGGTGCCATCTTGGTAAAGCAGGTACCGGCTACCACCATCAGGTCAGCCTGACGCGGGGATGCACGCAGTACCTCGGCGCCAAAACGCGCAACGTCATGCACCGCAGTGAATGACGTCACCATTTCAACGTAGCAGCAAGAAAGGCCAAAGTTGTAGGGCCAGATAGAGTTCTTACGACCCCAGTTGACCATATCGTGCATGGCATGTTCGAGTTTGCCCATGTACACGCTTTTGTTGACTTCTTGCTCCAGGGGGTCGGTTACGATCTCCTGTTTTTGCAGGGGGTAACGGTCATTCTCACCGTTAGGATCTATGCGGGTGAGCGTATAATCCATCTTATTGCCTCGCTGTTACTGCTGACGATTAGAGATACTGTTTTCCGGGTTGATGTGTTCACGACGTGAACGCGCAGGCGTCCAGTCAAGCGCGCCAATACGCACCAGATAAACCAGACCGGCCAGTAACACTAAAATGAAAATTGCGGCCTCGACAAAGCCCACCCAACCACTTTCGCGGATGGAGGTCGACCATGCGAACAGGTAGAGCGCTTCCACGTCGAAGATGACGAAGAACATCGCTACCAGATAGAACTTGGCAGACAGGCGTAAGCGAGCGGAACCTACTGAATCAATACCTGATTCGAAAGGTGTGTTTTTGTGCCTTGCACGGGCGCGACCGCCCAGGAACCAGCCGCCGACTAACATCAGGCAGCACAGGCCAATGGCTACAATAAGAAAGATTGCGAATGCCCAGTGATGAGCGATGACTTCTGTGGATGTTGACATACTCATTGCTTACTCATCAAAAGTGATACCGACGACACTGCTCTTGCTGGCAGATAGGCATCACATCGATTCATGGGGAGGAACAAATAACCTTACACTAACTGTCTGAAATGAGACGTAGACAGCAAAATGATGGGGTTTTTTACTCCTTTCTATAACCTTTTGTCAACTTTAACAAAGGTTTCTTCACATTAAATTACATCGAGCGATTCTCATTAACATTTGGTGCCCTTTAACCCTGGTGGGTACATGACTTTCCGTCAAATGCAGGTTGTTGAATCGTGTCCGTTTTGGAAGTAAAAAAAATAACCCTCCTATTTTGACAGGATTTGCCAACGATTCCTCCCCCCAAATAGGAGTATTTTCTTGATCTGAGACACGCTTTTGTTAATTCAACCAAAAAACCAGCAACATATTTGCTGTTTTTTTAACATCGTTAGGTTATGGATGAAGTTAGAACTGAAAACGAACAGAATTTAAGCAAAAGCATTTATGACATTGATAAATAGACCCTATTTATGAAGCCCCTTCGTCAAACAGGGATAATATTGACAAAAAAAAGCCACTGCGTGCGAAAACGACACGAGTGGCTTTTTTTTACACTTACATTTTGTTACCGGAATTTTGAGCGTTTGATCACTCAAAGTCACCTTCAACGATCAGGGAATCATCCCCTCCTTCGGAGGTAACATGCTCGTACTGCCACGGGTTATGGTAGTTTTCCATCGCCTCGAACACCACTTTCGCCAGCTCGTTATGACTGGACGCATTATGGCAAAGCAGATACTCAGTATCTGGCAGCGCAGGAAGACCATCAGATTTACCGAGAACGCGCAGGTCAGGGCTCATCATCTCCACCGGACGGGCCGTTACGCCAAGTCCTGCTTTGACGGCGGCACGCACCGCAGGCAGCGTGGACGCTACATACGCCAGACGCCATGGAATATTGGCTTCATTTAATGCCGTCAGCACCATATCGCGGAAAGGGCTCGGATCGTCCAGTAAAACCAGTGGAACGGGCTCCCCTTTTTGCAACACATATTCAGCCGCGCAATACCAGTGCGTTGGCGATCTGCGCAACGTCAGGCAATCAAACTGCCCGGGACGATGCGTGGTGACCACAAGATCGACCTTATTCTCATTTAACATCTCAACCATAAAAGCATTGCGCTTGACGCTCACATCCAGCGCAAGTTTCGGATAAACCGAACTAATTCGGTTGAGAAGAAACGGTAATATCGTATCCGCTGACTCATCAGATGCCCCTAAGGTTAACACCCCCTGAAGGTTGCTAAACATAAGTGACATACATGCTTCATCATTAAAGCGAAGAATTTTCCTGGCATAACCCAGTAGCTGAATACCGTGTTCCGTTAAGAGCTTATTGCGTCCGTGACGGGCAAAAAGCTCTTTACCGACCAGTTGCTCCAGCCGCTGCATTTGCTGGCTAACGGCGGACTGAGTTCGGCAGACGGCGGCAGCAGCTGCTGCAAAAGTGTTGAGATCGGCGACCGCAACAAACGTTCTCAGCAGATCGAGGTCGAGATTCATTATCGGACGATTTGCATTTATCATATCTATTCACTTTCAGGTTGCTCGTGCGGAGCTGCCCGGGTTGAAGCTGTGTGTGTAACAGTTAAGCAATTCCCTCTGAAGATTTTCCCTCGCATCCCGGCCCGGCAGACTGCCTGACAGATAGTTATTGTGCTGCTTTATATCAACAGTCAGAAAGCACGTTTCATGACGATATTTTTATTCTCTTAAACGTTCAGGATATTTAGATGTTCGCAGGTTTATGTAAATTACATTAAAGGCGTGACACCTTTTCTGCCATCTTTATCGCAGCGCTGTCAACGTAGCAGGAGATGTTTTACACATTCCAGCCAGAGATAACTCTAACAATAACAATCAATTAAATCGGAAAACCAGTTTCAGATATACAACATTTGGGTATCTTTCATCTGCTTTACCTAAAGACATCTTAACCCAAATCCACTTTATTTATAAGTCTTATTGCAATATTAAGGAGTAAAGCGCTTTGTTAAGCTTCTCAACTAATTTTATTAAAATTAACTAAAGTTGCATTTTGTTGGTTAATAATAAATAAATTTTAATTTCGATTAAGGTCATTCATTAATAACACTTAACATTATTTTCACATGAGTAACTTTTAGCCGCTGCAGGCTATTACTGCAAGATTTTTTCAACACTCAGGTTTTACGAAAAGTCACGCAGCGTGACTTCTGTCTCTCCTCTACGGGTCATTTATTTTACACCGGGATAATATCCATTTTTTACAATGATTTTCAGCACAATCACCCTTAACCAGCGCATTTGACCATACGTTACGACAGTAAAATCGTCAACAAACAGCAAAAAAGATTCACCAGAATTTCACAACATGCGCAAAATCTTCTACTGCACACCCTTCAAAACGAAGCGTGGGGGGAGTACATTATTCCGTGCTGACTTCCACGGCAGGGAGTGGCAATAATAGCGAAAAGGTTAAAGGTTCATGTCCCCTATCGAAAAATCCAGCAAGCTAGATAACGTCTGTTATGACATCCGTGGCCCGGTTCTGAAAGAGGCAAAACGCCTTGAGGAAGAAGGCAATAAGGTTCTGAAGCTCAACATTGGTAACCCTGCGCCATTTGGTTTTGAAGCGCCGGATGAGATTCTGGTTGATGTGATCCGCAACCTGCCCACAGCGCAAGGCTATTGCGACTCAAAAGGACTTTATTCCGCACGTAAAGCCATTATGCAGCACTACCAGGCTCGTGGCATGCGTGACGTTACCGTAGAAGATATCTACATTGGCAACGGTGTATCTGAACTGATCGTCCAGGCCATGCAGGCGCTGCTGAACAGCGGTGACGAAATGCTGGTTCCCGCGCCAGACTATCCGCTGTGGACGGCTGCCGTATCACTGTCCAGCGGTAAAGCTGTCCATTATCTTTGCGACGAATCCTCTGACTGGTTCCCGGATCTGGATGATATTCGCGCGAAGATTACCCCTCGCACGCGCGGCATCGTAATTATCAACCCGAACAACCCGACGGGCGCGGTCTACTCAAAAGAGCTGTTGATGGAGATCGTTGAGATCGCCCGCCAGCACAACCTGATCATTTTTGCCGACGAAATTTACGACAAGATCCTCTATGACGCGGCGCAACACCACTCCATTGCCGCGCTGGCCCCGGACCTGTTGACTGTTACCTTTAACGGCCTGTCTAAAACCTACCGTGTGGCCGGTTTCCGCCAGGGCTGGATGGTACTCAACGGCCCGAAAAAGCACGCCAAAGGCTATATTGAAGGGCTGGAAATGCTGGCGTCTATGCGTCTTTGCGCCAACGTGCCGGCACAGCATGCAATCCAGACCGCGCTCGGTGGCTATCAGAGCATCAGCGAGTTTATCGTCCCTGGAGGCCGCCTGTACGAACAGCGTAACCGCGCGTGGGAGCTGATCAACGATATCCCGGGCGTCTCCTGCGTGAAGCCAAATGGGGCGCTCTATATGTTCCCGAAAATCGACGCGAAGCGCTTCAATATTCACGACGATCAGAAGATGGTGCTCGATTTCCTGTTGCAGGAAAAAGTGCTGCTGGTTCAGGGGACGGCATTTAACTGGCCGTGGCCGGACCATGTGCGTATCGTGACGCTGCCGCGCGAGGACGATCTCGAAATGGCTATCAGCCGCTTCGGGCGATTCCTCTCAGGTTATCATCAGTAATGTAGCCATTCTGCCGGGTAGCGCTGCGCTTACCCGGCCTACAAAATCCGCAAATTTGCATCTTGCCTCCCCTCCCCGCACAATGAAGTCCTGTCGCAGTGAAGACAAAAGGTAACCTATGAGTCAGAGTCATTTCTTTGCCCACCTCTCCCGCCTGAAACTCATCAACCGCTGGCCGCTGATGCGCAACGTGCGAACAGAGAACGTATCAGAGCACAGTCTTCAGGTTGCCATGGTCGCGCACGCGCTGGCCGCCATTAAAAACCGCAAATTTAACGGGCAGGTGAATGCCGAGCGCATCGCATTGCTGGCGATGTACCACGACGCGTCAGAAGTGTTAACCGGTGATCTGCCGACACCGGTGAAATATTTCAACTCGCAGATTGCGCAGGAATATAAGGCCATTGAGAAAATCGCCCAGCAGAAGTTGATCGACATGGTGCCGGAGGAGCTGCGCGATATCTTTGAACCGCTCATCGACGAGCATCAGTATACGGAAGATGAAAAGTCGCTGGTCAAACAGGCCGACGCGCTGTGCGCCTATCTGAAGTGTCTTGAAGAGTTGTCTGCGGGCAATAACGAGTTTTTACTGGCGAAAACGCGTCTGGAAAAAACGCTGGCATCCCGCCGCAGCGAAGAGATGGACTACTTCATGCAGGTGTTTGTGCCGAGCTTCCATTTATCGCTGGATGAGATTAGCCAGGATTCACCGTTGTAATTTTAGCCGGGTGGCGGCTTCGCCTTACCCGGCCTACGTTTCTGCGCTCACGCTAAAACGGGAATAAAACCGGAATTAACACCACGCACACCACCATCACCAGCACGGTGAATGGCACGCCAATCTTTACAAAATCACTGAATTTATAATTTCCTGGCCCCAGCACCAGCGTATTGACCGGGGATGAAACCGGCGTCATAAATGCCGCGGAAGCCGCCATCGCCACCATCATCGCAAACGGGTAGGGTGACACGCCCATGGATTTCGCCATCGCCAGCGCAATGGGTGCCATCAGCACCGCCGTGGCGGTATTGGAGATAAACAACCCGATCGTGGCGCACATAATGAACAGGCACACCATCATCAAATACGGTCCGTACCCGCCGCCCATGTCCATGAGCCCTTTAACGATTAAATCTACCCCGCCGGTTTTTTGCAGCGCGAGGGCAAAAGGCATCATCCCCACGATAAGAATGATGCTCGGCCAGTGAATGGCTTTATAAGCGCTCTCGGCGTCGATACAGCGGAATTTCCCCATCAGCAGACAGGCAATGATGGCGGCTATGGGGTTTGGAATTTCATCGGTCAGCATCAGCGCGACCATCAGCACCAGACAAAAAATCGCGTGCGGCGCCTGGCTGTGCGCCGGAGACGCATCGCTCTCCTCAACCGGCATGTTGAGCACCACAAAATCACGCCCTTTTTGCCCGAGTTGGCTAATCAACTTCCAGTTTCCCACCACAAGGAAGATATCCCCCAGCAGGATCGGTTCATCCACGACGGCCCCTTCCATCGCCACGCCGTCGCGCTTCAGCCCCACGACGTTCAGACCATACCGGGTGCGGAACCCCATTTCGCGCACGGTTTTGCCCAACAGTTCGGACTCGGGGATCAGCGAGACTTCAGCCATACCGACATCCAGCGCCTGATCGGAGAAATACTCCCCGCGCAGCACCATTGGCTCCAGCAGTTGTTCGCTGCAGAACTCGCGCAAATCCACATCCGCAGTGGACATATCGATCAGCAGGACGTCACGCGCCCGAAATTCCGATACGCCATTGACGTTGACGATCACCCGGCGAAAACGGCGCCAGCGTTCCACGCCGATCACGTTCGCCCCATAGCGCTCGCGCAGTTTCAGGTCGTCAAGACGCTGGCCGACCATCGGCGAGCCGGGGCGAATGGCCAGACGCCGAGCCCGCCCGGTGAGGCGGTACTCTTTGATGAGATCGCGGAAAGTGCGCCGCTTCCACCCGTCTTTGTTTCTGTCCTGGTTCTCGCCTTTCAGGGCAAAACGGGTCAGCAGCATATAGACCACGCCCATCGCCAGAATCACCAGACCCAACGGGGTGACGCTGAAAAAGCTGAAGCCCTGAAAACCTTCCCGCAGCAGCTCACTGTTGACGACCAGGTTCGGCGGCGTCGCCACCAGCGTCATCATACCGCTTATCAAACCGGCAAAACTCAGAGGCATCATCAGTCGCGACGGCGAGCTTTGCATCCGCATGGAGACGCTCAGTACCACCGGGATAAAAATAGCGACCACGCCCGTTGAGCTCATAAACGCCCCCAGCCCGGCAACCGTCAGCATCAGATAGATCAGCATTTTGGTTTCACTGCTGCCGGCCACTTTAACCAGCCACGCGCCCACGATGGTCGCCACACCGGTGCGCACCAGGCCGTCGCCAATAATAAACAGGGCGGCAATCAGGATAACGTTAGGATCGCTGAACCCGGAGAAAGCTTCCGGTAGCGTAAGCGTGCCGCTCAGCACAAACGCGACGATGACAAACAGGGCAACGGCATCCATGCGCACCTTGCCTGTGGCGAAGAGAATAATGGCGATTAAAAGCAGGCTCAGGACCCAAATCAGTTCACCGTTCACAACCTATCCTTGTCAGTGGAAGATGAGGAATTTTGCCATAAAAAAGCCCCAGCAACGTGGGGCTAAATCATGGGATTACATTTTTAGCGAGACGGTTACAACGCCATCGGGCGCCTTAGACACCGCCAGTGCCGTCAGGGAATCCAGCACAAAGTCCGCCTCACTCAGCCGGGGAGACCCCGCCGGAACGTTAACGGCAATGACGTGACTCCCGGCGTTCAGCCCGGCCAGCACGCCGGCCGCCGCGTCTTCCACGACCACGCACTCAGCGGGAGCGAGACCCAGCAGTTCAGCGCCAAGCAGAAACGCATCCGGCTCTGGCTTGCCGCGTTTAACGCGTTCAGCGGTAATGAACACCTCGGGCTTCGGTAATCCGGCCGCTTTGTGACGGGCATGCGCGACCGGAACAGAGCCGGACGTGACGATAGCCCACGGGATCTGCGCTTCGTTAAGATGTTCAAGCAGTTCGCGTGCGCCAGGCAATGCAGTGATACCCTCCGTATCGGTGGCCTCAATCTGCTCCAGGTATGTGAACTCCGCCTGAATCTCCTCCTCAGAACGCCCCGCTAAGAAGTGCCGCAATGAGGTTATGGCCTGCTTGCCATGGATGAAATTCAGTACGTCCTGATGGTCGATACCGTGCCTGTCAGCCCAATGGCACCATGAACGCTCCACAACCGGCAGCGAATCCACCAGCGTACCGTCCAGATCAAACAGAAAACCTCTACACTGCACACGCACCTCCGTCAGGCATTAATGATTTGTTGAATTTCGTTGCTGCTTAAATGGTACTGACGCGGACAGGCGTGCCACGCGCTCAGCATGCGCTGGTATTTATCCCACATTGGGGTCTGCGCGTTAAAGCCGTGGGTACCCGCATCGAAGTGGGTATAACGCCCCTCGGTATTCACCATAAAGCGGACATAGCTCAGATAACGCGCTTCCGTCGCTGCATCAAAGCCTAAGAAGGTGACACGGCGCTCGTCAATGGACTGCTGATCTTTGAGATTAGTCCAGGAAACATGCAGGGCGTGGTACATCTCCATAATGTCGATCACGATGCGGCAGGTTTCTTCTTTCAGCTCACCAAACTCGCGGTCCAGTTCGCGCATTTGCAAACCAAACCCCCGTTCGACGATAGTCTGCAGGCGGCTGTAGCGCGCAGCGTTATCGGGATCAAGCATTGTCATCATTTTGTACTGGTTAGACAAAATCAGACGTTGAGCATGGGTCATTTCCATCTTTCGACTCCTGTAGCGCATTGCACTGTAAAAAAAAGACACGGTAACGGTTTGTTACTGTGCCTTTTTTTGTTAGTCGTTTCGATGATCAATCACAAGTCATCGAGGAATGTTTTATCCAACTGCTTAAAAGCGCGCTTTAACGTATCCGCCAGCGCCTGGTAATCCGGCTTGCCTTCAACCGGAGCAAGCGCCTGCCCGGCCTCCTCCAGTTTTCCACGGACTTCATAAAACCAGTGTAAAATAGAAGGTGGCAGTGGCGTGATGGACCGTTTTCCTAACCACCACAGCCCCTGCATCGGCAGGCTTAACGCAAAGAGTGCTGTCGCCACGGCCGGGCCAAGCTGTCCGCCTAACGCTATTTGCCAGCACAGGGTAAAAATGGCGACAGGGGGCATAAAGCGAATCGCGTAGCGCGTGGCGCGGATGGTGCGATTCTCAATAAACATTGGCGCAAGGCGCTTTTCCATCGGCCACGTCTTTGCGTAATGCTGTCCCCGACGAAACAGACTGAAGAAATTCACGGTAGGGGTTTCGGGTGTCGACATGGCTGTACCTCAACTTCACGTATAAAAATTAAAATTTTTGTGCAAAACCACAACAGGCTATGACAACGTTCAAAATATTTTGTCATCGCTACCCCGTATCGGGTATCCTGTGCCAGCCTGATTGGGCCATAGACGAGAATCATTCACTCGTCAAATTATCGCACATTATGCCATTGGCTGAAAATTGTGCAAAATGGCATAAAATCATAGTTATTTCTTCCATCATGCCACAATGTTCGTTTGGCATGATGTTAATCATAAATGTCCGAGTCATCATGCGTTACGCTGTTAGACTCACTGACGTTTTTTTAGCCACGTATCAATAATAGGTACTTCCATGTCGAGTAAGTTAGTACTGGTTCTGAACTGCGGTAGCTCCTCACTGAAATTCGCCATCATCGATGCGCTCAACGGTGACGAGTACCTCTCTGGTTTGGCCGAATGTTTCCATCTGCCTGAAGCACGTATCAAGTGGAAGATGGACGGCAGCAAACAAGAAGCGGCTTTAGGTGCAGGCGCCGCTCACAGTGAAGCGCTGAACTTTATCGTTAACACTATTCTGGCACAAAAACCAGAACTGTCTGCTCAGCTGACTGCGATTGGTCACCGTATCGTCCACGGCGGCGAAAAATACACCAGCTCCGTCGTGATCGACGAATCTGTTATCCAGGGCATCAAAGATTCTGCCTCTTTTGCTCCGCTGCACAACCCGGCGCACCTGATCGGTATCGCTGAAGCGCTGAAATCCTTCCCGAATCTGAAAGACAAAAACGTGGCCGTGTTCGACACCGCGTTCCATCAGACCATGCCGGAAGAGTCTTACCTCTATGCCCTGCCATACAGCCTGTACAAAGAGCACGGCGTACGTCGTTACGGCGCGCACGGCACCAGCCACTTCTTTGTGACTCAGGAAGCCGCAAAAATCCTGAACAAACCTGTTGAAGAAGTGAACATCATCACCTGCCATCTGGGCAACGGTGGTTCTGTTTCTGCTATCCGCAACGGTAAATGTGTTGATACCTCCATGGGTCTGACCCCGCTGGAAGGTCTGGTGATGGGTACCCGTTCCGGTGACATCGACCCGGCGATCATCTTCCACCTGCACGACACTCTGGGCATGAGCGTTGACGACATCAACAAAATGCTGACTAAAGAGTCTGGCCTGCTGGGTCTGACCGAAGTCACCAGCGACTGCCGCTATGTTGAAGACAACTACGCAGAGAAAGCAGACGCTAAACGTGCAATGGACGTTTACTGCCACCGTCTGGCGAAATACATCGGTTCTTACACTGCGCTGATGGACGGTCGTCTGGACGCGGTTATCTTCACCGGTGGTATCGGTGAGAACGCGGCTATGGTTCGCGAACTGTCCCTGGGCAAACTGGGCGTTCTGGGCTTCGACGTTGATCACGAGCGTAACCTGGCTGCGCGTTTCGGCAAGTCTGGCTTCATCAACAAAGAAGGCACCCGTCCGGCTATCGTTATCCCAACTAACGAAGAGCTGGTCATCGCGCAAGACGCACACCGCCTGACTGCCTGATTCCACACCGCCAGCAATGCTGGCGGTGCTGTTTTGTAACCCGCCCCGTGTCGGCGGTAACGAAAGAGGATAAACCGTGTCCCGTACTATTATGCTGATCCCTACCGGAACCAGCGTCGGCCTGACCAGCGTCAGCCTTGGCGTAATCCGTGCTATGGAACGCAAAGGCGTTCGTCTGAGCGTCTTTAAGCCAATCGCCCAGCCTCGTGCCGGTGGCGATGCGCCTGACCAGACCACCACCATCGTTCGCAAAAACTCCAATCTGCCTGCGGCTGAACCGCTGAAGATGAGTCACGTTGAGTCGCTGCTCTCCAGCAATCAAAAAGACGTTTTGATGGAAGAGATCATCGCCAACTACCATGCAAATGCGCAGGACGCAGAAGTGGTGCTGGTTGAAGGTCTGGTCCCGACGCGCAAACACCAGTTTGCTCAGTCTCTGAACTTTGAAATCGCGAAAACCCTGAACGCAGAGATCGTTTTCGTCATGTCCCAGGGCACTGATACCCCGGAACAGCTGAACGAGCGTATCGAACTGACACGCAGCAGCTTCGGCGGCACGAAAAACACCAACATCACCGGCGTGATCGTGAACAAACTGAACGCCCCGGTTGACGATCAGGGCCGTACTCGCCCAGACCTGTCTGAGATCTTCGACGACTCTTCCAAAGCGAAGGTCGTCAAAGTTGATCCGGCGAAACTGCAGGATTCCAGCCCGCTGCCTGTTCTCGGCGCGGTACCCTGGAGCTTCGATCTGATTGCCACCCGTGCAATCGATATGGCGCGTCACCTGAACGCGACCATCGTTAACGAAGGCGATATCAATACCCGCCGCGTGAAGTCCGTGACCTTCTGTGCGCGTAGCATTCCGCACATGCTGGAACACTTCCGCGCTGGTTCCCTGCTGGTAACGTCAGCCGATCGTCCTGACGTGCTGGTTGCAGCGTGTCTGGCGGCGATGAACGGCGTAGAGATCGGTGCCATCCTGCTGACCGGCGCTTACGAGATGGACCCACGCGTGAGCAAGCTGTGCGAACGCGCGTTTGCCACTGGCCTGCCGGTCTTCATGGTGAATACCAACACCTGGCAGACCTCCCTGAGCCTGCAGAGCTTCAACCTGGAAGTGCCGGTTGATGACCACGAGCGTATCGAGAAAGTTCAGGAATACGTTGCAGGTTACATCAACGCAGACTGGATCGAATCCCTGACCGCGACCTCCGAGCGCAGCCGCCGTCTGTCTCCTCCTGCATTCCGTTACCAGCTGACCGAGCTGGCGCGTAAAGCGGGCAAACGCGTTGTTCTGCCAGAAGGTGACGAACCACGTACCGTTAAAGCGGCGGCTATCTGTGCAGAGCGCGGCATCGCGACCTGTGTGCTGCTGGGTAACCCGGATGAGATCAACCGCGTTGCGGCGTCTCAGGGCGTTGAGCTGGGTGCGGGCATCGAAATCGTTGACCCTGAAGTGGTTCGTGAAAGCTACGTTGCCCGTCTGGTTGAACTGCGTAAGAGCAAGGGCATGACCGAAGCCGTTGCGCGCGAGCAGCTGGAAGACAACGTGGTGCTGGGTACGCTGATGCTGGAGCAGGACGAAGTTGACGGTCTGGTTTCCGGTGCAGTTCACACCACCGCAAACACCATTCGTCCACCGCTGCAGCTGATCAAAACCGCACCGGGCAGTTCTCTGGTCTCCTCCGTGTTCTTCATGCTGCTGCCTGAACAGGTTTATGTTTACGGCGACTGCGCGATCAACCCGGATCCAACCGCAGAGCAGCTGGCTGAGATCGCTATTCAGTCCGCAGATTCCGCGACTGCCTTCGGCATCGAGCCGCGCGTTGCGATGCTCTCCTACTCCACCGGTACTTCTGGTGCAGGTAGCGACGTAGAGAAAGTGCGTGAAGCGACCCGTATTGCTCAGGAAAAACGTCCGGATCTGATGATCGACGGTCCGCTGCAGTACGACGCCGCCGTGATGGCTGACGTGGCAAAATCCAAAGCGCCGAACTCTCCGGTTGCAGGTCGCGCTACCGTGTTCATCTTCCCGGATCTGAACACCGGTAACACCACCTATAAAGCGGTACAGCGTTCAGCAGACCTGATCTCCATCGGGCCAATGCTGCAGGGTATGCGCAAACCTGTGAACGACCTGTCCCGTGGTGCGCTGGTTGACGATATCGTCTATACCATCGCGCTGACGGCGATCCAGTCTTCACAGCAGCAGTAACGTTTAAAGCAAGAAAGGCGACCACAAAGGGTCGCCTTTTTTATTACAGCAGCTCTCGCGCCGCCGACACGATGTCATGTGCCGTCAGGCCGTACTCCTTCTGCAGGAAGTCCTGCGTCCCCACCTGACCGTAACGCTCTTTCACCCCCACGCGGCGCATTGGCACCGGGCAGGTTTCCACCAGCACTTCCGCCACCGCCGAGCCAAGGCCGTTGTGAATGCTGTGGTTTTCACAGGTCACGATGCGCCCGGTTTTCTCAGCGTAGTTTTTCACCAGCATGCGGTCGATGGGCTTCAGGGTGAACATATCAATAACCGCTGCACTGACCCCCTCCTGCTCCAGCTGACGCGCCGCCTCCAGCGCTTCCGCTACCATAATGCCATTGGCGATAAGCGTTATATCGCTTCCCTCACGCAGCACGTTGCCTTCGCCGATGGTGAAGGTTGAGCCCGGCGCATACACGCTCGGGGCCTGCTTACGGATGGTGCGTACCCAGTAGAAGCCTTCCAGATCGATAAGCTGGCGCAGCACATCGTCAAACATCACCGCGTCGGTCACCTCCAGCACCACCGAGTGCGCCAGACCGCGCACGATGCCCATATCCTCGAACGACATATGCGTCCCGCCGTTGTGACAGGCCGTCACGCCAGCATCCGAGGCTATCACCTTCACGTTGTTACGCTGATAGTCCAGGGACATAAACAGCTGGTCGAAGCAGCGTCGGCTGGCAAACGCGGTGAACGTATGCACGAACGGTTTGCGACCGGTGAGCGACAGCCCGGCAGCTGTACCGATCACGTTGGCCTCCATGATGCCGCAGTTAATCACGTGCTGCGGATAATCGCGCGCCACGCCGTCCATCGCCATCGAACTCATCAGGTCCGCTTCCAGGGCGATAATCTCGCTTCCGGCCTCAATCTGCTTTGCCACGAAGCCCGCGTAGACCTTGCGCATCTCAACGGCGTCTTTCTGTCCTGCCGGTGCAACCTTAATCATGTGAAGCCTCCAGTTGGCGAATCGTCTCGTTGAGGGCCGCTTTGCTCTCCGCGGTCAATCGCAGGTGGTGCGAATTGCTGAGCTGTTCGAGATACGGCACCCCCTGCCCTTTAATGCTGTCGAGGATCACCACCTGCGGGCGGGCGTCTTTCGCCGGCACGCGCGACGTCACGTCCAGCAGCGCCGGAATGTCGTCTCCCTTCACGGTCACCACGTCAAAACCAAAGGCACGGAATTTCCCTTCGAGGTCAAACGCGCAAATGATTTCATCCAGTTCGCCATCCAGCTGCTGTTTGTTCCAGTCGACGAATACCGTCAGATTGTTCAGACGATGGTGGGCAATAAACTGGAAGGCTTCCCAGCACTGTCCCTCGTTCAGCTCGCCGTCACCGACAATGCAGAAAACCCGATTCGGTCGCCCCGAGAGCTTGTGCGATAGCGCCATCCCGCCAGCAATGGAAATCCCCTGCCCCAGCGAACCGGTGGTCGCATCCACGCCGCGTGTTTTCAGGCGATCCGGATGGCTCGGCAGGCGCGTACCGTTCTGGTTCAGGGTGCTCAGTTCCTCCACCGGGAAGTAGCCCTTGATCGCCAGCGTGCTGTACAGCGCCGGGCCCGCATGGCCCTTTGACAGGACAAAATAATCTCGCTCTGGCCAGTCCGGATCTGCCGGGTCGATTTTCATCACCGCGCCGTACAGCACGGCCAGCGTTTCGACCACCGACATGCTGCCGCCGTAGTGTCCAAATCCGAGCTGCGTCAGCGATTTCAGCGTCTCAAGGCGAATCTGGCGCGCCAGCTCGGTTATCTCATTCTCATTCATGATTTGGCTCCGGTATTTTCCTGCGCGTTACCGCCCGCAGGTTTGTTTTTCGCAAACAGGTTGTAGGCCACCAGCAGCGCGAACAGCGCCACGACCAGCCCGGTGATGGCAAGCGGTGACAGGAAGCGCGCCAGGTTACCGAGCACAATCCCCACCGCGCCGAAATCGGCGTCCGAGAAGGTGGTGTTAGCAAAGCCAATCGCGCCCAGCACCGGCAGCAGCAGAACCGGCAGGAAGGTAATCAGCAGACCATTGGCGAAGGCGCCTATCATTGCCCCGCGACGTCCGCCGGTGGCATTACCGAACACGCCCGCCGTTGCACCGGTAAAGAAGTGCGGCACGACGCCCGGGAGGATCAGCACCCAGCTGAACTGCCCGCAGATGAACAGCCCGACAATTCCCCCGAGGAAGCTGAACAGGAAGCCAATCAGCACGGCATTTGGCGCATAGGGGTAGACCACCGGGCAGTCCAGCGCGGGGCGTGCGTTCGGCACCAGTTTTTCAGAGAAGCCGGTAAAGGCCGGGACGATTTCCGCCAGAATCAGGCGCACGCCCTGCAGGATGATGAAAACGCCCGCCGCGAAGGTGATCGCCATGATAATGGCGTAAACCAGGTAGTTCTGACCGCCGCTGAAGGTGGCTTCGACGTACTCCCGCCCGGCGCTCACCGCCATGATCAGGTAGATAATCATCATCGTCAGGGAGATAGAGATCGAACTGTCGCGCAGGAAGCTCAGGTTCTTCGGCAGGTTCATCTCTTCGGTTGAACGAGAGCCTTTGCCGACCTTGCTGCCAATCCAGCCGGACAGCACGTAGCCCAGGGTGCCGAAGTGGCCGAAGGCGATCTCATCGTTACCGGTGATGCGCTTCATGTAACGCTGCGCAATGGCCGGGAAGAAAGCCATAATCAGGCCGAGGATCAGCGATCCGGTAAAGACCAGCCCTACCCCCTCAAAGCCCGCCACGGTGAGAATTACGCCAATCATGCACGCCATGTAAAACGTGTGGTGCCCGGTCAGGAAGATGTACTTCAGACGGGTAAAGCGCGCGACGATAATATTCGCTACCATCCCAAACGCCATAATCAGCGCGGTAGAGGCTCCGTATTTTTCCAGCGCAATCGAAACAATCGCTTCATTATTGGGAATGATGCCCTGAATATTAAAGGCGTGCTCGAACATACCCCCCAATGGATTTAATGACCCCACCAGCACCGTGGCGCCACCGCCCAGCACAATAAAACCAAGAATCGTTTTAATGGTTCCCTTCACCACATCTGAAAACGCTTTTTTCTGCGCAACCAGACCGATCAAGGCAATTAATCCGACCAGCACCGAAGGGACTTTTAAAATATCAACAACGAAATTCAGCGTTTCAAGGATAAACATATCCACCTCGCCTTATCAGGATTATTGTCTTTCGAACCAGGCGCGCAGTTGCGCTTCAAGTTCGTTGATATCAATGATGTTATTGATCACCACCAGTTGGCTTTCCGGTACGCTGGCGCTGGCGGCAATATCTTTTGCCATCACGAACAGGTCAGCCGCGCCCGGCGTGGCGGAGGAGAGATCGGAGTGTTCAACCTCGGCGTCAATTTCCAGCTTTTTGAGCACCTTTTTAATGTTCATTTCGACCATAAAACTGCTGCCCAGGCCAGACCCACAAATAGCCATGATTTTCATTGTTGTCCCCTTTTATGAGTAGAGCACGCCCCATCACGCTGGCGCGTAATGTTGTGAATAATCGGATTAAAGAATTAAATCAGAAGCTGTCAATAATGGTTTTAATGTCCTCCAGGGTATTCGCCTGATGTAATTTTTCCATATCTTCGTCGCTGGAAAATAACTCTGCCAGCGATGAGATCATCCCGAGATGGCTATGTTTGTCCGGTGCCGCGAGCATAATAATGACATCGACAGGGTCAAACTCCTCGGCACCAAAAGAGACACCCTGTTTTAGTTTTAGTAATGACAACCCCAGTCCTTTGGCGCCTTCTTCCGGCCGCGCATGCGGCATGGCCAGCCCTGGTGCCAGCACATAATACGGTCCTAAAGCATGGTGCTGCTGAATGATTGCCGTCACGTATTCCGGTTCAATCACCTGCAGCTCCAGTAACGGTTTCGCGCATATCTCCAGCGCCTGAGGCCAGCTTTCAACGCTCTCCTGAAGCGTGATGGTTGTATCATATATCCACTTTTTGAGCACTTTTCACTCCGTTGTCACGCCAAAGATGAGCAAACTTTATTCAACCCATCAATCCTTGACTGCGATCCCGGTCACAAAGATAGCGCTACCAACGATTAACATGCAGAAGTGTGATAGCGCTATCAAAATGCCATCATCGTGTGAAATCACAGCAAAAAAAGGGATTTAAGGCGTATACTGCCTGTCACCTGGAGTGAAGGAAATAAGAACGCGTCTGGTCAGCAGGAAGGTGTATGTCTTTAACCCGAAAACGGCGCAGTACCGGAAAAGTCACGCTCGCGGATGTCGCACAGCTTGCCGGAGTTGGCACGATGACCGTCTCCCGTGCGCTCCGCACGCCGGAACAGGTTTCCGATAAACTGCGTGAAAAAATTGAAGCTGCGGTGCAGGAACTGGGTTATATGCCCAATCTCGCCGCCAGCGCACTGGCATCGGCGTCGTCATGGACGATCGCAATGGTTGTTCCTAACCTTTCCGAAGCTGGGTGTTCAGAGATGTTTGCCGGGCTACAGCAGGTGCTTCAGCCTGCCGGATACCAGATCATGCTGGCCGAGTCTCAGCATCGTCTTGAACAGGAGGAAAAGCTGCTGGAAACGCTGCTGGCGTCCAATATTGCCGCCGCGATTCTGCTCAGCGTGGAGCATACCGACACCGTTCGCCACTGGCTGAAAAATGCCTCCATCCCGGTGATGGAGATGGGTGCTATGCGCGCCGACCCGATTGATATGAATATCGGGATTGATAACGTGGCGGCCATGTATGAGCTAACAGAAATGGTTATTAAGCGCGGCTATCAGAATATCGGCCTGCTGTGCGCCAACCAGGAACAGTGGATTTTCCAGCAGCATTTGCAGGGCTGGTACAAAGCGATGTTGCGCCATCATCTGTCGCCGAACCGGGTAATTAACGCCGCCATGCCGCCGAGTTTCTCGACCGGTGCGGCGCAACTGCCTGAGTTTCTGCTGGCGTGGCCGGAGCTGGATGCGCTGGTATGCGTTTCAGACGAACTGGCCTGCGGTGCGCTGTATGAGTGTCAGCGTCGGCGCATCAAAGTGCCGGACGATCTTGCCGTCGTGGGCTTTGGGGATAGCGACGTCAGCCGCGTCTGTCAGCCGCCGCTGACGACCATGGCGGTACCGCATCGAAAGATTGGGATTGAGGCCGGGAAAGCGTTACTGGAACGTCTGAATGATGGAGACTGGCGCGACCATAAACCCATCGCGTCCAGCCTGTGTCTGCGGGAAAGCTGTTAAGGCTTATTCAGCCTCTTCCTCTTTTTCCGCTTTATTTTCCGGCTTAGCGGATTCGTTTTTGGCGTTGCGGGTCATCCACAGCGCCAGTGCTTTTAACGAATCCGGCGTGAACTCGTCGCAACGCGCGGTAATCTCTTCCGGCGTCATCCAGCAGACTTCGCTCACTTCTTCTTCCTGCAGGGCGAAAGGCCCGTGGGAAACGCAGCTAAACAGTCCGCCCCAGACGCGGCAATGTTCGTCTTCGAAATAGAACTGCCCGTGTTCAGCAAATGGCACACCGGCAATCCCTAACTCTTCTTCCGCTTCACGACGCGCGGAATCCAGCAGCACTTCATCGGCCTGCACGACACCACCCGCTGTGGCATCCAGCATACCTGGGAGAAAATCTTTCGTGTCCGTGCGACGCTGAACCAGAATCTTGCCCATGCCGTCATGCACAACAATGTAGGTTGCACGGTGACGCAGACGCTCTGCACGCATTTGTTCGCGGCTGGCCTGCGCGATCACTTCATTTTCTTCGCTGACAATGTCAACCCATTCAGTACTTGCCAAATGATTCTGCTCCACCATCGGGAAACCTTCTCGTCTAAGCGCTCTTTCGGCGCGTTTGCAGTTGAGGTGTAACTTACGGATTAATCGTTACCTGCGCAATAACTTGCTGATCATTAAGTGCGATAACGCTCAGGGTATTTCCATCCAGCATGCCATAGCTCGCAGGATATCCGCCTTTGGGTATGCTGACCGACCCCGGGTTAACGTGATAAATTTCACCGCGTTTTTCAGCCACCGGAATATGAGTATGACCGTAAACCAGGACATCGCCAGCCGCGAGTGCCGGAAGATTATCCGGGCCGAAAAGGTGCCCGTGGGTCAGGAACAGGCGGCTGTTTTCCAGCAGTACCTGTTGCCACGGAGCGGTAAGGGAAAAGTGCAGTAGCATCTGGTCGACTTCGCTGTCGCAGTTACCGCGCACGGCAATGATGCGCGAGGCAAACGGATTGAGCTTCTCCGCGACCTGCGCAGGGGCATAGCCTTCCGGCAGCGCATTGCGCGGGCCATGGTTTAACACATCCCCCAGAATCACCAGCCATTGCGCGCCGCTTTGCGCAAACAGAGAAAGCACGCGCTCGGTCGCGGGCAGCGATCCATGGATATCCGACGCAAACATCAATTTCATTCGTCTCTCCCTCGGAAAACTCACTGCCCTTATCATACCTGAAGCGTCAGGGCTTATCAGCCCGCGCGCTTAGCGGAGAGTGCCACATAGCGCTGCACAGAGGCGCGCTGCCACTGGAACGCTGCATAATCCACCAGCAGCTGAGGGACTTCATCGCCGTTGAGGATCAGACGGTTCAGCATCAGCGCCAGGTCGGTATCGGCAATGCACCATTCACCAAACAGGTTCGGATTGCCGTGCGCGAGTAGCGACGTGGCCGTTTCAATCAGTTTTTGGGTGCTATTCGTGCCTTCCGCGCTCAGAGCTGGCTTTTTCACCCCGGCAAACACGACATCCGTCGAGCGCTCTACACGAATCGGCACCAGGTCGCTACGTAGCCACGCCTGGATCTGCCGCGCACGGGCGCGTTTTTGCAGATCGAGAGGATAGATCCGTTCCCACTCGGGCGGCGCAAAACGATCTTCCAGGTATTCATCGATCGCTGATGATTCGCTCAGCGCAAAGCCGTCAACCTCCAGCACCGGTACGCGTCGGGTGAGATCGTAACCCTGCCACTGCGGTTTGAGATGTTCCCCGCCGTCGAGATCAACGGTCTTCAGCGTAAAAGTAAGCCCTTTTTCAGCCAGCGCAACGTACACGCTCATGACATAGGGGGAAAAGAAATTCGCATCGGACCACAACGTGATTAGGGGCTGGTTCATAACATCCTCATCGGCTGATCGGTTTTTTACTCAACATATAATCTCTTTGCCCCGCTGTCACTTGATGAAAACTCACGATTTACAACAATTACCTATACTCAGTTGTCGTGGCACTACTATTCGCATGGACAGGAGTTGAGAATGATTGACCTTTATTACGCCCCTACCCCAAACGGCCATAAGATCACCCTCTTTCTCGAAGAAGCCGAACTGGATTACAGAATCATTCGCGTGGATATCAGCAAAGGTGAACAGTTCAGTCCTCTCTTTCTGGCTATCTCGCCGAACAATAAAATTCCGGCCATTATTGACAACCAGCCGGCCGACGGGGGAAGACCGTTGAGCCTGTTTGAATCCGGCGAAATTTTGCTCTATCTGGCGGAGAAAACCGGCAAACTCCTGAGCGGGGAGCTGCGTGAACGTCACCATACCTTGCAATGGCTCTTCTGGCAGGCGAGCGGACTTGGGCCCATGCTGGGACAGAATCACCATTTTACCGCTTACGCCCCGCAGCCCATCCCTTATGCGATAGAACGCTATCAGGTGGAGACGCAACGTCTGTATGGCGTGCTAAACCAGCGGCTGGAAAAAACGCCGTGGCTTGGGGGAGATCATTACAGCATTGCCGATATAGCCTGCTGGCCGTGGGTGAATACCCATGAAAAGCACCGGATTGATCTCGCGTCCTACCCGGCGGTGAACAACTGGTTTGAACGTATCCGTACCCGCCCGGCCACCGAACGCGCACTGCAAAAAATCCAGCAGATTTAACCTTATAGGAGGCTGTGTGCCTGCAAGCCTCTCATGTATTATGGGCGGCAATTACTGACACGGAGAAGACCTGCAATGTCACAGCCAGACGCTATTATTCGTATAAAAAATTTACGCTTGCGTACCTTCATCGGTATCAAAGAGGAAGAGATTGCCAACCGTCAGGATATTGTCATTAATGTGGTTATTCACTATCCCGCCGACAAAGCGCGGGCCAGCGAAGACATCAATGACGCGCTGAACTATCGCACGATAACCAAAAACATCATTCAGTACGTGGAGAACAACCGCTTCTCTCTGCTGGAGAAATTAACTCAGGATGTGCTCGATATCGCACGCGATCATCACTGGGTCACTTATGCTGAAGTAGAGATCGATAAACTTCACGCCCTGCGCTACGCCGACTCCGTCTCTATGACGTTAAGCTGGCGACGCCAGGGATAAACCTGGAGGTTGTATGAAGATTTTGCTGACCGGCGGTACGGGTCTGATTGGTCGCCATCTCATTGCGCGTCTTCAGGCGCTGCATCATGACATCACT
Organism: Enterobacter sp. MGH 37; assembly: GCF_000534515.1. Lineage (NCBI taxonomy): Bacteria > Pseudomonadati > Pseudomonadota > Gammaproteobacteria > Enterobacterales > Enterobacteriaceae > Enterobacter > Enterobacter sp. MGH 37. The sequence goes on from NZ_KI973205.1 coordinate 2,424,544, forward strand.
GTGGTGACGCGCAGCCCGGAAAAAGCGCGTCAGGTGCTCGGTGCAGGCGTCGACATCTGGAAAGGGCTGGCTGAGCAGCAGAATCTGGACGGCTTTGATGCCGTCATCAACCTCGCGGGTGAACCCATTGCCGATAAGCGCTGGACCGAAGAGCAGAAACAGCGGCTCTGCAGCAGCCGCTGGAACATCACCGAGAAGCTGGTTGAGCTGATTCGCAACAGCCACACGCCGCCGTCGGTGCTGATTTCGGGCTCAGCGACGGGCTATTACGGCGATCTTGGCGAAGTGGTGGTGACCGAGGAAGAGCCGCCCCACAACGAATTTACCCATAAACTCTGTGCCCAGTGGGAACGCATCGCCTGTGCGGCGCAAAGCGATCGTACCCGCGTCTGCCTGCTGCGTACCGGTGTGGTACTGGCGCCGAACGGCGGTATTTTGGGCAAAATGCTCCCGCCTTTTAAGCTGGGACTTGGTGGACCGATTGGCAACGGCCGTCAGTATCTGGCGTGGATCCATATCGACGATATGGTCAACGGCATTCTCTGGCTGCTGGATAACGACCTGCGCGGACCGTTTAATATGGTCGCGCCATATCCCGTGCGTAATGAACAGTTTGCTCACGCTCTGGGGCACGCCCTGCATCGCCCGGCGATATTGCGCGTACCTGCCACGGTGATTCGCCTGATGATGGGTGAAGCGTCCGTGCTGGTATTAGGCGGACAACGGGCGCTCCCCAAACGGCTGGAAGCGGCGGGGTTCGCGTTCCGCTGGTATGACTTAGAAGAGGCGCTGGGGGATGTGGTGCGGTGAATATGTTACAGTTGTACGCCATGTTCCGATGAAATGGCGTAACAATGGCAACCATCACCACTCCCCGGCTTCATCTCACCCCTTTCGAACCCACCGACTGGGCCTTTTTCCGCTCGCTGCGTGAAAACCGCGACATCATGCGCTATATGTCCGCCATCGCGCCGGAAAAAGAGACCCGACGCGTGTTTGCCGCGCGCCTGATGGCCGAGCATGTTTTCGTGATCCGTTTTCGGGATGAGGAGACCCCGCTTGGCGATATTGGCCTGCAAATCAGCCCGGCGAATCATGAAGAGGCAGATATCGGCTATACGGTTGTGCCTGCTGCGCAGGGGAAAGGTATTGCCAGCGAGGCGCTGCGCGCGGTGTGTGATTACGCCTTTAACCAGACCGGCGTGAAGGCCATTAACGCGTTTGTGCTGGCGGATAACGGCGGGTCGGTGCGCGTGCTGGAGAAAGCCGGGTTTGTGCGTACGCAGGTACTGGAAAAGGCATATGAAATTAATGGGGTGCGGTATGACGACTGGGTCTATCGGCTGGAGTGTGGTGCGGTCTGAATGCCGGGCGGCACTGCGGTTTTTGTAGGCCCGGTAAGCGAAGTGTATGACCGGATACATAGGTGACAGATCAGACCGGGAACATAGGTAACACTTTTAGTCTATCCGGAGCACACTCTGGGTTTTTCGGTCGTAGTACGCAAGTGTTATTCCATTAAAGATGATGGCCTCAAGGCCATCATCTTGCTCTTCCAGCATGATGTACTCCCCAGTCAGTGCTTCACTCAGGAACACCGTACCCTTTTTTCCCATATAGAGGGTCCCCCTCGATTTCACCCTGTAGACTGTACCTCCTTCCGGATAAGCATATTCAGGAAGACGGCCATCCCAGTGTCGGTTTGAGGGTTGCCATACCGTTCCGGGCGTTGCACCCGCCAGTGCTTCATGCGGCCTTTCGTAGTTAAATTCTTTCCGGTAGTCACTGAACCACCGCTGTTGTTCTTCCATCGTCATGAAGGTGTTGCCCTGTTTCACCGCACTTTTCAGGGAGCGGTGCATTCGCTCATGGCGGCCATTTTCTTCCGGATGCCCCTTTCTGATACGCTCCGGCCTGATGCCCAGCTTGATTAGCCAGACGGCAAGACGACTTAATCCGGCTATTCCTGTTCCCGCGAAGGGCTGGCCGTTATCGGTTCTAAGCACTTCCGGCAGACCATATTCCAGGAACGCATCCGTCAGGCACTCTCTGACAAAGGGTTCACTCTCACGGTGTGTTCCCCGGCAGCTGAGCAGATACCGGCTGTGATTATCGGTCAGGGTGAAAGGATGGCAGTACTCTCTGCTGAGCAGCCTGAACTTGCCTTTAAAATCAGCGCTCCAGACCTGATTGTTCTCACTGATGATGGTCAGGGGCTGGCGATTGCCTGGTGTTCTGCGTTTTCGTTTTTTATCCGGAACCAGGCCTTCGCGCTTGAGGATATCGCCGATAGTGCTGGCGGCAGGTACGGTAAAATCGACGTGATGATTGAGCAACCACATCCGCAGTTTTTTTGGCCCCCAGTCAGGGTGTTTTTGACGCAGGGCAGTCAGGTGTCCGGCGATATCATCAGGAACCGTCCGGGAGTGGGAGCGTGGCGCGCGCGACCGGTCAGAGAGAGATGACAGATCAGAAGGGTCAAAACGCTGAAGCCATTTATAGCCGGTTTTACGGCTGATGCCAAAAAGACGGCAAAGCGCGGAGAAGGAGTCCGTACCTGCATGGCTGGCACGGATAAAATCAAGGCGTTGCATAGGTCGGGTCTCAGTCCAGGGCATAGCGAGTCTCCTCTTCTATGCCAGTTATAACTGTTACCCATGTATCCGGTCTAAAGTGTTACCCATGTTTCCGGTTCATACCGAAGCGCCACCGGGCGATTGGGCTGTACTGCGGTCTGATGCCCTCATCCCAACCCTCTCCCACGGGGAGAGGGAAAACCCCCCGTTATTTCAGGGAGCCTTTCAGGAACTGCTGCAGACGCGGGCTTTGCGGATTCGCTAAGACGTCGTCCGGATGGCCCTGCTCTTCAATTTTGCCCTGATGCAGGAAGATGACGTGGTTAGAAACGTTACGGGCAAAGCCCATCTCGTGCGTCACCACCACCATCGTTTTGCCCTCTTCGGCCAGCTTCTGCATGATGCGCAGCACTTCGCCAACGAGTTCAGGATCCAGCGCTGAAGTCGGTTCATCGAACAGCAGCACTTCGGGTTCCATCGCCAGCGCGCGGGCGATGGAGACACGTTGCTGCTGACCGCCGGAGAGGTGCACCGGGTATTTCATCTGCTGACGCTCGTCGATACCCACTTTCGCCAGGTATTTCACCGCGCGCTCGCGGGCTTCCTGTTTGCTCAGGCCCAGCACCTGAATCGGCGCTTCCATCACGTTCTCCAGCACCGTCATGTGGCTCCAGAGATTGAAGTGCTGGAACACCATGGTCAGACGCGTGCGCAGCAGACGCAGCTGATTCTTATCCGCCACCTTCAGCTGGCCGTCTTTATCGCGTATCAGATTAATATTCTGCCCGCTCACCACAATCGAGCCTTCACTCGGTTTTTCGAGGAAGTTAATGCAGCGCAGGAAGGTACTTTTACCCGAGCCGGATGAGCCGATGATACTGATTACGTCGCCTGCATTCGCCTGCAGCGACACCCCTTTCAGCACTTCATGTTCGCCGTAGCGTTTGTGCAAATCAATAACGTTTAATTTGTTCTCAGCCATCATCTTTCTCAGTGCGTCGAAGAAGGTTTTATATGCTGCAACCAGCGTTTTTCAGCCTTGCGGAACAGGCTAATCAAGACATAAGAGATAATTAAATAGAGCACCGCCGCAATGCCAAACGCGGTAAACGGCTGATAGGTCGCGGAGTTAATATCGCGCGCGATTTTGAGCAGATCCGGCACCGTCGCGGTAAAGGCAAGCGCAGTGGAGTGCAGCATCAGAATCACTTCGTTGCTGTACGCAGGCAGCGCAATACGCAGCGCCGATGGCAGAATAATGCAGCGGTAAAGTTTTACCGACGAAAAGCCATACGCCCGCGCCGCTTCAATCTCGCCATAAGGCACGGAACGAATAGCCCCGGCGAAGATCTCGGTGGTATAGGCACAGGTGTTGAGCGTCAACGCCAGCACCGTACAGTTCAGGCCGCTACGGAAGAACGCATTCAGCATTTCCGTGCCTTTTACGATTTCCAGCGTGTACATGCCTGAATAGAAGACCAGCAGCTGCACGTACAGCGGCGTACCGCGAAAGACGTAGGTAAACAGCCAGATGGGGAACTGAATAAATTTATTGTTCGACACGCGGCCAATGGCGAGAAACACCGCCAGAATGCCGCCCATCACCACGGACGAAATCAGCAGCCACAGCGTGATCGCCACGCCGGTAAAGCGATAGCCATCCGTCCACAGCAGGGATTTCCAGTATTCCTGAATAATCTCAATCACAGGTCAGCCCTCTTCACACCCACGGAGTAGCGACGCTCAAGCAGAAGCAGCACACCATTGGAGACGGTCGTAAAGACCAGATAGATCACGCCACAGACCACCGCAAAGTAGAAGGGCTCCCAGGTGCTTTTACCCGCCAGCTGAGTGGCTTTGACCACATCTTCCAGACCGAGCAAAGAGACCAGCGCCGTCGCTTTGAGGATAACCTGCCAGTTGTTACCAATGCCCGGCAGCGCATAGCGCATCATGGCCGGGAACATGATCCGGCGAAACGTTTGTGAAGAGGTAAAACCAAATGCGGTTGCCGCCTCAATGTGACCTTTCGGCACGGCCATATAAGCACCGCGGAAGGTTTCGGTGAAGTAGGCACCGTAGATAAAACCGAGGGTAATAATACCGGCCACCATCGGGTCGATATCAATTTGTCCCAGTCCCATCGCATCCGTTACGCTGTTTAACGCAATCTGCAGACCATAAAAGATGAGCAGCATCAGCACCAGATCGGGTACGCCGCGAATGAGCGTGGTATAGCCTTCAAAAATGAGCGCCAGCGGTTTGTTAGCCGAAAGCTTCGCCCCTGCGCCCGCCAGACCTATCAGCACCGCCAGCACCACGGAGCTGATAGCCAGCTCAAGGGTGACAAGCGCGCCCTGTAAAATGACGCCAGAAAATCCGTACAGCATACCGCGAGCCCTGTCGTATCGTGAGTGGTGAAACCGTGTCTTTTCCCCTCCCGCATCGGGAGGGGCCGCACGTTATTTGACGGAGCGATTAGCCGCCGTACACATTGAAATCAAAATACTTTTTCGCCAGCTTGTCATAGGTACCGTCAGCGCGCATTTCCGCAAACGCTTTGTTCAGCGCTTCGCGCAGTTCGTTGTCTTCTTTGCGCAGGCCCATACCGGTACCCACACCGAACAACTTCACATCCTTAATGGACGGACCGCCGAACTTGTAATCTTTGCCCACCGGCGTTTTCAGGAAGCCTTCACTTGCCGCGACTTCATCCTGGAATGCCGCATCAATACGGCCGGCCGTCAGGTCTGCGTAAATATTTTCCTGGCCCTGATAGGAGACAATTTCGATCCCCTCCGGCGCCCAGTGTTCGTTACCGTAGGTTTCCTGGGTGGTGCCCTGCAGCACACCCACGCGTTTGCCCTTCAGCGACTCAAGCGTTGGCTGAATATCAGAAGACTTCGCCACCACCAGACGTGAATCGGCCGCGTAGAGTTTGTCGGTGAAGGCAATCTCCTGCTGGCGTTTTTCAGTGATGGAGAGCGAGGACATAATTACGTCGATTTTTTTTGCTTTCAGGGATGGGATCAGCGCGTCCAGCGGGTTCTCAACGTAGGTACATTGCGCTTTGATGCGTTTGCACAGCTCATTGGCCAGATCGATGTCAAAACCCACCAGCTCACCCTTTGAATTCTTCGATTCAAACGGCGCATAGGTTGGATCGGTACCAATACGGATTTTCTGCGGAATGGCTGCGAATGCCGCGGTGGCGCTGGAAAAGGCCAGCACCAGAGATAGTGACAACACGAGTTTTTTCATATTTGTCCTCAACAAACTGTCTTCATACGGGATTTTTACGACGACGGGGTGGTGCTAATGTGCCATTAATCCCCACCTTCAGGCAAAGATTAATGCCTTCGGGCCGGGATATTTTGCATTATAAATGCGTAAGTATGCACAAAGCGATCCAATATAGTGCATTTAACGCACCATACTGGATCACCCCTTCGCCTGATGCCTCTTTTCAGTGCATCACCGTCAGGTCTCAGTCACCGTAGACGTTGAAGTCGAAGTATTTCTTCGCCAGTTTGTCGTAAGTACCGTCTTTACGCAGCTCTGTAAACGCTTTGTCAAAGGCGGCTTTCAGCTCGGTATCATCCTTACGCAGGCCAATACCGGTGCCGTCACCAAAGTATTTTTTGTCTTTCACTGACGGGCCTGCAAAAGCGTAGTCTTTCCCGGCTGGCTGCTTCAGGAAGCCTTCGCTCGCGGCGACTTCATCCTGGAATGCGGCATCCAGACGGCCCGCCGACAGGTCAGAGTAAATCAGATCCTGATTCTGATAGGCAACCACGTCGACACCCTTCTCGCGCCAGTTGGCATTGGCATAACCTTCCTGCGTTGACCCCTGGAGCACGCCAACATGCTTGCCTTTCAGGGAGTCGATGGTCGGCTGGATCGGGGAGCCTTTAGCAGCAATCAGACGTGAATCAGCGGCGTAGAGCTTGTCAGAGAAGGCAATCTCCTGCTGACGTTTTTCGGTGATAGAGAGAGAAGAGATAATGGCATCGATTTTCTTGGCTTTCAGCGACGGAATTAATGCGTCAAAGTCGCTGCCCACCCATGTGCATTTTACCTGCATGCGTTTGCACATTTCATTTCCCAGATCGATATCAAACCCCACGAAATCGCCTTTCGCATCCTTGGAAGAGAATGGCGCGTAGGTTGCGTCTGTACCGATACGAACCGTCTGTGGAAGCGCTGCATAGCTACCTGCCGCCGCACTTAACCCCACCAGCAAAGACAGAGCCAGAACCGTCTTCTTCATACATTTACCCTCAAGTACCGTGATTTTATTATGTATTGTGTTGTGTGTTGTGTTGCAGGCTTCTCTTGCAGGTCTTATGCCACATTGCCGTCTGGTCAAAACTTCGACGTTAAATATGTTAATAAAACGTTGCGATATTGCCTTAATGGTGAAAGATAGCAGGTCTGCCGAACGAACCGGAGAGAGAAAAAGGGAAAAAACGAATTAAATGTCGAGGATATGATCGCCGTTGCATAATTGCCCTGAAACAGGGCAACGTCTCTTTTCATGCACAGCATGTGTGCACAGAATCAGGCTCCTTGCCAGCGGGTGAAGAGATCTTCCGGCAGGTCGATATCAAACTGATCCAGCACGCGGTTGACGGTCTGGTTGATCACATCATCCAGCGACTGCGGGCGATGATAAAACGCCGGTACCGGCGGCATGATCACGGCGCCCAGCTCGGCGGCCTGGGTCATCAGGCGCAAATGCCCCAGATGTAGCGGCGTTTCCCGCACGCAAAGCACCAGCGGGCGACGTTCCTTCAGCACGACATCCGCCGCGCGCGTCACCAGCGTGTCGGTATAGCTGTTCACAATGCCGGAGAGCGTTTTAATTGAACAGGGCAGGATCACCATGCCAGCGGTTTTAAACGAGCCTGAGGAGATGCTGGCGGCGATATCGCGCGCGTCGTGCACGACGTCGGCCAGTGCCTGAACATCACGCAGGGAGAGATCGGTTTCAAGGGAGAGGGTTTGTCGCGCCGCCTGGCTCATCACCAGATGGGTTTCGACTTCCGCTACGTCGCGCAAAACCTGCAGCAGACGTACGCCGTAAATGGCGCCACTGGCACCGCTGAGCCCAACAATGAGTCGTTTCATGATTTTCGCCCTTACTGATTTCAGGGCAGACTGTGCAGGATTTCGCGGGGAGTTGCAAGTGAGGGCGAACGCCCTCACCTGCAGAGAGATCAACCTTCGTTGTGCATCTCTAAACTTTCGAGATCGTTTTGCAGCTGAACGGCTTTCGCATCGTCGTTGCGCAGCGAATCAAGATAGTCAAGGTACTGCTGGTCGACGTCTTTCGTCACATAGACGCCGTTAAACACGGAGCATTCGAACTGCTGAATCTCCGGGTTCTCGGCGCGCACCGCGTCGATAAGATCGTTCAGATCCTGGAAAATCAGGCCATCGGCGCCGATAATCTGACGAATTTCGTCCACTTCGCGACCGTGCGCAATCAGCTCATTGGCGGTTGGCATATCGATGCCGTACACGTTCGGGAAGCGAATTTCCGGTGCGGCAGACGCCAGATACACTTTCTTCGCCCCCGCTTCGCGCGCCATCTCGATAATCTGCTCAGAGGTGGTACCACGCACGATGGAGTCATCCACCAGCAGAACGTTCTTATCACGGAATTCGGCGCGGTTGGCGTTCAGTTTACGACGTACAGACTTACGGCGCAGGTGCTGGCCCGGCATGATGAAGGTGCGGCCAACGTAGCGGTTCTTCACGAAGCCCTGACGGTAAGGTTTATCCAGAATACGGGCAATTTCCAGAGCGATATCGCAGGAGGTTTCCGGGATAGGAATAACCACGTCGATGTCGAGATCGTCCCATTCGCGAGCAATCTTCTCGCCGAGCTTCGTGCCCATATTTACGCGCGCGCTGTAGACGGAAATCTTGTCGATGAAGGAGTCCGGGCGGGCGAAATAGACGTATTCAAACAGACACGGGTTGCTGACCGGGTTGTCGGCACACTGACGGGTAAACAGCTGGCCCTTCTCGGTGATATACACCGCTTCGCCCGGCGCAACGTCACGCAGGAATTCGAAGCCCAGGGTATCCAGCGCCACGCTCTCAGAGGCAACCATATATTCGGTACGGCCATCGCCAAGGTCGCGCTTGCCCAGCACCAGCGGACGAATGCCGTTTGGATCGCGGAAGGCAACCATACCGTGACCGATAATCATCGCCACGCAGGCGTATGCACCGCGGATCTGGCGGTTGGTCGCAGCAATGGCAGCAAAGATATTGTCTGCTTCCAGCGGGTAGTGACGGAAGTTATCCAGCTCGCTGGCGAACACGTTGAGCAGGATTTCAGAATCAGAGGTGGTGTTAATGTGGCGACGTTTCTCTTCGAACAGCTTTTTACGCAGCTCATGGGCGTTGGTCAGGTTGCCGTTATGGGCAAGGGTGATGCCATACGGTGAGTTGACGTAGAAAGGCTGTGCCTCAGAGGCGCTGGAACTGCCAGCAGTAGGATAACGAACGTGACCGATCCCCATATTACCTTGCAGACGCTGCATATGGCGGGCTTCAAACACATCGTTTACCAGGCCATTCGCCTTACGTAAACGGAAGCAGTTGTTTGCATCAATGGTGATGATACCCGCAGCATCCTGCCCACGGTGCTGAAGCACCGTTAACGCGTCATAAATCGACTGGTTTACCGGCATGAAACCGGCGATACCGACAATACCGCACATTCGTCTTTTCCTCGTTAAGCCACATCTCAGGGTTTATGCCCTGGGCAAAAAACTCGACGAGCTTTGCAGATAGTCAAAGAACCATCTGATGATGAAGCTGAACTCAGGAATGAGCTGCGATTTCTGCCAGTCTTCACTTTTGGAGAACCCGGTGAAGGTATCCAGGAAGAACAGGATGGCGGCCACAATCAGCACACCTCGCAACGCCCCGAAACAGATCCCGAGTACCCTGTCCGTTCCTGACAGACCGGTTTTCTCGACCAGCTGACCTATCACGTAATTGACGATAGCACCAACAATCAGCGTCGCGATAAACAGCACCGCGATGGCGATTCCATTTCGGACCAGTTCATCTTCAAAGCCCGTGAACCAGACAGACAGGTAAGTGTAGTAATGACTGGCAACAAAGAAAGCACAACCCCAAGTCACCAGCGATAACGCTTCACGAACAAAGCCACGGATCAGGCTAACCAGACAGGAAAAACCAATCACCGCAATGATGGCGTAATCAATCCAGACCATATGTGTCCCACGATTTAACGCCCTGTCATCCAGTTCGGGGCGAATTCTAACAGAAAAAGAAAACGTTTGCGTAGGGATTTCCTTCCCGCGCGTAAATAAAAAAGGCGCTGAAAAAATAATCAACGCCACGGTCCTTTTGACATCTCTGTGGACGTCTTCTCCCCCTCACCCCGGCCCTCTCCCTTGAGGGGCGAGGGTTAGGGTGAGGGGGAGATCTTATCAGTTCGCGCTATAGTTCATCACCACACCGCTCAGACCGGAGATCTGCTTCAGCTCACCCAGCGAGCCTTTCAGCTTATCTTTAGACGCTTCCGGCCCCACAAGGATACGGGTAATTTTACCCTGCACCGGCGTGGAAGGTGAAGTGTAAACACGATAGCCCGCGCTGCGCAGTTTACCCACGACCTCGTTAACTTTATCGGCGTTTTTCAACGCGCCCAGTTGCACAACATAGGCTTTGCCGGTCGGGGCTGCGTCTTGCTTCGCTGGCGGAGGGGTTTCTGACGCAGCAGCCAGTTGCTCTGCCGCTTTATCACGCGTTGGCTTCGGCTGCGGTTTCTCTACCGGCTTCGGTTTTTCAACAGGCTTAGGCTTCTCTACCGGTACCGGATCAATCTCGATGTTGTTATTCGCCGCCAGACGCGACGGGTCGAGCGACGGCGCAGCGGCATCGCCCGCGCGAACTTCTTCAGCCGCCCCTTCCGGCGGCTGGGCAGGCAGCGCCTGTGTCGCCGCAGGCAGCATATCCGGTTCATCACGGTCGCCCGGTTTCGGCACCAGCGGAATGGCTGCAAACTCGTCCTGATAATGCTTTTTCTGCCCGTCGAGCAGCCCGGGAAGAATAATCACCCCGAGCGCGACCAGCACAATCGTTCCTGTTAAACGGTTCTGAAACTTACTCGCCACCGGTTCTCCCCGCGTCCATCACTTCCATGACATGTGCCACCGTGTGGAAAGAGCCACACACCAGCACGGTATCTTCTGGTTTAGCATCCGCCATCGCGGCATGCCAGGCCTGAGCCACGCTACTATAGATTGCGCCTTTGCCGAGATGTTCCATCAACTGCTCGGCCGTCGCACCACGCGGCCCCTCAAGAGGAGCACAATACCAGCTATCGACCACACTCTCCATGCAGGCCAGCGTGCCACCGATATCTTTATCATGAAGCATACCGATAACCGCCAGCACGCGCCCGGTTTTTGGTAACGATTTGAGACGTCCTGCGAGGTACGCCGCTGCGTGTGGGTTGTGCGCCACGTCCAGGATCAGGCGCGGTGACTCACTCACTATCTGAAAACGTCCCGGCAGTAGCGCATTCTGAATGCCGTCGCGGATAGCCTGATCGCTGACCGCTAATCCGCTGGCGCGCAATGCCGCCAGCACGGTTGCCGCGTTAGGCTGTGGCACCTGCGGCAGAGGCAGGTTGTCCAGCATTCCCTGCGCATCGCTAAAGCGCCAGCCGTTATCCTGAACCTCATATTGCCAGTCAACGCCACGGCGCAGCAACAGAGCGCCCTTCTCCTGGGCCACGTCAGCAATAGTGTGCGGCATATCCGGCTCACCGACCACGGCGGGTTTATTCGCCCGGAAAATTCCGGCCTTCTCGCGACCAATGCTTTCACGATCCGGCCCCAGCCAGTCGATATGGTCCAGCGCGATACTGGTGACCACCGCCACGTCCGCATCCACCATATTGGTGGCATCAAGCCGCCCGCCAAGACCCACTTCCAGAATCACCACATCCAACTGCGCCTGTTTGAACAGCCACAATGCCGAAAGCGTGCCGTACTCGAAATAGGTTAACGAGATATCACCTCGCGCGGCTTCGATTTCCGCGAACGACGCCGTATGCGCCGATTCCGGCAGCTCGCTGTTCTGCACGCGAACCCGCTCAGTGTAACGTACCAGGTGTGGTGAGCTGTAAACGCCTACCTTGTAACCCGCCGCCATCAGGACGGATTCCAGCGTACGGCAGGTAGTGCCTTTACCGTTGGTGCCTGCGACGGTGAAAACGAAAGGCGCAGGTTTCAGCACGCCCAGACGCGCGGCAACCTGGCTTACGCGCTCAAGCCCCATATCAATGGTTTTACTGTGCAGGTTTTCCAGATAAGAAAGCCACGCGGCCAGGGGCGACGTGGCTTGAGGAATGCTTTTATTTTCCATGATGCCCGGTTGTCATTAGCAGGTTATAAAGCAAAAGGGCAGCGCCATCTGGCCCTGCCCTTTTCAGTTATCAGGCCTCGGGTTCCTGATCCGGTACCACCACGCCTTCGCGCGGCTCATCCGGGTTTGGCGCGGGCAGATTCATCAGCTTCGCCAGAACGCTTGCCAGTTTCAGGCGCATTTCCGGACGGCGGACGATCATATCGATGGCGCCTTTCTCAATGAGGAACTCACTGCGCTGGAAGCCCGGCGGCAGTTTTTCACGAACGGTTTGCTCAATGACGCGAGGACCAGCGAAACCGATCAGTGCTTTTGGCTCAGCAATGTTCAGATCGCCCAGCATCGCGAAGCTTGCAGAGACGCCACCCATGGTTGGGTCTGTCAGCACGGAAATGTAAGGCAGACCGCGTTCCTGCATTTTCGCGAGCGCCGCAGAGGTTTTCGCCATCTGCATCAGAGACATCAGCGCTTCCTGCATACGTGCTCCGCCAGAGGCAGAGAAGCAGATCAGCGGGCAGTTATCTTCCAGCGCTTGCTCAACGGCACGCACAAAACGTGCGCCCACGACAGAGCCCATTGAGCCACCCATAAAGGAGAACTCAAACGCCGCGGCGACAACCGGCATTTCATGCAGGGTGCCTTTCATGACGATCAGCGCGTCTTTCTCGCCAGTCTCTTTCTGTGCAGAGGCAAGACGATCTTTGTATTTTTTGGAATCGCGGAACTTCAGCACATCTTTTGGCTCAAGCTCGCTGCCCAGTTCTACCAGTGAACCTTCGTCCAGCAGGCTATGCAGGCGGTTACGCGCCGACATACGCATATGGTGGTCACACTTCGGACACACTTCAAGATTGCGTTCCAGCTCTGCACGGTACAGAACCTGGCCGCAGCTATCACACTTCGTCCATACCCCTTCAGGAATGCTCGCTTTGCGCGTTGGGGTAATGTTGCTTTTAATTCGTTCAATCCAGCTCATTGATAACCTTTCTGCCTGAACCTGGTCGTATGCCAGTTTTGCTATAAGAGGCGAATAATGCCATTTTTGCCTCCAACAGACCATGAATGTTGCACATTAAAACATAACAGCCCGAAACTTTGGATAAAAAAGTGGTCGAACCGCCAGCGTGCATTTACTTCGCTTGCTTTGCCGCCGCGCGTTTGTGACGAATAATCTCGATAACGCCAGGCAGTACGGAAAGCACAATAATCGCTACAATCAGTAACTTAAGGTTTTCCTGAACCACCGGCAAGTCGCCAAACAGGTAGCCTGCATAGGTAAACAACAGCACCCACAGCAGCGCGCCCACGACGTTATACATCGCAAAATGACGATAGGACATATGCCCCATTCCCGCCACAAACGGTGCAAATGTGCGCACAATAGGCACAAAACGCGCAAGGATAATGGTTTTTCCGCCATGACGTTCATAAAACGCATGGGTTTTATCTAAATAGCTGCGACGGAAAATTCTCGAATCAGGATTGCTGAACAAGCGCTCACCGAACACCCGGCCAATGGTATAGTTGACGGCATCCCCGATAATTGCGGCAATCACCATCAACACCACCATCAGATGCACGTTCAAATCATTGGTCGGTAGGGCCGATAACGCACCCGCAACAAACAGCAGGGAGTCCCCCGGCAGGAAGGGGGTAACGACCAGACCGGTTTCACAGAACAGAATGAGGAACAGGATGGCATAAACCCAGACGCCATACTGCGCGACCAGTTCCGCCAGGTGAACATCAATATGCAGAATGAAATCAATCAGAAAACGTATTACGTCCATATTGTCTAAGCCTTAATTGCACCTTTGTTTAGTCCGCTAAAAACAGCGGGCCCATTGGCGGTTTTGGCAGGTCAAACCGATCCGGATAGTCTACCGCAACCAGATACAGTCCTTCTGCTTTCGCCGTGGCTGCCGCAAGCGTTCTGTCCTTCGCTGCCAGCAGGTCTGCAATCCAGCTCTCCGGCTGGTGTCCGGCACCCACTTCCATCAGGCTGCCTACAATATTCCGCACCATATGATGTACAAAGGCATTGGCTTTGATATCCACCACCACATACGCGCCAAAACGGCTGACGTTTATGTGCATAACGTTACGCCACGGCGTACGGGACTGACATTGCACCGCACGAAACGACGTAAAGTCATTTTCACCAATCAGACACTGCGCCGCACGATGCATGCGTTCAGCATCGAGCGGTTCATAAAAATGCGTTACGCCCTGGCTTAGCACCGCCGGACGCAGACGCTGGTTGTAGATGACATAGCGGTAGCGACGCGCCGTCGCGCTGAAGCGCGCGTGAAAATCATCCGGCACAGCTTTCACCCAACGCACCGCAATGTCACCAGGTAAATTCGCATTTACACCCAGCGTCCAGGCAGCATCTTTGCGCACGGCAGTGGTTTCAAAGTGGACCACCTGCCCGGTACCGTGAACACCCGCATCCGTTCGGCCTGCGCACAGAACGTTAATCGGCTCGTTTGCCACCTGAGAGAGCGCTTTCTCCAGCTTTTCCTGGACGCTACGCACCTCATTCTGACGCTGCCAGCCATAATATTTACTGCCATCGTACTCGATACCGAGGGCAATTTTATGAACCGGCTTTTGTTCCACTTCTGACATCAGTACAGGTACTCCTGCACCAGTTTCTCAGCAATTTTGACCGCCATCAGCGCGCCGCCAAAACGAACGTTGTCCGCAACGGACCAGAACTGAACCTGCTCCGGCATACCGTAATCGTTCCGCACGCAACCGACTGAAAGATGGGCGCTACCGGTGGCGTCACCGACCTGCGTCGGAAACTCGCTCTCTTCGGAAAGTACGATATCTTCACCGCGGCCAAACGCATCGCGCGCTTCTTCCGCCGCCAGCGGGCGCAGGGCTTCAAAACCTACCATCTGCGCGTGACCGTAGAATACCGGCGACTGCACGACGTTTGCGGAGATCATCAGCCCCTCATCCTGCAGAATTTTGCGCGCTTCATCGACGATACGGCGCTCTTCGCGCACGGAACCTTCACGATCCGGCAGCAGTGGCAGCATGTTGAACGCCAGCTGGCGACCGAAGAAATCATCCTCATCAATCGGGATACCGTTCAGCAGCTTCGCGCTCTGCCCGGCCAGCGCATCGACGGCCTTTTTGCCATTTGCGGAGGCAGACAGCAGGCTGGTGACGGTTATACGCGACAGGCCACCGTCGTCAATCAGCGGTTTCAGCGCGGTCAGCAGCTGGCTGGTCAGACTGTTCGGTACCGCGATGATATTACGGTTACGGTAGTCAGCCAGGACATACGGGTTGACGTCCGGCACCACCAGCGGCACGTCCGGCTCCATGGCGAACAGACCGCTCAGGTCGATCACCAGGCAACCTGAATTGGTCGCCTCTTCGATGTAAGACGCCGTGGCTTCAGCACCTGCGGCGAAAAATGCCAGCTGCGCCTGGGTCCAGTCAAACGCAGCCGCATCCTGGACCATGACGGATTTACCGTTAAAGCGCAGATGCTCACCCGCGCTATCGGTACGCGCCAGCGCATAGATATCGCCCACCGGGAACTGACGCTCAGCAAGGGTTTCGAGCAGGGCTTCGCCCACGGCACCGGTGGCACCTAAAATGGCAATGTTCCAGCCTTCAGACATGGTGGTTTACTCCAGAAATAAAAAAGCGTCCCTGTCGGAGTATCCGACAGGGAGCATTAAGAAGACATTAATGCGCCGGGTGATGAACGGCGTTAAAACCCAGTTTTTTCAGCAGCGTCGCGGCCGTTGCGTCGTCGCACATCACATACAGGGACGACCACTCGCGGCGCTCAACATAGTTCTTACGCAGCTTGTCAAATTCACCCGGGATCCCCGCCACTTTACGCAGCAGCGCATCATCGCGGCGCACATCATACACCAAATGCACCAGCCTTTTCAGCGTTGCCTGATCGAGCGGGCCGTGCAGGGTAATGCGGCCAAATTCAGGTGCGGGAAGTAAGGTATCCAGCGCCACCTGCTGCGGATGGCCAATAAACATGCTGTAGGCTTCAAACACCTGCGTTGTGCCGCGGGCTTTGCCTTCAAGCGTATAGCCCGCGATATGCGCAGTGGCTACGTCCACCTTGTTAAGCAGTTCAACGTTAAGATCCGGCTCCGGCTCCCAGACGTCCAGCACAACGCGGAGGTCTTGTCCTTCATTCAGACATTTCAGCAGCGCGGCGTTGTCCACCACCGGGCCACGGCAGGCATTTATCAGAATAGTGCCAGCCTTCAGACGACGGATCAGTGCTTCATCGGCAAGATGCAGGGACGTATAGGGGCCCTCTTTAAACAGCGGCGTGTGGAACGTCAGCACATCGCACTGTTCAACCAGCTCATCCAGCGAGCGGAAATCCCCTTCGTCACCGTTGTCTTTACGCGGTGGGTCGCACAGCAGCGTGCGAATACCTAACGCCTCCAGGCGCTTTTGCAGGCGTCCACCCACGTTACCCACCCCGACGATCCCCACGGTGCGGTCTTTCAGCACAAAACCGTCGCGCTCGGCCAGCATCAGCAAAGAGGAGAAGACATATTCCACGACGGCAATAGCATTACAGCCGGGCGCGGCGGAAAAGCCGATCCCCGCCTGCTTCAGCCATTGGTCATCCACATGATCGGTCCCTGCCGTTGCGGTTCCGACAAACTTAATCGCTTTTCCGGCGAGCAACGACGCATTTACTTTGGTCACCGAGCGCACCATCAGCGCGTCTGCGTCATCCAGTTCGTTGACCGGGATCGGGCGACCAGGGACAGCCTTAACGTTACCCAGGCGGCTAAACAGCTCACGGGCATAAGGCATATTTTCATCAACGAGGATTTTCACGTCTGAGTACCTGTTTGAGAGGAAGTAAACCTGCCAAGTGTGCCATAATCTGGCCGCCAGGCATATACGTCTGCCAGGTTTACGCTGAGTTTTGACTTTAAGGATTTTTGACGATGCAGCCCATTTCAGGTACGCCGCCACGCCCTCCGGGTGAAGGCCCTGTCACGCCAAACGTTGCCGGTGAACAACCGCTATCCACGCAACAGCGCACCGTGCTGGAGCGACTGATCACGCGCCTGATTGCGCTGACTTCACAGCAAAACGCGGAAGTCTGGGCCGGGGTAAAGCATGATTTAGGCGTCAGGAACGACGCACCGCTGCAGTCGCGACATTTCCCTGCTGCCGAGCAAAATCTCAACCAGCGTATTACGACCGCACAGCAGAACCACACCACGCGGCAGATTGTCACGCAACTGACCGAGCTGCTCGGCCAGGGAAATAACCGTCAGGCGGTCAGCGACTTTATCCGCCAGCAGTATGGCCAGACTGCCCTGAGCCAGCTGACGCCAGACCAGCTTAAAACCGTGCTGACGCTGTTGCAGAACAATCAGCTGTCTATCCCACAGCCGCAGCTGCGGCCAGCGACCGAGCGTTCGCTGCTGCCTGCTGAGCACAACACGCTGAATCAAATGGTGACCAAACTGGCCGCCGCCACCGGCGAGTCAACAAAGCTTATCTGGCAATCCATGCTCGAACTGTCCGGCGTAAAGGCGGGCGAGTTGATCCCGGCCAAACAGTTTCCCCATCTGGTGACCTGGCTACAGGCGCGCCAGACGCTCAGCACCCAGAGCGCCCCTACCCTGCATACCGTTCAGGCTGCGCTTAAACAGCCGCTGGAACCGCACGAGTTCGAGGCGATTCGGGATTACGCCCAGCAGAACTGGCAGGCGACACCGCAAACGGTACTGACCACCGCGCAGGTGCAGGATGTGCTCAATCAGATCTTCGTGCGCCGCGCCGAGCGGGAAGGCGGCGTACCGGAGGCAAGAAACATTCAGCCGATCTACAGCCCGCTTTTTGCGCCCGTTGTGGAGACGTTCAGAACGCTCTCCGCCCGTCCGGGATTGTTGTTTATTGCGTTACTGATTGCGCTGGCGATTTTCTGGCTGGTTGCTTAACACTGCCGGGTGGCGGCTTCGCCTTACCCGGCCTACGGTTAGTGCGGTTGTAGGCCCGGTAAGCGAAGCGCCACCGGGCAAAAACTACGACCGGCGAAACGCCACCAGCGTCATCACGATCCCCACGACCGCAGAAATGGCACCGGCCAGGAAGACGGACGGGTAGCCAAACGAGGTGGCCAGCAGTCCGGCCAGCGGTCCGGTTACTCCGTATGAGATATCCTGAAACGCCGCATAGCCGCCGAGTGCTGTGCCACGCACCTGCGGGGCCACACGCTTCACGACTTCCACGCCAAGCGCCGGGAAAATCAACGAGCAACCGCAGCCGGTGAGTGCTGCGCCAATCAGCGCGACAGAGGCGACCGGTGCGTGCCACAGCAGCAGCAGGCCAACGGTCTCTATCATCAGCGATGCCACCGCCACCTTCACGCCACCAAAGCGATCCGGCATCCAGCCGAAGAACACGCGCATCAGCACAAACGCCCCGCCAAACGCCGTGAGCGTAAATCCGGCCATCGCCCAGCCGCGGCTCATAAAGTAGAGGGAGACGAACGTGCCAATCACCGCAAAACCTACGCCCTGCAGCGCCAGGCCCAGACCCGGCTGCCAGATTTGGCCGATCACGCTCCACAGGGAAGGACGCTCCCCTTTGTGAGCGGGTACCTTACGTACCGAGCCGTTAAATGCCCACGCCAGCAGCGGCAACACCATGGTGGTGGCTGCCAGCGCCACAAAGCCAAACTGGCTATTGATCAGCAGTCCCAGCGGTGCGCCAGCGGCCAGCGCGCCATAGATAGCCATGCCGTTCCAGGACATCACTTTGCCCGAACGAGCAGGCCCCACCAGGCCCATTCCCCAGGTCAGGGTGCCGGTCAGCAGCTGGCTTTCACCAAAGCCAAGGATTAAACGTCCCAGCACCAGCAGCGCAAATTTATACCCTGCGTCTACCGGCAAAAGCGCGGCTAACAGCCATGCCCCGCCCGCCAGACCACAGGCAAACATCCCCTGTAACGCCGAGCGTTTTGCACCATGCTGATCTGCCAGCCGTCCGGCGTACCCGCGGGTTAACACCGTGGCTAAAAACTGAATGCCCACGGCAATGCCGACCATGGTGATGCCATAGCCGAGTTCCTGATGAACGTACAGTGGGATCACCGGCAGCGGCAGGCCAACGGTCATGTAGGTCAGAAATACCGCAAAGGCGATTCGGAAAAGGGAAAGGTTACCGGAAGGGGCGCTCTTCTCTGGGATAACAGCCTTCATGCATAACTCCGTGTTGAGGCATAAAAAAAGGGAACCTTCCGGTTCCCTTCTACTATACATTCAAACGCTTATGCTTTGTACTTACGCATTACCAGCGTCGCGTTCGTGCCGCCGAAACCGAAGCTGTTAGACATGACGGTGGTCAGTGTCGCTTCCGTTGGTTTCGTCACGATATTCAGGCCAGCAGCCTGCTCGTCCATCTCATCAATGTTGATGCTTGGGGCGATAAAGCCGTTTTCCAGCATCAGCAGAGAGTAGATCGCTTCCTGCACGCCCGCAGCACCCAGAGAGTGACCGGTCATTGCTTTAGTGGCAGAAATTGCCGGGCTGTTGTCGCCGAAGACTTCGCGGATTGCACCCAGCTCTTTCACGTCGCCTACCGGAGTAGAGGTACCGTGAGAGTTCAGGTAGTCGATTGGCGTATCAACGCCGTGCATCGCCATCTTCATGCAGCGCACCGCACCTTCACCGGATGGCGCAACCATGTCGGCGCCATCAGACGTTGCGCCGTAGCCCACGATCTCAGCGTAGATATGCGCACCACGTGCCAGCGCGTGCTCCAGCTCTTCAACCACAACCATACCGCCGCCGCCTGCGATGATGAAGCCATCACGGTGCGCGTCGTAAGTACGGGACGCTTTTTCCGGGGTTTCGTTGTACTTGGTGGACAGAGCGCCCATCGCGTCGAACTCACAGGCCATTTCCCAGCCCAGCTCTTCGCCGCCGCCAGCAAAGACGATGTCCTGTTTACCCAGCTGGATCTGCTCAACCGCGTTACCGATGCAGTGTGCGGACGTCGCACACGCGGAACTGATGGAGTAGTTCACACCGTGGATTTTGAACGGAGTGGCCAGGCATGCGGAAACCGCAGAGCCCATGGCTTTGGTGACCACGTACGGACCTACCGCTTTCAGACCACGCGGGCTACGCATTGCGTCAGCACCGAATACCTGCGCTTTAGATGAGCCGCCGGAACCAGCGATAAGACCTACGCGGGGATTGTTCTGGTAAACTTCCGCGCTCAGACCTGCATCTGCAATCGCTTCCTGCATGGAGAGATAAGCATAAATAGAGGCATCGTTCATGAAACGAACCACTTTGCGGTCAATCAAACCGGTGGTGTCCAGTTTGACGTTACCCCATACGTGGCTACGCATACCTGAATCTTTAAACTCTTCAGAGAAAGTGATCCCGGAGCGTCCTTCACGCAGAGATGCCAGGACTTCCTGCTGGTTATTACCGATGCTGGAAACAATGCCCAGGCCAGTAATCACTGCACGTTTCATTCAATACCTCTGTAAGTCGCACTATAGTAAGTTTCGAGTCGCACAATAGCGTACACTTGTACGCCGAACAAGTCCGATCAGACATTTTCTGCGGAAATTTGCACCGATGGACTCACATCGTTAAGATCGTGCCACTGCCTGTCAGACGAGTAACTTACGTGAAACAAAACGCTATACATCCCGCCAACCTCGAATTCAACGCTGAGGGTACACCTGTTTCCCGAGATTTTGATGACGTCTATTTTTCTAATGATAACGGACTCGAAGAAACTCGCTATGTTTTCCTCGACGGAAACCAGCTCAGCACCCGCTTCCCGGAGCATCCGCGGAGCCTGTTTGTGGTCGCGGAAAGCGGATTCGGCACCGGGCTCAATTTTCTGACCCTCTGGCAGGCGTTTGACCAGTTTCACGCTGCCCACCCTGAGGCTACGCTACAAAGATTACATTTCATCAGTTTCGAAAAATTCCCGCTCACCGCGCACGATCTGCGCCTGGCCCATCAACGCTGGCCGGAGCTTGCCACCTGGGCTGAACAGCTTCAGGCGCAGTGGCCGCCTCACATTGGGGGCTGCCACCGTCTGATTCTGGACGGCGGACGCGTGACGCTGGATTTGTGGCTGGGCGACATCAACGACCTTACCGATAAGCTTGATGATGCGATGAATCAGACGGTGGACGCGTGGTTCCTGGACGGTTTTGCGCCTGCCAAAAACCCGGATATGTGGAGCCAGCATCTGTTTAACGCGATGGCGCGACTGGCGCGTCCGGGCGCAACGCTCGCCACCTTCACCTCAGCAGGCTTTGTTCGCCGCGGCTTGCAGGAAGCGGGCTTTACTATGCAGAAAACCAAAGGTTTTGGCCGCAAGCGCGACATGCTGGTCGGCAGGATGGAGCAGACGCTGGACATCCCCGCCAGTGCACCCTGGTTTGCGCGCAGCGCCGGCGCGTCACGGGAAGTGGCGATAGCAGGCGGAGGGATCGCCAGCGCCCTGCTGTCTCTTGCGCTTATCCACCGTGGCTGGCAGGTGACGCTTTATTGTGCTGACGATGCGCCAGCAGGTGGGGCCTCCGGCAACCGCCAGGGGGCGCTCTATCCCCTTTTAAGCGCGCACGATCCGGCACTGTTCCAGTTTTTCCCGGCGGCCTTTACCTTTGCCCGTCGCCTGTATGATGCCCTGCCGGTGACGTTCGATCATGAATGGTGCGGCGTGACGCAGCTCGGCTGGGATGAGAGAAGTCAGCAAAAAATCGCGCAGATGCTGTCCCTGGGACTGCCGGAAGACATTGCGCGGGCGGTAAGCGCGCAAGAGGCCGCCGACACCACCGGCGTTGAAACCGGCTGCGAGGGCATTCAGTATCCGCTCGGCGGCTGGCTGTGCCCGGCTGAACTGACCGCTGCGGCGATTGACCTTGCGCAGTCACGCGGGCTGACGGTCTACTATGCCCACAAGGTTGAATCGCTGTCCCGAACAGAACGCTGGAATTTGCGTTTTGCTGATGGCAAAGAGGCAAGCCATGCCAGCGTTGTGCTGGCGAACGGACATAGCATCAACCAGTTTATCCAGACAGAATCCGTGCCGGTTTATCCGGTCGGCGGCCAGGTGAGTCATATCCCTACTACGTCCGAACTGGGCAAACTGCGTCAGGTGCTGTGCTATGACGGCTATCTGACGCCACAAAATCCGTCTAATGGTCATCACTGCATCGGGGCGAGCTATCATCGTGGCGAAGCGGATATGCGCTACAGCGAGGCGGATCAACAGCAAAACCGCCAGCGCCTGATTGACTGCTTCCCGGATGCAGCGTGGGCGAAAGAGGTTGACGTCAGCGAAGGCGCGGCCCGCTGTGGCGTGCGCTGCGCAACACGCGATCATCTGCCGATGATGGGGAATGTGCCGAACTATGAGGCAACGCTTGAAGCCTATCACGACCTTGCAAACCACCAGGAAACGGCGGTAGCTGCACCGGTTTATCCCGAACTGTTTATGCTGGGTGGGCTGGGTTCGCGTGGATTGTGTTCTGCACCGCTACTGGCTGAAGCCTTAGCCGCACAAATGAGCAACGAGCCGCTACCGCTGGACAGAACAACGCTTGCGGGGCTGAACCCGAATCGATTGTGGGTGCGAAAACTGCTGAAGGGGAAGAAGGTTAAGTAGGGTGCGGACGGGTGCCCTCACCCTAACCCTCTCCCACAAGGAGAGGGGATATTCGTAGGCCCGGTAAGCGCAGCGCCACCGGGCGAAATACGATGACTTAGCGTTTAGCCTGCTGGAACAACGTGTCCCACATGCCCAGCACCAGAGACTGGTCGCGCGGGGACAGTTCACCCGCCTGAATCGCCTTTTCCAGGCTGCGGGTGACTTCATCATGCACTGCTTCGGCAGAATGATCGTCTCCTGCCTCCAGCTCGGCAACAGCCAGCGTCAGGTGACCACGCAGATAACCGCTGGCGAACAGCTCATCATCACTGGCGTGTTCCACCATGTCATCAATTAACGCCAGAATGCGTGATTCAAATTCTGCGATCATCTTTTTTCCTCAGTTAAAGATCTTCCGGCCAGGGGAAGCATTCCGCCGTGATCACCGGCGTGTGGTAATAATTCTGTAAAGCCTCGATCAGGCGGGCCGGACGTTCCGGGATGCCTTTCTCAAGATATTCCATCACCTGTGCATGCACGCGGCGCTGGAAGACGATACGGTCTGGCTCGAAGTCGCCTTCGAGGTTGTCACAGCTGACGTTGAACGGGAAACCCGCCGCGACACAGAATAGCCATTCCAGCGCCTGCGGTTTCACTTCCACATCTTCAAACTGGCCCTGGGTTGCGGCGTCGCGTCCGTCCGGACAGTACCAGTAGCCGAAGTCCACCAGCTCGCGACGCGCTTTCCCCGCAATACACCAGTGCGAAATTTCATGCAGCGCGCTGGCGTAAAAGCCGTGCGCAAAGACGATCCGGTTGTACGGCACTTCGGCATCAGCAGGAAGATAGATCGGTTCGTCGTCGCCTTTAATCAGACGGGTATTAAAATCATCAGCAAAGCAGCCGTTAAAAATCTCAATCAGCTGTTCGTAGTTATGCGTACTGTTCATTAGTTCATCCCCAACCAGTGGAGGATCTCCTGTCCATGGCTGTCATAAAGAAGCTTTGCGCTCATGACCGCCGAAACGATGACGATCATCGGGCGAATCAGCTTCTGTCCTTTGCTTAATACCAGGCGCGAGCCCGCGCGCGCGCCCAGGAACTGCCCTGCCATCATGACAAAACCGGTTGCCCAGATGACCTTGCCGCCAATGATAAACAGCAACAGGCCACCAAGGTTAGAGGTCGCATTAAGCACTTTGGCATGGGCGGTAGATTTAGCGAGGTTAAACCCGGCCAGCGTCACAAACGCCAGCGCGTAAAACGAGCCTGCGCCCGGGCCAAAGAAGCCGTCGTAAAAACCGACGCAGCCCCCGGCTATCAGGGCAAACGGCAAGCCATGCAAGCGACGCTGACGGTCTTCTTCACCGAGCTTTGGCATCAGCAGGAAGTAGAGACCGATGCAGATAACCAGAATCGGCAGGATCTGGCGCAAAATATCGGACTGTACGTGCTGCACCAGCAGCGCGCCCGACGTCGAGCCGATAAAGGTCATCAGAATATTGAGCTTCTGATCGGCGAGGCTCACCACCTTGCGGCGGATAAAATAGAGCGATGCCGAAAGCGAGCCGCCGCAGGCCTGAAGTTTGTTGGTGGCCAGTGCCTGAGCGGGGCTCATGCCCGCCGCCAGCAGTGCGGGTACCGTTAACAACCCGCCGCCGCCAGCAAGCGCATCAATAAACCCGGCTAACATAGCAACAAAAAACAGCACCACCAGCAGCAGCGGGGACACCATAAACAGATCGACGAAATTATCCATTAAAGTACATGCTCATCCAGTAGCGCCTGGCAGGAAGGCGGCAACGGAGGCGGTGTCTTCTTCTCAGGCTTAGAGGTTCCAGGTTTTGCCGGTTCAAACCAGCTCTGCAGCTCCGCACCGCAGCCATCGCCTGGCGGAGGTAACGGCTGATCTTCACATTCCAGGCTGTTTGCCGGGCAACGCAAACGAACGTGCATGTGCGCACGATGCTGGAACCACGGGCGCACTTTGCTCAGCCAGTCGCGGTCAGTTCCGGCATCCAGGCAGAGCTGTTGTTTGATGGCCGGATTCACAAAGATCCGCGTGACGTCATTATCTTCTGCTGCCAGCTTGATCATGCTGGACACATCCCGCGTCCACAGGGAGGGCACCACGCGCTTACCGTCACTCGCCACCAGATCCAGCGCCTGCGGTTTCAGAAGTTGCGCGGACGTCCAGCGTGTTTTCGGTAGCTGCAGGAAGATATCGACATCCAGTCCGGTCTGGTGGCTGGCGTGCCCGCCGTTAAAGCGCCCGCCCGCAGGCATGCCCATATCGCCAATCAGCATCGTCCCCAGCCCCAGGTTATTTACCTGGTTTCCCAGTCGCTGAATAAACAGCACCAGGTCAGGGTGACCGAAGTAACGGCGCTGGTCGGTACGCATCACCTGATAAGTATCCGATTGCAGCGGAAGTGCCTGCGCGCCGACGATACAGCCGTTCGAAAAGGCGCCGATAGACTGCGCGCTGCCCGCCACCGGATGGGTGATCTTTTGCCACGGCGTGGCGGCCAGACTGGCTCCACTGGCGAGCAGCGCCAGCAGAGCAATTGCGGTTTTTTTCATGGTTACCAGCGTGGAATGGTGGTCGTCACATCCGCATTCTGCGCGCGCTGGCGCAGGAAGTGATCCATCAGCACGATCGCCAGCATCGCTTCTGCGATCGGCACCGCACGGATCCCCACGCAAGGATCGTGACGTCCTTTGGTGATCATCTCAACTTCTTCGCCAGAGCGGTTAATCGTGTGGCCCGGCACGGTAATGCTGGAGGTTGGCTTCAGGGCAATATTCGCAACAATCTGCTGCCCGCTGCTGATCCCGCCGAGGATGCCACCCGCATGGTTGCTCTGGAAGCCCGCTTTCGTGATTTCGTCGCGGTTCTGGCTGCCGCGAAGCTGAACCACGTCAAACCCGTCGCCAATCTCTACGCCCTTCACCGCGTTGATGCTCATCAGCGCGTGCGCAATGTCAGCGTCGAGACGGTCAAACACCGGCTCGCCCCAGCCTGGCGGCACGCCGTCGGCCACCACGGTGACCTTTGCCCCAATGGAGTCACCCTCTTTTTTCAGGCCACGCATCAGCTCGTCCAGCGCATCCAGCTTGTCGGCATCGGCGCAGAAGAACGGGTTTTGCTCAACCTGGTCCCAGTCTTTAATGGCCAGCGGAATATCGCCCATCTGGGTCAGACAGCCGCGAATGACGATGCCAAATTTCTGCTGCAGGTATTTTTTGGCAATGGCACCCGCCGCCACGCGCATCGCGGTTTCACGCGCGGAAGAGCGTCCGCCGCCGCGATAGTCGCGGAAACCGTACTTTTGCTCGTAGGTATAGTCAGCGTGGCCCGGACGGAATACGTCTTTAATAGCGCCGTAGTCCTGAGAACGCTGGTCGGTGTTTTCGATCAGCAGACCAATGCTGGTCCCGGTGGTGCGGCCTTCAAAGACGCCAGAGAGAATTTTGACCTGATCCGGCTCGCGACGCTGCGTGGTGTAGCGAGAGGTGCCCGGACGACGGCGGTCAAGGTCGTGCTGCAAATCAGCTTCAGTCAGTTCGATGCCGGGCGGTACGCCGTCAACGATACAACCTAAAGCCAGCCCGTGCGACTCGCCAAAGGTGGTCACGCGGAATATCTGTCCAATACTGTTTCCTGCCATCACGGCTCCGATGTTGTTGTTTGTGTTTGAGCGTTGTGAAACGGGCCGAAGCCCGCTGGATTAATCTTTATAGATACTGAAGTATTCGCGCGCGTCGAGCAGCTGCGCTTTGGTCAGCATAAAGACGCCGTCACCGCCGTTATCGAACTCAAGCCAGGTGAACGGCACATCCGGGTACTGCTCTATCAGATGTACCATGCTGTTGCCCACTTCACAAATCAGAACACCGTCGTCGGTCAGGTAATCCGGCGCGCAGGCCAGAATGCGACGAGTCAGCTTCAGGCCGTCAGTGCCTGACGCCAGACCCAGCTCCGGCTCATGACGGTATTCATTTGGCAGATCGGACATGTCTTCCGCGTCGACGTACGGCGGGTTAGTGACGATCAGGTCGTACTGCAGCGTCGGCAGGTCGCGGAACAGATCCGAGCGGATTGGCGTAACGTGATGGATCAGGCCGTGCTCTTCAATGTTGTGCTCGGTGACGGCCAGCGCGTCGGTAGAGATATCGACGGCGTCCACTTCCGCTTCCGGGAAGGCATAGGCGCAGGCAATCGCGATGCAGCCGCTGCCGGTGCACATATCCAGAATGTGCTGCGGCTGATGGTGAATCAGGCCTTCAAAGTGGTTGTTGATCAGCTCACCAATCGGTGAACGCGGCACCAGCACGCGCTCATCAACATAGAATTCGTGGCCGCAGAACCAGGCCTTGTTGGTCAGGTAGGCGACCGGAATGCGTTCGTTGACGCGGCGGATCACCCGCTCAACAATGCGGTGTTTTTCACTGGAGGTCAGGCGCGCGGTGCGCATGTCTTCCGGAATATCCAGCGGCAGATAAAGAGACGGCAGCACCAGCTGAACGGCCTCATCCCACGGGTTATCGGTACCATGACCGTACCAGATGTTGGCGGCGCTGAAGCGGCTAACCGACCAGCGCAACATGTCCTGTATGGTATGCAGCTCGTTTACTGCTTCATCGACAAATATTTTATCCACTCTTTCCTCCAGGGCATGCTCGCATAATTTTCGGCGGCTAGTTTGCCATGAAGACGGCGATAAATCAGCAATGACGCGTCGCGCTTGAGGTTAAAAAATGCGTTTAGTCGGGTACACTATCGGAAATACGAGATGAGAATGACGAATGAAAAAGAAAACATCGCTCAGCGAGGAGGATCAGGCTCTCTTCCGCCAGCTGATGACCGGGACGCGTAAAATCACGCAGGACACCATTGTCCATCGCCCGCAGCGTAAAAAAATCAGCGACGTTCCGGTCAAACGACTGCTGCAGGAGCAGGCGGATAACAGCCACTATTTTTCAGATGAGTTTCAACCGCTGCTGAATACGCAGGGTGCGGTGAAATACGTGCGCGAGGACGTCAGCCACTTTGAACTGAAAAAATTACGTCGGGGAGATTATTCACCGGAGCTGTTTCTCGATCTGCACGGGTTAACGCAGATGCAGGCGAAACAGGAGCTGGGGGCACTGATCGCCGCCTGTCGCCGCGAACACGTGTTTTGCGCCTGCGTGATGCACGGCCATGGGAAACATATTCTTAAGCAGCAAACGCCGCTGTGGCTGGCTCAGCATCCACATGTTATGGCGTTTCATCAGGCACCCAAAGAGTACGGCGGAGATGCCGCATTGCTGGTGTTGATAGAAGTTGAGGAGTGGCAACCGCCTGAGTTGCCCTGACAGCATGGCGGGAAGCACATTTGCACCCCGCCCTGTCGCACGTCACGTCAGATAGCTTTTGCCATCTTCAGGTTGCACGGACTCATTTGCCAGTTAAAGACCCCTTTGCCGGTTTCGTCGAGGGTGACGTTGGCAATGGCGGATGTGGTGAACATTGGCGGCGTTTCGCCCGGGCACAACTCAGAAACCAGATAGCCAACCAGTGGCAGGTGGGAAATGACCAGTGCGGAAGCGACACCTTCATTGCACAGTGCCTGAAGGTAGGCGCTGACAAGGCCGACATCACCGCATGGCGTCAGTTCAGGAAGAACATCGACACTGGATGGCAGGTTCATACACTCCCCTACCACGTCCAGCGTCTGTTCTGCACGCAGGAACGGACTCACCAGAACGCGTTCGATATCCACTTTTTGGCCTTTAAGCCAGGTTGCCATCAGACGAGATTCGTCGCAACCACAAACTGTTAAAGGACGTACTGAGTCACTGGCGGCATCGAGTGCCGCGTCGCCGTGACGCATGATAAAAACTTGCATATTGCACCGCTTTTGTTAACCAGAATCACCGGCGTTGACTACCCGCGATAAATGCTCTGAGGTAGAAAACCCGATGGCCGGGCATTGTGCCTGATCCATTCGGTGAATGAAACGCTGTTTTTTACCTCAATGGCGTAAGTATAGTCAATCTCTGTTTACAAAATCGCCAGAACAGGTTCATTCACGTCGGGATTTACCCTTCTTTGACCTCAGCTTACGAGGACAGTTTCCCTTGCAGGCCAAAATGTCTGGCCCCGTTCCGCCATCTGCAATAATTCGTCACACGGTGTAAACCGCGGGCCATATTGCGATGCCAGACGTTGCAGAATAGCCACCACTTCACCCGCGCCGAGTGTATCCATGTAACGGAACGGGCCGCCAAGGAACGGCGGGAAACCAATACCAAATACGGCGCCGATGTCGCCATCCCGTGCGCTCTTGATCACCTGCTCACCAAAGCAGCGTGCCGCTTCATTGAGCATCATCATCACACAACGTTCAGCACACTGAACGGCGGAGAGTCTCCCCTGACCTGAGGTCGGGATAAGCCCATAAACAGAAGGGTCGACCTGTTTCTTGCTTTTACGCCCTTTCGCGCCGTAAAGATAGAAACCGCGTTCATTTTTTCTGCCTTTGCGATCGTCCTTCAAAATTGCAGAAACAATATTTGCAGGCGGCGCAAAACGATCGCCATAAGCGGCTTCCAGTACAGGTATAATTTTAGTGCCGGTGTCTATTCCCACCTCATCCAAAAGTTGGATAGGACCAACGGGGAAGCCAAACTTTACCAGTGCCTCATCGACGTGCTCAATCTTCTCCCCTTCCGTCAGCAGCCGCATCGCTTCGTTGATGTACGGCGCCAGAATACGGTTGACGTAGAAGCCGGCTTTGTCCGCAACCACGATGGGGGTTTTGCCCTGTTTTTTCGCCAGCTTCACCACGGTAGCGATGGTTTGCGGGCTGGTTGTGGCGTGAGGGATCACCTCCACCAGCGGCATTTTTTCTACCGGGCTGAAAAAGTGCAGACCAATCACCTGCTCAGGACGCGCGGCTTTCGCTGCGATATCGCCGATGGGTAATGACGACGTATTCGAGGCAAAAATGGTATGCGGCGCGCAATGCTGTTCAACGTCCGCCACCATCTGCTGCTTGAGCGCCAGATCTTCAAATACGGCTTCAATCACCAGATCGCGGTGCGCAAAACCGCTGTAGTCCGTCGTGCCGGAGATCATCGCCAGGGTTTTATCACGCTCGCTTGCCTTGATATGGCGGCGCTTGACCTTTTGATCAAGGTTCTGCCAGCTGTACTGCAGCGCGTGGTTGATTCCCCTAGGGTTAATGTCTTTGATGCGTACCGGCAGTTTCCCTTTACTTGCGGTAACGAAAGAAATGCCGCCGCCCATCAGCCCACCCCCGAGCACGCCAATTGCACGCAGCGGAGCAGGCTCAGCCTCACTGCCCGGATCTTTTTTCACCTCTGTGCTGGCGAAGAAGATGCTGCGCAGCGCCCGTGACTGCGGCGTCATCGCCAGCTCGCCAAAGGCTTTGGCTTCAGCGGCATAGCCGCTACTGCTTCCCTGAGATAACCCGGTTTCAATCACCTCCAGGATTCGTTTCGCCGCCGGGTAGTTGCCTTTGGTTTTTTGTTCGGTCTTTTTGCCCACCATGTTGAACAGGATCGTCCTTCCCAGAGGACCCGCCAGCACACGCTCTCGCACCGGAAGAGGACGTTTTGGCTGGCGACCTTTCAGCGCCAGTTCTACAGCAGCTTCCAGTAAAATCGCGTGGGGAACGACATCGTCAACCAGACCGGCTTTCAGCGCCTGACGGGCGCGCAGCTGCTTGCCGGTGAGAATCATTTCCAGCGCGGTGCTAACCCCTACCAGGCGCGGCAGACGCTGCGTGCCACCAGAACCAGGCAGGAGACCTAATTGCACTTCCGGCAGGCCCAGAACGGTTTTCGCATCGTCAGTACAAATGCGGCTGTGGCAGGCCAGCGCCAGCTCCAGTCCACCACCCAAACAAGCACCGTGGATCGCGGCAATCACCGGGATCGGCAGCGCGTTGATCTCGGCCATTACCTGCTGCCCCTGACGCGCAAGATCTTCCGCTTCCTGCGCGCTTTGCGCCCGGGCGATCATGTTAATGTCGGCCCCGGCAATAAAGTTATCCGGCTTGGCCGAGATAAACACCAGACCGCGAATGGCCTTGTTTTCGCGGATCTGCCTGAGCATCGCGCGAACCTGAGTGCCAAACTCCGCCTTCAGGGTATTCATTTTTTCGTCAGGCACATCAATGGCGATCACGGCGACGTTGTCGAGGCGAACCGTCAGGTTAAATGCAGATGTCATTTCCATTATTCAGCCTCCAGAACCATTGCAGCACCCAGTCCACCCGCCGCACAGGCGGTCACCAGGCCAAACCCGCCACCGCGGCGACGTAGCTCGTGTAATGTCTGAGTAATCATCCTCGCCCCTGTCGCCGCAAACGGATGACCGTAGGCAATCGAACCACCCAGCACGTTGAATTTGCTTTGATCCACTTCACCCGTGGCATGGGCGCGCCCCAGCACATCACGTGCAAAACGCTCGCTTGCCAGCAGCTGTACGTTTGCCAGGGTTTGTGCGGCGAAGGCTTCGTGCATATCAATCAGGGTTAAATCAGCCAGCGACAGCCCTGCGCGATCCAGCGCCAGCGGCGTGGACCAGGCCGGACCTAACAACATGTCCTGCCAGACATCAATGGCGGTGAAGGCATAGCTGCGCAAATAGCCCAGAGGGGTGATGCCCAGCTCTTTCGCGCGGGATTCGGTCATCAGGATCACGGCGGCTGCCCCATCCGTCAACGGTGTACTGTTGGCCGCAGTCACGGTGCCATGTTTACGGTCGAACGCCGGACGCAGTTTGGCGTAATCCGCCAGCGTCGAGGTACCGCGGATATTGTTGTCTTCAACCAGTGGTTCCCGATAAGGAGGCGTATAGGCGGTCATCACCTCGTCGGTGAGCTTGCCCTCTGACCAGGCTTTCGCCGCCAGCTGATGTGAACGATGCGCCAGCGCGTCCTGCTGCTCACGGGTAATGCCGTAGGTTTTCGCCATCTGTTCCGCGGTATCGCCCATGCGCAGGCCGGTAGAATATTCAGCGACAGCAGGGGGTACAGGCATCAGGTCGCGCAGACGTAAACGCGAGAAGAGTTTGAGCTTCTGACCGGTCGTGCGGGCTTTGTTTGCATCCACCAGAATACGGGCCAGCTTTTTACTGACGCCAATAGGCAGTACCGAAGAGGAATCAGCGCCTCCGGCGATCCCGGCGCGAATGGTGCCCGCCATGAGGCTTTCCGCCACGTTAGCCACCGCCTGGAAACTGGTCGCGCAGGCGCGGCTGACGCTATAGGCATCCGTATGAACGCTCATCCCGGTGCCGAGGACAATTTCTCGCGCAATATTGGGAGCTTCAGGCATCTGAACCACCTGGCCGAAAACCAGCTGTTCAATGACCTCAGGCGGAATTTCGCTGCGAGCCAGCATCTCCCCCACCACCATTTTCCCCAGATCGACAGCCGGTATGCCATGAAACGCCGTTGCCTGACGCGCAAACGGCGTACGCAAACCACTGACAATGGCAATGCGATCGCCCTGACGGGTAATAAGCGGTAATGCCTGACTCATAACACTCCCCTGTAAAAAATTGACGCAAACGTTAAGTGGTCTGACCTGATAATAGTCTTAACCATTTTTTTACATTCAGCCAATTGGGGAAACGAAAAAGTGCGAGGTAAGACACAGAGAAGAAAAAGAAAATGCCCCGAGGTAAAAGCAAAACGGTAACCCGTAGGTTACCGTTTTTAGTGTTTGCACCCTCTCCCGTGGGAGAGGGTCGGGGTGAGGGCACCAGCCCGCAGGAATTAACGCAGGCCCAGCTGGAAAATCAGCGTTTCTGCTTCGCAGGCAAACACGAAGTCAATATCCAGCTTCACGCCGCCGTCCACCTCGGTGAAGGTAGATTTAATTTCGCACGGATCGGATTCAACATCACGCGCACGCTTGCTCAGCGCGGACAGGGTTTCTTCCGCTTCAGCGCGGTTGGTGAACACACGGCTGTAAGACGCTGTGCAATCGGAGTTGTCCATGATGGTGCCAACATCCATACAGCAGCAAACCGGGGTTTCATCAGCACTGCATTTACTCATAGCTCAATTTCCTCTGTATTCGCGCAGCGCGCGAGATAAACACGATGCTGCTATTTTACGCCCCGGCGCAGGCTCTCTCCAGCCGTTAATGGCGCAAAATCAGATAAGTGACCAATATCACACTAAAAAATGATCTAAAACAAAAACCACCCTTTTGACTGAGTCGCGATGGTCACATTTTTGCCAACCAGATCTCGTTTCATGAAACATGTTTGAAAATATTAATAAACAAACTTGCAACATCCCAGCTGGTCAGACCTATACTCTGGCCACTGGTCTGATTTGTCTGTCAAACCTCAGACCCTACACTTCGCGCTCCTGTTACGGTATGTAACAATTATTGAATAAAAATAACTCAATGAGGTTATGGTCATGAGCCAGAAAACCCTGTTCAACAAGACTGCGCTGGCAGTCGCAGTGGCAATCGTCTCCACTTCCGCCTGGTCAGCGGGCTTTCAGTTAAACGAATTTTCTTCCTCTGGCCTTGGCCGCGCGTATTCTGGGGAAGGTGCAATTGCTGATGATGCAGGTAACGCCAGCCGTAACCCTGCACTGATCATGATGTTCGATCGCCCGACCTTCTCTGCGGGTGCGGTATATATCGATCCTGATGTCAACATTTCTGGCAAGTCGCCTTACACTGGTGCGAGCCTGAAAGCGGACAATATTGCCCCGACCGCATGGGTACCCAACCTGCACTTCGTTGCACCTATTAATGAGCAATTTGGCTGGGGGGCGTCCGTCACGTCCAACTACGGCCTTGCAACTGAATTCAATAACAACTATCCGGCAGGTGAATACGGCGGTAAAACCGATCTTACGACGCTGAACCTGAACCTGAGCGGTGCTTATCGTCTGAACGACAGCTGGAGCTTTGGTCTGGGCTTTGATGCCGTCTACGCTGATGCAAAAATTGAGCGTTACTCCGGCGAGCAGACTGCCAGCCTGCCGAAAAACAGCAATAAAATTGCCAGCCTGAAAGGTGATGAGTGGGGCTATGGCTGGAACGCCGGTATCCTGTATGAGCTGGACAAAAACAACCGTTGGGGCCTGACCTATCGTTCCGAAGTGAAAATTGACTTCGACGGCGATTACAAGAGCGGCATCCTGGCGCCAGTCAACAACCTGGTTCCAGGCGCGGGTACCACCATTCCATGGGGCACCTCAAACCAGACAGTTCCAGGTTCATTGTCGCTGCATTTACCAGAAATGTGGGAAGTCTCCGGTTACAACCGCGTGGCACCACAATGGGCTATTCACTATAGCCTGGCCTACACCAGCTGGAGCCAGTTCCAGGAGCTGAAAGCAACCGGCAACAATGGTCAAACGCTGTTCTATAAGGATGAAAGCTTCCACGACGCCTATCGTATTGCGTTGGGTACCACCTACTACTACGATAAAAACTGGACTTTCCGCTCCGGTATCGCATTTGACGACAGCCCGGTTCCGGCAGACAAACGTTCCATTTCCATTCCGGATCAGGACCGCTTCTGGTTAAGTGCTGGTGCGACATATGTGTTCAACGAGAATGCGTCCATCGATGCGGGCGTATCTTATATGCACGGTCAGAAAGTGACGTTCCAGGAAGGTCCGTACGAGTTTACCTCTGAAGGTAAAGCCTGGCTGTTCGGTACGAACTTTAACTACGCGTTCTAAGCGCACTGAAATCGAAAAAGGTGAGCATCGCTCACCTTTTTTATTTATTCCGAATCGATATCTTTGAGTTCGTTTTCGATAGCCTTCGCGTTTGGATTCTCCTCCGGCTTCAGCTTGCCACCGTTGGCAATAAAATCGTGATTCTGGAAGTATGCTTCGCGCACCATAATGTAAGGATCGGAAGACTGGCGCAACAGACCGTCTGAGTCGAGCAATTGCGCACGGGTTTCAATCCCTTCCACCGTCCATTTACCAATCGACAGCGGCCAGGTCAGCCACGACAGGACCGGATACAGCGTATCGACCATATCGCCGCCATCATCACGCACGGTGAAGCTGCCATAGAACGGCAGGTGGACATACGGACCATAACCTACGCCATAATGCCCCAGGGTGCTGCCGAAGCGGTGCGGTTGTTCACGCTGCAGTTTCGGGTTCGCCATGCCAGCGACATCAATAAAGCCGCCCATCCCCAGAATGGAGTTCAGGAAGAAGCGGGTAAAGTGCACCATCCCCTGATACGGGTCGCCCTGCAGGAAGTAGTTCACCATAACCGCGGGCTCTTCGAGGTTGCTGGTAAAGTTGCTTAGCCCGTTACGCGCAGGCTGTGGAACATAATCGCGCCATGCCACTGCCACCGGCCGAACCACATACGGATCCAGCACGTTGTAGTTGAAGCTATACATGGAGCGGTTAAATCCTTCGAGAGGATCGGAGCGTCCCGTTTGCTCCCCGGAGCTGGCGCAGCCCACAAGCATCGTCATGCCCAGCGCAAGCGCCGACAGCCGAAGTTTCATAAATATCTCCCTGTTCAGTATGGCTATCGTTGATTGCCATCCGTAACGAAGCATCTGGCGCTCCGTCTGTAAACGTGCAAGTGATTGTAACAGCACGTTTACCGATGTCTATGAGCACAAGCACGGGCAATAAACACCGTGGCTCTGATCTCAGCATAGCCTGGCTTTTGGAATTCGTTTCGCTGGCAATTTTATAATGCCTTTGAAAGAGATGTCTCACCTTTGTTGTCATTGCCGCCAATTTAAGAGCATCCCCACAGGCATCCTGATAAAAGCCGCTACGCTTAAAAGAAAGATCAACCTCCGGGAGCCGTTATGAAAGAAGTGGGTGAAGACAAAATTGCCGAGAGCAAAGAGGATATTGAAATTGAGAGCGAGGAGAAAGCGCGCGGCGAGAAGATAGAAGTTGATGAAGATCGCCTCCCCTCCCGCGCGATGGCAATTCACGAACATATACGCCAGGATGGCGAAAAGGAGATGGAGCGCGATGCCATGGCCCTCTTCTGGTCAGCCATCGCTGCGGGACTGTCAATGGGCGCGTCACTGCTGGCAAAAGGGATATTTCATGTTCAACTTGAGGGTGTGCCCGGCGGTTTTTTACTGGAGAACCTCGGCTATACCTTCGGTTTTATTATTGTCATCATGGCCCGCCAGCAGCTGTTTACTGAAAACACGGTAACTGCCGTTCTGCCAGTGATGCAAAATCCTACCCTCGGTAATTTCGGTTTATTGTTGCGTTTGTGGGGCGTGGTCCTGCTGGGTAACATTATCGGCACGGGTATCGCCGCCTGGGCGTTTGAATATATGCCGATCTTTGATGAACCTACCCGGGATGCGTTTGTGAAAATTGGCATGGACGTGATGAAAAACACGCCGGCCGAAATGTTCGCAAACGCCATCATCTCCGGCTGGATTATCGCCACGATGGTGTGGATGTTTCCTTCCGCAGGCAGCGCCAAAATTGTGGTGATCATACTGATGACCTGGCTGATTGCCCTGGCGGACACCACGCATATTGTGGTCGGTACCGTTGAAATACTCTATCTGGTCTTTAATGGTACGCTTCACTGGACTGATTTTTTCTGGCCGTTCGCCCTTCCGACGCTGGCCGGGAATATCTGCGGCGGAACGTTTATCTTCGCGCTGTTAAGCCATGCCCAAATCCGTAACGACATGTCTAACAAACGCAAAGCTGAGCTAAAGGCGCAGGAGAATGAGGGCAATTCGGCAAAAAAAACGGGCTGAATGGTGACTCTTTGAGCAGTCAGGCGGCGATGCGCTTAACGCAAAGTGTAAATAACGCTATACTCGTGCCGCCTCGTCCCCTTAGTTAAATGGATATAACGAGCCCCTCCTAAGGGCTAGTTGCAGGTTCGATTCCTGCAGGGGACACCACAGTTACATCTCAGCAAGTCTAATAACTTCCATAACTCACTGATTTAAATCCTATTCATTAATCTTGTTCATCCAATAAAGTGCCATTGTTTCTAATAGAATCTATACATCTTTGCGTATAAGATTGTGTATAACTGACTTCGATCTTTTTTCTATACCCATGCTGCTATCTGACATCCAAATAAAACGCGCAAACCAAAGGATAAGCCCTATACGTTGAACGATGACATGGGGTTATCACTACTTATTGACACCACTGGCAGTAAAGGTTGGCGCTATCGTTACCGTTTTGCAGGAAAGCCCAAGATGATTTCCTTCGGTGTATACGGTGATGTATCGCTTGCACAGGCACGTGCTAAACGTGATGAAGCTCGTTCGATGTTGGCCAAAGGGATCAACCCCAGCGAGGCCAGAAAGGCTGAAAAAATTGCGTTGCAGTTTGCACATGAGAACAGTTTTGAATCTGTAGCAAGGGAATGGCATGGTTCAAAAAAAGCCACGTGGTCAGAAGGGTACGCAAAAGAAGTTCTCAATTGCATGGAAAAGGACATTTTCCCTTTTATCGGCCAACGTCCAATCGAACAGATTGAACCGCTGGAGCTGCTTACCGTTCTGCAAAAGATTGAGAAAAGGGGTGCTTTGGAGCAAACCAGTAAGATCCGCCGCCGTTGTGGTGAGGTTTTATGTTATGCCGTCGCCACTGGCCGGGCCAAATATAACTTTGCACCTGACTTAGCCATTGCGCTCAACAAGCCCCAAAAGCAACATTTCCCGTTCCTGACAGAAAGTGAATTGCCTGCTTTTGTTAGCGATCTGGAGAACTATCAAGGCAGTTTAGTAACCAAGTACGCTACACAGCTGCTGATGCTAACAGGTGTACGTACAATCGAACTGCGTGCAGCAGAATGGGCTGAATTTGATTTAGAAAATTCCTTATGGGAAATCCCCAAAGAGCGCATGAAGAAACGCCGTCCTCATCTGGTTCCATTATCTACTCAGGCACTGGGTATTCTGAAGCAGTTGCAAGCCATTACTGGGAATTACAGCCTCGTTTTTCCTGGCCGCAATGATGTCAGGAAACCAATAAGTGAAGCGAGCATCAACAAAGTGATAAAGCTACTCGGCTATCATGGCCGCTTAACGGGCCACGGTTTTAGACATACCATGAGCACTATTTTGCATGAGCATGGTTTCGAAAGCGCCTGGATAGAAATGCAGCTTGCGCATGTTGATAAAAACTCTATACGTGGGACCTATAATCATGCGCAATATTTAGTAGCAAGACGAAGGATGCTCCAATCTTACGCTGATTCTATTTATAAATAGCTTCAAACATATGCTCTTTTTACACTGGATAATTCAATATTTATATCTGTGAATGTTAAATTTATACAATCTATTAACTCAAACACCTGTTCTTCGATTAAAACAAACTCATTCTTTGGACCTGTACTAATCTTCACCCCAAGCAATCCAATAGCATCCAACATACTGACTTGATGATGAGTATAGACATATTTTCCAGATGGATCTGTTATCTTATTATTTGCATCAGTAATAACCTCAATTATTTTCTCTATCTTATTTTTATACTGGAGCGATATAGAGACATCGCCTTTTTTTGAATAAGGAAAAATCAGACTGTACCACTTATATATATTTACTTTGTCTGGTGATATAAATTTCCTTTTCGATATTTCAGCATTTACGTAATCCCTGAACATATTCAAATGTGAAATATGATTAGTCAAGTTACTGTTTTTCACACCAGTTTTATAAGTCATTAATGCAATACCAATACCGCCAATAGTACTAATTAATGTAATTAACCATGCAGCAGACTGAAGAATAATAGACACACTATTAAAATGCGTCAAAAAAGTTGTTACACACTTATCAGTAAAACAAATGTCTTTCTGATAGAGTTTTTCACTATAAATAGTAAGAACAGAAACAACTGCACTACAAAAAATACCTATAACAAATACAGAGATAATAGTTAAAATCAATCCTCTTATCTCTTTATCCCGGCCAAAGTCACCCAATGGTATACGATCAAGTAGTTTGCCGAGCCATACTAATGGTAACTTAATCAAAAACAAAGGTGTACTAACTATAAAAATAACCAAAGTGATAAAGAGCGCTATGACGCGTTTAAATACACATTTAAATCTTTTAATGACTCTAATCCAACTTCTTTCAAGACTTATCAAAGAACCTTGGTTTGTACCTCTTTTGAAGATTAAAGTGACAAATCCCCAAATGCTGCTAAGTAATTGTGATATTACGCTAGAAATGTCTCTATAAAGAAAATAGAACGACATATTCATAGCTTTAAAGTCATCCCTGAGCTTATTAAAGCCAATCATTAATACTTAACCTTTTCAAGACGTTTTTTAAAACCATCTGCGATTGAAACGAACCCCGCAGTTCTTCTTAGAATGATTAAATTAAAAAATGCCAGGTCATACTTCTTTTTATAATAGTCTTTCTGAGAATTCCCACCTTTATAAGAATTTTCTAAGAATTGTACAGCCCTTTCAATTTTATCAATATCCCTTTTTGCTGCCTTGGGCTGTATCAATTTTAACTTCGCGGAGAGTATTTTATACTTCCCATGCTTGACTCGCCCTAACTTATTTACCCTACCCACACACCTATTGTATTCAAGTCGATATGCTATGCTTGTAATGGAGTTATTTTTTTTCGCTAACTGCTCTAAATTATGGACAGAAGCTCTAATTCGCCCTACCTCATCAGAAGGTAAACGAGGTTCATTAAAAGAAATACGCAACCCATGAACTTTCAAAGACTCAGTAGAAATGTTATGAACCTGAGTTTTATCCTCATTTAAAGGCAAATCTTTTTCGTCCAACATGGATTTGATATGTTCCAATATCTGATTCATATTGTAACCAACTAACTTTGAAGAAACAGTAATATCATCAACCAACCGAGTGTAAACTAATTGTTTTCTTCTGGCCCGATTTACAACATTATGCTCAAGATCAAAAAGACACAATGAAGCAATATAACTTGAGGTTAACGCTCCTTGAACGATTTTATGATCATAGCAACAGATATCCGTCAAATAGTTAAGAACTTCGCCTTTAAATTTAAAAACACGCTGAAATATGGAATAAACAATATCTCTATGTATGTTATCAAAAAAATTCTTAATATCTACTTTAAGTATGGTCTTAGCATTGCAATGTTGTTTTGCGCATGCAATATAATGCCGTTCAATGCCTGCTTTTTTCTCTTCTTTGTTGGTTGGGACTGAGCCATATATAAAGCCAGGCCAAATAATCAGTTCTTTAAATATTCTATTGTTAATTCTTTTTTGTATACGTCTAATTAAAGGATGAGGGTCATAAACGTCTCGAGAATCTCCATTTATTTTTTTTACTTGTTTCTTTTTATATCTCAAATGTGAAGGCATCTCACGAGCTTCATTTAAATCTGAAAGAGAAATATTCAAGCAAGAACTTAAAGAGTGCAAAGATCGCAAAGAATTTGTGTTTGGTTTTTTTATCGGAATATCAGTAATCATGATAACTTTCCATGCTCAGAAATCAAAATTACATCCGGCCTCCCTCATGCTCAAGAGGGCAAAAGAATAGGGATGCTTTCGTCAAAAGCCCTTAGCAACTGCCCCTATTCTTTGACCGGACGCAATTGAGGACGGCTACAGCCCCATCGTTGCCGGCCAGGCTTTGTGGGGGTTCCGTTCCAGCCTGTACGTTTGCACAGGCGCTCTCACATGTACACTGCGAGAGCGGAAGCTAAGAAACTATAAACTTTGACTGCCGCAGGCAAACGGTACGTTTGCGCTGATAAGATATTATCATTGACGTTATGAGTTTCAAGGGTTTGCAGTTATTTTTCTCAGTACCTACCAAAATTGTGACCGGATCACCAAAATCACACTACACCGCACCCGCCTGCGGTTTTCAGATCGCAAAAATTTTCAGTTGGGATTTTTTACAAATGATAGCGCCAGACCGCGCCACAACTGAGGATTTACAGCGAGCATGGAACTGAAAAGAGCGAAAAGAATTTCAGCTTTTTTCAGTTTGGCTTTACTCCAAAATCGCAATAACTTGGAGTAAGCTATTGATAGTAAAGAGATATAAAATTTTAAGTGAGGTTTTCATGATAACTGACGGCACACTTTAAAATTAATTAGCTGATTCTTATAAATATTTTTGCTTAAGCAACTGAAATTTAATGAACCGAAGCCGGGAAAGTTTTAGTTACTCCCGGCTAGCCTCTCACTGGCTCTCTTTGACTGCCAGTAGTAGTTCTAATGCTTTTTGTCGCTCGTCCGGTGGCAAGGCCATTATCCCTGGCCGCTCAAAGCGCTGGGACTAATCGTGTGTGAGAAGGAAACGTTCATCACAAACGTATGCCCACACTCTACATTTGAGCAATAACAATACACATCTGATAATTTTGGGTGCTTTCGGTTTGTTTTCCTCACCGTTGCCGCAGACATACACTCCGGGTAGTAAATTTTCATCACTCGCATAGCTAAACCTCTTTTGCCTGCCAGAAGAAGGGAGTTCGGTTCCCTCCTTCTTGTTCTGAACGTGTAACACTGGTAACACGTGTAACATCGTTGATTTAATTGAAATTAATCTGTTACCAGTGAGCTAAATAAAGAGGTAACGAGCGGTAACACACTGATTTTTTTTACCACTGTTACCAGTGGCTATTTCTGACTGGTAACAGTGGCAAGCCCCGTCGTTACTACCTGTTACCTCTGTTACCTCATAAAAATAATGCTCACGCGATGACTATTCAGGATCGGCGCTACCCACTAGGTTGGAGGTTGGAGGTTGGAGGTTGGAGGTTGGAGGTTGGAGGTTGGAGGTTGGAGGTTGGAGGTGTTTTAGAATGAGCCCAGACCTGATGAAAGCACAAGCTTTAATACAAGTGTATATTTATATGTATAAATCAATATAAAAAAGAAAAATATATCCTTATATTTCAATAAATAAATTAACAGGCTTCATTCATGCATTGGCCAGATTACTCCGTTTGCTGCAATAGCTCATTGAGCAGAGGCGTCCTGTTTTATTTGAGCATAACGCGTTGCCAGTTGTTTTAAATGCAGCTCAAGTTGAGTCTTCTCCCCTTCAGGAAGTACATTTCCAGCAGGATACTGCGACAGTCGTCGGAGCTGTTCTTCAGCCGGTATCGATTGATTAAATGACTGCATAGCGGAAAAAACCACTGACTTCAGCTCACTGACGGTCATGTATTTACCCTTCTGCTCATCCAGACCGTTCAGGCGGTGACCCAGCTTCTCCAGCGTCGCCATTCCCTGATGCCAGCCGTTCAGTTGTTCTGTTGGTAACGCCGCGGCATTCCGTTGCTGCTGCCACTGCTGAACCAGAGGCTTAGCCTGCTCCGGCCACAACATCTCAGCCTGTTCCGTGAGTTTTCGGCTGTAAGTCATACTCCAGTCAGGAGACAATTTATCCAGCAGGGCAAGTTGCTGCTGCGTTTGCGCGATCGCCGTTTTCGGTAACGAAGATTGCTGGCGCAGCGTTTTAAGCTGTTCTGGTGACAGAGGTACAGGCAAAGGTGACAATGAGGCTGCAAGCTGAGCCTGTAGCGGGTCAGTACGGTGAAGATACTGCCAACCCCATAGTGCAAGTGCGCTTATCACCAGCATGGTCCCCATCCCGGCGACGAAAGATTTCCACTTTTTCATCGGACCGGGTATTGCCGTCTGAACGTCAACATTCGCCGGGTACTCCGACTGTGCGACATACACCCATTTTACTGCTTCATTCCGGGCGTTATCTTCTTCAGCAGGACTACTGGCAGAGACGGTTGCTCCCTCGCTGTTTTCCAGCCGGACAGCACTGTTGTGCATCAGGGTACGCAACGTATCCAGCTGGCTATGATGCTTAAGCTCCAGGCGCTGCAGCACCTCCCCCAGCGCGGTGAGCCGTTGCTCAGCCTGGTACAGCTGGCTGAGGTCGCTGTAATTGAGCGGGAGCGAGCGCATCCGTTGCTGTAGACGCTGATTCAGGCTGCTGAGGATTTCCATGCGGGCATGAACCGGCTGTGGCCACATCGCCCCCCACTGATGACTAATCAGCGCCTCCAGTATCGCCAGACCTTCATTGAGCCCGAATAATCCGGCC
Organism: Enterobacter sp. MGH 37; assembly: GCF_000534515.1. Taxonomy (NCBI): domain Bacteria; kingdom Pseudomonadati; phylum Pseudomonadota; class Gammaproteobacteria; order Enterobacterales; family Enterobacteriaceae; genus Enterobacter; species Enterobacter sp. MGH 37. The sequence continues at coordinate 2,467,287 of NZ_KI973205.1, forward strand.
AGCTGCGTCCGAGCCAGCGTGTACCAGGCCAGCGTCTGAAGCTCCACGCCGTTCTGCTCAAACAGTGAAAGACAAAGTTTCTCGACATGCTGCCAGTTAACGTCTGGACGCGCCGGATGGGTGAGCTTACTCAGCTCATCACGCAGGGCGGTATAGTCCGGTAGCGTGCGCGGGTCGCCGCCGGTTTTGATTTTACGTGGGATAATGTCATTCATGGCCAGTCGTCCATTTGGCGTATCAGGAGTGAGTGAAGGTCGTCGTTTATGCGGCTTCGCGTGCTGCATATTCAGAGGGGGCTGCAGTACCCGCAGCTATGGCAGAAGCGCCAAAATCAGACCAAAAAATGTGCTCTCATCAAAACGCTGTCCAGAACGTGATAATGCACCCGCCGGAGTATAGGTCCAGTCGCTCACCGTACCTGAACGCATAAATAAACGCCCCAGTGACGATATGCTTCCTTTAGTGTGAAAGGCCGCTTCCACACATCCGGTCACGCCCTGACCGTACAAAAATACCGGCGTAAACGTTACAGACCGGTCGTCGTAATGCAGGACGATACCGGGAATGTCAAAAGCCCCGCCCTCCACCAGCAGGTCCGTGACCGATGCAGTGAACAGCTCCATATTCAGTCCGGTACCTGTCAGCCACGCGTCCATTTGCTCCTGAAGCTGTGCCATTCGCTGGCGGAACGCTGCAATATCGGCCTGAGTTTTACTGGTAAACGAAACCGGAACTGGCTGTCTGGCCTGTAGTTTTTTGAGGAACTGTGATTTTACTGACATGGTGTTTTCTGGCCTTACAGACGAGTTTTCGTATCGAGATATTGCTGTTGCTTAAGATGCCGCAGGAGAACCCGCCCTTCCGGCATAAACTCGGTGCCGTAGCGCACCAGGCCGATACCTTTGAGCTCAGCATCAATGGCATAACGCAGCTCGCCAGGTACGTTTTGCTCCAGCAGTACTACATCTATCCTTTTCAGGCGGGGTTCATATTTGAGCAGGACAGCCGACAGGGTGCCCATCAGTTCATGGGCGGTACCTGGCATACCCTGGAGGATTTTGGTCATATCCGGCAGGCCATAATCGGGCAGATGCGCCAGCGTGCCGGCGCGGCAGTTGAGAACGCGCTGCATGTTATCCAGTACCGACAGAATGACCTGATTTTCCTCGCTGACCTGATGAAGATCTAAGCCGCCGGTGAAATTGCCGTAAAGCGTTTCATAAAGTGAAGGACTGGATGACTCACTCATCTTTCAGCACCTGCAGGGTCAATCGGTTGTTGCCCGCCTCAATAACCCGTGCTTTATCCGGATCAAGATCATCACGGCTCAGCACAACGCGCCAGGTATTGTTCGTCTGGTCCGGCGACATAAACATCCCTGCCACTGCCACGTACTGAGCGTCCTCCTCCATTGGCATATCCACCGTCGCAGCACCGCCCGGTTGCAGGCGGATATCTTTCTCTGCCACCAGATCTGCATTAATGGCCTCACTATCGGCTTTAAACAGAGACGGGTAGTCCGTGCTGTCGAAGGTCTTACGGTCTTTAAGTTGATAAATACGCACCACTGTCGACAGTGCTACACCACCGGCGTTGTTGTTCACGGCCTCGCGGGCACGGATATCGAGGTGGAGAATTTTTACCTGCTTATAAAAAATAGATTTGGTCACAGCAACGGTGCCGTCAGTCACTTTTTGAGTCAGCCCACAGCCCGTCAGCATCAGTGTGATACTGGCGGCCAGCGCAGCCAGAGGAAATTTACCAGCGGTAATCGCCATCTTCATCGGTCTCCCTGCGGTGTATATTTTCCTGTACCCGCTCATAGCGGCCAAGATTGATGGTTATTGTTTTGCAATGTGCGGCAGTGTTCGCCGCATTTAGCGGCCGCATTACGGCGGTGCGGCCCAACTGTACTGGCCGACCTCAGGTTTAATGCTCATTGTCGCGTCCGGCAACAGGCTACGATCGACACACAACTGCAGGCGAACGTCGAGCCGTGACCCAAGATACACATGCAGCAATGCCATTAAATCCGTGTGAAGCTCGCCGCCTGGTAACCAGCCCTGTACTTCAGCCGGATTCGAGGTGTACAGACGCATCAGTACCTGACTGTTCACATCGGTGGCATAGCTGCCCATCACCGGGCGATTTGTCAGGGAGACGGGCTGGCTGACGCTCATGGTCAGTGGCTTCTTCAGCGGCACACGGCGTTTGTCATGATGCCAGATTTTCGCCTGCGTGTTGGGTGCCAGCAGGCGCACCAGCGAGGCCATGCCTTCTGCGGTACGCCCCGGCAGTAACATGACCGGCAGCAGTGCCAGAAAGCGCGAAGCCGGGGTCGCGATACTGTCCGTGCAGCCGTTAATCCCGAGCCCGGCCAGTCCCAGCAGGTACTGCGAGGTTTTGTCCTTACCGCCTTCTTCGAAAGTCGCCGGGTATGAATATTTACGCCAGATACGGTAATACTGGGTAATCAGCCGATGGTTAAAGATATCGAGGAAATCCGCGGTGGCCTCATACCCTTCCCGTCGCTGGGTAATGTCATCGATATAGTGCGTCGGCAGTGGAGACTCCACGCCGTAGAGCCCCATAAAGGTGATACGTACAGTCGGCGGAAGATGCGGATACTCAGGCTGCTCAATCCCTTTGATTTCAGATGCCGGAAAACTCATGCCTGGATGGGGCCGGAAGCGCACCGGCTCATGCCGTACCTGCCATGTGCTGCCGGTGACCGGTTTATCCGGCTGGCTCTGCTCCAGCAACCGACAGAAACGGTAAAAATTCATGTATGGCAGCCGGTCACCCAGCAGCGCTCTCAGCCGGGCAGGCGCGGACTGTGGTTCTCTTTCCACCGGATACATTTTCCTTCTGGCTGTACGATGAGGGTGAGCTGGTTGAACTGGTTCATATCGGCATAAAGCGCAAAGAATCGGTTGAGCATTTCGCCGAACAGGTGAATATCGCCCTCACCAGTGAAGCCGTTGCTGTCGAGGGTCACTTCGATATCCAGCCCCCGCAGGAGGTAACCCTGCTCAAAACGTTGAAGGCGATGATGCGCCACCTGCTGAATCGCCTCCAGGCGTCGGGTGTTCAGTTCATCTTCCTGCCAGTTATACAGTGCAAGCGTCCCGCGCAGCACTTCAGCGGTGCTCATCATATTCAGGAATCCGGAGCCAAGGTGGCTCAGCACCCGCCAGTGGAAACGGTCTTCCGCTGGCGGGTAAACAGGCAGCGTTGGTTTGCAGAGGTTGCGTACTGAAAGTTGTGTACTGACCACCTGCTCACAACGGTCAAGCAGCGTGCTTTGTAGCGCACGGCGCGGCAGCTGGCCGTTGGTGCCGGTGATTTGCAGCGAGACAGCTTCACGCTCAAACAAGCGGTCATCTTCCCACTGGTGGCCACCGAGGATAAGCCAGGTGTCATACAGCCCGGTCACGCTGCGCTTCACACGGGTGTGGTAGTAACGGGGTGGTGCATGACGGCGCATCATCCCGCCCTTGTGCCTGAAGCTGCTGAACGGCACATACTCTGCATCACCGGTCCGGTTTGAGCCTGTCACCGAATCCACCGAATAAATCTCGGTGTGTCCGTCCTGCAGACGTTTGGGGCGCAGCAGGTACTCACTTTCAAGCCCGGTAATGGTGAGCGGGTCAGCTTCCAGTGTGAACAGGTTAATCACCGGCACACAGTGCAGACGAACCGCGTCATCGGTGACCGGCAGCTCTGATGGCCACGGTGTGCTGAACACGACTTCAATGTCGAAATACTCCGCTCCGGCAGGCGGTGTAATGCCCTCAAGGCCGTTAAGGTGGACAAACATAAACTTGTCGCGGAAGGTGAAATACTCCAGTAGCAGCTGGTAACCACTAAAGGCGGTATCACCCTTCGGCCACAGCCCGTCTTCCTCCGCAAACCCGCCCGGTGAGAAATACCCGTCGAGGCGAATACGGTCGGTCTGTCCGGGCAGACGCATATACAGGGCAGCCTGTCGTTTGGTCAGCATCAGGTTCAGCTGGCTGCTGACCGGGGCGTCCGCCCCGAGATAAAGACTCAGGTGGCTGAGGTCCGCATGGGACCAGTCCGCCTGGGTGCTGCAGGCAAAACGCATCCGCAGCAACGAGCGCCCGTCCGGCTCAGTGGCCATGGTCACCCGGGAGATATTCAGCGGATTGAGCATCACATCGCGGGTGGTGCGGTAACGGCAAACCGTGTTTTTCGGCCCAACCGGGCGGGAGTATACTTCCAGACCCGCGGGCATCACTTCCGCCATCTTAACAGTCTGAAGCGCAGGCGTGAACGCGACCACCGAGAGTGACGGAATGGTTCGCAGGTAGTGTGGCCAGAGCATACTGACCAGCCCTTCGGTCAGTTCCGGCAGGTCGTCGTCGATCTTCTCCCGTAGCCGTCCCATTGAGAAAGCAAAGCCTTCGAACAGCCGTTCAACATACGGATCCGGTGTGCCGGCCTTATCCAGGTCGAGCATCGCTGCGCGATCGGGGTGGGTTTGCGCGAACTCTTTCGCGGCTTCACGCAGGTAGCGCATTTCTGCGTCGTAATAACGCAGGGTTAAATGATCCATAAAAATAAATCCCTCAGGTAATTAATTCATCGAATCAGAAGATGAGATCGGGTGTTTTATTTTTGTTGGTTTACTACATAACCAGACCAGGGCAAAAGCAACCATAATGCTGACACTTATGGTGAAACCTTTAGCTACCTGCTGGCTTGAAACCTCATCCAGAAAATGCCGGAGGACGTAATACATCAGGACAGCTAACATTAGTAAAATAAAAATTTCCAGAAGCATCAGGCTCCCAAACCACCATCCTGACTTTCCAGTATCGTGCATGCGACGTACACCAAGCGCAAGAAAAGGAAAGAGTAAAATCAAAGATCCAAATGTGCGCAAAGGAAGATAAATAAAATAGGCCCAAACCAATGCAATGCCTCCGGCACTGGTTTTATCCGCCATGACATCAACGCGCAGGAAATAGCTCCCTGCACCGATAAGAAAGAAAACAATCAGGTTGATAATAATAAATAACCAAAACTCCTGCCGGGTAGCTACCCCTTGATATATGAAACTTTTTTTCCACGCAGACCAGTAGCAACCCCAAAGACTCTCCGGCATAAATCCCTCTAATTAGACATGCAATGTAATTGACAACGTAATCCATGATGAGATGTGGTATACATCATCCATTCATCATCATTAGGAGATATAAAGGAATCAGCAGGATGTCTCCGGTCAGAGTGACTGGGGTCATCAATACATTGAATGCAAGCTTCCCTCCGTCCATACCTGCACTGGATGTGTACCTATAAAAACGAACCTGATAGCTGTCATTGAGAGATGCTTCACCCGGTATGGCTCCTCCGAATCTTGACTTATTGATAATAACACCTCTGATCTCAACAGACCGTTGATAGAATCCGTCTTTTAATCGAAAAGAGGCATCCGTAAGCCGGGTTCTTTCTTTAAACGTTAATGATGATGCGGGTTGTCGAGTTTTTACATGAATGAACTGATTAAATCCGGCGTTACCATAGCCCTGATAATCGCTGACAAGACTAATATCTATATACTTACTGCTTCCGATTGCCTTAAGTGGAATATCTTTCATTAGTTTATTGAGTGATAGCAAAGCATTGCCATTCTGAGTGACAAAATACACATTTTTCTTACCAATAAAACCGACACCTTCAGATGGAATATCAATAATTCCTGTTGCGCCTGAGAGCGACTTAGTACTCAGATTGACATTTTTGTATTCAAAAGCGGACTGGATTTCATCACTATATGCTTCAACTCGTTCAGAATGCCTGCTGTTATCATTTGGATTACTCAAGGCCCAGAGAATTGAAGTACACCCACTTAATATCACGGTTGATAAAAATAGCAGTACAGCTAAATATTTTTTGCTCATTATTTTCTCATTAGTCTTATTAAAAATAAATTACGCGCACAAGACAGAAGCACGAACCGGATCAATCGCAATCAGTCCAGCCAGCAACTCTTCCATTAGTGGATTCAGGCGCACCTTATCAGCCTCACTGCGACCGGCTTTCAGGCGCAGGAGTTTCAGATGGCGGGCCTGTACCTCGAACAACAGTTCAGGCTCCCAGTCACTGAGGGTCACTACACGGGCACGCTCACCCAGCTCAGCAAACAGGTGCACCGCCAGGTCATTCTTACCGTACTGCTCAGCAATGCGTCCCATCAGCAGACGCAACAGCCACCTCTGACGATCGGTGATCATGCCCGGTCGGGTCTGCAACCAGCCCAGCGCGGCATCCGGGCCTTCACTGTCGGCCAGCGCCACGGCTTCCGGCTCCAGCGCCAGAATGTCGTCGTTACCGGCGGTGGCCGGGGCTGATGGCGTATCGTTGTCCCACCCACCAGTGGTATCAAGCACGCTCTGCTGGATCCAGTTCAGCGTCACTTCATCCGCAAAGGGGGTACCGTCACTGAACGCCAGCGTTTCAAGCCCGGCCAGACGGGTAAGCAGCCCTTTCAGGTCAGCGACAATAATGTCGGCCAGCGTCTCCTGCCCCGACTTCGTCAGCGCCTGGTGGATATACCACTGCAAATCCAGCCACAGGTGATTGGCACCACGTGAAAAGGTGCTGTCGGCCGTTTCCAGCATTTCAGTCCAGTTCTGCTGCAGGTAGAGACGTTTGAGTAAAGCGCGTTGATCCGCCCTTGGCGGCTCAATGCGTGTGCGCCCCTGCGCATCCGGGGCAGGAATGGCCCGCAGGGTATCGTGACGCAGGCTTTTCATCAGATGGTGTGCTGACAGCCAGCCGTCCGGCTGCTCGCGCAGATATTCAGTAAGGGTACGGGCCTGGGCCAGCAAATCCTGACCGGAGGTGATCCGCCCGATGGCCGGGGCATCGCTGTGGCTGGCAGCCGAAGAGGTTTCGCTGGTACTGGCATTCTGAGGTACCACCGCATCCACGCCTCCCGCTTTCTGCAGACGACTTTCCAGCGCGCTATAAAGCGTATTGAGTTCGGGACGGGTTTCATCCGGCTCATTCTCAATAAGCTGTGATATCAGCAGCAGCGCACCAGTGGTTCGCATCGCATCGATCCTGACAACCTCCGGGTACAGGGAAAGCGAATCAGTCATGCGCGACCCGGCCAGCCATTCCAGTGCCGCCTTACGGCTGCGGTCACGCTGCGGGTGCAACTGTGGTCCAAAGCGCTCCAGCAGACCAGCCAGCAACTCGAGTCCTTCGGCCAGCCCCTGCTCACCTTCGCGGTGTAGCTTCGCCCAGCAGTAGTATGTTGCCACACGGATATCTTTGGCGATCGTGGTCAGTAGCTTCTCAGCAAGCCGGCAGATGAGTTCGGTATCTGCACCGGAAAGTTTATTGACCTCTTCACGCATCTGCTGGAAGTCATCGTCATAGCCCGGGTCTTCGCCAGCGGACGATTGCCCGGACAGCGGCTGCAGCCAGCTTTCCCACTGCGCCACACGTTCACGGGTTGCTACAAGCAATGGTTCCTGTTCTGTCTGGCAGGCACTGAGTAAGGCATTGAGTGTGCTCATCAGTACGTCCCCCCGTCGTCACTGGCCGTATCTGTCGCCTGGTCTGAGGGCGCGATGCCGGTGGTGCTGAAGATGGTTTCCGGCAGGCGGAAATTACGCAGCTTCAGCAGTGCCAGCGGCCCCTCGCCGGCTTCGGTACGCAGGGTGTAATTGAGCGTGCGACCATCCTGTGCCTTCCAGCTCAGGCTGTAGCTGCTACCCACGCCCGGATAAGCACTGACCGCTGCCTTATCCAGCAGGCGTATCCAGCCCCAGGCACCCGGAATATCGGCGTACTGACGGGTTCCGGCCTGAGTACTAATCCAGCTCAGGTTCGCGCCGGGTGCTTCGGTATCCGCAGGCCAGGTGAAGCGCTTCCACGCCGGCAACTGGTTCATATAGGTCAGCTTCTGGCTGTCGATAATCATGTCGGTCTGCATCACCCCATCGGCGGTGCCCGGCCGCAGATCGAAGTTCATCCCGGCATTACCTTCCGTAAAGGCCACATCCGAGATATGGCTCAGGGTGTTGATGGCACTGAGGAATGCCGGGTTAAACGTCAGCCCCTGCGAATTGATGCTGTCCGGCACCCAGTGATTGCCCTCTTTGTGCAGCACGCCTTTAAGGCGGGTCTGCAGGAACTGCGCGATACGCCCGGAGTCTGCATTAAGGTACTTCGCCAGCAGAGGCAAAGAAACGTCACTACTGGCATTGTTAAACGGATAGCGGCCACCAAACGCAGAATTCCACTCACTGACGACTGCCTGCTGCCACTGGGCATTGAGGCTGTCAGCCGCCGGGGTCAGCACCTGCTGCCAGGCCTGCTCCATCGGGTTCACAAACACCGTGCGGCCAAAGCCGCTCCACTCCTGACCGAGCCCGGCAGCAATCAGACTGCCGTAGTCGCGGGTTTCGGTGAGGTCAACCGCCTTGCCCTCGAACACCGTCTGAGCAAGGGTCCGGGTCATTGCCTGCGGGTCGGCAGCGTTGGTCACCTGCTGCAGACGAAGACGCACCTGCGTCACGCGGGTCAGATATGACTGCAGGCTCAGTTCCTGTGCACCGGTGCGGCTCTTGTCCATCAGGGCCAGTACCGGACCAAAGGTCGCATCCAGCGGCCCGTGAACACCGGCACTCTGGTCAATGGCATCTTTGTTGTCACCGCCCAGCAGGTTCTTCGCGGATTTCACCAGGGAGTCAGAAATCGCCTCGCCGGTCTGTCCGGTGCGCCCCTGGATGTTAAGTGTGTTCATCAATGCAACAAGAGGGGACTGGCGCACATCGGCCATCAGCGTCAGCTGGTCAATGGAGTCCGACAGCGTCGCAGCCGGGTTCCAGCGCAGACTGTTCAGAAACGCCAGCCAGGCACCACCAAAGTCGGCGAAGTAACGCTCCGTCAGGCGCCTTTTCAGCACTTCCGGCGAAGTCTCGTCCTGTTTATTCACCTGATGCTTGCTGTCAGTCAGGACCCAGTCGAGCTCGTCCCGGCGTGCCTTCACCACCTTCTCGATAGCGGGCTGCACGGCCTGCTCCCAGGCCTGACGGGTAAACATCCCAGGTACGATTTCGGTGGTGCTGAACAGACGGGCGGCATCAGTGTCCCCGGTCATGTCTTCAAGTCGCATATCGACATACAGGTGCGCCACTTGAGAGAGCATCTTCTGGTACAGGGTAGATTCACTGTTACGCACGCCCATCAGGCGAACCAGCAGCGAACGCGCCTGGCTGACCATGCCCTCATCGGCACGGAGTTTCCACTCCGGGTGCGCAATCAGCTGAGCGCCCCAGAACGACAACAGAGACGGAGCCATCCCCTGCCAGACACCGTCTTTCACACCGTTACGCTTCGGCCAGTCGTTCAGCAAAGCAGAGCTGAACCATGCCGTGTCCATATGCTCCGGACGTGCCAGCATCAAATAGAGCTTGAGCTGGTCATAGGTACTTTTTGCCATCTGTTCTCGCAACGGACTACCCGGCGGCAGCGAGTTAAAGGCACTGACCTTCTTCTGCAGATGGTTTGCCGCCGCATCCCTTAACAATGGCTGTGTACTGTCCTGATAACGGGGCCAGAGTGCGGTTAGCAGCGCATCATTCTGACTCAGCCCAGCACGTTCATACCATGGCACGCCATGCTCAGCGCGATACTGAAGACGAGCCAGGGTCTTCTGCAGTTCCGACAGCGCGTGCAGACGCTGCTCCAGCGACTGATTCTCCCGGGCGGCAAGAGATGCCTGAGCATTTGCACCGGCAATCTGGTTGCGGTTGGTGACATACGCGATGCTCATCCACACAGCCCAGCTCACCATCGTAAGCGCAGCAGCAGACGCCAACACTCTGCGCCACGGAATGCCAGGTTTCACGGGGCGCAGTGCGGTAGGAAGCATCCCGACAGATTCAGGCAGTAAATCCCAGCGCTTGTCCATACCCCAGTGATGCTGCACGCTACGTTCAGCACCGGCAGAGGGCTGACTGAACACCACACCAGCCAGCGGCAGCGGGCGGTACGGGTTTAGCATCACCGACAATGGCGCGGTCACACTCTCCGGTTCACGAATGAGCTGGTCGGCAAGCGTCAGCAGGAAGTGGTGTTTAACATCATCACAGGTCTGCTGCAGGCCCTTTAATATCAAATCTGGCGTCAGAGCGGAGAGTTGTTCTGCCAGCCCCTCGGTACGACAACCGGCAGGCAACAGGCAGCCGGTCGCCTGCGTAATGCGTCCTTCCGGCTTACCGGCTCGTGGGTGCAGGCACCAGACATACAGCGGGAGTTTCCAGCCAAGCGTATCCATACGCGCGCTGATAGCATGAGACAGGGAGTCCATGGTGCTTTCTGAAGGTACCGGTAGCGGCGGCTCCAGCCCTGGTGCTGAGAGCTGGTCAAAGGCCGAGGTGACCCACACCAGCCCATCTACCGGGCGACGGCGCAATTTGCGCAGCGCGGTCAGCCAGGCACTGTCGGCTGGGGTATTGAGGTCACCGCCCCACAGCAACAGTGTGCCTCGGTCTTCCTGCCAGAGCTGGCCCGTAAGACCCGGAGTCAACTGCTCCACCTCAGATATGGTCCCAGTGACCAGCAGAATGCGTGTTTTACGTCCCCAGCACCGACCGTAGAGGTTACGCATGGCGTCACGGATAGTATCAACGGTGACATTGCGTGGTGCTGTCTGCTTGACACGACCTTCATCGTCCGGCAGGACATTTTTACGCTTCCCCTGCAAACGCGACCACTGTTGTAAAATCGCAAGACTAATGATTTTGCCATGGCGGGCAAGCAAAAGAAGGATTATAGCTGCCACAGATCCCAGCAGCTTTAGTCCATTACTTGTCAGTCCGAACGCTTCACCGTTTTTCCAGATGACCAATCCTATCGCAACAGCAATTAGTGTGGTAATGCTGAGGCGCCCCCAGTTACCACGCCACACTGAACTATCCTTCGCCATTCATCAGATTCCCTGTAGTTACGGTATTTACAAATCGCTGCTCTTTGTCACCCGAAAGCATCAGGCAATCTTCTTTTGTGAGCAGAGCTATATCACTGACGACGGCGGCCACAATCCACGGTGAGAAGGGACCACTGAGTCCGGCATATTTTTCCAGCCAGTGGCACTGCTGAGGTTTCCATCTGCCTTCATATTGTTTTCACTGGTCAGAAGAGCGGAAAAATCATCGCCCCACTCCATGCTGTCACCCATAATTGCACGCGCAGCAATAGCCTGTGACTGGGTCGAGAAAAAGGTATCGAGCTCTTTACTCAGCATTTGGGTTGATTCAATCGACATAGGCCGAAGCAGGCGAGCGTGATGGTTTAGCTGATACTTCGTTGCGACGTCATCAGAAGTCAGCATTAAAGCCGAGAGCGAATCACTGTACTCATTCCCTCCCTGAGTCTGGTGAACCAACAAAAGCTCAACATCCAGAATCGGGGATTTAAGGCGTTCGCCCACCCAATCGAAGGCCCGGCCTTTAAGAATCGTCAGTAACGGTACGGGATATGCCATTCCAACTAACTGGAGCCAGCATGCTGTAAATTCTCTCTGCAATGTCTCATCAGGATCGTGTGAATCAGTCAGTAAGGTTGCGTGGAAAGGGAGGTCTGATAAGCGCTGTAATTCTGATATGTCCAGGCCCCCAATCAATGCTGAAAAAGTATCTTCGCCAGCAGGTAACGTTATTCTCCGAGAAAGAGAGCTACTCTGCTCGAGATCTTTGGGGGCCTGCAGAAATGTTGATGGTGTCAATTCACCAGGCAGAATAACCCGGCTATACAGAACCGCCAGATAACGCCCGGCCCAGGAAACCCATTGCTGCTGTGCATAATCTGCTTCATCAGATTCAAACTGGTGACGATCCATTGCGTGGTTATACATCCAGCCGCGAATACAAATCGTCACGAACCAGATGAAAAGAGGACTTCCGGCAACAATCCAGAGGTTAAATTTTTGCAATTCACCAAGAAACTGATTGGCGTAGAGTACAAAGAGCAACACTCCAGCAATAACAGCAACAAGGCCTGCAATCAGCCAGATGACCAGTGAAGGCTCATCAGGTTCTACAGCAATTGTGGCTTTCTGACGCTCCCAGTTCATAACTTATCCTACTGAACAATCCGGCGCACTGGAGATAACATGGCAGCCACATTCACATTCGCAGCCATCCACAACAACAGGTTTCCCATCAGAGATCCATTCTGGTGATCCTTCGATAATGGCATTGACACCATGCCCCTCGACAGGGCAAAAAATTTCATCGCCAACAAGAGCCACTTTATTTCCGTTCACAGTCATGGTCGAAGATGCAGATATAACCTCACCGCCGTGAGTAGTTTTATCTCCTAGCAATACAAATCCTTTGGACATATCACACCTAACAAATTAGTTTGTATGTTTTAATTGAGCCGACGGAACTGAATCCATCCTTTTTTGATTTGTGGAACAATATCATCATCTAGAAATGCAGAACAAATACCGAGTTCACCGACAGCGAAAATCGTTGTAGGGTAACCTATTTCTATTCCATTCCGCTCTTCAGGGTCAGGCTCAGAATAATAAGGAAGGCCATTCTCTCTATAAGCATTAACATCCAAGTATTGATTGCAGTTTACGTTAAATCCATTATCATCAATTAATGACAACGGGACCAACTCATCCTTATCAAACTTTAACTTTTTCCCTGGAATTCTCTTACCAACAAATATATTTTCTGTAGTATCCTCTGTGACCATTCGAATAGTGCTTGAAGAAATAACCATATTCCCCTCAGAAAATCTAGCGCCAGCCCATCCAACCGTATTCAAATCAGACTCAACACTTTTCTGATAAAAATACACAGTCGGAACACCATCTTTAACTTCAACATATATTTCATTATCATCAGTAAACTTAGGAACAGGACTTAAGATATATTTACCCATAATTTTTCTGGGTTTGTTAGCTAAAACACCATACTCTTTCATAGCACCATGCTCTTTATAAACCCAATATCCATAATACAGACCATCTTTTACCTTAATAGTATTGCAGAATGCAAAAAAAGGAACAACAACAATAAAAAACAATATTTTTTTCATTGTACAATCTCCACATGGAATGCTGGCTCACCGCGATTTTCAAAGGGACTGATATATTTCATTTTCCTTGGATTATCTTTTGCATATTTTGTAATAGCCTTATCAAAAGCCCGCTGCAAAGCGGCAGGCAATAATTTTTTACTTATATCAAATACATTTCTCTGAGCATACGATTCAAGAGAAACGCAATGTTTTGAAACAAGACGTCCATCTTTTTGTAAAGAATTGACTTTATCAACCATGGCTTTTTTAACCTGATTCTCCTTACTTTTATCTATGCCACCCGCAGCGATAGCTGCTTGTACAACCTCCCGTCCCGCAGCAGCATAATAATCAAGTTGGGATTGTATCCCCTTGTTTTTCATGTTCATATACATTGCATCGACTTGTTTTTCCGCGGTGCGCAACGTACTGGTGATCATAATCTTATGGACACCTGCGGATTTCATTATCCCTTTCATAATATCAAGAGAATGATTAGTTACCAGATTTTTCAAACTAAGAGGAATATCTTTAGAAAAATCCACCACCGGTTCAAAGTCGTTAACCACAGATATTTTCTTTGCATTCCCCTCGGAAGTAGTCTGATGTTTCTCTGGATCACTTTTACTCCTACGAGCAACAGACTTATCCGTCGTCGTAGTTTTAATATGAATTACATTGCTTTTCTTTTCCGAGTCCGCAGATTTACTTCCTTTAGGCAACACAATATGACTTCTTGAATACTCTATGGCTGCTTTAGTATTAGCATTTTCAACCCCAACGCTTTTGAGAATCTCTTTCTTGGTCTGCTCAGAAACATAGCGGCTAACATATCCATGATTTTGATTACTATCAGGTATTTTTAATTTCGCACCAATACGCAACATATTTACATTATGGATCTTATTAATTCTTGCCAACTTCTCTACTGATACACTATATTTCTTCGCTATTGCTGATAAGGTGTCACCTTTCTTAACGGTATAAGTTAGAGTCTTATGTTTTTCATTGGTATTTTTTTCAACAGTTGCTTTAGCTAATTCTTTGTAATTATCAGCAAGAATAGTAAACACAATTTCTGAACCTGCGATAGCATTGACTGATTCAGTCATCCCGTTTGCATCAGTCACGCCTTTGATAAAAACTAGAGTTTTCTCATAGTCTGACACTAAATTTGGGCATGTTAAACTTGGAAATGGAGAGATTGCAGCAATATAATTTTTGTTTTTGAATGCTGTATTATTTCCCGTAGATAGTTTAAATTTAGTATTAACTTCAGTGTTTTTTAGTAACCCTTCCACAACTGATAAATGCTTATTTATATAAAGCGCCCACTTCTTTCCATCTGCACTTTTCTTACGTGTACCAGCGATATACTTTCCTAAACTATAGGCACCATCATGATGCAACAAATAAAGCCATTCCCAGTATTCACTTTGATCTGATGTGTAACTCTCCATCACCTTTGATTTGTTAAGTAAAAAGGAATAAACTACCGCATAACATCCTTTTTCAGCGTCAAAAACTTCTTCATTACGAAGATCTAGCTGAAAACCAAGAATGTCTTCAGATTGTGTCAATGCATCTTCGATAAAACCAACTGTTCCTTGTGCTAAACCAGCTGCACTAGTAGTCCCTGCTGCCGCATCGGGGTTAAACCCGGACTCGACTTTAGTTGTTAATAATATATATGATATCTCTTTATAACTTAATCCATAGCGGACAGCTATGGTAATTATCATATCTATAATAGCTTCCTGGACATCTTTATCAGCATCTCCTATTGTACGACTGTTACCTCTTAGCTTTCGGGAAGTATCTATATCCGGATAGAGTGAGATTAAAGAAAACGGTTTAATCTGGTCATCAAAATATGCCTTTCCCTTTTTAGCATTTAAATACTCATATAAATCAGACATATCATACCTCAGCGATTGCTAATAAAGTCTATATTTGTATTGTCGTATGGGTTTTTCATCTCTCGAGATCTAAGCTCAGAAAGCTTGTTACCTGTAACAAAGTTCCCTAAAAGATCAATAAATGGGGCGTCAATATAGGACAACAATGAACCCTTAACTCTCTCCTCTTCATCCAAGCCTAGATGGTATCCGATCACAATATTTTCATTGTCATAGCATTTCATTGTGGAGGGAGTCCAATCACCAGGCTTAACTACATCATTAAAGGAATAACCCTGTCCTTCCAGGAGGACTTTTTGGCTGTTCGGGATGTATGGCAAAGAAAATTCTTTATTATTCGTGCCATTTTTTATTTCCAATTGGTAATTTCTGCATATATTCTCCGTTGGGCTTTTTTGATTCATCTGGCATTCAGCACTGACCTTTACCAAAGCTGAGCCACATTGCATTTGTGCTGATTTAGCATTCCATGTGCCACTTGCAAATGAAAAAAATGGAGCAAGCAACATGCATAACAAAAATTTAAACTTAAAAGTCATATCACGCACTTTTATTTTCCTCACAATCACTGCATTGGCAACCATCGTCCTGGAACGACATATCTGAGAATGATGAACGATGTACTCTGTCCACAATATTTTCACTATCGTACCAATAATCACTTTGAATCATTTCAAGTTCAAAAGGCTCATTCGGGTTTGATGAGTAAAATGGGACTGTTTCACCGTTCTCGTCTGTTCTACCAAATAATTTCTGCCCATTACTCGATGTCAACACGTATGCCGTAGCGGCAACTGGAACTCCGGCATCAGACGATGCAGTAAATTTCCCACTATATCCAGATGGAAACTGGGGCATAACACTACTCATGCTTACACTACCCATTTTCTGTGCATTGGCACATTTCCACAGGATATTACCTTCACAGCCCAGAATAATATTCTTACCCTGCAACTGGATGAACGACCCATCCAGATTTTTCAGCACGATATCTTTCGCCGCCGTGATCTCAATTCGCCCTTCTGTACTGGTTACGGTCACATCCTTTTTGGCTATCGCATCAAGCGCATCATCCTGAGCCTGAATTTCTACTTTTCCCTTAGCCGCAAAGAGTTTCATTCCGGCTTTACGGGCCAGCATACTCACGGCTTCACCTGCTGCTACGGTAAATCGTTTAAGTGCGCTAATGTCTGTATTCTGTTGCGACATGATCCCAACGCTGGCACTACCCGACGCCATACGAACCGCCTGCGGGCTGGTGATGCTTACTCCTTCAGGCGCATTTAGCACCATTCCTGGCTGGGCAAGGTCTTTAAGAGCATCAGTCAACTTTACCTGGCTCTGTATATCAGCAGGAAGTGCTTGTGCCGTTTCAGCAGCATCAGACAAACTTCTGGCAATACTCAGTGCATTTTCCAACTGGGCAATAGCTTCCTGCATCGAAAGCATCTTGTCCCCGGCAAACGGCTGTTTATCTGCTGTGATAAATACACCAGCTCCGCCGCGAACGGCCACCCATTTATCAGTACGTAACTCCGCACCTTCACCCCGAAGTACCCTGTCAGCATCCACATTGTGACCCAGATTAAGCTGCGTCTTACCGCCGTACTCTGTACTGATCTTAACTTGTTCTTCTCCCCGCTTATCTTCCATCCGCAGCTTGTTCAGGCCAGCTGTGCGAATGACGTTGCGAGTGCTGTTGGCCTCCGTAACATGGTCAACGTGGCGGGAGTCGTGGAGGGCATGAGCAATATACGGACGATCCGGATCGCCTTCATGGAATGCAATGGCAACTTCAGTCCCCTGTATCAGCGGGAAGTGAAAGCCATACTTGTCGCCGCCGTAAGGCTTGGCAAAGCGCACAGGCATACTTTCCATGCCCTGGCGTTTATCGTCGCGGTCAGCATCGAATTTCACCCGGTACATGCCGGATGCATCCTGCCAGGCGTAGATGTCGTTATCTTTGGCACTGGTCACACGCGCCATCAGCGTGCCGCTGACCACCGGGCGCTTTTTAGCGGCAGGTCGCCAGCATCGGTTCTCGTAATATGGCATCCCCTCCCACATCACCATCAGGGCATCTTTACGACTGGCGATATAGCTCGTGCGGGTAATGATAATGCCGTTGTCCGTTTCTGATGGCAGGGTAGGCGACACCACACGTTCACTGATGGTCAGCACCTGGGCCGGAGAAAGCAGGGCATCATTACTACTGCCGCTGATAGTCGTCTGCCCGGACAGGAAACGTTCATGTTCAAGGCGTGCCCAGAAGTTGCCGGTTTCTGCTGCGGGGGTGATTTTGTCGCCGCGTCCAAGATGACGTGGCAGGTAGTGATACACATCACCGTAGGTCACACCTTCACCATCACCCCTCGTCATGTCTGCCGGTACAGAAGTCAGGATATTCTGGGCTTCACGGTGATTGTAATCACTGGCGGTGACAGAGCGCTCAACTACGTTCTGTCGGACGTGAACCCCCCATACCGAGTCCGCTGCATTGTCACTCATGCCCGATGGACTGCTCAGTGGCAGCGACTTACCGAACGTCCATGCACTCTGCTTGTCTGCAAAATGCACCACCTCAGTCTGGGTGTCGGGTTGCAAGGAAAAGAAGTAGAAAATCCCCACTTCAGCCAGCAGACGCTCAATGAACGCGAGATCGTTTTCCTTGTACTGGTTAATCTGTTCACGCTTCGGATAGTCAGCTTTGAGGGTGAACTCATACTCCCAACCTTTCAGGCCATGCTCCTGCAATACTTCAGTGACAACTTCCGGTACTGACTTATTAACGAAAAAGCGGTGGGTACGGAATTGATTGCGCAGCAAAGACAGGAACGGCTCAATAATAATCTGGTACGTCGCCTGGTCACGTGAGCCACTGATACGCTTAAAATGCGTCACCACACCATGCACCACTTTCTGCCCGGTCATCCCCATCAGAGGCCCGGTCCCCATGGTCAGCGTGGCAGGCTTAGTCAGCAGTTGCGCTGAACTGATATTTTGATCGCTGCTGGTAAAGATAACCTGGTAGTAATAAAGCTCACTCATAAACTCCTTACCGCTGAAAGTTTCCACATCCAGTAAGGCTGTGCAGGACGGAATATCCAGACGATAGCGGTTCAGCCCGCCTTCAGTTAGCGCAGACAGGGTGTTCTTAAGCGTATCTGTCAGACTCATGATATTGACTCCATGGGATAACCTGCAGTCCATGACTTTATTGCCAACGGGTAAGTAACAGGTTCAATCAGGGTACTCAGCGAGTACGAAAAAGGGTGATTACGGTTCCAGCCACGACAGCACACATGAGGGCTTTAACCAGCAACACGGTCATTTCAAAGTTGTCCATCGCATTTTCCCCATTACCACTGATGGGAATAAAACGCTTAACAAACGTGTAAATAAAAGCTTCAGGTAGAAATAGAACACCAACGATAACAAACAGAAATAAGATGAAAATTTCAATCTACTAGCCACCCCAACGTCAGGAAACAAAAGATTAAGCTATATATTTACAAAAAAATTTAAATACGGACACTTATTACACTTGCTATTCTGGAGCCTTAATTGAACCATACGGCCTTGCGAATTCGCGATCTGTCAAAGGGAAATTATACACTTGATCATTATTAATACCGACACCAACAACAAAGCTTCTCGCTTCTTTATTATCAAGTGTTGGATGAAGTACAAACTCAACTATATACTTGCTACCATCTTTAAAATTAAAATAAGATGGAGGAATACATAATTCACCTTCAATAACCTTAAGGCCGGGGGAAAAATTAAAATCTTTCTCTATTGAAGGCGTCCCTCGCAGATTGATACCCATATCTACTGGCTGATAATCTTGTGCATTATCAATATTCACGCAAACATTATCACCCTTTTTACTCACCTTTGCAGTTTCATCAAAACGAAATCTGTCACCTGGTCCAGGGCATCCCGTCAGGATTGGAAGACAAAAAAACGTTAACAACAAAGAGTTAAGCTTAATAAAATAGTTACGTCTCACCATGGAAAGCCCCTCAAAGCACTTTTATATCCCTCACGTATCACCGACTCAGAAGTATTCCCATCGAGCGTAATATCGGGGTATCTTTTATTTTCAAGGTGACTCCAGATTTCATACCCAAAAGTCTGTAAAACAAAATTATCTGCAATAATCTGCGCCTGCTGCTCCATCGGATATTCGCTTAAGAGACGACCATCAAGGGTATAACGGTAACTCACCATCCAGCTCACCAGCCCTCTGAAGATCACATTCATTCCTTTTCCACGCTGCCAGACATGACTTATTTCATGGATGAACAGATGCTGAAGACTGTCGGTTGTCTGTGAGAAATCATCGAAATATAGATCACGAAAATAGATCTCCCCGTTCGGGGTCATCGCCGTATTGTTATCCTGTAAATTGAAAGGGAGATAACTTTCTCTGTGTATCCATACTTTCGAATAATCAATGGTGGATAAAAAAACGGATTGCGCCAGCTGTATTTCCCCCGCCGTGAGTAGTCTGACACCACCCTCTTTGATTCTGAACCCATCCTGCGTTTCATCAGCCATGTGTAAACTCCAGCCCTATGCCCTCTTCCTCACTCCATCCCAGAGTCAGGGAGTGTGGTTTCTGCTTCGCCGCCATATGGCTCAGCAACTGCTGACTCAGCACCGGCAGAATCTGCTGATTCAGCAGACTGTCAACATTCCTCGCACCAGTATCCGGCAGCAGGCAGGCGGCGGTCAGCGCGTCATACAGGCTCTCTTCAATATGCGTCCGCAGGCCGTAGTGTCGGTTCAGCCGCTTACTGACCTGTGACAGCTTCATCTCCACGATGGTGCGCATAGCCGCTTCCGCCAGAGGACGGTAAATCACGGTCTGGAAGCGGGCCAGCAGTGCCGGCTGGAAGTGGTCACGTAATATCGGGCGCAGCAATTCGTGCAGGTCGCCTTCGGTGGCGTCAGGCTGTTCTTCCAGCAACTGCATCAGGTGGTCACTGCCGAGGTTGGAGGTCATCAGAATAACGGTATTGCGGAAGTCGATTTCACGACCTTCTCCATCACGCATAAAGCCCCGGTCGAATACCTGATAGAACAGGTTCATGACGTCACGGTGGGCTTTTTCCACTTCATCCAGTAGTACCACGCTATATGGTCGTTTTCGCACGGCTTCGGTCAAAATACCGCCCTGACCGTACCCGACATAGCCCGGCGGCGAGCCTTTCAGCTGCGAAACCGTATGCGGCTCCTGGTATTCAGAAAGGTTAATCGTGATGAGTGACTTCTCGCCGCCATACATGACATCGGCCAGCGCAAGCGCGGTTTCAGTTTTCCCGACACCACTCGGCCCCACCAGCAGGAATACGCCCTGCGGGCCGTTCTCGGACGTGAGGCCCGTTTTTGCCGCGCGCAGACGCTGAGCGAGGGCCTTAAGCGCCGTATCCTGCCCGACCACACGCTTCCCTATTTCATTTTCCAGCGTCAGCAGTTCGGTCTGCTCGTCTTTCATCAGCGATGACAACGGCACACCTGTCCAGTCGGCTATCACGTTGGCAACGGTACGTACATCCACATCCAGGGAGAGCAGCGGGTTACCGCGCTGCATCTCGTTAAGCTCCTGATGCAGCTGGTGAGTCTCGCTCTGGCGCGAGATATCCTGACGGCTTTCGAGCAATTGAGCGGTCAGCTTCAGTTCCTGACCATACTGGCTTTCGAGTTCATCGAGCGCCACAATCAAGTTTACCTCTTCCTGCTCTATCGCGCTCAGACGTCCAGCATGACTCTGATTGCCAATCGCGATATCTTCCAGCAGCGCCTGCTTCTCCATGTCGAGCGCGGTGATAGATGCGCGATAACGAATAAGTTGCTCCGGAACCGTGTCGATGCTCATGCGTACGCGGGCGGCAGCGGTATCCAACAGATCCACCGCTTTATCAGGAAGTTGACGTCCCGTCAGATAACGGCGCGACAGGGTAACTGCGGCACGAACCGCATCATCGGTAATGTGCACATGGTGATGTTCGGCGTAGCGGGATTTCAGGCCCCGCAGCATCAGGCAGGCGGTATCGTCATCCGGCTCATCGACTTTCACCATCTGGAAGCGGCGCTCCAGGGCTGCATCGCGCTCAAAGTATTGTTTGTATTCAGACCAGGTGGTGGCCGCAATTGTCCGCAGTTCACCCCGCGCCAGCGCGGGCTTCAGCAGGTTGGCTGCATCCGCGCCACCGGCCTGGTTGCCTGCACCGATGATGGTATGCGCTTCGTCGATAAACAGCAGAACGGGTACCGGGGACTGCTGTACTGCATCAATGACGTTTTTCAGACGCTGTTCAAACTCCCCCTTCACACCCGCGCCCGCCTGCAGCAGGCCGAGGTCAAGCGTACGTAGCACCACGGTTTTGAGTGATTCCGGCACATTGCCTTCGGCGATTCTGAGCGCCAGGCCTTCAACCAGTGCGGTTTTGCCCACGCCCGGCTCGCCAACCAGAATCGGGTTGTTTTTGCGTCGACGGGAAAGAATGTCCACCATCTGACGAATTTCGGTGTCACGACCGAACACCGGATCGATTTTGCCTTCTTTTGCCTTCGCAGTGACATCAAGGGTGAATTTATCCAGCGCATTCTGCAATGCAGGGTTGAGTTCTCCCTCTTTTACTTCTGCACCCACAGGGCGCCCGACGAACTCGACTTCTCCACCATGACTTTGCGCCAGTTCCGCTTCCTGCTGCACTTCCGGACGTTCATCTGACTGCGCATCAAGCAACGGTCGAAGACGCTCAAGCTGACTCTGGCCCAGGGTCAGCAAAGGCCACAGACCGTTGCAGTGCACCAGGTTTTGTTTCTCAACCAGTGCCATCAGTAAATGCACACTGCGGATATGTTCTTCACCCGCCAGTGAGGCTATCAGCCAGGCTTGCTGCATCAGAGACTGGATGCTTTCTGAAAGCTGCGGCCGGTGGCGTACCGAGCGCGGCTGTTTATCCAGCCAGCCCAGTAAATCCTGCCAGATGCCGTCCATATCCCATTCGTAGCGGCGAGCCAGCACCGTCAGGTCACCTTCCCCCTGCTCCAGCAGCTTCAGCAGCCAGTGCTCCGGCAGAATTTCTGCATGCGCGCGAGTCTGGCAGAGCGAAGCTGCACCTTCCATTGCCCGCGCGCAGTATGGATTAAGACGTCGAAGGAGGATTGCCGGGTTTTCCATGTTGGTTTTACTCACTGTTGTGGACCTTTCTGACACGCTACCGCCCCTGGCCGTTACCGAGGCCCATAAGGTCTGTTTCCGGGATGTGATGTTTTCTTTGCTCAGCGCCTGCAGCGGCAGACGTTCAGCAAAGAGAAAAGCGGACAGGAAAACCTGCCCGCTTGCGACTTACGCAGTAGCGCGTTCGTTCCAGGAGTCGGAATGAATGATGTTGCCGTCTTTGTAGGTCCAGGTGATTTTTTCGTAACGCAGTTCAACGCGCTCAAGGTGGTTGTGCTTCTCTTTAGAAGGATCCTTAACGTCATACATTTCAGGATTCACCTTCACCACCTTCACGTTTTCCAGTTTGGTGTTGAAATACTCCACTTCCTGGCCCGCGTCGTTGATTTTGTACCACTTGAATTCCGCAGACTTCAGGGTCTGACCCGTGGTCACAGCCTTATAAAGATATGGGCTGGAGGAATCGATTTCTTTGGTGAACAGGAATGGCGTGTGGATACGCGTCCCGGTCAGCTTGCCGGTATTGTTATCGGTCGGGATGTACAGGTTGTGTTCCTGAGCCACCACTTCGATGCTGCCTTCACGGTCCTGAACGTCTACAGACCCTTTAATGTCCGCGCCGCCATCGTCTTTCAGCCAAAGATAAACAGGAATTGCCATGGAATTACTCTCCATTTAATTGTGATGCGCCATCATCCTGCGATGGCGCCGGGTGTTTGCCGGGTAGCTGACAGGCGTTCGCCTGCGGCACCAGACTGATTTCGACACGGCGGTTGAGCGCACGCCCTTCCGGAGTGTCGTTGGTTGCAGCAGGACGGCTTTCGCCATAGCCCTGCACAGCAAAACAGCTTTCAGGTACGTCGCCGGTGTCTCGCATCCAGTTGCGCACTGCCTCGGCACGTTTCAGCGAGAGCATCTGGTTCAGTTGCGGATTTCCGGTGTTATCGGTATGGCCGGATACGACAATCAGCCAGCCCAGCTTCGCTTTGATGCCCACCAGAGAATTCACCAGCATTTTGGTAGACCCCGCTTTGAGCACAAATTTTCCGGAGTCGAACAACGACATGCTGTCGAGACGAATGGTTTTCGGACCCTGAATAATTTTCTTAATGACCGGAGGCGGCGGTGGCGGAGGTGCCCAGTCACTAACTGCGGCCTCAACGGGCGGAATCAGTCGCAGTCCCTGATACAGACCCAGGCGATAACGCAGTGGCTCCCCGCGACGTTGCCAGTCGTCCAGCAATGCGCCATCGGCCCGCAGGCGCTGCTGGGCACGCAGTTTCGGGGCAACAGGCTGACCCGTCAGCTGGTGATATAACGCAAGGTGATCGCCAACGTTACGAATGAGGCGCTGGTTGTTCATCCAGGACGCCAGCATCGCCAGCGCGAGAAAAATCCCGCCCAGTAATCCGGCATAACGCCAGAACACCATCCTGCGGCTCACGCCACATCGGCGCGGCAACGCCGGCAGCAGCAGTTCAGGCAGCGGCAGTGGCTCGGTGCTCACAAAGGCATCCGGTGGCAGCGCCGTCAAGGAAGTGATGTGTTGTTGCCAGAGATTGCCCGCGATACCACTCACCGGCACTATGCACATACCCTGCACGCAGGGCGTCATCACCGGTAACTCCCCCCGCCGTAGCGACAGCAGGTCGTTCACCGCGCTGTTTTGCCAGGCAAGCAGACTGTCCAGCCACAGGCCATGGCTCAAACGCGAAAGACGCCCGTCCGTTCCTATTTCCAGAGGCCAATCCGTCAGTGACACATTGCCCTGACCGGGCTGATACACCTGAATACCGCTTCGCGGGCTTACCGTGGTAAACCAGACGGGCTCAGCCTCTGCACAGGCCACAGGAGGAGATACCCAGGTCACGGTCCACAGCGGGGGGATAGTGCCAAATGCCGCACGGCACCGGACGACAGCACGCTGCCAGCCCCGAAGATGCTGGGTAAAATCATCGCCGGAGGTGTGCTGTTCAGGTACCACCGCCAGCATGACGGAGAGTTGCGACACCTGAGCCGGACGCACCAGGCTCAGGTGTTGTGCCAGGAGTGGCAACTGCTCCGCATCCTTCACCCACAGATACCAGCCCTGTCGGGTTTCCCGGTTATGGGAGCCGGACACAAACAGTGGGCTGTTGTCGCCACAAACAAGGATCACCGCACCCTGAAAATCTTCCGGCGGCAGATTTTCATCCACAATTTCCCGGACAGCGGTCGCTCGTGCCTGAGAAGCCCGACGCTGACGCCAGAGCATCACCCCTGACACCAGCACAATCAGCAGACTGAGTGCCACACGGCTGCCCGAGGACAGTGGCCAGAATCCCAGGATGAGCCACAGCGCCAGTACAGCACCCAGGGCAGTTAACAGACTTCGGTACGCATCCCGCATCGCTTACCCCGGCCTGACGGTCTGGCTTACCAGTTCGGTAAGCGAAGACGAAAGGAAAAACCAGAGCGCCACCATGGCGACAGCGGCCACAACCCAGCTCAGCCAGTACCCGCGACGGCCGCTGCGCAGGCGTGATGCCCGGGCAACAATGGGAGAGTCCTGTGCCAGCGTAAAGGCCGGTACCCGTTCCGCAAGCGCGCGAACAATATCTTCCCGACGCTCATCATCCTGTGCGCGATATTGCCCCACAAACCCCAGTAGCAGAGTCCGGTGCATACAGGTCAGGACTGCGGCGTCAGGGGCGGTTTCTTTCAGCAGGTTCCGGATCCTTTCCCACAACTCCTCACCGGCATTGAGAGTGCCAAAGAAGTGTGCCTGCAGCGGGTCACGCCGCCAGGTCAGATAGCCATCATCGGTGGTTCCCCGGTTCATCACGCTCTCATCAAGCAGAGCACACAGGGCATACACCATATGGTCACAGCTGATGTCGCTGTAACCTGCCTCCGTGAGCGCCGCTTTTGCCTCCTGCACCAGACGGCAGGCCCGACGATAGAGACCTTCCCCGTCACGAACCTCCTGTCCGCCCCGCAGCTGGCTGGCCATCAGCCAGCCGGGGTAGAAAATACGCTCAATTTGACTTATTTCTGATGTATTCATGTGCGCAGCACCGCAAAGAGTTCAAGTTTCACATCCCCCAGTGAGCGCGGGGTATAGAAGGTGCAGCTTCCCGCTTCCAGCATCGCCCGCGCTGCCTCACTACTCAGATCCAGCGAGAAATACTGGTTCTCAAGGCGTAACGGGATAGCGGCCGGCACATGGGTCAGCGGCTTGATAACCATCCCGCTCAGGGCCACATTCACCACATCCGAAACATCTTCAAAGCTGCCCGCTTTACACAGCTGCGGGAATTTCGTCTGAAGCTCATGGTTCGGCATGGAGGAGCGTACGGAGAGGTAGAAATCTGCCCCTTCGCGCAGGCGCGCATCGTGCAGGGCACCTTTCCAGATCTGATCCTTATGCTCCAGGTGGATACTCACCACCCGTGACGGCAGGCTCGCTTCCAGCAGCTTATCGAGCAGTGCCAGCAGCGGCGGGAATACCCGCTCCGGTGCATCGTGCTGATAGGCAGGAATATCGCCAGCGTCATGCTCCAGTGAGAAGGTCAGCAGACTGCCGGCGAGGCGTGCCAGTTCGCGGTACAGCAGTTCCGGGTGACGACCCGGAGTCTGTAGCAGTTCTGTTAACACCGGTTCTGCACTGTTTAGCGCATTGAGCAGCCAGAACAGGGAGACATCCGCGACCGCAAAGTCCGCCATTCGCTCGTTACTCTCACGGCGCATGGCCATCAGACGCTTACGTCGTGCCTGCAGGCGCACCAGCAGATCACCCAGTTCGGTGATCAGCAACGGGCTTGCAGAAACGGAAAGCATCGGTGGGATGAAAGCCGGGTCCCGGCTCCATTGTCCCTGAGCATTACGCACCAGACGGGCGAGCGGGCAGGTCAGGTATGCGGTATTTTCTTGAGTGGACAAACGCAGAGTGATGGCATTACGTAGAATAGCCAGTTCCCCCCTTTCATACCCGGCCAGTTCCTGGACTACCACACGCTCTGCTTTCCAGCGACGCGGGCGTTCACTGTCCTGTCCGTTATCAAGGTTACCACCACTGGCGCTCAGCAGCGGCAATGCGGCTACCACCTCAACTGTCTCAGAGCCATTTGCGGCTGATAAATCACAGACAGGGGGAAGATTATCCGCCAGATCCGTATCAACAATCGTGCCGTCCTGGAAACGCACCACCAGACGGATAGCATTCAGACGCGCAAGCGCAAGCGCGGCATCATCAAACTCTGCAGCAATCACCCCCCAGGGATGAGAAATAACCATCCCAGCGACCATGTAGGCAACGTTTTCATCCCAGCGAGCTTGCTGCTGGAATTGTTGCGGGGCCAGAGCGGCCCCATCCTCCCAAAGTGGGCGGTAAATTTTCATCCCTGATTACCCCTCGCCTTACGATTTCGCCTTCGGCATCTGGGAAACCAGTGACAGGTTGACGTCCATGCCTTCGACCTGGAAGTGAGGGATCGCGTACAGCTTCACGCGGAAGAAGCCCGGGTTGTCTTCAATATCTTCGACAACCACTTTCGCATCACGCAGCGGGTGAGACGCCTGCAGTTCATCGCCCGGATCGGTCATTTCAGTGACCAGACTGCGAACCCAGGTGTTCAGCTCCAGTTCAAGCAGGCGACGATCCTTCGTGGTACCGATGTTTTCGCGCTGAATCAGCTTCAGGTAATGGGCGATACGCGACAGCAGGAAGATATACGGCAGACGCGCGTTGATGCGGCTGTTAGCCGTTGCATCTGCAGTGTCATACAGCGCCGGTTTCTGGCTTGAGTTAGCCGAGAAGAAGCAGGCATAGTCGCGGTTTTTGTAGTAGGACAAAGGAATGAAGCCCAGATTCGCAAACTCAAATTCGCGGGTTTCGGGGATCATGACCTCGCTCGGGATTTTTACCTGATTGCCGGTACCGAGATCGTAAAGATGGATAGGCAGGTCCTGAACCGCACCACCGGCCTGCGGACCACGAATCTGTACGCACCAGCCATTATTGATAAAGCTACGCACCATGTTGGAAGCAAAGGCAAAGGAGGCATTCGTCCACAGGTATTTGTCGTGATCCGGACCTTTGACCTCTTCGACATAATTGAAGCTGCGAACGGGAACGGTATCCGGCCCGTACGGTAAACGTCCCAGTACGCGCGGCATGACCAGGCCGATATAACGAGCGTCGTCGGTATCGCGGAACGATTTCCACTTGATGTACTCTGCGCGGTCAAAATAGTTACCAATATCTTTAATCGCAGCGACCTCTTCCATGGACTCTTTAAGGAAGAATTTTGGACCTGCAGAGCCGATAAACGGCATGTGCGCAGCAGCGGATACTTTAGAGATGTTGCGCAGCAGCGCGACATCCTGCGCTGAAGCATCGAACTCGTATGCGGAAATCAGTGCCGCAATTGGCTCGCCGCCTGGGGTGTCATATTCATCAATATAGGTGTGTTTATACAGACCACTCTGGATGATTTCCGGGCTGTCTTCGAAGTCCTGACGCAGGTCTTCTTTAGACATACTCAGCAACTCAATTTTCACGTTCTGGCGAAAATCTGTTTTATCAATCAGCGACTTCACTCCGCGCCACAGACCTTCAACTGCCTGAAACTCCTCATGGTGCATTACCGCGTCCAGCTGACGGCTGATCTGGTAATCGAGTTCAGCAATGTGGTGATCAATCAGGCTTTTATCCAGTTTTTCGACTTTCGCACCGGCTTTGGTCAGACATTCCAGGAAGACCTGCATACCTGCCGTCAGACGTTCATCAGCGGTCGCATCCGACATCGCCTGCGCGTCCTGCCAGATATCCAGGGCGCTCAATTCAGAGACGGGACTTAAGTTGATTTTCTCAAACAGGGAGGCGTAAACCCCACCCGCAGCAGGACGTTCCAGCACCATGCTTTCACCGCCAGCAATATTATTTTGTACAGACATGAGCATTCCTTGATTAATCCGTTAAAACATCGTGATGGTTAAGCTTTTTTGGGTGCCAGTGCGGATAATTCATTGCGCAATTCAGCGCTAAGCGACTGGTCAAGAACGATTTTTTCCAGCTCTTTTCGGAAAGTCTGGTTATCCAACAGGTTGGCCTTAAGATCGCGGAGTAAGTTGCGCATCGCCAGCATCGCCTTCAGCTGTGGTATCTGGGCAGCCACCTGCTCTGGCGTGAAATCTTTCATGCTCTGGAAAGTCAGCTCAATATTGTCCTCACCACCATCATCTGACAGGGTGTTTTTGACGCTCAGATTAACTTTTGGGGAATATTCGGAAAGAACACTGTCGAAATTATTTTTGGTGATGTTAACTTTTTCACGCTCAGATATTGGCGCAGCATCCTGACCATTACTGAAATCACCGGCAACAAGCAGTTTTAAGGGTAATTCCATTTTCTTGCTTGCTCCGCCAGTATGCAGGTCAAGCTTCAGGTTAATACGTGCCTTAGGCACTTCATTCTGAAAACTGTCAGACATTTGATCATCCCTCTTTGTTTTGCGATGCAAACTTCACGGTATCGTTCTTGATGCGCAATATTAGAACAATGATCGACCGCAAATCAAATACACAGATCATTTATCCGCAATTAGAAAATTCTTAAGAATTTTCCTCTAAGATATTATTGCAACTTATCAGACCAACCCAGAAAAAGAAGCTACTCTTTTTCTGTAAAACAAATATTTGTATCGTAAAAGAGGTTGCAGCCAGTCAGATGCTAAAAAAACAATATTGTTTTGATTTGCATCACAGCACTATATCAAAAACACAGGAGAGAACTGCTTTAGACTCGATAAAAGGAAAGATGAATAAATTATGGACTCAGGCACTCCATTCATTGGATGAATAATAAATAAGAACTTTCACAAAGAAAATTCTTATTTATTAAACGAAGAGGTAAAAAAAAATATGAATACGGAATCTGCCACAAAAAAATAGCGCTTTTAATCCATCCTCTCTCGAAGAGGCTTCCTGCCCGACTCAGGTGGAAGGTGTTCTCATGACTGACTGCCTATAAAAACTGTAAAATCAACCACCTCCTTGACTGCCGCTTTTTTAATCAAAAACGAGTAATAGCACATAACGTATAACGGTGCTACATTACGCCGCCCACCCAAATCAGCAGTGGTCAGGCAACGCCGTAAAGTTCGGTAAAGCCTGAAACCATCACCTTGAAGAACGGTCTTAATGGCACGTCGTATCGCACACGCTGCGCTACCTTTACAGGCTTCACATAGGTTTTACTATCTTGTCTCAATCCAAATTTGAACGTGCGTTTTTACACCCGCGTTACTGGTTTACATGGTTTGGTCTTGGCGTACTCTGGCTGCTGGTGCAACTTCCCTATCCTTTGCTGCGTTTGCTGGGGTCGAAACTGGGCAGCGCCTCTCGCTATTTCCTGAAACGTCGCGAAGCCATCGCGCGCAAAAACATCGAGCTTTGCTTTCCTCAGTACAATGCTGAAGAGCGCGAAAAATTGATCTCTGAAAACTTTAAATCTATCGGTATGGCGCTGCTCGAAACCGGTATGGCCTGGTTCTGGTCGGATGAACGCGTCCGCAAGTGGTTTGATGTCGAAGGGCTGGACAACCTTAAACGCGCGCAGTTGCAAAACCGCGGTGTGATGGTTGTGGGCGTTCACTTTATGTCGCTTGAGTTGGGTGGCCGGGTGATGGGTCTTTGCCAGCCAATGATGGCGACCTACAGACCGCACAATAGCCCGGTAATGGAGTGGGTACAGACGCGCGGCCGCATGCGTTCCAATAAAGCGATGATCAGCCGTAATAATCTGCGTGGAATGGTCGGTGCCCTGAAGAAAGGTGAAGCCGTCTGGTTTGCCCCTGACCAGGATTATGGACGTAAAGGCAGCAGCTTTGCCCCCTTCTTTGCCGTTAAAGACGTGGCGACAACCAACGGTACCTTTGTGATTTCGCGGTTGTCAGGCGCCGCCATGCTGACCGTGACGATGGTGAGAAAAGCGGATAAATCAGGCTATCGTCTGCACATCTCTCCTGAAATGGCTAACTATCCTGAAAACGAATGCGAAGCCGCAGCGTTTATCAACAAGGTCATCGAAACTGAAATCATGCGCGCGCCAGAGCAATATCTCTGGATGCATCGCCGTTTCAAAACGCGCCCACTTGGCGAAGCCTCGCTCTATATTTAAGTCCCGCGTGACGGTTAGTTTCGATAAGAAACTAACCTTTTCAATCACCTGTAATAACCCCGTGTAACGGTTTTTCGTCACGTCGCTCAAAGTGAATTTATTGCCTTGCGAAATCAAACTGTCGCCGTTCCACGACACCCGTAAGTATCGGAAATTATTTAAAAAAATCTCTCTTGTCACCCCTCATTTTTAGGCGTACATTAGCGCCGTCTGGCTACAGGAAAGCACAGAATTCTGAGCTGGAGTCGGCGGCATAGCGGGAAAATTCTCATTTCCGTTTTGGCCGGATTTCAGTTCTCTATACTCAGTTGGACTCTGTTTTTAAATGCGTACCACAAGATACGCGGAGCGATGAAACGTGAAATATTTCTTTATGGGCATTTCGGTGATCGTTTTAGTCTGGGCCGGAACCTTTGCCCTGATGATCTAGTGAAGAACATGCAGTCAAAAAGACAGGAGCCATAGGCTCCTGTCTTTTTATGTCATGATGATGCGGGGTGTTCGGAGACGCTCTTTGTTGAGAGCAGGCCATCGGCCCGGAACATACTCTTGATGCCCCTCACCGCCTGACGAATACGGTCGCTATTTTCGATTAAAGCAAAGCGCACGTGGGTGTCACCGTAATCACCAAAGCCAATGCCCGGCGAAACACACACCTTCGCGTCCTGCAGCAGTTTTTTTGCAAACTCAAGCGATCCCATTGCCGCATACGGCTCCGGAATTTTCGCCCAGACGTACATGGACGCTTTCGGCATTTCCACCATCCAGCCCGCTTCATGTAACCCTTTTACCAGCACGTCGCGGCGGCGTTTATACTGGGCTGCAATGTCGTGAACGCATTGCTGATCGCCTTCAAGCGCCGCTATAGCTGCAACCTGTAGCGGCGTAAAGGTGCCGTAATCGTGATAGCTCTTGATTCGCGCCAGCGCACTCACCAGCGTTTTGTTACCCACCATAAAACCAATACGCCAGCCCGCCATGTTGTAGCTTTTCGACAGGGTAAAGAATTCTACCGCCACGTCACGCGCCCCCGGCACCTGCATGATTGAAGGCGCTTTCCAGCCGTCATAGACGATATCCGCATACGCCAAATCATGTACCACCAGCACGTCATAGCGCTTAGCCAGGGCCACAACCTTCTCAAAGAAATCGAGCTCCACGCACTGCGCCGTCGGGTTGGACGGGAAACCAAGGATCATCATCTTGGGTTTCGGATAGCTTTCGCGAATGGCGCGCTCCAGCTCGTTGAAGAAATCGACGCCTTCCACCAGCGGTACAGAACGTACCTGCGCCCCGGCTATCACCGCGCCATAAATATGGATTGGGTAACTCGGATTGGGAACCAGTACCGTATCACCATGATCCAGCGTAGCCAGCATCAGGTGCGCCAGCCCCTCTTTCGAGCCGATGGTCACAATGGCTTCACTTTCAGGATCGATATCAACCTGATAACGATCCTGATACCAGCGCGAGATCGCGCGGCGTAATCTGGGAATACCGCGCGAGGTTGAGTAGCCGTGCGTATCCGGACGCTGGGCAACCGTGCAGAGCTTCTCAACGATATGCGGTGGCGTGGGGCCGT
Source organism: Enterobacter sp. MGH 37 (assembly GCF_000534515.1). Lineage (NCBI taxonomy): Bacteria > Pseudomonadati > Pseudomonadota > Gammaproteobacteria > Enterobacterales > Enterobacteriaceae > Enterobacter > Enterobacter sp. MGH 37. Next base: position 2,499,224 of record NZ_KI973205.1, read on the forward strand.
CAGGGTTGCCCATGCTGAAATCAATGATGTCTTCGCCGCGCCGACGCGCAGCCATTTTCAGTTCAGCGGTGATATTGAAAACATAAGGGGGGAGACGATCGATACGCGTAAAACGGCGTTCAGGACTGAATTCAGCCATAGATTCCTCAGATTAACGTTAGCGCCCGGACCGTCCGAGCGACGCTGCCACTGATGTGACATGCTTAGAAAATAACCTGAAAAAAATCACGCTGTCGAGAGGGAAATGAAAAAAAAGAGAACCCCATGAAAACCGGAACACGGGAACGCCTTAAAGCGGAAGGAGGGGGACTTATATCGGCTTTCCGTTATCTATTGTTTAACACAATGATATCAAAACAGTTACCGGAAGATGCGACTGCAGGAAAGAATCGGGAGGTATCAATCCTCATCCGATAATCCCCTTTCCAAAACAGGGTTTTTCCTCATTTGATAAACATGACGGATAGCTGGTCAATATGCCCCAGGTTTTTTATCATGGTTCTTTCCCGTTTTCCCAGGTCTGCTCGTGCACGAAATATTCACTATGCTGCTGGCGGTTTTTGATCGCGCAGCATTAATGCTGATTTGCCTGTTCTTCCTTATTCGCATTCGCCTGTTTCGCGAGCTGTTGCATAAATCTGCTCACTCGCCGAAAGAACTGCTGGCCGTCACCGCTATCTTTTCGCTCTTTGCGCTGTTCAGCACCTGGTCCGGCGTGCCGGTAGAGGGCTCGCTGGTTAACGTGCGGATTATCGCCGTTATGTCTGGCGGAATTTTGTTTGGTCCGTGGGTAGGTGTCATCACCGGCGTGATTGCCGGAACCCATCGCTACCTGATTGATATCGGCGGCGTCACGGCGGTGCCGTGCTTTATCACCAGCATTATCGCCGGGGTACTATCCGGCTGGATCAGCCGTAAAATCCCGAAAAAGCAGCGCTGGCGCGCCGGGATCCTCGCGGGTATGTTGTGCGAAACGCTGACCATGATCCTGGTTGTCGTCTGGGCTCCCACGACCGCGCTGGGGCTGGATATCGTCTCGAAAATCGGTATCCCTATGATTCTGGGTAGCGTGTGCATCGGTTTTATCGTGCTGCTGGTGCAGAGTGTGGAAGGGGAAAAAGAGGCCAGTGCCGCTCGCCAGGCCAAGCTGGCGCTGGATATCGCCAACAAAACGCTGCCGCTTTTCCGCCACGTTAACGCGGAGTCGTTGCGTCAGGTCTGCGAGATTATTCGCCACGACATTCACGCGGATGCCGTCGCTATCACCAATATTGACCACGTGCTGGCTTACGTCGGCGTTGGCGAGCACAACTACCGCGACAATGATGACACGATAAGCCCGACCACCAGACAAGCGATTAACTACGGTAAAATCATTATTAAAAACAATGATGAAGCCCACCGAACGCCGGAGATCCACTCCATGCTGGTGATCCCGCTTTGGGAGAAAGGCGTGGTGACGGGCACGCTGAAAATTTATTACTGTCACGCGCATCAGATCACCTCAACGCTGCAGGAGATGGCGATAGGTCTGTCGCAGATCATCTCCACGCAGCTTGAGGTCTCCCGGGCGGAACAGTTACGCGAGATGGCAAATAAGGCAGAGCTGCGCGCGCTGCAGAGCAAAATCAATCCCCATTTCCTGTTTAACGCGTTAAACGCCATCTCCTCTTCAATTCGTTTGAATCCGGACACCGCGCGCCAGCTGATTTTCAACCTGTCGCGTTATCTGCGCTACAACATTGAGTTGAAGGATGACGAGCAGATCGACATCAAAAAAGAGCTGTATCAGATTAAAGACTACATCGCGATCGAGCAGGCGCGCTTCGGCGACAAACTGACGGTCATTTACGATATTGATGAAGAGGTCAACTGCGTGATCCCGAGCCTGCTGATCCAGCCGCTGGTCGAAAACGCCATTGTTCACGGTATTCAGCCCTGTAAAGGCAAAGGTGTGGTCACCATTAGCATCACCGAAAGCGGCAACCGGGTGCGTATCGCCGTGCGCGATACCGGCCATGGGATTGACCCAAAAGTCATCGAGCGCGTGGAGTCTAATGAGATGCCGGGGAATAAAATCGGGCTGCTGAATGTGCATCACAGGGTCAAGCTGCTCTACGGCGATGGGCTGCATATTCACCGTCTTGAACCCGGCACTGAAATCGCTTTTTACGTCCCGAATGAACGCTCCCCTGTTCATGCGACGGCATCACTGTTACCTCAGGGTGAGTAATATGAAAGTCATTATCGTTGAAGATGAAATTCTGGCTCAACAGGAGCTCACCTGGCTCATCAAAACCCACAGTCAGATGGAGATTGTGGGTATCTTTGACGATGGGCTGGACGTGCTGAAATTTCTGCAGCATAACCGGGTCGACGCCATTTTTCTGGATATTAATATTCCTTCGCTGGACGGCGTCTTGCTGGCGCAAAACATCAATCAGTTTGCCCACAAGCCGTTTATTGTGTTCGTTACCGCCTGGAAAGAGCATGCCGTTGAGGCCTTCGAACTGGAGGCGTTTGACTATATTCTGAAACCTTACCAGGAGTCGCGGATTGTCAGCATGCTGCAAAAGCTGGAGGCCGCATGGCAGCAACAGAGCGCTCCGGTCAACGCCAGCCCGACGGTACGGGAAAACGACACCATTAATCTGGTCAAGGATGAACGCATCATCGTGACGCCAGTGAATGATATCTACTACGCCGAAGCGCATGAGAAGATGACGTTTGTCTATACGCGGCGGGAATCGTTTGTCATGGCGATGAACATTACCGAATTCTGCGGCAAGCTGCCGTCGGCCCACTTTTTCCGCTGCCACCGTTCGTTCTGCGTGAATTTAAATAAGATCCGCGAGATCGAGCCGTGGTTTAACAATACCTATATTTTGCGTCTCAAGGATCTGGATTTTCAGGTGCCGGTGAGCCGCAGCAAGGTGAAAGAGTTCCGTCAGCTGATGCACCTGTAAAACGCCCTCTCCCGGCGGAGAGGGCTCTGTGTCAGAGGATTTGCCCGAGAACCTGACGCAGATGGGCACCCGAACCCAGCAGGCCAGGGTTATCATGCACGATAAGATAAACAGGAATATCCTGCACGTAGCTTCTGAAGCGTCCTTTATCTTCAAACCCACCGCGGAAACCTGAAGCTTTAAAGAAGTCGAGGAAGCGTGGCACAATCCCGCCTGCAATATAGACCCCACCAAAGGTGCCCAGCGTTAGCGCCAGGTTGCCGCCGAAACGCCCCATGATGACGCAGAACAGCGACAGAGCACGGCGGCAGTCGATGCAGCTGTCCGCCAGCGCTCGTTCGGTGACGTCTTTCGGCTGCAGGTTTTCCGGCAGACGACCGTCTGATTTCACAATCGCGCGGTACAGATTCACCAGTCCCGGACCTGAAAGGACGCGCTCGGCAGAGACGTGGCCGATCTCAGCGCGTAACTCTTCGAGAATAATGCCCTCTTCTTCGCTGTTTGGCGCAAAGTCTACATGACCGCCCTCACCCGGCAGGCTTACCCAGCGCCGATCAACATGCACCAGATGCGAAACGCCCAGGCCCGTACCGGCACCGTAAACCGCAATAGGCTTTCCCTCGACCGGTTCAGCGCCGCCGAACTGGATCAGATGCTCTGGCTTGAGCATCGGGATCGCCATAGACACGGCGGTGAAGTCGTTGATGATTTCCAGATGCGCAAAACCGAGGTTCTTTTTCATCTCTGCAATAGAGAATGCCCAGGTATGGTTGGTCATGGCGACCCAGTCGCCAGTTATCGGGCAGGCAATGGCAATGCAGCCATCCTCGACGCTCACCTGATGTTCATCCAGATAGACGCGGACAACGGCCTCAAGGCTGGGATAATCCAGCCCCGAGTAGGTTTTCGCCCGGGAAATTTCACCGCTACTTACATCGCATAATGCGAGGCGCGCGTTCGTGCCGCCCACATCACCTACCAAAGCATACTTTGTCATTCTTCTACTGCTCCGCTAAAGTCAGAATAAATCTTTGGGACACTGTAAATTCAAGGCGTGATAACAACAACGACTGGAAGGTGAATGCCCATGGATTATCGATCTTCGTCACAGAATAACTTTACCGTTTCAGCACCTTTTGCACTATTGCCATAAAGCTGATTGTGCAGAGTAACGTTATACCGTTTTGTACAAGGAAATCATCATGCTCCACCCGCGAGCCAGAACCATGCTGTTGCTGGCAATTCCGGCGCTCATCATTGGCGTGGCGTCAAGCCTGGTACTCATTGTCGTGATGAAAGTCGCGTCGGTGCTGCAAGCCCTGCTATGGACGGCGCTTCCGGCGAAACTGGGGATCACCGCTGATTCTTCAGCGTGGATCATTTTGATGCTGACGTTAACCGGTATTGCGGTAGGCCTGGTGATCCGATTCAGTCCCGGCCACGCCGGACCGGACCCGGCGCTGGATCCGCTGATTGGCGCCCCGGTTCCGCCCTCTGCGCTGCCGGGGTTGATCATCGCGTTAATTGTGGGCCTGGCGGGCGGCGTCAGCCTCGGACCCGAGCATCCCATTATGGCGGTGAATATTGGTCTGGCGGTGTTCCTGGGCTCACGCATTTTACCGCGCGTGGGTGCGCTGGACTGGACGATCCTCGCCTCCGCAGGCACCATCGGGGCGCTTTTCGGCACGCCCGTCGCTGCCGCGCTGATTTTTTCACAGACGCTTACCAGCAACAATGATGTCCCGCTCTGGGACAAACTGTTTGCTCCCCTGATGGCCGCGGCGGCGGGCGCGCTAACAACCAGTCTGTTTTTCCATCCCCACTTCTCCCTCTCTCTGCCCCACTACGGAGAGATGCGAATAGCGGATATTTTCAGCGGTGCCATCGTCGTTGCAATTGCCATCGCGCTGGGGATGGTCGCGGTATGGTGTCTGCCGCGCCTGCACCGGCTGGTGCATAAACTCAAGCATCCGGTGTTGATTCTGGGCACAGGGGGATTGATCCTCGGTATTTTAGGCACCATCGGCGGGACGGTGACGCTGTTTAAAGGCCTGGACGAGATGCAGCAGCTGGCATTCAGTCAGGTATTTAGCGTTTCCGATTATCTGCTGTTTGCCGTCATCAAACTGGCGGCGCTGGTCGTCGCGGCTGCGTGCGGTTTCCGCGGTGGACGCATTTTCCCGGCAGTCTTTGTCGGCGTGGCGCTGGGGCTGATGTTGCACGAACATGTGGATGCGGTTCCGGCGGCAATTACCGTCTCCTGCTCGATTCTGGGTCTGGTTCTGGTGGTGACGCGTGACGCATGGCTGAGCCTGTTTATGGCGGCGGTTGTGGTGCCGGATTCGACGCTGTTCCCGCTGCTCTGCATCGTGATGTTGCCCGCCTGGCTCCTGCTGGCGGGCAAACCGATGATGATGGCCTGGCGAAACGATAAGTAATCAGGCGCTGTTGCGCGCTTCCAGCGCTTTGGTGAGCGCGCTCAGCAGCGGCGGTATGTCGGATTTCGGCAGCATGACCTCGATCAGCGAAAGCCGCTCGTGGTGCGCCACTTTTTCCAGCACATCCACCAGCTCACCCGCCTCACTCACCTGCCAGCACTCGGCCTGAGGCGCGAGACTCAGCGCCTGAGGAAGGTGCGTCCAGTTCCAGAGCGCAATATCGTTATACCGTTGCTCCGGCCCATGGATGGCCCTTTCGACCGTGTACCCTTCGTTGTTCAGCACCAGAATGATCGGACGTTGTTTATCACGCAACATCGACCCGAGCTCCTGAATAGTCAGCTGCGCCGCGCCATCCCCCGTCAGCACTATCACACGCCGGTTCGGGCAAGCCGTTTGCGCGCCAAACGCTGCGGCCAGCGTGTAGCCGATCGACCCCCACAGCGGCTGGACGATAAAATTCACGTCAGCCGGAAGGCGCAGGTCAATGGCGCCGAAGGCCGACGTTCCCTGATCGGCAAGGATGATGTCTCCTGGGCGAATAAACGTTTGCAACGTTTTCCAGAAATTCTCCTGGGTCAGCGCGCCCTCCGGCTGAGGGAAGCTCATTGCACGATGGGAAACTGGCGCAGGTTTATCATGCACATGCTGTTTGCACAGTTCCACCAGCGTTTCGATTGCCTGAAGCATCGGAATGCCGGTAAACCATACGTCACCGACGCGGGCAGCGTGAGGCTGAACTTCTATCGTTTGGGCCGAGGTTAGCTGATGGGTGAAACCGGCGGTGAGGGTATCGGTAAAACGGGTGCCGATGCACAGTACCGTATCCGCCCCTTCAATCGCCTCTTTTACCGGGCCGGCGCTTGCCGAGCCGCTGTATGTGCCGTAAAAACCGGCATGACGTTCGTCGAATATCCCTTTACCCATTAGCATCGTGGCGTGCGCCATCGGCACGTCCTTCACCCACTTCTGTAGCGCATGCTTGTGTCCATGGCGCAGAACAAGGAAATCAGCTAACAGCGCGGTGCGCTTGCTGGTTGCCAGTTTATTTTCCGCAGCATCCCGAAACGCTTTCAGGCAGGCACTGTCGGCATGGGCATGGTGAAGTGTGAGAGCGTTTACAGGAGACGTGGCGGCTTTTTTTGCCACGTCGGCAGGTAACATCAAATAGCCGGGGCGACGCTCCCGGAGCATGGTGGTTAGAACCCGGTCGATTTCATAGCATGCGTTTTGTTCGGTCAGGATCGCCTGAGCGACGGTAATCGGCTCGCTCATATGATAAAAATGGCGGAACTCCCCATCACCCAGCGTATGGTGCAGCAGTTCCCCTCGTTGCTGTGACGCCGTCCCCGGCGCCCCGACAATATGCAATACCGGAACGTGCTCGGCATAGCTTCCCGCGATGCCATTCATGGCACTTAACTCGCCTACACCGAATGTTGTGAGCAGCGCGGCGAAGCCCTTACAGCGGGCATATCCGTCAGCAGCATATGATGCGTTTAATTCGTTGGCACAGCCCACCCAACAGATGTCGGGGCTGTCTATTACATGGTCGAGAAACTGCAGATTATAGTCGCCCGGCACGCCAAACAGATGATCGGCTCCACAATCAGTAAGACGGTCCAGCAGGTAATCGGCGACGCAGTATGGGGTACGCATGAACAGGTATCCTTCTAATGTTGACCTCACTTTGAGTATTAGAGAAGCGTGATGGCTGTCCAGAATCAGCGGTAAGAAGGGTATGGAAAGAATGCTTTACAAAAAAGGCTGCGCTATGCTGCTTTTTTTCACGTTAATGTAAACGCATACACTGATTTTTCTCATCTGCGCACGAGGTCATAAAATGGGTTATCAGCCGGATAAAAATCGTTACCAGACAATGCAGTATCGTCGCTGCGGTCAAAGCGGGCTCAGGTTGCCCGTCATATCGCTGGGTCTGTGGCATAACTTTGGGGACGCCACGCGTCTCGAAAACAGCCGTCAACTTTTACAGCGCGCCTTCGACCTGGGTATTACGCATTTCGACCTTGCCAATAACTATGGTCCTCCACCGGGGTCGGCCGAGCGTAATTTTGGGCGTATTTTGCAGGAGGATTTTCTGCCCTGGCGCGACGAGCTGATTATCTCCACGAAAGCGGGATATACCATGTGGGAGGGCCCCTACGGCGACTGGGGATCGCGCAAATATCTACTGGCAAGCCTGGATCAAAGCCTGAAACGCATGGGGCTGGAGTATGTCGATATCTTCTATCATCACCGTCCTGATCCGGAAACCCCGCTGCTGGAAACCATGAAAGCGCTTGACCATGTGGTGCGCCAGGGAAAAGCGTTGTATGTCGGGTTATCCAACTATCCTGCAGCGCTGGCGCGAAAAGCGATTGATATCCTGAATGATCTTGGTACGCCCTGCCTGATCCACCAGCCGAAATACTCCATGTTTGAACGAGGACCGGAAGGGGGTTTACTGGCCGTGCTGCAGGAAAAAGGCGTGGGCTGTATTCCCTTCTCGCCGCTGGCGGGAGGACAGCTCACCAACCGATATCTGAACGGTATTCCCGCAGACTCCCGTGCGGCAAGTGGCAGTCAGTTCCTCAACCCGGATCAGATCACTGAAGAGAAGCTGGAAAAAGTGCGTAAGCTCAATGCCCTGGCGGAAGGCCGCGGCCAGAAGCTGTCGCAGATGGCGCTGGCCTGGGTGTTACGCCATGAAGCAGTGACGTCGGTGCTGATTGGGGCAAGTCAAGCGGCTCAAATTGATGACGCCGTTGGCATGCTGGAAAACCGCCATTTCTCCGCGGAAGAGCTGAACCTTATTGAAGAAATCCTGAGCAGCTCAAAATAAAACCGCTTTTAGCAAAAAATGCTCTGAGCCTGGAATTCGGAGTTGAGGCGATGAAACGAGGCTTTACCAACTCGTAATATTGCGTTAACAGGCCCCACAAAGGCCCCGATCGTGAAGGAGAAAGAGTATGTTCAGGTCACTGATTCTTGCAGCGGTATTACTGGCTTCCGCCCCGCTGATCGCCACTGCGGGCGAAATCACCCTGTTGCCATCAGTAAAACTACAAATTGGCGATCGTGACGACTACGGCAGATACTGGGACGGCGGCTACTGGCGCGACCGTGATTACTGGCATCGTCACTATGAGTGGCGCGGAGACCGCTGGTGGAAACACGATAACGGCAGACACCGCGGCTGGTATAAAGACAATGCCTATGAACGCGGCTACCGCGAAGGCTGGAACGATCGTGACGACCGCCGCGGTGGCTGGGGTCACGGCCCAAAAGGACACGGTGGTCACGGCCACGGTCGTCATTAATGTAAAATGTAAAAAAGGAGCCTTTCGGCTCCTTTCTCTTTTATAACCCCAGCGCTGTGCCAATCAACAGCCATAAATTTAGCGCCACAACCACTACTACAATTGCCCATCCTGTCCGTTTCACCAGCGTCGAGTTAACCAGATCGCCCATCAGGGCTGGATTGCTGGTAAAAATCAGCAGAGGAACCAGCGCCAGTGCGATACCAAAACTCAGCAGCACCTGACTCATCACCAGAATTCGCGTGGGATCAAGCCCCATCAGAATCACAACAAACGACGGCAGCATGGTGACGGAACGACGAACCCACAGGGGAATATGGAAGCGCACAAATCCCTGCATCACCACTTGCCCTGCCAGCGTGCCCACCACCGTGGAAGAGAGACCGGCAGCCACCAGGCTCAAACCAAAAATCGTGGCAGCAGCATGGCTCAGTAACGGCTCCAGCGTGAGATACGCCTGGTCGAGATCGGCAATACCGGTATGACCGTTAAAGTGAAAAGCGGCAGCTGCGGTGGCCATCATCGCCAGGTTCACAAAACCCGCGATGGTCATGGCAATCGCCACATCCCATTTGGTTGCCGAATAACGTTCTTTACGCGTCCCACCGTGAAGATGCTGGGTCAGCGAAGAGTGCAGATAAATGACGTGTGGCATAATGGTCGCCCCAAGTACCCCGGCAGCCAGGAAGACGGCTTCCGACGTTGGCAGGCTGGGGATCACCATGCCTTTACCAAGCTGTACCAGGTTTGGCTGGGAGAATATCAGCTCGACAATATAGGCCGCCGCGACAAACAGCAGCAGACCACCAATCACCTTTTCAAGCGGCTTTTGCCCCCGACGCTGTAACATCAGGATCAGGAAAGTGGCAATCCCGGTCAGGACCGCCCCTTGCAATAGCGATACGCCCAGAATCAGCTTAAAGCCGATCGCCGCACCGATAAATTCAGCGAGATCGGTTGCCATGGCGATGATTTCAGCCTGCACCCAGTAGAGCCAGACGGCCGGACGTGGGTAGTGGTCGCGGATTTGTTCTGCCAGGTTTTTGCCCGTAGCAATCCCCAGTTTTGCTGAGAGCATTTGAATCAGCATCGCCATCAGGTTCGCCCAGACGACCACCCACAGCAACTTATAGCCGAAGCTGGCCCCGGCCTGAATATTGGTCGCAAAATTACCCGGATCGATATAGCCAATGGCAGCAATGAACGCAGGTCCCATTAATGCGAACCGCAGCTTGCGCGCCGCTCTGCCACTGCTACCCTCTACGCGACTGTTAGTCATTATCTGCCTCTGGAAATATAGCCTTTGCTATGTTTAATGCTATCAAAATGAGAATGATTATCAAGATCATTTAAGTGGTTAAACATGATTTCTCTGATAGCTAAGAACGATAGATGGGCAGGTGGTGCGACATCACAGAATGTGAAAATGCGCAGTCATTTGTGAAGCGTAGCACACAAACTTAACTTTTCACTCATTTACCTAACATAACGAAAATGTATTGTGGATCACTATTTTTGAGACTCGTCACAGGATGTAACTATAGTGTGTCCTTGATCTCGTTTTCTTTTCGCTTGTTGCATAGAATGTGCACGAAAATTAAACCTGCCTCATATTTGGAGCAAATATGGACCGCGTCCTTCATTTTGTCCTGGCACTTGTTGTCGTTACTGCACTCGCATTGCTGGTCAGCACAGACCGCAAAAAAATTCGTATTCGTTATGTTGTCCAACTGCTGGTCATTGAAGTTTTACTTGCGTGGTTCTTCCTGAACTCCAACGTAGGTCTCGGCTTCGTAAAAGGCTTCTCCGAAATGTTCGAAAAACTGCTCGGATTCGCCAACGAAGGGACCAACTTTGTCTTCGGTAAAATGAACGACGAAGGTCTGGCATTCTTCTTCCTGAAGGTGCTGTGCCCAATCGTCTTCATCTCCGCGCTCATCGGTATTCTACAGCACATCCGTGTTCTGCCGTTCGTGATTCGTGGAATTGGTTTCCTGTTATCCAAAGTCAACGGCATGGGCAAGCTGGAGTCTTTCAACGCCGTCAGTTCCCTGATCCTCGGTCAGTCTGAGAACTTCATCGCGTATAAAGATATTCTCGGCAAAATGTCGCGTAACCGCATGTACACCATGGCGGCAACCGCAATGTCTACCGTTTCCATGTCTATCGTGGGCGCGTATATGACCATGCTGGAGCCAAAATATGTTGTCGCTGCGCTGGTTCTGAACATGTTCAGCACCTTTATCGTGCTGTCGCTGATCAACCCATACCGCGTTAACGCCAGCGAAGAGAACATCCAGATGTCCAACCTGCACGAAGGCCAGAGCTTCTTCGAAATGCTGGGCGAGTACATTCTGGCCGGTTTCAAAGTGGCGGTTATCGTTGCCGCCATGCTGATCGGCTTCATTGCGCTGATCTCTGCGCTGAACGCCCTGTTCGCCGCGGTGCTGGGTATCTCCTTCCAGGGTATTCTGGGCTACATCTTCTATCCTGTTGCCTGGGTGATGGGTGTTCCGGCTCACGAAGCGCTGCAGGTGGGCAGTATCATGGCAACCAAACTGGTTTCTAACGAATTCGTTGCGATGATGGATCTGCAGAAAATTGCCAGCACGCTTTCTCCGCGCGCGGAAGGCATCCTGTCCGTGTTCCTGGTCTCCTTCGCGAACTTCTCATCCATCGGTATTATCGCCGGGGCGATTAAAGGCCTGAACGAAGAACAGGGTAACGTAGTTTCACGCTTTGGCCTGAAACTGGTGTACGGCTCCACTCTGGTGAGCGTTCTGTCCGCGTCCATCGCAGCGCTGGTCCTGTAACGTTTACTGCAAAACAAAAAACCGGGAGCAAGCTCCCGGTTTTTTTTATGCCCGAATTTCTTCCAGCGGTTTGGGTTTACCTATCAGGTAGCCCTGCAGGTAATCCACGCCGAAGCGAAGCAACATCTCTCGCTGTGCGGGTGTTTCGACATACTCCGCCACCACACATAGCGATTTCGTCTTCGCCAGATTACACATCGACTGGACGATCATCGCATCCATGTCATCAGTACAAATGTCTTTAACAAAGCAGCCGTCAATTTTGATGATATCCGCCTGCAGACGTCTGAGACGCTCGTAGTTGGCGTACCCCGTACCAAAATCATCAATAGCAATCCGGAATCCACAATCCCGCAGTTGCTGAATATTATTGATGCTGCAACCTGAATTGGAGAAAGCCTGCTCTTCGGTGATCTCAATGACCACGGTTTGAGGGGCAACGCCGTACCGTTCAAACAGCGCACAAATCTCGGTCGCTACCTCTTTTTGCATCAGCGTGAGCGGCATCAGATTGACGGAGAAACGGGCCCCAGGCTGCGTCGCAGGATGATCGCGCAGCCACAGCAGTAATTTTTCCATAACGCACATATCAAACCGGTGGCTAAGGTTGAACTGGGCAATCAGCGGAATAAAGCGATCAGGGGTGATGATTTCGCCCTCGCTCTCCATACGCGTCAGAATTTCGTAGTAACCGCTACTGTCTGCCTTCTGGATCGGTTGCGCGTATAAATGGAACTGACCCGCCTCCAGGGCATGCTTAATCCGCGCTAACATCAGGACGCGCTCTGTTGTTTGTCCTGATGCAGCCTCCAGGCTATTCGTCAGCGCAAGTACGTTCTGTCCTGCACAAGATTGCTCAGCCAGCCAGCTTAGTTGCCCCAGCGTGTGATGCAATTTTTCACCGTTTTCGACCATCCCCCAGGAGGCACCAAACTCAATATCCAGCCCGGTGTTGTTCCAGAAAATTTTCCGGCTGTTCAACCGATCAACCATATGCTGGAGACGCTCAGCAATTTCCGGCCCCAGCAAGACCACCACCAGCTCGCTTCCGGGCAACTGGAAGAGCATCTCGTCCTTTTGCAGAAGGGGCTGCAGCGACGAGGCGATCGTGCGTTTGCAGTGGACCCGCATCAGGATCCCGTAATGGCGGCTCAAAAATTCCAGGTTATCCATGCGCAGAATGCACACTTTGGCATCCTGGTGAATCTCAAGATACTCCTCCAGCGCACGGATATTGGGCAAACCGGTCAGCGGATCGGTCAGCGCTCTGCCCTGCCATCCCCGCTTCAGCCACTCGCTACGCTGGTAAATCCGCGACATGTAAAGCAAGCAGATGGCAAACGAGATCAGCACGGACAGGATAAAGGAGAGTGAATGGCCCGACTCCACACCATTCAGGAAGTTATAGTTGTAGGTCAACAGCAGAAGCGCTGAAGCAGCCCAAAGCAGAGAGATAAGTGCATAGGTCAGGCGGCTTATCGCTAAGGTAAAGAGAATAAAAATCAGCGGCATTAAATAGCCCGCTATAACAGGGGATTCAAAAGGGCCACATAAAACAGCGAGAATGAAGCCTAGAAGCATGAGCCAGACAAATATAAACAATGAATTCTTATGGAAAAAAATGGGCTTCACGCTTCGTCGCCAGAAGGTAATGGCATAACGAGGATTAATTATCATTCTTAACGGGTAATAGAACATCATGGTAAAAATCAGCGCCGCGCCTATCAGACTTTGAATATCCACGACGTTATAAATTACCGTCCCTTCACCGAAGAAGGTGGAGATAGTTACCGGGAAATCAAACAAATAGCCCGCTAAATACATCGACATTTTAATGCCGAGTGGCACAATAAAACCGAGCCAGAATATCCGTAATCCAATGTGCTTGTTAGGAATGCAGTAGCGCCAGCGCCTGCCCAGCATGATGCGCAACAGGCCGCACGCCGCGAACAACGCAAAGGTCTGACAAAACAGCAATACTGAATATTGTAGCGGTGCTAAATTAATATAGAATAAATTAGTGACAGTAAAACCTAACAGAATGGGAAGAATTGCCCGACGACCAAATAACAGAATTACCGCCAGCATAACGCTCAGGGGTAACCACGCTAAATAAACGTCGTGACCATTCACAATCGCGCGCGGGGAGAGATAACGGGAGAAAGGAACCGCGATCAGGCATATCGCCAGGGCAATTATAAATATCTTTACATTATTGTACGTTTTTCTATTCATTAAGCTGATGCGATTATTATCCGTTCATATCATTGACCGGATGGATAATAGGTTTATTAATTGTGCGAATCAAGTTGAAGTCTATTTATGGACAGGTTTATTGATTTCGATTGAGGTCAGGTACAGGAATACCTTCTTTTTGATAACAAAATGCGGTGGTGAACGTTACAAACAGATAAAAAAAACCCTCGTCTTTTGACGAGGGTTTAAAATTTTGGTGGAGCTAAGCGGGATCGAACCGCTGACCTCTTGCATGCCATGCAAGCGCTCTCCCAGCTGAGCTATAGCCCCACATGTGACTTTACTGACCGCACTCTGTTGGGTTCAGAGTTTGGTGGAGCTAAGCGGGATCGAACCGCTGACCTCTTGCATGCCATGCAAGCGCTCTCCCAGCTGAGCTATAGCCCCATCGTAAAGCTGTCATGTTGACGGGCGGCATAATATGAATTCCGCCGCGGAGTGTCAACGGCAAATTCATTGACCGTGATTCAATCGCCGAAAATTCATGCAAATGAATCACTTTGCGAGCCTGCTCGCAGTCATGAGTTAAGCCTGTCACGTTTTCACGTTAAACGGTGCTATAAAATGAGCCGTTAATTAACCCCACGAATATTCAGGAAATTGTATGATCAAGGAACGAATGACGCCGGAAGAGTTAGCCCTGCTCACCGGCTATAGCCGACAGACCATCAATAAATGGGTACGCAAAGAGGGTTGGATAACGTCACCAAAACCAGGCGTCCAGGGGGGCAAAGCACGCCTGGTACATGTGAATGAAAAGGTGCGTGACTTTATCCGCAGCGCGCGGCGGGCAACGGAGACATCCGCAATGCCTGACGGCATCAGCAATGTGCGTTCGCTTCATACCCTCCTCCTGACGCTGGCAAATGAAATGACGCCAGAAGAGCAGAAGCAGATGACATCACTGTTACTGCGGGAAGGGATTACCGGTTTGTTACAACGCCTGGGAATTCGCGACCAGAATTAATATGAAAAGATTACGTAGCAAAATGACCACGGAAGAGCTGGCGGAGAGTTTAGGCGTTGCCAGGCAAACGGTGAATCGCTGGATACGCCAGCAGGGATGGGAGACCGAAGGTCTCAATGGTGTGAAAGGCGGTCGGGCGAGGCTCATACACGTCGATGCGCGCGTGAAGGAACATATCATGCGCCTCCCGGCTATCCGAAACCGTCAGGCAGTTTACCACCTGGCAGAGACAACAGCGCCATACATTGTCCCCTCCTCTACTCTGCGACCGGATATCATTGCGACGCTGGAAAACCTGACGCCGTCTGAACAGGAACGTCTGGATGCATTCCTGAAGCGCGAAGGGTTACGCGGCTTTCTTACCCGTCTGAATCTGGCTGAATATACGGCATAAAAAAACGGCAGGTCACCCTGCCGTTCTGCCAGACTAAAATGTGATTACTGCTGGTTTTCACGTGCCGCAATAAAGTCCAGCGCTTTGTTAATACGCGCCACGCTGCGTGATTTACCAATTGCATGCACGGTCACATCCAGTGCCGGGGACTGGCCCGCACCGGTCACCGCAACACGCAGCGGCATACCGACTTTACCCATACCAACTTCCAGCTCGTCCGCCGTCGCCTGAATAGCGTGATGCACGTTCTCTGCGGTCCAGTCAGCGATCGCAGTCAGCTTGTCTCGCACCACTTCCAGCGGCTGACGCGCAACCGGGCGGAGGTGTTTCTTCGCCGCATCCGCGTCAAACTCATCAAACTCTTCATAGAAGTAGCGGCAGCTTTCAGCCATTTCTTTCAGCGTTTTGCAGCGCTCGCCGAGCAGTTTCACCAGGTCCGCCAGTTCAGGGCCTGTACGGGTATCAATATTTGCCTGCTCAATGTGCCACTGCAGGTAAGTCGCCACGTATTCCGGCGGCATGGTATTGATGTAATGATGGTTCAGCCACTGCAGCTTATCGGTATTAAATGCGCTCGCTGATTTGCTCACTGAGCTCAGCGAAAATAGTTCGATCATCTCTTCGCGGCTGAAGATCTCCTGGTCGCCGTGGGCCCAGCCCAGACGCACCAGATAGTTCAGCAGCGCTTCCGGCAGATAACCGTCATCGCGATACTGCATAACGCTGACCGCGCCGTGACGTTTAGACAGTTTTTTCCCGTCATCGCCATTGATCATGGAAACGTGTGCATAGACAGGCACAGGGGCGTTCAGCGCTTTCAGAATGTTGATCTGGCGCGGCGTGTTGTTGATATGGTCTTCACCACGGACAACGTGGGTAATCTCCATATCCCAGTCGTCAACCACAACGCAGAAGTTATAGGTTGGGGAACCATCGGTGCGGCGGATGATCAGATCGTCCAGCTCCTGGTTGCTGAATTCGATCGGGCCACGGATCTGGTCGTCAAAGATCACCGAGCCATCCTGCGGGTTAGCAAAACGCACCACGCACGGTTCATCAGCAGCATGCTCGCTATGGTCATGGCGGCAGCGGCCGTCATAACGCGGCTTTTCACCGTTTGCCATCTGCTCTTCACGCAGCGCATCCAGACGCTCTTTGGAGCAGTAGCATTTATACGCCGTGCCCGCGACCAGCATCTCATCAATAACTGCGTTATAGCGGTCAAAACGTTTGGTCTGGAAATACGGGCCTTCATCCCACTCCAGGTTCAGCCAGTTCATCCCATCCATAATGGCTTCAATTGCTTCCGGCGTGGAGCGCTCAAGATCGGTGTCTTCAATACGCAGCACGAACTCACCTTTGTTGTGGCGTGCAAAAAGCCAGGAATAGAGAGCAGTACGAGCACCACCGACGTGCAGATAGCCTGTCGGGCTCGGCGCGAAGCGAGTTTTGATTTTCATGAAATGGCCTTACGTTATAAAGATGCCGGCAATCGGCAAATCCCGGGGAAAAAACAATGGGCAATATTCTATCACTGTGGGGGGATTCCTCAATGTTCATCCCTTTATCATGAGCGAGTTTGATGTTTTTGTTTAGAAATCATGCGCCACCGCCCGTTTTGCGATCGTTTTGTTTAATTTTACGACGAACGAATAAAAACTTTAGAAAATGCGTTGACTCATTTTCAACTCTCCCTATAATGCGACTCCACACAGCGGGGGTGATTAGCTCAGTTGGTAGAGCATCTCCTTTACACGGAGGGGGTCGGCGGTTCGAGCCCGTCATCGCCCACCATTTCGGGTCGTTAGCTCAGTTGGTAGAGCAGTTGACTTTTAATCAATTGGTCGCAGGTTCGAATCCTGCACGACCCACCAATGTAAAAAAGCGCCCTAAAGGCGCTTTTTTGCTATCTGCGCATCTGCAGTTTGTCTACTTTCCTGCCGTCAACGTCTCAATCAACGTCTTCACCGCCGGCGTCAGCTGTTTCTCGTTATACACGACATACAAATCTGCCGGAATACGCTCTTTCAGCGGGCGAAACACCACGCCCGGCCACTGCATTTGCGCGTAATTGTCGGCAGCGAGCGTAATCCCCATCCCCATGCTTATCATCGCCAGTACCGTTTGTGGCTCTACGGCTTCGCGTACAATCATCGGTGAAAAACCGGCCTGCTGGCAGACGCGATGTAAAAATGCCCAATCAGAATGTGCTGACGGCATCGTGACGAAATACTCGTCCTGTAAATCAGCAAGCGCAACGGAGGGTTCCCTGACCAGCCGGTGATCTTCCGGCATCGCCACAAGAAACGCCGCCTCGCGCAACCGCACGCTGGTAAACCCCGCGGTGGGCTCCGTTGCCATTCGCCAGATCCCAATATCCAGCTCCTGACGCTCAAGCAGCGCCATCTGCATGACCGGCGACTTTTCGCGAAAAACGACATCAACATTCGGATGTTCTTTCAAAAAAGTGCGCATAACCGTGCGCACCTCACTCCACATGGCGGTACCGACAATACCCAGCTCAATACGCCCTGCCTCACCCCGGCCAATTTGTTCGACGCGCGCCAGAGCCTGATTTGCGCTGGCAAGCAGCCGACGAGACTCTTCCATCAGCACTTTACCCGCATGCGTCAACGCGACGCTTCGCGAGTGGCGAATAAACAGTAACGTGCCCAGCTGGCTTTCCAGCTCTTTAATGTGCAGGCTTAATGGCGGCTGGGACATATTGAGACGGGCCGCAGCCCGTCCAAAATGCAGTTCCTCCGCCACGGCCAGAAAATAGCGCAGCAGCTTGAGGTCGGTTCGATAGACGCGTTCCATCAAAACATATCCTGGCGATAACACTTAAGCGCCTACCTTAAAGCCTTTCACCGCAGAGAGGGGAAATTTAGTGCGCAACTGTGCGCATCTCGCTGTTTTTACTGGCGTGGTGGTAGTTAAAGCTGAAATAAAACACTACGGCCAGTACCAGGGCATAGGCTGCAAACACCAGCCAGATCGTCTGCCAGTCTTTCACCCCATCCACCGAGAAATAATCAACTGCCATACCGCTCAATACCGATCCGAAATAAGCCCCAATACCGTTAACCGTCGTCATAAACAGCCCCTGTGCGCTGGCGCGAATATCGGTACTGACCTCCTGTTCGACAAACACTGAGCCGGAAATATTGAAGAAGTCGAATGCACAGCCATAGACAATCATGGAAAGCATGAGCAGCACAAAGCCCGTTGCGGAGGGGTCGCCAAAGGCAAACAGACCAAACCGGAGCATCCAGGCCACCATGCTCATCAGCATCACGGCTTTAATACCAAACCGTCCGAGGAAGTACGGAATGGTCAGAATGAAGAACACCTCTGACATTTGCGAAACGGAGAGCAAAATGGACGGGTACCTGACGATAAAGCTATCTGCATACGCCGGATTACGGGCAAAATCATGCAGGAAGGGGCTACCGAAGGTATTGGTGATCTGCAGCACAGCACCCAGCAGCATCGCGAACAAAAAGAACACCGCCATGCGAGGCTGTTTAAAAAGAACAAAGGCATTAAGGCCCAGCTTGCTGGCCAGAGACTGGGACGTTTTCTGCTTTGCCACGGGAATGGCCGGCAACGTCAAAGAATAGAGCGCCAGCAGCAGAGACGCGCCAGCTGCAATATAAAGCTGCACGTTGCTTAGCTCCGCCCCCATCAGGCTTATGGCCCACATTGCCGCAATAAAGCCCACGGTGCCATACACCCGCACGCGCGGAAAATGGCTTACCGTCTCCAGACCCGCCTGCTCAAGACAGGAATAGGAGATCGTATTCGACAGCGCAATGGTGGGCATAAAGGCCATCGCATTGACCAGCATGACCCAGAACATCAGGCCGGGCTCATTCACCTGCGCGGCGTAACAGAGTGCGGCGGCACAGACGAGGTGGCAAATGACGTAGGCGCGGTCTGCCCGTAGCCATTTGTCGGCAATGATTCCCACCAGCGAAGGCATAACGATCGCGGCAAGGCCTTTGGAGCTGTAGACCATGCCCACGTCGGAGCCGGTAAAGTGTAGGGTGTTGATCATGTAAGCACCGAGGGTAACCAGCCAACTCCCCCAGATAAAATATTGCATAAAGGACATCATCTTTAAGCGAGTCGTGATGTTCATAGCCCATTCCTTATAGCAGTGTGGCCCTGACGGGCCACTTTATTGTTTTACTCAGGCAATATGGCGGAGAAAACCGCAGATAAGATTGATGAAGTTCTGGCGTGAGAGCTCAGCCGCCGCGAGCGTCTGCTCATGCGACAGCTTTACCTCGCCCAAACCTTCGGCGAGGTTGGTAATTGCAGAAACGGCTACAACCTTCAGGCCACAGTGGCGTGCGGAAATCACTTCCGGCACCACGGACATGCCGACCACATCGCCGCCGATAATTTGCATCATGCGGATCTCTGCCGCCGTCTCGAAGTTCGGGCCCGGATAAGAGACAAATACCCCTTCATGCAGCGGGAAACCTTCTTTCGCCGCCACGGTTTGCAGCATCGCACGGTAATCCGCGTCATAAGCATTGGCCAGGGAGAAGAAACGGTCGCCAAAGCGCTCATCGTTCAGCCCCACCATCGGCGTGCCAGGCATGGTATTGATGTGGTCGCTCAGGGCAACAAGGCTCCCCGGCAGAACTTCCGGGCGCAATGAGCCTGCCGCATTGGTGCTAAACAGCAACTCACATCCCAGCAGTTTGAACGTGCGGATCGCATCGGTCATGATGGTCATCCCGCGCCCCTCATAGAAGTGCCCTCGCCCTTTCATACAGGCAACAGGCACCCCGGCAAGATGCCCCAGCACCAGCTCGCCTGCGTGGCCGTGGACGGTGCTCACCGGGAAGCCCGGCAGTTTTTCATAGCTCAGGGAAACGGCATCATCAATCTGGTCGGCGAGCGCGCCAAGGCCAGAGCCGAGAATAAACGCCACGCGAGGCGTGAAGTCAGGCTTAGCCGCACGGATAATATCGGCGCAGTACCACGGGTTATTTGAGAGGGTCATAGAGGCTCCTTGAGAATGAAGATCGCGATAGCATGGATCGCATGACCCTAGTCTTATATCCGGAGCCTGCGGGTGACCTCCAATACACTTTCCCGACACCATCAATACTGTTTTTGTATCAATGTAACGCCCTGCCAGATATGGCTGTTTTGCTCAAGCTAATCCCGTCAGTGCCGATACCTCTGTTTTATAACGCGAGGAAAAAGTATGACGACCATTCAGGCTTCAGCCCCACCCATTCAAACCAGCGGCGGCGGGAGTGGGGCTTCCGGCGGGAACGATATTGCTGCGCAAATCAGCCGTATTCTCGACAAAATCCAACAGCTGACTCAGCAGTTAAAAGAGCTGGCGGACAGTTCCGGCAGTGCAGATGAAAAGAAAAAGCAGCAGGAGCTCATTCAGACCCAAATCACCGTGCTACAGGCGCAGCTCGCCGCGCTGCAGCACCAGCAGGCTGAAGAGGAGCAAAAGAAACAGGAGCAAGCGCCGGGTAAAGTGGAAGGGGTGAATAGCCCGACAGACGATCATCAGATCGATATCTATATTTAATCGTCGGATGCGTTAAACAGTGGGTCGCGTATGCGGGCCTCGGTTAATCGCTGTGCCTGGATACGCACCACTTCCCATATAGCCTGCGCCGCCCCCGAGAGGGAACGATTTTTGCGCCGTACTAACATCAGTTTTCGCTCGACAACAGGCGTTAAACGCTTCACGGCCAGTCGGCTCCCCTGCGGCAGGGGGAGCGCCAGAGCGGGCAACACGCTGATCCCAATTCCGGCTTCCACCATTGGAAACAGCGTGGCCGGATGCCCAATTTCCTGCACGATGGTGGCCTTTACGCCCTGATTAACCAGCGCGGAATCGATCAGCGGACGGCTGCCGGAGGCATAATCCTGCAAAACCAGGTTCGCGCCCTGCAGGGACTGCCAGTTGACCGCCGGCAAGGTTGCCAGCGGATCGTCATCCCGGCAGAGCAGTAAAAAAGGCTCAGAAAGCACGCTTTCGCACGCCAGGTCGCTCACCTGGCCGGGGTCGATCACAATACCAAAATCCACATCTCCCTGACGGATGCTTTCCAGCACCCACTGCTGCGGCCGGTCATGCAACACAAAATCAATGTCCGGATAGCGGTGGTTTCCCTCCGCGATACACTGCGGGATAAGGTGTGCCGATATTGTCTGGCTGGCTGCGACCCGCACGGTGCCCGAAAGCTGCTGCCCCAGCCTTCCCACGTCTCTGAGCGTGCTGTTCAGTTCATCCAGCAGACGTTCGAGGCGCTGGGCCAGCTGCTGCCCTGCTTCGGTCAGCACCACTTCGCGTGTGGTACGGTCAAGCAACCGCACGCCGGTCTGATTTTCCAGCTCTTTCACGCTGTGGCTGACGGCTGACTGGCTGAGGCCAATCATCTCTCCTGCCCGGCTGAAGCTACGGGCATGGGCGACGGTGACAAAAATACGAAGCTGGCGTAAGGAGTAATTCATCTGTTTAATTCATGAATGAATGCAATAAATCAATTTTATTTCTCAAATGGAAAAAAGCACAATAGCGACATCTGTTTTCAGGAGTCATTATGAAACTATTTCGTATTGTTGATCCGTTTACGCTTACTCTGGTGGTCACCGTTTTACTGGCCTCGTTTTTCCCGGCCCGCGGTGGTTTCGTCCCGTTTTTTGAGGGGCTGACGACGGCCGCTATCGCGCTGCTGTTCTTTATGCACGGCGCAAAACTCTCCCGCGAAGCGATTATCGCGGGTGGTGGCCACTGGCGACTGCACCTCTGGGTGATGTGCAGCACCTTTATTCTGTTCCCCATCCTCGGGGTGCTGTTTGCGTGGTGGGCGCCAGTTAACGTCGACCCGGCACTCTATACCGGTTTTTTGTATCTCTGTATTCTGCCAGCCACCGTGCAGTCGGCCATTGCGTTTACCTCCCTCGCGGGTGGCAACGTTGCGGCCGCGGTCTGCTCCGCATCGGCATCCAGCCTGTTAGGGATTTTCGTCTCCCCGCTGCTGGTGGGGCTGCTGATGAACATGCATGGCGCGGAAGGTAACCTTGAGCAGGTGGGCAGGATCTGTCTGCAACTGCTGCTGCCCTTTGTCCTGGGCCATCTCTCGCGCCCGTGGACAGGTGCGTTTGTGACGAAGCATAAAAAGTGGATCTCCAAAACCGACCAGACCTCAATTCTGCTGGTGGTTTACTCCGCCTTCAGCGAAGCGGTCGTGAACGGGATCTGGCACAAGGTGGGCGCAGGCTCACTGCTGTTTATCGTGGTCGTCAGCATTGTCCTGCTGGCGATTGTCATTGCCGTAAACGTCTTTGTGGCACGTAAATGCGGCTTCAACAAAGCAGATGAAATTACGATTGTTTTCTGCGGTTCGAAGAAGAGCCTGGCGAACGGTATCCCGATGGCCAACATTCTGTTCCCGACCTCGGTAATTGGGATGATGGTATTGCCGCTGATGATTTTTCATCAGATCCAGCTGATGGTCTGCGCCGTGCTGGCGCGTCGCTATAAACGTCAGACGGAAAAACTGGCGCAGGAAGAGACCCGCGCCGCGAAGGCTTAAGGACGTTTCAGGGGCTGAACCAGCTGGGTCAGCCCCTCGGTTTTGATCAGCAGCGTGATAGCCATCAGCTCGCCCAGTCGCCCGGCCGGGAACTCATCCTTACGGGCAAACCACAGCAGATACTCCTCCGGCAAATCGATCAGCCTGCGGCCCTTATATTTACCGAACGGCATCTCCGTATTGGCGATCGCAACGAGCTGCTCTTTTTCCACGTTACTCTCCTAACAGACGCATCATTTCCGCTTCGTCGATAACCTCAATGCCGAGTTCCTGGGCTTTCGCCAGCTTCGAACCCGCTGCTTCCCCGGCAATCACCAGGTCGGTTTTCTTCGACACGCTGCCCGCCACTTTTGCGCCCAGCGCCACCAGACGCGCTTTCGCATCGTCGCGTGAAAGCTGGCTCAGGCTGCCGGTCAGCACCACCGTTTTACCGGCGAACGGACTGTCGATCTCTTCGGCATTAACCACCACCGGCGCGGGCCATTTGATGCCCTCTGCCAGCAGTTTGCCAATGACTTCGCGGTTGCTCTCTTCCGCAAAGAAGTTAAAGACGTGCGTGGCGACTACAATGCCGACATCCGGCACTTTCTGCAGCTCGTCGATGCTTGCCTTTTCCAGCGCCTCCAGCGTGCCAAAGTACGCCGCCAGACCTGCTGCCGTTGCTTCCCCCACTTCACGGATGCCCAGCGCGTAAAGGAAACGGGCGAAGGTGGTCTCTTTTGCGGCTTCCAGAGCGTTAACCACGTTCTGCGCCGACTTCGGCCCCATGCGATCCAGACCGGTCAGCTTGCCCGCCGTCAGTTTGAAGAGATCCGCTGGCGTATTCACATACTCTTTTTCAACCAGCTGATCGATAATCTTATCGCCCATGCCGTCGACGTCCATGGCGCGACGGGAGACGAAGTGCTTCAGTGACTCTTTACGCTGCGCGCCACAGATCAGGCCGCCCGTACAGCGCGCTACCGCCTCACCTTCAACACGCTCCACGTCAGAGCCACACACCGGGCAATGGGTCGGGAAGACCACTTCACGCGTATCATCAGGGCGTTCAGACTCAACGACGTTTACCACCTGCGGAATAACATCGCCCGCGCGACGAACCACCACTTTGTCACCAATCCGCAGGCCCAGACGTTCAATCTCATCGGCGTTATGCAGCGTGGCGTTACTCACCAGCACGCCCGCGACCTGCACAGGCTCAAGACGGGCGACCGGGGTAATGGCGCCCGTACGGCCGACCTGGAACTCCACGTCGCGAACGAAGGTCATCTGTTCCTGAGCAGGAAACTTAAACGCCACCGCCCAGCGCGGCGCACGCGCCACAAACCCGAGTTGCTCCTGAAGCGCCAGTGAGTTCACCTTAATGACAACGCCATCAATATCAAAACCGAGCGTCGGACGGTCCGCTTCCACCTTGTGGTAGAACGCGAGCACCGCTTCTGGCGAGTCACAGAGCTGTACGCGGTTACTCACCGGCAGGCCCCACGCCTTAAACTGCATCAGGCGCCCGAGGTGCGTATCCGGCAGCTCGCCTCCCTCCAGGATCCCCACGCCATAGCAGAAGAAAGTGAGCGGTCGCTTCGCGGTGATACGCGGGTCAAGCTGGCGTAAAGAGCCTGCCGCCGCATTACGCGGGTTAGCAAATACTTTCCCGCCGGTGCGGCGCGCTTCTTCGTTGATTTTCTCGAAACCCGCCTGCGGCAGGAACACCTCGCCGCGCACTTCCAGGCGCGCAGGAATGTTGTCCCCCTGCAGCTTCAGCGGGATCGCGCGGATGGTACGCACGTTGGTCGTAATGTCTTCACCCGTCGTGCCGTCGCCACGCGTCGCGGCACGCACCAGCACGCCGTTTTCGTAGAGAAGACTGACCGCCAGGCCATCAAGCTTCAGCTCGCAGCACCAGGTGAGAGCGTCGCTGCTTTTCAGACGGTCCTGCACGCGCTTGTTAAACGCGAGGAAGCTCTCTTCATCAAAGACGTTATCCAGCGACAGCATCGGTACTTCATGGCGTACCTGGCTGAACGCTCCCAGCGGCTCGGCACCGACGCGCTGGGTGGGAGAATCCGGCGTAATGAGTTCCGGGTGCTGCGCCTCCAGTTCGCGCAGCTCGCGCATCAGGCGGTCATACTCCGCATCCGGCACCTCCGGCGCGTCCATAACATGATAGAGATATTCATGATGGCGAAGCGTGGTTCGCAGGTCAGTGAGTTGTTGTTCGATTGAGTCCATATCACACCATCAATGAGAAAAAACCCCCGACATGCGGGGGTTGAGGAGGAGTTGACGTAAACGCGATGATTACGCGTTGGCTTCCTTAACTTCGCGGATGCGGTCCTGATACTCGCGCAGTTTCTGCGGGGTCATCATTCGACGCTGATCGTCGAGCACCACACCGCCTACTTCGTCAGCGATATGCTGAGCGGATTGCAACATCAGCTTAAAGTTTTGCAGTTCATCACCGTAAGAGGGCACCTGCATAAAGATAGTGACACCTGGGGTCACGAAATCACCGGTCATTTCCGGATCAAAAGTACCCGGGTTGACCATATTGGCCAGGCTGAACAGCGCCGGGCCGCTACCGTCAGGGCTCAGGTGGCGATGGAAAATATTCATGTCGCCAAACTTGAAGCCTGCCTGTTGAATACTGTTAAGCAGCACGTCACCGTTGAGATGGCTACCGTGATGCGCGGCCACGTTCATGATGATCACCGCTTCTTTACGCTGCGGTTTTTCAACAACCGGTTCTGGCTCTGCTACGGGTTCTGGCTCAACATGCTGTGCTGGAGCAGGCTGCGGCGCTGGCTGCACATGAACAGGCTGCTGCGGCTGTTGTACCGGCTGCGCGGGCTGTTGTTGCACAGACTGCTGCACGGGCTGCGGTTGAACCGGCTGTGGCGCAGCAGGCTGCTGATGGACAGGCTGTTGCGGCGGCTGGCGCACAGGCTCTTCTACCGGCTGCGGCGCCTGCTGGCGCGGCTGAGCAGAGGCGTACGGCGGTTGATACTGGTGCTGCGCAGGACGGGGGGCTTCATGCTCCCCATGAGCCGCGCCGGGCGCAGTATTGACCCGATGAACACGAACTTCACCCACGCCGTCATCGTCGCGACCGTCGATGTCATCTTCAATGTCATCGTCATCACGACTGGACTTCATGCGCTTCAGTGGGCGATCGCGGAACATCGAAGAACGCTCTTTACGGCTGGTCCAGAAACCATGTACCAGTAAAGCGATTATGGCGATCGCGCCAACAATGATTAATATCAGACGCAAATCCTGCATCATTATATTCTCTGTTGTTCTAACACCTTGCCACCACGGCAAACATTTACTCACTAAGAGTATTTGCCGTTTACGTCAAGTGCAAGTGTGTGCAGAGCATTCACAGCATAAAGATGAAGGAAATCGTGCTTTTTGCTGGTTTTTCGAACATTTCCGAACTGGTCATTAGTCCACAAGTGGATAATATAGGCGGCAATTCCACTGGTTGTGAAAAAAGGAGTACAGCCTGGTTATGGTTTCAACATCGTCTTCTCCCCCACGCAGCGGCGTCTGGTATTTTTCTCAGGGCTGGAAACTGGTTTCACTGCCAGGTATCCGACGCTTCGTCATCCTTCCGCTGTTGATCAACATTCTTCTGATGGGCGGCGCGTTCTGGTGGCTTTTTACAAAGCTCGAGAGCTGGATCCCTGCGTTAATGAGCTATGTGCCCGACTGGCTACAGTGGCTGAACTATCTGCTCTGGCCGGTGGCGGTTATCTCCGTGCTGCTGGTGTTCGGCTATTTCTTCTCAACCATCGCTAACTGGATAGCCGCACCGTTTAACGGCCTGCTGGCAGAACAGCTGGAGGCGCGGCTTACCGGCGCGACGCCGCCGGACACGGGCGTGCTCGGGATCATGAAAGATATCCCCCGCATCATGAAGCGCGAGTGGCAGAAATTTGCCTGGTACCTCCCCCGGGCGGTAGTGCTGCTTATCCTCTATTTTGTGCCCGGCATTGGCCAGACCGTGGCGCCGGTGCTGTGGTTCCTGTTCAGCGCCTGGATGCTCGCCATCCAGTATTGTGATTATCCGTTCGATAACCACAAGGTACCGTTTAAAGCGATGCGCAACGCCCTGCGTACCCAGAAGGTCGCCAATATGCAGTTCGGCGCGCTAACCAGCCTGTTCACGATGATTCCCTTCCTGAACCTGTTCATCATGCCGGTTGCTGTGTGCGGCGCGACGGCAATGTGGGTGGACTGCTACCGTGCTAAGCACACGTTATGGAAATAATGCAAAAATGTGTAAAGCAGGGGTGGCTTATGCCGCCCCTTATTCCATACTGATCCCCATTATTTCCTTGCAGTATATAGATATGCGAATTCCTTACTTCCCCCTCCCTGCTTAGCAGGTATGCTGGGGCGGTATCCCAATTTCATACAGTTAAGGACAGGCCATGAGTAAGATTTATGAAGACAACTCGCTGACTATCGGTCATACGCCCCTGGTTCGACTGAACCGTATCGGTAATGGACGCATTCTGGCGAAGGTCGAATCTCGTAACCCGAGCTTCAGCGTAAAATGCCGTATCGGTGCAAACATGATTTGGGATGCTGAAAAACGTGGCGTGCTGAAGCCTGGCGTTGAACTGGTTGAACCGACCAGCGGTAACACCGGTATCGCTCTGGCCTATGTCGCTGCCGCGCGTGGCTATAAACTGACGCTGACCATGCCGGAAACCATGAGTATCGAACGCCGCAAACTGCTCAAAGCACTCGGCGCGAACCTCGTACTGACCGAAGGTGCGAAGGGCATGAAAGGTGCCATTCAGAAAGCGGAAGAGATTGTCGCCAGCGATCCGACAAAATATCTGCTGCTGCAGCAATTCAGCAACCCGGCTAACCCGGAAATTCACGAGAAGACCACTGGACCGGAAATCTGGGAAGATACTGACGGTCAGGTTGACGTGTTTATCTCCGGCGTTGGTACCGGCGGCACCCTGACCGGCGTGTCACGCTATATAAAAGGCACAAAAGGTAAAAAAGATCTGATCACCGTTGCGGTTGAACCCACCGACTCACCGGTTATCACCCAGGCACTGGCGGGCGAAGAACTCAAGCCGGGTCCGCATAAAATCCAGGGTATTGGCGCGGGATTCATTCCGGGCAACCTGGATCTGAAGCTGATCGATAAAGTGGTCACCATCACTAACGAAGAAGCCATCTCTACCGCGCGTCGTCTGATGGATGAAGAAGGCATTCTCGCCGGTATCTCTTCCGGTGCGGCTGTTGCGGCAGCGCTCAAACTTCAGGAAGATGAAGCCTTTACCAATAAGAATATTGTGGTTATCCTTCCTTCCTCGGGTGAGCGTTACTTGAGCACCGCACTGTTTGCCGATCTGTTCACTGAAAAAGAGCTGCAACAGTAATGCCAGCATGTTAATAACGCGTAAAAAAGCACCTTTTCAGGTGCTTTTTTGTGGCCTGCTTCAAACTTTTGCCCCTCCTGGCATTGCTTCACCCCGTTGGGTCTGGTATTTAAACCAGCAATTATTTTGATGCGTGAAATTAATCAGTGAACGAAATAGCCTTGCTGAATCGATTTTATGATTTGGTTCAAGTCTTGCTTTCGCTGCATAATGTTTAATGACGATCGAAACGTCAGCGCTAACAATACAGGCTAAAGTTCAGTCGCCAGGCTAGACTTTAGTTCCACAACACTAAACCTATAAGTTGGGGAAATACAATGTTCCAGCAAGAAGTTACCATTACCGCTCCGAACGGTCTGCACACCCGCCCTGCTGCTCAGTTTGTTAAAGAAGCGAAAGGCTTCACTTCTGAAATCACTGTGACTTCCAACGGCAAAAGCGCCAGCGCAAAAAGCCTGTTCAAACTGCAGACTCTGGGCCTGACTCAGGGCACTGTAGTCACCATTTCTGCGGAAGGTGAAGACGAGCAGAAAGCAGTTGAGCATCTGGTAAAACTGATGGCTGAGCTCGAGTAAGTTTCCGGGTTCTTTTAAATATCAGTCACAAGTAAGGTAGGGTTATGATTTCAGGCATTTTAGCATCCCCGGGTATCGCTTTCGGCAAAGCACTGCTGCTGAAAGAAGACGAGATCGTCATCGACCGGAAAAAAATTTCTGCCGACAAGGTTGATCAGGAAGTTGAACGTTTTCTGAGCGGTCGTGCCAAGGCATCTGCGCAACTGGAAGCAATCAAAACTAAAGCTGGCGAAACTTTCGGTGAAGAAAAAGAAGCCATCTTCGAAGGGCATATCATGCTGCTCGAAGATGAGGAGCTGGAGCAGGAAATCATAGCCCTGATTAAAGATAAAGGCATGACGGCCGACGCGGCTGCGCATGAAGTTATCGAAGGTCAGGCAACTGCCCTGGAAGAACTGGATGATGAATACCTGAAAGAACGTGCGGCTGACGTACGTGACATCGGTAAGCGCCTGCTGCGCAACATCCTGGGTCTGGCCATCATCGACCTGAGCGCGATTCAGGATGAAGTGATCCTGGTTGCCGCTGACCTCACCCCGTCCGAAACCGCACAGCTGAACCTGAAAAAGGTCCTCGGTTTCATTACCGACGCGGGTGGCCGTACCTCCCACACCTCTATTATGGCCCGTTCTCTGGAACTGCCTGCCATCGTGGGTACCGGTAGCGTCACCTCTCAGGTGAAAAACGGCGACTATCTGATTCTGGATGCCGTAAACAATCTGGTTTACGTCAACCCAACAAACGAAGAGATCGAAAAACTGCGCGCGGTTCAGGAGCAAGTTGCGACTGAAAAAGCGGAACTCGCTAAGCTGAAAGACCTGCCAGCCATCACCCTGGACGGCCATCAGGTTGAAGTGTGCGCAAACATCGGTACCGTACGTGACGTTGAAGGCGCTGAGCGCAACGGTGCGGAAGGTGTGGGTCTCTATCGTACAGAATTCCTGTTCATGGACCGTGACGCGCTGCCTACTGAAGAAGAGCAGTTTGCTGCGTATAAAGCCGTAGCAGAAGCGTGTGGCTCTCAGGCGGTTATCGTCCGTACTATGGACATCGGTGGCGACAAAGAGCTGCCATACATGAACTTCCCGAAAGAAGAGAACCCGTTCCTGGGCTGGCGTGCAGTGCGTATCGCCATGGATCGCAAAGAGATCCTGCGTGACCAGGTGCGCGCAATTCTGCGTGCCTCTGCTTTCGGTAAACTGCGCATCATGTTCCCGATGATCATCTCTGTTGAAGAAGTGCGTGCACTGAAGAAAGAGATCGAAATCTACAAACAGGAACTGCGCGACGAAGGTAAAGCGTTTGACGAGTCAATCGAGATCGGCGTGATGGTGGAAACCCCAGCAGCCGCGACCATTGCGCGTCATTTAGCCAAAGAAGTTGATTTCTTTAGTATCGGCACCAATGATTTAACGCAGTACACCCTGGCAGTTGACCGTGGTAATGATATGATTTCACATCTCTACCAGCCAATGTCACCGTCCGTACTGAACTTGATCAAGCAAGTTATTGATGCTTCTCATGCAGAAGGTAAATGGACTGGCATGTGTGGTGAGCTTGCAGGCGACGAACGTGCTACACTTCTGTTGCTGGGTATGGGTCTGGACGAATTCTCTATGAGCGCCATTTCCATCCCGCGCATTAAGAAGATTATCCGTAACACGAACTTCGAAGATGCGAAGGTGTTAGCAGAGCAGGCTCTTGCTCAACCGACAACGGACGAGTTAATGACGCTGGTTAACAAGTTCATTGAAGAAAAAACAATCTGCTAATCCACGAGATGCGGCCCAAATTACTGCTTAGGAGAAGATCATGGGTTTGTTCGATAAACTGAAATCTCTGGTTTCTGATGATAAGAAAGACTCCGGAACTATTGAGATTGTTGCTCCGCTCTCCGGCGAGATCGTCAACATCGAAGACGTGCCGGATGTAGTGTTTGCTGAGAAAATCGTTGGTGATGGCATTGCTATCAAACCAACTGGCAACAAAATGGTTGCTCCAGTTGACGGCACCATCGGTAAAATTTTTGAAACCAACCATGCGTTCTCTATCGAATCTGATAGCGGTATCGAACTGTTCGTTCACTTCGGTATCGACACCGTTGAACTGAAAGGCGAAGGCTTCAAACGTATCGCGGAAGAAGGCCAGCGTGTGAAAGTTGGCGACCCGGTCATTGAATTCGATCTGCCACTGCTGGAAGAAAAAGCCAAGTCTACCCTGACGCCGGTTGTTATCTCCAACATGGACGAAATCAAAGAACTGATCAAACTGTCTGGCAGCGTCACCGTGGGTGAAACCCCGGTTATCCGCATCAAGAAGTAATTCTTGCCGTACAGAAAAATGGCGCCTTCGGGCGCCATTTTTGTTTATGCGGGAAGGATAAGCTCGTCGTACCCTTTCGACTGGGTGTACAACATCACGTCAGTCACCCGATCCCCCGCCATGCGGATAGCATCGGCAACGGTTTTCCCCTCAACGATACCACTGACCAGCTCGGAACAGAACAGATCGCCCGTCCCTTTCAGATCGGTTTCTACGCGCGGATGCGCGCTAACGGTAACGCCCTCTTTCGTCACCAGCACCACGTGGATGTTGTGCGGGTCGTCAGCGACCGGCGCGCTGGTAATCGCCACCCATTTCAGGGTATCGGAAAGCAGCCCCTGCGCTGCCGCGACGGCGCTTTCCGGCGTGCGGCACGGTTTTCCGCTTAATACTTCCAGTTCATAGACGTTTGGCGTAATGCCCTGCGCCAGCGGCAACAGGTGCTCCCGATACGCTTGCGGAATATCCGGCTTCACGTACATTCCACTGTCAATGTCGCCAATAACCGGGTCAACCAGAACCAGCAGGTCAGGATGGTGCGCTTTGACCGCCTTCAGCCACTCAGCCAGCAGGGCGATCTGGCTGGCGCTGCCCATATAACCGGTGGTGACCGCTTTAAGCTCGCGCAGGATCTCGCGTTCTTCAAGCGCCTTCAGGTAGCCGCTGAACCACTCATCGGGGATCACGCCGCCGTAGAAAGTGTCATAGTGCGGCGTATTGCTGAACAATACCGTCGGCACGGCGGTGACGTTCAGCCTGTGGGTACGAATATTCGGAACCGCAATGCTGTTCCCCACGCTGCCATAAACCACCTGCGACTGCACTGCGACAATATCGGTTTGCTGCGCCCGGGTGTTATCCCGGAATAAAATCATCTCCATGACGCTTAAATTCCCGCCCCCTGCGAATAACTCTCTTCACCAAAGACGCCGGTAGACAGATAGCGATCGCCGCGGTCGCAGATAATCGCGACCACAACAGCGCCTGGATTCGCCTGCGCAACGCGCAACGCCCCCGCTACCGCGCCACCCGAGCTGACCCCGCAGAAGATGCCTTCACGCACGGCCAGCTCACGCATGGTATTCTCCGCCTCGCGCTGGTGAATATCCAGCACCTGATCCACCAGCTGCGCATTAAAAATACCCGGCATGTATTCTGCTGGCCAGCGGCGAATCCCCGGAATGCTGCTCCCCTCTTCTGGCTGCAGGCCAACGATAGTGACGGCTTTTTCCTGCTCGCGCAGAAAACGCGACACGCCGGTGATGGTGCCGGTGGTGCCCATGCTGGAGACAAAATGGGTAATACGTCCGTCGGTTTGCTGCCAGATTTCCGGGCCGGTGGTGGTGTAATGCGCGTAGGGGTTATCCGGGTTGTTGAACTGATCGAGCAACTTACCTTCGCCGCGCTCCGCCATTTCTAAGGCTAAATCGCGTGCGCCTTCCATCCCCTGCTCTTTGGTGACCAGAATCAGCTCGGCCCCGTAGGCACGCATTGCGGCACGGCGCTCCTGGCTCATGTTGTCCGGCATCAGCAGCTTCATGCGGTAGCCTTTCAATGCCGCAATCATTGCCAGTGCAATCCCGGTATTGCCGCTGGTGGCCTCAATCAACACGTCGCCGGGCTTTATCTCACCGCGTTTTTCAGCCTGAACAATCATCGACAGCGCCGCACGGTCTTTCACCGAACCTGCCGGATTATTGCCCTCAAGTTTGACCCAGATTTCGCTGCCGTTGGCAAACCCCATGCGTTGTAGTTTGACCAGAGGGGTATTGCCGATGGTATGTTCGAGTGTATTCACGATTTTTACTCAATAAAAAAGCCGGGGGCGCGCAGCGATCCCGGCCTACAAGACTCAGTGATAACTGTAGGCCCGGTAAGCGCTGCGCCACCGGGCGATAAACATCCTAATAACCTATCAGGCTGACTCCGCCAGAGCAATATTCTCGCGCGTCTCGATGCGCTCCTTCCCGTGATAAATACGGGCATGCTGCAGGCCGACAAACAGACGCTCGCCCCGGTGCGGCGGCACATCATCGCGCATGACGACGGTCAGCGGCTCGGTATACCAGCCCAGCGGCTGTACCACCAATTGGGTGTAGTGCCCTTTAGGGCTAGCTTCCAGTACCTGCACCGGCAGCGGTGAATCCAGGCTGGTGCGGCGGCTCACGTCCACTTCCCACGGACGCAGGAACAGATCGACCGGCCCCTGATGCGCGGAGGTATAGCCCAGCGGCCAGCGGTGCGCGCCGACGTGGAACTGTCCACCGCGAATGGTGCCCTGCAGACGGTTCACTTCACCCATAAATTCCAGCACGAAACGGGTCGCCGGTTCACGCCAGAGCTGCTCCGGCTCGTCAACCTGCTCGATGTTGCCCTGGCTCATGACCACCACGCGGTCCGCCACTTCCATCGCCTCTTCCTGATCGTGGGTCACAAAGACGCTGGTAAACTTCAGCTCTTCATGCAGCTGACGCAGCCAGCGGCGAAGTTCTTTACGCACCTGCGCATCCAGCGCGCCGAACGGTTCGTCCAGCAGCAGAATTTGCGGCTCAACGGCCAACGCACGTGCCAGCGCGACACGCTGTTTCTGTCCGCCAGACAGCTGCGCCGGGAAACGATCCGCCAGATGTGCCAGCTGCACCATCTCCAGCAGCTTAGTCACTTTGGCTTTGATGGTGGCGGCATCCGGGCGTTCGCGACGCGGCAGCACGGTCAGGCCAAACGCAATGTTGTCAAACACGGTCATGTGGCGGAACAGCGCATAGTGCTGGAACACAAAACCCACTTTACGATCGCGGGCATGCAGGCGGCTCACATCGGTGCCGTGAAAGCGAATGTGCCCGCTGGTCTGATGCTCAAGCCCGGCGATAATACGCAGCAGCGTGGTTTTACCCGAGCCAGACGGCCCCAGCAGCGCCACCATTTGTCCGGAAGGGATATCCAGCGAGATATCATTCAGCACCTGGGTGCGACCAAAAGACTTCTTAATATTGGCAATCTCAATGCTCATGATTTCCCTCCTGATGCTGACGTTTTTCCTGATTCTCTAAACGCCACTGCACCACACTCTTCAAAAACAGGGTCAAAATAGCCATCAGCGTCAGTAACGCTGCGGCAGTAAAGGAACCGACGGTGTTGTAGTCCTGTTCCAGTAATTCAATCTGTAACGGCAGCGACAGGGTTTCACCGCGGATGGAGCCGGATACGACGGAAACGGCACCAAACTCACCAATCGCTCGGGCGTTGGTCAGCACCACGCCGTAAAGCAGCGCCCAGCGGATATTTGGCAGCGTCACGCGACGGAACATCTGCCAGCCTGACGCGCCCAGCAGCACCGCCGCTTCGTCTTCGTTGCTCCCCTGGCTTAACATCACCGGCACCAGTTCGCGCACCACAAACGGACACGTCACGAAGATAGTCACCAGCACCATACCCGGCCAGGCGAACATGACCTGCAGGTTATGCTCATCCAGCCAGCCGCCCAGCGGGCCGTTAGAGCCGTAAAAGAGCAGGTACACCAGACCCGCCACCACCGGCGACACGGCAAACGGAATATCCAGCAGGGTCAGCAGCAGCTGACGTCCCGGGAAGTTAAAACGCGTCACCAGCCACGCCAGTAGCGTCCCGAACACCAGGTTCACCGGCACGGTGATCAGGGCAATCAGTACGGTCAGCCAGATGGCATGGAGCATGTCCGGATTCGCCAGGTTCTCCAGCGCGGGCATCAGCCCCTTGCTGAACGCCTGAACGAAGATATACACCGTCGGCACGACGAGAATGAGGGCGGACACCAGCACGCCCACACCAATCAGAAACCATTTACCCCAGTTGATACGGGGAGCATCGTATCGCTTCAATTGCGTAACTTCCGCCATCAGTGACCTACCACACGTCGACCAAAGCGACTTTGCAGAGTGTTAATTGAGTACAGCAGCAGCAGTGAGGCTGCGAGGATCACCGAAGCAATGGCGCTCGCCGCCGGATAATCAAACTCCTGAAGACGGATGAAGATCATCAGCGAGGTGACCTCCGTCTTCCAGGCAATGTTCCCGGCGATAAAAATCACCGCGCCGAATTCACCGAGGCTGCGGGTAAACGACAGCGCAACGCCCGCCATCAGCGCCGGGGAGAGTTCCGGCAACACGACCTTGCGGAAACTCTGCCAGCGCGAGGCCCCCAGCGTTTCCGCCGCTTCTTCATATTCCGGACCCAACTCTTCCAGCACCGGCTGCACGGTACGCACCACAAACGGGATGCTGGTAAAGGCCATCGCCACCGCGATACCAAGCCAG
Organism: Enterobacter sp. MGH 37; assembly: GCF_000534515.1. Lineage (NCBI taxonomy): Bacteria > Pseudomonadati > Pseudomonadota > Gammaproteobacteria > Enterobacterales > Enterobacteriaceae > Enterobacter > Enterobacter sp. MGH 37. Next base: position 2,534,561 of record NZ_KI973205.1, read on the forward strand.
GTATAGGTGACTTTGATATCAAGCTTTGCCAGCCACTCACCGTACAGTCCGTTCACGGAGAAGAGCGACGCAAGGGTTAAGCCCGCAACAGCCGTCGGCAGCGCAAACGGCAGATCCATCAGTGCGTCAAGCAGCGTGCGGCCAGGGAAACGATAGCGGGTTAAGATCCACGCCATCAGCAGGCCGAACACACCGTTAAAAATGGAGGCGACAAACGCCGACAGCAGCGTCACTTTATAGGCGGCCACCACCTGCGGGTTGGTGACCACGTCCCAGTATTGCGCCCAGCTCATCTGCGCAAGCTGCATAACCAGTGCGCTGAGCGGCAACAACAGGATCAGGCAGACGAACAGCAGGCTGGTCCCCAGACTTAAGGTAAAGCCCGGCAGCACGCGTTTGGTCGAGACTGCAAACATTACTTACGCCCCGCCGCCAGCAACTTGTCTAACTCACCGCCGCTGGCAAAGTGCGTTTTCATCACCTCAGGCCAGGAGCCGAAATGATCTTCCACGCGGAACAGTGCGGTCTGCGGGAATTTATCCTTCAGTTTGTTCATCACGTCCGGGTTATTCACGCGGTAGTAGTAATCGGTAATGATGGTCTGCGCCTGCGGGCTGTACAGATAGTTGAGATAGGCTTTTGCCGCTTTCTCAGTACCATTTGCCTTCACGTTTTTATCCACCCACGCCACCGGGAATTCGGCCAGAATGTTGGTTTTCGGGATAACCACCTCAAAGCCCTGCGCTTCATACTGTTTGCGGATATTGTTCACTTCCGACTCAAAGCTGATCAGCACATCGCCCAGCCCACGTTCTGCGAAGGTGGTGGTTGCCCCGCGGCCGCCGGTATCAAACACTTCAACGTTTTTCAGGAACTGGGTCATGAACTGCTCGGTTTTGGCTTTATCATTACCGTCGGCCTTGTCCGCCGCACCCCACGCCGCCAAATAGGTGTAACGCGCGTTACCGGAGGTTTTTGGGTTCGGGAAAATCAGCTTCACGTCAGAACGCACCAGGTCGCTCCAGTCGTGGATATTTTTCGGGTTACCTTTACGCACCAGGAAGCCCATGGTGGAATAGAACGGCGAGCTGTTATTCGGCAGACGGCTCTGCCAGTCAGCAGGGATAAGTTTGCCCTTGTCGTGCAGGATCTGCACGTCAGTAACCTGGTTGTAGGTCACGACATCCGCCTTCAGTCCCTGCAATATCGCCAGCGCCTGTTTGGAAGAACCTGCATGGGACTGTTTGATGGTCAGCTTATCGCCGTTATTGTCTTTCGCCCACTGCTGTTCAAACGGTGGGTTAAGGGCGGCAAACAGCTCGCGGGAGACGTCATACGAACTGTTCAGCAGCTCAGTCGCCTGCGCCTGGGCCACCAGCAATAAACCTGCCAGCGCCAGAGTTCCTTTTTTCAGTACAGTAACGGCCATTACGCACCCTTATAAATGTGATGACTATCTTATAGTCATAATATTTATAACGAGGTCGAAAGGAGTAACGGTTTTATATACCGTTTGGTGATTTAGAAGCAGAAAAGGGAATAAGGCTGCAATCCCCCTCTCCCCTGCGGGGAGAGGGTTCGGGTGAGGGGCGTTAAAGCGCCAGCAGACGCTCAACGGACGGCGCGAAGTAGTAGCCGCCGGTTACCGGTTTGGTGAAGCGCAGCATCGCGTCGCGCTTGCCGTCAGTGTCGCCGAACATGCTCATCAACTGCTGCTCGATGTTATACAGGCGTGCGCAGTACGCGCAGAAGTAAAGACCATGGGTGCCGCTTGCGGTGCCATACGGCAGGCTCTGGCGGACAATCTTCAGCCCTTTGCCCTCTTCTTTGAGGTCAACGCGGGTCAGGTGAGAGGTCACCGGACGGTCATCGCCGTCGATCTCTTCGTTCGCCTCTTTGGTGCGACCAATCATCATCTCCTGGTCATGCACGCTCATGCGGTTAAGCTGCTTGAGATTATGCTCCCAGCGCTGCACGAACACGTAACTGCCGCCCGCATCCACGCCATCTTTGATGACCGCCACGTCACGACGCGTCTCTTCACCCGCCGGGTTTTCCGTGCCGTCGACGAAGCCGCTCAGATCGCGCTCTTCTACCCAACGGAAACCGTGAACTTCTTCCTGCACCTCAATGCTGTCGCCGAACGCTGCCACCGCGGCCTGGGCAACGGAGAAGTTAACATCGTGACGCAGAGAGAGAATATGAATGAGCAGATCGTACTGGGTGGCCGGAGCCAGACCTTTACCGTAAGGGATAAAGTCTTTCAGCTCTTCCGCCCCTTCGCCGCCGCTCAGCTGACGCCAGACGTTATTGCCAAAAGCAACAACGGCGCCGAGATGGGCATCCGGGAATTTGGCCTGGAAAGTCGCCAGTTTATCAACAAACGCTTTACTGGCCGCACGCAGGGCATCCACGTCCCCTTTGACATTGGCTTCGATCCAAATCGCCGCGCGGCAATGTTCTGGCAAAATGCCACTCTGAACCTGAGACATCGCTCCTCCTGAAATAAAGATGCCACGTCAGCGTGGCATTGATGGCGGGTATTATACCCGGATTTCAGCGAGGCGGTTTGTTCAGGCGCAAATTACTGCTTCCAGACTATTTTGCTCACTTTCCAGCTTTTCAGCGTGTCGTCAGACGGCATTAATCCCTCCGGACCGCTCCAGGTACCGGTGAAGACATAGCTGATGTGCTGGCTGCCTTCCGCCTTACATTCCACCGCGACGCCCTCGTCGGAAGGCGCGCTGGTGCAGTTGCCAAAGGCTTGTTTATACAGATCGCTAAACGGCGTACCCACTTTCACACCGCTGGCGGTCGGGATTTCGTCGTCGAGCACCGCAATGCGGTTCACCGTGCCTTTATCGCCATTAATCACCAGCGCCAGTTTGTCCCCTTTTAGCGCTTCAAAGTACCGCACAATGTTGCCATTCTCGGTTTTCATGCCGCTACGCAGGCGGTAGTCACTGCTCAGGGCATCCTGAATGGCATCCTGATCGAGCGCGGTTGATGCGGTAATTTTTCCTACGCCCTGCTCGGTCACTTCCGTGGACGCGCCAAACCAGTTCCACGGATAGGCTGCGGACCAGTTGATGGAGGAGAGCGTTGAACAGCCGGTTAATGCCAGCGGGAGAGCGCATAAAAGTAAACGCAGCGATTTCATTGAAACGTCCTTACGTGTTAAATCAACGCTTGTTGGAGTACGACTTCGGTAAAAAGTGCCGTTCTAATCTGACTCTTGCGTAAAACAGGCGCGTAGCCGGGGATTTGTCAGCAGCCACAGCAACGCCACAATATCCGCGATCACCAGCGCAATCCCGATACCCGTTAGCGGTTCACCGTACCACCAGAGTACAGGCTGCCAGAACAGTAGCGCAGTCTGGGCAATGATCAGCAGCCAGCGAAGCGCGCCCCAAAAGCGTGGAATCAGATGCCGCCGTCCGCTGACCAAAAACGCCAAAACGGCGGGAATGCCCGGCAGTAAGCCAAGCCAGAAGGCATCGTGATCGGGATAGAAGAGATTCAGCAGCGTGTCGCCCTGCCCGCGCGACGCGCCAGCCATCACAAACAGCACCCAGGTTCGCGCCTGCAGCAGCAGAACGCACCAGAATAAAAAAGGCAGCCTGAGGCGGCCCTGCGCGTCATAGTCTGCCGGATGGATCTCAGTACTCTTCATCTTCGATCAGGCGTTTACCTAAATTCAGCACGTCAGAGTGCTCATAGCCCAGACGTTCATACATGCCCAGCACCACGTCGTTATCTTCCCGCACCATGATCTGAATTTTCGGGCAGCCGCGAGCAATCAGCTTCTTCTCAAGCCGGTTCAGTAACGCATTCGCGATGCCACGCCCACGGTATTCCGGATGGACCCCAAGATAATAAGCCGAGCCGCGATGGCCGTCATATCCGCCCATGACGGTGCCGACAACCTCGCCATTCACTTCCGCGACCAGAAACAGACTGACGTCGTGATTCACCTTCCGTTCGATGTCCATCTCCGGATCGTTCCACGGACGCAGCAAATCGCAGCGCTCCCAAAGGGTGATCACCTCTTCGAAATCTTCCTGGCGAAAAACGCGTATCTCCATGGTATTAACCGCCTTTTCGGGTTCAAAAACAGTGATTATGGCGCGTACGGGACGTTTAGCCAATAACCGGGGAAAATCTCGCCAAAATTTGGCATAATGTCACTTTGTCACGTATTGAAATGAAAAGTAAAACAATTCTCAATAAGGACTGTCGTAACGGGAAACACGATACGATATAACACCAGGACCCCTTTTTTTAGTATTCAGGCCGCATGAGCACATTCAAACCATTAAAAGCACTCACATCGCGTCGTCAGGTTCTCAAAGCGGGGCTGGCGGCCTTAACGTTAACCGGTATTGCAAAGCAGGCTCAGGCGAAAGACGAGAGCACGCTCAAAACCAGTAACGGACACAGTAAACCCAAAACCAAAAAGCCCGGCGCAAAGCGTCTGGTGATGCTGGACCCGGGCCACGGCGGGATTGATACCGGCGCCATCGGTAAAAACGGGTCAAAAGAAAAACACGTCGTGCTGGCGATTGCAAAAAACGTGCGCGCAATTTTACGCAGCAACGGCATTGACGCCCGTCTGACGCGCTCTGGCGACACCTTTATCCCGCTGTATGACCGCGTGGAGATCGCCCATCAACACGGCGCGGATCTGTTTATGTCGATTCACGCTGACGGCTTTACCAACCCGTCAGCCGCGGGCGCGTCGGTGTTTGCCCTGTCCAACCGTGGGGCCAGTAGCGCCATGGCAAAATACCTCTCCGACCGTGAGAACCGGGCGGATGAAGTGGCCGGGAAGAAGGCCACGGACAAAGATCATCTGTTACAGCAGGTGCTGTTCGACCTCGTGCAGACGGACACTATCAAAAATAGCCTGACGCTCGGCTCGCATATCCTCAAACGGATTAAGCCGGTGCACCGCTTGCACAGTAAAAGCACCGAGCAGGCGGCGTTTGTGGTGCTGAAGTCACCTTCAATTCCGTCCGTACTCGTGGAAACATCTTTTATTACCAATCCGGAAGAAGAGCGGCTGCTCGGCACCACGGCGTTTCGCCAGAAGATTGCTAACGCCATCGCCTCCGGCATTATCAGTTACTTCAACTGGTTCGATAACCAAAAAGCGCACGCCAGGAAACGTTAATGAAACCCAATGCTCAACTGGTCAAAACGTTCCTGCTGCAACTGCAGGATGAGATTTGCCAGAAACTGGCCGCCGCAGACGGCGGTGAATTTCAGGAGGATAACTGGCAGCGTGAGGCAGGCGGCGGTGGCCGCAGCCGCGTATTGCGAAATGGCGGCATCTTTGAACAGGCGGGGGTGAATTTTTCCCACGTTCATGGTGACGCTATGCCCGCCTCTGCGACAGCGCATCGTCCTGAGCTGGCGGGCCGAAGTTTTGAAGCGATGGGCGTTTCGCTGGTGGTGCATCCGCATAATCCGTTTGTGCCGACCAGTCACGCTAACGTACGCTTTTTCATTGCCGAAAAACCGGGGGCTGATCCGGTCTGGTGGTTCGGCGGCGGTTTCGACTTAACGCCCTACTACGGTTTCGAAGAGGATGCCGTGCATTGGCACACCACCGCGCGCGACCTTTGTCTGCCGTTTGGCGAAGACGTCTACCCGAAATTTAAAAAGTGGTGCGATGACTACTTTTACCTGAAGCACCGCGACGAGCAGCGCGGCATCGGTGGACTGTTCTTTGACGATCTCAACACGCCCGATTTTGATACCGCGTTCAGCTTTATGCGCGCGGTGGGCGAAGGCTTTACTGAGGCCTATTTGCCCATTGTCGAACGACGTAAAGATATCGACTATGGCGTGCGCGAGCGCGAATTCCAGCTTTATCGCCGCGGGCGCTACGTGGAGTTTAACCTGGTGTGGGATCGCGGGACGCTCTTCGGCCTGCAGACCGGCGGGCGCACGGAGTCGATTTTAATGTCGATGCCGCCGCTGGTACGCTGGGAATACTGTTACGAGCCAAAAGAAGGCAGCCCGGAGGCTGCCTTGAGTGAGTTTCTGAAAGTACGCGACTGGGTGTAATTGCCGGACGGCGCTACGCTTATCCGGCCTGGTTAACCCGTAGGTCGGGTAAGCGAACGCGCCACCCGACGCACCGCCGCTACAGAGGCTGCGTCTGCGCCTCAACCACCGCCAGCGCCACCATGTTCACGATGCGTCGCACAGAGGCAATCGGCGTTAATACATGCACCGGTTTCGCCACGCCCATCAGTACCGGCCCTACGGTCACCCCTTCAGAGCTGGATACGCGCAGCAGGTTGTAGCTGATACGCGCCGCTTCCACGTTCGGCATAATCAGGATGTTTGCCGAGCCTTTCAGCGGACTGTCCGGCATACGCTCGTTGCGGATGCTTTCCACCAGCGCGGCATCGCCGTGCATTTCTCCGTCAATCATCAGCTCCGGCGCACGCTCGCGCACCCGCTCCAGCGTCTGACGCATTTTGCACGCCGCCGCTGATTTAGACGAACCAAAGTTAGAGTGCGACAGCAGCGCCACTTTCGGCTCAATACCAAAGCGACGCACGGTTTCTGCCGCCATCACGGTGATCTCCGCCAGCTCGTCCGGGGTTGGATCGTCGTTAACGTAGGTATCGGCGATAAACGTGTTCCCGCTTGGCAGCAGCAGCGCGTTCATCGCTCCGGCGGCGTGAACCCCTTCGCGGTAGCCGAAGATCTCCTGCACCACGCTGAAATGCTCGTGGTAATCGCCGATGGTACCGCAGATCAGCGCATCCGCTTCGCCGCGATGGACCATAATCGCGCCGATCACCGTGGTATTGCTGATCACCGCCCGCTGCGCCTGCTCCTGGGTGATCCCACGACGCTTCATGATCGCGTAGTATTCGTTCCAGTACTCTTTAAAGCGCGGATCGGATTCGTTATTGACGATCTCAAAGTCCACACCCGGCTTAATCTGCAGCCCCAGTTTCTGAATGCGCATCTCGATGACGCTCGGACGACCAATCAGGATCGGCTTCGCCAGCCCGAGGCTCACCAGCTCCTGGGTGGCATGCAGCACGCGCGCCTCTTCCCCTTCCGCCAGCACCACGCGTTTTGCGTCCGCGCGGGCCTGAGAGAAAATTGGCTTCATAAACAGGTTGGTTTTGTAGACGAACTCGGTGAGTTTATCAACGTAAGCGTCGAAGTCCTGGATCGGACGCGTTGCCACCCCGGAGTCCATTGCCGCTTTGGCCACCGCTGGCGCGATCTTCACGATCAGTCGCGGGTCAAACGGTTTAGGGATGATGTAGTCAGGCCCGAAGCTCAGATCCTGATCGCCATAGGCAGAAGCCACCACTTCGCTCTGCTCGGCATGCGCCAGTTCCGCGATGGCGTGAACCGCTGCCAGCTTCATCTCTTCGTTGATCGCCGTTGCACCAACGTCCAGCGCGCCACGGAAGATGAACGGGAAGCAGAGCACGTTGTTCACCTGGTTCGGGTAGTCCGAACGGCCGGTACAGATAATGGCGTCTTCACGCACCGCTTTCGCCAGCGGCGGCAGAATTTCCGGTTCAGGGTTCGCCAGGGCCAGGATCATTGGCGCACGCGCCATCTTCTTCACCATCTCCTGGGTCAGCACTTTCGGGCCCGAGCAGCCAAGGAAGATGTCCGCACCGTCAATCACGTCCTCAAGCGTGCGTTTGCCGTCATCGTCCACCGCATACGCCGCTTTGGTTTCCGCCATGTTTGGCTCACGGCCTTTGTAGATCACGCCTTTGGAATCGCAAACCACGATGTTGTGTTTCTGCATCCCCAGCGCCACCAGCAGGTTCATACAGGCGATGGCCGCCGCGCCCGCGCCGGAGACCACCATACGCACGTCGGAAAGATTTTTCTCGACCACGCGCAGGCCGTTCAGAATGGCGGCGGTGCTGATAATGGCCGTACCGTGCTGGTCGTCATGGAACACGGGGATGTTCATACGCTCGCGCAGCTTCTGCTCGATATAGAAACATTCCGGCGCTTTGATGTCTTCCAGGTTGATACCGCCGAAGGTTGGCTCCAGCGCGGCGACGACGTTAATGAATTTATCCGGGTCCAGCTCGTCCACTTCGATATCGAACACGTCGATACCGGCGAATTTCTTGAATAGAACGCCCTTCCCTTCCATCACCGGCTTACCCGCCAGCGCACCAATGTTGCCAAGGCCGAGTACCGCCGTACCGTTAGAGATCACCGCGACCAGGTTACCGCGCGCGGTGTACTTATAGGCCGCCAGCGGATCTTTTTCGATTTCCAGACACGGTGCCGCCACGCCCGGTGAGTAGGCAAGAGCCAGATCGCGCTGAGTCGCCAGCGGCTTGGTTGGGGAAACCTGGATTTTGCCCGGAACGGGGAACTCGTGAAAATCGAGGGCACTCTGTTTCAACTGCTCATCCATCTTATTTTTCCTTTCACGTATCGGTCAAAAGGGTGACGTTTGCGATCCTGATGCACACCCTGGTGTGCCGCCTAGTATCGCCTCAGGACAGCGCATAAACTTTGAAGGCTGCCAAACTCTCACCATCACACATTAAAAATTGTTATCAATTTATAACAGCCATGTTACCCGTCTCAAAAGCAATGCCTCCCCCGTCTGCTATGCTTTTTTGTTAAGTCCATCATGATTTTCTCAGAAGTGTGAACTAACGCACTCATCTAACTCTTTTATTTCCAAGGAGTAATGATTTATGAACCAGCTAGACGGCATCAAACAATTCACCACCGTGGTTGCGGACAGCGGCGATATCGAGTCGATTCGCCACTATCAGCCGGAGGACGCGACCACCAACCCTTCCCTGCTTCTGAAAGCGGCAGGGCTTGCCCATTTTAGTCATCTGATTGATGACGCGATTGCTTACGGCAAGAAGCGCGGCAAAACGCAGGAGCAACAGGTTGCCGAAGCCAGCGACAAACTGGCGGTTAATTTTGGTGCAGAAATTCTGAAAAGCATTCCAGGACGCGTCTCGACCGAAGTGGACGCCCGCCTCTCGTTCGATAAAGAAAAGAGTATTACGAAAGCGCGTCGTCTGGTTGAACTCTACCAGGAGCAGGGAATTGATACGTCACGCATTCTGATCAAGCTCGCGTCGACGTGGGAAGGTATCCGCGCGGCAGAGGTGCTCGAAAAAGAGGGGATCCACTGCAACCTGACGCTGCTGTTCTCGTTTGCACAGGCACGCGCCTGTGCTGAAGCGGGCGTGTTCCTCGTCTCGCCGTTTGTCGGGCGCATCTACGACTGGTATCAGGCGAAACAGCCCATGGACCCGTACGTAGTCGAGGAAGATCCGGGCGTGAAGTCAGTGCGAAATATCTACGACTACTACAAACAGCACCGCTATGAAACCATCGTGATGGGGGCCAGCTTCCGCCGTACCGAGCAGATCCTCGCCCTGGCAGGCTGCGACCGCCTGACCATCTCCCCTAACCTGCTTAAAGAATTACAGGACAAAGAAGAGACGGTGATCCGCAAACTGGTGCCAACCTCCACCGTCCTGCCGAAACCGAAGGCCATGACCGAAGCCGAGTTCCGCTGGGAGCACAATCAGGACGCGATGGCCGTGGATAAACTGGCGGAAGGCATCCGCCTGTTCGCCGTCGACCAGCGCAAACTTGAAGACCTACTCGCCGCCAAACTTTAACCTTGCCATGGAGTGAACTATGTCCCGTAAAGAGCTCGCCAATGCCATCCGCGCCCTCAGCATGGATGCCGTGCAGAAAGCCAATTCCGGCCACCCTGGCGCCCCCATGGGCATGGCTGATATTGCCGAAGTGTTGTGGAACGACTTCCTGAAGCACAACCCCAACGATCCTGCCTGGTACGATCGTGACCGCTTTATTCTGTCTAACGGCCACGCCTCGATGCTGCTCTACAGCCTGCTGCACCTGTCCGGCTATGATCTGCCGCTTGAGGAGCTGAAGAATTTCCGCCAGCTGCATTCGAAAACCCCGGGTCACCCGGAAATCGGCTATACGCCGGGTGTCGAAACCACCACCGGACCGCTGGGTCAGGGGCTGGCCAACGCCGTCGGACTCGCGATTGCCGAACGCACGCTGGCGGCACAGTTTAACCAGCCGGACCACGAGATTGTCGATCACTACACGTACGTGTTTATGGGTGACGGTTGCCTGATGGAGGGGATTTCGCATGAAGTCTGCTCGCTGGCGGGCACGCTGGGGCTCGGCAAGCTGATCGGCTTTTACGACCACAACGGCATCTCCATTGACGGGGAAACCGAGGGCTGGTTCACCGACGACACGGCGAAACGCTTCGAAGCCTATCACTGGCACGTCGTGCATGAGATCGACGGCCACGATCCTGAAGCGGTGAAAAAAGCGATTCAGGAAGCGCAGAGCGTGAAGGACAAACCGTCCCTGATTATCTGCCGTACGGTCATCGGCTTTGGCTCACCAAACAAAGCAGGTAAAGAAGAAGCGCACGGCGCGGCGCTCGGCGAAGAAGAGGTGGCACTGACCCGACAGAAACTGGGCTGGAAATACCCGCCGTTTGAGATCCCGAAAGAGATCTACAAGGCATGGGATGCGCGCGAAACGGGTGAAAAAGCCCAGCATGCCTGGAACGAAAAATTTGCCGCCTACAAAAAAGCATACCCGGAACTGGCGGCTGAGTTTTCCCGACGCATGAGCGGTGGTCTGCCGGAAGACTGGGACGATAAAACCCAGGCACTGATTGAAAACCTGCAGTCTAACCCGGCGAAAATCGCCACCCGTAAGGCGTCGCAAAACACCCTGAATGCCATCGGCCCTATCCTGCCCGAACTGCTCGGCGGCTCGGCGGATCTGGCGCCGAGTAACCTGACCATCTGGTCGGGCTCGAAATCGCTGAAAGAGGACATCGCCGGAAACTATATCCACTACGGCGTGCGCGAGTTCGGGATGACCGCCATTGCCAACGGTATCGCCCATCACGGCGGCTTCGTGCCCTACACCGCCACCTTCCTGATGTTCGTTGAGTACGCTCGTAACGCAGCGCGCATGGCGGCGCTGATGAAGGCCCGGCAGATTATGGTCTACACCCACGACTCTATCGGGCTGGGTGAAGATGGCCCGACGCACCAGGCGGTGGAACAGCTGGCGAGCCTGCGCTTAACGCCAAACTTCAGCACATGGCGTCCGTGCGATCAGGTCGAAGCGGCAGTGGGCTGGAAGCTGGCGGTTGAGCGCCATAACGGCCCGACGGCGCTGATCCTGTCGCGTCAAAACCTGGCCCAAATTGAGCGCACCCCGGAGCAGGTGAAAAATATCGCCCGCGGCGGGTACATCCTGAAGGACAGCGGCGGCAAACCGGACGTGATCCTGATTGCCACGGGTTCTGAGGTGGAAATCACGGTGAAAGCGGCGGAGAAACTGACTGCCGAAGGTCACGCGGTGCGCGTCGTTTCCCTGCCTTCAACGGATATCTTTGATGCCCAGGACGAGGCATACCGTGAATCGGTGCTCCCCTCCAGCGTCGCGGCGCGCGTGGCGGTGGAAGCCGGAATTGCCGACTACTGGTATAAGTATGTGGGGCTGAAAGGGGCGATTGTCGGTATGCGGGGCTACGGTGAGTCCGCCCCTGCCGACAAGCTGTTCCCGTACTTCGGCTTTACCGTTGAGAACGTGGTGGAGAAGGCGTTGAGCGTGCTTTAGTGCGGTCTTCGTTGCCGGGTGGCGGCTACGCCTTACCCGGCCTACAACACCATCAAATCGTAAGCCGGACTACCGCGTGATCCACAGCGTGGGCCAGGCGTCCGGCCCGTTCCAGTTATCGCAGCTTGGCTCTTCCGCATACCGCACCAGGCGGAAGCGCTGGCCGTCGAAACGCCAGCGCGTCTGGATCCCACAATCACCGATCCCACGCCCCAGTGCGAGCGTCGTCAGCTCGCGTGTTTTTTCATCGAAGCTGGCGTTCATCAGTTCCATATCGCTACTCTGACTGGACGGGGTAAACGGCAGACGCAGCCTGACGCTGCGCGCGGTGAACGGTTTTTTACGCGATACCAGCCACGCCAGATCGACCGTATTGTAAGCCCCCGCCTCGCAGCTGACGATCAGCAGCGCTTTATCATCCGTTAATGCGGTGACGCGCACTTCGCGGCGGTTAGGATCCAGCGAGCACTGGCTGTTGTTCATCCGCCAGGTGCCGTAATCCAGCAGATCGTTCAGTTCAGCGTGGGAGAGTGGCGTTGGCGTGGGGTTCACCACGGCCACCTTTTTTAATGCCGGAGCTGGAGGCACGCTCAGCGGCGGGCTATCCCCTTTTTTAATCCATGCTGTTTCGCTGCCCACGCGCTTTTGCTGAGCGTCGATAAACAGCAGCGCCGCTTTCAGTCCGACCAGAGAGATCGTCTGCTTCCCTCCGCGCAGGGTCAGCCTCTGTCCTTCCTGAATCGTTTTCAGAAACGTGGTGAGGGTACCCGTATCGTCAGTCTTGAGATGCCAGGGCGTTAACTGCCAGTGCTGGGCATTGAGTTTTAAGGGAACGTCGTCGAGCAGCAGTCGGGGGGCGATGTCAGGCTCTTTTACCGGAGGAGCCGAAAGCCCGCCGAGATCGATACGCAGGCTGGCGTCCGTTTTTGCCCCAGCGCTACGGCTCAGCGTCATCACCAGTCCGCGGTGTTCACCGGTATTTCGGGCAACGCAAAAATTCTGGTTATTGCAGGTGACCTGCCAGTCAGAGAAAGACTGCTGCGCAGGTGCAGCCCACACCAGAGGTGCGGGTAGCACGCAAAAAAAGAAGAGAAGCAAAACGCAGTAGCGCATGAATGGCACAGCCCCGGAAACGAAAAGGTCAATCTGGGGCGTATCTTCGTGCCCTGGACGGGCGGGCTCAATCGGATTTATCGGATAGATTTATCTGAAATATAACTTATCACCGGACCTGCGCGGCGTTCATCACGCCGCTGGTTTGCAGATACTGCAGCAGGATCACCGCTTTACCGTCGCGTATCTCGCCGCTTTTCACCATTTCCAGCGCCTGAGCGAAGGGCATTTCAAGCACTTCAATATCTTCATCCTCGACCCCGCCGCCGCGGTGAGTACGCTGAGCATCGGTGTATTCCGCAACGAAGAAGTGGACCAGCTCGGTCACCCCGCCTGGAGACATGAAAAGCTCAAAGACTTTTTGTACCGCACCCACCTCAAAACCCGTTTCTTCTATGGCTTCTTTGCGAATACAGACTTCCGGCTCATCGTCATCAAGCAGACCGGCGCAGGTTTCAATCAGACGCCCGTCCGCGTTGCCATTGACCCATGTCGCCACCCGAAACTGACGAATCAATACCACGCTTTGCTTTTCGCGGTTATACAGCAGAATGGTAGCGCCATTGCCCCGGTCGTAGACTTCGCGTTTATGGCGAATAACGTCCCCGTTCTTACGGGTTAAATCGTAAGTGATGTTACGCAGGACAAAGTAATTTTCAGAAAGGATTTTGTCTTTGATAACGGTAATGTTCAGGGACATACGGGCTCCACGGCAAAATGAGTCTGTTTATACTACGCCGTGACGCTCGCTTTGTCGCCCGTGGGTTCAGACGGCGCGTTTCTCGCTGGATGATGTTTCCGGTTGCGCCAGGCGCAATAACCTTACTGTACGTATGAATAAAGTGTTTACTCATCACGGCGTTATCAGGCAATGTACACCTGCCCGAAACGTCTGATTATTTCTCCCAGAGAGCCGTTCTGTGACCGTTAAGCGACCCGTTTCCGGAAGCCTTGCCTGGGCTTTCTTTTCGATAATTGTTCTCTCCGTGCTGACCAGCAGCGTCGCGCTACTGACGCTTGCCAGCAGCCAGCGCGACGCTGAAGCCATCAACGTTGCGGGTTCACTGCGCATGCAGAGCTATCGTCTCGGTTACGAGATGCAGCGTAACAGCCCTTCCCTTATGGCGCATCGTGAGAACTGGCGGCAGACATTAAGCGCACCTTCCCTGCAAAAGCTGAACCGCTGGTACGTTCCGGGCAATGTCAAAACGCGCTACCAGCAACTGCAGTTTGCCTGGCTGGAAATGGATAAGCACATCGCCCGCGGTGACAGCGCATGGTATGCCGCGCATATTGAGGATTTTGTCGGCCGCATTGATGCCTTTGTGCTCGCCCTCCAGCATTACAGTGAACATAAAATCCAGACAGTGACCCTCCTCTCTCTGGCTGGCGCCCTCGGGATCCTGCTGCTGACGCTGTTTACCCTGCGGCGTATCCGCCGCCAGGTCGTATTACCGCTGAATAATCTGGTGGCGGCCAGCGAGCGGATTGAGCGAGGTGAATTTACGACGCCTGCGCCGGATACCGCCCTACCCAACGAGCTGGGCCAACTTTCCCGCGCTTTCAACCATATGTCGGGGGAGCTACACACCCTTTATCGGTCGCTTGAAGCTTCCGTGGCGGAAAAGACGCGACATTTGCACGAAGCCCACCAGCAGCTCGACATGCTGTTTAAATGCTCCCAGGCGTTGAATACGGGGCAGATAGACAGCCATTGTTTTCGGCACATATTGCAGATTGTCCATGAATACACTCAGATGAATTACCTGGAACTCCGCACCAGTGACGACTGGCGACTGTGTGAAGGGACCGCGTCGGGCAGCATCCCGATGCAAAATCTGCCGGTACTGATGCAGGACACCCTTTACGGTGAGCTGCGCTGGCAAAGCGAGACGGACAGCGTTCCCCTCCCGCTGATGAGAAGCGTGGCGACCATGCTCGGGCGCGGGCTGTACTTTAACCAGGCGCAAAAGCATTACCAGCAGCTGCTGCTGATGGAAGAACGCGCCACCATCGCCCGGGAACTGCACGATTCGCTGGCGCAGGTGCTGTCTTATCTGCGGATCCAGCTTGCCCTGCTTAAACGCGCGGTGCCAGCGGATAATGCTCCCGCGCAAACTATCATCACCGACTTCTCCCGCGAGCTGAACAACGCCTGGCAGCAGCTGCGCGAACTGCTGACGACCTTCCGGCTGACGCTAAATCATGCGAATTTACCCGCGGCGCTGCAGGAGTCTCTCGATGCCCTGCAGAGCCAGACGCAGGCCAGGCTGCACCTCGACTGTCGTCTCTCCTCCCTGGCGCTTGACGCCCAGAAACAGGTGCATTTGTTGCAGATCGTCCGGGAAGCCGTTCTGAATGCGATTAAGCACGCCCAGGCCAGCGAAATTACCGTTAGCTGCGTAACGGCGGTGGATGGCACGCACAGCGTCAGCATTCGCGACAACGGCATCGGGATTGGCGAGGCAAGCGAACCGCCCGGACACTACGGACTGAACATTATGCGTGAGCGCGCACAACGACTCGGAGGCATGCTGCACTTTTCGCAACCGCAAAACGGCGGCACGCTGGTCTGCGTGACGTTCCCGGTGCCTGCGCCGTTAACGGGTAAATAACGGTAAAGAGGCAAGCGCAGGGAAAAGCGCATGATAATTTACACTATCTCCTTTATTTCTCCACGTTTGACCTGGGCCTTACCGCTAAAGTTAGGCGGGCAATAAACAATAATGACGTGCAGCAAAACGAGGTCACTTTTACATGGCGAATTTTTTCATCGATCGCCCCATTTTTGCCTGGGTGCTTGCCATCCTGTTGTGTCTGACAGGTGTCCTGGCGATTACTTCTCTTCCTGTTGAGCAATATCCCGATCTGGCACCGCCTAATGTGCGTGTCACCGCAAACTACCCCGGCGCTTCCGCACAAACGCTGGAAAACACCGTGACGCAGGTTATCGAGCAGAACATGACGGGTCTGGATAACCTGATGTACATGTCCTCGCAAAGCAGCGCCACGGGACAAGCGACGGTTACCCTGAGCTTTAAGGCGGGCACCGACCCGGACGAAGCGGTGCAGCAGGTACAAAACCAGCTTCAGTCGGCCATGCGTAAGCTGCCCCAGGCGGTGCAGAACCAGGGCGTTACCGTACGTAAAACCGGTGACACCAACATTTTGACCATCGCGTTTGTCTCCACCGATGGCTCAATGGATAAACAGGACATTGCGGACTACGTCGCCAGTAATATTCAGGACCCGCTCAGCCGTATTAACGGCGTGGGGGATATCGACGCCTACGGCTCACAATACTCCATGCGTATCTGGCTCGATCCCAACAAGCTGAACAGCTATCAGATGACGGCCACCGACGTGACGGATGCCATCAAAGCCCAGAACGCACAAATTGCCGTGGGGCAACTGGGAGGAACACCTTCCGTTGATAAACAAGCCCTGAACGCCACCATTAATTCGCAATCCCTGCTTCAGACACCGGACCAGTTCCGCAACATTACCCTGCGCGTGAATCAGGATGGCTCAGAAGTGCGTCTGAGCGATGTGGCGACGGTGGAAATGGGTGCTGAGAAATACGACTACCTGAGCCGATTTAACGGCAACCCGGCCTCTGGCCTTGGAATTAAGCTGGCCTCCGGCGCAAATGAAATGGCGACGGCGAAACTGGTGCTGGACCGTCTGGATGAGCTGTCGCAGTATTTCCCGCACGGGCTGGAGTATAAAGTCGCCTATGAAACCACTTCCTTCGTAAAAGCCTCGATTGAGGATGTGGTAAAGACCCTGCTGGAAGCGATTGCCCTGGTGTTCCTGGTCATGTATCTGTTCCTGCAAAACTTCCGCGCCACGCTGATCCCCACTATTGCCGTCCCCGTGGTGCTGCTGGGTACCTTTTCGGTGCTTTACGCGTTCGGGTACAGCATTAACACCCTGACGATGTTTGCCATGGTGCTGGCAATTGGCCTGCTGGTGGATGATGCCATTGTGGTGGTCGAAAACGTCGAGCGCATCATGAGCGAAGAAGGTCTTTCCCCGCGCCAGGCCACGCGAAAATCCATGGGTCAAATTCAGGGGGCGTTAGTCGGCATTGCGATGGTGTTGTCGGCGGT
The DNA here is from genome assembly GCF_000534515.1 of Enterobacter sp. MGH 37. Classification (NCBI taxonomy): domain Bacteria; kingdom Pseudomonadati; phylum Pseudomonadota; class Gammaproteobacteria; order Enterobacterales; family Enterobacteriaceae; genus Enterobacter; species Enterobacter sp. MGH 37. The sequence goes on from NZ_KI973205.1 coordinate 2,551,465, forward strand.
CTTTATCCCAATGGCCTTCTTCGGCGGCACGACCGGCGCGATTTACCGCCAGTTCTCGATAACCATCGTCTCAGCAATGGTGCTCTCCGTGCTGGTGGCCCTGATCCTCACCCCTGCGCTTTGCGCCACCCTCCTCAAGCCGCTGCACAAAGGGGAACATCACGGTCAGAAAGGGTTCTTCGGCTGGTTTAACCGGATGTTCAACCGCAATGCCGCTCGGTATGAATCTGCGGTCGGTAAAGTGCTGCACCGCAGCCTGCGCTGGATGATGATTTACGTTGTACTGCTGGGCGGCATGGTGTGGCTGTTTCTGCATTTGCCCACCTCGTTCCTGCCGATGGAAGACCGGGGGATGTTCATCACCTCGGTGCAGCTCCCGAGCGGCTCAACGCAGCAGCAGACGCTGAAAGTGGTCCAAAACGTAGAGCAGTACTTCTTCACCCACGAGAAAGATAACGTTGTGTCGGTCTTTTCGACCGTTGGCTCCGGCCCGGGCGGGAACGGGCAGAACGTCGCCCGTATGTTTGTCCGTCTGAAAGACTGGAATGAACGGGACACCCAAACGGGAACCTCATTTGCCATCATTGAACGTGCCACTAAAGCCTTTTCCCGTATTAAAGAGGCGCGCGTCTTTGCGAGCAGTCCGCCAGCGATCAGCGGCCTGGGGAGTTCTGCCGGGTTTGATATGGAGCTGCAGGATCACGCCGGCGCGGGCCACGATGCGCTGATGGCGGCACGCGACAAATTGTTAGCGCTGGCAGGTAATGATTCTGGCCTGACCCGCGTGCGCCACAACGGCCTGGACGACAGCCCCCAGCTTCAGGTGGATATCGACCAGCGTAAGGCGCAGGCGCTGGGCGTCTCCATCGACGATATCAACGACACCCTGCAAACGGCGTGGGGCTCGAGCTATGTGAACGACTTTATGGATCGCGGTCGCGTGAAAAAAGTGTATGTTCAGTCCGCCGCGCCGTACCGCATGCTGCCGGATGATATTAACCGCTGGTTTGTACGCAATAACAGCGGCGGGATGGTTCCCTTCTCGGCGTTTGCCACCTCGCGCTGGGAGAGCGGTTCGCCGCGTCTGGAGCGCTATAACGGTTATTCTGCGGTTGAAATCGTCGGGGAAGCCGCGCCGGGCGTAAGTACCGGCACGGCCATGGACACCATGGAAAAACTGGTGCAACAGCTGCCCGCCGGTTTTGGTCTGGAATGGACGGCCATGTCTTACCAGGAACGTCTCTCCGGCGCGCAGGCCCCCGCGCTTTATGCCCTTTCTCTGCTGGTGGTGTTCCTCTGCCTTGCCGCGCTGTATGAAAGCTGGTCGGTTCCGTTCTCGGTCATGCTGGTGGTGCCGCTTGGGGTTATCGGTGCGCTGCTGGCAACCTGGATGCGCGGCCTGGAAAACGATGTTTACTTCCAGGTCGGGCTGCTGACGGTGATCGGTTTGTCGGCGAAAAACGCCATTCTGATCGTTGAGTTTGCCAACGAGATGAATGCCAAAGGCCACGAGCTGATGGCCGCCACGCTACATGCCTGCCGTCAGCGACTGCGCCCGATCCTGATGACCTCGCTGGCCTTTATTTTTGGCGTATTGCCAATGGCAACCAGCACGGGTGCAGGTTCCAGCAGCCAGCACGCGGTCGGTACCGGGGTAATGGGGGGCATGATTTCGGCCACCATCCTGGCCATTTATTTCGTGCCGCTGTTCTTTGTGCTGGTGCGTCGTCGCTTCCCGCTCAGAGAGCGGCAGGAATAACATTCAGCCATAAAAAAGGCGGCTTTATCAGCCGCCTTTTTATTGTGTGATTAATTCACACTATGATTATTTTACTTATTTAAGTGCTCTTGCAATTCTTACTGAATGTCATTTACGAAGCATGCCTTCGATAAAATCTTTCCAGTTCCCCAGTTCACGTTCAATCATAACAACCTCTCTTATTATTATGCGCATTCTACGAAAACGTATCATCATTGTGAAGACTATTTAACCAATTGCTGTGATTGTACCCCGCCACCGTTGGGGATTTATGATAAATATGAATGGAGAATCTTAAATTTTGTGTGACGGCCAGCAATATTTTGAAATAACCCTACGAACGGGTGAGCTTTATTTTACCCGCTGAGTTTGTTAGCAATTTATACCCGATGGACATCTATGCTTAAATGATGAAAGAATATTCAGCGTACAGATGTGCGTTGAATTAAGCAGACGTGTAAATCCAGAGTATTCCTGAATGTGTTATATTCTGCTTAAGGATATAGCTTCGAATTTATTGAACATTTAATGGTCATAAGGACAAAAGGATTCACCATGGTTGTGATGTACGGCATTAAAAATTGCGACACCATCAAAAAAGCCCGCCGCTGGCTGGAAGCGAACCACATCGAGTACCGCTTCCACGATTACCGTGCCGATGGGCTTGATGCAGATTTTCTGCATAACGCCATCAATGAACTGGGCTGGGAGGCACTGCTTAACACCCGCGGTACCACCTGGCGTAAACTGGACGAATCCCTGCGCGCCAGCATCGTTGATGCCGACAGCGCGGCAAAACTGATGCGTGAAATGCCGGCAATTATCAAACGCCCATTGCTCTGCAAGCCAGGTCAGCCTATGCTGCTGGGTTTCAGTGAAACCCTTTATTCTGACTTTTTCGTTGAGGTGTAGTGTATGTCATGCCCGGTCATTGAGCTGACTCAACAGCTTATTCGCCGTCCTTCCCTTAGCCCGGACGACGCAGGTTGTCAGGCATTAATGATTGAGCGCCTGCGTGCCATCGGTTTTACCGTTGAACGCATGGATTTTGGCGATACTCAGAACTTCTGGGCGTGGCGCGGCCAGGGTGAAACGCTGGCGTTTGCCGGGCATACTGACGTCGTTCCCGCAGGTGACGCAGATCGCTGGATTAACCCGCCGTTTGAACCGACCATCCGCGATGGCATGCTCTTTGGCCGCGGCGCGGCAGACATGAAAGGCTCGCTGGCAGCGATGGTGGTCGCGGCTGAACGCTTCGTGGCTCAGCATCCGAACCACAAAAACCGTCTCGCGTTTTTGGTCACCTCCGACGAAGAAGCCAGTGCCCATAACGGTACCGTGAAGGTGGTTGAAGCGCTGATGGCGCGCAACGAGCGTCTCGACTACTGTCTGGTCGGCGAGCCGTCCAGTACCGAAGTGGTGGGCGATGTCGTGAAAAACGGTCGCCGTGGCTCACTGACCTGTAACCTGACCATTCACGGCGTTCAGGGACATGTTGCTTATCCACATCTGGCCGATAACCCCGTTCATCGCGCTGCGCCAATGCTGAGCGAACTGGTGGCGATTGAGTGGGATAAAGGTAACGAATTCTTCCCCCCGACCAGCATGCAGATTGCTAACGTCAAGGCCGGGACCGGCAGCAACAACGTGATCCCGGGGGACTTCTTCGTCCAGTTCAACTTCCGCTTCAGCACCGAACTGACCGATGAGATGATCAAAGCGCGCGTTGTCGCGCTGCTGGAAAAATATCACCTGCGCTACACCGTGGACTGGTGGCTTTCCGGCCAGCCGTTCCTGACGCAGCGCGGCAAACTGGTTGATGCGGTAGTGAACGCCATCGAGCACTATAATGAAATTAAGCCACAACTGCTGACGACGGGTGGCACTTCAGACGGACGCTTTATCGCCCGTATGGGAGCTCAGGTTGTCGAACTGGGGCCAGTAAACGCAACCATTCATAAAATAAATGAGTGTGTTAATGCGGCAGATTTGCAACTGCTGGCTCGTATGTATCAACGTATTATGGAGCAACTCGTCGCCTGACGAATGCTCTGAGAGGAATAGCGAATGGATTGGCTTTCAAAGTACTGGTGGATTCTGGTGCTGGTGTTTCTGGTCGGCGTACTGCTCAACGTGATTAAAGACCTTAAGCGCGTTGACCACAAAAAGTTTCTTGCGAACAAGCCTGATCTCCCGCCACACCGCGATTTTAACGACAAGTGGGACGATGACGACGACTGGCCGAAGAAAGACCAGAAGAAGTAATTGTTAATCTCACCCCTCCCCCTAACCCTCGCCCCTGGGGGGGAGGGGGAAAGTGCCTACATAAACTCAACAATATTATCGTCATTCGGCTTGCCGCCGCTGAGCGCTTCATCAAAGTAGTGCTTCGGTACGGTATAACGCAGATGATCGAGCGCGAATTGCATGCTGCGGTCGTCAATCGCATGGCCCAGATCGTCAACGATATCCAGCGTCACATCTCCACCTTCACGAATCAATGCTTCCTGAGCGGCAACCGCATGTGAAAGCTCAATGACCCGGTCTTCACCACCGTGGATCAGATGGATCGTGGTCTGCGTGGTCGCACTCGTCGGCAGCGTCGCAAAGCGGCCGTTAAACGCGATCACCCGTGAAACCAGACCCGGCTGCGCTTTCACACTTTCCAGGGACATGATAGATCCCTGCGAGAAGCCAATCAGCGCGGTCGCGTCAGCACCCACGCCGCTCTGCTGCTGCCAGTAGCGTACGATGTCGATAAACGTGGGCATGATGGCATCAATGCGCGCCTGACGGTTCTCCTCCGTCACGCCCTGAACCGGGAACCACTGTCGTCCGTTCGGACCACACGGTTCTACGCCGCCGATGCTGACAATCAATGCTTCAGGGAAAACAGGCGCAAACCAGCTACCAATCTGCCCCATATTGACGGCATTATCGCCAACACCATGAAACAGAAGCAGTAACTGTTTAGCCGGTTTGTCAGGGCTTTGAACAACAAAATGGTCGTGTTTCATGGCGGTCTCCTTAATTGATGAGCAGGATTTTACGCCTATGCGGGGTAATGACCATGCCACTTTACTGAAGAAGTCATTGAAAAAATTGCCATTGCAAAATGTCTGCTTTCAACTGCTGACAGCGCGAATAATCAAGGCTCTCAAGCGCTTGCGCGGTTTCTTCGCGAAGCTTTGCCAGTAACGCTTTTCGCCCGACCGCTTCGCTTCTCCCCTCGATTTTCCCGCGCAGCGCCGGAAGCGACATATCTGTGGCTAACAGCAACCGCGTCAGCGCGGCTACCGAGGTTGAAAACGCCCGGTGCGCAAAAGCAAACCCCGCCAGCTCCAGCCAGTCGTCACTATTAAGGGTAGCTTCCCAGGCATCAGTCACCGGGATCTTTTCGCCATTCCAGGCCGACAGGACGCGCATATCGCGGCATAAACGCCGATGTGCCTGCGTACACAGTTGATGCCCGGCTTCGCTCTGCGGCAGCAGCGCCATCGCCGTGTAACACCCGCTGCTGGCTTCCCGATGGCTGCCCATTCGCACCAGCACAAACCCGCACCGCTGCCAGAAACGCCACAGCTCGTCGGTATAACCAAAACTCACGGAGAGATAATCTTCACCGCTGGCGTTCAGGATCAGCCGCTGACCAATGCCTTCCCGCTGACGACGGGGATGAACCGCAATGCGGCTAATCCGTCGGCCTTTCAGCGTCGCCGCAAGAGGCGTTCCGCCGTGCGCCGCCAGCGACTGCGCCACAAGGTTCCCTCGTGGACGACGAGAGCCCGCCCACACCGCCCGGCTGAGTTCGGGGGACAATCCGCCCTCGTCCACCAGCCAGAGCGCGCCCGCAATATCAGCCCCCGCGTCCGCAACCGCAAAGTGCTGGCCGGGGGCGTCCATCATCCGGCGTAAATCGAGCGGTGAGGTCCGGTAGTGGGCAGCACAGAGCAGTTCATAAACGCTTGCCACTCGTGCCGGGTCGCTCTCCCACTCTTGTGGCTCCAGAGACCTTACAGACACCTCACCTTCCGGTTTGTGGTCGATAAGCGCATCGTCAAACAGCAGCGTATTCGCCACGATCCGTTCAAGCGGACATCCGGCCGCCCAGCGAATTGGGGTGGATAAGGTATAACGCTGCAGCCCACTGAACCGGGCGCAGAACTTCAGCAGAAATCCCCTGCCCGTCCCTTCGTAACCCTGAACCGTAGTGGTCAGTAATACGCGGGGAAAACGTGTCACCAGCTTCTCCAGCAGCGGGCCTGGGATGGCTGCCGCTTCATCGACAATCAGCCAGTCGGCCTGCAGCGTGGAGTCCAGCAGTGCATCGGGTGCCATAAAGTGAAAACGCTCGCCCGCGAAACGCGCGATGACATCTGCTGCGCCTTTCGCCGGGGCCGTCACCACCGCACTCCCCTGGATGCTGCCCAGCAGCATCCCCGCCAGCGCTGACTTTCCGCGTCCGCGAGGTGCCGTCACGGCAGCGATGCCCGCAGGCATGACCAAAAGCGCGTCGAGGATCGCCGCCTGCTCACGCTGCGGCTCGCCGCTGGCAGGCTGCCAGGCGGGTAAATCTGGCGCAGCGGGAAGCGTCAGGGGATGATGCTGTTGCCAGACGATCGCATCCGTATCGGCGGCAAGCGTCCGGCAAAAATGGTGAACAAAGTGCGGGGTAGCGATCGGCTCTGCGCTGTCACTCCAGCGCACAGAATCGCTGTCTGGCCTGTCGGCCCAGCCAGAGAACGGTGGTACTCGCAGTACGAGGAGGCTCCCGGCGCGCAACGTTCCGCTGAGTGCGGCGAATGCGGAGACGTCAAACCCGGCATGCGCGTCAAACACAGCATGCAGGTATTCGCGTCCCAACAGTCCGCCGATGGCTTTAGACGGGTTTTCATTCAGCCACAGCCAGTCTCCCGGTAAAGCATCACGCAGGGCGGTGGCCTGGCTCAGCGTCCACGGCTCATCGCCCGTGAGCACCACCAGACGGCGGTGCCCGGTTCGCTCAAGCTCGCGTATCAGATGTGCAAACGACACCATCACATGGCTTTGCCGAAGGTATTACACTGGGCAGGATCACCGCTGTCAAAACCGCGTTTAAACCAGCTGTAACGCTGTTGCGACGTACCGTGAGTGAAGCTGTCCGGCACGACGCGTCCCTGGCTTTGCTGCTGAAGACGGTCATCGCCGATGGCCTGCGCCGCGTTTAATGCCTCTTCAAGATCGCCGGATTCCAGTACGCCCTGCTGCTGCATGCTGTGCCCCCAGACGCCTGCGAAGCAGTCCGCCTGCAGTTCCATCTTGACGGAAAGACGATTCACTTCAGCCTGAGACGCATTTTGCTGAAGCTGACGCACTTTTGGCTCAATGCCCAGCAGCTTCTGCACATGGTGCCCGACTTCATGCCCGATCACGTAGCCCTGGGCAAAATCACCGTCAGCGCCAAGCTTGCGTTTCATGTCATCGTAAAAAGAGAGATCGATATAGACGGTGCCATCTGCCGGGCAGTAGAACGGCCCCATCACAGATTGACCGGTACCACATCCGGTGCGGGTTGCGCCCCGGTACATCACCAGTTTCGGCTGCTGATAGGTGCGCCCCATCTTCTCGAACTGCTGACCCCATGTATCTTCAGTGGTCGCGAGAATAACGGAGGTAAATTTGGCCGCTTCATCTTCGTTCGGGCTGATGGAGCGCGGAGACTGTGGTTGCTGTTGCAGCGGCTGACCGGTCATCAAACCGGTGAGGTCGACCCCGTAATAGCCTGCGACCAGTACCACAATCAGCAGGATGAGACCGCCCTTGCCGCTGGGTAGCCGAAAGCCGGGCCCCCCCATTGAAGGACCGCCGCCGCCATCACTGCGCCTGTCTTCTACATTGTCACTTTCACGACGCCCTTGCCAGCGCATAACCACCTCGAACTATTCCATTAATAATAGCTATGATCGTAGGCGGTTAACGGCAAGATTACCATAGGAAACAAAGGTAAGACGCCAAAGGATGCAAACATCCTTTGGCAAGTGAGGGAGTTAGTCGAGCTTAACGCCTAAACGGTGAGCAACCGCTTCATAGGCTTCAATCAGGCCACCCAGGCTCTGACGGAAACGGTCTTTGTCCATTTTATCCAGGGTTTCTTTGTCCCACAGGCGGCTACCGTCCGGGGAGAACTCATCACCCAGCACCACTTCGCCTTTGAACAGACCGAACTCCAGCTTGAAGTCGACGAGGATCAGGCCCGCATCGTCAAACAGCTTTTTCAGCACGTCGTTGGCTTTGTAGGTCAGCTCTTTCATGCGCGCCAGGTTCTCTTTATTGACCCAGCCGAAGGTTTCGCAGTAGGAATCATTGACCATCGGATCGTGCATGGCATCGTTTTTCAGGAACAGGTCGAACAGCGGTGGATTCAGTTCGATACCTTCTTCAATACCCAGACGCTTCACCAGGGAGCCCGCTGCACGGTTACGAATAACGCACTCAACCGGAACCATATCCAGTTTTTTCACCAGACATTCCGTATCGGACAGCAACGCTTCCATCTGAGTCGGGATACCCGCTTCGGCCAGTTTGGTCATAATGAAGTGGTTGAACTTGTTGTTCACCATGCCTTTACGATCGAACTGCTCAATGCGCGCGCCATCCCCTGCTGACGTATCATTGCGGAACTCGAGCACCAACAGATCCGGGTTTTCCGTGCTGTATACGGTCTTCGCTTTGCCACGATACAACTCAGCTTGCTTCTGCATCTTCATTACTCCTGGTGTGATGATTTGTGTTCAAAACTGGGCATATTATGCCACGCACACGTTTGCGTAGCACGAAAATAAAAAGGGCGGGATTAACCCGCCCTCGTATTTATTTGCTGAATGCTGCCTGGAAGACAGCGACCAGCGCATCGTTCTGCGACTGGGTCAGCGTGTGACCTTTTGGATCGATAAACTGCAGACTACTGCGGTTATCAAGGTCGCCTACCTGAATCTTGTAATCACCGGAGGCAAGCTGAGGATCTTTGGCGCCCAGCTCCAGCCATGCACTGTCGGACAGTGGCTTATAGGTTGCCGTCATGCTACCGGTTGAACGGGTGCTGTCGGTCACTTTCATGCCCACTTTTTCCAGCGTCGCTGGCAGACGCTGCCAGGTCTGGTTAAACGGTGCACGCACCACCAGCATTGGCAGGCCGGTATCGTCCGCGCCGCTCTGAACGTCGAAGGTGACGCCGTTACGGCTCTGCGCCGCATTTGCGGCATCAGTCGCAGTCTTATCCAGACCCGCGGCAATCACGTTCAGCATTTCAGTGCTGTAACGCTGCAGGGAGGCGGCATCCGCAACCGGTTTGCCCGCCTGCTCCAGGTTTAACAGCTTAACGTTAACCGCCTGCTGATAACCCTGTGGTTTAACGGAGACTTGATAACGTCCACGGTACTGCTGATCTTCATCCAGCCGGTTCCACTCGATCCAGTCGGTGGTTAAGGTCTGGCTGGCGTCATCGCGTTTATCAATGGTGTAGTTCTTCGCCTGAATAACGCTCACCACCTGTGGCCACAGATTGCTTCCGCGCGCGCTTTCAACCAGCAGAGACGCCGTATCACCGGTGAACTGGGTACGCGCTCCGCTGACCAGCGCCAGAGGCTGAGCGGGTGGACGAATATCAAGCGCTTTACCCACCAGGCCACTGCCATTGGTGACGGGGATATTATAATCGCCGTTCTGAATCGGCAGGATCATACCAGCCGGTGCATGAAGTTCAGCAAGCGGGGTCGCATCCAGATAGGATTCATCACCGCTCACCTGGCGCTTGTAGCGCGAGTCTGAACTACAGGCAGCGAGCAGCATAACAAGCGAAACACTCGCAACCTTCGCCAGGCGCGACTTCTGTACTGAATAAGCCATCAAATCTCCCTAAACTTTACAGCAAACCGGCATGCTTCAGCGCTGCCCTGACGATGTCGCGACCGTGGTCGGTAATCGGTGTCATTGGCAAACGCAGCGTATCGGATGCTACAAGTCCCAACTCCTTACACGCCCATTTCACGGGGATCGGATTGGGTTCGACAAATAATTTATTGTGCAGCGGCATCAGGCGCTGGTTAATGACGCGTGCCTCATCAAAGTGACCGGCTGCGGCCAGTTTGCACATTTCAGCCATATCGCGCGCCGCAACGTTTGACGTTACGGAGATCACGCCATGACCACCGAGCTGCATAAAGTCCAGCGCGGTCGCATCATCACCACTCAACAGGATAAAGTCGTCTGAAACCAGCTCTTTGATCTGATGAACGCGGCTTAAGTTCCCTGTCGCCTCTTTAATACCGATAATATTTTTTACTTCCGAGAGACGACCAACGGTTTCCGGCAGCATATCGCAGCCAGTACGGGACGGCACATTATACAGAATTTGTGGCAAGTCAGTATGTTCAGCGATGGCTTTGAAGTGCTGGAACAAACCTTCCTGGGTAGGACGGTTGTAATAAGGGGTCACCGTCAGACAGCCTACGATGCCGCTGTCATTAAAACGTTTGGTCAGGCTGATCGCTTCTGCGGTTGCATTAGCGCCTGTCCCCGCGATGACCGGAATACGTCCGTCAGCCAGCTCCAGGGTCAGCATAACCACATCGCCATGCTCTTCGTGGCTCAGCGTTGCAGATTCACCGGTAGTCCCTACCGAAACGATCGCCGAGGTTCCATTGGCGACATGGTAATCAATCAGCTTCTTCATGCTAGACCGGCAGACGTTACCTTTTTCATCCATCGGTGTTACAAGCGCGACAATACTTCCCGTGAACATGAGCCATCCTCTGTGCGAACAAGAGCCTCAATGGTACGTTTGGAACTGTAATAAAAGCAAGCGACCTGAGGCCCTCAGGCGGTTGTATGCATGTTTTTTTTATGCTTTCCTTAGGAAGACTTAACCATGCAAAGGAAGAACAGGTTTGACAACCTCATCACAACATTACCTGGTTATCACTGCGCTGGGTGCCGACAGGCCGGGTATCGTGAACACCATCACCCGTCACGTGAGCAGCTGCGGCTGTAATATCGAAGACAGCCGTCTGGCAATGCTCGGCGAAGAGTTCACGTTTATCATGCTGCTGTCCGGAACATGGAATGCCATTACCCTTATTGAATCCACCCTGCCGTTGAAAGGCGCGGAGCTGGATTTGCTGATCGTGATGAAACGCACTACCGCGCGCCCGCGCCCGGCCATGCCCGCTACCGTCTGGGTGCAGGTTGAAGTCACTGATTCCCCGCATCTGATCGAGCGTTTTACCGCGCTGTTCGACAGCCATCAGATGAACATTGCCGAGCTCGTTTCCCGCACGCAACCGGGCGACGAGAGCACCGTTCCCACGCTCTTTATTCAAATCACTGCACACAGCCCTGCCTCACAGGATGCGTCAAATATCGAGCAAGCGTTCAAAGCCCTCTGTACAGAATTAAACGCGCAGGGCAGTATAAGCGTCGTCAATTATTCGCAGCACGAACAGGATGGAGTTGAGTAATGAATCCACTGAAAGCCGGTGACATCGCACCGAAATTTAGCTTACCGGATCAAGACGGTGAGCAAGTAAATTTGACCGACTTCCAGGGACAGCGTGTTCTGGTCTATTTCTACCCGAAAGCCATGACCCCCGGCTGCACCGTACAGGCCTGCGGCTTACGCGATAACATGGACGACTTGAAAAAAGTCGGTGTGGAAGTGCTGGGTATCAGCACCGATAAACCAGAAAAGCTGTCACGATTTGCGGAAAAAGAGCTGCTGAACTTTACGCTCCTTTCCGACGAAGACCACCAGGTTTGCGAGCAGTTTGGCGTCTGGGGTGAGAAAACGTTTATGGGTAAAACCTATGACGGCATTCACCGCATCAGCTTCCTGATTGACGCTGACGGTAAAGTTGAACATGTGTTTGACGACTTCAAAACCAGTAATCACCACGACGTGGTGTTGAACTGGCTGAAAGCAAACGCCTGATCAACAGCAAAAAGGCAACGTCAGTTGCCTTTTTTAATGTTTGCTCCCTCTCCCGTGGGAGAGGGTTGGGGTGAGGGCATCAGCCCGCACAAAATCTACTTCTCTTCCACCGCCGGTACATCCGGCCATGCGTGCACCACCGCTTTAATCAGCGTGGCCAGCGGAATCGCAAAGAACACGCCCCAGAACCCCCACAGCCCGCCGAAAATTACCACGGATAAGATAATCACCAGCGGATGCAGGTTTACCGCTTCGGAGAACAGCACCGGTACCAGCAGGTTCCCGTCCAGCCCCTGAATAATCAGGTACACCGCGAAGCAGCTCCAGAACTCCGTCCCCAGACCAAACTGGAACAGCGCGACGCCCACCACCGGAATGGTGACCACAAACGCGCCGATGTACGGAATCAGGACCGAGAATCCCACCAGCACGGCCAGCAGCAGCGAGTAGTTGAGGCCGAAGATCACGAAACCAATCCAGGTTGCTACCCCCACCACCATCATCTCCAGCACCTTGCCGCGAATGTAGTTAGTGATCTGCTGGTTCATCTCTTCCCAGACCTGCCCCGCCAGCCCGCGGTTGCGCGGCAAAATACGCCGCACGGCGTTAAGCATCTGGTCTTTATCTTTGACCAGGAAGAAAACCATCAGCGGCACGAGCACGAGGTAAACGGCCAGAGTGAGCAGCCCCACCAGTGAGGCCAGCGAATATTTCACCACCGAGTCGCCCATCGTCATGATGCGGGCACGCATGTTTTCCGCCATCGCGTCGATGATACCGGCGTCCATCAACGCGGGATAACGGCGCGGCAGGGTGGCGGCGAAATCAGAGAGCTTATTCAACATGCCGGGCATATCGCGGATCAGGTAGATCCCCTGCTGCCAGGCCACGGGCATCACCACGAAGGCCATCAACAGCAGAATGCCGACAAACAGCACCAGGACGATGCTTGCCGCCCAGCGACGAGAACAACCGATATGTTCCAGGCGCGCCGTTGGCCACTCCAGCAGATACGCCAGCACAATCGCCACCAGCAGAGGCGCGAGAAGGCCGCTGAAGAAGAACAGAATACCGAATCCGGCAACCAGAATAACCAACAAAGCAATGGCTTCCGGGTCACTGAACCGACGCCGGTACCACTGCATTAACATTTCGAGCATACAACCCTTCCCTGAATCGAATGGCGGGAGTGAGACGGTGAATTGTATCTAACTGTCACAAAAAAGACTTTCGCTTTTTGTATCCCTGTCACAATCCGCAAAAGCCTGATGAATGGGATTTTCTTCATGCTGTAACACAGCTACACTCGCAGGGCAGCAGAGATGAACGATATGGCGGTTCATCGGTCAAATTAGCACATCCAACATACAGGACAGTGGTTATGTTCAGGCAGTTGAGAAAAACACTGGTTGCAACACTGATTGCCGCAGTGACGGTCGGTCAGGTGTTGCCCGCTTTCGCTGACTCGTCCGACTCATTGCCGGACATGGGCACCACAGCAGGAAGCACGCTCTCTATCGGGCAAGAGATGCAAATGGGCGATTACTATGTTCGCCAGCTGCGCGGCAGCGCCCCGCTGATTAACGATCCTTTGCTGGTACAGTATATTAACGGGCTGGGGATGCGTCTGGTGGCGCACGCCGACTCGGTCAAAACGCCCTTCCATTTCTATTTAATCAATAACGACGAAATTAACGCCTTCGCCTTCTTTGGCGGGAACGTGGTGCTGCATTCGGCATTATTTCGCTACTCTGACAACGAAAGCCAGCTGGCTTCAGTGATGGCGCACGAAATTTCACACGTCACCCAGCGCCACCTGGCGCGTGCAATGGAAGACCAGAAGCGCAATGCCCCGCTCACCTGGGTGGGCGCGCTGGGTTCTATTCTGCTCGCAATGGCCAGCCCACAGGCGGGGATGGCGGCACTGACCGGTACGCTGGCCGGAACGCGTCAGGGGATGATCAGCTTCACCCAGCAAAACGAACAGGAAGCGGACCGTATCGGCATTCAGGTTTTACAGCGTTCGGGCTTTGACCCGCAGGCCATGCCGAGCTTCCTGGAAAAACTGCTCGATCAGGCACGTTACTCTTCCCGTCCCCCGGAAATTTTACTCACCCACCCGTTACCGGAAAGCCGTTTGTCGGATGCCCGTAACCGTGCCAACCAGATGCGCCCGGTCGTCGTGCAGTCGTCTCAGGACTTCTACATGGCGAAAGTGCGGACGCTCGGCATGTACAACTCCGGGCGTAACCAGCTTACCAGCGATCTGCTGGACACCCTGGCGAAAGGCAACGTGCGTGAAAAAAACGCCGCGCAGTATGGCCAGGCATTACAGGCGATGGAAGCCAGCAAATACGACGACGCGCGTAAAGCGCTGCAGCCCCTGCTGGCCGCAGATCCGAATAACCCGTGGTATCTCGATCTCTCGACGGATATCGATCTGGGGCAGAAGAAAACCACCGATGCGATTAACCGCCTGAAAGGGGCGAAAGACATACGCACCAACCCGGTGCTACAGCTTAACCTGGCTAACGCTTACCTACAGGGCGGTCAGCCAGCGGAGGCTGTGACCATCCTGAACCGCTATACCTTTAACAATAAAGATGACCAGAACGGCTGGGAATTGCTCGCCCAGGCCCAGGGGCAACTGGGTAACCGCGATCAGGAACTGGCCGCGCGTGCTGAAGGCCTGGCACTGGCGGGTCGCCTCGATCAGGCGATTTCCTTGTTGAGCAGTGCCAGCTCGCAGGTCAAACTCGGCAGCCTGCAACAGGCCCGCTACGACGCGCGTATCGACCAGCTGCGTAGTCTGCAACAACGCTTTAAGCCGTACGAGAAGATGTAACCAAGGAGAAGTCATGACAGACGCGGTAAAAATTTATCATAACCCTCGCTGCTCCAAGAGCCGCGACACGCTCAGCCTGCTGAAGTCTAACGGTATCGACCCTGACGTGGTGTTGTATCTCGACACACCGCCGGACGCGCAGACGCTTCGTCAGCTGCTGCACATGCTGGGAATGGGCAGCGCGCGCGAACTGATGCGCCAGAAAGAGGATCTGTATAAGTCACTGAATCTGGACGACACGTACCTCAGCGAAGACCAGCTGATTCAGGCGATGGTTGACAATCCAAAGCTGATTGAGCGACCGATTGTGGTGGCAAACGGTAAAGCACGCATCGGCCGTCCGCCGGAAGATGTCCTCGAGATCCTCTAGTCCTTACGCCGCAGCGCTTCCAGAAACGCCTGCGGCGTACTTTCTCCCAGCTTTTTCTGCGTTTTACCCCGGTTATAAAACTCGCATAGCGTGATAACAACCTCTCCAGCCGGTTCATCATTAACTCGCGGAATAATATCCCGGAGCGGTAGCGCCACCTGCAGCGCATTGTGCTTGTGTGGATGAGCGTTAACAACAACGTCTTGTGCAGGCAGCGTCGGTTCAAAACCGAAAGTCTCAAGAGATTGTATATCAGCAGGGCAGGCCTCCAGCAGCGCGCGCGTCCAGGTAGTGAGCAACTGCGGTGAAAGACCCGCATAGAGCCGGGCATAACACCAGCCGCTCACCGGTTCGCGCGCCCAGAGCAGGTGTTGTTCGCCCCCATCATCCATATGCAGCGACAAAGGCTGATGATACAGCAGCAGCGTATGCGGCCTGATGCCAGCTTTCAGCGCCTTTTTTCCCTGTAACGAAGCCCCTTTTTGTTTCGCGGGTGCCGGTTTGAGATAGCGACTCAACGTTGCCCGTGAGACGGGGATGCCCAGGATGTCGTTAACTATCTGCAGCAATTCATCTAATGGCGCACCTGATATGTCGCGCAGAGCATTAACCAGTGCAACCTGCTCTTGTCTCAGCGCTTTGTGTATCACTTTTGGCGTAGTGTGGTTATCCGAAACCCGATCGCGGTTGCGCCAGCGCCTGACGGTAGTGACCGAGATCCCCAGCTCAACGGCCAGTTCCCGGTCGCTTTTATCAGACTGCTGAAGGTAGCGGCGGATGCGCGGCGTGGTGGTGGCATTGGCGTGCAGTTTGATTTCCATTCCAATCCTCCTGAAACCAATCTTATGAGATTTATATTATACAAGCGATTGCTTTGTGACCGATTTCACCTTTCGCTCACCGCGCTTCACTGATAATCCACAGACATAACATAAACAACACCCCTCAATCTTGTACGGAGTTCACAATGAACAATGTTCTGGGATTTCTTGAAGCAAAACTGATGCCGCTGGCGGCGAAAACGGCCCAGCAGCGCCATCTCGGGGCCATTCGTGGTGCCTACGTTTCATTCATGCCATTTATCATCGTCGGCTCCATTCTGCTCGTCATCTCGTCGTTCCCGAATCAAACCTATCAGCAGTTTATGTCTCAGGCCTTTGGTGAGAGCTGGAGCGCGATTATCGAAATTCCGTTCAATGCGGTCTTCTCCACCATGTCGCTGTTTATCAGCTTCCTGGTCGCCTTCCGCCTTGCCGAACACTATGGCGAGGACCGTATCTCCTGCGGCATCCTGGCATTGGTCGCATTTTTAATCCTGACGCCGTTTATCAAAGTGGCGGAAAACGGCGGCATTACCGTCATACCGGTAGAGTGGATTGGCAGCAAGGGGCTGTTTGTGGCGATGATCGGTTCGCTGCTGTGGACGGAACTGTTCTGCTGGCTGAAGCGCAAAAATCTGGTCATAAAAATGCCGGACGGCGTGCCGCCTGCGGTGCAGGAGTCCTTCGCGGCGCTGATCCCGGCCCTGCTTGTCATGATACTGGTGTTGGGTATCCGCATCATCTTCGAAAATACCCACTACAACACCATCCATCAGTTCATTTACGAGGTGGTCGCCACGCCGGTACGCCACTACGGCACCTCTTACTTTGGCGCGCTGATGACCGTATTCAGCATCACTATTCTGTGGTCAGTGGGGATTAACTCCGGCTCGATGATCAACGGCATCATTCGTCCGCTGTGGATGGAAAACCAGACCGATAACATCGCCGCCATTCAGGCGGGCACGACGCCGCCGCACATTATTACTGAACAGTTTTTTGACATGATCTGGATGGGGGGGGCGGGCGCCACGCTGTCGCTGGTGATTGCGATGCTGATTTTCGCCCGCAGTAAAAACATGCGCGAAGTGGCGCGCCTCGGCGCGGGGGCGTCGGTGTTTAACATTAACGAGCCGATCCTGTTTGGCCTGCCGGTGATCATGAACCCGATCATGCTTATTCCGTTCAACCTGGTGCCGCTGGTGCTGGCTACCGTGCAGTATGCGGCGATGAAAATTGGCGCGGTCGCCGTCACCACCGGGGTGTTTATCCCCTGGACGCTGCCACCGGTCATCAGCGGTTTTATCGTTACCGGGCACCTGAGCGGCAGCGTGATGCAGCTTATCAACCTGCTGATTGGCGCCATGTTGTACCTGCCTTTCATGCGTATCGTGGACAAACAGTACCGTGCTGCGGAGCTGAGCACGGTCACGCAAACTGACACCACCCTTGCAAAACAGGAGTAAAGCATGTGGGGAATTATCGCAACCTGGCGAATGGCGCTTGAAGGCGTAACGGAATCTGCATCTGCCCTGGCGGCGGGAAAACCGGTCTCAGCAGCGGTGGTGGATGCCGTCGCTGCCGTGGAAGACTTCCCGCTGTATAAATCCGTCGGCTATGGCGGGCTGCCTACCGAAAACGGCGAAGTCGAGCTGGATGCGGCGTACATGGACGGCGACACGCTGGCGTTCGGTGCCGTAGGAAATCTGGTGGATATCGCCAATCCGGTGCGCGTGGCGCACGCGCTGAGCCGCCAGCGCTACAACAGCCTGCTGGTCGGCCAGGGCGCACGTGAATGGGCACTGAGCCAGGGCTTTGCCGACAAAACCATGCTCACGGAGCGCGCCATGCAGCACTACCGCAAGCGCTGCCGCGAGACGCTGGATAAAGGCTTAAGCCCGTACGACGGACACGATACCGTCGGCATTATCGGTCTTGATAAGCAGGGTTCCATGAGCGTCGCCACCTCCACCAGCGGCCTGTTTATGAAAAAACGCGGCCGCATTGGGGATTCCCCTATTATCGGCTCCGGCTTTTACTGCGACAGCGAAACCGGTGCCGCTACCGCCACGGGCGTCGGTGAAGATCTGATGAAAGGCTGCACCAGCTACGAAATCGTTCGCCGGATGGCGCAAGGTATGTCGCCGCAGCAGGCCGCAGATTCAGTGGTGTTCGAGCTGGAAGATAAGCTGATGTCGCGCTTCGGTCGCGCGGGCGATCTCTCCGTGGTGTGCATGAATAACAAGGGCGAGTTCGGCGCCGCGACGAATATCAAAACCTTTTCGTTTGTGGTGGCGACGGCTCGACAGCCTCTCACCGTTTATCGCACAGAGCGTCTGCGGGAAAAAACGCATTATCACGCGGTAGACGATGAATGGATGCAGGCCTATGCCGCGCGGATCCGCGCCCCGATTGAGGAGTCATGATGATTACATATCAACTCATTACCGCACTTTCCGACGCAAAGCCGCAAAGCCATTTCATCGCCCGCACCGCCTGTGCGCATTTGCCGCAAACTGCGCTTATCGCGGAAATGCGCGAGTCCAGCGGCATCGCTGACGCCCGCTTTGGCTGCGCCCCTTTTGCCCGGATCACGCTGCTCCCGGATGCGCTCTGGCACGATAGCCTGACAGAAGGATTGCTCACGGCGCTGCGCCCGCTGCTGGCCTCACCCGTGAGTCCCGATGTGATGCTGGACGTGACAAATATCGACGACGTCGTGCTGGCGCAAGTGCTGCGTTTTCTCTTTAATCAGGCGCACCGGCTGAGCGATTTGCAGCTAAAGAAAACCGACGATGACGTCCGTATTGCGCATATCACCGCCTTCTGCCTGCCGGAACAACAGGCGAAGCTGGAGGGTGTTTTCCGCCAGCAGCAGGCTATCGCGCACGGCATGGTCGCGGCACGACGTCTGGCGGATATCCCCTCTGACCGGTGTACGCCGCAGTTTGTGGTAGAAGAGGCACTAAAGCTCTGCGCCCTCTTCCCCGCCCTGCGCTGCGAAGTGCTCAACGAAAAAGAGATTGTTGAGCACGGCCTGGGTCTACTGCACGCCGTCGGCAAAGGAGCCACCTGCCCGCCACGTCTGCTGGCGATGCATTATGATGGCACTCACGACGGCCCGGTGCGCTGCTATGTGGGAAAAGGCATCACCTTTGATACCGGCGGTCTGTGGCTGAAAGAAGGTGCGGGCATGTTCACCATGAAATATGACATGTGTGGGGCGGCTAACGTGCTGGGGCTGATGCTCACCGTGGCAGAGCTGGGATTACCCGTACGCATCATGGGCGTGCTGGCACTGGCAGAAAATGCCATCGGCCCCAATGCCATGCAGCCCGGCACGGTGGCAACAGCCTGCAACGGCACCACGGTTGAAATCAACAATACCGATGCTGAAGGTCGACTGGTGCTGGCGGATGCTATCGCCTGGGCCAGCCAGAGGCATCCGCAGGCGCGCTATATTATTGATATGGCGACCTTAACCGGTGCAGTCGTGAAGGCGCTGGGGTATGAGCTAAGCGGGCTAATGACGCAGGATGAACCGCTGCGCAGTACGCTGACGCAGGCAGGGAAACAGAGTGGCGACGAAGTGTGGTCCCTGCCGCTGGATGCGCGGTTGAAAAAGCAGACCGACAGCGCCATCGCCGATCTGTGCAACACGCCAACCAACAATGCGGCGATAAGCGCCTCGGCGGCGTGGTTGCTGCATCACTTCTGCCCGCCAACCATTCCGTGGGCGCATCTGGATATCAGCGGCACGGCGCTGTGGCGTGAAGGTGGACGGAGCGTGGCATCAGGACGGCCGATTCCACTTCTGGTAGAGCATCTGTTGGGGGATCTTTAGCCGGGTGGCGGCTACGCCTTACCCGGCCTACAAAGAGCACCTGTAGGCCCGGTAAGCGTAGCGCCACCGGGCGAAAACACTCAAAGCTTAAGGATATCTTTCACAAACGGAATGGTCAGCTTGCGCTGGGCGGTAATGGAAGCGCGATCGAGCTGATCGAGCGTATCGAACAGGGTGCGCATTTCCCTGTCCAGGCGCTTGAGCAGGAAACGGCCCACGTCTTCCGGCAGCTCAAAGCCACGCTGCCTTGCGCGCAGCTGTAATGCCTGAAGCTTATCTTCATCCGACAGCGGCTGGAGCTTGTAGATTTGCCCCCAGTCCAGACGTGACGCCAGATCCGGCAACCCAAGATTGAGCTGGCGCGGTGGACGATCGCCGGTGATCAGCAGTCGGGTTTTGCCCGACTCCAGAATGCGGTTATAGAGGTTAAAGATCGCCATTTCCCACGGCTCATCCCCCGCCACGCATTCGATATTATCGATGCAGACCAGGGAGAGATGTTCCATTCCCTCCAGCACGTCAGGCACGAACCAGGTACGTTTATCCAGCGGCACATAGCCTACCGCATCACCGCGCGCCGAAAGCTCCGCGCAGGCGGCATGCAACAGGTGGCTGCGCCCCGCGCCTTCGCGTGACCAGATATAGATGTATCCGCTGTGCTCCTGGCGCAGCACGTTTTGCAGTGCAGCCAGTAAAGAGGGGTTATCACCCGGCCAGAAACTCGCAAAAGTTTCATCGTCAGGGAGATAGAGTGGCAGAGAGAGCTGTGCCGGTCCGTTCAGAAGTACCTCAACCAGATCTTACGTAAAATCGAAACGGAGTTTAACACGGAACCAGCAAGGAGAGAACCGGGCGGATCGTCCACCCGGTTAAAGGATCAATGTGGCGCTTTTTCGCTTTCGTCAGCGTCCAGTACCACCTCTTCCGGGCGGATCACCGAGATCAGCTTGAAAATCAGGCTCAGGCCCACGCCGACGATGGTCGCCAGCGCCATGCCTTTCAGCTCGGCCGCACCGATGTGCACCTTCGCACCGCTCACGCCGATAATCAGAATGACCGAGGTGAGGATCAGGTTCTGCGCTTTGCTGTAATCCACTTTCGATTCAATCAGCACGCGAATCCCGGAGGCACCGATTACCCCGTACAGCAGCAGCGAGACGCCGCCCATGACCGGCACCGGGATGATCTGAATCGCTGCCGCCAGCTTACCCACGCAGGAGAGCAGAATGGCAATAATCGCCGCGCCGCCAATAACCCAGGTGCTGTAGACGCGGGTGATTGCCATCACGCCGATGTTCTCACCGTACGTGGTATTTGGCGTGGATCCGAAGAAACCGGAGATGATGGTGGAGAAACCGTTCGCAAACATGGAGCGGTGCAGACCCGGGTCGCGGATTAAATCACGCTTAACGATGTTCGCCGTTACCACCAGGTGGCCGACGTGCTCCGCAATCACGACCAGTGCGGCGGGCAGAATGGTGAAGATAGCAAACCACTCGAAGCGCGGGGTGTAGAAGGTTGGCAGCGCGAACCAGTGCGCCTCGGCAATCGGTGTGGTATCCACCACGCCCATCACGAAGGAGAGCGCATAGCCCGCCAGCACGCCGATCAGGATCGGGATAATCGCCATAAAGCCGCGGAACAGCACGGAGCCAAACACCGTCACGCCCAGCGTCACCATCGAGATAATGATGGTTTTAGAATCCGGCGATTGCCCGTCCGCAGGCAGCAGACCGGCCATATTCGCCGCCACGCCCGCCAGTTCGAGACCGATGACGGCAACGATTGCGCCCATCGCCGCAGGGGGGAACATCACGTCCAGCCAGCCGGTACCGGCTTTCTTCACAATGAAGGAGACCAGGCAGAACAGTACGCCACACATGATAAAGCCGCCCAGCGCCACTTCATAACCCAGCGGCAGCAGCAATAGCACCGGAGAGATAAAGGCGAAGCTCGACCCGAGATACGCCGGGATTTTGCCTTTACAGATAAAGAGGTACAGCAGCGTACCGATGCCGTTGAACAGCAGCACGGTAGCCGGGTTAATGTGAAACAGGATTGGCACCAGCACGGTTGCGCCAAACATGGCGAACAGGTGCTGCAAACTAAGCGGGATAGTCTGTAAAAGCGGCGGTCTTTCACTCACCCCGATAGCACGGCGCGTCATAATGTTTTCCTCTGAGTTTTGTTGTTGGTGTTTTATTCAAAAAAAAGCCGACTATCAAAGTCGGCTTTTTTATCGTTATTCGATTATTTCGTACCAAAGATCTTATCGCCGGCATCGCCGAGCCCCGGGATGATGTATCCGTGCTCGTTAAGACCCTGGTCGATAGAGGCGGTGTACAGCTCAACGTCCGGGTGCGCTTTTTCCAGCGCCGCGATCCCTTCTGGTGCCGCAACGAGTACCAGCACCTTAATGCTGCTGCAGCCCGCTTTTTTCAGCAGGTCGATGGTGGCGATCATTGAACCGCCGGTCGCCAGCATAGGGTCAACCACCAGCGCCATACGTTCGTCGATGTTGGACACCAGCTTCTGGAAGTAAGGAACCGGCTCCAGCGTCTCTTCATTACGGTAGATACCGACCACGCTGATGCGCGCGCTTGGTACGTGCTCCAGCACGCCTTCCATCATACCCAGACCGGCACGCAGGATAGGCACGACGGTAATTTTCTTCCCTTTGATCTGCTCAACCTGCACCGGGCCGTTCCAGCCTTCGATGGTGACTTTTTCCGTTTCCAGATCAGAGGTTGCTTCGTAGGTCAGCAGGCTGCCCACTTCAGAAGCCAGTTCGCGAAAACGCTTCGTGCTGATGTCATGCTCACGCATCAGGCCCAACTTGTGTTTAACGAGTGGGTGTTTCACTTCCACAATCTTCATTCTCTTTCTCCTCTGAGGTGGCATCCGCAAAAAAATCGCGGGATTATACCGCTTTTTTCGGATTGCGCCATACCCATCTTGCTTGACATATGTCAATCAAAGACAAAAAAGCCGGAGGCTGGGCTCCGGCTTGGGTGCGGGGTTCTGCCGGGTGGCGCTAACGCTTACCCGGCCTACACGTCCCGTAGGCCCGGTAAGCGCAGCGCCACCGGGCAATTATAGCTGCTCGCCGTTGCTCGCAATCACCTGCTTATACCAGTCGAAGGACTTTTTCTTGCTGCGGTTCAGCGTGCCGTTCCCTTCATTGTCTTTATCTACAAAGATAAAGCCGTAGCGTTTTTTCATTTCACCGGTGCCGGCAGACACAAGGTCGATACAGCCCCACGGGGTGTAGCCCATCAGGTCTACGCCATCTTCCACCACCGCTTTTTTCATCTCGCGGATGTGCGCAGAAAGGTAATCAATGCGGTACCGATCGTTTACCGTGCCGTCACTCTCCTGCACGTCAATCGCGCCAAAGCCGTTTTCAACAATGAACAGCGGCAGCTGGTAGTGATCCCAGAACCAGTTCAGGGAGTAGCGCAGCCCAACCGGGTCAATCTGCCAGCCCCAGTCGGATTTCTGCACATACGGGTTAGAGACCAGGCTCTTGCTCTCGTCGTAATCAAGATGCGGGTTGTCCGCCGTCGCCTTGGTGGCAAAGGACATGTAATAGCTGAAGCCAATATAATCAACGCACCCCTGGCGCAGCGCTGCTTTATCCTCGTCGGTGATATCCAGCGCGAACCCGCGACGTTCAAAGTAGTTGAGCAGATGCTGCGGGTACTTACCGCGGACGTGCACGTCGGTAAACCAGTAGCGACGGTGCATCGCATTCATCGCCATCATCATATCGTCCGGCGCGCAGGTCAGCGGATAGATAGGACACATAGCAATCATACAGCCGATCTGCAGCGACGGATTAATTTCGCGTCCCGCCTTCACCGCCAGGGCGCTGGCCACCAGCTCGTAGTGCGCGGCCTGGAACATGACCGGCTCACGGTCTTCACCCGGCGCATACTTCAACCCGGAGTTGGTGAACGGCGCAAAATCTTCGTGGAAGTTAGCCTGGTTGTTGATCTCATTGAAGGTCATCCAGTACTTCACTTTATGCTGATAGCGCTGGAAGACCACTTTTGCAAAACGAACGAAAAAGTCGATCAGCTTACGGTTGCGCCAGCCGCCGTATTCCGTCACCAGGTGGAAAGGCATCTCGAAGTGAGAAAGCGTAATAACCGGTTCGATGCCGTACTTCAGGCATTCGTCGAACAGATCGTCATAGAATTTCAGGCCAGCCTCATTAGGCTCCCGCTCGTCGCCTTTCGGGAAGATACGCGTCCAGGCGATGGAGGTACGGAAACATTTGAACCCCATCTCGGCAAAGAGTCTGATGTCTTCTTTATAACGATGGTAGAAATCAATGGCTTCATGGTTAGGGTAATTCTTCCCTTCCAGCACGCCGTTGGTGATTTCACGCGGTACGCCATGCGCACCCGCCGTCATGACGTCGGCAACGCTTACGCCCTTGCCGCCCTCTTTCCAGCCGCCTTCCAGCTGATGCGCCGCAACGGCACCACCCCACAGAAAATCTGCTTTAAATCCTGACATTCGCTTTCCCTCATTCTGCGTTATTTTCTGCAAAAACAATTACAGAAACCGGTTTCAGTTCGATGATGTGCAAAGGGGTTATCCGTTGCAAGCAGATCACCGAAACCGGTTTCATTTTCGTGAACAGAGTCAAGTTTGTTGCCCCGCAATGGCCAGAGAGAAAAAAAGATCCCTCCACCGAGAATAGGCTCGCAAACGTTTGCCTGGACTGTTAGAATTGCGCCGATTTTTCTTACTAGCTATGCAATCGCGTGGGGACTTGAGCCGTGACCAACAAAACTTCTCTCAGCTACAAAGATGCCGGTGTTGATATTGACGCAGGTAATGCGCTGGTTGACCGAATCAAAGGTGTGGTGAAAAAAACCCGCCGCCCGGAAGTGATGGGGGGTCTGGGTGGATTCGGCGCACTGTGCGCGCTGCCGCAAAAATATCGTGAACCTGTTCTGGTCTCGGGAACTGACGGCGTAGGTACAAAACTGCGCCTGGCGATGGATTTAAAACGTCACGACACGATCGGTATCGATCTGGTTGCGATGTGCGTGAATGACCTGGTGGTTCAGGGTGCAGAACCCCTGTTCTTCCTCGATTACTACGCGACCGGCAAACTGGATGTGGATACCGCAGCCAGCGTCATTAACGGTATCGCCGAAGGCTGTCTGCAGTCCGGCTGCGCGCTGGTGGGCGGTGAAACCGCGGAAATGCCTGGCATGTATCACGGCGAAGATTATGACGTCGCAGGCTTCTGCGTCGGTGTAGTAGAAAAATCAGAAATTATCGACGGCAGCAAAGTGGCTGATGGTGATGTGCTGATTGCGCTGGCTTCCAGCGGCCCACACTCCAACGGCTACTCTCTGGTGCGTAAAATTCTCGAAGTCAGCGGTTGCGACCCACAAACCACTGAGCTTGAAGGTAAACCGCTGGCTGACCATCTGCTGGCCCCGACCCGCATCTACGTGAAAAACGTGCTGGAGCTTATCGAGAACGTTGACGTTCACGCCATTGCCCACCTGACCGGCGGCGGCTTCTGGGAAAACATTCCGCGCGTCCTGCCGGATAACACCCAGGCGGTGATCGACGAATCCTCATGGCAGTGGCCGGCAGTCTTTAACTGGCTGCAGACCGCAGGCAACGTGAGTTCTCACGAAATGTACCGCACCTTTAACTGCGGCGTGGGCATGGTTATCGCCCTGCCAGCAAGCGAAGCCGATAAAGCGGTTAAGCTGTTGACCGAGAAAGGTGAAAACGCGTGGAAAATCGGTACGATTAAAGCCTCCGATTCCGAAGAGCGTGTGGTCATTGAATGAAAAACATTGTGGTGCTCATTTCCGGCAACGGAAGTAATTTGCAGGCCATCATAGACGCCTGCAAACAGAAGAAAATTAACGGCACCATTCGGGCAGTATTCAGCAACAAGGCCGACGCGTTCGGCCTTGAGCGCGCGCGGCAAGAGAGCATTCCCGCGCACGCGCTGGAGGCCAGCCAGTTCGCCGGGCGTGAAGCCTTCGACCGCGAACTGGTTCACGAGATTGATGCCTATGCACCGGACGTGGTCGTACTGGCGGGCTATATGCGTATTCTGAGCCCGGCGTTTGTCGAACACTTCGCCGGGCGACTGCTGAATATCCACCCTTCCCTGCTGCCAAAATATCCCGGCCTGCACACCCACCGTCAGGTGCTGGAAAATGGCGATGAGGAGCACGGTACCTCTGTGCATTTCGTCACTGACGAACTGGACGGTGGCCCGGTGATCCTGCAGGCGAAAGTCCCGGTCTTTGATGGCGACAACGAAGACGATGTGACCGAGCGCGTGCAAACCCAGGAACACGCCATCTACCCGCTGGTGGTCAGCTGGTTTGTTGACGGGCGTCTTGAAATGCGCGACGGTGCAGCCTGGCTGGACGGCGTTAAGCTTCCGCCTCAGGGTTATGCGGCCGAAGAGTAGTTTGTTATGTCGGGTGGCGCTACGCTTACCCGACTTCTTGCATTACCCGATATTGCCTCCCCCAACTCTCTAAAATCCCCAACAAAAAAAATAACTGTCATACTTTTCTGGCACTGTTGGACATATCGTGGAAATGCTCGCCATAATAAGGACGAGACGGATTTACCACGTCCTGTGATTGAACTGGAGTGTGAGCTGTAATGGGTCAGGAAAAGTTATATATCGAGAAAGAGCTAAGCTGGTTAGCATTTAACGAACGTGTACTCCAGGAAGCGGCCGACAAAAGTAACCCGCTGATCGAACGCATGCGTTTTTTGGGCATTTATTCCAACAACCTGGATGAGTTCTACAAGGTTCGCTTTGCCGAGCTGAAAAGACGGATCATCATCAGCGAAGAACAGGGCTTAAATTCTCACTCGCGTCATCTGCTGGGTAAAATCCAGTCCCGCGTGTTGAAAGCCGATCAGGAGTTTGACGGCCTGTATAACGAACTGCTGCTGGAGATGGCACGCAATCAAATCTTCCTGATTAACGAACGTCAGCTTTCCGTTAACCAACAAAACTGGCTGCGCCACTACTTCAAACATTATCTCCGCCAGCACATTACCCCGATTCTGATTAACCGCGAAACCGACCTGGTGCAGTTCCTGAAGGATGACTACACCTATCTGGCCGTGGAAATTATTCGCGGTGAGTCCATCAGTTACGCGCTGCTGGAGATCCCGTCTGACAAGGTGCCGCGCTTTGTGAACCTGCCGCCGGAAACCCCGCGCAGACGCAAGCCAATGATCCTGCTGGATAACATCCTGCGTTACTGTCTGGACGACATCTTCAAAGGCTTCTTCGACTACGATGCGCTAAACGCCTACTCGATGAAGATGACCCGTGACGCCGAATACGACCTGGTCCACGAGATGGAAGCCAGCCTGATGGAGCTGATGTCCTCCAGCCTGAAACAGCGCCTGACGGCCGAGCCGGTCCGCTTTGTTTACCAGCGCGATATGCCGGACGCCATGGTGGAGATGCTGCGCGAGAAACTGACCATTTCGCGCTATGACTCCATCGTACCCGGTGGCCGTTACCACAACTTTAAAGACTTCATTGGCTTCCCGAACGTTGGCAAAGCCAACCTGGTGAACAAGCCGCTGCCGCGCCTGCGCCATCTCTGGTTTGATAAATTCCGCAACGGGTTTGACGCCATTCGCGAACGTGACGTCCTGCTCTACTATCCGTACCACACGTTTGAACACGTGCTTGAACTGCTGCGTCAGGCCTCTTTCGACCCGAGCGTGCTGGCGATCAAAATCAACATCTACCGCGTGGCAAAAGATTCCCGCATCATCGACGCGATGATCCATGCGGCGCACAACGGCAAAAAAGTGACCGTGGTAGTAGAGCTGCAGGCACGTTTCGATGAAGAAGCCAACATTCACTGGGCGCGCCGCCTGACGGAAGCGGGTGTGCACGTCATCTTCTCCGCGCCTGGGCTGAAAATTCACGCCAAGCTGTTCCTGATCTCCCGTAAAGAGGGCGAAGACGTGGTGCGTTATGCCCACATCGGAACCGGGAACTTCAACGAGAAAACGGCGCGGATTTACACCGACTATTCGCTGCTCACCGCCGACGCCCGCATCACTAACGAAGTGCGCCGTGTATTTAACTTTATTGAGAACCCGTACCGCCCGGTGAGCTTTGACTATCTGCTGGTCTCGCCGCAGAACTCGCGCCGCCTGCTGTACGATATGATCGATAAAGAGATCGCCAATGCCCAGAAAGGTTTGTCATCTGGCATCACGCTGAAGCTTAACAACCTGGTCGATAAAGGTCTGGTGGACCGTCTGTATGCGGCGTCCAGCTCCGGCGTGCCGGTTAACCTGCTGATCCGCGGCATGTGCTCGCTGATCCCGGAACTGGAAGGCATCAGCGACAATATTCGCGTCATCAGCATTGTTGATCGCTACCTGGAACACGATCGGGTCTATATTTTCGATAATGCGGGTGATAAACAGGTCTATCTCTCTTCGGCAGACTGGATGACGCGCAATATTGACTATCGAATTGAAGTCGCGACCCCGCTGCTGGATCCGCGTCTGAAACAGCGTATCCTCGACATTATCGAGATCCTGTTCAGCGATACGGTGAAAGCGCGCTATATCGACAAAGAACTCAGTAACCGCTATGTACCGCGCGGCAATCGTCGTAAAGTGCGGTCGCAACTGGCGATTTACGACTATATCAAATCACTCGAGCAACCCGATTAACCTATGCCGATAAATGATAAGACCCCACGCCCGCAGGAATTCGCCGCGGTCGATCTTGGCTCTAACAGTTTCCACATGGTCATCGCCCGTGAGGTGGATGGCGCGCTGCAGATCATCGGTCGTCTGAAGCAGCGCGTACACCTGGCGGATGGTCTTGATGAACGCAGCATGCTGAGCGAAGAGGCGATGGAGCGCGGCTTAAACTGCCTGTCCCTGTTTGCTGAGCGCCTGCAGGGCTTCTCGCCTTCCAGCGTTTGCATTGTGGGGACTCACACGCTGCGCCAGGCGCTGAACGCCCCGGAGTTCCTCAAGCGAGCCGAAAAAGTGATCCCCTACCCGATTGAGATCATCTCCGGTAACGAGGAAGCGCGTCTGATTTTCATGGGTGTTGAGCACACCCAGCCGGAAAAAGGGCGCAAGCTGGTTATCGACATTGGTGGGGGTTCTACGGAACTGGTGATCGGCGAAGACTTTGAGCCGCGTCTGGTGGAAAGCCGCCGTATGGGCTGCGTCAGCTTCGCGCAGATGTATTTCCCGGGCGGCGCCATCACCCGTGAAAACTTCCAGCGGGCGCGTATGGCCGCGGTCCAGAAGCTGGAAAATCTGGCCTGGCAGTACCGTATTCAGGGCTGGAACGTGGCGCTGGGCGCGTCGGGTACCATCAAGGCGGCGCATGAAGTCCTGCTGGCGATGGGTGAAAAAGACGGGTTTATCACGCCTGAACGCCTGACCCTGCTGACCGAAGAAGTGCTGAAGCATAAAAGTTTTGACGCTCTTAGCCTGCCGGGTCTTTCTGACGAGCGTAAGGCGGTATTCGTACCGGGTCTGGCTATCCTCTGCGGCGTGTTTGATGCGCTTGCCATTAAGGAGCTGCGTCTCTCCGACGGTGCGCTGCGTGAAGGCGTGCTGTATGAGATGGAAGGCCGCTTCCGCCATCAGGACATTCGCAGCCGCACCGCGCAAAGCCTGGCCAACCAGTACAACATCGACCGCGAGCAGGCGAAGCGCGTGCTGGAAACAACGGTCCAGATGTACGAACAGTGGGAAGAACAGAATCCTAAGCTCGCGCACCCGCAGCTTGCCGCCCTGCTGAAATGGGCCGCGATGCTGCACGAGGTGGGGCTGAACATTAATCACAGCGGAATGCACCGCCATTCGGCCTATATTCTGCAAAACAGCGATCTGCCTGGCTTTAACCAGGAGCAGCAAACCATGATGGCGACGCTGGTGCGTTATCACCGCAAGGCCATCAAGCTCGACGATCTGCCGCGCTTCACGCTGTTCAAGAAGAAGCAGTTCCTGCCGCTCATCCAGCTGCTGCGTCTGGGCGTGCTCCTCAATAACCAGCGTCAGGCCACCACGACGCCGCCGACGCTGAAGCTGACAACCGACGATCACCACTGGACGCTGAGCTTCCCGCACGACTGGTTCAGCCAGAACGCGCTGGTCCTGCTGGATCTGGAAAAAGAGCAGCAGTACTGGGAAGCGGTCACCGGCTGGATGCTCAAAATCAAGGAAGAGAGCGCCGACGTCGCCGCATGATGACTCAGGCGTCCGCGGTGGACGCCTCAGTTTCCGCCAGTGACTCAAGCGCAACCGGCTTGCCAATCAGATAACCCTGCACATAATCGATGCCTAGCGCGTGAACCGCGCTACGTATCTCTTCGGTCTCGACATACTCCGCCACCACCAGCATCTTCTTCATGCGTGCCAGATGGCAGATAGACGCCACAATCTGATAGTCCAGACTGTTGTTGACGATATTACGGATGAAGCTGCCGTCAATCTTGAGAATGTCGGCATCCACGCTTTTCAGCCGCGCATAGCTCGCATAACCGGTACCGAAATCATCAATCGCAATGCGTACCCCCATTTTCTGCAACTGCCTGAGGATGTGTAGCGCCTGTTCCGCGTTGCAGAAGGTGCTGCACTCCGTCACTTCAAAGATCAGCTGCCACGGCTCGATGGCATAGTGGGTCAGCAGACGACTCACCTCGAGCGGGAACTGCACCCGACACACCGTTGAAGGGGCCAGATTAATGGCAAAGCGCTGGCCGGGCAGTTTCTCGCGGTGCGCTGCAAGGAAGCGCAGCGTGTGGTCCAGTACCCACAAATCCACCCGCGAAGAGAGTCCAAACTCCTGAGCAACGGGCAGGAATTGTTCAGGCGAGATTAACAGCCCGTTTGCATCGGTCATGCGCAGCAGCACTTCGTGATAGCTGTCCCCCCGCAGGCCGCGCACGGGCTGAACCAGCAGCGTGAATTCGTTGTTATCCAGCGCACGCTGCAGGCGACTCATCACCGCGACTTTATCCTTCAGGCTACGCTGCAGGTGGACGGCACCACGTTGCTGAAGGTTTTCCGGGTGGTTAGAGGAGAGCGACAGGTCAGCCACTACCCCCAGCTCGCCCAGCACCAGATAGAGGTGGTTGACGGGCGAACGTACATAGCAGTAGCTCACGCCCACCTGCGGCTGCAACGGTATGCCATCCCAGATAAAGCGGAACTGTTTGATATGCTCGTCCAGAGTTTCAATCCGCTGCTGGTGCGATTCCGCGTTAAGGCGAATCGCCAGGTCACAGCCCGTGAGGTGATAAACCTTTTCGTTGGACTGGAGCCTGGCATTAATCCATTGCGCCAGCCGCTGTTTGTACTGAATGCGCAGCAACACGCCATAGTTACGCCCCAGAATCTCCAGCTCAGGGATACGCACTAAACAGAGCGCCGACCACGGGTTTTTCGCCAGATCGCGCGACAGCGCCCGGAGGTTAGGCATATGCACAACCGGGTCGAGTAACGCCAGCCTGCGGGCACGCTTGTTCACCGCGCGCTGCCGGGTCGCCAGCATCGACATGTAAATCACCACGAACGAAAAGACCAGGTAACTGGAAGAGGTTATCGCCAGCTGAATGTCGTATCCCTGGTTCATTGGGATATAGCGGTAAAAATAGTGGATAGACACCAGCAGTATCGGCGTCCAGATAAGCGAAATCAGCTTATAGCCAAAGCGCATCGCCCCCCAGAGCATCACCGGCATCAGCAACGACAGGGTATAGTTGGTGGTGAAAATGGAACTGTTTTCATTCATCGGGAGCAGCAGCAGCGAAATCAGCCCGCCGAGCGCAACAGCCCAAATCAGAAACTCAGCGGGCGTCACTTTTGCGTCTATCTGGCTACGGATCTGCGAGATGAGACAGTTGAGATAACGCGGATGGCGAATCAGGCGGATCAGCAGATAACATAGCGGCACGCCCGTCAGCCCGCTGACCAGCAGGGCCTGATAGTTAATCAGCGTGCGAATATTAAAAGGGTTCAGCCCCGCCAGGCTCTGACGACTCTCATATATGCCGAGATACACCGCAAACTGGAACAGCACCAGAAACAGCGTCGCAGGGCAGAAGGCCTGCCAGAACATACGCTGCGCCATCAGCCGCACGTCGCCATAGGCCGTCATATTTCGTCTGGGCGCAAAAACCCGATAGCCGCCCCAGCTGAGCACTAACGGGACGATAAAATGGAACACACCGGCGACGGTTTCGAACAGCCCGACCGACGGGTAATAGCGAATAAACAGCGCCAGTACAATACCGGGCAGAGCTTCCAGACCAAAAAACATCATCAGCGAAAGCAAAAAAGAGAGCGGTAAATAATAGAGCGCCGCAATGCCGTCGCCCAGCTGCGTGAACGTATTCGCCACGCTCAGCACGGGCAGTAACCCCACCGGCAAAATAAGCGGCAATGCCCACCAGCGGTTTTTATTGTTTTTAAGAAAAGCGAAAATGTTCATAGATGCCCGGTTAAACCCCTTTTACTCCAGAGGGAAAATAAAGACAGGCATCCAACCTGACCTGACGCCGCCCCGGTGATGTGCAGGGCGAACAGTGTGGAGGAGGGATTTTAAATACCAGAGCCGGGAATCCGTTGACTTAAATCAAACTATTTTATGCAAATAAGCCTTACATGCGTTTTTTTTGAAATAATTTTCCTCATATTATCAATATGGTAAATGCAACAATCAATTTCAATAACAATAATTAATGTAAACACTGACGGTTATTTACACATTGCGGAATTGACCCTGTCTTTCCGCTGTGCCTTAATATCCCCATCGCCCAAAAGGGCATGCCCAGGAAAAAGAGAGTGAGTCAGGCCACGCGTATGCGCAAACGACACCGTTTTAACACCCGAATGACCCGCATCATACTGCTCATCAGCTTTCTGTTTTTCTTTGGCCGCTTCGTTTACTCTTCCATTGGCGCCTGGTATCACCATCAGGACAAGATCCAGTTGCAGCAGTCCAGCCTGAACGTCGACGCCGCTGACCGCTAGCCCGCCGGATGGTTTTGCACCAGCCGAATAATTCCTGCTATCCCTTTGCTAAGGATCTTATCCTGCCGCATTACGATAGCCAGCTGTCGCTGCAGCATGGGCGTCAGCGACATCACGCACAGCCCTTCACGGTCAGCCTCATGCGCTACCGCCATTCCTGGAACGATACTGTAGCCCAGCCCCACGCGAACCATACGCTTAATCGCCTCAATGCTGCCAAGCTGCATCACCGGTGCGATCGTTAATCCGCTGGCAGCAAACCAGCCATCAATGAGCGTCCGGGTACTGCTGCCTGACTCAAAGGCGATCAGCGACTGAGCATGGAGCACCTCCGGGGTTAAGTGCCTGAAAGCGTCCTGCTGCGCCTGCGAAGCAATAAAGACAAACTCCTCGTCCATCACCGGCATGACGTCCAGCGCTTTGCCGCTGACCGGCAGCGTCACCAGCCCCATATCGAGACGGTTCTCTTCGATAGCCCGGACGATGTCGAGCGTGTTGCCCGTGGTTACGCCCACCCGCAGGAGCGGATAGTCGCGGCGCAGTTGCTCCAGTAACGGCGGCAAAAGATGGATACAGGCCGTCGCCCCCGTGCCAAGCGTAATGGTCCCGCTAACATCGTGTCTGAACGCACCCACGGACTGGAGGGTTTCATCCACCACCTGCTGAATGCGTTCCCCGTGGGCCAGCAGGGCCTCTCCGGCGGCCGTCGCCTTAATGCCTCGCCCGGTACGTTCCACCAGGCGCGTTTGCAAAAACTGCTCCAGCTGACGTACCTGCATGCTGACAGCGGGCTGGGAAATGCCCATCAGATCCGCCGCAGCGGAAAAACTGCCGCGCTGGATCACCAGCCGGAACGTCGCGAGATAGCCCAGATTAAGCGTCGTCATTCAAAGTTTCTCTTATACCGCGCATAAGGTTGCAGACCTGTTTGCACAATACCTCGCTCGCTATGCTGGGGACAACTGCATAACGGAATGAAACAATGGAAACTCCTGCCCTGCCTCGTCGACTCGCCCTCACTGCCGGATGTCATCAACTCATCAACTGGGGGATCTCGTTTTATATGCCCGGTACCTTCGCGCTGGCGATATCAGCCGATCGGGGGTGGTCATCACCACAGATTTACCTCGGCCTGACGCTGGCAATGCTGGTGATGGCGGCGGCCTCCCCTTTCGTCGCCCACCTGCTGGAACGCTTTGGCGGCCAGAGGGTGGTGATGAGTGGCACGTTGCTGATCGCCACAGGCTGCGCGGGTATGGCATATACCCAGACGTTATTTGGTTGGTATTGCGTCTGGCTGATCACCGGCATCGGGATGCGCCTGTCGCTGTACGATGCGCTGTTCGCCGCGCTGGTGAACCTCTACGGTCAGCAGGCGCGAAGAACAATCTCACGCGTCACGCTGGCGGGCGGGCTGGCATCCGCCGTCTTCTGGCCGCTGGGTGATGGCCTGCTCCACCTTATGAGCTGGCAAGAGGCGCTAAGGGTTTATGCCCTCTTTGGCCTGCTGAGCGCGGCGCTGATCCGCTCGCTTCCCCGGCAGCGGCTAACGGTGACGACAAAGGTCACCGCGCCACCTCTGCGCAACGAACGACGAAACGGCTGGCTTTATGCAGCCTTCATCGCCCTTTTCACCTTTGTCTCCAGCGGTACGTCTACCCATCTGCCGGAGTTTATCGCCAGCTTTGGCCTGCCGGTCACGATCGGCATCCTGTGGGGGATAGGCCAGACGGGGGCTCGCTCGCTGGAGGTGCTGGCGGGTGCCCGCTTAACTCCGTTCAAACTGACCCTTTTTACCACCCTTGCCATGCCGGTCTGCTTTCTGATTGGGCTAAGCAGCACCCGGTTTGCCTGGTGTGCCGCCGGGTTTGTGCTGGGTTTTGGTGCCATCAACGGGCTAATGACGATAGTCAAAGCGAACCTGCCGCTGGAGCTGTTTAGCGTGGAGAGCTATGCCCGCCGCACCGGTATGCTGCTTATTCCTGGCCAGCTCACAGCAGCGGCTTCACCGTTTGCCTGTGCATGGTTAAACAAAACGCTGGGGATCGCCGGAACAATGTGGGTATCAACGGGACTGACGCTGGTGATTGCCGGGCTGGCGATAGCGATTGTGCGCCGTCCCGGCAGGCAAACTGTAACGCACTGTATCCAGCGCACCACGCAGACAAACGGGTACAAAACACCGCCTCAGGCAAATATCACCGATACATAAAAATGGTTTTCTTTCCCTGTCGTCATTCATAACCGGAGGAGAGAGACCGATGATTCGTCGATATGTACTTTTACCCGTACTCGCCCTGGCATCTGTAGCGCATGTCCAGGCCACACCGCTGGGCAACCTCAGCGCCGCCGATGTTAATGGCCCAGCCGCCGTTGCGCCGTTGGCACAGCCGCAGCCGCCCGCAAAGCTGATAGTCGATCCACCGCTTGCCGGGCCGCTGAGCAAAGGCGCGGTGTTTATTCAGTACCGGGCCGAAAACCTGCGCATTGAACCTGTATTTGGGCCCGACGCGCTGAAAGTCACACCTCGCATCGGCCACATCCACGTCGTGGTAGATGACGCGCCGTGGCACTGGGCTGACGCCAGCGGAGAGCCGGTGATTCTGGTGGGTCTGCCCGCCGGTAAGCACAAGGTGACGATTATTCTGGCCGATCCGACGCATAAGCCCCTCGATCACAAAACCATCGAATTCACCGTGCCGCCCCACGCGGCGATCCACCATTTTTAAGGAGTCTGAAGATGAAAGCACTGTCTGTACTGACAGCAGGCCTGCTGGCGCTTTCGGCCAGCGCTTTTGCGGAGAATAAAACCAGCGTCGTGCTGGTACATGGCGCGTTTGCCGACGGCAGCAGCTGGAATAAGGTGATTACCCGGCTGCAAAAACACCATACCGAGGTCATCGCCGTTCAGCTCCCGCTTACGTCGCTAAAAGATGACGTTGCGGCCACCCAGCGCGCCATCGCCCGTGCTAAGGGGGACGTCGTGCTGGTCGGTCACTCCTGGGGTGGCACCGTGATTAGCGAAGCGGGCAACGATGCACGGGTTAAATCGCTGGTTTACGTGGCGGCGTTCGCGCCGGATTCCGGCCAGTCGACGGCAGAGCTGGCGAATACCTTCCCGGCCCCGCCCGGAAGTGCAGGCATCGCTAAAACGGCTGACGGCGACTTATACCTGCCGACCGAAGCCGTCAGGAAGGATTTCGCACCGGATGTGAAACCGGCTGAACAACTGACCATCGCCGCCACGCAGGGGCCAATTAAAGCCGATGCATTTGGCGAAAAGGTCACTCACGCCGCGTGGCACGATAAACCGAGCTGGTATGTAGTGAGTGAGAATGACCGGATGATTAACCCCGCGCTTGAGCGCGCGATGGCGAAGACGATCCACGCGAAAACCACCGGGGTCGCGGCGAGTCACGTGTCGATGGTGAGCCAGCCAGAGGCCATCGCCCGAACGATTGAGCAGGCGTTAGAAGCAAGGTAAGCGTTTCACAGGCCGGGTAAGCGCAGCGCCACCCGGCAAAAAACCCGCTTCAGTGCTTGCCTGTAGCGGGATAATCCTGATTAATCCACGCGTGGTCTTCTTCCCAGGTAAACATCCATTTGCGTACCGGGCCGGCCATCACGTTGAGGTAATAGCTGTCGTACCCGGCCATCGTCGCCACCGGGTGATATCCCTTCGGCACCATGACCACATCACGGTCGTAGACCGCCATGCACTCGTCCAGCGTTCTGTCGTCGGTGTAGACGCGCTGCATGCAGAACCCCTGCTCCGGGTTGAGGCGATGGTAGTAGGTCTCCTCCAGATAGGTTTCCTGCGGCGGATTATCCGTGTCGTGCTTGTGGCTCGGGTAGGAACTGGTACACCCTTCGTTGGTCCAGACCTCCACTACCAGCAGGCTGTCGGCAGATTTACCTTCCGGCAGAATGTTATGCACATAGCGCTGGTTGTGCCCCTTGCCGCGCGCCTCGCCGTCGATGTCCTGCGGCGCAATCAGCCGCGTCGGGTATGTGCCTTTGCCCGGCGCAGCGCAGACGGCCAGCTCCAGCGTCGTCAGCGCCGTCACCTGCACCGTCTCCTGCGGGGTGACGTACACCGCCCACGGCTTAATGCGCTCAAACGGGCTCATCCGCTCGCCAATATCGTTAAACTGCGCGGAGGGCGTGCTGATGGAGGCGCGTCCGGCGACCAGCACCAGGCAGCGCTCTTCGTTGATGGCGGGCAGCGTCAGCACCTGCCCCTCCTGCAATTCATATGCCTCAAAACCGACATATCCCCAACCCGCACTTTCCGGCGTAACGGACTGGGTGCGCCCCTCAGCATTCGGCTGTTGCCAGCGTGATAACAGACGTGACATGTCACCTCCTCAGATAAGCCCGGCGTCGTGCGCCAGGCGGCTCAGGTTGTTATACCCCAGACGGGCATAGGTCAGCGGATGGGCAATCGCCGGATCCTGCTCCGCCTCAACCACCAGC
Organism: Enterobacter sp. MGH 37; assembly: GCF_000534515.1. NCBI lineage: Bacteria > Pseudomonadati > Pseudomonadota > Gammaproteobacteria > Enterobacterales > Enterobacteriaceae > Enterobacter > Enterobacter sp. MGH 37. Next base: position 2,588,600 of record NZ_KI973205.1, read on the forward strand.
CAGCCGTGATAATCCTGCGCTTTCAGCAGCCGCATGATCGGCGGGTAATCGACGCATCCGTCACCCGGTACGGTAAATACGCCGCTTAACACCGCATCGAGGAAGCTGGTTTTGCGGTTTTTAACGTCCGCCAGCACGTCGGCACGCACGTCTTTGCAGTGAACGTGGTTGATGCGCGACGCCCAGCGCTGCGCCACCGCCAGCGGGTCGGCTCCGGCAAAGGTCAGATGGCCGGTATCCAGCAGTAACCCCACTTCCTCACCGGTGTGGGTCATCAGGTTGTCCACGTCGTCGGCGGACTCAATCACCGTGCCCATATGATGATGGTAGGCAATCTGCACCCCCTGCTGCTGCGTATAGCGGGCAAATTCGCTGAGCTTCTCCCCGTACTCCTTCCAGCGTTCCTGCGGGAAGCGCGGGCGCAGATGCACCGGGGTCTGCTGCTCGCCGTGAATACAGCCGCTCACTTCCGCAAAGACCAGCACCTTCGCCCCCAGCTCGCGCAGCAGCGTCAGGTGGGGCTGCACGGCGGCGATCTCCTCCTCCACGCTGCGCTCCAGCAGGCGGCCAGAGTACCAGCCGGAGACCAGCTGCAGGCCGTGGCGCTGTAAAATCGGGCCGAGCAGGCGCGCCTCGCGCGGGAATTTATTGCCCAGTTCGAAACCGGCAAAACCGGCCTCTTTGCCTTCGCTCAGGCAGGTCTCCAGCGACGTCTCCGCGCCGAGGGAAGGCAGATCGTCGTTCGTCCACGTCAGCGGGTTAATGCCCAGTTGTACACTCATTGTCGTCTCCATTATGCGTGTCCGCGCTCGCGCCACCAGGCGATAAGCTGCAGGTAGTTGTCCCGGATGCGCGCCACCAGCTGCGCATCGTCAATATCGTGTTTCAGCCACGCGCGGGAGGCGTCACCAAACAGCGTGCGCCCCACGGCGAAGCCTTTAACCAGCGTCTGCCCTGCGGCGGCTTTGAAGTCGGCACGCAGCTGCTCTGCCGGGGCATCCAGACCGAGGATCACCACCCCGCGGCAGTGCGGGTCCCGACGTTCGATAATCTCGTTCAGTGCCGTCCAGCCGCTGGCTGAGAGCGGCGGCAGTTTCCACCAGTCAGGGTAAATCCCCAGGTTGTAGAAACGGGAGATGGCGCGCAGGTAGAGCGCGTCGCTGCGCGGCATGCTGGCGGGCAATATCACCTCCAGCAGCAGTTCATGCCCGGACTGGCAGCAGGCGTGGTACACCTCGGCGATTTTCTGCTCCTGCTCAAGGCGCAGGCCGTGGGCATCTTCCGGATGGAAAAAGACCAGACATTTCACCACGTGCTCCTGCGGCCAGCTGATGAGCTGGGTGCCGATGTTACCGTGCTCCATCTCCAGCGGCCGGGAGCCCGGCAGCTCGATGGGACGACCAATCCACCACCCTTCCCCGGTGATGGCGTTTAGCGCATCCTGACCAAAGGTGCCGTCGCACAGCAGACCGGCTTTACCCTCCAGCCCGGCGCGGTTTGCCGCCTCGCGGCTGGCCTGGAGGATCAGCTGCTTCAGTGCCGGAATGCGCCCGATCGACGCGCCGCACTGCAGCGCCATCTCTTCCAGCTGGCTGCGATGGTCGAAAGCCATCACGCACAGCTCCGGCCATTCGCGACGGCGGGTCGTCACCCGGTGGAGATGGTTAAGACGCGGGTCAAGATCCGGGCGCGGAACACGTGCGGCGCGGGAAAGATAATCATCCAGCTCTGTTTTGCTCGGCATCGCCGGAGCGCAGCCGTGGCGGGAGACCACCAGCGCACCGCAGGCATTGGCATAGCGGCACGCCTGCTCCCAGCCTTCGTCGTTCAGGTAACCGCGCAGCAGGCCGGACATAAACGCGTCCCCTGCGCCGAGGACATTCAACACCTCGACGCGCACGCCGGTCACCGTCAGGCCGTCGTCCAGACGAGGCGGAATGGCATCGGTATAGACCGAACAGCCCAGCGCGCCGCGTTTGCAGACCAGCGTAGCCTGACTCACGCCACGCACCTGCGCCAGCGCCTGCAGGGTATCGGTGCTGCCGCCCGCAATGTGGAACTCCTCCTCGGTGCCGACAATCACGTCGAAGAGGTGCAGCACCTCCTGCAGCTCGCGGGTGACCTTATCGGCTGCGATAAAGCGCGTTTCCCCGTCGCCTAAGGAGGTCAGCCCCCACAGCACCGGACGGTAGTCGATATCCAGCACCGTGCGCACGCCGTGGCGGCGGGCATAGCCCAGCGCCGTCAGCACCGCCTCGCGGGTCTGGGGATGAGAAAGGTGAGTCCCGGTGATGGCAAGACACCGTGCGGAGGCAATGTAACTTTCGTCCACATCGCTGGCGGTAATCGCCATATCCGCGCAGTTATCGCGATAAAAAATCAGAGGAAAAGTGTCCCGGTCTTTAATGCCGAGGAGCACCAGCGCCGTGAGGCGTTCTTTGTCGGTAATCAGATGGCTGGTATCGCAGCCCACCTGGTTTAACTCTTCCCGCAGGAAGCGGCCCATATGTTCATCGCCGACGCGCGCCAGCATCGACGAGCGTAACCCCTGGCGCGCGGTGCCGTACGCCACGTTGCCGGACGACCCGCCAAGATATTTGGCGAAGCTCGACACATCTTCCAGACGGGCGCCAATTTGCTGACTGTAGAGGTCTACCGCCACGCGGCCCATGCATATCACATCAAACTGCTTTTCCACGTTGAACCCTCTTCAGACAATGTCGTTCACGTTCAGCCAGCGGCCTTCCAGGTGTGAGAGTGCTATCGCGTCCAGCACGCGAGACACCTTCCAGCCCTCTTCGAAGTCCGGCCACATCGGCGCGTCGGCGGCAATCCCGTCCACCAGGTCACGCACCTCCACCGTTTTTTGATCGTTAAAGCCAATCCCATGGCCTGCCCCCATGCAGAACGCACCGTAGTCCGGGTGAGCCGGGCCGACGAGCAGCGTGCGGAACCCCTGACGGTTCACCGGGTCGTCATGTAGATAGAGCTTCAGCTCGGCCATGCGCTCCTGAGTGAAACTGATGGCACCTTTCGTCCCGGTGATGACATACGACAGCCCCATCTTGCGGCCGCAGGCGACGCGGGAGGTTTCAATGACGCCCTGCGCCCCGCCCGCAAAACGCACCATCGCGTGGGCCTGATCCTCGTTTTCGACGGCAATCATCTCTGCCGAACCCGCCTTCGCCGGACGTGCCGGGACCACGATCTTCAGGTCGCCGCAGACCTGCTCGATATCTCCCACCAGGTACTGGGCCATATTGACGATATGCGCCGCGAGGTCGCCCAGCGCCCCCAGGCCTGCGGTCTCTTTGAAGCAGTGCCAGTGAATGGGCGAGAGCGGGTCGGCCATATAGTCTTCGTTGTGAGTGCCGTAGAAGTGGATCACCTCGCCAATCTCGCCGCGCGCGATAATCTCCTTCGCCAGCTGCGCGGTCGGGTTTTTCATGTAGTTGAACCCCACCAGCGTTTTCACCCCTGCCCGCTTTGCGGCGTCGACCATTTCACGCGCGTCATGGGCGTTGAGCGCCAGCGGCTTTTCGGAGTAGACGTGTTTGCCGTGACGGATCGCCTCCAGCGCCATCTCTTTATGCAGATGGTTGGGAGAGCAAATATCCACCACATCAATGGCCGGGTCGGCCACCAGCGCCCGCCAGTCCCCGGTGGAGCGGTTGAAGCCAAACGCCTGCGCCCGCGCTGCCGCCAGTTCCGGCGTAACTTCCGCCACCATCTCGCGCACCAGCCTGCCGCGCAGGTTGAACACCGTCGGGGCCTGGGCATAGGCGATGGCGTGCGCCTTGCCGATATACCCGGTGCCAATCAATCCAATACGAACCTCTTTCATCATGATCCTCACAGTGCGCCGCGACGGCTCTTGGCGTAGGTGTCAAACGCCACCGCCAGAACGATAATTAATCCGGTGATAATTTGCTGGTAGTAGGCTGAGACGTTCATCAGCACCAGGCCGTTAATCAGAATGCCCATGATGATGGAGCCGATAATGGTGCCGCCAATACGCCCGTAACCGCCCATCAGCGAGGTACCGCCGATCACCACCGAGGCGATGACGCGCAGCTCAAAGGAGATCCCGGCTACCGCCTCGGCGCTTCCCAGACGCGCGCTCAGAATGAAGCCCGCCAGCCCCGCCAGACAGCCAATCAGCACGTAGACGCTGACCAGCACGCGCTTGACGTTCACCCCCGCCAGGCGTGCCGCCTCCGGGTTTCCGCCAATGGCGTAGACGAAACGGCCCCAGCGGGTTTTATGCAGCGCCAGATACCCCCCCAGGGCGACGAGGGCGAATATCCAGATAGGAATGGAGATGCCGAGCAACTCCCCGCGCCCCCACCAGCGGTAACCCGGGTCGAAACCGGCAATCGGCGCGCCGTCGTTAATCACCAGCGTCAGGCCACGCCAGATGGTCATCCCGCCGAGGGTGACTATAAACGGCGGCAGGCGCAGGCGCGTGACGCCCAGACCATGCAGGAAGCCAATTGCCGTGCCCATCGCCAGACAAATCCCCAGCCCAATCAACCAGCTCATGCCTCCCCAGGCGTTCGGGTCGACGGTGGTGAAGTTGTCGCCCTTGATCACGTACGCCGCAGTCATGGCGCACACCGCCAGAATGGAGCCGACGGAGAGATCGATCCCGGCGGTCAGGATGACGAAAGTCATCCCCACGGCCATGATCCCGTAGATGGAGACTTCAGTTAATATGTTGAAAATATTGCGTTCAGAGAAAAAGTTGCTGTTCTGCGACTGGAAGAAGATCAGCAGCAGGATCATGAAAATCAGCACCCCGAATCGCTCGAAGAAGGCGATGGGATCGATGCGTCCGGCGCGTTTGACCGGGGCCTGCGTTTTAGAAATCATCTGCGTCATGAGAAACTCCGTTATGCCGCGTTCAGGGCGTTGTGGTTGATGGCCATCATCGTCATCAGCCGTTCTTCGTTAGCGTCGTCACCGTGGATCTCGCCGGTCACCCGCCCTTCACTGAGGGTGATGATCCGGTCAGATACCGCCATCACTTCAGGCAGATCGGAGGAGATCACGATCACCGCCACGCCCTTTTTCGCCATCTCAAACAGCACCTGGTGCACTTCCGATTTGGTGCCCACGTCGATACCGCGCGTCGGCTCATCGACAATCAGCACGCGGGGATTGAGCGCCATGCAGCGCGCGAGGATCACCTTTTGCTGGTTACCGCCGGAGAGCTTGCGCACCTCCTGCGCGCTGTTGACCATTTTGATCTGCAGCGCCTGGCGGTAGGACTCAATCAGGTCGTCCTCTTTGCGGGTATTCACGAACCAGCGCCACTGCAGCAGCGAGGAGAGGCAGGAGAGCGACAGATTGTCGCGAATCGACAGCCCCAGCACCGCCCCCTCTTTTTTACGGTCTTCCGGTACCAGCGCCACGCCCTGATCGAGGGCGTAGAGCGGGTCGCGCGGCTGGTACGGCACGCCGTCCAGCTCAAAGCTGCCGGAGGTAAAGGCATCTGCGCCGAACAGACAGCGCGCCACTTCGGTACGCCCCGCGCCCACCAGGCCAGCAATCCCTAACACTTCCCCGGCGTGGACGTGGAAGCTGATGTCGTGCAGGGCAATGCCGTGGGGATCGAGCGGCGGCTTCTCGCGGCTCAGCCCCTTCACCGCCAGGCGGACGGGTTTGTCTTCATGATGCGTTTCGCTGGCCGGACGACGATTAAAGGCCACGTCGCGCCCGACCATCAGGCGGATCAGCTGCTCAACGTTGGTTTCCGCCACCGCACCGGTACCGGTGAAACGGCCGTCCTGGAAAACGGTGAAGCGGTCGCAGAGCTGGAAAACTTCATGCAGACGGTGGGTAACGTAAATAATGCTCACCCCGCGGTTTTTCAGCTCACGCACCACGCGGTGCAGGCTTTCCACCTCGCTGTCGCTCAGCGCGGCAGAAGGTTCATCCATGATAATCAGCCTGGCGTTGAGGGTCAGCGCCCGGGCAATCTCCACCATCTGCTGCTGGGCGACGCTCAGGCGGGCCACCGGCGTGGTTGGCGCAACGTTCAGCTGCAGGTAATCGAGAATGACCTGCGCCTCCTGGTTAACCGCTTTTTCGTCGACGATCAGGTTACGTTTGCGCGGTTCGCGCCCGAGAAACATGTTTTCCGCGACGGTCATATTGGGCAGCAGGTTAAATTCCTGATAGATAGTGATAATGCCCTTGTTTTGCCGCTCAACGGGGGAATCATCCACCGGCAGCATTTCGCCGTTAAACCAGATATCCCCCCGGGTTTGCGGCTGCGCGCCCGCGAGCGCCTTCAGCAGCGTGGATTTTCCCGCTCCGTTTTCCCCCAGCAGGGCATGGATCTCCCCCGCGCCGACGGTCAGCTGAGCGCTGCTCAGCGCCCAGACGCCGGAAAAACTTTTGGCCAGGTCGGTCACTTTCAGTAAGGGTTGCGACATCGGTCTGCTCCTCCTTTAGAGTGCGCCGCCGCTCGCGCGGCGGCTGCGGATACGTCAGTTACCGGCCTCACCGATACGTTCAGCCTGCTGCAGATTCTCTTTGGTGATCAGCGTCGGCGGGTAGTCGGCCCCGGTGATGGCTTTCTTCTCGCGCACGTTGGCCACCAGTTGGCTCATCGCCGTCTGCACCGCAAAGCCCGGACGCTGATCCGCCGTTACCGCCAGCCAGCCGTCGCGCACGCGGGCCAGCGCTTCCGGTACCGCATCAAAACCGGTGACCAGAATTTCGCCCGGCTTCACGCCCTGGCTCTGCAGCGCTTCAATCGCGCCCAGCGCCATATCGTCGTTAGCGGAGAGGATCACCTGCGGGCGTTTCGGCAGAGAAGGCAGAACGCTTTCCACGATGCGCATCCCTTCCGAACGCATCCAGTTTCCGGTCTGATCGGCGACGATCTTGTACTTATCCCCGCCCGCCTTCAGGCTGTCGCGGATCCCTTTGGTGCGTTCAATATTGGAGGAGGAGCCCGGCTGACCGGTCAGCAGAATAATCTCCGCCCCGTCGGGGAATTTGGTTTTCACGAAGTCGCCAATCGCCTGGCCGCCTTTGTAGTTGTTAGCCCCGAAGTGCGGCACTTTTTTCTGGCTGTCGACGGAGCGGTCAAGGGTCACCACCGGCAGCTTCGCATCCTGAATTTCATCTACCGCGCTGGAGACGGCGTTTACGTCGTTCGGGGAGACGATAAAGCCCTGCGCCCCGCGGGTGATGGCATTTTCCAGGTCAGCCACCTGTTTCGGTGAACTGCCCTGCCCGTCCAGCACCTGAAGCTTCACGCCCATCTCTTTTGCGGCTTTCACCGCCGTGCGCTGCATGTGTACTTCAAACGGCATGGCCAGGTTTGGCGTACTGAAAACAATTTGCTCGTTTTCGGCGAGGGCAGCCCCGGACGTCATGGCGATGAGGGCGGCTACGATCAGTTTTTTCATTATTATGTCTCTCTGTGTAGGGTGGTTGTGTTTAGAGGACGATCTCGCGCTGGCTACGCAGCGACTCCAGCGCTTTATCCGCGAGGTACAGCGCACGTTCACCATCATCACCGCTGCAGTCAGGCACCGCTTCGCCGCGCAGGACCGCAACAAAGTGTTCCCATTCCGCGGCGTAAGCGGATTTGTAGCGCTGCAGGAAGAAGTGTTCCGGCAGCGCGCTGGTGCAGCCCTGTTTGCCGTAGTGCTGCACCTGGTTTTCCAGAATATTGCCCGCGCACAGCAGCCCTTCGGAGCCGTGCAGCTCCAGGCGCTGGTCGTATCCGTAAGATGAGCGGCGGCTGTTGACGATGGTCGCCATCGCGCCGGAGGCATATTTCAGAACGATAAATGCGGTGTCGATATCCCCCGCCTCGCCAATCGCCGGATCGACCAGGTTACTGCCCTGGGCATAGACCGACACCGGCTCTTCGCCCATGATGAAGCGCGCCATATCAAAGTCGTGAATGGTCATATCGCGGAACATGCCGCCGGAGACGCGCACGTACTCTGCAGGCGGCGGAGACGGGTCGCGGGAGATAATCAGCAGCGATTCCGGCTTGCCGATGCGCCCGGCCTGGGCGTCGGTTTTCACCCGGCGGAACTGCGGGTCAAAGCGGCGGTTAAAGCCGATAAACAGCGGCACGTCGTACTCTTTGACCACTTTCAGGCAGTCGCGCACGCGGGCAAGGTCGAGGTGTACCGGCTTTTCGCAAAAGATGGCTTTGCCATGGCGGGCGGCCATTTCAATCAGGTCCGCGTGGGTATCGGTGGCGGAGGCAATCAGCACGGCGTGAACGTTAGGGTCGGTCATCGCTTCATCCAGGCTCTGCTGACGGGCCTGATACTGCGTGGCGAGACGGGTGGCAAATTCCTGATTCGGGTCAACCACGGACCAGAGCGTGGTCGCGCCGTGGCTGGCAATGTTAGCTGCATGTACCTGGCCAATTCGGCCAGCGCCCAGTAAAGCAATGTTAAACATAACGGCTCCCGGTGTTGGTGAATGCTGTGAACTAACGACCCTATAAATAAAACATTTATTTCATTTTTATAAATAGTGAAAATTATGTTTTTGGGTGCGGGTTAACACTTTTGAGATGAATGAGATAAATTTTGTTATCAATCTCACAACATAGGAGAAAGTGCTGCTAACCCCTCACCCCTGCCCTCTCCCCAAAGGGGCAAGGGAGAAAAGAGTGCACCACACCATCCCCTCTCCCCTTTGGGGAGAGGGTTAGGGTGAGGGGAAAATGAAATGAAAATTTCGTTACGGCGGGAAAACTTAATACTGGCGGGCTTTTTTCACCTGCGCCTGCGTTTGCAGAGCGGCTTCACGCACGGCAGAAGACGCCGCCACCTGCGCGTCGCCGGTTCGCCACCACGAGGCGTAGTCATGGGTCATGGTCTTCGGCAGCACCTTGATGTCCAGCAGCGTCGGGCCCGGATGCGCACGTGACGCCTCCAGCGCCGCCAGCAGGCTTTGCTCATCGTTTACCCGCCACGCGCGGCAGCCGTAGCTTTCCGCGTTTTGGGCAAAATCGACCTTCACAAGCGGCCCGTCCAGCCGTCCGGTTTCCGGGTTGCGATGGCGGTTTTCGGTACCAAAGCTCCCCATGCCGTGCCCCATCTGCAGATTGTTAATGCAGCCAAAGCTGGCGTTATCAAACAGCAGAACGGTGACCTTAATCCCCTCCTGCACCGCGGTTTGCAGCTCGGAGTGCAGCATCATGTACGAGCCATCCCCCACCATGGCGTACACCGGCTGGTCGGGTCTGGCGAGCTTCGCACCGATGGCCGCCGCAATCTCGTAGCCCATGCAGGAGTATCCGTATTCCAGGTGATAGCTGTCCGGCGTTTTCACCTGCCAGAGCCGCTGTAAATCGCCCGGCAGCGATCCGGCCGCCCCCACCACGATGGCGCTATCTTCAATATGCTGGTTGATCAGCCCCAGCACCCGCGTCTGGGTCAGGCGAGTGTTGAGCGTTTCGCCATATTCCACCAGCTGGCTATCCAGGTGCCCTGCCACTTCGGGCGCATCAGCAGGATGCCACTGGCGATCCCACAGGCGACGGCACTCGTCGCGCCACGCGGATTTCGCCTGGGCGATCGCGTCTCCCCAGCTGCTGCGATAATCGCCGAGCGACTGGGTTAAGGCCTGAAGTCCGGTTTGAGCATCAGCGATCAGTGCGGTGGCGTCCAGCTTCAGGGCGTCGAACTCCGCCACGTTCAGCAGCAGAAATTCGACGTCCGGATGGGAAAAGAGCGCCTTGGAGCCGGTGGTAAAGTCCGTAAGACGCGTGCCGATGCCAATCACTAAATCCGCCTGGGGCGCGAGCTGGTTGGCCGCCAGTCCCCCCGTCACCCCAACGCCACCCAGGTTAAGTGGGTGGTCACTTACCAGCGCCCCCTTCCCGGCCTGGGTTTCGGCAAACGGCAGCTGCAGCGTCTCGACAAATTCGCGAAACGCCTCATGCGCGCCGGAATAGCGCACGCCGCCGCCGCACACCACCAGCGGACGACGCTTGCGGGCGATCAGCGCCCGCGCCTGCGCCAGACGCTGCGGGTCAGGCGGACGACGTTCGATGTGGTGCACGCGGCGCGCGAAGAAGCTCAGGGGATAATCCCAGGCTTCCCCCTGCACGTCCTGCGGCAGGCAGAGGGTCACCGCCCCGGTATTGGCGGGGTCAGTAAGCGTTCGCATCGCGCTTAGCATGGCGCTCATCAGCTGCTCGGGACGGTTGATACGGTCCCAGTAGCGAGAGACAGGACGGAAGCAGTCGTTGGTGCTGATGCTGAGATCGTGATACTGCTCGATCTGCTGCAGCACCGGGTCCGGCTGGCGGCTGGCGTAGATATCGCCCGGCAGCAATAGCAGCGGAATGCGGTTCGCCGTAGCGGTTGCCGCCGCGGTCACCATATTGGCGGCGCCCGGCCCGACGGAGGAGGTGACGGCGAAAATGCGCTGACGGCGGTGCTGTTTGGCGAATCCCGTCGCCATATGGGCAATGCCCTGCTCGTTGCAGCCCTGCATCACCTGCAAATGGCCCGGATCTTGTTCCAGCGCCTGGCCGATGCCGAGCACGTTACCGTGCCCGAAAATAGTCGCCACGCCCTCCACGAAGGGCATTTCGTCGCCATCCACGCTGACGTATTGTTGATTAAGGAATCGGACCAGCGCCTGGGCCATAGTCATACGTTCGGTTTGCATAACGCCTCCTGTCAGCCCAGCGTTGGCATGGAGAACGCAGCGCCTGTCTCCTGCTGCATTTCCGGCCAGCGTGCGGTGATGGTTTTCATTCGGGTGTAGAAACGCACACCGTCGTTGCCGTGGACGTTGAGCGCACCAAAGATAGAGCGCTTCCAGCCACCGAAACTGTGGAATGCCATCGGCACCGGGATCGGCACATTGACCCCGACCATGCCCGCCTGCACCTCTTCGCAGAAGCGACGCGCGCAGCCGCCGTCACGGGTGAAGATTGCCGAACCATTACCATATTCATGGCGGTTAATCAGTTCCACCGCGCTGGCGTAATCTGCTACGCGCACCACAGAAAGCACCGGGCCGAAAATCTCTTCTTTATAGATGGTCATCTCCGGGGTGACGTTATCAAACAGCGTCGGCCCGACGAAATAGCCCTGCTCGTGCCCCTGCACGCTGAAGCTGCGACCGTCCACGCGAAGTGTCGCGCCCTGCGCTTCCCCGCTGTCGATATAGCCCAGCACCTTGCTGCGGTGCGCCGAGGAGATGAGCGGCCCCATTTCGTTTTCCGGCGTCTGGTCCAGACCCGGCCCGACGCGCAGGGCGGCAATCTGTTTTTCCAGCCTGGCGCAGAGGTCATCGGCGGTTTTATCCCCCACCGCCAGCACCACCGAGAGCGCCATGCAGCGCTCCCCCGCCGCACCGAAGCCTGCGCCCATAATGGCGTTGGCGGCCATCTCCATGTCGGCATCCGGCATGAGAATACAGTGGTTTTTCGCGCCACCCAGTGCCTGACAGCGCTTTCCGTGGGCGGACGCGGTCTGGTAAATGTATTCGGCGATCGGCGTCGAGCCGACAAAGCTCACCGCCTGCACGCGCGGGTCGGTCAGGAGTACGTCAACGGACTCTTTGTCACCCTGCACCACGTTGAACACGCCGTCCGGCAGGCCAGCCTCTTTCAGCAGCTGCGCCAGCGCGAGCGCCAGGGAGGGATCTTTTTCTGACGGTTTCAGCACGAAGGTGTTTCCGGTCGCCAGCGCAATCGGGAACATCCACATCGGCACCATCGCCGGGAAGTTAAACGGCGTGATCCCAACGCAGACCCCGAGCGGCTGCATCAGCGAGTGGCTGTCAACGCCGGTGCCGACGTTGGCTGAGTGCTCACCTTTTTGCAGATGCGGAATACCGCAGGCAAATTCCACAACTTCCAGACCACGGGTGAGTTCGCCCACCGCGTCGGAGAAGACCTTGCCGTGCTCTTCGCTGATGAGACGGGCCAGGCGATCCATGTTCTCTTCCAGCAGCGCCTTGAAGCGGAACATCACGCGCGCGCGTTTAAGCGGAGCATGACGCGCCCACGCAGGAAACGCCTGCTGCGCGGCGGCAATTGCCTGCTCCGTTTCCTGTGCCGTACTCATCACCACCTGGCGGATCTGCTTGCCGGTGGCCGGGTTGAAGATCGCCTGAACGCGCTGGCCTGAACCGGTGACACATTCGCCGTGAATAAAATTCGCTACCGTCTCCATCCTTAACCTCTCGCTGTTGATACGTGACTGTTACCTGAACACTGTGTACCGAACACTATATATGAAACAAATATTCCATTTTAAGTTGAAATAAAATAAATGATGATTATTGTGATCAAGGATGGATTTTTATGTTAACAGCCAACAATACTGACGCAGCGTGCGCTATTAAGGCATTTCGGGCGTGGGAATGACTGAAGCTTCTGTTTCATTTTTGCTGCCAGATGGATGGCCGACATTTAAAAGACGCGGTTTTGCGTTTAGAATCACAGGACTGTATTTGGGGGATAACATGACGACAGCAACCAGCCTGAACGAACTGCAGCAGCAAATCCGCGATCGCTACGATAGCCTGAGCAAGAGGCTGCAGCAGGTCTCCCGCTATGTGCTGGATAATACGAACAGCGTGGCCTTTGATACGGTTGCCGTGATTGCCGAGCGCGCCGACGTGCCGCCCTCGACGCTGATCCGCTTCGCCAACGCCTTTGACTTCACCGGCTTCAACGAAATGAAACAGCTGTTTCGCATGAACCTGGTGGAGGAGACCGCCAGCTACAGCGACCGTGCCCGGCTGTTCCGCGAAATGGAGAGCGAGGCCGTGCCCGAAACCCCGCTCGACATCCTGCAGGAGTTCGCCCGTTCAAACGCCCAGGCGCTACAGCAGCTGGCCGCCCGCGCCGAACCGGAAATGCTGGAGCGCGCGGTGCAGCTGCTGGCCGACGCCGACACCATCTACATCGCCGGACTGCGCCGCTCCTTTAGCGTTGCGGCCTACCTCACCTATGCCCTGAGCCACCTGGAGTGCCGCCCGATTCTGCTCGACGGTATGGGTGGCATGCTGCGCGAGCAGATCAGCCGCATTAAGGCGCGCGACATCGTAGTGTCGATCAGCTTCTCGCCGTACGCGGAAGAGACGGTGATGGTCAGCGAAACCGCCGCCAGCGTCGGCGCGCGGCAGATTGTGATTACGGACAGCCAGATCAGCCCGCTGGCGACGTTCAGCGATCTTTGCTTTGTTGTGAAAGAGGCACAGGTGGACGCGTTTCGGTCCCAGTCGGCGACGCTGTGCCTGGTGCAGTCACTGGTGGTGGCGCTGGCGTATCGATTGGGTGAAGGGAAGTGAGGCGATAAAAAACCCCCTGCGCAGGCAGAGGGTTTTGGGAATATTTCAGAGGAGGATTTTTCCACGATTATTGTTAACTATGATATTCAGTATTAATTCAATAAATTAATACAATATTTTTACCCCTTTAATAATGCTTTCTTGTTTTAAGCATTCCTCATCCGTAAGACCGTGATTGACTCCTTAGACACTCAACTGCTGCTTCGAGTGACTTCTCGTCAGGCACAAGGGTACCCCATTCCCTCCAAAAATCTCTCGTCGCGCTATCTGGTTTCACATGCGGCTGATCAAGCTTAATTCGTGTTGGAAGCAGTACAGCATCACCCAAAAGTAACGCCTCGCCAGTGTCAAGCAGCGGAAGCATCGCCGTCAAACCTACCAAGGAATCTGGCATTAGCCTTTTAATTACGTTCTGATCGCTGTCGTTCGTTAGCCTGAGAGATAAAAAATTGTTACATTGAGAAAGGATAGTCCTACTTACATCAGACGGTCGCTGGCTTACAACTAGTAAGGAGAATCCGTACTTCCTTCCTTCCTTTGCAATGCGTTCGAATGACCAAAGAGCCTGTCTTTGAACGGCATCAGCATCATCTTTCACCGGTAAGTACAAGTGCGCCTCATCACATAGTAACGTGACTGGTGTTCGTGCCTCAGTCCTCATCCAGAACTGCACATCATATAATAGGCGTGCCAATGTACCGGTAACTACTGGGAGTACATCAGCTGGAACCTCAGAGAAATCAATAACTTTGATTCCATTGCCAGAATCAGCGCGTAGCAATTTTATGATCTGCTTAGCAAGCCAACCATAGTCGAGAGCAGTTGCAGGAGGTGAGAACATGAAGCCGTAACGGCGATCATCAAGTTTAGCCTCTAGTCGAGAGATAAAACGCGTCAGTTTATCCTCCCAATCCCCCTTAACAGCAGCACCGTTCTTTCCCACGCCTTTAGTTGTATTGTCCGTCTTTAGACGAGAGACCAAATCAGAAATTGCATAAGGTATTGGCGAATCTACCGTGAAGGTTTCCTTAACTTTTACCTTACCAGAGGAATCTAATGTTTCTCGCTTAAGATCACGCACATGGAGGGTGAAACGAGAAGCTTGGTTAGGAGCGTTTTGATCGCTACGATCCAGAATCATTGAAAGCATCTCGTCTCGGTTTAGCAGCCAATAAGGCAAAAATAGCGTGTCGTCTTTCGGATCTGTTAGATCGCCTGGTCCAGCGATACGGAGTCGTTGAGCAAATCCCCCTTGGCTTTTATCAGCCAAAGGGGCATATTCACCGTGCATATCAAACACTATGATATTAGGAAAATTTAGCTTTGCAGCTCGTTCAAGAATCAAAGCGACAGCCCAGCTCTTACCAGACCCAGTACTTCCCAAAATTGCAGCATGTCTTTGGAAGAACTTGTCTCCACTGGCTATAGCTTCAGCGCTGCGATCTGCAACGAATGTACCTAACTTCAATCGTTCATCGTCTGATAATCCAGCACCTAATATGCCCATGAAACGTTGCAGATTACTGCCCTCAATTATGAAGCAGTCTCGATCAATCTGCGGGAAACTATCAGCACCGCGCTTGGAAGTATCAGTTTTTTCACCATCAACAGTACGATATGTGCCAATGACAAAGGCCTGCATGTGATCGGCTGGTGAAAGCATTAATGTTCCGAGATCACCATCTATAGGATCTGTGAGTTCTTCTCTAAGGGAGCGAGTAACACGATCCGTCATCGCAATTAAGAATTCAGCTTGGGTCATTCCTTTGATGGCAATGAGCTGGCCAATGCCTAAACGTGTAAGCATCTCTGAATTTGTTACGTCGATAGCTACGCGACTGGTGTCAACACCGGCGACGCGACCTATTTGATCGTTTTCTGTAAACACAAGCGCTGGGTTTGTCATACTGATAAAACTCCCTTCACGAATCCATCAAGATCCCAGTAGTTAACACCAGGGTAGAATATTTCTGCACCGTCTATTATGAAGCATGCACCTGAGGTTCCTGACTCTTCACGATACTCAGCAGCTATCACATTCTTATTTTTTACAGCTAGCTCTCTCGCCTTAGGGGAAAGCGCGTAAGTTAAAATTACAGTTTTCACACCAGATTTAATGCGAGGAGTAAGATGAGTTTCCAAATGATCATCATTAAAACCGTAGCCGATAATGAGGAAGCGCTGCGCCCGATCTATCGCGTCATTTGCCTTTTCTCGATGCTTGTCGAAAGGACTCTCATATCCATTACGAAATTTATTTATACCTGGAGTAATTATAAGTCGAGGGAGCGGCAGTACCCCAGCATAGCGAACAGGATTTCCCTCTCGATGATACCAATCAAGGCTGCCATGCGGCTTGAAGATGTTAGCCTTAAGTGCAAACCTATAGCGTACATTCCTACCTACTAATTTCACATTGCGGCAAAAACTCCAGTAACTATTTTGTGGTTCAAGCCGTGCTGCAAAATGTCCACAGAACATAGTGTCCACACCAATACCAGCTTCCTCACAGGCTAGTTCTGCAAGACGATCATAGTTTGTTGTAACAATAGGTATACCTGCGTCTGGCTTAAGCAAATGCGGAATCAGTTTGGTTAATCTAAGTGTTCTGGTTTTATTAAAAACTTCTGAAATAATTTTAGATTCTGCGGTAGCAATGAATTCTGCCGTATTCTGAACTATTGTAGCCTCAAGTGATGGAGATGGAGCATACTTCAACAAAGCAGCCTCCAAACCTATCTCATTGATAAGTGGGTGAATTACTTGCCAGAGCTTACCATCTTCAGGGGAAAGACTAGCAGGAATACTGGTCACTAAATGATCCCCTAGGGCCCCCATTCCCGGTATGCCCTCTGCGCAGGACAAGCCGGAACCAATAATGAGAACAAGTCCGTCCCCTAGAAATTCTTGTAATTGCTTTTTTAACGCCCCTAGTTCCATAGTCCTTCCTATTGGTCTATAGCAACGCCATGTTAGGAAAATTTTATTGATGGTAGATCTTGCAAATCTACATTACAATATCTCAAACTCCTTTATCTATAACAAATTAAATAAATAGTATCTTCTGTTAATTTCAGTAATTTGTTTCCATTAACAACAAATGAGACATTAATCTTTTACATCAGCAGGCTTATTCATTCAATTTACATCTAACCCACCCTTCTGAAGGTAACTCATCTCCGAGGCGGGATAAGAATGGAAAGATTACACAGCCCTTACATGAAAGATACTATATGATCACTAAAATGCATTAAATTAATCAACAACTTACATGAACAGTTCAACCTAGATTGAGCTTGGTTTATTTGCTCCAAGTCCAATAATTCTACGCTGGCCGCAACTACCTAGCTAAAACTGAAATAAATGCTATGGAGCTCATGGTGAAAGCAGTTACCCATGAAGAGTTGGTATTCGCTAAACACACCCCCATTGTTCTCATCGGCGCTGTAATCTACTCCTAGATTACACGTGTCGATAGTTATCTCAAGTCATACAGCTTAAGTTATGAAGGCTCCCAGACACTACCTATGAAATTGAATTTATTTGCCGTGATTTAATAACTTTAGGTTCTAAAACACTCCCAAACTACAATGGCATGTGCAGAAATTGTTAAAAAAAAGCCCGCATTTCGCGGGCTCACAAGATTTATCGCTTCACGTACTGATCGTTACCAACTTAAAAATCATTCCCACTCAATCGTAGCCGGTGGCTTACCGCTGATGTCATACACCACGCGGGAAATACCGTTCACTTCGTTGATGATGCGGTTAGACACGCGGCCTAAGAAGTCATACGGCAGGTGCGCCCAGTGCGCGGTCATGAAGTCGATGGTTTCCACCGCACGCAGGGAGACAACCCAGTCGTACTTACGGCCATCACCCATCACGCCGACAGAGCGAACCGGCAGGAACACGGTGAACGCCTGGCTTACTTTGTTGTACAGGTCAGCTTTGTGCAGCTCTTCGATGAAGATCGCGTCTGCGCGACGCAGCAGGTCGCAGTACTCTTTCTTCACTTCACCCAATACGCGCACGCCGAGACCCGGGCCCGGGAACGGGTGACGGTAGAGCATGTCGTACGGCAGACCCAGTTCCAGACCGATCTTGCGTACTTCATCTTTGAACAGCTCGCGCAGCGGTTCAACCAGACCCATCTTCATCTCTTTCGGCAGGCCGCCCACGTTGTGGTGAGATTTGATGACGTGTGCTTTACCGGTTGCTGAAGCAGCTGATTCAATCACGTCAGGATAGATAGTGCCCTGTGCCAGCCATTTAACGTCTTCCAGCTTCAGCGCTTCTTCGTCGAACACTTCCACGAACACGCGGCCGATGATTTTACGCTTGGCTTCCGGATCGTTCTCGCCTTTCAGCGCGTCCAGGAAACGCTGCTCACCTTCCACGTGAACGATGTTCAGACCGAAGTGGTCACCGAACATGTCCATCACCTGCTGGGCTTCGTTCAGACGCAGCAGACCGTTGTCCACAAAGACGCAGGTCAGGTTTTTGCCGATGGCACGGTGCAGCAGCATCGCGGTCACGGAGGAGTCGACGCCGCCGGAGAGGCCGAGGATCACTTTGTCATCACCAACCTGCTGGCGGATACGCTCCACGGCGTCGTCGATGATTTTTGCCGGGGTCCACAGCGCTTCACACTGGCAGATGTCGCGCACGAAGCGCTCCAGCATGCGCATACCCTGACGGGTGTGGGTCACTTCCGGGTGGAACTGCACGCCGTAGAAGCGTTTTTCTTCGTTCGCCATGATCGCGAACGGGCAGCTTTCGGTGCTGGCAACGGTTACGAAGTCAGACGGGATAGCGGTGACCTTGTCGCCGTGGCTCATCCACACGTCCAGCAGCGGTTTGCCGTCAGCGGTCAGGGAGTCTTCGATACCGCGTACCAGTGCGCTGTCGGTGACGACTTCTACCTGTGCATAACCGAACTCACGCTCGTTAGAGCCTTCTACGTGGCCGCCCAGTTGCATGGCCATGGTCTGCATACCGTAGCAGACGCCGAATACCGGCACGCCTGCTTCGAACACGTACTGCGGCGCGCGCGGGCTGTTCTCTTCGGTGGTGCTTTCCGGGCCGCCGGACAGGATGATGCCGCTTGGATTGAATTCGCGAATCTGTGCTTCCGTGACATCCCACGCCCACAGTTCGCAGTAAACGCCCAGTTCACGTACGCGACGCGCCACCAGCTGAGTGTACTGAGAACCAAAATCGAGGATGAGGATGCGATGTTTATGAATGTTTTCCGTCATTGACGCTAATTCCGAGGCAAGTGAAACAGATTAAATAAATCGCCCGACACGAGGTCGGGCGAAGAAAAATCAGGAGCCCAGACGATAGTTCGGGGACTCTTTGGTGATCGTCACGTCGTGAACGTGGCTCTCCTGGATACCCGCACCGCTGATGCGTACGAATTCCGCTTTGGTACGCAGCAGGTCAATGGTACCACAGCCGGTCAGACCCATACAGGAGCGCAGGCCGCCCATCTGCTGGTGAATGATCTCTTTCAGACGGCCTTTATAAGCAACGCGGCCTTCGATACCTTCCGGCACCAGTTTGTCAGCGGCGTTATCGGTCTGGAAGTAACGGTCAGAGGAACCTTTGGACATCGCGCCCAGGGAACCCATCCCACGATAGGATTTGTAAGAACGGCCCTGGTAGAGTTCGATTTCACCCGGGGATTCTTCGGTACCGGCCAGCATGGAGCCCACCATCACGGCAGCAGCGCCCGCGGCGATGGCTTTCGCGATGTCGCCAGAGAAGCGGATACCGCCGTCAGCGATAACCGGAATACCGGTGCCTTCCAGCGCTTCAACCGCGTCAGATACCGCGGTGATCTGCGGAACGCCCACGCCGGTGACGATACGGGTAGTACAGATAGAGCCTGGACCGATACCCACTTTTACCGCGCTGCAGCCGGCATCAGCCAGCGCACGAGCGCCTGCGCCTGTTGCCACGTTGCCACCGATGATCTGCAGGTCCGGGTACTTAGCACGGGTGTCACGAATACGCTGCAGAACGCCTTCGGAGTGGCCGTGTGAGGAGTCGATCAGCAGGACGTCAACGCCCGCAGCCACCAGCGCATCAACACGCTCTTCGTTACCGGCACCGGCACCCACCGCTGCACCCACGCGCAGACGGCCATGCTCGTCTTTACAGGCGTTAGGTTTACGTTCTGCTTTCTGGAAATCTTTCACGGTGATCATGCCGCGCAGATGGAAGTTCGCATCCACAACCAGCGCTTTCTCAACGCGTTTTTCGTGCATTTTCGCCAGCACTACGTCGCGGGTTTCACCTTCGCGAACGGTCACCAGACGCTCTTTTGGCGTCATGTAGACGCTGACAGGCTGGTTCAGATCAGTCACGAAGCGCACGTCACGGCCGGTGATGATGCCAACCAGCTCGTTATCTTCGGTCACAACCGGGTAACCGGCGAAGCCGTTACGTTCGGTCAGGGCTTTCACTTCGTGCAGAGTGGTGGTTGGCAGAACGGTCTGAGGGTCAGACACAATGCCGGATTCATGTTTCTTCACGCGGCGAACTTCTTCCGCCTGACGCTCGATAGACATGTTTTTATGGATAAAGCCAATGCCGCCTTCCTGTGCCAGGGCGATAGCCAGGCGCGCTTCAGTCACGGTGTCCATTGCCGCGGAGAGCATAGGAATGTTCAGACGAATGGTTTTCGTCAACTGCGTGCTGAGGTCGGCAGTATTCGGCAGAACGGTGGAATGAGCGGGAACGAGGAGGACGTCGTCAAACGTCAGTGCTTCTTTAGCGATACGTAGCATGGGCAATATCTCTGACCTGGGTGGTTAAATATTGCCGTGGCATTATACAGAGCGTAACCGATTGCATCTACACTTTTTTAAAAAAAATGCTTGCGATTGCCTCTCAGCAGGTTACTATCGACTGAATAACTTGCTGATTTAGAATTTGATCCCGCTCACATGTTATCCTCTCAATCCCCCTCAATTTATACCGTCAGCCGCCTGAATCAGACGGTGCGTTTGCTGCTTGAGCAGGAAATGGGGCAGGTCTGGATCAGCGGTGAGATCTCTAACTTCACGCAGCCCTCTTCCGGCCACTGGTACTTTACCTTAAAAGACGACACCGCCCAGGTGCGCTGCGCGATGTTCCGCAACAGCAACCGCCGCGTGACGTTTCGTCCGCAGCACGGCCAGCAGGTTCTGGTTCGCGCCAATATTACCCTGTATGAACCGCGCGGTGATTATCAAATTATCGTCGAGAGCATGCAGCCTGCGGGCGAAGGGCTGTTGCAGCAGAAGTATGAGCAGTTAAAAGCAACGCTTTCTGCCGAGGGGCTTTTCGACCAGCAGTTTAAAAAACCGCTGCCCTCTCCTGCCCACTGCGTTGGGGTTATCACCTCAAAAACCGGTGCGGCACTGCATGACATTTTGCACGTCCTCAAGCGTCGCGACCCTTCCCTGCCCGTCATCATCTACCCGACCGCCGTGCAGGGCGACGATGCGCCGGGCCAGATTGTGCGCGCCATTGCGCTGGCGAATGCGCGCCAGGAGTGTGACGTGCTCATCGTCGGGCGCGGAGGCGGCTCGCTGGAAGATCTGTGGAGCTTTAACGACGAGCGCGTGGCGCGGGCAATCTTTGCCAGCCTTATCCCCGTCGTGAGTGCCGTCGGGCATGAAACGGACGTAACGATAGCCGATTTTGTCGCGGATTTACGTGCGCCTACGCCTTCCGCGGCGGCAGAAGTGGTGAGTCGTAACCAGCTGGAGCTGCTGCGTCAGATCCAGAACGGCCAGCAGCGCCTTGAAATGGCGATGGATTACTTCCTCGCCAACCGTACCCGTCGCTTTACCCAGCTTCATCATCGTCTGCAGCAGCAGCACCCGCAGCTGCGCCTGGCGCGTCAACAGACGGTGCTGGATCGTCTGCGCCAGCGCATGAATATCGCGCTGGATACTCAGCTGAAACGCGCCGTTTCGCGCCAGCAGCGCGTGACGCAGCGCCTTAACCAGCAAAATCCGCAGCCGAAAATTTACCGCGCGCAAACGCGGATTCAGCAGCTGGAGTTTCGTCTGGCGGAGACTCTCCGCGCCCGGCTGAGTACCACCCGCGAACGTTTTGGCAATGCGGTGACCCATCTTGAAGCGGTCAGCCCCCTCTCCACGCTGGCGCGCGGCTATAGCGTCACCACCGCGACGGACGGGAAAGTGCTGAAACAAACCAAACAGGTCAAAGCCGGGGATGTGCTGACCACCCGCCTGTCTGACGGCTGGGTAGAAAGCGAAGTGAAATCAATTAAACCGGTGAAAAAGACGCGTCAGCGCAAAACCGGATAATTCTTCGCCGGTTACTTACTATACTGCAGCTATTCCCTTTTTTGATAAGGAGAGCTGCATGACCCATCTTTATAGCGTTATTCCCCCTTATATTCTGCGTCGTATTATCGAAACGGGCTCCGAGCCGCAGCAGCGCTGCGCCCGTCAGACCTTAACCCACGTGCAGACGTTAATGGCCCATATGCCGGGCAAGCCCGCCGCCCCGCACGTGAATAAAGCCGGTCAGCTTGAGCGCGATATTTACGATGCGAAGCAAACCCAGGAGCTGCCGGGTACCCAGGTGCGTTATGAGGGTCAGCCGTCGAATGGCGATGTCGCGGTCGATGAAGCCTACGCGTATTTAGGGATTACCCATGATTTCTTCTGGAAAGAATATCAGCGCGATTCACTCGATAATAAAGGGCTTATTTTGACCGGGACCGTTCACTACGGCCGGGAATATCAGAACGCCTTCTGGAATGGTCAGCAGATGGTATTTGGCGACGGCGACGGGGAAATATTTAATCGCTTCACGATTGCCATTGACGTGGTGGCGCACGAACTGAGCCACGGCGTAACCGAGACCGAGGCCGGACTTATCTATTTTGAACAGTCGGGCGCGCTAAACGAGTCTCTCTCTGACGTGTTTGGCTCGCTGGTGAAACAGTATCATCTGAAGCAAACCGCCGATAAAGCAGACTGGCTGATTGGTGAAGGGCTGCTGGCCGCAGGAATTAACGGCAAAGGGCTGCGCTCGATGTCTGAACCCGGCACCGCCTACGATGACCCGCTGCTCGGCAAAGATCCGCAGCCCGCGCACATGAAAGATTTCATTAAAACGCGCGAGGATAACGGCGGCGTGCATCTGAACTCCGGTATCCCCAATCGGGCGTTTTATCTGGCCGCGACGGCGATCGGCGGTCACGCCTGGGAAAAAGCGGGTTATGCCTGGTACGACACAGTTTGCGATCGCAATCTGGCGCAGGATGCAGATTTTGAGGCCTTCGCAAAACTGACGATCGCGCACGGAGAGAAACGCTCCGGTAGCGACGTCGGAGCGGCCATAAAACAAGCCTGGGAACAGGTGGGAGTGCTGTAGATGCAGGTTCCGGAACTGACGGATGACGCCGTAGTTGAGCTGGCCCGGGAAGGCGGCGTCGCTTTTATTCCTAAGCTGAGCGGTCAGCGCACCATCGCGCTGTCCTCGCTCAATGAGGCCCAGCGCCAGCGCCTGGTGAGCATCCTGGAGCAGGCGTTTCCACGCGGCCAGCCGCCCGGGCAAGCCACGTCACCCGGCAGCGGTGACCAGCGCTATTTCCGCATCCAGATTATCTGGACCGGGCAGAATCAGGCACATTATGCCGATATCATCGTGCTGGTGCCCGAGCAGGAAGCACCCGAGTCGCTGGTCGAACTGTGGCAGAAAGGCGAAGGCTGCGTGTGTGATTAACGTTCTGCCGGAATAAACTCCACGCGCTTTTTAGAGATTAAGCCGTGGCCGTTCTGGCAGAAATAATCCACCGCGCCACAGGCTTTTAAAACCTGGAGCGGCTGATGGCACTCCGGGCAACGGGCTTCAAGCGCAATGTCTTTGTTACAGTTCTCGCAGTGCGCCACCCCATTCTGGGGCTCCAGCGTTGCCTGGCAATCCGGGCAGGTAATCGTCATGGTGACTCCTTCAAAGCATTCAGGTCTGGGGTAATTTTACCACGTTGCGTTCAGTGCGGACCACGCAACTGTTGCTGCAAGGTCAGCAACAGCGCAACTTCCTCGATCCGACGGCGCGTGGTACGGCTCACCTCCTGCGGATCCCGCTCAAACAGACTTTTATCGCCAAGAATATGTCCCGCAAGACAGTGCTCGTAGATTGTGCCGGGGAGAGACCAGCGCTGGATATCATCCCCCTCAATGACCTCCAGCACATCTTCCGCGCCGCGCCGGTCGTGACTGATGGTGCGCCCGTCACGCAGATGCAGACGCAAGCCTTTTTGCCCGCCCGCAGGTCCTGCGTATTTGTTAAGCCAGATGTCCACCGGTACGCCGCTGATGCTTCCCTGAAGATGCGCCTCACCTTCCGCCGTGGTCAGGTCTCCTTTTGCAATAGCGCGGCCCAGACGGTCTTTAGCGGCAACGACCTGTAGCGTCATCTCGTCATCGCCCCCCAGAAAGCACATCGTTTCACGCAGCATCGCCAGCACATGCGTACCGATATCCAGAATCACGCCATCAGGGTGACGAAGCGTTCTGGTATCCGGTTCACCGGTGGAGAAATTAAGCGCGATGGGTTCGCCGACAGCGTTATACCCGCTTGGCTCCTGCAAAAAGCCTTCAATTCTGACGACGTCAGAAAAATGATCGACCAGCGAGCGCTTCACCGTTTCGATGCGCGCCATCCAGTGGTCGAGCGCCAGCACGCGGGATGCCGCACCGGGCGTGGCCAGCAGCGCATTAAGCTTATCTATTTGGGGAAGCGTGGCGACAATCGGTTTTTCTATCACAATCCGGGAGATCGGTGAGGCGATTGCCTGCTCAAGCACCTCAAGATGGTGCAGCGATGCGGTAGTGATAAAGAGGGTATCAAGCGGGGTGGCAAGCAGTTCCGCAAGCGAGGCGCAGCGCATCACGCCTTCAGGGTGCTTTGCCGGGAGAACATCAAACCCGAAACAACGAACCGGGCGGCCATACAGGTTACGCAATGCGGGCAGATACGCTGTCTCCACTACCGCACCAAGACCAACAAATCCTAACTGCATATTTTCACCTCAGGGAATAACGTGCCGGGGCGTAACGCCAGCCCCGGCACGCTGAGGTTTATGAGGCGCTAGCTGCTGGTTTCGTTTGCGCATTTTCCAGCATACGACGCACCGGAACAATGAGGACGATCAGCACCGCGGCACAAATCAGCAGCGCGATGGAGCAGCGGGCGAAGAGATCCGGCAGCATATCCAGCTGGTCGGCCTTCACGTGGCCGCCGATCAGGCCAGCCGCCAGGTTACCCAAGGCACTGGCGCAGAACCACAGACCCATCATCTGGCCGCGCATTCTTTCCGGCGCCAGCAGGGTCATGGTCGCCAGACCGATCGGGCTCAGGCACAGTTCACCCAGCGTCAGCATCAGGATACTGCCCACCAGCCAGAACGGCGACACCCCCGCCCCACCGTTGCTCAGTACATTCTGTGCCGCCAGCATCATCAGGCCAAAGCCCGCTGCCGCACACAGAATACCGATCACGAATTTGGTGATACTGCTCGGGCGGATGTTCTTCGTCGCGAGTTTCGGCCATGCCCAGCTGAACACCGGGGCCAGCAGGATGATGAACAGCGCGTTAATCGACTGGAACCAAACCGCCGGGATTTCAAAATCACCGATCATGCGGTTAGTGTAGTCGTTGGCAAACAGGTTGAACGAGGTTGGCTTCTGCTCAAACGCAGACCAGAAGAACGCCGCGGAGACCAGTAGAATAAAGCACACCAGCAGTCTGGCGCGTTCTTTACGGTTCAGGCCAGCAAAAACAAACAGATAAATAAAGTAGAGGGCAACAGACGCCGCAATCACGTAGACCAGCACGCTGGCTACCGCGACCGGGTTAATCACAATCACGCCCTGCGCAATCAGCGTCACGAGCGTTGCCACACCTGCCGCCAGCACCAGCAGCCAGATGCCCACGCCATTACGCTTCACCACCGGACTGTTCCAGGTGGAATCCAGACCGACTTCGCTGTCGTAGCGTTTCATCGCCGGAACCGCAAACACGCGGAAGATAATCAGCGCCACCAGCATCCCGATGCCGCCAATACCAAAGCCCCAGTGCCAGCCGTGGGTTTTAATCAGCCAGCCGGAAATCAGCGGGGCAATGAACGAGCCCATGTTGATGCCCATATAGAACAGCGAGAAACCGCCGTCACGACGCGCATCGCCTTTTTTATACAGAGTCCCCACCATGACCGAGATACAGGTCTTGAACAGGCCAGAGCCGAGCACGATGAACATCAGGCCGATAAAGAACAGGTTGTCACCCATGATGGCCGACAGCGCAATCGACAGGTGGCCGAGCGCAATCAGAATTGAACCGTACCAGACGGCTCTCTGCTGCCCAAGCCAGTTATCCGCCAGCCAGCCCCCCGGCAGCGCGGCCAGGTACATGGTCCCGGCAAAGATACCGACAATCGCCGAGGCGTTTTCACGGGCCAGGCCCATCCCGCCGTCATAGACGGTGGCGGCCATAAACAGGATCAGTAACGGACGAATGCCGTAAAACGAGAAACGCTCCCACATCTCGGTGAAAAACAGTGAACCGAGCGGATACGGATGGCCGAAGAACGTTCGGCTCTCTTTTTGATTAACAGAGGATTGCATAATTCTCCCGAAAGGTATGTGTCGTGCTTGTAAACACCAGCAAGTACGCCGGCCAGTTACGTATCTGACCGATTTTTTACATGCGGCGAAAAGTTAGTTAACCATTTGATAACCAGATGCTAGTTTTGTCTAGTACCGGGCCCGGGACTTTAAGACGAAAATTCGACGATTGTCTACTTTCTTAGTTTTAAACATGGTTAAAAGTGAATAGTGATTGACATCACACAGAGAAAACCGGCGGTATGATTGGGCAAAAAAAAGCCCGCGACATGCGCGGGCTTTTGTGAGTTCAGCAAAGCTTATTTGCTTTTCTTAATGTGCTTAATCAAACGCTTACGCTTACGCATCTGGTTCGGCGTAAGGGTGTTGCGCTTGTTAGCGAACGGGTTTTCCCCTTCCTTGAACTGGATGCGGATAGGCGTGCCCATCACGTCCAGCGATTTACGGAAGTAGTTCATCAGATAGCGCTTGTAGGAATCCGGCAGGTCTTTCACCTGGTTGCCGTGGATCACCACGATTGGCGGGTTATAACCCCCGGCGTGAGCATATTTCAGCTTCACGCGGCGACCGCGTACCAGCGGCGGTTGATGGTCTTCCGCAGCCATATTCATGATGCGGGTCAGCATGGCGGTGCTCTGACGGCGGGTGGAGCTGTCATAGGCTTCACGCACGGATTCGAACAGGTTACCGACGCCACTGCCATGCAGGGCAGAAATAAAGTGCACGCGCGCAAAGTCGATAAAGCCCAGACGGAAGTCGAGGGTCTCTTTCACCTGCTCGCGCACTTCATTGCTCAGGCCATCCCATTTGTTAACCACGATAACCAGTGAGCGCCCACTATTGAGGATAAAGCCGAGCAGAGAGAGATCCTGATCGGAGATTCCTTCACGCGCATCAATGACCAGCATAACGACGTTGGCATCTTCAATCGCCTGCAGGGTTTTGATAACGGAGAATTTTTCCACCACATCGGTGATTTTCCCGCGCTTACGTACCCCGGCGGTGTCAATGAGGACATACTCACGTTCATCGCGCTGCATCGGGATGTAGATGCTGTCGCGCGTGGTGCCAGGCATGTCGTAAACGACCACGCGCTCTTCACCCAGAATACGGTTAGTAAGTGTAGACTTACCTACGTTTGGACGCCCCACGATAGCCAGCTTGATTGGCAGATCCTGCGGATTGAAGTCGTCTTCAGGCTCTTCTTCGCCCTCAACGCCCTCTTCAAACTGCGCCCAGTATTCAGCGTCTTCGTCCACCTCTTCCGGCGGGTTAACTTCATCAACCCATGGCAGCAGAACGGTTTCCAGCAGGCTGGTCACGCCGCGACCGTGCGATGCCGCAATGGGGTAAATTTCACCCAGGCCTAAAGACCAGAAGTCTGCAACGGCCTGATCGGCATCGATACCGTCAGTTTTGTTCGCCACCAGGAAAGTAGGCTTTTCACGCGAGCGCAGGTGTTTGGCGATGGCGGAGTCTGCCGGCATCAGGCCAGCGCGCGCATCCACCATAAACAGCACCACGTCCGCTTCTTCAATCGCCAGCAATGACTGTTCCGCCATGCGGGTTTCAACGCCGTCCTCTGTACCGTCAATGCCACCGGTATCAATACAGATGAACTCGCGTCCTTCCACCTCTGCACGACCGTACTTACGGTCACGCGTCAGCCCCGGGAAATCCGCAACCAGCGCATCACGGGTGCGTGTTAAACGGTTAAAAAGAGTGGATTTTCCAACGTTAGGGCGCCCGACAAGCGCGACCACAGGTACCATGTTTGAAGCCTCATAAAATTCAAATAAACGTCGCATTCGCGGCGTTTTTAAAAATGTCAAAACGGCTCCTGAGTGAACAGGAGCCGTTTAGTATACTACAACCGCCGGGTAATTAACGCGTGATCGCGTACAGCGTACCGTCTTTTGCCTGAATCAGCAGTTTGCCGTCAGCCACAACCGGATCGGTCAGGAAACCAGAGCTGTCGACTTTTTGCTGTGCAACAAAGCGGCCGTTATCCGGATCAATCCAGTGCATATACCCTTCGCTGTCGCCTACCACCAGGCTACCGTTGTACAGTGCTGGCGCGGTCAGCAGACGGTGCAGCAGATCGCTTTGCGTCCACAGGGTCACGCCGCCTTCAGTGCTCAGTGCCAGCAGACGGTCGTTCTGGTCAACCATATAGATACGGTTACCGTCCACGATGAAATCATTTACAGAACCCAGTTCACGTTTCCACATGATCTGGCCGCTGCGCAGATCCAGCGCGGTGAGGTTACCGTTATAGGCCAGCGCGTAAACCACACCGTCTACGATGACCGGCGTTGTGTCGACGTCGCTCAGACGGTCAATTTCCGTTGAGCCTGTAGCCTGAGAGATACGCTGCTGCCATATCATCTGACCCTGCTGCATCAGCACGGCACTCACGCGACCGTTATCACCGCCTACAATTGCTGCACCGAATGCGGTAGCAGGCGCGGATTCACCGCGCAGAGAGAGCGCAGGCATGTCAAGGTTAACGGTCCATTTCACCAGACCGTCCGCTTCGTTCAGCGCCTGCAGCTGGCCGTTACTGGTATGAATCAGCACCAGGCCGTCGCTCACGACCGGGCGAGACAGGGATTCACCGGCCACGGTGGTTTGCCAGGCAATGGAGCCGTCGCTGGTGTTCAGGGCATAAACCTGCGCCTTTTCGCTACCCACGTAAACATGACCACCGGCAACCGTCAGGCCGCCAGACAGCAGTGCAGGTTTACGGGAGAACCAGCCATCTTTTTCCGCCAGGTTAACAGACCAGACTTCTTTTCCGTCATCAGCATTGACCGCTTTCACGGTACCTTTACGATCGGCGGCATAAACAACGCTGTCCGCAAAGGCAGGATGAAGGTTGGAATAAAAGTCACCAATACCATTACCAACGGAGACATCCCACGCGGTAGAAGGGGTAAACTGGTTTTCAACCGTCGGCAGTGGGGACATTTTTACAACGTCTTCTTCGCCACTGAACAGTGAACAACCACTCAATAACGTAACAGAAAGCAGTCCTGGCAGAAGTAATTTACGCAATTGCATCGGGTCCCTCTCAGACGGACAAATTATTTATTTTCATCTGCATCATTTCGCTCAGCGCAGGTGAAGCTTTGCTATCCACGCCAGCTTGCCACGCTTTACGCGCGCCCGCTTTGTCACCTTTGCTCAGCAGCGCTTCACCGCGCAGATCGGCAACGATGGCAGCAAAACCTTCGCCTTTAACGGTATCGAGCGTTTTCAGCGCATCGTCAGCTTTTTTCTGCTGAACCTGAATACGTGCCAGTCGCAGATTAATCACTGCTTTCAGGTTTTCATCGCTGGCAGCAGCAAGACCCTGAGTCAACTGAGCAACAGCTTTATCCAGTTCGTTCTTATCAACGTACTGCTGAGCCACTTCCAGCGCAGCCAGCGCGCCGTAGGTGTTTTTGTTGTCAGCAGCAAATTTCTCTGCCGCAACCAGCGTTTGTGGCTGATCGGCACGGATCGCACTCACGGTATTTTCATAGGTCAGAGACGCGCCGCGCGCGGTATCCGCCTGATGATTGTTCCAGTAACGCCAGCCAATCAGCGCGCCCACACCTAAAATCACCCCAACAACCAGCGCTTTGCCGTTCTCAACAAAGAAGCGTTTAATCGCGTCGACCTGATCGTGTTCGTTCTCGTAAATTTCCACGCAGTCTTTCTCCTTAGCCCAATAGAGTGCGCAAATGCGCCGCAACGCCGTCCTGCGTTACCGTTGTTTGCTCACCAGAGCGCAGGTCTTTAACTACCACTTCGCCGTTAGCCACTTCGGACTCACCCAGCACCAGTGCAATACTTGCGCCCCACTTATCGGCACGAGCAAACTGTTTTTTGAAGTTGCCGCCGCCATGATTGGTCATCAGCTTAACGCCCGGCAGCGCATCGCGCACGCGTTCGGCAAGCTGCATCGCCGCAGACTGCGTTTCCGCGCCTGAGGCCACCAGGTATATATCGACAACGGAATCTGCTTTAAATTCCGGATTAACAGCCTGAACTAACAAAACAAGTCGCTCAAGGCCCATCGCGAAGCCAACGCCAGGTGCTGCACGGCCACCTAGTTGCTCAACCAGACCGTCATAACGACCGCCGGCACACACGGTGCCTTGTGAACCGAGGCTGGTGGTCACCCACTCAAACACGGTGCGGTTGTAGTAGTCCAGGCCGCGCACCAGACGCTGGTTCACGGTGTAGGCAATGCCCGCCGCTTCAAGCAGCTTGCACAGGCCGGTAAAGTGTTCGCGAGACTCGTCGTCCAGGTAGTCACCCAGTGCAGGTGCATCATTCAGCAGCGCCTGCACATCGGGGTTTTTGGAATCCAGCACGCGCAGCGGGTTGCTGTACATGCGGCGTTTGCAGTCTTCGTCCAGCTTGTCTTTATGCTGTTCCAGGAATGCAACCAGCGCATCGCGATAGTTCGCACGCGCGTCCAGAGAACCGATAGAGTTCAACTCCAGCGAAACGTGCTCAGCAATACCGAGCGCGCGCCACCAGCGGGCCGTCAGCATAATCAGTTCGGCGTCGATGTCCGGACCCTGCAGGCCAAACACTTCCACACCCAGCTGGTTGAACTGACGATAACGACCTTTCTGCGGACGTTCGTGGCGGAACATCGGGCCGATATACCACAGGCGCTGCTCCTGATTGTACAGAAGACCATGTTCGATGCCGGCGCGTACGCAGCCCGCCGTCCCTTCCGGACGCAGAGTCAGGCTGTCGCCGTTGCGGTCCTCAAAGGTGTACATCTCTTTTTCAACCACATCGGTCACTTCGCCGATCGCGCGTTTGAATAACGGGGTCTGCTCTACAATCGGCAAACGGATTTCGCTGTAACCGTAGCTGCCGAGCACCTGCTTCAGTGTGCCTTCAATGCGCTGCCAGATGGCGGTTTCGCCAGGCAGGTAATCGTTCATGCCGCGGATGGCTTGAATGTTTTTTGCCACGTTTATTCTCTTTCTATATACAAAAAAAACCCAAAGAATGGGTTCAATCATACATGGGAAGCGGC
This sequence comes from Enterobacter sp. MGH 37, assembly GCF_000534515.1. Classification (NCBI taxonomy): domain Bacteria; kingdom Pseudomonadati; phylum Pseudomonadota; class Gammaproteobacteria; order Enterobacterales; family Enterobacteriaceae; genus Enterobacter; species Enterobacter sp. MGH 37. Next base: position 2,619,619 of record NZ_KI973205.1, read on the forward strand.
ACGCTTCCCATCACGTTATTTTTCAACCTGCTGAACGCTGATACGCTGTGTCTCGTCCATCATCGCGGCTTTAGCGCGGATGCGAGCTTCGAGCTGGTCGATCATGTCACTATTATCCAGACGATCTTTACGAACGCCATCTTCATAGAGACCACTTTTCTTGTTACCGCCGGTCACGCCCAGTGTGGACACCAGCGCTTCACCCGGACCGTTCACCACGCAACCGATGATGGAGACGTCCATCGGGGTGATGATATCTTCCAGACGCTGCTCCAGGGCATTCACCGTACCGATCACATCAAATTCCTGACGCGAGCAGGTTGGGCAGGCAATGAAGTTGATCCCACGCGCACGAATACGCAGTGATTTCAGGATATCGAAACCGACCTTGATCTCTTCTACCGGATCGGCCGCCAGCGAAACGCGCAGGGTGTCACCGATCCCTTCAGAGAGCAGCAGTCCCAGACCGATCGCGGATTTGACAGAACCGCTACGCAGGCCACCCGCTTCGGTGATCCCGAGATGCAGAGGCTGATCGATCTGTTTTGCCAGCAGGCGGTACGACTCCACCGCGAGGAATACATCGGACGCTTTTACGCTAACTTTGAACTGATCGAAGTTAAGACGATCGAGATGATCGACATGGCGCATCGCGGATTCGAGCAGCGCCTGCGGCGTGGGTTCACCGTATTTTTCCTGCAGATCTTTTTCCAGCGATCCCGCGTTGACACCGATACGGATGGGGATATTTTTGTCACGGGCGCAGTCCACCACCATGCGGATGCGCTCTTCGTTACCGATGTTGCCCGGGTTAATACGCAGGCAATCAACACCGTATTCGGCCACTTTCAGCGCGATACGGTAGTCGAAGTGGATATCCGCTACCAGCGGAACGCTGACCTGCTGTTTGATCAGCTTGAACGCCTCTGCGGCATCCATGGTGGGCACGGAGACGCGAACAATGTCCGCGCCTACACGCTCTAATGCTTCGATTTGGTTGACCGTTGCTTCCACGTCCGTGGTGCGCGTGTTGGTCATCGACTGAACGGCGATGGGTGCTCCATCGCCGACTGGCACATTCCCAACGTAAATCCGTTTCGATTTTCTACGTTGAATCGGAGCCTGGTTATGCATGAAAAATCTCCCGCGTTGCCCGTCTGTTACTGTGCTGCTGATTGTTCGGCATTAACGGTAAGACGTGCAACCTGGTTAGTTCTGATAAAGCGGCTCAGGTCGACAGGTTTTCCTTGATACAGGATCTGTACCGCTGCCGGAGCGCCGATTTTAAGTTTGTAAGGTGCCTGACCCGTTAGGTTTAACGTGCCATCTTTCCGCTGCAGGCCGCTAAACAGTTTTTTACCTGTCGCGTCAGTGACTTCCAGCCAGCAGTCGGCAGTGAAGTTCATCACCAGCGCGTTTGGATCGGCTGCTGGTGCGGCAGTAGCCGCCGGGTCGGTTGGCAGGGATGCCGCAGTATTGTCCGTTGGCTGAGTCGCCGCAGGCGCGTTCGCCGCAGTATCAACATTCGCCTGAGAAGGGGCAACGACCGCGTTCTGATCCTGAGCCTGAGGCGCAGCGGTGTTAGCCGTGGCTGCCGGAGCCTGCGCCGCATCGGTTGCCGGAGCCGTTGTTTGCGGCTCGCTTGAGGTGGCTGCACCGTCGGTGTTCAGCGGGACGCTCTGAGCGCCACCATTCCCTGCCTGATTGAGTTCAGCAGAGGATTGATCGGCCATGGTGGTGATCTCTTCCTGCTGCGCCTTATGGTTTTGCCACCACCACGCGCCGGTCAGGCCGATCACCACAAACAGCACCAGCCAGGTAAAGCTCATCAGCCAGCCATCACGTTTTTTACGACGTTTCCCCAGGGAGAAAGTTTGCATCGGCGCCACTTTCGCTGCGCGAACCGGTGCCTGTTTCTCCATCATTGGCAGTAATTCGTTTTCGGGGATGTGCACCAGTTTTGCGTAAGAGCGGATATAACCGCGCAGAAATGTTGAAGCCAGATCGGCAGGCGCCTTATCTTCTTCAATATCGCGAACCGTGGAAACCTTCAGGCACAAGCGTTCTGCAACGGCTTGCTGGCTGAGTCCGAGTTGTTCACGGGCGTTGCGAAGACGAACGCCAGTGGAGAGTGCTTCATGTTGGTCGTGAGTGGCTTCAGTATTCATTCGCTACAACTACTGGTACGTGAAAAAAAGGGTTCAGGTGCCGGTGAGTCACAATGCCACCCGCACCGCGAAACTTCAGGTCAGTTAACCTTGAACAGACAGTATAAGACTGTCAGCCCGGAGATGACAGTACAGCCCTGCCCGAACGGCTAAACTGTTGTTACGTCGTTACATACTGCCCGAAAGTCGGATGAAACGCACCGTAATTATTGATCAGTCTTCACGAATCTGACTGATTATTCAGTAAGATTATGCATCACGGCGCAGATAATGCGCCGTGGGTGCATAATAATCAAACAGCTTTGACCGCAATCGTCTCACCCTGCATGCGTTTACGCAGGGTACGTTTGGTTCGGTCAATGACATCGCCAGCCAGTTGTCCACACGCTGCATCAATATCATCACCACGGGTTTTACGCACGATAGTGGTGAAACCATACTCCATCAGTACCTTGGAGAAACGGTCGATACGGCTGTTCGAACTACGGCCATACGGCGCCCCCGGGAACGGGTTCCATGGGATCAGGTTGATTTTGCATGGCGTATCTTTCAGCAGCTCAGCCAGTTGATGCGCGTGCTCGGTACCGTCGTTAACGTGGTCAAGCATCACGTACTCGATGGTGACGCGGCCCTGGTTGGCGTTGGATTTCTCCAGGTAGCGGCGCACGGCAGCGAGGAAGGTTTCGATATTGTACTTTTTGTTGATCGGTACAATTTCGTCACGAATTTCATCGTTTGGTGCGTGCAGGGAGATAGCCAGCGCAACGTCAATCATGTCGCCAAGCTTATCCAGCGCAGGGACAACGCCTGACGTCGACAGCGTCACACGACGCTTGGACAGGCCGAAACCGAAGTCATCCAGCATGATTTCCATTGCCGGTACCACGTTAGTCAGGTTCAACAGCGGCTCACCCATCCCCATCATCACCACGTTGGTGATAGGACGCGTACCGGTCACTTTTGCCGCCCCGACGATTTTCGCCGCACGCCAGACCTGGCCGATAATTTCAGAGACACGCAGGTTACGGTTGAACCCTTGCTGTGCGGTAGAGCAGAATTTGCACTCCAGCGCGCAGCCCACCTGGGAGGAGACACACAGCGTGGCGCGGTCTTCTTCCGGGATGTAGACGGTTTCAACGCGCTGATCGCCTACGGCAATCGCCCATTTGATGGTGCCATCGGCAGAGCGCTGCTCTTCCACCACTTCCGGGGCGCGTATTTCAGCCACTTCTTTGAGCTTGTTACGCAGCACTTTGTTGATGTCAGTCATTTCATCAAAGTTGTCGCTGCAGTAGTGGTACATCCATTTCATCACCTGATCGGCACGAAACGGCTTCTCACCCATATCTTTAAAGAACTCGCGCATCTGCTGACGGTTCAGGTCCAGCAGGTTAATTTTTCCATTTTTATTGGGAACCGCAGGAATGGCGACTTCGGAGGTATTCACTAATTCAGACATAATATTTTCCGGCCTCGTTGTTACACGTTGTGGCCCCTGGAGGGTTGAATAGAAACGCCCCGGACAGCGGTCTGCTCATCCGGGGCGTTGCATTGTACAAAGTCTGGCGCAGGGATGCCACGTTTGCACGTGGCATTTACGAAATTAATGTGTAAACGAAACCGTTAAATTAACGGGTGCGTGGACACACTTCGCCTTCTGCGAAGAAGAAGGCGATTTCGCGTGCAGCAGATTCAACGGAGTCAGAACCGTGGGTGCCGTTCTCGGTGAAGCTGTCCGCGTAGTCAGCGCGCAGGGTACCGGCCAGCGCGTTGTCCGGGTTGGTTGCACCCAGCAGATCGCGATGGCGCTGTACTGCGTTCTCGCCTTCCAGCACGGATACGACGATAGGACCGGAGGTCATGAACTCAACCAGACCGTCAAAGAATGGACGGCCTTCGTGCTCAGCGTAGAAACCGCGAGCCTGCTCAACGGTCAGGTGCAGCATTTTGGTGCCAACAATTTTGAACCCTGCTGATTCAAAGCGAGCGAAGATGCTGCCAATAACGTTTTTTGCCACCGCGTTTGGTTTGATGATGGAAAAAGTACGTTCAATAGCCATGATAACCTCTGTCAATGTTCTGTTGTTTTGCATACCTGAATATGGTGTGGCGCGGATTATAATGAGCAATAGCGCCATTGCCTATGGTTCTGCATAACATTTTTTTAAAATGAGACGAAGATTAGCAACAGGTCGAATCGCGCATTGCGAAGTGATGGCGTGAACAGAGGGGGCAGTGCTTTTCATCCATCCTGAATGACCAGAAATGACGATGACACGTCAGGCAAACAGCCTCACAGGCAGGCGTCACGCTGCTTTTCGCGCTCTGTTCTGTCTGCGTTATGCTTATCGCACCATGCTGACACACCGCTTCGCACCCCCCACACCCGGTACAGCGTCCGGTTTCCACCACCAGCGTGGCATTCTCAAAACGAATTGCGTTTTCCGTGCAGCTTCGCCAGCATGCCCCACACAACATACATTTTCCGATGTCGAGAACGATATCTGACTCACTAAATCCTGCGAATGCCCTGCGCAGCTGACGCTGGCCCGGCACGACGTTACAGCGGCGCACATCCTCCCGCGGAACATACATAAGCGCACGGCGGGCAATATTCACCTCGTTGATCGGGTCAGGCTTAAAAGCCCATACCGCTTCACCCCGTCGACGAAGCACAAGATTGAGCCGGGCAAGCGCCAGTAACCAGGCCGGGTAGTGTTCCGCTTCAATACTGATAAAACGCACGCCGTGTTGCGCGTGCCATAGCAGCAGCTCATTCACCCCTGGGGCATGTTCAGTAAAAGGCCCAACGAGGGTATCGCCACGCAGAAAGCGTTTTCGCGGCGTGATGTCGGTAATGGCCTCGGTGGGACAGACGAACAGGCAATCACCGCAGCCTATACAGCGCTGTTCATCAACCGAGATGCCCATTTCAGTAAAAGAAAAAACCTGCGCGGGACAAACGTCCGCGCAGGCACTGCAGGCAGCATGGCGAAAACGGCAACGCACACACGCATGCGTCACCTCTATCGCCGGGGATAATGACAATTCGCCCATCAGCCAATACTGAAGAAAACGAAGCGCAGCATAAGCTCACCCACGATCAACAGCGCACTGCCCAGCAGCATTGGGCCTCGCGCCGCTTTCAGACCGCCCGCGGCAAAGCACAGCATACCTGCAACCGAAACGCACCAGCTCAGCAGATGTACCGTGCGCAGTTGCTCCAGCATCTGCAACGGTGCGTGAGGGAACGTCACCACGGTGTTATCCATGGTCGCAATGTCTGCCAGCCAGACGGGCTGCATGACCAGACGCACAAGCACCAGCAGCGCGACAATGACAACCGCCGCACGCACGGAAGTTTGGCAGCGCAGCCCAACGGCCATGCAGGCTGAACCTATGATCCCCACTGAGCCGATGAACAGCACCAGAGTGTTAATGTGCTGCCAGGTCACCACCGACGTATGCATGTAGATCTGCGCCATGCAGAACACATCCACCAGCCCGACAACACCGGCCACAACCAACAGCAGCTTCCAGCCTGGTTTTTTGGCAAACATCAGCAGCGTCGCAAGGCCCAGTGCCGCAAGGTAAAGGCTGGCAAAGACGATCTCACGGCTCAGCCAGGAGCTGGAAACATGGCGCAGCGCGTTAAGGGCGTTGAGCGGATAGCCCATGTGCAGCGCCGAGGAGAGAAGCCCCAGACTGGCCAGGACAAACGCCCCGGCAGCGGGCAGCAGCAGACGAGAGTGCGATGCACGCGCCTCGCCAAACGCCAGCCAGAGGGTCACGCCTACCGATCCCTGCAGGAACAGCGTAAATATCAGCAACGGTAACTCATGCATGACGCTTCCCCTCTTTCTCTGCACCCTGATGCGCTTTGATTACCAGGTTCGGTTGTGTGGTGGAAGAATCAGGCAAACCTTTCACATCGCAGACCGTGCCGTATTTCTCCCGAAGTTCATCAATGGGTCCGAATTTGATCGCTTCGAGCGGACAGGTCGCCACACAGACTGGCTGCTCCCCCTTTGCCTGGAGATCCACGCAAAAATCGCATTTCGACATCTGTCCGGTCTGCTCATTGAGCTGCGGCGCGCCGTAAGGACATGACCATGCGCAGTAGCCGCAGCCAACGCACTTGTCCGTATCGACGCGCACGATGCCGTCGCCCGGACGCTTGTGCATCGCGGTAGTCGGGCAGTTTTTGGTGCAGACCGGGTCCGCACAGTGGTTACAAGAAATAGAGAGCGTGTAAGCAAAAACGTTATTGCTGACGCCCCCCTGCCCGGTTGGAATGAAATTTCCGCCGTTGACTTCATAAACGCGGCGGAAACGACGTCCAACCTCAAGGTTATTTTTATCTTTGCACGCCACCTGACAGGCCTTGCAGCCCGAACAGCGGGAGGAGTCGATATAAAAACCCAGCTGTTTATCGCTCACCGGCGCGTAGTGTTTAAACTGACTCATGCTTTCGCTACCTCCACCAGCATGGTTTGATGAGAATTCCCTTTCGCAAGCGCGGTAATACGGGCTGAACTGAGGACGTTCGCGCAACCGCCTTTATCAATACCCTGCTCGTCCGGCTGCCACCAGGCACCAGCCTGCATGGCAACGACGCCTGGAATGATGCGCGGCGTCACCTCGGCCGGGATTTCACAAATGCCGCGCGCGTTATGGATGCGCACGGTATCGCCCTGCGCAATGCCGCGCTTTTGCGCATCCTGCGGGTTAATCCACAGCTTTTGCTGCTGGGCTTCAATTAACCACGGGTTAGCATATTGCGTTGAGTTGGCACGGTTTTTCCCTTTCCAGGTAATCAGCTGAAGCGGGAAAGTTTTCGCCAGTTCATCTTCCGGGCCTTCATGAGCGGGAACGTAGTGCGATAGCGCCGGAATTTCCGGGTGTTGCATGTCGTACAGACGCTTCGAGAAGATCTCAATCTTCCCGGACGGCGTCGGGAACGGATGATTTTGCGGATCGCGAATGTTGTCTTCAAAGGCAACGTACGGCGCGCTTTTGAAAAGATGCTGACGCGTTTTCTGTAGCGTCGTGAAGTCCGGCAGATTTTCCTCCGGCATCGCCAGCCGCGTCTGCTCCCAGATGTGCTCAATCCACGCTTTTTCGTCACGGCCCTCGCTGAACGCGGGTTCAATGCCGAGCTTAGCGGCAACCTCACGCAGCCAGTCGTAATCTGAACGGCGCTCAAACTCTGGCTCAATCAGCTTTTCCGACAGGATCAGATAGCTCGCGGTCCCCCAGGTTTCGCCAATATTCCAGCGCTCCATAAAGCTGGTTTCCGGCAGGAGAAGATCGGCGTATCTGGCGCTCGGCGTCATAAACAGATCGCTTGCGACAATAAATTCGATTTTCGACTCGTCTTCCAGCACGCGGGTCGCCTGATGGAGATCCGGGTTCTGGTTAGCCAGGTAATTGCCGGCCAGCGAGAACAGGATGCGGATATTGCTGTCCAGCTTGTCTGCGTCTTTCAGACCGACTTCCGCCGTCACCTGAGAAGCATCGTCGGCGGCCTGCACCCAGTTCATCACCGATATTTTGGCTTTTACCGGGTTATCCGACATTTCGGGCCCAACGGCAAATTTGCGGTTAGCGCAGCCACCATAGCCTGCCGCCCAGCCGCCTTTGACGCCGACGTTACCCGTTAGCGTCGCCAGTAACGTTGAGCCGCGCGCGGTGCGCTCGCCGCAGTTGTGACGCTGCGGCCCCCAACCCTGGATCAGTGCAGCAGGTTTAGTATTTGCGTAGTCGCGAGCCAGCTGACGGATAGTCTGCGCAGGCACATGGGTAATTTTCTCGGCCCACTCAGGGGTTTTCGCCACGCCGTCTTTTGCCCCGCTCAGGTAAGCCATCAGGGATTCATTGGCCGGAACACCTTCCGGCATTGATGCTTCGTCAAAGCCCAGGGTATAGCGCTGAATGAAGTCGCGATCGTGCAGGTTCTCTGTGACGATCACGTACATCATGGCATCCATCAGGGCGTTATCAGTGGCAGGAAGCAGCGGGATCCACTGTTCGGCAAGGGAGGAAACCGTGTCTGAATAGCGCGGATCGACAACGATAAAGCGGGTGCCGTTTTGCTTCATCTTCTGGAAGAAGTAGTTGCTGTGACCAAAAATCGTTTCCGTCGGGTTATGCCCCCAAAGGATGACCAGTTTCGTATCAAGCAGCGTGTCCAGAGAACTGCCGCTGGCGGCGGTGCCATAGGTATACGGCGTGGCTGCCGCCGTGTTGCCCATACTGACCGAGTGATAGCTTTCGAGGTAGCCGCCGGTTAAGTTGAGCAGACGACGAACCATTTTATCGCCGGAAAACGTTCCGCCAGAAACTGCGGTGCCCACATGAACATAGCGTGAAGCCGCACCGTATTTTTGCGTAATCGTTTTTAATTGATTCGCAATAAGCGTCGTGGCTTCATCCCAGGTAATACGTTCGAATTTTCCTTCGCCACGTTTACCTGTACGCTTCATTGGATATTTAAGCCGATCGGGATGATAAACAAATTTCCGATACGCTCTGCCACGTACGCAGGCACGCATAACCGGCATCTGCGGATCCAATGCATTATCCGGGCGCGTGGAAATACGGGTGACAACGCCTTCGCTGACGTGAGCTCGAATATCACACTTCCCCCCGCAGTCAAACGTGCTGCAGGTTTGCACCACTTTTTCTTCCGGCGCCGCACGTGTTGCCGCGGCGTCCTGCGCCTGTACGTTGCGGGTTGTCACAACAAGCGGAAGGGCGGCGAGCGCCGATCCTGCCTGAATAAAATGACGTCGGGATATCTCGGGAATAAAACCCTCTCCCTGATTTTTATTTTTTTTCATTGCTCGTTCCTTCAAATAAAAACGCATTCTCGTTTTTTTTCAGGAACGAATGTTGATAATTATCAAGCTAACGCTTTAGGGGTAAAACTTAACGGCCCAGCTCGAAATTTACCGTCGCCGTTTGTCCTGCCTCATCCATCACAAATAATTGATAATTACCCGGCAAATATAATTTTAATGAATAATTATAATTCCGTCCTTTTAACGATTCTCCGTTTAAAAACCACCAGCGCTCACCTTCTCCGCCTGTCGTACTGACAGAAAGCGTCACATTTCCTTCCCCCGGGAGTCGCTTAATCACAGCTCCCTCTCTGATTCCCGAAATCATAAGCGGTGCCGCATTGTTATTATCCAGAGGCGGACAGACTGTTGATTTCGCAGGAAGACGCGCCGCCCTTTTTTCTGCTGCTGGCAGCCACGACTCCAGCGGCAGCGGCCAGACATCGAGGATTTTCTCCGTGGCATCCGGGCAATCTGCTGCAACACGCTTACCCGTTTTATCAAGCCAGACCGGGAAACGAATGCCGCGAATACCTTCCTGTTCCGGTAAAAGCAGCGTAGGCGGCTCACTTCCTTCCAGCAACCATGTGGAAAGGCGACGCCGACAGTTTTCACTGCCTTCCGGCAGCGACTGACCGCCAGGCCAGCAGATCACACCCTGCCCGACGCTCTCCGGACGCGGATCGCGCGGCAGGCGGGCTTCGTCTACCGTCGAGCGAGACTGAAGCAGGTTATTTACCTGATTCAGGAGCGGCACCGCGCTGGCAAAACCAAACTGCCCGGCCACGGGCGTACCGTCCGGTCGTCCGGTCCAGATGCCAATGACGTAACGGGCGTTCAGACCTATTGCCCAGGCATCACGGTAGCCGTAGCTGGTGCCGGTTTTCCATGCCAGCGGCGCAATTTGCGGTAGCGCACTGTCCGGCAGCGGCTGCGCCTCGTTGGCGAGAATACGGCGAATAATCCACGCTGAACCTGCCGATAACAGCGGGCGCTCAACAAGCGCGTCGCCAGGCTGGAAGCGCAGCCTTCCCGCCTTGCCGTGTCGGGCAAAGGCGCTATAGGCAGCGGCGATATCGGCCAGCCGCGCGCCTGCACCTCCCAAAATCAGCGACAAATTCGGTTGTGCCCCCGCAGGCAGGATCAGCGGCAGCCCGGCATTGCTCAGCATTCCGGCAAAACGCTTTGGCCCGTAGGCTTCCAGCACCTGCACCGCCGGCAGATTGAGGGAGCGTACCAGCGCTTCACTCATGCTGACCGGCCCGTGGAAGCCGCTGTCGAAATTTCCGGGGCGATAATCACCGGTTTTTCGAGGAACGTCCTGAAGCAATGAGGCGGGATGGATCAGGCCATCATCCAGCGCCATACCGTAAATAAAGGGTTTCAGCACCGATCCCGGCGATCGGATCGCATTGACCATATCAACATGGCTAAATCGACTGTCGTCGTTAATATCCACCGAACCGACCCAGCCGCGTACTTTCATATCCGTATGATCCACGACGATCATCGCCAGCGAGCTGCGTGCCGGCAGGCGGGATTTCCAGTTCATCGCCAGCTCTTCCAGCTGTCGTTGTAGTCCGGCATCCAGCGTGGTGACAATTTTTGTGTCGCGGCTTTTGCCGAGCATCATGCGAGCAAAAAGCGGCGCCAGCTGCGGCATATGACGGGGAGCCAGCCATACCGGCTCTTCACGGGACTCTTTTACCTGTTTTTCTGACCAGACGCCCTGGGTCATCATGCGGTCGAGCACTTTATTGCGTGCCGCTTCGGCCCGCTCCGGCCAACGGTCCGGGCGCAGGCGACTTGGTGCCTGCGGCAGTACGGCCAGCAGCGCTGCATCGGAGTAGCTAAGCTGCGAAGGTGGTTTCCCCAGATAGGTCCAGCTTGCTGCCCCTACCCCCTGCAGCGTGCCGCCAAACGGGGCACGGTTGAGATACAGCGTAAGAATATCGCGTTTGGAGAGATGCCACTCCAGCTGCATCGCCCGCCAGAGCTGACGGATCTTTCCACCGAAGGTGCGCGGATGCGGATCCAGCAGGCGCGCCACCTGCATGGTAAGCGTACTTCCACCCGAGACCACTCTCCCGGAGGTGAGATCCTGCCAGGCGGCGCGCATGACAGAGAGTGGGTTTACGCCGGGATGATCCCAGAACCAGCGATCTTCATACTGGATTAGCGCCTCAAGATAGCGGGGAGAGACTTCTTCAATGGTCACCGGATAGCGCCAGATGCCCTCCGCGTCAGCAAAACGCCACAGCGGCGTGCCGTTCTCATCCACCACCACCCGGGCGGGGTTAACCTCTTTCAGAGGTAACGGCCACAGGCGGTCGGCGGCGAAAACCAGCCCCCATAAAATGAGAAGCGCTCCCGCCAGCCAGAGCCAGCGGGAGCGTGTCAGACGTGCTTTCAGCATATTACGGAACAACAATCAGCGGGCCGCTGGCCGCACCCGTTGCCCGCCACTGCGGAACGTACATAGACTCCACCATCGGGACCGGCACCTGGTAAGTTCCCGGTGTGACGGCGCGCGCCAGGTAAACCAGCGTGACCGGCTGACCTTCGTTGACCGGCACAGCGGCCACAAAGCGGTCGTCGCGGAACTCCATATGCTGAATATCCGCCTGCTGCATCTGGCTCAGCAGGTTTTGCACCTCGCTGCCGCTGTCCTGCAGGCTGGCGCTGCTGCTCGCCAGGTTCTGGTTTTCCAGCTCCAGACCCGCCGGGAGAAGATCCACCACCAGCGCATCCGGCACGTTCTGGCTGGCTTTCACCTCAAGCCACACCAGTACCAGTTCACCGCTCTTCAGAGATGAGAGCGATTTACTGCTGCCGTCGGTTGCCAGGATATGACGTTCAATCTGCAGCACGTTCGAGCTCGGCTGAGGCGCATATTCCGGATAACCCGTGCTGTCCAGGCGAACCCACAGTGGCGAAGTGCCGGTATTGGTCACCTGCAGCGCACCAAGCTGGTCGCCGTTGACGTTTTGTACCAGCGATGTATCACCGCCTGAGGCGGTATCAGACAGCGAGGTTTTCGCCTGCCATGCACCTGACAGAGTTTGCAGCGAACGTCCGGCCAGGAAGAGGGCATTACTCTCCTGAGTAGACAGCCAGCGCTGGCTGAAAGCCTGTTCAGACAGCGCATTCAGCAACGTATTTTGCGCATCCGGCAGCAGCTTGTACTCTTCCAGCAGGGAGAGCATCAACGCGTTATCGCGCAACTGACTACCGTAATCGGCCATCCAGTTTTTGCTGTCGTTACGCGGCGTTTTGAGCGCCAGGTCCAGTGCCTGCTGGCTGCGTGGGGCATCGCCCATCAGTTTGAGCGCCATACCCAGCTGCATCAGCGGCAGCCCGGAAGCAGCCTGAGCGTGACGATCCCAGATTTCGCGCAGCGCACCCAGAGGTGCTTTTTGCTGGCGCGCCAGCACCAGAGCGGCATAAGCCTGTACGGCAAATTTGCTGGCCTGGGTGTCGTCGCTGTAGCGAATGGACATCATGCCCGGATCCTGCAGGTAGCGCAGCAGGCGGCTATTGGCGTTATTCACGGCTTCGGCAGGCACGCTGTAGCCTTGCTCGCCTGCACGCACCAGGAAGTCAGTGACATAGGCGGTTAACCAGTACTCTTCCGGGCCGTTTTTATCCCACAACGCAAAACCGCCCTCCTCGCGCTGCATCTGCAGCAGACGCGAGATCCCAATATCAATGGCAGCACGGCGCTTGTCATCCGTGTCGCCCTTAATACCAAGCGCGGTGAGCTGCGCCGCGTTGGTGTAGAGCGACGGGAACAGGCCACTCGTGGTTTGTTCCAGACAGCCATACGGATACGCCTGCAGTTCACGAATATAGCGCGCCAGGTTGAGCGGTGGTTTACCGCTCAGCAGGAGTTGCCCCTCCAGAGTGGCTGGAGAGAAACCGCTACTATGCTGCGCCGGTGCGGTCCAGGATTCACCCGGGTTCAGCATCGCTCCGGTATTGACCGTCTGTGCCGGGAATGCCGGACGTACACCGATTTTCCAGCTTTTCTGCTGCGGTGTGAAGGTTTCGCCCGGAAGCTGCAGGCCGGTAACCTGTGCCGTCACCTCACCGTCGCCATAGCCTTCCAGCGCACGTACTGGAATAAACAGGGTGCTACGCGCGCCCGGCGGCAGCTGAACCGGCTGCGGCGGCGCGCCCTCCAGGGACAGTTTGCCTGTCGCAGTCAGGGCAACGTTCAGCGTTTGCGGCTGGTCGGTCAGGTTGGTCAGATCCAGCGTCAGGCGCGAGGTATCTCCACTCGCCAGGAAACGCGGGGTGTTCAGCTCGGTAATGACCGGTGCGGCCACCACAACCTTGCTTTCACTGCTGCCAAAATCATCTTCCGTCCAGGCCTGTGCCATCAGGCGCAGCTCGCCGTTGAAGTCTCCAATCGGCAGCGTAACGGTACCTTCCCCGTTAGCATCCAGCGTAACCGGCTGAGCCTGCTGGGCAATAATGGTGACGTGGTTCACCGGCGGTTTGCCGCCGCGCTTCAGTTCATCGCCATCACCGCCGAAGCGCAGCGCCGCCATGCGGCCCTGTCCTTCAATGACCTGGCCGTAGATATCGTAGATATCCGCGCCGTAGCGCTTCTGGCCGAAGAACGCCTGCCACGGATCTGGCGTAACGTAATCGGTAATGTTCAGCACGCCGCTGTCCACTGCCGAAACCAGCACGTTCACTTTCTGTGGAACCGCCCCCTCTTTCACGCTGGCTTTCACCTTCACAGAGAGCGTCTGATTTGGCCGCATTTTCTGCGGGTTATCGAGCGCAATGTTCAGGCGACGATTTTCGTCTCCCATCGGCAGATGCAGCAGACCAACCGCGCGTTTCGGCGTAGCGGATTTCGATTTATCCCCAGGGCGCACCACCAGTGTGCTGAGGTAGAGATCGTGACGTTTCCAGGCTTTATCGACCGGAATGGAGAGATCGAGCCCGTTTGCCGGTACGTCGATCTCTTTCCACCACAGCGGCCCTTCGCTGGATTCGATCATGGCATAGCCCTTGCCTGCGGCGGGTGCAGCGATATGCAGCTGGATGGTATCGCCTGGCTGATAAGCGGGTTTATCCAGCTTCAGCGTCACGCGGTCAGGGCGTGCTGCCCCCGTGCCATCGCTGTTATCCTGCCAGCTGTATCCCGCCCAGAAGCGCACGCTACTGACCATCTCATCAGGTGCTTTCACCTCCAGACGGTATGAGCCCCACTCCACCGGGAAAGTGACCTTGCCGGTTTCATCGGCCTTGAGGCTAAGCTCCTGTTCACCTTCAACCAGATCTTTTTGATCGAACTGAGACTGCCAGCCTTCGCTCTCAGACCAGTTCCAGAAGTAGTCGCGGCGCTCGCGGATCAGGCGCACCTGTAAGCCGGATACCGCTTTTTTCGCCCCGCTGGCATCGGCATAAACGATGTCAAAGCTGGCATTACCGTTTTCGTCAACAATGGGTTGGTTGACGGTGGTATCCGTGCGGTAGTCGTATACAGCCTTGCTGGCGAACTGAGGACGGATACCCGGCAGTTCAGCCGCCGGCCAGATGGCCTGCTCAGCGCGACGCGTCACCGGGCGACCGCCCGACTCCAGCAGGCTGGCCTGCAGGATCAGCTGTAGCGGCGAGTGCACTTCTTTCCACTGGCTTTCAGTCGTAACCTGCCCGCGCCCCTGTTCGTCCAGCGTAAGCTGCACTTCATCCAGACTGCGGCTCAGGTTTTCCTCAGCGATGTCCCCAAACTGGAAGCCTGGCAGTGCAGGCACGGCCTCACGCAGTGGGCGGAGGAAAAGCTGGCCCTGCAGTGAATTCCCATTAGCCGGCGCACCGTACAGGTAATAGCCTACTACGTTAAAGTCCACGTCATCCTGCGGGGAAACCGGTGCTTTTTGACCTGTCAGATTCAGCGCCATACGCTCAGGCATGAAATCTTCCACGTGGAAATCCCACAGACGCTGCTGGTTATCACCTGTGTTCGCGCGGATATGCCACATGCCGGTCTGCGCACCGCTATCCAGCGGATAGTTAAAACGATAGAGCCCGTTTTCTGGCTTAACGACCATCGTGCGCGCCACCTGTCCATCCGGACGCAACACGTCAAGCTTCACAGGCTGGTCGGGGAGCGGCTTTCCGTCGCTGTCGCGCAGTAAGCCGTTGAGGATCACGGTTTCACCCGGGCGATAGAGATCGCGCGGACCAAACATAAAGAACTGCTTGCTGTAGCCCGGATTACCGGCGATATCAAACTCCGCCAGATCGAGCGCCGGAAGTTTGAGATCAAGCAGCGTGGTCTGGCCATCTTTGCTCGCCAGAATCAGCGCGGCCTCTTTGTCGGTTTCAAGCGTTGCATGACCGTCCGCATCGCTTTTCGCCTCGGCAAGGGTCTGCCCTTTGTCATTTAGCAGCGTGACAGTGACACCGGACTGCGCCGCACCGTTTTCCAGACTCTGGGTAAAGATGTCCAGGCGGTTGTGGTAACGGTGAGCGGATAACCCGACATCGCTCAGGGTAAAGAGGGTTGCGGCATTGCTGTAGTTGTAGTGCCCGGCCTGGTTCATGACCGCGATATAGACGCCAGACTGCTGGAGCGGCTTGATATCCTTGAGCGGCAGGAGCAGTTTTTCACGGGTATTGCGCGCCGGATTGAGATCAAAGCGACCGGTATAAACCAGTTCCGCCATCTTCAGCAGGTTGTCGGATTCCCAGTTGGTCAGGGAGTTACGGTACTCCCACTGACTGACAAAGGAAGCCAGCGATTCCGGCTTCACGCGGTAGAAATTGACGTCCACATTGTTGACGTTGAGCGCCATCACCGGCAGCCCTTCCACCACTTTGCCCGGCAGCAGCGATCCGCGGCTGGCAAAACCGACCGTCGGTTCGACATCCCGGGTGGTGATCGCTTTTTCATAATCAATGTCGAACGTTGCTTTGTTCAGCGCCTGTAAACCACGTTCGACGGTGACAACCAGATTACGGTTGGGCTCCAGATGACGCAGGCGAAGCTCTTTCAGGTTAGGCGCTAGTTCCCACGCCCCGTCAACCTTGCCACTTTTCTTATCCACGACATGCACTGTTTTCGCGAAATCCTGGTCGGGATTCAACGGAACAGAGAAGGTCAACACCAGCGTGGCGGCGCCGTCCAGCTGTACTTCAGAGGCATCCAGTAGGGTTAATGCTTTGCCCTGGCTCTGTGCCGCCAGTTTTGCCAGTTTTTCTGCATCAGGCTTTTCAGCCGCTTTCGGGGTTGATGTGGTGGATGCTGCGGGAGCCGCAGTCTGAGATTTATCGTCGCTGTTGTCACAGCCGACAAGCGTAAATGTGGTAAGCAGCGCGAGAGAGATCGCGGCTAAGCGAAACGGTTTCATCCTTTGTCCCTGGCCTGAGGGGGCCTGTTGGTCGTCGTCCGGATAAGTATTATCCGCAAGTTTCGTTAATACAAAAAGTCCAATTTTAGAATCTGGAAAGCGCCTCGCAGAATCGTCATATCCGGCGGCGTGGAGGTGGAACCGCGATCACAGAGCATAACGTCACATGTTACCTTTCACGTCATTTGATTTTAAAACAATAAGATAGCTGGATAAAAGCATCAGGAGCCTGCTAGTTTTATGACCATGACGCACCCCGAGTGCGCGGTTCAATAAGAGAGAAAGCCATGAAACGAGCCGTGAACGCCCTACAAAATTTCGGAAAATCATTGTACGGCCCCGTACTTATCTTACCGATCGTCGGTCTGTTTATCGCCTTTGGTAACGTATTGGGTAACGGCAACATGGCCGAGTACCTGCCGTTTCTTGGCCATCCGCTCATTCAGAGTATCGGCCAGCTGATCGCCAAATCCGCCGTGTCAGTGCTGGTCAACCTGGCGCTGGTGTTTGCCGTCGGGATCCCGATTGGGCTGGCAACGCGCGATAAAGGCTACGCGGCGCTGATTGGTCTGGTGACCTTCGTGGTGTTTATCAACGCCATGAACGTAACGTTACAGCTTCAGGATGAGCTGGCGCCTGCCGGGCAGATGAAAGCCGCGGGTCAAAGCATGGTGCTGGGCGTTCAGGTGCTGGAGATGGGTGTTTTCGCCGGGATCCTGACCGGGGCGCTCTCCGGCTACCTTTACAACAAATATTCCGGCGTACAGTTTAACGGTGCGATGGCGATTTACTCCGGCCACTGCTTTGTCGCGATTGTGATGCTGCCCGTCTCCATGCTGCTCGGCGTGGTAATGAGCGAAATCTGGCCCTACGCTCAGCACGGGATTAGCGCGCTGGCGCTGGCCATTAAAGGCTCAGGTCCGTTCGGCGTAGCCATTTACGGTTTCCTTGAGCGCATTCTGGTACCGACTGGCCTGCATCATCTGGTTTATACCCCGTTCCTCTATACTGAACTCGGGGGGACGCAGGAGGTGTGCGGCGCAACCTATCAGGGCGCGCGCAATATCTACTTCGCCGAAATGGCCTGCCCGGAGGTGAAGCAGCTCAGCAGCACCGTGGTGTGGGACGCGCGCGGCATCAGCAAAATGTTCGGCCTGCCCGCCGCCGCGCTGGCGATGTATATGACCGCAAAACCGGAACGCAAAGCCGTTGCGAAAGCCATTTTGATCCCGGCGGCGCTGACCTCGCTGCTGGTCGGCGTCACCGAGCCGATTGAGTTCTCCTTCCTGTTCGTCGCGCCGCTGCTGTTCGTGGTTCACGCGGTGCTGACCGGCATCGGCATGATGCTGTTCTCGCTATTTGGCGTTCACGCCATCGGTGCCAACGGGATCATTGATTTCATTCTCTACAACCTGCCGCTCGGCACGGAGAAATCTAACTGGCCAATGTACATCCTGGTAGGGCTGATCATGTTTTCCCTCTACTTCACGGTGTTCCGCTTCCTTATTCTGCGCTTCAACATGAAGACCCCAGGCCGTGAGAATGAGGATCAGGAGACACGTCTCTACAGCGAGCAGGAGTACCAGGCGAGGGGCAATAACGACGGGCTGGGTGAGTCCATCGTAGTGGGACTCGGCGGCAGGGAGAATATTGAGGTTGTGGATAACTGCTATACCCGCTTACGCGTCACGGTGAAGGACGTCGACATCATCGACGAGCCGCGCCTGAAAGCGACCGGCGCGAAAGGGGTCATCAAACAAGGTAACAACGTTCAGGTGGTCTACGGGCTGCATGTCAAAAAAATGCGAGAAGCCGTTGAGACGTTTCTCTGAAAGGAGCTAAAGATGTTTACACCCCCCTTTATTCTGTCGATTGCCGGTGGCGGCAGCACCTACACGCCGGGTATTGTGAAAAGCCTGATGGTACGTCTGCATGACTTCCCGCTGGCCGAAATCCGCCTCTATGACATCGACGAGGCGCGTCAGAACACCATCGCGCCGGTGGTTGAGAAAGTGATTCGTGACCACAGTGAAAGCATCAAATTCACCGTCACCACTGACCCGGAAGTGGCGTTCAGCGGCGCACATTTCGTCTTCGCCCAGATGCGGGTCGGTCAGTATAAAATGCGCGAGCAGGATGAGAAGATCCCACTGCGGCACGGCGTGGTCGGCCAGGAGACTTGCGGTCCCGGCGGCCTGGCGTACGGACTGCGCACGATCCTGCCGATGGTCGAGCTTATCGATCGGGTGGATCGCTACGCGCATGAAAAAGCCTGGATCGTGAACTACTCCAACCCGGCAGCGATCGTGGCGGAAGGCGTGCGCCGCCTGCGCCCGAACGCGCGGGTGCTGAACATCTGCGATATGCCCGTCGCCGCAATGCGCAATATGGGCGCCATTCTGGGCGTGGATCGCCACAAGCTGGAGGTGGACTATTTCGGCCTGAACCACTTCGGCTGGTTTACCCGCGTGCTGGTGGACGGCGAAGACAAGCTGCCCGAACTGCGCAAACATATCGCGAAGTTTGGCCTGTTGACGGAAGACGCCGCTAAAACCGATCCGCAACATTCCGATCCCTCCTGGGTGAAGACCTGGCGCAACATCAAGCCCGTCATGGATAACTTCCCGGAGTACCTGCCGAACCCGTATCTGCAGTATTACCTGATGCCAAACCAGATTGTGGAGCATCAGAACCCGGACTATACCCGCGCTAACGAAGTGATGGACGGGCGTGAGAAAAAACTCTTTGCTGCTGCGCAAGAGTACAAGCGCACCGGGATCCTGCCGGATGCCTTCCACGTGGGCGTCCACGGCGAGTTTATCGTCGACGTGGCCTGCTCGCTGGCCTTTAACCTGCGCAGCCGCCATCTGGTGATGGTGGAAAACCGTGGGGCGATTACCAACCTGCCATACGATGCGATGGTGGAAGTGCCCGCCTATATCACCTCCGAAGGACCAGAGCCTGTTCGCATCGGTCGGGTGCCGCTGTTCCATCAGACCCTGCTGCAACAGCAGCTGGCATCCGAACAGCTGCTGGTGGAGGCGACCATCGAAGGCAGTTATGAGAAAGCCCTGCAGGCCTTCACCCTGAACCGCACCGTGCCGACCATGGCGCACGCGAAAGCTATTCTGGATGAGATGATCGAAGCCAACCGCGACTACTGGCCCGCGCTGCAAAAGGCCTGGCAGAATGGCGAAACGGTGAAAAAATAGGGGCTTGCTCGCGAGTTGAACGTGGTTTGCTTGTCGGTGTCATAAAAAACACCGACAATCCTTTTTTACGGAAAAGAATGGAGGCATCCCATGTCCACCTCATATTTTGTCGCCGCCGACTGGCTGATTGAGCACGGCGACGACCCGGAAGTCCAGATTATTGACGCGCGGATGGCCCCTCCGGGGCAGGAGCACCGCGATGTTCCCGGTGAATACCGTGCCGGCCATCTGCCTGGCGCGGTATTTTTTGATATTGAAGCCCTCTCCGATCACAACTCTCCCCTGCCACACATGCTGCCGCGCCCGGAAGCCTTTTCCGTGGCGATGCGCGAGCTGGGCGTGAGCCGCGACAAGCATCTGGTTGTTTACGATGAGGGCAACCTCTTTTCCGCACCGCGCGCGTGGTGGATGTTAAAACAGTTTGGCGTAGAGAAAGTGTCAATTCTGGCAGGCGGTCTGGCGGGCTGGAAGCGTGATGACCTGCCGCTTCAGCAGGGTGATGTCACGCTGCCGGAAGGCGATTTCGATGCCACGTTTGACGCACATGTCGTCAAACGTTTGACTGACGTACTGGTCGTTAGCCACGAGAAGACGGCGCAAATTGTCGATGCCCGTCCTGCTCCTCGCTTTAATGCCGAAGCGGATGAACCGCGTCCGGGTCTGAAGCGTGGACATATTCCGGGCGCGCTGAACGTGCCGTGGGGCGATCTGGTATTTGAAGGGGAGCTGAAAACCACCGATGAACTGCACGCCATTTTTGACCGTGCGGGTGTGGATTTACATCGTCCGATCATTGCCAGCTGCGGTTCCGGCGTAACGGCCTGCGTGGTGATTCTGGCACTTGCCACCCTCGGGGTTAACGACGTCACTCTTTACGACGGCGCCTGGAGCGAATGGGGTGCGCGAGACGATCTGCCGGTTGAACCGGCAAAATAATGGATAACCGCCTGGCCACGCTGTTAACGCGCGGGGCGTCACTGACCCGCGCGGAGTATCGCGTCCTCGCCCACCTCACGGAGCATCCGCTGCTGGTGGGCAATATCACGGTGCGCGAGCTGGCGCAGGCGACATTTGTTTCTACCGCCACCATTATGCGGCTGTGTCAGAAGCTGGGGTTCAGCGGTTTTAGCGAGTTTATCTGGCACTGCAAGCAGCTGCTTTCTGACACGCCGCATATCACCGTGCAGGGGCAATCGCTCCCTGAGCTGCCTGCCCTTTTTAATCAATTCATCGCCAACTATCAGCAAACTTTTCAGTGGGTCACCCAGGACAAACGCCAGCATTTTGCCAACCTGCTGCGCCAGAAAGAGAGCTTTTTTCTCTACGGTGCCGGGTTTTCCTATCTGTTTGCCGAGTACCTGACCAAGAAATTGCAGGTGTTGGGCAAAACGGCATTTATCTCCGGGCCGGGGGACAGCCGGAACATTTTTCTCAGCAACGCCGCCCGCTATCAGGTGTTCATTGCCGTTTCACGCAGCGGCGAAACGGAGCAGGTGCTGGATAAAGCGCGAATTGCCAAAAACGTCGGGATGACCGTCGTCGCGTTTACCCGCGCCTCGGCCAATACGCTGGCGGGGATGGCGGACGTACACTTTGCCCTCTATGACGAAGCGGTACATTTCGCTGCTGAAGCAGCAGGCGTGACGTCATTTGAGTCGAATCTGGTGCTGCTGATGGATTTACTGCTGCTGGAAGCAACGGGGTGAAGTTCACCCCGCGTCATCAGATAATGCGGTTGGTTTTGAGATCGCGCAGGAACCCGCCCCAGCGACGCTCATAAAACGGCGTGATGTGCTCGGTAATAAAATGGCTGATGCCCTTCTCACCTTTCGTCACCTGGCAGATATCAATCGGCTCATCGCCCGGCAGCGTGTCGGTCGCCACGCTTCCCGCCGCCTGAATGATGTCGTCGATATCGCCATCTGCTTCAATACCGATCAGCAGCACTGGTTGCTCGTCGGCATTCTCTTTAATGGAGCAGAGGAATGCGCGCCTGACGGGCTTGAGCGTTTTGAAGAGCGTGGTCAGGGAATCAATCATCTGCGCGGGCGGCTCGGCCACTTCGGAGAGCAGCAGCGTTTCCCCCCCTTCCAGCACTTCCTGAGTGCTGAGCGGATTGCCCTCTTCACCCATCAGGTGACTGATTTCACGCGGGGTGAACTCTTTCCCGGTTGGCAGTTTGGCGTTGAGGAACAGGGTCTGGCCCAACGTCATTTCAAACAGCGTACGCACCGGCATCACCACGAATGCCTGTTCATCTTCCACAGCTTCCTGCAGCGCTTCCAGTGAGGTAAAGAACGGGATCACTGAAGAGCCGTCGTCTTTCTCCCAGTGCAGCAGATCCAGCGCGCTGTCTTCCACAACCTGCTCACCTTCCGCCGCGGTGCCTGGCACCCAGACGGTAGATTCCAGCAACGTGCGGAAAAATGCCGGACGGTGAGCGGGCTCGGTGGCCGCCTGTTCCAGCAGAGTTTCTAATTCGTTTTTGGTTTCGGACATAGTTTGGCTACTTCACAATTGCCCGGCGGCGCTACGCTTGCACGGGCCTACGGGTTTTGTAGGCCGGGTAAGCGTAGCGCCACCCGGCAAAAAAGGTTACTCAGCCGTCAGCAGGTTCGCCACGGTACGCACGCCCAGACCGGTCGCACCCGCGGACCACTGTTCTACCGCTGCTTTACGGTAGGTTGCGGAGCAGTCGATGTGCAGCCAGCCTTCGTGATAGTTCTCAACGAAGTGAGACAGGAAGCCTGCTGCGGTACTTGCCCCTGCCGGATACGCCGCGCTTGCGGTGTTATTCAGCTCGGCAAAGTTGGACGGCAGCTGGCTGCGGTGGAACTCGGCCAGCGGCAGACGCCAGAATGGCTCGTTTTCCGCCGCGGCGCTTGCCAGCAGGCGTGCGGCCAGCTTGTCATCGAAGCTGAACAGCGCATGGTAGTCGTTCCCCAGGGCGGTTTTCGCCGCACCGGTCAGGGTCGCCATGTCGATAATCAGCTCAGGTTTCTGCGCAGAGGCGTCAATCAGGCCATCAGCCAGCACCAGGCGGCCTTCGGCATCGGTGTTCATCACTTCAACATTTTTGCCGTTGCGATAGCGAATGATGTCACCCAGCTTGAAGGCATTGCCGCTGACCATGTTGTCGGCGCAGCACAGGTAAAGCTTCACGCGCTTGTTCAGGCCGCGGGTAATCGCGAACGCCAGCGCACCAGTGATGGTTGCCGCGCCGCCCATGTCGGACTTCATGGAGTCCATGAACGCGCTCTGCTTCAGGCTGTAGCCGCCGGTGTCAAAAGTAATGCCTTTGCCGACCAGGCAGGCAAAGACAGGAGCTTCTTTATCGCCGGTTGGGTTGTAATCCAGCGCCAGCAGGACCGGAGGTCGCTCAGAGCCACGGCCTACGGTGTGGATACCCATATAGTTCTGCTCGCGCAGGTCTTCACCTTTGGTAATACGGTAGGACATTTTGTCGCCCGCCACGCCGCACAGCAGGTCAACGGCGCGCTGCGCCAGCTGCTCAGGACCTAACTCTTCCGCCGGGGCGTTGATGGTGTCGCGTACCCAGTCGATGATCTGCAGGCGGCTTTCCAGCTCTTTCTGACCGGCTTCGTCGAGGTTTGCCCACTCAATTTTGCGGGTGCCTTTCGGACCTTTGTACCCCGCCCAGAATGCCCAGCTGCGGTCGGTGTCCCAGCCTTCGCCTTCCAGCGAGACATGTTTGATCCCCAGACCGTCGATTTTGCGCGCGGCGCGCTGGATCAGGCCCAAATCATCGTTGCCCGTCAGGTGCAGGGTAATACCGTCGTTATTGATGCTGTAGCTGGCTTTCTCGCCCCAGCGCGCGTCGGCAGGCTGCGTAGAGAGCGTAATCTTCATCGCTTCGGTCATTTTATTTATCCTTATTAGCAAACGGGCCGCCTGAAGGCAGCCCGTTAAGTGATTTACTCTGCTTCATCTAACCAGACTAACAGAATCGCCTCCAGAATTTTTTCATTGGATGCGTTTGGATCGTCGTCGAAATCGTCTAAATCGCAGATCCACTGGTGCATGTCGGTGAATCGTACGGTTTTCGGATCGAGATCCGGGTTCGCGTCGTAGAGCGCTTCGCCGATCTCACGGCTGTCTGTCCACTTCAGTCCCATATTAATGCTCGCGTGCGTGGTTGATGGTGTAGCGTGGGAATTCCACGACCAGATCTTCGTCGGTCACCGCGGCCTGGCAGCTTAAGCGGCTGTCTGGCTCCAGACCCCATGCTTTATCCAGCATGTCGTCTTCGTCTTCGGTGCTTTCGGCGAGCGAGTCAAAACCTTCACGCACGATGCAGTGACAGGTAGTGCAGGCACAGGATTTTTCACAGGCGTGTTCCACTTCGATACCTGCGCGCAGGGCAACATCGAGAATGGTTTCGCCGGTCTTCGCTTCCAGAACAGCGCCATCCGGACAAAGGTCCGCATGAGGCAAAATAACAATCTTTGGCATATTAAACCTCGTCCACGGACTGGCCTTTCAGCGCGACGCGGACGGATTTGTCCATGCGGCGAGCGGCGAAGTCCTGGGTTTGTTTATCAACGTTTTTAATGGCTTCTTCTATTGCGTCAGCATCATTGCCCATGGCGACAACGCTTAAGTGCGCGGCAGCCTCGTCAATCACCTGACGCTCAGCGGCGCTTAACAGCGCGGCATCGGCATTGAGTGCACCGGTCAGGCTTTCCAGCACGCGTGCGGCTTCCACTTTCTGTTCCGCCAGCATACGCGCCTTCACATCCTGCTCGGCGTAGCTCATTGAGTCCTGAATCATGGAGGCGATCTCGCCATCGGTCAGGCCGTAGGACGGCTTCACCTGGATGGACGATTCCACGCCGGTGGATTTTTCCATCGCCGTGACGCTCAGCAGGCCGTCCGCATCAACCTGGAAGGTAACGCGAATATGCGCCCCGCCCGCTGGCAATGCCGGGATACCGCGCAGCGCAAAGCGCGCCAGAGAGCGGCAGTCCTGCACCAGTTCGCGTTCGCCCTGCATGACGTGGATGGACATCGCAGTCTGGCCGTCTTTAAAGGTGGTGAACTCCTGCGCGCGCGCCACCGGAATGGTGGTGTTACGCGGAATGACTTTCTCCACCAGGCCACCCATGGTTTCTAAACCAAGGGACAGCGGGATAACGTCCAGCAGCAGCATTTCACTGTCCGGCTTGTTGCCGACCAGAATATCGGCCTGAATGGCCGCGCCCACGGCAACCACTTTGTCCGGATCGATGGCGGTCAGCGGCGTGCGGCCAAAGAACTCACCTACACGTTCGCGCACCAGCGGCACACGGGTAGAACCGCCGACCATGACCACTTCCAGCACCTCGTCAGCCTCAACGCCCGCATCTTTCAATGCGCGACGGCAGGCCAGCAGCGTGCGTTTCACCAAAGGTGCGATCAGATCGTTAAACTGGTCACGGGAGATTTCACCCTGCCAGCCCGCCACGTTCACGGTAACCGTCTGCGCATCGCTGAGGGCAATTTTGGCGTCGATGGCGGCATCCAGCAGTTCACGCTGGACGCGCGCATCGCTGCGATCGGCAATCCCCGCCTGCTCACGAATGTAATCCGCCAGCAGATGGTCGAAGTCATCGCCGCCCAGCGCGGAATCCCCGCCGGTCGCCAGCACTTCAAATACGCCACGGCTTAAGCGCAGGATGGAGATATCAAAGGTACCGCCGCCGAGGTCGTAAACGGCAATCACCCCTTCCTGACCGGAGTCGAGGCCGTAGGCAATGGCCGCCGCCGTCGGTTCGTTCAGCAGGCGTAATACGTGCAGGCCCGCCAGACGGGCGGCGTCCTTGGTGCCCTGACGCTGTGCATCGTCAAAATAGGCCGGAACGGTAATCACCACGCCGTCGAGATCGCCGCCGAGCGTCGCCGTAGCGCGCGCTGCCAGCGCCTTCAGGATGTCCGAAGAAACACGGATCGGGTTCAGCAGACCAGCCTCGGTCGCGATCATCGGCAGGCCGTTTTCACTGGCCTGAAGCTGATACGGCAGATGCGGGTAACGGGTCTGAATATCGGCCAGCGAACGGCCCATCATGCGCTTAACCGAGCTGATGGTGTTGGCCGGATCGCGCGCGGCGTTGGCGCGCGCGTCGTAGCCTACCGCGTGACCCTGCTGCTGGTAGTGGACCACGGAAGGCAGCAGATGGCGGCCCTGCTCGTCAGCCAGCGTTTCCGCCTGGCCGCTACGCACGGTCGCCACGAGAGAATTGGTGGTGCCCAGGTCAATACCCACCGCCAGACGACGCTGGTGCGGTGCGGCACTTAAGCCAGGCTCACTAATTTGTAATAAGGCCATAATTGCTTCCGAAATTAAAAATCGAGCAGCTTTTCTTCGAGTTGTTCAGCACTGCTTCGCAGTTTATCGAGAAAACGGAGTTTGCGCACAGTGTCTGCCGCCACGTCCCAGGTCTCGTTGTTCAGTTGCTCCACCATCTGCTGATGGCGGGTATCAAACATACCCTTCACGCGCGTGATAAAGCTTTCCAGCCGCGCTTCGTCTTTGGCCTGTTCAATCTCATCCAGCTCTTCGCGCAGCTCCAGCTGTTCCATCAGAAACGCCGTATCGCGAACGGTATGCTGTTCGCTCGCCAGATCAAAACCGTGGAGCGAGAGCAGATATTCAGCACGCGCCAGCGGATGACGCAGCGTCTGCCAGGCCTGATTAATGGTGGCAGAGTGCGAAACTGCAGCCAACTGCTCGGCCTGCGTCCCGCTGGCGAATTTATCCGGATGGTACTGACGCTGCAAATCCTGAAAACGGACCGTCAGCGCCTGAAGATCGATCGGGTATTGAGCGGGTAGTCCGAAGAGAGTGAAGTAATCCATAACAATCTCAGGGGTAGCCTGTTAGAACAAACCCCACGCGCAGCAAAGCCACGGTGGGGTTTCGGATGACGCGCGGTTAAACGTGGAAGCTTTCGCCGCAACCACACTCGTCTTTGACGTTCGGGTTCGTGAATTTGAACCCTTCGTTCAGGCCTTCTTTGACGAAGTCCAGCTGAGTGCCGTTGAGGAATTGCAGGCTTTTGCCATCGACCACCACCTTCACGCCCTTGTCTTCAAACACGGTGTCATCAGACGCCGGCTCGTCAACAAATTCCAGTACGTAAGCCATACCAGAACAGCCGGAGGTACGTACGCCCAGTCGCAGGCCAAAGCCTTTACCACGGTTCGCCAGAAAAGAGCTTACTCGCGCGGCAGCGCTGTCGCTAAGGGTAATCGACATACTCAAACCTCAATTATTTTGCTTCACGTTTGCTTTTGTAATCCGCAATGGCGGCTTTGATCGCGTCTTCTGCCAGAATAGAACAGTGAATTTTCACCGGTGGCAGTTCGAGTTCTTCAGCAATATCCGTGTTCTTGATTGCCTGTGCTTCGTCCAGAGACTTGCCCTTCACCCATTCGGTGACCAGGGAGCTGGACGCAATGGCAGAACCGCAGCCGTAGGTCTTGAAGCGCGCGTCTTCAATGATACCTTCATTGTTGACTTTAATCTGCAACTTCATCACGTCGCCACACGCCGGTGCACCGACCATGCCGCTACCAACAGATTCGTCGCTGTTGTCAAAAGAGCCAACGTTGCGCGGGTTTTCGTAATGATCGATGACTTTTTCGCTGTATGCCATGATTGAATTCTCCTTATGTACCGATTAGTGATGTGACCATTCAATGCTGTTCAGATCCACGCCCTGCTTAAACATTTCCCACAGTGGAGAAAGGTCACGCAGACGGCCGATGGAGTTACGAACCAGCTTGATGGTGTAGTCAATCTCTTCTTCGGTAGTGAAACGACCTAAAGAGAAACGGATAGAGCTGTGTGCCAGCTCGTCAGTCATACCCAGCGCGCGCAGCACGTAGGATGGCTCCAGGCTTGCAGACGTACAGGCAGAACCGGAAGAAACGGCCAGGTCTTTGAGTGCCATGATCAGCGACTCGCCTTCAACATAGTTGAAGCTGACGTTGAGGATGTTTGGCGCGCCCTGCTCGAGATCGCCGTTCAGATACACTTCTTCCATATCCTTCACGCCGTCCCACAGACGGTTACGCAGCGTGCGCAGGCGTGCCATCTCGGTTTCCATCTCTTCTTTCGCAATGCGGTATGCTTCGCCCATGCCCACGATCTGGTGAACAGGCAGCGTACCGGAACGCATGCCGCGCTCGTGACCGCCGCCGTGCATCTGTGCTTCGATGCGGATACGTGGCTTACGACGAACGTACAGCGCGCCGATCCCTTTCGGGCCATAGATTTTGTGGCCGGAGAAGGACATCAGGTCCACTTTCAGCTGGCTCAGGTCGATAGGCAGTTTACCCACGCTCTGGGTCGCATCTACGTGGTAGATAATACCGCGCGCACGGCACATTTCGCCGATGGTGGCGATGTCCTGAACGACGCCGATTTCGTTGTTGACGTGCATGATGGAGACCAGAATGGTGTCATCACGCATCGCTGCTTCGAGCTCTTTCAGGTCGATGATACCGTTGCTCTGCGGCGCCAGGTACGTCACTTCGTACCCTTCACGCTCCAGCTGACGGCAGGTGTCCAGCACGGCTTTGTGTTCGGTTTTGCTGGTGATAATGTGCTTGCCTTTTTTCTGATAAAAGTTGGCTGCACCTTTGATCGCCAGGTTGTCGGATTCGGTCGCACCGGAGGTGAAAACAATCTCACGCGGGTCGGCACCCACCAGGTCAGCAATCTGATTACGGGCGATATCAACCGCCTCTTCAGCATGCCAGCCAAAACGGTGTGAACGGGAAGCTGGGTTACCAAAGTTTCCGTCCAGGGTCAGACACTGCATCATTTTCTCGGCAACACGCGGGTCCACCGGCGTGGTTGCGGAGTAATCGAGATAAATCGGTAATTTCATTGCTCTATAAACTCCGTACATCGCTTCAATGCAAGGAATCAGGCAACCGGCTGGATGTACGACCGAGTACGCGGGGCGCGATGCCCCGGCCTGATTCTGAAATACTTATCGTTTTATTACGCGCGCAGTTTGACGTCGATGGCGTCCTGCGCGCGGGTGCTGCGTTGGGAATCATGGCTGTGCTGACGGCCTGATACATCCAGAACTTCCTGGTTATTCACCAGCTCACCGAGGGTGATGTTGTTCAGGAAGCCGGTCAGACGGTCGCTCAGATCGCGCCACAGCGCGTGGGTCAGGCACTTATCGCCGCCCTGGCAGCCGCCTTTACCCTGGCAACGGGTCGCGTCGACGGATTCGTCAACTGCGCTAATCACTTCACCCACTGCAATACTGCCCGCGTCTTTACCCAGCAGATAACCGCCGCCCGGGCCACGAACGCTGGAAACCAGTCCATTTTTACGCAGTCTGGAGAACAGCTGTTCCAGATAGGAGAGGGAGATCCCTTGTCGTTCAGAAATATCAGCCAACGGAACCGGGCCCGCTTCGGAGTTGAGCGCAACGTCCAGCATCGCGGTCACGGCATAACGCCCTTTAGATGTCAGTCTCATGTCTTACTTAACCTCAAACTCGCCCCTGCCCGGGGTTTTTTATTGTAAAATGGGGGTATTGCATAGCAGGGCCAAGTCTGACATTCCTGACTAAAATGGTCAACTATTTACTTGACTGTTTTAGTCAGGTATTTAACCTTCTGTGCCGTTTTTTGTCGGGTGGCGCTGCGCTTACCCGACCTACAAAACCGTGTCGTATCACAAGGGTGCTGCCTGATGCCCTCACCCCAGCCCTCTCCCACGGGGAGAGGGAGAATGCGTGGTAGGTCGGGTAAGCGAAGCGCCACCCGGCGAACAGACGACACTACTCCTTATTCTTTTGCTCAATCGACGCCAGAATGCCGCGCAGGATGTTCAGCTCCTGGCTTTCCGGGCGCGCGCGGGTGAACAGACGGCGCAGCTTGTTCATCACCTGGCCTGGATGGCCTTCACGAATAAAGCCGGTCGAAAGCAGCGTCTGCTCCAGGTGACCATAGAAACGCTCCAGGTCATCCACCAGCGGGTAGGCCGTCTCTTCTTTAGGCTCTACCTCTTTCTCCTGCGTCGCCAGCCACGCCATACGCACTTCGTAGGCGATCACCTGCACTGCCATCGCCAGGTTCAGCGAGCTGTATTCCGGGTTAGCGGCAATCGCCACATGGTAGTGGCATTTCTGCAGTTCGTCGTTGGTCAGGCCAACGCGCTCACGGCCAAACACCAGCGCAACCGGCGCCTGTTCTGCCTCAGAGACACTCTTCAGACCGCATTCGCGCGGGTCCAGCATCGGCCACGGCAATGTGCGGGAGCGAGCGCTGGTGCCGACCACCAGGCTGCAACCTGCCAGCGCTTCGTCGAGGGTATCGACGATCTGCGCGTTGCCAATCACGTCGCTGGCTCCGGCGGCCAGGGCGATGGCCTGCGAGTCTGGCTTCACCAGCGGGTTAACCAGCCACAGGTTCGTTAAGCCCATGGTTTTCATAGCGCGGGCAACGGAGCCCATGTTGCCGGTGTGCGATGTTTCGACCAGCACGATTCGAATGTTTTGCAGCATAATTTTTAGTGTCTGAATTCAGCGTCTGAAGAATATTCGGGCATATTATCATAAACGAGAGACATAATCCGATCCCGCTGCTATACTCTGCGCCGATTTTCCTGTTCTTTAACATCCAGTGAGAGAGACCGATGCATCCGATGCTGACCATCGCCGTGCGCGCAGCGCGCAAGGCGGGTAATGTAATTGCCAAACACTACGAAACGCCAGACTCCGTAGAAACCAGCCAGAAAGGCAGCAATGATTTCGTGACGAATGTCGATAAAGCCGCAGAAGCGATTATTATCGAAACGATCCGCAAATCTTACCCGCAGCACACCATCATCACCGAAGAAAGCGGTGAACATGAAGGTACCGATCAGGATGTTCAATGGGTTATCGATCCACTGGATGGCACCACCAACTTCGTCAAACGCCTGCCACACTTCTCTGTGTCTATCGCCGTACGCATCAAAGGCCGTACTGAAGTCGCTGTTGTGTACGATCCAATGCGTAACGAACTGTTCACCGCTACCCGCGGTCAGGGCGCACAGCTGAACGGCTACCGTCTGCGCTGCAGCAACGCTCGCGATCTGGACGGCACCATCCTGGCGACCGGTTTCCCGTTCAAGGCGAAACAGCACGCAACCACCTACATGAATATCCTGGGCAAACTGTTCACCGAATGCGCGGACTTCCGTCGCACCGGTTCTGCTGCGCTGGATCTGGCTTACGTGGCGACCGGCCGCGTTGACGGATACTTCGAGCTGTCTCTGAAGCCATGGGATTTTGCCGCGGGCGAGCTGATCGCACGTGAAGCAGGTGCCATCGTGTGTGATTTCACCGGCGGCCATAACTATATGTCTACCGGCAACATCGTTGCAGGTAACCCACGCGTCGTTAAAGCCATGCTGGCAAACATGCGTGATGAACTGAGCGACGCGCTGAAGCGTTAATCCCGGTCATTCCCTCTCCCTGTGGGAGAGGGAATCCCAACTAAAACGGCCGCAATCCCCTTCCCACCGGTACCGCACTGTTCCACATCGTCACCGCCGCCACCAGCAGAATCACCCCGCCCGCCAGCGCGAGCGTTGTCCATCCGACCTGTCGCCACAGCACCGGCGTTTTATTGCCGCTGAGTTTAACCGCCAGCTGACGGAAGCTGTGCACCAGCAACGCCAGCGAAGAAATCGTCAGTGACGTCCCTGCCGCCATCGCCAGCGCAGACAGCATTCCCCAGCTAAACACGCCAATCACCTTGCTGAACAACAACACCATGATTGCCCCCGAGCACGGGCGCATCCCCATCGACAGCACAATCATCAGCCGCGCACGCCAGTCATCACCGTTCTGTAGCTGTTCCTGCGTCGGCAGATGCTGATGTCCGCAGCCACAGTTTTCATCGTGAACGTGATGCGGCGTAAAAGTCCTGAAATGCGGTTTTTGCAGCAGCGCGCGCAGTTTTTTCAGCGCTCGCCAGCAGAGGATCAGCCCCAGCACGCCCACCAGCGCATAGCTCCCCTTTTCCAGCCAGAAGCTACTCATGTGCAGCTGCCGGGCTGGAAGCTGAAGAAGTGAAAGCACCACGACAACCAGCCCAATCGCCACGCCCCCCTGAAGCAGCGAGGAGGCCAGCGTAAGACCCATGCTCGATTTCAGCTTCGACGGATGGGTCGCAAGCCAGGTGGTGATAACGATTTTGCCATGCCCAGGCCCCAGCGCATGCAGCACCCCGTAGATAAAGCTGAACGCCAGCAGGGAACCGCCCGCTTTCGTTGGGTTCTCCGCCACCGCTTTCAGTAAACCACTCATCTGCTGGTTCACCTCGCGTTGCCAGATGATGCTTTTCATCATCACCTGCGGCCAGGCCTGCCACAGCCAGAGCGAACCGCCAATAGCTAACAGTATAAAAAGCGCCAGCGGCCAAAGATGAAGCCAGCGGCGAGATTTGCGGGACGGAGAAGCGATCACTGACATTGTAACGTCACCTCCTGCGCGAACTGTTTACCCAACTCCATGTCCTCCGGTGGCGCATCTTCTTTATCAAGAGAGACGGCAAAGTTCAGCGTCTCTTCGCTGGGCTTCGGGGTGTGAACCGCCATTTTGCAGGTTTTCTGCAACGAGGCCGGAAGCTGTACATCGCTCTCGTCGGCGTAGTGCATGTCGACGTAGTAGGTGGGGTCAAAAGTGGAAAAAGTATATTTTTGCCCTGCCAGCGGCTGCGGGTGCGCCAGCGGAAGGACGAACGTCAGCACCGCCTGATGCCCGTCGCGTGACATACCATACTCCGTGGGTCGGTTAAGAAACTTCACCTTCTGGCCGTTATGCCAGAACTCGGTGAAGTAGTGCTGACCCAGCACGTTAGCCATCACTTCCGCCGCCAGCTTTTTCCAGATTTCATCGCCGGGCTTCGCATTTCCCGCATCATAAAGCAGGTCAGCCGAGGTGATTTCATCCATCGTCCAGCGCATCTTCAGGCCACTTAACTGCGTGCCGTCGGTGACCAGTTCGGTTTTCAGGCTGATAAAACTGTGAGGATGTGCGCAGGTGGTGAAGGAGATAACCGCCAAAAATAACGCCATCGCACTGTGTTTAACTGTCTGCATCAATTCCTCACGTCAAAAATTCTGTGATGTTCTCCAGCAATCCTGAGTGAAAGGCCTGCCGGCGCGCTTTTCAGCCCCCATCCTTTAGCTATTCTTATCAAACATTCACACTGGATACCCGACAGATGATGACGACGCTTGAAATTCCATCTGTGCTTTCCAGTTCGCAGCGCCGTTGCCAGGTGCTTTTAATGCTTTACCTGCCCGATGCTGCCGTCACCGCACAGAGCATAATCGCAGCCAACGGCGTGGACGACGTCCTGGCACGGCAAGATATAGCCGAGACGCGCGATGAAATCCAGCGCTATCACCGGCTGGATATCGTCACGCACCACGACGGCAGCTACCGGATTGAAGGCACTGCCCTGAACCAGCGTTTATGCCTGCTGCACTGGCTGCGCAGGGCGCTCCGCCTTTGCCCGCAGTTTGTCTCGCACCAGTTTACGCCAGCGTTAAAAACCGCGCTTAAACAACACGGCATCGCGCGGCCACTTTACGACGATGCTAACCTGCGGGCGTTAATCAACTTCTGCTCGCGCAAGCTGCAGCGGCAGTTTGAGTGTCGCGACATCCAGTTCTTACAGCTCTACTTACAATACTGTCTTATCCAGCACCACCTGGGGAATACGCCACAATTTTCCCATGCCCAGCGCAGCTGGACGCAGTCGCGGGGAGAGTATTTTACGGCGCAGGAGATCGTCCGTCACTGGAAGCGGCGCGTTCCTCAGGGCGCGCATGTGGATGAGCAGTTGTTTCTGGCGCTGCTGTTTATGATGCTCCGCACGCCCGATCCGGTGCTCGATAAGCACCAGCAGGATCAGCGTTTGCGTCGCGCCATCGTGCGCATGGTGGCCCGTTTTCGCTCGCAGACCGGGATGAACTTCAGCGACGAGCAAGGGCTGACCGATCAGCTGTATATCCATCTGTCTCAGGCGCTGGACCGTTCCCTGTTTGAAATTGGCATCGACAACAGCCTGCCAGAGGAGATCCATCGTCTCTACCCCCGGCTGTTACGCACCACGAAAGAGGCGTTGTTTGAGCTGGAAGCGGAGTTTGGCCTGCGTTTTTCCGATGAAGAGATGAGCCTGGTCGCGGTGATTTTCGGCGCCTGGCTGATGCAGGAGTCCGATCTCCATGAAAAGCAGGTGGTGCTGTTGACGGGGGAAGATAAATCCTGTGAGGAGCTGATTGAACAGCAGCTCCGCGAGTTGACGCTGCTGCCGCTCAATATTCGCTATCTGACGTTGCAGGCTTTTCAGAAAGAGGGCGCGCCGCGCGAAGCCGCGCTGGTGGTCACCCCCTATCCTGTTGCCCTGCCGCTGTTCTCGCCGCCGTTGATCCACGCGGTTGAATCACTGAATGCGCAGCAGCAAGAGCATATTCGCGCGATGCTGGAGTCGTAGTTACGCGCGTGCGGCCACTTTTGGTCGAACAAACATCGCCGGTAGCGCCACCAGCGCCATTACCCAGAAGACGCCGTGCCCGAGGTGTTGATACAGGAAACCGGCAAAGACCGTCATCACCGCAATACTGCCGCCCATTGCTACCGCGGAATAGACCGACTGCAGACGAATCACGTCCCCGCCCTCACGCGCAGCGATATAGCGCATCGCCGCCAGGTGACATACGGTGAAGGTGCCGCAGTGCAGAATTTGCGCCAAGATCAGCCATGGCAGATCCGTCGTCCAGCCCATAATACCCCAGCGTGCCACGCCGCAAATCGCCGAAAGCAGCAGCAGATCGCGCGCGCCAAAACGGCGGAACAGCTTTTTGCTCAGGGCGAAAATAATGACTTCGGCCACCACGCCCAGCGACCAGAGATAACCAACCGCAGAGGCAGAGTAGCCCGCCCCCTGCCAGTAGATAGCGCTGAAGCCATAGTACGCCGCATGCGCCCCCTGAAGCAGACAGACGCACGCCAGAAAGCGCCAGCTCTGTGCGACCAGGCTCCGCCAGGCTGGCCAGCCCGCGCTCTCCTGATGGCGACTTTCTCCCTGCGGCATCACGGATGGACGTAACAGCATTCCCAGCAGCATCGACGCTATCCCGATGCTCAGCAGAGCCAGAATCGCACGGTAGTCGTAGAGGCTGACCAGTTTCCCCACCAGCGCGGAACCGATAACAAAAGCAATAGAGCCCCACAGGCGCACGCGGCCATAGTCCATGGTGATCTGCTTTTGCCAGGTGTTCGCCAGCGCATCCGTCAGAGGAACCAGCGGAGAGAAGAACAGGTTAAAGCCGACCATCACCACCATCAGCCAGGCAAACTGATGGCTTACCCAGAAGCAGGCGACAAAGACCAGGGTGAGCAGCGCGAGAATGCGTACAGCCTTGATCAGCAGAGAGGGATCGCTGACGCGCGGGGCAATCAGCAGGCTGCCAAGAAAACGCGCCACCAGTCCGGCCCCCAGCAGAACGCCGATGGTCTCTGGAGTCAGGCCGATTCCCTTGAGCCAGACGCTCCAGAATGGCAGAAAAATACCGTAGCTAAAGAAATAGGTGAAATAGCTGAGCGCCAGCCAGCGCGTGGAATGCAAGACCATGAATCCCTCCCGAAATGGAGGCCATAGTCTGGCGAGAATAGAAAAATTAAGCAAGTAGATAGCCTGCTATAAATTAACGAAAAATTAACATATCGTGCAGTCGTCAGGCTTATGGCAGGGAATGAAAATGTGTATTACGTTTAAATTACTCCACTTGCAGAGGTTTTCTGCCATGAACTCACTACGTTATCTCGATTTTGGTCAGTCACGCCATCTGTTGTTGTTGATTGCCCGTATCGCGCTTGTCGTCCTGTTTATTATCTTTGGTTATCCGAAACTGACGGGGTTTAGCGGCACCGTACAATATATGACCTCGCTCGGGACACCGATGCCCATGCTGGCGGCCATTATTGCGGTGGTGATGGAAGTGCCAGCCGCCATCCTGATCGTACTGGGCTTTTTCACCCGCCCTCTTGCCGTGCTGTTTGTGTTCTACACGCTGGGCACGGCGGTGATTGGTCACCATTACTGGAATATGACCGGTGATGCGGTCGTACCGAATATGATTAATTTCTACAAGAATGTCAGTATTGCGGGCGCATTTATATTGCTGGCGATTGTGGGTCCAGGCGCAATATCCCTTGACCGCCGTTAAGCCATAAAAAAAGGCCGCACGCGCGGCCTTTTAACATTCTGCAAAGCAGAAGAATTATGCGTATACCGGGAAGCGTGCGCAGATATCCAGAACTTTACCTTTGACGCGCTCGATAACCGCTTCGTCATTGATGTTGTCCAGAACGTCACACATCCAGCCAGCCAGCTCTTTCACTTCCGCTTCTTTAAAGCCGCGACGCGTCACAGCCGGAGAACCGATACGGATACCGGAAGTCACGAACGGGCTCTTCGGATCGTTTGGCACGCTGTTTTTGTTCACGGTGATGTTGGCGCGGCCCAGGGCAGCGTCAGCTTCTTTACCGGTCAGGTTCTTATCAACCAGATCCAGCAGGAACAGGTGGTTTTCAGTACCGCCAGAAACCACTTTGTAGCCACGGTTCAGGAACACTTCCACCATCGCTTTGGCGTTCTTAGCAACCTGCTGCTGATAAACCTTGAACTCTGGCTCCATCGCTTCTTTCAGCGCTACCGCTTTTGCCGCGATAACGTGCATCAGCGGGCCGCCCTGCGCGCTTGGGAACACGGCAGAGTTCAGTTTTTTGTACAGCTCTTCGTCACCGCCTTTCGCCAGGATCAGGCCACCGCGTGGACCCGCCAGGGTTTTATGGGTAGTGGTGGTCACAACGTGAGCGTGCGGAACCGGGTTCGGGTAAACGCCAGCGGCAATCAGACCCGCTACGTGCGCCATGTCGACGAACAGGTAAGCACCGATGCTGTCTGCGATTTCACGCATTTTTGCCCAGTCAACGATACCGGAGTAAGCAGAGAAGCCACCGATGATCATCTTCGGTTTATGCTCTTTAGCCTGCTTCGCCATGTCTTCGTAGTCAATTTTACCGGACTCATCGATACCGTAAGGGATGATGTTGTACAGTTTGCCGGAGAAGTTCACCGGGGAGCCGTGAGTCAGGTGGCCGCCCTGCGCCAGGTTCATACCCAGCACCGTATCGCCCGGCTGCAGCAGCGCGGTGTAAACGGCGAAGTTAGCCTGAGAGCCGGAGTGCGGCTGCACGTTCGCGTAGTCAGCGCCAAAGAGTTCTTTCGCACGGTCGATTGCCAGTTGCTCAACGATATCAACGTACTCGCAACCGCCGTAGTAGCGCTTGCCTGGATAACCTTCAGCGTATTTGTTGGTCAGCTGAGAACCCTGTGCCTGCATGACGCGCGGGCTGGTGTAGTTTTCGGAGGCGATCAGTTCGATGTGCTCTTCCTGACGTACTTTTTCCTGCTCCATAGCCTGCCACAGTTCGGCATCATAATCGGCAATGTTCATTTCACGCTTTAACATCCGCATCTCCTGACTCAGCTAACAAGTAAATTTTGGCCTGAAAAGGCAGTCCTGTTGGACGACGGGCAACAGTATAACTGAATAGTTGTGTGATAACAGGTCTTGACAAACGATTTTACGCAAACGTTTTCCTTCACGCCACGCAAGGGTTTGAGGAATAAAGCGCTCCCCTGTTTCAACGGATTTCTTTTCAGGTTTGTGATGCATATTTTTCATCTTGCAAAGAACCATTTACAACGCAGGGGTATTTTTTATAAGATGCATTTAAAATACATCATTAAAGTCACATCAAAAGGACGCGCTCATGCTCGACGCTCAAACCATCGCTACCGTTAAAGCCACCATCCCCCTGCTGGTGGAAACCGGTCCTAAACTCACCGCTCATTTTTACGATCGCATGTTCACGCATAACCCAGAGTTGAAAGAGATTTTCAACATGAGTAACCAGCGTAATGGCGATCAGCGTGAAGCCCTGTTCAACGCCATCGCGGCCTACGCCAGCAACATTGAAAACCTGGCGGCATTACTGCCTGCGGTGGAAAAAATCGCGCAGAAGCACACCAGCTTCCAGATCAAACCCGAGCAGTACAATATTGTCGGCGGCCACCTGCTGGCAACGCTGGACGAAATGTTCAGCCCGGGCCAGGAGGTACTGGACGCCTGGGGTAAAGCCTACGGCGTGCTGGCAAACGTCTTCATCAACCGTGAAGCACAGATCTACAGTGAAAACGCCAGCAAGAACGGCGGCTGGGAAGGCACTCGCGCCTTCCGCATCGTTGAGAAAACACCGCGCAGCGCATTGATCACCAGTTTTGAATTTGAACCGGTGGATGGTCAGCCGGTAGCGGATTATCAGCCAGGCCAATATCTCGGCGTGTGGCTGAAGCCTGAAGGTTTTCCGCATCAGGAGATCCGCCAGTATTCCCTGACCCGCAAACCCGACGGCAAAGGCTATCGCATTGCGGTGAAACGCGAGGACGGCGGCCAGGTTTCCAGCTGGCTTCATAACGAAGCCAGCGTGGGTGACGTCGTTCACCTGGCCGCACCGGCGGGTGACTTCTTCATGGCGGTAGACGCTACTACCCCGGTAACGCTGATCTCGGCTGGTGTCGGCCAAACGCCAATGCTGGCGATGCTGGATACGCTGGCGAAAGCAAACCACAGCGCACAGGTTAACTGGTTCCATGCCGCAGAGAACGGCGAGGTGCATGCCTTTGCGGACGAAGTGAAAACGCTGGGCG
Organism: Enterobacter sp. MGH 37; assembly: GCF_000534515.1. Lineage (NCBI taxonomy): Bacteria > Pseudomonadati > Pseudomonadota > Gammaproteobacteria > Enterobacterales > Enterobacteriaceae > Enterobacter > Enterobacter sp. MGH 37. The sequence goes on from NZ_KI973205.1 coordinate 2,658,015, forward strand.
CGACGCTGCCCCGCTTCACCGCGCGTACCTGGTATCGCTTGCCAACGGAAGCAGACCGCGCAGCTGCACGTTTTGACAGCGAAGGGTTGATGAATTTAAGCCAGCATGAAGGGGCGTTCAGCGCGCCGGATATGCAGTTCTACGTCTGCGGACCGGTGGCGTTTATGCAATATGCCGCGAAGCAGCTGGTGGCGCTGGGTGTGAATAAAGACAACATTCATTACGAATGTTTCGGCCCGCATAAAGTGCTGTAATGCAAAAAGCCCCTCGAACGAGGGGCTTTTTTTTCGCCGGGTGGCGGCTACGCCTTACCCGGCCTACAAAACCGTTGGCATCATTAAATCGCGGCGTCGTCTTCTTCGCCGGTACGGATACGGATCACGCGCGCCACGTCAAAGACGAAGATTTTACCGTCGCCAATTTTGCCCGTCTGCGCCGTGCGGATGATGGTATCCACGCAGGTATCGACGATGTCATCGCTGACCACGATTTCAATTTTCACTTTCGGCAGAAAATCGACCATGTACTCTGCGCCACGATAAAGCTCGGTGTGGCCTTTCTGACGACCAAAACCTTTCACTTCCGTCACGGTCATCCCGGTGATGCCGACTTCCGCCAGCGCTTCACGCACATCATCCAGTTTGAAAGGTTTAATAATCGCATCAATCTTTTTCATGGTGGGTCCTTAAACGCTTGCCTGTAAGCTGCCTCGTAATCGATTGCTCACAGTACCATACGGCATTACTCTTTAAAATCGTTTGCTTCCAGCTCGTGGCGTGAGAGCAGCTTGTAAAACTCAGTGCGGTTGCGTCCGGCCATTCGCGCTGCGTGGGTCACGTTGCCTTTGGTGATCTGCAGCAGCTTGCGCAGATAGTTCAGCTCGAACTGGTTACGCGCTTCGGCGAACGTCGGCAAGGCCGTGTTTTCCCCTTCCAGCGCCTGCTCCACCAGCGCATCGCTGATAACGGGCGATGACGTCAACGCCACACACTGCTCAATCACGTTTACCAGCTGGCGAACGTTACCCGGCCAGCTGGCCGCCATCAGCCGTTTCATCGCATCGGTGGAAAACGCGCGGACAAACGGTTTATGGCGATCGGCCGCCTGGCGCAACAGGTGATTCGCCAGCAGCGGAATATCTTCAGCACGCTCTGCCAGTGCCGGGATTTTGAGATTCACCACGTTCAGACGGTAGTAGAGGTCTTCACGAAACTCGTTGCGCGCCATCACTTTTGGTAAGTCGCGGTGGGTGGCGGAAATAATTCGTACGTTAATATCAATATCGCGATTGCTGCCCAGCGGGCGCACTTTACGTTCCTGAAGCACGCGCAGCAGTTTGACCTGTAGCGGCGCAGGCATGTCACCAATCTCGTCGAGGAACAGCGTGCCGCCTTCCGCGGCCTGGAACAGCCCTTCCCGGCTGCTTACCGCGCCGGTGAAGGCGCCACGGGCATGACCAAACAGTTCGGACTCAAGCAATTGTTCCGGAAGCGCGCCGCAGTTAATGGCAATAAAGGCATTTTTGCTGCGCGGGCTGGCGTTATGGATCGCCTGCGCCAGGATCTCTTTCCCGGTTCCGCTCTGGCCGTTAATCAGCACGCTGACGTCGGACTGGGCGACCATCCGCGCCTGCTCAAGCAGACGTAACATGATCGGGCTGCGGGTCACAATGGATTCACGCCATGCGTCGTCGCCAGAGGGTGCCGCGTGCTCCAGCGCGCTGTCGATGGCTTTGTAGAGTGCGTCTTTATCTACCGGCTTGGTGAGGAAGCTGAATACGCCCTGCTGGGTTGCGGCGACGGCATCCGGAATTGACCCGTGTGCCGTCAGGATAATCACCGGCATGCCCGGCTGCTGCTTCTGGATCTCCGCGAACAGCTGCAGGCCGTCCATTTCGTCCATCCGCAGATCGCTGATGACCAGATCAATTTTCTCGCGGCTAAGGACTTTCAGACCTTCCTGTCCGCTTTCCGCAGTCACTACGCTGTAGCCTTCACTCACCAGACGCATCCCCAGCAGCTTTAACAGCCCGGGATCGTCATCCACCAGTAAGAGATGGGCAGGTTTACGGCTCGTCATGCTTCACATCCTCTTGTTTCTGCGTGTCGCTCTCCGGTGCTGCGGATGCGCTACCAGGCTGATATTTGCGCGACGAGAGCTGTCTTTCGATATCGGTCAGGTTTTCCAGCTTGCGCGTCGTGGTATCCAGCTGAGTGCGTAAATGCTGTTGCTGTTGACGCAGCGTATCAAGTTCGCTGTCGGTGGACTGCTGGAGCTTGCTGTAGCGAGAGCGCTCTTCAGACAGCTGAAGCTGTAGTGTCTGACCATCCCGCCAGAGCTGGTATACCGGTCGTACCTGTACCGGGAGCGCGATCGTAAAGGTATCCAGCCGGGTCACATTAGCCCGACGTTCGACGGGGGTGATTTTCGCATCGGCCAGTAGAATTCCACGCTTGAAAGCGTCCTGCCAGGTGTCGTCATCCAGCATCGCCGCTTTCGAACGGGCGTCCACCGGCGCAAGACGCTGGGCACAATCTATTCCGCGCAGCCAGAACAGCGGATTATTTTCGACATCATGCCCTGACAAATTCCAGATGTCGTCACAGCGGGTAGAGAGGAAATCCGCCAGCTGGTTATCCGGCCATTTATCTTCTTGTTTACCGCTTATCGCACTTTGTGGCGCATGGGAAACGCACCCTGCCAGAAATAAACAAGGTAAACCCAGGCGAAATGTGTTGCTGGAAAACACCGCACGTACGGCGCGGAAAAAGACGTGTGACATACTCACCAGACTTAGATTCATTTTATTGGTTTTTCCGGCTCAGGGGCAGTTCAATACGGAAGCAAACATCCGCACGTTCGTCCGTGGCAATGTTTAGCTCACCCTGCATGCGTCGTATGCAGTCCCGGGCGATGCTTAAGCCCAGACCACTTCCTTTTACCGCACCCTTCCGCTGATGACTCCCCTGGAAAAAGGGTTCGAAGATCATGGTTTTTTCGTCATCAGGGATCGGGGTGCCGGTGTTAGCGACGTCAATAAACACCCGGGAACCCATCGTATAACTTCGGATATAAATGTTACCGGATTCAGTACCATAGTGCACCGCATTGGAGTAAAGATTATCCAGAACGCTCATTAAAAGCATCGGTTCAGCGAGACAGGCAGGCGCACTCAACTCCACCCCGGTATGCATCATTTTAGCTCTTGCTGGCAAGCTATGGGCGGAGATCACCATATCCACCAGCGGCGCAATCTCGACCTCTTCAAGAACGACCGCCCCGTCAGCCAGCTTGCGGTTGTAATCCAGCAGCTGTTCAATCAGCTTTTGCAGGTTGCGGCTGCTGGCATCCAGAATCTCAACAATTTCTTTCTGTTCTGGCGTTAGCGGCCCTGCCACCTCGTCTGCCAGCAGCTCCGTTCCTTCACGCATGCTGGCGAGCGGCGTTTTCAGTTCATGGGAAATATGGCGCAGGAACTGATGACGCTGGGATTCCAGCCACGCCAGACGCTCAGACAGCCAGATAATACGCTGACCAACGGAGCGCAGCTCGCGCGGGCCCTTAAAGGAAACCGAATCCCCGAGCGATTTCCCCTCTCCAAGACGGTTGATCATACGCTGAATGCCCTTCACCGGGCCGATGATCATACGGGTAAAGAGCAGAACCAGCCCGAGACTCACCAGGAAAAGCACCAGTGCCTGCCAGCCGAAGAACTGCCCGCGTTCGGCTATCTCCTGCTGCAGCTGCTGACCGCGAGAGAAAATGACCGTGCGGGTTGACTGCACCATCTCGGTGTTGGCGGCAGCAAACGCTTCAAGACGCGCGGCGGCGGCGGCATCCGGCCCGCTATTGTGGCATTGCAGCTGCGCAAGATCGTTCAGATCCTGACGCAATGCCTGATACAGCTTGTCGTCGGGCAACACGCCCGCATGCGCGTCCAGCATCTCGCTGTAGCGCTTGCGCTGACTCTGGTAAACCTTTTCCAGCGTCCGATCGTCAAGCACGCAGTACTGGCGATAGCTACGCTCCATCTCCAGCGCGGCGTTGGTCATCGCTTCACTGCGTCTGGCGTCGATAAGCGTGGTGCGGTTAGTCAGTGCGGCCTGAGCGCTCAGCGCGTTAAGGCTTTGCCACGCCTGCCAGGCGAGGATCAGCAATGGCAGCAGGATTAGCAGGAAGGCCATCATCACGAGCTGTCGCAGGGAGCGGGGAAAAACGGGCCAGCGTTTCAACGCATTACTCTCTTCATGGGGGTTTACGCAGAGCGTAACTGAGTCTGCCCTTCAGATACAACAAAGCCGGGTAAAAACCCGGCTTTGTTATGGAATAAGGCGGTGCCTAACTCGACGTTTCGCCCTGGCCTGATAAAGCATCGCTATGATCAGTAGTTGGACGGCAGGCACCTTTTTGTGCGTCATTCGAAGTTTATGTAGCACGTCCCGAAGGGGCTGACATAAGAAGGTGAATGAGCCACTGGTTAATATTATGCAACACTCGTGCCAGAATGCAAAACAAAACATTAACACATTGATATATATACATTTTACCAACTTCACCTGTTCATTATCGTTTGAATGATTTCCAGGCTAAGTGTCGCTATTAAGCAACACCTTAACAGGAACCTGTTCTGGCATATATAAATCAATGAGTTAAATGTCTCCTTTTGGAGACAATCGCAAACCGTCTTTGTCGCAATTTTGCGACACACATAAAAAAGCCCGGTGCGCTACGCTTACCGGGCCTGGAAGGTACCTGCTTTACATCTTAACCCAACTGTTTACGCGCATTGCGGAAGATACGCATCCACGGGCTGTCCTCGCCCCAGTTTTCCGGGTGCCAGGAGTTACTCACGGTACGGAACACGCGCTCCGGGTGCGGCATCATAATGGTTGCACGACCACTTTCGCTGGTGACTGCCGTAATACCGTTGACCGAGCCGTTCGGGTTAGCCGGATAGGTTTCGGTGACCTTGCCGAAGTTATCGACAAAGCGCAGCGCCACCAGACCTTTGCTTTCAAGCTGAGCCAGATGTGCTGCATCACGCACTTCTACCTGACCTTCACCGTGGGACACGGCGATTGGCATCTGTGATCCGACCATGCCCTGCAGCAGCAGAGATGGGCTTTGTGTCACTTCCACCAGGCTGAAGCGCGCTTCAAAGCGGTCAGACTGGTTACGCACAAAGCGCGGCCAGGCTTCGCTGCCCGGGATAAGCTCGCGCAGGTTGGACATCATCTGGCAACCGTTACACACGCCCAGCGCCAGCGTTTGCGGACGGTGGAAGAAGGTTTCGAACTCGTCGCGCACGCGGCTGTTAAACAGAATGGACTTCGCCCAGCCTTCACCGGCGCCCAGTACGTCACCGTATGAGAAACCACCGCAGGCCACCAGCGCCTGGAAATCTTCCAGACCGGTACGCCCGGCCAGCAGATCGCTCATGTGAACGTCGATGGCGTCAAAGCCCGCACGGTGGAAGGCAGCCGCCATTTCAACGTGGGAGTTAACGCCCTGCTCGCGCAGCACGGCCACCTTCGGACGTGCACCCGTCGCAATGTACGGCGCGGCGATGTCTTCGTTGATGTCGAAGGAGAGCTTCACGTTCAGGCCTGGATCGCTGTCGTTAGCCTTCGCGTTATGCTCCTGATCGGCACATTCCGGGTTATCACGCAGGCGCTGCATCTGCCAGGTCGTTTCCGCCCACCACATACGCAGCGTGGTGCGGCTTTCGCTGAAGACGGCATGACCGTCAGCTTCAATGACAAAGCGGTCGCCCTGTACGGCTTTACCCAGATAATGTACGCAGTCTGCCAGACCGTGCTGCGCAAGAATGGCTTCAACCGCATCGCGGTCTGCCGCACGCACCTGAATCACCGCGCCCAGCTCTTCATTGAACAGCGCTGCCAGGCGGTCTTCACCCAGAGAGGCAATATTCGCCTCCACACCACAGTGGCCGGTGAAGGCCATCTCTGCCAGCGTGACCAGCAGTCCGCCGTCGGAGCGGTCGTGGTAGGCCAGCAGCTTACGCTGCGCGACCAGCGCCTGAATTGCATCGTAGAAGCCTTTTAACTGGGCCACGTCACGCACATCGGCCGGTGTATCACCCAGCTGACGATAAACCTGCGCCAGCGCCGTGGCACCCAGCGCGTTGTGACCTTTACCCAGGTCAATCAGCAACAGGGCGTTGTCTTCGGTCGCAAGCTGCGGCGTCACGGTGTGACGTACGTCTTCCACGCGCGCAAAGGCGGAGATGATCAGCGACAGCGGAGAAGTGATCTCGCGCTGCTCGTTGCCTTCCTGCCAGCGGGTTTTCATCGACATGGAGTCTTTGCCCACCGGAATGGTCAGCCCAAGCGCAGGACACAGCTCTTCGCCCACCGCTTTCACGGCTTCATACAGGCCCGCATCTTCGCCAGGGTGACCGGCAGCGGCCATCCAGTTAGCGGAGAGCTTGATACGTTTGATATCGCCAATCTGCGTCGCGGCAATGTTGGTCAGCGCTTCACCCACAGCCAGACGGGCGGACGCGGCGAAGTCCAGCAGCGCCACAGGCGTGCGTTCGCCCAGGGCCATCGCTTCACCGTAGTAGCTGTCGAGACTCGCGGTGGTTACGGCACAGTTCGCGACCGGGATCTGCCACGGGCCGACCATCTGATCGCGCGAGACCATACCGGTTACGGTACGGTCGCCAATGGTGACCAGGAAGGTTTTCTCTGCCACCGCCGGCAGGTGCAGCACGCGGTTGACCGCTTCTGCAACGGTGATGCCCTGGCGATCCAGCGCTTTGCCCGCTGCTTTACGCGTTTGCACGTCGCGGGTCATCTTCGGCGTTTTACCGAGCAGAACGTCCAGCGGCAGATCGATCGGCTGGTTGTCGAAATGGGTGTCGCTCAGGGTCAGGTGCTTCTCTTCGGTCGCTTCGCCGATGACGGCATACGGCGCGCGCTCACGGCGGCACAGCTCGTCAAACAGCGGCAGTTGATCCGCTGCAACCGCCAGAACATAACGTTCCTGGGATTCGTTACACCAGATTTCCAGCGGGCTCATGCCTGGCTCATCGCTCAGGATATCGCGCAGGTTGAAGCGGCCACCGCGTCCGCCATCGCTCACCAGCTCCGGCATGGCGTTAGACAGACCGCCCGCGCCCACGTCATGGATAAAGAGAATCGGGTTCGCGTCGCCCAGCTGCCAGCAGCGGTCGATGACTTCCTGGCAGCGACGCTCCATTTCCGGGTTGTCGCGCTGAACGGAAGCAAAGTCGAGATCCGCATCTGACTGACCGGAGGTCATGGAGGATGCCGCGCCGCCGCCCAGGCCGATGTTCATCGCCGGGCCGCCCAGCACGATCAGCTTCGCGCCAACCACGATCTCGCCTTTCTGGACGTGATCGGCACGGATATTGCCGATCCCACCCGCCAGCATGATCGGTTTGTGATAGCCACGCAGCTCTTCGCCGTTATGACTGTCCACTTTCTCTTCATAGGTACGGAAGTAGCCGTTCAGTGCCGGACGGCCAAATTCGTTGTTGAATGCCGCGCCGCCCAGTGGACCGTCGGTCATGATATCCAGCGCGGTCACAATGCGCTCTGGCTTGCCGAAATCCTCCTCCCATGGCTGCTCAAAGCCCGGGATGCGCAGGTTGGAGACGGAGAAACCAACCAGACCCGCTTTTGGTTTCGCACCACGTCCCGTTGCACCTTCATCACGGATTTCACCGCCTGAACCGGTGGCCGCACCCGGCCACGGGGAAATTGCCGTCGGGTGGTTGTGGGTTTCCACTTTCATCAGGATATGCGCAGGCTCCTGATGGAAGTCGTAACGACCGGTAGCGTGGTCAGCAAAATAGCGCCCAACCTCGGAGCCTTCCATCACCGCGGCATTGTCTTTATAGGCAGACAGCACGTGGTCGGGGGTTTGCTCCATGGTGTTTTTGATCATTTTGAACAGCGATTTAGGCTGCTGTTCGCCGTCAATAATCCAGTCGGCGTTGAAAATTTTATGGCGGCAGTGCTCGGAGTTGGCCTGCGCGAACATGTAGAGCTCGATGTCGTTCGGGTTGCGGTTCAGCTTAACAAACGCATCCTGCAGGTAGTCGATTTCGTCTTCTGCCAGCGCCAGGCCGAGACGCAGGTTAGCGTCAATCAGCGCCTGACGGCCCTGCCCCAGCAGGTCTACGCTTTGTACCGGCGCAGGCTGATGGTGGGAGAAGAGCTTCTGTGCGTCATCAAGAGAGGCAAACACGCTTTCCATCATGCGGTCATGCAGCTCGGCGGCAACCGCCTGCCACTGCGCGTCGCTCAGGGTCGAGGCGTCAACGTAGTAGGCCACGCCGCGCTCCAGACGGTTAATCTGGCTCAGGCCGCAGTTGTGGGCAATGTCGGTGGCTTTAGAAGACCAGGGGGAGATGGTGCCCGGACGCGGCGTCGCAAGGATCAGTTTGCCGGTTGGCGTATGGCTACTCAGATTTGGGCCATACTTGAGCAGGCGTTCCAGCTGTACGCGCTCCTCTGCATTCAGGGGGGCATTCAGGTCAGCAAAATGGACATACTCAGCGTAAATATTGCTTACCGGAAGGTCGGCCGCCTGAAAACGTGCCAGCAGTTTGTTAATACGGAAGGCAGACAGTGCAGGCGAACCACGCAGAATTTCCATCATAAGTCTCTCGTCTTCGAAGCGCCGGGGCGCTTTCAGTGTGCGCAAGGGGGGAAAACGGGCGTCATTATAGAGAATCCTGAGCGCCGACGAAACCGTTTGCGTGGAAATAAAATTGGCGGAGACATTTAGCAATAGATGTGACCTGTCTCTCTAATTGGTTGCCAAGTGGCGCAAGTTTACGCAAAATGCCGCTCATTCAATGGCAAACCTGATTATCAAACATGGCTACAGCATACTGAGGCAACCGGCGTCGCAGAGAATTAACTAATTGAAAAAATTAAAGATTAATTATCTGCTCATCGGCATTGTTACGTTGCTGCTGGCAGTGGCCCTCTGGCCTTCCATCCCCTGGTTCGGTAAAGCCGAAAACCGTATCGCCGCCATTCAGGAGCGGGGGGAGCTGCGCGTCAGTACGCTCAACTCTCCGCTGATTTACAGCGACATTAACGGCAAAATTATTGGCCTTGATTATGAACTGGCGCAGCAGTTCGCCGATTATCTTGGCGTGAAGCTTAAAATTACCGTTCGCCAGAATATCAACCAGCTGTTCGACGACCTTGATAACAACGATGCCGACATACTGGCAGCCGGTCTGGTCTATAACAGTGAGCGTAGCAAAAACTATCAACCGGGCCCGACCTATTACTCCGTTTCGCAACAGCTGGTCTATCGCGTCGGGAGTCTGCGGCCACGCACGCTGGCCTCCATTAACGATCAACAGCTGACCATTGCGCCCGGCCATGTGGTGATTGAGGATCTGCGTGAGCTGAAAGAGAAGAAATACCCCGACCTGAGCTGGAAGGTTGATCCGAAACTGGGCACAACGGAGCTGCTGGAGCAGGTAAAAGATCAGAAACTGCCCTACACCATTGCCGATTCGGTTGCGATCAGTCTGTTCCAGCGCGTGCATCCTGAAATTGCCGTAGCGCTCGACGTTACCGACGAGCAGCCGGTGACCTGGTTTAGTCAGCTCGATGACGATCAGACTCTTTCTGCGGCCATGCTCGATTTCTATAACACCATCAATGAAGACGGCACGCTGGCGCGGCTGGAGGAAAAATATCTCGGCCACGGTGATGACTTTGACTATGTTGACACCCGCAGCTTCCTGCGCGCGGTAGATAGCGTCCTGCCAGACCTGCAGCCATTATTCGAAAAATACGCCCAGGAGATTGACTGGAAACTGCTGGCGGCTATTTCGTATCAGGAGTCCCACTGGGACACCCAGGCCACCTCACCGACCGGCGTGCGTGGCTTAATGATGTTAACCAAAAATACCGCGCTGAGCCTGGGCGTGAATGACCGTACCGATGCGGAACAGAGCATCAGCGGCGGGGCTCGCTATCTTCAGGATATGATGGCCAAAGTGCCGGAAACGGTGCCGGAAGAGGAACGGATCTGGTTTGCGCTGGCAGCCTACAATATGGGCTACGCGCATATGCTTGACGCGCGGGCGCTGACCGCGAAAACGAAAGGTAACCCCGACAGCTGGTCAGACGTAAAGCAACGTCTACCGCTGCTAAGCCAGAAGCCGTGGTATAACAAGCTGACTTACGGCTACGCGCGCGGACATGAAGCCTACGCCTACGTGGAAAATATCCGTAAGTATCAGATTAGCCTGGTCGGCTATCTGCTCGAGAAAGAAAAAGAGGCGACAGAGGCAAGACAGCTGGCTGAGAGTTATCCGGTTGTGGCGCCGGACGAGCTTAATCGTCCGACAACTTCAATTCTGCCTTTTGTTGCTTTTTCTGCTGACGGCGCATTCGAAAGAAATCGCTTAATAGCGCCGAACACGCTGGTGCAAGTACCCCACCGATAGTTTTCACCTGGTGATTCATCCCTGGATGACCCAGCACGTCCAGCAGAGAACCGGCCGCACCGGTTTTTTCATCCCGCGCACCAAAGACCAGCGTACCAATCCGGCTGTGCACCATCGCGCCGGAACACATCACGCACGGCTCAAGCGTGACATACAGCGTGGTATCAAGCAGACGATAGTTTTGCAGCACCATTCCGCCCTGACGAAGGGCCATGATTTCAGCGTGCGCAGTCGGATCGTGACGGCCAATCGGGCGGTTCCACCCTTCCCCTATCACCTGGTTATTGTGGACAAGCACGGCACCCACGGGCACTTCTCCCTCGTCCCAGGCGCGCTGGGCAAGCGTCAGCGCATGGCGCATCCAGTATTCATGATCGCGTTCAGGGTTGCACAACGGTTGATACTCCAGTCTAAAAGCGGGCGGCATTATACACACCCGCTATAGATAAGACTATTCGAGTTGCTGAAGTTCGCCTGCGGGCGTGACGCGCCAGCGATGCTGGCAAAAATAGAGCAGCGGGTTGTCCTGTTTGCTGTCGCTGTAGCCGCTGTAAAGACGCAGCGGCGTGCCGATGCGTTTCTCCAGCTGCACCACTTTTTCATGCCCCAGACAGCGCATACTCAGTACCCAGCCTCCGTAACCACGGGCAATTTGTGTGGCGATAAGATTCACGCGCGGCAGCCAGGGCGTATCAAAATAAACCTGTTCAACCAGCGTCTGCGGGGAGCCCGTGATCAACCAGATGTCGGCATCGTTGGCGTCGAGGTAACTGGTGAGGCGCGCCTGTACAACCGGGAACGCGGCGACATGACCGCGAAACCAGTGCGCAAACTCCTTTTCTAGCTGTTTGAGCCGCGCTTCGCTGTGGCCAAACGTACATCCCCAGAGCAGCAGGCTCATCGGCCAGCGCGCCGCCCGGCCTTTCACCAGCAGCGCGATGCCAATCGCCGGTAACAGCGGTAAGACGAGCAGCGCATTCAGAGGCTGGCGCCGCAGCAGGTAGCGCATAAACGTACCAAACATATCCTGCTGATGCAGCGTTCCATCCAGATCGAAAAAGACAACGCGACGCTCGTGATTTGCCAAACCTTACTCCTCTGGGTCGTTGAATCCTAACAGCCAGGTAAACAGGAACCCGGCGATCACCGCTACAGAATAGCCTAACAGATAGAGCATCACTTTTCCGGTCACGATAGTTAACGCCAGCGGTAAACCGGAGAGACCAAACGTAATGACGGTAGCAACTTTCCAGTAGCTAATGAGCGCCCCGCCGACCGCGCCGCCCAGACAGGCAGCCAGGAACGGTTTACCCAGCGGCAACGTGACGCCAAAAATCAGAGGTTCGCCAATGCCGAGCAATCCAACCGGAAGCGCGCCTTTAATCACTTTTTTCAGGCGTGCGTTGCGGGTTTTCAGCAGTACGGCAATCGCCGCACCGACCTGCCCCACCCCCGCCATTGAGAGTATAGGCAGCAGCGCGTTGTAACCGTGCGCCTGCACCAGTTCGACGTGGATCGGCACCAGTCCCTGATGCAGACCGGTCAGCACCAGCGGCAGGAAGGTGCCTGACAGCACTGCCCCCACTAACAAACCGCCGCGGTCAATGGCCAGAGACGCGCCATGAGCGATGGCATCAGAGATCCATCCCCCTAATGGCTGAAGAACCACAATCGCCACACTACCGGTAATTAACGTGGTCAGCAGGGGGTTGAGGATGAGTTCAATCGAGCCGGGCAATACCGCGCGAAGTCTTTTCTCAATCCAGCACATCAGGATAACCACCAGCAGCACGGCAATCACCCCGCCGCGACCAGGCTGGAGCGCCTCGCCAAACAGCGTAATTTGCGCCAGCTGCGGGCTGGAGAGAATGCCCGCCATCACGCCCCCCATCGCCAGCGAACCGCCAAACACTTTGGCGGTATTCACCCCGACCAGAATGTTCATAATGGCAAACACCGCGCTGCCGAAGATCCCCAGAATACCCAACAGGTTCGGATACTGGGTGGCAAAGTCCCCGACGATATCCGGACGCTTGAGAATATTGATAATCCCGGTGATCAAGCCGGAAGCAATAAACGCCGGGATCAGCGGGATAAAGACATTTGCCAGCTGTCGTAGCGCGTCGCTCATGGGGGCTTTGTATTTCGCCTTCGCCTGCGCTTTGGTGCGCGCAGCATCGTCGAGCGTCACACTCGCGCCGCCGCCCATCAGCGCGCGCATAGCATCAACCACCTGCGCCGCTTTCCCCGGCCCGACGATCAGCTGGTGTTGCTGCCCCTGCTTCACGTAACCGCTGACACCGGAAAGCTTCTTCAGGCCCGGCACATCCAGCTGGTCGTCGTTATGCACCTCGACGCGCACGCGCGTCATGCAGTTTTCCAGACGCTGAATATTCTCTTCTCCGCCGATCCCTCGCAGGATATCGCTGGCGAGCGCTGCTGTTTTGTCCATACACGCCTCTGTTAGTTTTCTAATGCCGCCCGTAAGAAGCCATTATGCGCATCGAGTCTGGCTCGCGCGGCCGCCGCATCCAGCCCACTTAAGATCATCAATATGGCGGGTTTAACATCGTGATCGGTCTGTTGGAGGACCGCTTCTGCCTCTTCACGGCTTGCGCCTGTCGCCTCCATCACCATACGGCAGGCTCTGTCCACCAGCTTGACGTTAGTGGCCTGCATATCCACCATCAGGTTCTGATACACCTTGCCGAACTTCACCATCGCACCGGTGGAGATCATATTGAGCACCAGCTTTTGCGCGGTACCGGATTTCAGGCGCGTGGAGCCGGTGAGCGCTTCTGGCCCGACAACCGGGGAGATGGCGATGGCGGCCACCTGAGCGATTGGAGAGCCGGGGTTACAGGAGATGGCGACCGTCGTGCAGCCGGTCTGGTTGGCGTATTCCAGACCGCCAATGACGTACGGCGTGCGCCCGGATGCCGCCAGCCCGACGACCAGATCGTTCGCCGTCAGAGTAAGTGCCTTCAGGTCATCCTCACCCAGCTGTTTGTTATCTTCCGCCCCTTCAACGGCTTTCAGCAGCGCACCAGGCCCCCCCGCAATCAGCCCGACCACCAGCCCATGCGGCACGCCAAACGTTGGCGGACATTCGGAGGCGTCCAGCACGCCGAGACGGCCGCTGGTACCGGCACCCATGTAGATAATGCGGCCACCTGCTTTGAGGGCTTCCGCCGCCGCATCGACCGCTTTCGCTACCTCAGGTAATGTCTCTTTCACTGCCTGCGCGACCAGCGTATCCTGTTGATTAAAGTGGTTAACCAGCTCCAGAGTAGAGAGCGCATCCAGATCCATGGTTTGCGGGTTACGCGTTTCAGAAACAAGTGAGCCAAGATTCATTTTTTGTACCTCAAGAATTTTTAATTCATAATAATCACACTATAATGGAATATAAAATTCATTCAGGCGAGCAAAATTCGTATTTGCGTAGACAATCACATTTCCGCCGGGAGTACTTATGAACTGTTTAATTCGCATTCGCCAGCGCTACGCCGGCTTTGCTCAAAGCGACAAAAAACTGGCGGACTTTCTGCTTTCTCAGCCTGACCGCGCCCGTCATCTCAGCTCGCAACAGCTGGCAAGCGAAGCCGGGGTAAGTCAGTCAAGCGTGGTGAAATTTGCCCAGAAGATCGGTTTTAAAGGCTTCCCTGCCCTTAAGCTGGCAATTAGCGAAGCGCTGGTGAGTAATCCCAACCCGCAATCTATGCCGGTGCATAACCAGATCCGCGGGGATGATCCAATGCGTGTGGTCGGGGAAAAGCTGATTAAAGAGAACGTCGCGGCCATGCATGCCACCCTCGACGTGAATACCGAAGAGAAGTTACTGGAAAGCGTGGCGATGCTGCGAGCGGCGCGGCGTATTATTTTAACCGGTATTGGCGCATCCGGCCTGGTGGCGCGTAATTTTGGCTGGAAGCTGACCAAAATCGGTTTTAACGCGATTGTCGAGCAGGATATGCACGCCCTGCTGGCGACCGTGCAGGCGATGGATCCTGAAGATCTGCTGCTGGCCATCTCCTATTCCGGTGAGCGCCGCGAGATTAACATGGCAACGGACGAAGTGCTGCGCGTCGGCGGCAAAATCCTCGCCATCACCGGGTTCACCCCGAATGCCCTGCAACAGCGGGCCACGCGCTGTCTGTATACCATTGCCGAAGAGCAGGCCACGCGCAGCGCGGCGATCTCGTCAACCAGTGCGCAAATGATGCTGACGGACCTGCTGTTTATGGCGCTGGTGCAGCAGGATTTAGAGCGGGCGCCAGAGCGCATTCGCCATAGTGAAGAGCTGGTAAAAAAACTGGTCTGAGTAAGGAATGAGCGTATAATGCCCGCCCTGTTTGTGATGTTTCTGAGAATTTCCTGATGGCGCTGTTAATTACCAAAAAATGCATCAATTGCGATATGTGCGAACCGGAATGCCCGAACCAGGCGATTTCGATGGGCGACAGCATTTATGAGATTAACAGCGACCGCTGCACCGAATGCGTCGGCCACTATGAAACGCCGACCTGTCAGAAAGTGTGCCCGATCCCGAATACCATCCTGAAGGATCCGGCACACGTTGAGAGTGAAGAGCAGCTGTGGGATAAGTTTGTCTTGCTGCACCACGCGGACAAACTCTAGCTTTCAATAATCACCGTTGCGCAGGCGTAGTGACGTTCGTCCGCGAGCGTCACATGCATGTGATTCACGCCCAGTTTCTCCGCAAACTTTTGCGCCTCGCCCCATAACCGCAGGCGCGGCTTGCCCAGTTCGTCGTTAAATACTTCAAACTGATTAAACGCCAGGCCGTTACGAATGCCCGTACCGAACGCTTTGGCTGCCGCCTCTTTTACCGCAAAACGTTTTGCCAGAAAGCGCACCGGCTGCTGATGCGCTTCCCAGATGGCCCATTCGTTATCGCTGAGCACGCGTCTTGCCAGGCGCTCGCCGCTACGGGCGATCACCGCTTCTATGCGGGCTATCTCAACGATATCAGTGCCTAAGCCCAGAATGGCCATTACTGACGCGCTTCCAGCATCAGGCGTTTCATTTCTGAGACCGCCTCTTTCAGGCCGCTCATCACAGCACGACCAATAATCGCATGACCGATATTCAGCTCATGCATCTCCGGCAGGGCAGCGATAGCCTTAACGTTATGGTAGGTCAGGCCGTGTCCGGCGTTAACCTTCAGCCCCAGGCTCGCCGCGTAGGTGGCCGCTTTGGCAATACGCTCCAGCTCTTTGGCTTGCTCAGCATCGTTTTTGGCATCGGCATAGCAGCCAGTGTGAATTTCGATATACGGCGCGCCAACGTCCGCTGCGGCTTTGATCTGCGCGAAGTCAGCATCGATAAACAGGGAAACCAGGATACCGGCATCCGCCAGACGTTTGCAGGCATCGCGCATTTTATCGATCTGCCCAGCCACATCCAGACCGCCTTCGGTGGTCACTTCCTGACGCTTTTCCGGCACCAGGCAGCAGAAATGGGGTTGAGTCTCGCAGGCAATGGCCAGCATCTCTTCCGTGACCGCCATCTCCAGATTCATACGCGTATCAAGCGTCTGACGCAGAATACGCACGTCGCGGTCGGTGATGTGGCGGCGGTCTTCACGCAGGTGAACGGTAATGCCGTCGGCGCCAGCCTGTTCGGCGATAAATGCCGCCTGAACCGGATCGGGATAAGCCGTGCCGCGTGCGTTACGCAGCGTGGCAATGTGATCAATATTGACGCCTAACAGTAATTCAGCCATGACAATCCTCGGTATTTTGGTTCATTTCCCTTCCCCCTCCGGGAGAGGGCAACGTTAACGTTTCGGCATAAACTGCCTGAATAATTCGCGGCTCTTTAAGGGCTTGCCGCCAAGATACGGCTTGAGGGCGATCCGGGTAAAGCGTTTTGCTGCGCGCAGGGTGTCCTGATCGGGAAACTCGCGCGCATAAAGCGCCCGAAGCTGGCGCCCGGTAAAGGTACTGTTATCAATCACGATACTGGCGATAAACCCTTTTTCTTCCCGATAGCGGTAGGTCATCGCGTCTTCGACTTCGTCTCCGCTTCCCGCACAATGCAGAAAATCGACGCCGTATCCCAGATGCCCCAGCAGCGCCAGTTCAAAACGTCGCAAGGCAGGTTCAGGCGTGCCGGTTGCCCCTGCGAGGGCCTGGATACAGTGCAGATAATCGAAGAAAAGTTCAGAGAAGCGAGTCTCATGTTCAAGAACCCGTGAGATGAGTTCATTGACATACAGACCGCTGTACAGGGTGATACCAGAAAGAGGAAGCGCCAGGGAGACGGCTTCAGCGCTGCGCAGGGTTTTCACTTCCCCTCGCCCACCAAAGCGGACCAGCAGCGGCGTGAAAGGCTGTAGGGCACCTTTCAGATTAGAACGTTTGGAACGTGCGCCTTTCGCTACAAGGCGCACGCGACCGGACTCTTCCGTGAAGACGTCCAGCATCAGGCTGGTTTCGCTCCAGGGACGACTATGCAGGACGAAGGCGCGCTGCCATCCTTCCATCATACTCGTCGTCTTAGGTTACTGGTCTTCGCCGTAACCGAGGCTGCGCAGAGCACGCTCATCATCGGCCCAGCCAGATTTCACTTTCACCCACAGCTCCAGGTGAACTGGCGCTTCAAACATCTCCATCATGTCTTTACGGGCTTCAATACCGATGGTTTTGATCTTGGCACCTTTGTTGCCGATCACCATCTTCTTCTGCCCCTCACGCTCAACGAGGATCAGGCCGTTAATGTCGTAGCCGCCGCGCTCGTTGGTCTGGAAACGCTCGATCTCCACCGTCACAGAGTACGGCAGTTCCGCGCCCAGGAAACGCATCAGCTTTTCACGGATGATTTCAGACGCCATAAAGCGCTGAGAACGATCGGTGATGTAGTCTTCCGGGAAGTGATGAATCGCTTCCGGAAGATGCTTACGCACGATGCCCGCGATGGTATCGACGTTCAGGCCAGTCTCTGCAGACAGCGGAACGATATCGAGGAAGTTCATCTGGCTGCCCAGCCACTGAAGATGCGGCAGCAGGTCAGCCTTTTCCTGCACGTTGTCAACTTTATTGACCGCGAGGATGACCGGCGTTTTGCCGTCACGTAGCTTGTTCAGTACCATCTCGTCGTCCGGCGTCCAGCGGGTGCCTTCCACAACGAAAATGACCAGTTCTACATCACCAATCGAGCTGCTCGCCGCTTTGTTCATCAGACGGTTAATGGCACGCTTCTCTTCCATGTGCAGGCCCGGAGTATCGACGTAGATCGCCTGATACGCGCCTTCAGTATGGATGCCGACAATGCGGTGACGCGTGGTCTGCGCCTTACGCGAGGTAATAGAAATCTTCTGCCCAAGCAGATTATTCAGCAGGGTGGATTTGCCGACGTTCGGACGTCCGACGATGGCAATAAATCCGCAATACGTTTTTTCTTCGCTCATTCCAGCTCCAGCATTTTTAACGCCTGTTCGGCGGCAGCCTGTTCAGCCTTACGACGGCTTGAACCTGTGCCCACCACCGGTTCACTCAGGCCACTGACCTGGCAATGGATGGTAAATTCCTGATCGTGCGCTTCACCACGTACCTGCACCACCAGATAAGATGGCAGCGGCAGATGACGGCCCTGCAAATATTCCTGCAGACGCGTTTTCGGATCTTTTTGTTTATCGCCCGGGCTGATTTCGTCCAGACGGCTCTGATACCAGTTGAGGATCAGCTTTTCTACGGTCTGGATATCGCTGTCCAGGAACACACCACCAATTAATGCTTCGACCGTATCGGCAAGAATAGATTCACGACGGAAGCCGCCGCTTTTCAGTTCACCCGGCCCAAGACGCAGACATTCGCCCAGTTCAAATTCGCGCGCGATTTCCGCAAGGGTATTCCCCCGAACCAGCGTGGCACGCATGCGGCTCATATCCCCCTCGTCAACACGCGGGAAACGATGATAAAGCGCATTCGCAATCACGAAACTTAAAATTGAGTCGCCTAAAAACTCAAGACGCTCATTATGCTTGCTGCTGGCACTGCGGTGGGTTAATGCCTGTTGCAACAACTCCTGATGATGAAAAGTGTAGCCCAGCTTCCGTTGAAGCCGATTAATTACGATGGGGTTCATGCGATACCAATAAATGAATGCGTCAAAAATGCAGCACACGAAACCGACCTGAGAAAACCAACGCGGTTTCGTGTGCCGTGGCACCCTTGCAGGGCCAACCTTAAACTTCGGGGGAATATTCTATACACAACGACAGGGGATGTCGTTAGTTCAAAGAGATTTATCGAGGAAATAATTCACGTAGCCGCTAATTAAAGCGGCTACGCGTTCATTTATTGAGAATTAATGGATTCCGCCAATGCGATTCAGGCGTACACCGGTAGGCCATTCGCCTTCCTGTTTCTCAAAACTCATCCAGATTGCGGTGGCTTTACCGACCAAATTCGCCTCAGGCACAAATCCCCAGTAACGGCTGTCCGCAGAATTATCGCGGTTATCCCCCATCATGAAGTAATGTCCCGGCGGTACAATCCAGCTCGCCAGCTGCTGACCCGGCTGCTGATAATACATACCCACCTGATCCTGCGCGATTGGCACCGTGAGGATACGGTGAGTCACATCACCCAGCGTCTCTTTGCGCTCGACCAGACGAATACCGTTCTCTTTGGTTTCGCCTTTTGGCACCTGGAAGAACCCGCTGGTCGCTTCACCGCCGTTACGACGGGCAAAGGTCTGCACAAAATCACTCGGCTCAACGTTTGAGTAGGTGATGGGCAGTGCGTTTTCACACGCGGTGCCAGAACTGCAGCCCGGCTGAACGGTAACTTCCTTGGCGACCGGATCGTAGGTCACTTTATCACCCGGCAGGCCAACCGCACGCTTGATGTAGTCCAGACGCGGATCTTCCGGGTATTTGAACACCACGATGTCGCCACGCTTCGGATGACCGGTTTCGATCAGCGTTTTCTGGTAGATAGGATCTTTAATGCCGTAGGCAAACTTCTCTACCAGAATAAAATCACCAATCAGCAGCGTTGGCATCATTGAACCGGATGGGATCTGGAACGGCTCGTAAATAAACGATCGCACCACCAGCACAATGGCCAGCACCGGGAATACCGAGGCGCCCGTTTCCAGCCAGCCCGGTTTCGGGCCGACTTTTTTCAGGGTTTTCGCATCCAGCTGGTCGCCAGTGGCTGCCTGTGCGGCAGCCTGACGCTCACGGCGTTTTGGGGCGAAGATAAACTTATCCAGACACCACAGCAGACCTGTCACCAGGGTAGCAATGACCAGGATCAGGGCAAACATGTTCGCCATGCCAACTCCTTAAAGGTTATTTGCCGTCTTTACCAACATGAAGAATGGCAAGGAATGCTTCCTGTGGCAGCTCAACGTTACCGACCTGCTTCATACGCTTCTTACCTTCTTTCTGCTTCTGCAGCAGCTTTTTCTTACGACTGACGTCACCGCCGTAGCACTTCGCCAGAACGTTTTTACGCAGCTGTTTCACCGTAGAACGCGCGATAATGTGGTTACCAATGGCCGCCTGAATCGCGATGTCGAACTGCTGACGCGGAATCAGATCTTTCATTTTCTCAACCAGCTCGCGACCACGGTACGGCGCATTGTCGTTGTGGGTGATCAGGGCCAACGCATCCACACGCTCACCGTTGATCAGCACGTCCACACGCACCATGTTGGAGGCCTGGAAACGCTTGAAGTTGTAATCCAGGGACGCATAGCCACGGGAGGTAGACTTCAGGCGATCGAAGAAGTCGAGTACCACTTCCGCCATCGGGATTTCATAGGTCAGCGCTACCTGGTTACCGTGGTAGACCATGTTGGTCTGCACGCCACGCTTCTCAATACACAGTGTAATGACGTTGCCCAGGAACTCCTGTGGCAGCAGCATGTGACACTCTGCAATCGGCTCGCGCAGTTCGTGGATATTGTTCAGCGGCGGCAGCTTGGACGGGCTATCGACGTAGATCACTTCTTTCGAGGTGGTTTCTACCTCATACACAACGGTCGGTGCGGTGGTGATCAGATCCAGATCGTATTCACGTTCCAGACGCTCCTGAATGATCTCCATGTGCAGCAGGCCGAGGAAGCCACAGCGGAAACCGAAGCCCAGCGCCGTTGAGCTTTCTGGCTCGTAGAACAGGGAAGCATCGTTCAGGCTCAGTTTACCGAGCGCATCACGGAAGTTTTCATAGTCATCTGAGCTGACCGGGAACAGACCTGCGTAAACCTGCGGTTTCACCTTTTTAAAACCTGGCAGCGCTTTATCTGCCGGATTACGCGCACCGGTCAGGGTATCGCCCACTGGCGCGCCGAGGATGTCTTTAATGGCACAAACCAGCCAGCCTACCTCGCCGCATTTCAGCTCGGTACGGTCAACCTGTTTTGGCGTGAAGATACCCAGACGGTCGGCGTTGTAGACCTGTCCGGTACTCATCACCTTGATTTTGTCGCCTTTACGCATGGTGCCGTTTTTAATACGCACCAGAGAGACAACACCAAGGTAGTTATCGAACCAGGAGTCGATGATCAGCGCCTGCAGTGGGCCATCCGGGTCACCTTCCGGGGCCGGGATGTCACGTACCAGGCGTTCCAGCACATCGGTCACGCCCACACCGGTTTTCGCGGAGCAGCGCACGGCATCCGTCGCGTCAATGCCGACAATATCTTCAATCTCTTCCGCGACGCGTTCAGGATCGGCAGCTGGCAGGTCGATTTTATTCAGAACCGGCACAACCTCGAGATCCATTTCCATCGCGGTATAGCAGTTTGCCAGGGTCTGGGCTTCAACACCCTGCCCGGCATCGACGACCAGCAGCGCACCTTCACAGGCCGCCAGCGAGCGTGATACTTCATAGGAGAAGTCAACGTGGCCTGGGGTGTCGATAAAGTTCAGTTGATAGGTTTCACCATCAGCCGCTTTGTAATCCAGCGTAACGCTTTGCGCCTTAATGGTGATACCGCGTTCGCGTTCCAGGTCCATGGAGTCCAGAACCTGGGCTTCCATTTCACGATCAGACAGGCCACCGCAAATCTGGATAATACGGTCAGACAGCGTCGACTTACCGTGGTCAATGTGAGCAATGATCGAAAAGTTACGTATGTTCTTCATATAGTTAAATAATTATGCCTTACGAATTCCTGGAGGCCGCTGTTCTTAGCCTGACGTTTTTCAGTGCGAAAACGCAGCATTCTACACTACATCCTCGCTACCTGGAAATGCACTTAGAGACAGGTATAGCGTGAAGAAAGGGCGTTTTCTGTATTAGGACGTAAAAATTGATAAAGCCCGATGGATCATCGGGCCTCAGAAGAGAGCGTCTCGACACGAAGCTGGTCTGGTGCCAACCCAACGCTGAGAATGACAGGCTGCCACTCTTCGCGCGCGGCAAGCTTCGGTGAGAGACCTTTAGCAAGCCAGAATCCCCCGATGCCCCCCAACGCGGCACCACACATGGCGGCCACATCGGTACCAAATAGGGTCTGGAAAAGGCCGCCCATGATAAATAACCCGACCAACGGAGAGAGATAGACCAGCATCGCGGAACCGAGCAGACTGCCTTCCGCAATCCCCAGTTCAACCTTCTGCCCCGCCACCAGCGGCTGTTCACTTGGCACAGAGATAGTATGCGACGTTTGCGGCCCAAGCTTGTTCAGCACGCGGCTGCCGCACCCGGCACGGGATGCGCAGCTATTGCATGAGGCTTTGACATCGCAACTGACTCGCGCAACGCCATTTTGCCACGAGACGACGGTTGCCCACTCTTTAATCATTGCGCGGCCCTGAATTTAATGCTGTCTGAAATGCGCTTCGCCGTCTGCGGAGGTAATTCACCCACAATCGTGATCTCTGCGTTATCACGTACCGTGGTGCTCACCGTGCGACGTCCGGTACGAAGCATTTGCTCAGAGCTGTTTGCCGTTGCGCGGTTGATATTCACCGAGAAACTGAACAAACCGTCGGAATAGAGGCGCGACTCAACGGGCGTGTCAATAGTTGGCAACTGACGACGGCTACTGGACACTTCGCTAAAGCCTTGCGGGATCCAGGAAGGAACCCAGTTGAAGTTAACGGAATCCCCTGCCGGAACAGAAAGCAGCGGCGGCAGGCTGGCTTTGGCCAGATTCTGCATGCTGTTGCCAACCTGATTGTTCACGCTGAAGGAGATCACGCGGAACTGTTCAAGCGTTTCACCGTCGCGGTCAAGCAGGTCCACACGCATCGGCAGCTTGGTTTCCGCATCAATCCAGACGATATAGCTGTAGCGCGTGCCATCGCGAGCAACCACGCGGATCACTTCACACAGTCTGTCTGCGATGCGCGTACGCCCTACCGAAATAAAATCGTAGTAAGGGGCCAGCCGCTTGAAGTCGGTATAGATGAGTGACGGCAGAGAATCAACGATATAGTCGCCATTGAGCGTGAAAGGCTCCAGGCCGGGCTCGAAATAGCTGATTTCGTTGCCTCGCTGGACAACTTCCCGACGCGGACCATCCATCTGTAAAAGCTGGGCGAGTGGCTGATTATCAAGACGGGCATGACGATAGCGTAACGACTCGACGCCCTGCTTATTAATGCTGATAAATGCCAACTCGTAATTGAGTGACTGGCTGGCCAGATTCATTTGCTGCAACAACGCCCCGGATGAAACATCAGCCGAGGCGTTGGCAGAGAAGAACAGGCTACCCGCCATCAGAGACATGGCGAACCAAAGTTGCTTCATTACTGCGATTGCGTTCCTAAAGTTTGGTTTCCGGGCACCTGCACAGCAGCTTGCTGGGTTTGGGCCTGCTCAAACTGAAGCTGTTCAGAGTGCAGACGACGCTGCAACTCGTAATCCTGCAACATCGCATTAATGCGACGGCGCTGCTCCTGCACCTGCTGTTGCTGACCGCCGCTGGCGGAAGCATCAGCCGGTACGCCCAAGCTAACCGGGCTCGCTTTGCCCATCATCGGCAGTGTGTTAAACACTGGCGCTTCTGGCTGCTGATTAGTTTCAGACTGAGTATTATAGTGCTGGACGCCAACGATAACTGCAAGCGATACGCATGCAGCAACCCCCATTTGGGTGAGCTGGCTGGCCCACGGACGCACCTTTTGCCAGAACGGCATTTTCTGCCACTGGTGAGGTGCAGGTTGAGCTTCAGGAATCAGCGGAGTGGTCTGATGAACAGGCTCATTCTCAATGGCCGCCATCACGCGGGCAGAGATATCGAAATGGAGAACCTCGCCGGTATCGCCGCGCAGCGTGTCACGGATGAGATGGTAACTCTCCCAGGTCTCTTGCATTTCGGGAGAATGAGACAGCTCGTTGAGCAGCTCACTATCCAGCGTCTCACCATCCATTAAAGCGGAAAGTTTTTCTTTCTGCATGCCTAATACCTTTTCCAGTATCCCGCTATCGTCAACGCCTGATAAGCGGTTGAACTTTATTATCAATAGCTTCTCGCGCACGGAAGATTCGTGAACGCACCGTGCCGACCGGACAATCCATGATAGCGGCTATCTCTTCATAGCTCAGACCATCAAGCTCCCGTAACGTAATTGCCATGCGTAAATCTTCCGGGAGCGACTCGATCGTGCGAAAAACAATTTGTCTCAGTTCTTCTGACAACATTAAGTTCTCAGGGTTCGAAATTTCTTTCAGCGCACCGCCACTTTCGAAGTTTTCGGCGTCGATAGCGTCTACATCACTGGACGGCGGACGACGACCCTGAGCAACCAGATAATTCTTTGCCGTATTGACAGCAATACGGTACAGCCAGGTATAAAAAGCACTATCTCCCCGGAAAGAATCCAGCGCGCGATAGGCCTTAATAAAAGACTCTTGCACCACATCAGGCACATCACCTGACGGTACATAGCGGGAAACCAGACTCGCCACCTTATGCTGGTAGCGCACCACCAGTAAGTTAAAGGCTTTCTGATCTCCCTTCTGGACCCGTTCAACCAGGACCTGGTCCGTTAACTGCTCGCTCATCCGAGGTAATGTCTCCCCAAACCTAAATTCCACGCGTTATCGAAACGCCACTCTAAAAACACCGCACTTTGAGCAAGCACCGAGTTAGAGTGTCCGATCGTCAATAAGTTCCGTAACGCCTTTGTTTTTGTTCATCGCGCCGCAGACTGTTCATTTTCTCTCATTATAAGTCTGTTCACGATACGCACCACTTTCTGACAAGAAACATCTTTTTCCCGCGAGAAGAGTAACGCAACCCAATCTTTATTTCACCACAAAATCTGACGCTAACGATCTGCTTCGCAAAATAATTTCATTCCTTTACCCGCCATTTACTCCGTCTTACGCGTTTAGCCATTGCAACAACCTCTAAAAAAAACGTGCGATAAATCGCATTCAGGTGCTATTCTGACCCAACAATGTTTAGTAAATTAAACAACAATCATGAACACAACATCTGAACTCCATTGTGATGTCCTGATCATCGGTAGCGGCGCTGCCGGTCTCTCTCTGGCGCTGCGCCTGGCCGAGCATCAAAACGTTATCGTTCTGAGTAAAGGACCGATAAGTGAAGGTTCCACATTTTATGCCCAGGGCGGCATTGCCGCCGTGTTTGACGAGACCGACAGCATAGCGTCGCACGTAGAAGATACGTTGATTGCCGGCGCCGGGATCGTGGATGCGCACGCCGCAGAGTTCGTTGCCAGCAATGCCCGCCATTGCGTTCAGTGGCTCATCGATCAGGGCGTATTATTTGATACCCAGATTCAGCCTAACGGTGAAGAGAGCTACCACCTCACGCGCGAAGGCGGCCATAGCCACCGCCGCATCCTGCACGCAGCGGATGCCACCGGTAAAGAGGTGGAGACCACGCTGGTGGGTAAAGCGCTTAACCATCCTAATATTCGGGTTCTTGAGCGCAGTAATGCCGTTGACCTGATTATTTCCGACAAGATTGGCCTGCCTGGTCCGCGTCGCGTGGTGGGTGCATGGGTCTGGAACCGTAATAAAGAGAAGGTTGAAACCTGTCAGGCGAAGGCCGTTGTACTGGCGACGGGCGGTGCCTCTAAGGTGTATCAGTACACCACTAACCCGGACATCGCTTCCGGAGACGGTATCGCCATGGCCTGGCG
The DNA here is from genome assembly GCF_000534515.1 of Enterobacter sp. MGH 37. NCBI lineage: Bacteria > Pseudomonadati > Pseudomonadota > Gammaproteobacteria > Enterobacterales > Enterobacteriaceae > Enterobacter > Enterobacter sp. MGH 37. Next base: position 2,683,592 of record NZ_KI973205.1, read on the forward strand.
CGCAGGCTGCCGCGTGGCGAATCTCGAATTTAATCAGTTTCACCCAACAGCCCTGTTCCACCCTCAGGCGCGCAACTTCCTGCTGACGGAAGCCCTGCGCGGTGAAGGCGCTTATCTGAAACGCCCTGACGGTACCCGCTTTATGCCGGACTTTGACGCGCGTGGCGAGCTGGCCCCTCGCGATATCGTTGCCCGCGCCATCGACCATGAAATGAAACGTCTGGGCGTGGACTGCATGTATCTCGATATCAGCCATAAGCCAGCCGCATTTATTCGCCAGCATTTCCCGATGATTTACGAAAAGCTGCTGAACCTGGGGATTGATTTGACCCGCGATCCGGTGCCCATTGTGCCTGCGGCCCACTATACCTGCGGGGGCGTGATGGTTGACGATCACGGGCGCACCGACGTAGAAGGTCTGTATGCTATCGGCGAGGTGAGTTATACCGGCCTTCACGGCGCGAACCGTATGGCGTCGAACTCGCTGCTTGAGTGTCTGGTGTACGGCTGGTCAGCGGCGGAAGACATCACGAAACGCATGCCTTACGCCCGCGAGACCGAGCACTTACCTGCCTGGGATGAAAGCCGCGTGGATAACCCGGACGAGCTGGTCGTGATCCAGCACAACTGGCATGAGCTACGGCTGTTTATGTGGGACTACGTGGGGATTGTGCGCACCACAAAACGTCTGGAACGTGCGTTGCGCCGCATTACTATGCTGCAGCAGGAAATTGATGAATATTATGCCAATTTCCGCGTATCAAATAATCTGCTGGAGCTGCGCAATCTGGTGCAGGTTGCCGAGCTGATTGTTCGCTGCGCCATGATGCGTAAAGAGAGCCGCGGCTTGCACTACACCCTGGACTACCCGGATCAGCTTGCTGAATCCGGCCCGTCGATACTGGCTCCGCAGGTTCACATAAACAGATAAAATGCCTGGGTCAGAGCAGTGTAATCTTCGGAATAACGCTGGTCTGGCCCTCGAATCACCATACGGTCATTAAAGCATTCACCTTCTTTTGGCGAGAGCGCCAGCAGCACACGGTGCGGCAGTCGTCCTTCCGTATCAGAAATGTCAGTTCGCAAACGTAATGTCCAGCCAATCTCCTGCGCCAGACTAATAAATGTATTACCCGTGCTTTCTGGCAACACTACGCAAAAAAAGCCCTCTTCAGAGATGAGTTCAGCCGCGCTGGTAAGCAGTGCTATATGATCGAGTGAACTGGTATAACGCGCCTGTTCACGTTCAGGGGTACCACACTCGACACCGGGCGCGTAGTAAGGAGGGTTGCTGACGATAAGATCGTAACGCGCAGTTTGTTCAGGCGCCCAGACCAGCACATCCGCACATTGAACGCGAATCCGGTCTGCCCAGGGGGATTCGGCCGCATTTTCACTCGCCTGCTCTGCAGCCTGCGCATCGAGCTCAACGGCATCAATCGTGACATGCTCTTCCGTACGCTGGGCCAGCATCAACGCCACCAGCCCGCTGCCGGTACCGATATCAAGAATACGTTTAACACCTGCGACAGGGGCCCATGCTCCCAGTAAAATACCGTCGGTGCCGACTTTCATGGCACAGCGATCGTGGGCGACAAAAAATTGTTTAAACGTAAAACCATCGCGGCGCAACTGCGCTTTGAGTTGAGACATGTCAGGGCAACCTTCTAAGTGAAACTGGAGTAGCATAGGGGAAAGCGAAGGCACAGCAAAGCGATATCCATACAAACAGATGAAGATTACAGCCGTAACGTCTATAATCAGCGCCCCACACAGAGGTAGAACATGACTGTAACGACTTTTTCCGAACTTGAACTCGATGAAAGCCTGCTCAATGCACTTGAGAGCAAAGGCTTTACACGCCCGACCGCCATTCAGGCAGCGGCCATTCCGCCTGCGCTTGAGGGCCGCGATGTGCTCGGTTCTGCGCCAACCGGCACGGGGAAGACAGCAGCCTATTTGCTGCCTGTGTTGCAGCACCTGCTCGACTTTCCACGAAAAAAATCAGGCCCACCGCGTATTTTGATCCTGACGCCTACGCGCGAGCTGGCCATGCAGGTTGCCGATCACGCGCGTGAGCTGGCGGCTAACACCCATCTGGATATCGCCACTATTACCGGCGGCGTGGCGTATATGAACCACGCCGAAGTGTTCAGCGAAAACCAGGATATCGTTGTTGCGACGACGGGCCGTTTGCTGCAGTACATTAAAGAAGAGAACTTCGACTGCCGCGCGGTAGAAACGCTGATTCTGGATGAAGCCGACCGCATGCTGGACATGGGCTTCGCACAGGATATCGAACATATTGCGGGCGAGACGCGCTGGCGTAACCAGACGATGCTGTTCTCTGCCACCCTTGAAGGGGACGCGATTAAAGATTTCGCCGAGCGTCTGCTGGAAGATCCGGTTGAAGTCTCTGCGACGCCCTCTACGCGTGAGCGCAAGAAGATCCACCAGTGGTATTACCGTGCGGACAACCTTGAGCACAAGGTCGAATTACTGAAGCACCTGCTGAAGCAGGAAGATGCTCTGCGTACCATCGTCTTTGTGCGTAAACGCGAGCGCGTGCACGAGCTGGCAGAAATGCTGCGTAATGCGGGCATTAATAACTGCTACCTCGAAGGTGAGATGGCGCAGGTTAAGCGTACCGAAGGCATCAAACGCCTGACCGATGGCCGCGTGAACGTGCTGGTGGCGACAGACGTTGCCGCACGCGGGATCGACATTCCGGACGTGAGCCACGTGATCAACTTCGATATGCCGCGCAGTGGTGATACCTATCTGCACCGCATTGGCCGTACCGGTCGCGCCGGACGTAAAGGTACTGCGATTTCACTGGTTGAAGCGCACGATCACCTGCTGCTGCAAAAGATTGGTCGCTATGTTGATGAGCCGCTGAAATCTCGCGTCATTGACGGCCTGCGCCCAACTACCCGCGCGCCGAGTGAAAAAATGACGGGCAAACCGTCCAAGAAAGCACTCGCAAAACGCGCTGAGAGAAAAGAGAAAGAAAAAGAGAAGCCGCGCGTTAAGCAACGCCACCGCGATACCAAAAACATTGGTAAGCGTCGTAAGCCAAGCGCAGCCGCGCAGGATACGAAAACTGAAGAGTAAGAAAAAGCCGGGGATTTCCCCGGCTTTTTTATTCACCCCCGAAACTGGAACCTTACAGGCTTTCAGTAAAGGTACGCGCGATAACGTCGCGCTGCTGCTCTGGGGTCAGTGAGTTAAAACGAACCGCATAGCCAGACACGCGAATAGTCAGCTGTGGGTACTTTTCAGGGTGCTCAACGGCATCCATCAGCGTTTCGCGACGCAGAACGTTAACGTTCAGGTGCTGACCGCCTTCCACGCGCACTTCCGGCTTCACTTCCATTGGGATTTCACGATATTCGATTTCGCCCAGTTTGCTCACTGGCACGATCTCATCTTCAGTAAAACCGGCTTTTGCAACCACGCAGCGTGCTTCGTTTTTCTCGCTGTCCAGCAGCCAGAAAGAATTGAGCAGATCGTCATTTGCAGCTTTAGTAATCTGGATACCTGTAATCATGTGTTGCCTCCCTTAGGCTACATTAACTGGTGTCGGCCTCACACGGCCAATTGGTAAAACCATTGTTTCTTGTGTGTATATATATCACTCGCACCCCGGCGATTTATTGATTTAAATCAACAAAAACACCAACCACATAAAGAGTGTGGTTTGAATTTATTGTTTTAGATCAATTTAAGTACCTTACCAATTCAACTGGTTGTGTATCTTTTCAAAATAAATTTAGTTACTTAGCGCACGTTTCAGCGCGTCATTTTGCTCACTGGCGTTTAACAGGTAAGCTAGACACAGAATGAGATTCGCAGGAGAGCGAGATGACCACACCGTTGACATGGCACGATGTGCTGGCAGAAGAAAAACAACAACCCTATTTTATCAATACACTCAGCACCGTTGCAGCTGAACGTCAGTCCGGGCAGACGATTTATCCGCCGCAGAAAGATGTGTTCAACGCCTTTCGTTACACTGAGCTGAGCGATGTGAAGGTGGTCATTCTTGGCCAGGATCCGTATCACGGCCCGGGTCAGGCACACGGGCTGGCGTTCTCCGTCCGTCCGGGCGTGGCTATCCCCCCTTCTCTGCTCAATATGTATAAAGAGCTTGAGGGAACCGTTCCTGGCTTTACCCGCCCCACCCACGGTTACCTGGAAAGCTGGGCGCATCAGGGGGTACTGCTGTTGAATACGGTACTCACTGTACGGGCGGGTCAGGCACATTCTCACGCCAGCCTGGGCTGGGAAACCTTTACCGATAAGGTTATTAGCCTGATCAACGAACATCGTGAAGGCGTGGTGTTTTTACTGTGGGGTTCTCACGCGCAGAAGAAAGGGGCGATTATCAACCGTCAGCGCCATCACGTTTTAAAAGCGCCGCACCCGTCTCCGCTGTCGGCACATCGCGGTTTCTTCGGCAGTAATCACTTTGTTCTGGCGAATGAATGGCTGGAAAAACGTGGCGAAACGCCAATTGACTGGATGCCAGTGTTACCGGCAGAGAGCGAGTAGGATTTGAATGTGCCGGGTCAGACCCGGCACATTGAGAGGCTTATGCCTTATTCTGACGCCACCATTCCGCCAGCAGTACGCCGGTCGCAACGGACACGTTCAGACTTTCTACATTACCTGTCCCGTCGATAGAGACGCTCAGATCAGCATTGGAAAGCGCCGCGTCAGACAGACCGTCACGTTCCTGACCTAATACCAGCACCATTTTACGCGGCAGCGTCGCTTTAAACAGCGGCGTACCAGCATGGCTCGACGTGGTAACGATGGAATAACCCGCTTTACGGAACTGCTCAAGGGCGTCCAGCACGCTGTCGCCGGTGATCGGCTGCACATGCTCCGCTCCGCCTTCTGCAGTGCGGATAGCGGCACCGGATTCCAGCAGTGCGGCATCCTGTAACAGCACACCCTTCACGCCAAAGTGCGCGCAGCTGCGCATCATCGCGCCCAGGTTGTGCGGGTTGCCTACATCTTCCAGCGCCAGCACGCAGTCATCGGCATCCGCCTGGCTGACCCACTGCTGCACGGTGGTGCCGTTACGTTTTTTAATCAGGAAGCAGACGCCGCCGTGGTGCTCGGTACCGGACGCTTTGGTCAGCTCGGCATCATCCACCACGTGGTAGGCTTTACGGTTCGCGGCCATCCAGCGCAGTGCTTCTTTAAAGCGCGGGGTCACGCTCTGGATAAACCAGGCGCGGACGATACACTCAGGGCGGCTCTGGAACAGCGCCTGGCAGGCGTTCTCGCCATACACGCGGGTCTCTTCCGCGCGCTGACGGCGCAGCACTTCCGGGTCGATAAAGCTTTTACCGCTGATACCGCCGTGATCGGCTTTCTCTGGCGTCTCATCGCCCGGGGCGCGAGAAACGGTGCGCCACGGGGAGGCGTTGTCACGCGAGAAGTCATCACGCGGACGATCGTCGCGTGGACGGTCACTACGTGGGTGGTCGGAACGCGGACGGTCATCGCGTTTGCGATCGTCACGTTTGCGGTCATCACCGCGGGTGTTTCTGTCATCGCGGGCGGGGCGACGGCCACCGTCTGCACGAGAAGACGCCGGACGCCCGCCACCTTTTCCGGTACGCGGATTTTGGGTGCGTTTATCAGAGTCATCATCACTGCGGACATACATCACTTTGACCTTGCCGCTTTTATTTTTCATTTCGTCGTTCATGCTTTTCTCCACCAGCGCTGCGCGAAGCGCGCAGATTACCCGATGTGCCAGCGCATAGCCATAATTTCGTACAAAAGCCTGTGACTATTGTTCTCATTGAATAAAACGCATTGTTGTTTCAAACAGGCTCATTGATAATATGTAACATATTAGAAACATTATCGGCGTTCTGCCGCTGTCCCACGGCTCTATCAGAGGTTAGTTATGAATACCGTATGTGCCAACTGTCAGGCTCTTAATCGCATTCCGGACGATCGGATTGACGATGGTGCGAAATGCGGACGTTGTGGCCACGAACTGTTTGATGGCGATGTCATTAACGCGACGGGTGCTACGCTGGACAAACTCCTCAAGGACGATCTCCCGGTGGTGGTCGATTTCTGGGCACCGTGGTGCGGTCCATGCCGAAGCTTCGCGCCAATCTTTGAAGACGTGGCCGAAGAGCGCAGCGGTAAGATGCGTTTTGTTAAGGTGAATACCGAGGCGGAACGCGAGCTTAGCGCACGTTTCCGCATTCGCAGCATCCCTACCATTATGATCTTTAAAAACGGTGAAGTCGTCGACATGCTCAATGGCGCAGTACCGAAAGCGCCGTTTGACAGCTGGTTAAACGAATCACTGTAACTTTCACGGGGCACATCTTGTGCCCCGCTCCCGCCTCTGCGAAAATGGCGTTTTTCCTTCACTTCGCCCATGACCGATAACGCTGTCCTCCTGTTACGCGCCGAACGCCTTGCGCGCGCCACTCGTCCTTTTCTTGCCCGTGGCAATCGCATTCGTCGCTGCCAGCGCTGCCTGCTTCCGCTTAAAGTTTGCCTGTGCGAAACGCTGGCACCCAGTACGGCTAAAAGCCGTTTTTGTCTGGTCATGTTTGATACCGAGCCGATGAAACCCAGTAATACAGGGCGGCTGATTGCCGATATTCTGCCGGATACTGCCGCGTTTCAATGGTCCCGCACCGAGCCGCCACAGGCCCTGCTCGATCTGGTGACAAACCCGGACTATCAGCCGATGGTCGTTTTCCCGGCCTCTTACGCAGGCGACAATCGTCAGGTGCTTTCGGCGCCACCATCCGGTAAGCCACCGCTGTTTATTATGCTGGACGGCACATGGACCGAAGCGCGGAAAATGTTTCGCAAAAGCCCTTACCTTGACGCGCTGCCGGTCATTTCTGTCGATCTTTCCCGCGTCTCGGCTTATCGCCTGCGTGAAGCGCATGCTGACGGACAATATTGCACCGCCGAGGTGGCCATCGCGCTGCTGGATTTAGCCGGGGATACCGCAGCAGCCGGCGCCCTGGGCAACCATTTCTCTTGTTTCCGGGAACGCTATCTGGCGGGAAAAACCATTCATAAGGGCAGCATCACAGCAACAGCGTCAGAAAGCGTTTAAAATCATCAGGTCGCTTGCAATCACGGGAGACTTGCATGAGCCAGCGAGGGTTAGAAGCGCTATTGCGTCCTAAATCCATTGCCGTTATCGGCGCATCCATGAAACCGGATCGGGCAGGCTATCTGATGATGCGCAACCTGCTCGCGGGAGGATTTAATGGCCCCGTCATGCCCGTCACGCCGGCTTATAAGGCCGTTCAGGGGGTGCTGGCATGGCCAGATGTGCAGAGCCTGCCTTTTGTGCCGGACCTCGCCGTGCTGTGTACGAATGCGAAACGCAATCTGGAACTGCTGGAAGCACTTGGCAAGAAAGGGTGTAAAACCTGCATTATTCTCTCGTCTCCACCTGAACAGCAACCCGAACTGCTCGCCTACGCCAGCCGCTACCAGATGCGTATCCTTGGCCCGAATAGCCTGGGCCTGCTCGCCCCCTGGCAGGGGTTGAATGCCAGTTTCTCCCCGGTACCGATCCGCAAAGGCAAACTGGCGTTTATCTCGCAGTCGGCTGCAGTATCGAACACAATCCTCGACTGGGCGCAACAGCGCGAAATGGGTTTCTCCTACTTCATTGCCCTGGGCGACAGCCTGGATATCGACGTTGATGAGCTTCTGGATTTCCTGGCTCGTGACAGCAAAACCAGCGCGATACTCCTTTATCTTGAGCATCTGAGCGACGCCCGTCGTTTTGTATCGGCTTCACGAAGTGCTTCGCGCAATAAGCCGATCCTGGTTATCAAAAGCGGTCGCAGTCCTGCTGCCCAGCGTCTCCTGCAGTCTCATTCCGGCATGGATCCCGCCTGGGATGCCGCCATCCAGCGCGCGGGGTTACTGCGGGTGCAGGATACGCACGAGCTTTTTTCCGCCGTTGAGACACTCAGCCACATGCGCCCACTGCGTGGCGAGAAGTTAATGATTGTCAGCAATGGTGCGGCCCCTGCTGCGCTTGCGCTGGATGAACTGTGGCTGCGCAACGGAAAGCTGGCAACGCTGGGTGAAGAGACGCTTCAACGCCTCAGAGAGGCGCTTCCGACAAGCGTGATGCCCGGCAATCCGCTTGATTTGCGCGATGACGCCAGCAGCGATCGCTATATTCGGGCTATCTCAATTTTGCTGGATAGTCAGGACTTCGATGCATTGATGATTATCCACTCCCCCAGCGCAGTCGCGCCGGGCAGTGAAAGTGCGCGCGCGTTAATTGAAGCTGTACGCAACCATCCGCGCGGCAAATATGTCACTCTGCTGACAAACTGGTGCGGTGAGTTTTCATCTCAGGAGGCACGACGTCTGTTCAGCGAAGCCGGTCTGCCAACCTACCGTACGCCGGAAGGGACTATCACCGCATTTATGCATATGGTGGAATATCGCCGCAATCAGAAGCAGCTACGCGAAACCCCGGCGCTACCTGGTAACCTGACGGCGAATACCGTCGACGTTCATCGACTCTTGCAGCAGGCTATTGAAGAGGGCGCGACATCGCTTGATACGCATGAAGTGCAGCCCATTCTGGGCAGCTACGGGATGCAAACCCTGCCAACCTGGATCGCCAGCGACAGCGCCGAGGCAGTACATATTGCGGAGCAGATTGGCTATCCGGTCGCTCTTAAGCTGCGCTCTCCCGATATACCGCATAAATCAGATGTTCAGGGTGTCATGTTATATCTGCGTACGGCAACGGAGGTACAGCAGGCAGCTGATGCCATTTTTGACCGCGTTAAGATGGCCTGGCCGCAGGCCCGGATCCACGGACTGCTGGTACAAAGCATGGCTAACCGCGCAGGCGCTCAGGAACTACGAGTCGTGGTAGAGCACGATCCCGTCTTCGGCCCGCTTATTATGCTGGGAGAAGGTGGCGTGGAGTGGCGCCCGGAGGAACAGGCTGTCGTTGCTTTACCGCCGCTGAACATGAACCTCGCGCGCTATCTGATCATTCAGGCGATTAAAAGCAAAAAGATCCGTGGCCGCAGTGCCTTGCGTCCGCTCGATATTGCCGGGTTAAGTCAATTCCTGGTGCAGGTGTCTAATCTGATCGTGGATTGTGCCGAGATCCAGCGGCTGGATATCCATCCGCTACTCGCTTCCGGCAATGAGTTTACGGCGCTGGACGTGACGCTGGATATCGCGCCCTTCGAAGGGGACAGAGAGAGCCGCCTGGCAATCCGTCCATATCCTCTGCATCTGGAGGAGTGGGTAGAGATGAAAAACGGGGAACGCGTCCTGTTCCGCCCAATTCTGCCGGAAGATGAACCCCAGCTGCGGGCCTTTATCTCTCAGGTTACGAAAGAAGATCTCTACTACCGCTATTTTAGCGAAATCAACGAATTTACCCACGATGATTTAGCCAATATGACCCAGATCGACTACGATCGAGAAATGGCGTTTGTTGCCGTGCGTCGTGCAGGTCATGATGATGAGATCCTCGGCGTCACGCGAGCCATTTCTGACCCGGATAATGTCGATGCGGAGTTTGCCGTGCTGGTGCGCTCCGATCTTAAAGGCCTGGGGCTGGGTAGACGACTGCTGGAAAAACTCATCAGTTATACGCGAGATCACGGATTGTTGCGCCTGAATGGCATTACTATGCCAAACAATCGCGGTATGGTGACCCTGGCGCGAAAACTCGGATTTGACGTTGATATTCAGCTGGAGGAAGGTATTGTTGCCTTGTCCCTCGTCCTGACATCAGCAGACAAACACGAGTAACCTACTGGAAATGTTACCCACTTTGGACGGGACTGGTGGTATCATTGTCCGCTTATGTTGTTTGCATGGTACAGACAACCCTTCAATGAACAGAGAAGAAACGCACTGTGATGTTGTCAAAATTTAAGCGTAATAAACATCAACAACACCTTGCTCAACTACCGAAGATTTCTCAGTCAGTTGATGATGTAGAGTTCTTTTATGCTCCCGCTCATTTTCGGGAAACGCTTCTGGAAAAGATTGCCAGCGCCACGCGACGCATTTGCATTGTGGCCCTGTATCTTGAACAAGATGAAGGCGGTCGTGCGATCCTCAACGCACTCTATGAAGCTAAACGTCAGCGTCCGGAACTGGATGTTCGCGTACTGGTTGACTGGCATCGCGCTCAGCGTGGCCGTATCGGCGCAGCCGCTTCCAATACTAATGCAGACTGGTATTGCCGCACGGCGCAGGAAAATCCTGGCGTCGATGTCCCTGTTTATGGCGTACCCGTTAATACCCGTGAAGCACTCGGTGTCCTTCATTTTAAAGGGTTCATCATTGATGACAGCGTCCTGTACAGCGGCGCAAGCCTGAATGATGTCTACCTTCATCAGCTCGATAAATATCGCTACGACCGCTACCACCTGATTCGTAATCCACAGATGGCCGATATCATGTTCAACTGGGTTGATAAAAACCTGGTACACGGTCGTGGTGTTAATCGCCTTGACGATCCTGAGCGTCCTAAAAGCCCGGAGATCAAAAATGATGTTCGCGCTTTCCGCCAGGAGTTGCGCGATGCGGTCTACCATTTCCAGGGCGATGCGAACAACGAAGAGTTATCTGTTACCCCGCTGGTAGGGCTCGGCAAATCAAGCCTGCTGAACAAAACGATCTTCCATTTGATGCCATGCGCAGAGCAGAAACTCACCATCTGTACGCCATACTTCAACCTTCCTGCCGTGCTGGTGCGAAATATCATTCAGCTACTGCGCGACGGTAAAAAAGTGGAAATTATCGTCGGCGATAAAACAGCAAACGACTTTTTCATCCCTGAAGACCAGCCGTTCAAAATCATCGGTGCGCTGCCTTATCTTTATGAGATTAACCTGCGTCGTTTCCTGAGCCGTTTACAGTACTACGTCAACACTGACCAGCTGGTTGTGCGTCTGTGGAAAGATGAAGACAACAGTTACCACCTGAAAGGAATGTGGGTCGACGATGAGTGGATGCTGCTGACCGGTAACAACCTTAACCCACGCGCCTGGAGACTGGATCTGGAAAACGCCATTCTCATCCATGACCCGCAGCATGAGTTAGCCGCCCAGCGTGAACGTGAGCTGGAGTTGATTCGCACGCATACTACGGTGGTTAACCATTACCGCGAACTACAGAGCATTGCCGATTATCCGGTGAAAGTCCGTAAGTTGATCCGCCGTTTACGTCGTATCCGTATCGACCGACTTATCAGCCGTATTCTGTAATGTCAGAGCCCTGTCACCCGCAGGGCTTTTTTATGGAGCCCGTTGATGCGTACTTCTCTGCTACTGAGCGTCCTCTTTCTGAGTGGCTGCAGCCATATGGCCAACGATAGCTGGTCCGGACAGGATAAGGCTCAGCACTTCCTCGCCTCCGCAATGCTGTCTGCAGCCGGTAACGAATATGCACAGCATCAGGGATACAGCCGGGACCGGAGCGCAGCGATAGGATTGATGTTCTCAGTAAGCCTTGGAGCATCAAAAGAACTGTGGGATAGCCGCCCCGCGGGGAGCGGCTGGAGCTGGAAAGATTTCGCCTGGGACGTCGCCGGTGCAACCACCGGTTATGCCGTCTGGCAGATGGCGCATTATTAAAGACGAATGCCCTTCCCTTTGCGATGCAGCATCAGGGAGACAATAAAGGCCAGCGCCCCCATTACCGTCACGTACCAGAAGAATGTCGTTTCACTTCCCCATGATTTAAGCGACAACGCAACGTACTCCGCCGATCCGCCAAACAGCGCATTGGCTACCGCATAAGAGAGCCCTACCCCTAGCGCTCGTACCTGTGCCGGGAACATTTCGGCTTTCAGTATTCCGCTGATCGAGGTGTAGAAACTGACAATCACCATTGCCAGCATCACCAGTGCAAATGCGGCATATGGCGAGGAGACATGCTGAAGGGCTGTCAAAATAGGGACAGTACACAGCGCCGACAGCCCACCAAAGATCAGCATTGAGGTACGGCGACCAATCTTATCGGAAAGCGCACCGATAATCGGTTGTATGAGCATAAAGACAAAAAGTGCCACTGTCATAACAACGCTGGCGACGTTTGCGTGCATTCCGGTGGTGTTCACCAGATACTTTTGCATATAGGTAGTGAAAGTGTAAAAACTGAGAGAGCCGCCCGCAGTGAAGCCCAGCACCATCAGGAAAGCTTTGCGGTTTCGCCATAATCCTTTGAATGTTCCCGCCTCCTTTAGCGTCCTGACCTCTTTCTGCGAGGTTTCATCTAACTGACGGCGTAACCAAAGTGCGACAATCGCCAGTGCTGCGCCCAGTGCGAAAGGAATTCGCCATCCCCATGTGTGAAGTTGTTCGTCTGTCAGGATCTGCTGCAGGATCACCACCACAAGAATCGCCAGCAATTGACCACCAATGAGCGTAACGTACTGGAATGAGGCGTAAAAACCTTTGCGGCCTTCCAGGGCAACTTCACTCATATAGGTCGCACTGGTACCGTATTCACCGCCCACCGATAGTCCCTGGAATAAGCGAGCCAGCAAAAGCAGCGCAGGCGCCCATGTCCCGATCGATTCATACCCTGGTAAGCAGGCGATCACCAGAGATCCAAAGCACATCATACAAACCGAGATCAGCATGGAGGCCTTGCGCCCGCGACGATCCGCAATACGCCCAAACAGCCAGCCCCCAATGGGTCGCATTAAGAATCCGGCGGCAAATACCCCTGCCGTTTGTAGTAGCTGTGTTGTGGTGTTGCCGGACGGGAAGAAGATATGTGCGAAGTAGAGTGAACAGAATGAATAGACGTAGAAGTCAAACCATTCAACCAGATTCCCGGAAGAGGCGCTGACGATTGCCCATACCCTTCTTCGGGTATCACTGTTAGCCAGCGTCCCGTTTGATGTAATACTTTCTGTCATTGTGATTATGCTCCTGCCATAAACAGCGGTGTATTGAGCCAGGAGACTCAATTACCTCGTAAATGAAATGTTATAATTTTGTTATAAATAACATTGAGACAGGGATCACACATTCCATTAGCAGGGTAAGAGATTAAGAGAAAGGCCAGGGGAGAAAAACCAAAAGCAAAAAACCCCGCACCTTACGGTACGGGGTTCTTCTTGTTTGATGCCTGGCAGTTCCCTACTCTCACATGGGGAGACCCCACACTACCATCGGCGCTACGGCGTTTCACTTCTGAGTTCGGCATGGGGTCAGGTGGGACCACCGCGCTAAAGCCGCCAGGCAAATTCTGTTATCTGTATCAGCTGAAAATCGTCTCTCACCGCCAAAACAGCTTCGGCGTTGTAAGGTTAAGCCTCACGGTTCATTAGTATCGGTTAGCTCAACGCATCGCTGCGCTTACACACCCGACCTATCAACGTCGTCGTCTTCAACGTTCCTTCAGGAGACTTAAAGTCTCAGGGAGAACTCATCTCGGGGCAAGTTTCGTGCTTAGATGCTTTCAGCACTTATCTCTTCCGCATTTAGCTACCGGGCAGTGCCATTGGCATGACAACCCGAACACCAGTGATGCGTCCACTCCGGTCCTCTCGTACTAGGAGCAGCCCCCCTCAATTCTCCAGCGCCCACGGCAGATAGGGACCGAACTGTCTCACGACGTTCTAAACCCAGCTCGCGTACCACTTTAAATGGCGAACAGCCATACCCTTGGGACCTACTTCAGCCCCAGGATGTGATGAGCCGACATCGAGGTGCCAAACACCGCCGTCGATATGAACTCTTGGGCGGTATCAGCCTGTTATCCCCGGAGTACCTTTTATCCGTTGAGCGATGGCCCTTCCATTCAGAACCACCGGATCACTATGACCTGCTTTCGCACCTGCTCGAGCCGTCACTCTCGCAGTCAAGCTAGCTTATGCCATTGCACTAACCTCCTGATGTCCGACCAGGATTAGCTAACCTTCGTGCTCCTCCGTTACTCTTTGGGAGGAGACCGCCCCAGTCAAACTACCCACCAGACACTGTCCGCAACCCGGATCACGGGTCTACGTTAGAACACCAGCCATTAAAGGGTGGTATTTCAAGGTTGGCTCCACGCAGACTGGCGTCCACGCTTCAAAGCCTCCCACCTATCCTACACATCAAGGACCAGTGTTCAGTGTCAAGCTATAGTAAAGGTTCACGGGGTCTTTCCGTCTTGCCGCGGGTACACTGCATCTTCACAGCGAGTTCAATTTCACTGAGTCTCGGGTGGAGACAGCCTGGCCATCATTACGCCATTCGTGCAGGTCGGAACTTACCCGACAAGGAATTTCGCTACCTTAGGACCGTTATAGTTACGGCCGCCGTTTACCGGGGCTTCGATCAAGAGCTTCGCGTTGCCGCTAACCCCATCAATTAACCTTCCGGCACCGGGCAGGCGTCACACCGTATACGTCCACTTTCGTGTTTGCACAGTGCTGTGTTTTTAATAAACAGTTGCAGCCAGCTGGTATCTTCGACTGATTTCAGCTCCACCCGCAGGGGCTTCACCTACATATCAGCGTGCCTTCTCCCGAAGTTACGGCACCATTTTGCCTAGTTCCTTCACCCGAGTTCTCTCAAGCGCCTTGGTATTCTCTACCTGACCACCTGTGTCGGTTTGGGGTACGATTTGATGTTACCTGATGCTTAGAGGCTTTTCCTGGAAGCAGGGCATTTGTTACTTCAGCACCGTAGTGCCTCGTCATCACACCTCAGCGTTAAAAGGTACCGGATTTACCTGGAACCTCCGCCTACATGCTTAAACCGGGACAACCGTCGCCCGGCTAACATAGCCTTCTCCGTCCCCCCTTCGCAGTAACACCAAGTACAGGAATATTAACCTGTTTCCCATCGACTACGCCTTTCGGCCTCGCCTTAGGGGTCGACTCACCCTGCCCCGATTAACGTTGGACAGGAACCCTTGGTCTTCCGGCGAGCGGGCTTTTCACCCGCTTTATCGTTACTTATGTCAGCATTCGCACTTCTGATACCTCCAGCAACCCTCACAGGCCACCTTCAACGGCTTACAGAACGCTCCCCTACCCAACAACGCATAAGCGTCGCTGCCGCAGCTTCGGTGCATGGTTTAGCCCCGTTACATCTTCCGCGCAGGCCGACTCGACCAGTGAGCTATTACGCTTTCTTTAAATGATGGCTGCTTCTAAGCCAACATCCTGGCTGTCTGTGCCTTCCCACATCGTTTCCCACTTAACCATGACTTTGGGACCTTAGCTGGCGGTCTGGGTTGTTTCCCTCTTCACGACGGACGTTAGCACCCGCCGTGTGTCTCCCGTGATAACATTCTTCGGTATTCGTAGTTTGCATCGGGTTGGTAAGCCGGGATGGCCCCCTAGCCGAAACAGTGCTCTACCCCCGAAGATGAATTCACGAGGCGCTACCTAAATAGCTTTCGGGGAGAACCAGCTATCTCCCGGTTTGATTGGCCTTTCACCCCCAGCCACAGGTCATCCGCTAATTTTTCAACATTAGTCGGTTCGGTCCTCCAGTTAGTGTTACCCAACCTTCAACCTGCCCATGGCTAGATCACCGGGTTTCGGGTCTATACCCTGCAACTTAACGCCCAGTTAAGACTCGGTTTCCCTTCGGCTCCCCTATACGGTTAACCTTGCTACAGAATATAAGTCGCTGACCCATTATACAAAAGGTACGCAGTCACCTAACAAGTAGGCTCCCACTGCTTGTACGTACACGGTTTCAGGTTCTTTTTCACTCCCCTCGCCGGGGTTCTTTTCGCCTTTCCCTCACGGTACTGGTTCACTATCGGTCAGTCAGGAGTATTTAGCCTTGGAGGATGGTCCCCCCATATTCAGACAGGATACCACGTGTCCCGCCCTACTCTTCGAGTTCACAACCTGTGCATTTTCGTGTACGGGACTATCACCCTGTACCGTCGGACTTTCCAGACCGTTCCACTAACACACAAGCTGATTCAGACTCCGGGCTGCTCCCCGTTCGCTCGCCGCTACTGGGGGAATCTCGGTTGATTTCTTTTCCTCGGGGTACTTAGATGTTTCAGTTCCCCCGGTTCGCCTCGTTAACCTATGTATTCAGTTAACGATAGTGTGACGAATCACACTGGGTTTCCCCATTCGGACATCGCCGGGTCAAAGGTTCATATCACCTCGCCGGCGCTTTTCGCAGATTAGCACGTCCTTCATCGCCTCTGACTGCCAGGGCATCCACCGTGTACGCTTAGTCGCTTAACCTCACAACCCGAAGATGTTTCTTTTCGATTCACCATCGGCTTGCGAAAATTTGAGAGACTCGAACACACATAACATGTGTGTCGTTTCAATTTTCAGCTTGATCCAGATTTTTAAAGAGCAAATATCTCAAACATGACTCGCAAGTCAGTTTTGAGATATGACGGCAGGTGACTTTCACTCACGAACCAGCAAGTGGCGTCCCCTAGGGGATTCGAACCCCTGTTACCGCCGTGAAAGGGCGGTGTCCTGGGCCTCTAGACGAAGGGGACACTGAAGTCTCAATCGCAAGACGCCTTGCTATTTACTTTTCATCAGACAATCTGTGTGAGCACTACAAAGGCAGGTTCTTTAAGGTAAGGAGGTGATCCAACCGCAGGTTCCCCTACGGTTACCTTGTTACGACTTCACCCCAGTCATGAATCACAAAGTGGTAAGCGCCCTCCCGAAGGTTAAGCTACCTACTTCTTTTGCAACCCACTCCCATGGTGTGACGGGCGGTGTGTACAAGGCCCGGGAACGTATTCACCGTAGCATTCTGATCTACGATTACTAGCGATTCCGACTTCATGGAGTCGAGTTGCAGACTCCAATCCGGACTACGACGCACTTTATGAGGTCCGCTTGCTCTCGCGAGGTCGCTTCTCTTTGTATGCGCCATTGTAGCACGTGTGTAGCCCTACTCGTAAGGGCCATGATGACTTGACGTCATCCCCACCTTCCTCCAGTTTATCACTGGCAGTCTCCTTTGAGTTCCCGGCCGAACCGCTGGCAACAAAGGATAAGGGTTGCGCTCGTTGCGGGACTTAACCCAACATTTCACAACACGAGCTGACGACAGCCATGCAGCACCTGTCTCAGAGTTCCCGAAGGCACCAAAGCATCTCTGCTAAG